>NZ_VIUE01000007.1 GCF_007828215.1 Pseudomonas sp. SJZ074 | reverse complement strand
GCAAAGCAGTCTGGTCGGATATGTGCTCGACTCCCTCAGCTCCTCGATCAGGAAAAACGATCGGGATCCGACATCAAGAGAGCCGTAGCCTTTTTAAGATTTCAGCCTCAGTCTCCAGGCGTTTAATCTTGGCTCGCAGTTGTTGAAGCTCTCGCTGTTCGTCGCTGATTGCCTTGGTGCCTGCCACTGGCTGCCGTTTTTCACGCTCTTTGCGAACCTGATCTACCCAGCGGCGCAGAGCCGTAGGGCCAACGTCCATTGACGCACAGACGTCAGGAACTGAGCAGTTATCATCAAGAACCATGCTTGCAGCACGTTGCTTGAACTCGCGGGTGTAGGTCTTTCGCTCTTGCATGGATCCTCCTGATGGGGCGAATCATATCGCCCTTAAGAGGTGTCCGGGATCATTAAGCCAGTTCAGGGCTGCTCCGCACCCCAGCGGGAGCAAGCTCCCTCGCCACAGAGGTTGTGGTGCATTCATCTAATTATTCCCCCCGCCGATACCCCTGGATAACAGCACGCCCCAATCACGAGGCTCCGCTGGCGCTCAACTACACTTGCCCAGAAATCCCCGCTCCAGGAGCAATCGACAATGAAGATCCGCACCAAGATCATAGCTTCGGGGTTGGTCAGCCTTTTCTTTGCTCTTCTACTAGGCGGTATCGGGTTGTGGGGCTATCACTCCATGACCGAGTCCCTGGTGGAGAACGAGACCAGCATTTCCGCCATGCGCAAGCACATGGAGGCGGACATGATGCACGATGCCATTCGTGCCGATGTCTTGGCTGCGCTGGTGGCAACGCCCGGTGACGCTCAGGAGGCCAAGGAGGTGCAGGAGGCGTTTGACGAGCATTCGCAGCGGATGCGCAAGGTGATTGCCGAGAACGCCGAGGCAAGGTTGCCGGAAACAGTCGCCAAAGCCATCGTCGAATTGAAACCACAGGCCGACACCTATATCGATAAAGCCAAGCAGGTGATCGGCAAGGTGCTGGGGGGTGCCAAGGATATACAAGCGCTGCGAACTGAGTTCAATGCAGCGTTTTCGGCGCTGGAGGAGCGCAATGAAGCCGTAAGCGAGCTGATCGAGAACCAGGCCCAGGCTTCTCGCGAGAACCAGGATGACAGCATCCGATCTTCGGGACGCTGGTTGGTCGTGACATTACTGGCCACCTGTGTGGCATTGATACTGTCGTCCTGGAGCCTGCTCAAAGCGGTGCTCACACCGTTGAACAGAATCATCCTCAATACCCAGGCGATTTCCCAAGGCGATCTGCAACGGTCCATGGGGGCGCACGGCAAGGATGAACTGGGGCAATTGCAGGGCGTCATCGAACAGATGCAAGCCAATCTGCGGCAGATGATTGCCACGATCCGCAGTCAGAGCGACGAATTGCACGGCACTTCCCGTACCTTGGGCGACACTGCCAGGCAGATTGTCTCCAGCGCCGATCAACAGGCCCAGAGCGCGACCAGCATGGCGGCGAGCATGGAGCAGATGATGGCGAACATCAGCCAGATCCACCAGCACGCCGACAGCGCGCGGACGATTTCGGCGCAGTCGGAACAACTGGCGAGCAGTGGCGGGCAAGTGATTCTTGGAGTGGTGGAAGGCATGAGCCGCATCGCCGAGGTGGTCAACCAGTCCTCAACCAAGATCACGGCGCTGGACGCTTCGTCCGAAGACATTCATTCCATCATCCAGGTGATCAAGAGCATCGCCGAGCAAACCAACCTGCTGGCGCTCAACGCCGCCATCGAGGCCGCTCGCGCCGGGGAGGCAGGTCGGGGCTTTGCCGTGGTCGCTGATGAAGTGCGTAACCTGGCAGCGCGTACCACCCAGTCCACCCAGGAAATCACCGCGATGATCGAACGCATCCAGACCAGCGCCCGGGATGCCGTTTCCAACATGCAGGCTTGCGTCAGTCGCGTGGATGAAGGGGTGAACCTGGCCCAGCAGGCCGGGGTGTCCATTAGCGAAATCCGTACTGGCGCCCGTCATGCCGCCGAAGTGGTCGAGGAGATATCCCAGACGATTGCCGAACAATCGAAGGCCAGTGATGAGATGGCTCAGCGGGTGGAGGCGATTGCTGCCCAGTCACGGGAAAACACCCTCTCGATTCACCATCTGCAGCAAACGGCCAATCAATTGAACACTGCGGCGGGGTCGATGCAGTCTTCGGTGCAGCAGTTCAAGATCTAAGTTCTCTTTTTGTGGCGAGGGAGCTGGTTCCCGCCTGGGTGCGCAACGCTCATTTGGGGTCGCTAGGCAGCCCAGCGGGAGCAAGCTCCCTCGCCACAAAGCCACTTCTGTTCGATTTTTTGTTTCCGAATCACACCTGACTCACCTCGAACACAAACGAAATCTCCCGCTTCTGGGCACTCCAGACATACCGGATATGCTTGCCCTGCACCGGAATCGAAACCGCCGGCGGGCGAAATGCGGCGACGCATTCGTGACCAGGCAGGCGGACGCTGTTATAGAGCAGGCCCCAGGACAATGTTTCACGCAGTTGCCGGGCGAATACCTGGGACGGGCCATAGGCAGTGGGGTCCGGGTCGTGGAGGTGGGGATAATCGTGGCGGATGTCGTGCAAGGGCTTGATGACTTGGTTGACGTAGGTGCGCATGGTCAACTCCAGGTCCGGCTCGTTGGTCGCTCCGAGAAAGCGCGCCTGGTGATAGCAGGTTTCGGCGATAGCGGCTTCCTGGCTGCTGGCGGCATAGTAGACGCCAAAGGTACCGTCGCTGAAACGGCTGCTTTTGCCGATATGCGTGAACGCCGCCATCACCGGCGAAGATCCAGGTCCGGAAACCCGATCTTCGGGGCGTACCCGTGACAGCACCCCGGCCTCTTCCATCAATCGATCATTGGTCAGCGCTTCCAGGGCATAGGCCGTGGGCAGATCCTCGGGATCGAGTACATCTTCGAACAGCGTGATCGGCGGGAAGCTGCTGTTGACGATCCGATAGGCACGCTTCCATTGCGGGTCCGTCAGAGGTGGCGTCATCAGCCGCGTACTCCGTCGAGATAGCGCCTAACATCGGCGATATCCACTACCCGCCCGGCCAGCATGTAGGACAGCGCCGATTGGCCGTTGAACGGCGCAGCGGTGTTGGGGCTGCTGACCCATTGATAGGCCCGGTCCCGGCTGTTGCTGAAGATGATGCTCAGCGCCTTGTGAATGCCCATGAGGTAGGAGATGCGCTCAAGCGTGTCGCGAGGCAACCTGATGTTGGAGGGTAATTGTTTGTACTTGTAGAAGGTGGTGTTCCCCACCTTACCCAATAACGTGCGCTGTTGCTCGACGCTGCAGCCCCACAACTCCATGAGGTTGAAGAAGAACTTCAAGGCGATTCGACCCGCGTCCGGGGAATCCAGTTGCTGTGCGTTGAGGGTGATGGAGGAAGTAGCCATGGGATCTGGGCTCCTTGTGCGGGTGATGTGTAGAGGATAATACACATACGGATATAAATTAAGTTTTAATTCGAAAATGAATTATCAAAGCTGAGATCAAGTCCGGGTCCATCAGATTTTGTCACTTATCCGTCTGGCATCAGCCCTGACAAAAAGAATTACACAAGCCAACACCCGCCAAACCAGCAAAAAAACAGAATCCCACATAAGCTCCAACCAGCACCTACCAGAGCTTTTCACCACAAAACCGCGACAACCGTGGCAAGCTGCACGATGATAGCCACACGCACAGCCTGACCCGGGCCAGGTGCACAACAATAGCGAGCCCACTTAAGCAGAGGGCATTACCTCATGGATAGCAGAACCCTACGCAACCTCATGCGCATCGTGCAGACCGGCTCGTTGTCGGCGGCGGCGGAACATTCGTGTCTCACGGTGCAGGCATTGGCGGCGCAGTTGAACAAGGTCGAGGAGCAATTCGGCTTCCGGTTGTTCAGGCGTTCGAACAAGGGCCTGACGTTGACGAGCCAAGGCTCGGAACTGACCCCTTTCATGGATCAGGTGCTGGTGGCCACACGGCAGCTCGAAGAAAAAGTCATGGCGCTCAAAAAGCCCCGGCAGCGCACGCTGAAGATGGCGCTCAATACCACTCTGCCGGCGGAATTCAACCGGCGGATGATCGATCGGTTGATAGCCGTTTTCCCCCAGTATCAGCTGGAATTCAGTTACGCCGAATCAATGGAGAACCTGAGTAAACTCAAGAACGAAGGCTTTGACCTGGCCATCCTGATCGGGGCGCAGCAGAGCGGCTTTTCCAGCATCGCGATGCCTGATGTGCAGGTGCGGGTGGTGGGCGCCCATTGCGGCAATGAGGGCGATTCCCTCGGTTTGCTCGGAGACAGGTTTCAGGTACGCCCCGCAGAAGAGTGTCCGTACTCCCACAGCTTCCTCCGTTTTCTCGATGCAGGTCTGAGAGAGTACGGTTCGAGTCAGCGGATGGTGTATTCCTGCAGCGAAACGCTGACGTTGTCGTTGATCACCCAACTCGATGGCCTGGGGCTGGTGTCCCGGGATGCGGCACTGCGCAACGGCCTGACGATTTTCCCAGACTTCGAGGACTCTCTCGAGGTACGCCTGGTAGTGAACAATCCCGAATTGTCCGGCGAAGCGCTGCACGACGTGGTGGACCTGGCACTACAGGAACGAACCGAGCGCGATATACGCCGCCGTACCCACCGCCACACTGAGAAACAGGTTACGGCTGAAATACGCACATAACAGCGTCGGAATTGCGGCGTAGAACTCCGGGCGGTCAAGCTGTATCTGCTGATCCTTGATCAACAAGGGGGTAAGGCTGATGGCAGCGACGATCGCCACCGGCAGGTATTCCAGAGCGCGGGCAATGAAAGGCGGCCAGTGTTCCGTGTTGACCTGCAACGGCAAGGCACGGGGCAGGAAGGTTACGGCCATCATCAGGACCACCACCAGGATCAGGAACGTTTGGTCAGGCATACGCCCACTCCGCAGCCAACGAACGTGGCGATAAAGACGTTGAATGGCGAAGTGCCCAACAGGCTTAACACGCCCATGCAGACGACGGCCGCCAGGGCTGCGATCAGCTTGTTACGGGTATTGCACAGCGAAACCAGCACGTAGAGCATCATCGCGGTCAAGGCATAGTCGAGCTGGTACTTGATCAGGTGCGCGGCATATTGCGCGCACACGGCGCCCAACAAGCCGCCGAGCACCCACGAGGTATGGCAGAACAGGTTGAAGCCGATCAGATAGCGCACACTCACCGGCGCCCCGCTGCCCAGCTTGACGCTGTGAAAAGCGAACGACTCGTCCGTAAGCCCGGATGCATAGCACCAGCGCTCAAAGCGACTGAGCCCCAATGTACGCAAGGCCTTGGCCATGTAGACCGACATCAGCATGTGTCGCGCATTGATCAGGAATGTAGTAAGCACGATGGTGGTCAGCGACGCCCCGCTGGAAATCAGCGCCAACGCCGCGAACTGCGACGCACCCGCGTAGACGAACAGGCACATCGCTACCGGCAGCCACAAGGGCAACCCGGCGTTGACCGCCATCAGACCGAACACAAACGAAACCGTAAAATAACCCGCGACCACCGGGCTGGCTTCGGCGAAGGTGCGCGAGGCTTGTGGTTCGACCACCAGCGGCTGGCTGGAAGTCTTGCTCATAGATCCCTCTCGAAAGTGATTTCACCCCGCGGTTCACAGAACCCCTGGGCTGCCCAGAAACGCTTGCCGGCCAGGTTGGCATCGTCGACGAACAGGAACATGCGCAGCACGCCCACCCGTTTCATGTCGGCGGATGCCGCTTCCACCAGGCGCTGGCCCAGCCCCCGGGTGCGATGCCTTGGGCTGACCGCCAGGTGATTGATGGTGCCACGGGTACCCAGCATACCGCCAATCACCGCGCCTACCACACAACCACTGGTATCGATAGCCAGGTAAGCCGTGGTGGTTTCCTGCAATAACACCCCCCGCAGGAACCGCGCATCCTGCCATTCGCAGAACGAGACTTCGTCGAAACCGCGAAAAAACCGCTCCATGCGTTCGGCATCCCTGACCATCGCCCGGCGCAACAGGACCTGCTGCTCCGGGTCGTCCATGGGTACCAACTGTTCAGCGAACAATGTCAAAAGCGGTCCCGGGCCGCGAGAAAGAAATTGCCAGGATCTGCCTGAACGCCATTTCATGGCTGTGGATATTACGGGCCGGGGTCACATAGTGACGCATGTCGCGGTCGAGGAAGAATGTCGTATCGAGGATGTCCTCGTAGGTAATCGCCGCCAATTGTTCTTCCTGAGGGGTATACAACCGGCTCTCCGCGCCCGCCACGTTGTGACGGCCCCAGAAATGCACGCCGCTGAACGGGTAGCCGTCGCAGTGAATGCCTTCGGGCGTGATTTCCAGTTGTTTGCCCGGTTTGATCTCGATGCGGATCTGATGGATCTGGCACTGCCAGATTTCATCGTGCAGCTCCTGCGGCAGGACGTTCTTGTAGACCTCGAAGTCCGTGTCGATCAGGCTGCGCATCACCGGGGAGTTGATCACTTCGTTGGAGAAATCCTGGAAGTGCCGCTCCAGACCGCCGACGTAGCTGTTGTTGGCCTTGGACTGGATATAGGCCCGATGTTCGAGCTGCTTGAGCTCGCGGGTCTGGGGGTTGTATTCGAAGTCGCTGTAACGGCGAAAACGCATGCCTGACTCGGCCTGGCCGTAATAGCTGTCGGGTTCCATGTTGTCCCAGCTTTTGGTCAGCCGGACAAAGTCACCGAAATGACCGTAGAGATTGAAGTCTCCACCGCGGACGTTAACGTATTTGTCACGTCGTAGCGCTTCGCCCACTTCCCTGTTCAGAACGATCATTTTTATTAGGTCTCCACTGCATTGAGCGGCCTAATCTAGTAGGTGCAGAATTTCCGTCCATGAAAAAGAATTTGAGTCACTTCAAGTCGCACTTGAAACGAAGGATGAAGGACCATCCGTGCGCTTTTTTATCGGGAAAACAGACGGCTAGAGCAATATCTCCGACGCCAAAAGCCAAAAAACCCCGAATGTGGATTCGAGGTTTTTTCCGGCTCAGTTAATGTGATCAGGCATCAGAAGACGTTGATCGGGTAATCCACGAACACTCGCAGCTCGTTGCCGCTGACGTTGTACTCGCTGGATTTCTGCGAAACACGCAGAATAGAACTACGCAACCTCACGCTGAGATCCTTGGCCGGGCCGTTCTGGACCACGTATTTGAGCTGGTTGAAGATCTCGCGCTCGGTGCCGCCTTCGCTGGTTGAAGTGGTGATGTTATCGCCACGCACATAAGCGACGTTATAGGTCAGGCCGGGAACGCCGAATGTGCTGAAGTCCAGGCCGTAGCCCAGTTGCCAGCTGCGTTCGTCTTCCGCGTTGAAGTCGGACCAGTAGGAGTTGGCCAGATAGATCGTATTACCACCGTCCCCTACCCGATTCTGTTCACGCTGATAGCCACCATAGGCATAGCCCAGATTGCTGTCGCCGGTGCTGCGCTGATGAGCGAGTGTGAAGCTGTGCGGCCCGGTGGCGAAGGTCGCGGCCAGGCTCCAGATCTTGTTATCGTCGCCGGTGACGTTGTTCTCACGAACGTAGTCGTTGTCGAGCTTGGTGCGGTAACCGTTGAAGTCCAGCGTCAGAGACTGATCCTTGGCCAGCGGGAACACATAGTTGGCGTTGACGTATTGCTTCTTCAGCACATCTTCGACATCCGAAGCGTAGAGCGAAGCCTTGAACTGCTCGGTGAACTGATAGCTGCCGCCCAATACGTTGATCGACTTCAGCCCACCGCTGTCGCGGCCTTCGGCACTCTTGCGCGATTCGGCGGTGAAACGACCGGCGTTCAGTTCCAGGCCCTTGATTTCTTTGGATGTGATCAGCGTGCCGGTATAGCTTTCCGGCAGCAGCCGCGAGTTGTCATAACTCAACACCGGCAAGGCCGGCATCTGGTCGCCATAGGCCAATACCGTGTTGGAAACTCGGAACTTCACCGCTGCACCGAACCTGGACAGATCATCCGCCGCGTTACCACTGTCGCCTTGCTTGAAGAAGTCGATGCCGCCCGCACCGCTGCGGCCTTTGCCGCCATCCAGACGCAACGCGTACAGGCCGAAGGCGTCTACCCCTACACCGACGGTGCCTTGGGTGAAACCGGACGAGAACGTGCCAATGGCCGCCTGTCCCCATTCTGCCTTGTCCTGGTTGCCATCTTTGTAGTCACGGTTGATATAGGCGTTGCGCAACAGCACTTTCAGGCTGCTGTCTTCAACGAAACCCTTGGACTCGGACTGGTCGCTGGCCAAGGCGTGTGTCGTGCTCAAAATCCCCAGTGCGATCAAACCGATGCGCGTGTTCAACATGATTATTTTCCTTGTATGGGTTGATACGCACTGCGACCGGCAGCCGAAATGGCGCTTTTTGCGCTCTTTTTCGGACTCTTGCCCCTGAAATAATAAAAAGGCCCGCCCACGAGTGATCGTGTCGGGCCTTTTTATTATTTAAGAATCATGGCTGTTAGCCACAGGCGTAGGACGAATCCTAGCCGTGCCGCCAAGAATGTGTCAATTTCGTGAATCGTCTTTGATCAGGCGAAAAACGTCTAAGAACCCGAACATCCATCGAGACTGCAAAGCGGTGTCGCAGAAGAGGTCTGCGCCGGCAGGGACAGATTCAACCATTCGACGAATGCCTCGGGCTTGCCAAGCCAAGGACCGATGTCCACTCGCGTGAACTGCCCATCTTGTTGCAGAGCCAGGGTTGGAAAGCCCTGGCCACCGACCTTGGCCAGCAAGGCGCGACTGGCGTTGATATGGGTTTCTACATCGACAGCGGTGAACGCCGACTGGAATGCCTCGGCTTCCAGCCCGATGGCCTGGGCCAACTCCAGCAGCACTGTTTCATCGGCAATTCTCCGGCCTTCGACGTAGTGTGCGGTTTGCAAACGCTCCAACAAGTCCAGCCCCCGACCACCCACCTGTTCGGCAGCGAGAACCGCCGCGATGGGTGGCGCCGAATCGAATACCGCCCGCTCGTCCCGCAACAGTCCTTCGAAATAGGCCTCGCCAAACGGCTGCCCGGTGTACTCGGCGATCCGCCGGTCATGGGGCATCACGTAATTGCGCAACTGGAGTGAGACCGGTTGGCGATGGGTACCGGTCATCATTCCGCCGCCATGGGCGATCACCGGCAACACCGCACGGGCGGCTTGCACCAGCGGTTTGGCACCGTAGCACCAGCCGCATAGTGGGTCGTAGATGTAATGAAGGATGCTCATGGAAATTCCGCTGCCTTAAGGACTAATAACGGCAGCGTAGCCTCAGGAATCCCGCGGAAAAACGTCGAAATGACTTTCAGTCTGTTTCGCGAATCGGTCAAATGCCGGGCCTCCCTGTGGGATGTTTCAGTCTCTAGTCCGAGGATATAAAAAAAGCGCTGCCATCCCGGCCAGCGCTGTTTTATCAATCCATCGAATTCTTATCCTTGCATGACATCCCACAACGCTTCCAGCTCCGCCTCGCTGAACAGTCCAGCGGGGTAGCGCTCCATGATCAACCGACGCGGATCAGGTTCTCTGATCTGACGCGTACCGTTGGACTTCAACCACTGAGCCAGGGCTTGAAGCGACTCACCATTAACGGTCAAGGGATGGCATGTGCGCTCGCTTATCATATTCATTCCAGCGCCCTCTCCTGGTCGATGAGCGGCCAATTTATCCAAGGTTTATTACAAAACAACTCAGCTCCGCTCTTCGGAACTGCTGGAATGCAGATACAAGAGCTATGCCAATGTATCCGGCGTCGCCATCAAACGGGCACAAAAAAGCCCGCACCCCAATCGGGCTGCGGGCTCGCTTGAATGGATCCAAAAACACCGCCGCAGAGCCACCGCGATCAATGTCATTTGGCTGTTACATCGCCACTCATTTTGTGTACGGCGCCGGTTGCTGTTGAGTAAGGCAATGGATATTCCCGCCTCCCAGTAACAGTTCGCGACCTGGCACCATGACCACTTCGTGCTGTGGAAACAGGTTCTGCAGAATCTCCCTGGCCGTGGCATCCAACGGATCGTCGAAGCTTGGCGCGATGATGCCACCGTTGACGATCAGGAAGTTGACGTAGGAACCGGCCAGTCGCACGCTCGGATTGCGCTCCTGGGAACCTTCCACCGCATCCACACCGGCGCATTCCGCCTCGGTGGCATACAACGGTCCCGGAATCGGCATCTTGTGCACCACGAACGTGCGCCCCTTGGCGTCGGTGCTGTTTTGCAACACGTCCATCGCGGCGTGGCAGCGCGCATAGTTCGGATCCTGTGGATCGTCAGTCCAGGCAAGTAGAACTTCGCGAGGACGCACGTAGCAGCAGAAGTTATCCACATGGCCGTCAGTTTCGTCGTTGAACAAGCCGTCCGGCAGCCAGATGATCTTGTCCACCGCCAATTGGGCGCTGAGCACCGCCTCGATCTCCTCGCGACCCAAGTGCGGGTTACGGTTGCGATTGAGCAGGCATTCCTCGGTAGTGATCACGGTGCCTTCACCATCGACATGGATCGAACCGCCCTCGAGCACGAAACCTTCAGTGCGGTAACGCGGGCTGCGCTCGATCTCGAGGATCTTGCTGGCTATTTGCGAGTCCCGGTTCCACGGTGAGTACAGCCCGTCGTCAAAACCGCCCCAGGCGTTGAAATCCCAGTCGACACCGCGTACTTCGCCATGGTCATTGATGACGAATGTCGGGCCGGTGTCCCGGACCCAGGCGTCGTCGCTGGACATCTCCACCAAGCGGATATTCGGTATGTCGAGGCGCGCCCGGGCGTTTTCATATTGAGCCGCAGACACCGCCACGGTCACGGGTTCAAAACGAGCGATGGCCTTGGCGACCGCTACGTGGGCAGCCTGCGCGGGCTTGCCGCCCAGGCGCCAGTTGTCCGGGCGCTCGGGCCAGATCATCCAGACCTGGGTCTGGGTTGCCCACTCGGCAGGCATGTAAAAACCATCCGCGCGGGGGGTACTGTGCAACGTAGTCATGAATCAGGACTCCAGTGAGCCATCGAGGGTTTTGATCGCGCCATACAGGTTCGGACGGCGATCCCGGAAAATGCCCCAGGCACTGCGAATGCGCTCCAGCTCGTCAAGATCGAAACTGTGTACCAATACACCTTCCTCGGTTTCGTTCAACTCCTGGACCTTTTCACCGAACTGATTGGCGATGAACGACGAGCCGTAGAAGGTAATGTCGTAACCGTCCTGTTCCTCATTGCCAATACGATTACTGGCCACCAGCGGCATCATGTTGGCGCCGGCATGGCCTTGTTGCACACGCTGCCAGTGATCCCGGGACGCAATAGCCTTGTCATGCGGCTCGCTGCCGATGGCGGTCGGATAGAACAGTATTTCCGCGCCCTGCAGCGCCATGCTGCGGGCACATTCGGGAAACCACTGATCCCAGCAGATGCCCACGCCGATCTTCGCATAACGGGTATTCCAGACCTTGAAGCCGGTATCACCCGGGTTGAAGTAATACTTCTCATGGTAGCCCGGACCGTCCGGAATGTGGCTCTTGCGGTACACCCCCAGGTTTTGCCCATCGGCGTCGATGATTGCAACGCTGTTGAAACGCGCACGTCCGGCCAGTTCGAAGAAGCTGATCGGCAACACGACCTGCAGCTCTTTCGCCAGCTTCTGGAAATGCTTGATGGCTGCGTTCTCTTCAACCGAGGTCGCCAGCAGCAGGTAGTCCGGATTCGTCTTCTGGCAGAAGTACGGAGTCTCGAACAATTCCTGGATCAGGATAATCTGGGCGCCTTTGGCTGCGGCCTCGCGAACCCGATTTTCAGCGGTCTCGATGTTGGCTTCGAGGTCCCAGGAACAGGCCATCTGGGTGGCGGCGACGGTAACGATACGGCTCATGAATCATCTCCGGGCGATGTGCAGCGGATGACAAAAGAGGATAAAAGCGGGCACGAAGGGATCAAGGCTTCGAGCAACGAAGACTTTATAGCCGATAAAAATCGGACTTTAAAGATAAAAAATTATTTCAGGCAAAAAAAATCGCGAATTTAATCGATAAAAATCGAAAATATTCGCGATCAATCTGCAGAAACAAGCCTGCAGGGAAGCGTCCGTCTCGGATCAGAGACCTTCGTCCAATACCTTCGATAGCATATCGACGAAGAAATCCACGCTCTGACGCGTCGTCACCATCGGTGGCTTGATCTTGAGGATGTTCAGGTAGTCACCGGTGGGTTGCATGAAGATGCCCAACTCCCGAAGGCGGTTGCACAGCGTCGCGGTTTCTTCGGTGGCGGGCTCCAGTGTTTCGCGATTACGGACCAGCTCCAGGCCCAGGTAAAACCCGGAACCATGCACCGCACCGACCAACGGGTACCGGTCCATCAGGGCTTGCAGGCGTGCCTTGAAGTGACCGCCCACTACCCGGGCATTTTCCCAGAGCCCTTCTTCCTCCATGACATCCAGCACCGCGATGCCGATCTGGCAACTGACGGGGCTGCCGCCAGACGACGAGAAGAAATAGCCCTCGGCTTCCAACGCCTCGGCGATTTCCCGGCGGGTGATGACCGCGCCCAGCGGCTGGCCATTCCCCATACCCTTGGCCATGGTAATGATATCCGGTACCACGCCCTGCTCTTCGAAACCCCAGAAAAACTCGCCCATGCGCCCGTAGCCGACCTGTACCTCGTCAGCGATGCACACCCCGCCCCGTTCGCGCACCAGCTCATAGACCTGTTTCAAATAACCAGGTGGCAGCGCGATACCGCCGGCATTGCCGTACACCGGCTCGCAGATGAAACCGGCGAGCTGGCGCTTCTGCTCGGCAATTTTCGCCAGGTTGTGCTCGACACTGCGCACGTAGTCCGGCGCGCTGTCGGGGCCACGGAACTCACCGCGATAAGTGTTGGGAGCGGTCACCGGGTGCACCCAGTCCGGGCGGCTGCTCAGGGCCTTGGGATTGTCGGCGATGGACGTCGAGACCGCATCTGCCGCCACCGACCAGCCATGGTAGGCTTCCAGCACACTGAGCATGTCTCGTCCGCCGCTGTAGGCCCAGGCCAGGCGGATCGCCAGGTCGTTGGCCTCCGTGCCGCTGTTGACCAGGAACACCCGATTCATGTTTGACGGCGCCAGCGACAATAATCGTTCGGAAAATTCGGCAATCGCCGCGTAGTGAAAACGGGAGTTGGTATTGAGCAGCGACCACTGCCGGGCAGCCACGGCCGCCATGCGTGGATGACCGTGGCCCAACACCGCAACGTTATTGAGCATGTCGACGTAGGAGCGCCCCTGCATGTCGATCAGGTGGTTTCGCCAGCCACGTTCGATGCGCGGCGGGTCGACGTAATAATGTTTCTGAGTGCGGGCGAAGCTCGCATCGCGACGGGCCAGCAATGTCTTGGCGTCGACTTCCTCTTGGGCGTCGCAAGCCAGCCCGAGCAATACCGCCGGTGAAGGGCACAATGCCTGCCAGGCCGGGGCTGTGGACGGGGTGCAGAACAGCGGTGGGTTCAGGTGCGCGCCCCGGCACAACTGCACCCGCAACGGGCCAGCCACTTCGCCCAGGACCTGTCCCTTGACCAGCGCAGCCCCGGCATGCAGCGGCGACGCCACACCCCACAGCCGAATGCTCAACTGTGAACTGTCCAGTTGCAGCATGCCGTCGGCGCTCTTGTGCAATACCCCGGCAAACGGCGACTCGAGCGGCGTGCCGTGAGGTACATGCAACTCCACATGCAGCGGGCAGGTTTCAGGCTCCACGGCACTGTCCGGCCGGGTGCGCGACAACCGATACTGGCCGTAGCGGCTGGCGGCCAATCCGTGAACGGTGGCGGCCTCGCTCAGCAGACGCTGGTCGATACCTGGCTGCACCCAGTTGCCGGCCTCGAAATGCGGGCTCAGCACACCCAGGTCGATCAGGGCGAACTCGCGGCCTACCAGGGTCGGCAACAACGGTACGAAGCCTTCACTGCCAATCGGTGGCAGATTCTGGCCAACGGCGCGCAGGATCGCCGCCTCCATCAGCTCGAACGGCACCGAGTGGGCAACCCGGAAGATTTCCCATTCATGCTCCAGGTTGGCGCGGCTGTAGGTGTTGTCCGGGTCGATGGACACTTGTTGTTCGCCACTGAGCACCAACACGGCGGCGCGTTCCACAATCATCGGCCAGAGCGCCAGCAGCTCTTCACGCTGCAACGGGTTCGTCTCGTGATAAGCCTGGACCGCCGGCAGGATGAAGAACGGATCGCCATTGGCGTGGTGCAGCAATGCCGCACAAGTCACCGACAACTCGGTAATGCGCCAGGTGCGGATCAGGTCGCCGAAATCGATGACGCCCTGCAATTGCCACTGGCGCTGGGCATCGCGCTGCCAGACCACATTGTCATCGGTCAGGTCCATGTGGATGGCTTGCACCGGCAGGTGGGCCTTGAGCGGATGCAGGCGTCGCTCGGCCTGTTGCGCAACCTCGGCGATCAGGCCGCGTCGTTGATCGTCCTGGATGACCGGCAGCAGATGGCCGATCAGCGCGTCGGCATGGCGGGCGTCCCATTGCAGGGTGCGCTCCAGGCCCGGATGGTCGAATGCGGCCAGGGCCTGGTCGACTTCCGCACACAAGCGCCCCAGGCCGCTCACCAGCTCCTGGCCCAGATGCTTGAGTTGGGTCAGAGGCTGGCCGTCGATGTATTCCAGCAATCGAACGTGAACCACCTGTCCGTCGACGTCGAGCGTCAACAGATCCTGGCCGTTATTGGCCACAATCACCCGTGGCACTTTTACCGTACCGTGGCTGGCCAGTTGCCCAAGGGCTGCATGCTGGGCCTGGAGCTCTTGGACGGCGTAGTCACCATGGCAAATTTTTAACACAAATCGCCCGCGCTCGCTGTCGACGCGGTAGTTGAGATCCTGCTGGCTGCCAAGGGGTCGCAGGTCACCGCTGAGGCCGTAGTTCAGGCGCAGCAGCACCAGCGCCTGCTTGGCGCTGATCTGTGGACTGGGCAAACTGGCACGATGAACCAACGTAGCGAGTGGCATACAACGACCCCTGATGTGGTTTTTATTGAACACCTATCACGCCATTGAGTTGGAGAATAAGCAACCCCTCTTTGCGGGAAGAAGGATATCCACACCTATTTTTTTGGAGCGACGGGTACTTTTGGCGAGTTTCCCCACCTTGGATTGACCTCCCGATTCGGGACATTCCTGGAACATCCCGCTTGCACCGTCATCCGCATGTCGACAAGCTATGCTCCATATTTTGTCGTCTCATGGAAAAAGGCTTAACCGGATGCGCATTCTCATCACTGGTGGTGCCGGCTTCATCGGCTCGGCCCTCGTACGGCATTTGATCCTTGATACCGAACACCAGATCCTGAACCTCGATAAATTGACGTACGCTGGCAATCTCGAATCGCTGAGCAGCGTCGATCACGACAGTCGTTATGAATTCGTACAAGCCGATATCGTCGATCAAGCCACAGTCAGTGCCGTGCTGGCGCGGTTCAAGCCTGATGCGATCATGCATCTTGCAGCAGAGTCCCATGTAGACCGTTCCATTGATGGCCCGGCGGACTTCATCCAGACCAATATCGTAGGCACTTATAGCCTCCTGGAAGCTACCCGCGCCTATTGGCAAACCTTGCCAGAGGCCCAGAAACAAGCGTTTCGTTTCCACCATATTTCTACCGACGAAGTGTACGGTGACCTGCACGGCGTCGATGACCTGTTCACCGAAACCACCCCGTATGCACCCAGTTCCCCTTATTCCGCCAGCAAGGCAGCGTCCGACCATCTGGTTCGTGCCTGGCAGCGCACCTACGGCTTGCCCGTGCTACTGACCAACTGCTCCAACAACTATGGGCCGTTCCACTTCCCCGAAAAGCTGATTCCGTTGGTGATCCTCAACGCCTTGGCCGGCAAACCATTGCCGGTGTACGGCGACGGACAACAGGTGCGGGATTGGCTGTATGTCGAAGACCATGCCCGGGCCCTGCTGAAAGTCGTCACCGAAGGCGTGGTCGGAGAGACCTACAATATTGGCGGCCACAATGAGCAGAAGAACATCGATGTCGTACGCAGCATCTGCGCGTTGCTCGAAGAACTGGCGCCCGACAAACCCGAAGGGATCGGGCGCTATGTCGACCTGATCACTTTCGTCAGGGACCGCCCCGGCCACGACCTGCGTTATGCCATCGATGCCGGCAAGATCGAACGGGAACTGGGCTGGACGCCCAGGGAAACCTTCGACACGGGCCTGCGCAAAACCGTGCAGTGGTACCTTGAGAATCTCCAGTGGTGCCGACGTGTCCAGGACGGCAGCTATCAGGGCGAGCGCCTCGGCTCGCTCGATGAAAAGGAATCGATTGCATGATGAAAGGCATTGTTCTGGCCGGTGGTTCCGGCACACGACTGCACCCGATTACCCTCGGGGTTTCCAAGCAACTGCTTCCGGTGTACGACAAACCGATGATCTACTACCCGATCTCGGTACTGATGCTTGCGGGTATCAAGAACATCCTGGTGATCTCCACCCCACAGGATCTGCCGCAATACCGCAACCTGCTGGGCGATGGCAGCCAATTCGGCGTGCAGATCAGTTACGCCGAACAACCATCACCCGATGGCCTGGCCCAGGCATTCCTGATCGGCGAACAGTTCATTGGCAGCGATCCGGTGTGCCTGATCCTGGGCGACAACATTTTCCACGGACAGTACTTCGGTGAACAATTGCAGACCGCTGTCAATCGGCCGCAAGGTGCGACCGTCTTCGGCTACTGGGTCAAGGATCCGGAGCGTTTTGGCGTGATCGACTTCGACGCCGAAGGCCATGCCCTTTCCATTGAAGAAAAACCCGCCGAGCCCAAATCCAGCTATGCGGTCACCGGTCTGTATTTCTACGATAACGACGTGATCCAGATCGCCAAGGCGATAAAGCCTTCCAAACGCGGCGAACTGGAGATCACCGACGTCAACAACGCTTATCTGCAACGCGGCGACCTGCATGTGGAGCGATTCGGTCGCGGTTTCGCCTGGCTGGACACCGGCACCCACGACAGTCTGCTGGAAGCCTCGCAATACGTGCAGACCATTGAACATCGCCAAGGCTTGAAAGTGGCGTGCCTGGAAGAAATTGCCTACCAACAGGGTTGGGTCAGCCGCGAACACATTCTTGAACGCGCCGAGTACTTCGGCAAGACCGGTTACGGCCAGTACCTGTTCAAGATCGCCGGAGAATCACGTTGAACGTCATCGCCACCCGACTGCCGGACGTCCTGATCATCGAGCCAAAAGTCTTCGGCGACGACCGCGGCTTTTTCTACGAAAGCTTCAATGCCCGCGCGTTCGCCGAGGCCACTGGTTGCGACCTGCAGTTCGTCCAGGACAACCACTCACGCTCGACCAAAGGTGTGCTGCGGGGCCTGCATTATCAGATCGAACAGGCCCAGGGAAAGCTCGTGCGTGTCATCGCCGGCGAAGTGCTGGACGTGGCTGTGGACATTCGCCGCAGCTCGCCCACTTTCGGCCAGTGGGAGAGTGTGCGTCTGTCGGCGCAGAACCAGCGGCAGCTGTGGATTCCGCCAGGCTTCGCCCACGGTTTCATGGTACTGAGCGAGTCAGCGGATTTTCTCTATAAAACCACCGATTACTATGCGCCCATGGCCGAACGCTGCATCCGTTGGGACGATCCGGACCTGGCCATCGACTGGGAGCTGGAGGGCGCGCCCACCCTCTCGTCCAAGGACCAGAACGGCAAGTTTCTGCATGAGGCCGACCTGTTCCCATGAGTGCGCCCTTGCGAATCCTGATCATCGGCAAGAACGGCCAGGTGTCCCGGGCGCTCCAATCGCGCCTGACCGACGCCGGTGAGCTGATCGTGCGCGGCAGCGATCAGCTCGACCTGGCGCGACCGGATCAGCTGCGCTTGCACATAGATGCCCTGCACCCCGATCTGATCATCAACGCCGCCGCACATACAGCCGTCGACCAGGCCGAGAGCGAGCCGGAACTGGCCTTTGCCATCAACGCCAGCGCACCGGGGATCCTGGCCCTCGCAGCAAATGAGCTGGGCGTCCCGCTGATCCACTACTCCACCGATTATGTCTTCGATGGCCGCAAGCCACAGCCCTACACAGAGGACGACACACCCAACCCGCTGAGTGTCTACGGACGCAGCAAACTGGCCGGCGAGGATGCCATCTACCAAGCCGGCGGCCAGTACCTGATATTGCGCACCAGCTGGGTGTATTCGACCGAAGGCCGCAACTTTCTCCTGACCATGCAGCGTCTGCTCCAGGAAAAACCGCACCTGCGGGTGGTAGCCGACCAGGTCGGAGCCCCGACTTGGGCTGGAACCATTGCCGACAGTACCGCCAGGCTTATCGAGCGCTGGATGACGGGGCGGGGCGGCGCCTGGGGCACTTATCACCTGACGGCCCAAGGCGAGACATCCTGGTTCGGTTTTGCCCAGGCCATCGGTGAACAATTGGTTGGGCAACACAAGCCTTGTGCGGTCATTGAGCCCATCCCGTCCAGCGAATACCCGACGCCAGCACCGCGGCCGCTGAACTCGCGCCTGGATTGCACCCGCCTGTTCCGGGAATGGGGGGTGAGCCAGCCAGACTGGCGAAGCGCGTTGCAGCAGTGCCTTGCCGAGCGACACTAGTGTCCGGTCTCGGAAATAAGCTGTTCATTTTTGGCGGTGTCTTGGGTGCCCGGCCGGCGTTGCCACTCCTCGCCATAGCCCTGCTATGACTCGTCGCGGCGCCTTGGCCGAACACCCAAGCCACTCGCCAAAAAAGAACGTATTTCCGAGACAGGACACTAGGCATAATGCGCTTGTTCCTACAGGCGCACGCTCATGAACTCCACCCTTCCCCGCAGACCCCGTTGGCGCAGCCTGGCCTTGCTTGCACTGTGCCTGGCACCGTTGCTATGGCCGCTGGAGCATCTGGCCGAGCGCTATTACCGCAGCGAATTGGCCGGGCAGAATCGCCAGACACTGGACCTTTACGTCGCCAACCTGCTGGGCACGTTGCACCGCTATGAGGTCTTGCCGCAGATTCTCGGTGACCTGCCGGCACTGCGCGCGACGCTATCCGCCCCGGACGATGAATTCACCCAAAGCAACGCCAACCAGCTTCTGAAAAAAATCAGCACCCAGACCGGTGCCGAGGTGATGTACCTGATGGACGCCACCGGCAAGACGCTGGCGGCCTCGAACTGGGACAAGCATGACAGTTTCGTCGGGCGCAATTTCGCCTTCCGGCCGTACTACATCGAAGCCATGGCCGGGCGTCTGGGGCGCTTCTTCGGCCTGGGAACTACGTCGGCCAAGCGTGGTTATTTCTTCGCCGCCGCCGTGCGTGAGCGCGACCGTGTCATCGGTGTGCTGGTGGTCAAGGTCGACCTGGACCATACCGAAAGCCTGTGGGGCAAAACCCCGGAACAGTTGCTGGTGACCGATCATAACGGGGTGGTCATCCTGACTTCCCGGCAGGAATGGCGATTTCGCTCGACCCGCCCGTTAAGCGACGAGGAACATAGCGCAATCAGCGCCGTGCAACCCTACCCGACTCGCGATCCGAAACCGCTGAATCTGGATCCACAGGCCTGGCTGACCCAGACCCAGACCATCGAAGAAACGGGATGGAGCGTGAGCATCCTCGCTCCACGCACCCTGATCGACAGGCCCGTGCGTACCGTCGTCGCCACTGGCGGTGCAGCGCTGCTGGTCTTGATGCTGTTGCTCGGCTTGATGATGCAACGCAGGCGCCATTACCTGGACCGGATCGCTTTCGAAGGCAAGGCGCGCCACGAGCTGGAAGGCCGGGTGGCCGAGCGCACCAGCGATCTGGAAGGCCTGAACCGGCGCCTGAAACAGGAAGTCCTGGAGCGCGAGCAGGCGCAACAGGAGCTGGTCCGCGCCCAGGATGACCTGGTGCAGGCCGGCAAGCTGTCGGCATTGGGCACCATGTCGGCCAGCATCAGCCATGAACTCAACCAGCCGCTGGCGGCGATTCGCAGCTATGCGGAAAACGCCGAAATATTGCTCGACCATCAGCGCACCGAGGACGCCAGGGGCAACCTCAAACTGATCAATGAACTGACCGGACGCATGGCGTCGATCATCGCTCACCTGCGGGCCTTCGCCCGCCGCGACCGTCATGCACCGGAAAGCGTCGCCCTGCAACCGGCCCTGGACGATGCCCTGGCGCTGCTCGCCAAGCGTCGGCGCAGCATGGAGGTGGAGCTGATCCGCGACCTGCCGGCAGCCACGCTGTGGGTAGAGGCCGGCGAAACCCGCTTGCGCCAGGTGCTCGGCAACCTGCTGGCCAACGCCCTCGATGCCCTGACCGAAAAAGGCCCTCCGCGCAAACTCTGGCTCAGTGCCCAGGCCACCGAAACCGGCGTCAACCTGTACATCCGCGATAACGGCCCGGGCTTTTGCATGGAAGCCCTGGGCCGTGCCGGCGAACCCTTCTACACCACCAAGACCCGTACCCAGGGCCTGGGGCTGGGGCTGGCGATCTGCGACACCCTGATGCGCGCCTTCGGTGGAGAACTGTCGTTCGCCAACCACAAGGAAGGCGGCGCCCTGATCACCCTCAAGCTGCGCGCCGGCGCGCCTGGGGTAAGCTTGCAACCGTCCGAGGACCGTAGCGTATGACCATCGATAACCGGATTGAGGTGGTGCTGATCGACGACGATCCCCACCTGCGTCAGGCCTTGAGCCAGACCCTCGACCTGGCCGGCCTGAATATCCTGTCCCTGGCCGAGGCCAAGGGCTTCGCTGGGCAACTGCCCCGTGACTGGCCGGGTGTGGTGGTCAGCGACATTCGCATGCCGGGCATCGACGGCCTCGAACTGCTGACTCAACTCCACGCCCAGGACCCGGAGCTGCCGGTGCTGCTGATCACCGGCCACGGTGATGTGCCGCTGGCGGTCCAGGCGATGCGCGCCGGTGCCTATGACTTCCTGGAAAAACCTTTCGCCAGCGATCACCTGCTCGACAGCGTACGCCGGGCCCTGGCCCTGCGCCGCCTGGTGCTGGACAACCGCAGCCTGCGCCTGGCCCTCAGCGACCGTCATGAGCTCAGCGCCCGCCTGGTCGGCCAGTCCGCACCGATGCTGCGTCTGCGCGAACAGATCGGCGCATTGGCGGCCACCCGCGCCGACGTGCTGATCCTCGGTGAAACCGGCGCCGGCAAGGAAGTGGTGGCCCGTGCGCTGCATGACCTTTCGGGCCGGCGCAACGGCCCATTCGTGGCGATCAACGCCGGGGCCCTGGCCGAATCAGTGGTGGAAAGCGAACTGTTCGGCCACGAACCCGGGGCCTTCACCGGCGCGCAGAAACGTCGCATCGGCAAGTTCGAGTTCGCCAATGGCGGCACACTGTTCCTCGATGAAATCGAAAGCATGAGCCTGGACGTCCAGGTCAAGCTGCTACGGCTGCTGCAGGAGCGCGTGGTGGAGCGACTGGGGGGCAATCAACAGATCCCGCTGGACATCCGCGTCATCGCCGCCACCAAGGAAGACTTGCGCCAGGCGGCCGACCAGGGACGCTTTCGGGCCGACCTGTATTACCGCCTGAATGTAGCCCCATTGCGTATCCCGCCATTGCGCGAACGAGGCGAGGACGCGCTGATGCTGTTCCAGCACTTCGCCGACGAAGCCAGTGCGCGCCATGGCCTGCCACCCCATGAACTGCAACCGGCACAACGGGCGCTGCTGCTGCGCCACAGCTGGCCGGGCAACGTCCGGGAGTTGCAGAACGCCGCCGAACGCTTTGCCCTGGGCCTGGAACTGGCCCTGGACAATGGCGTGCCGGAAGGCACGCCCGGCACACCGGTAAAGATCGTCAGCGGCGGCCTGAGCGAGCAGGTCGAGAATTTCGAGAGAACCCTCATCGCCGCCGAGCTGGCCCGCCCCCACAGTTCGGTACGCAGCCTCGCCGAAGCCTTGGGCATTCCGCGCAAGACCCTGCACGACAAATTACGCAAGCATGGGCTGACATTCGGCGACAGCAGTTCTGGCGCGGCCGATGACTCCGATTGAGTTATCGTTGCCCTCCTTACAAACAAGAGGCCCGGCAATGAACCGCAACAGCCGTTACCTGGAATCGATCCTGCATCACGACATACCGCTGACCCGTGACATGGGTCTCAAGGTGCTCGATTGGCAGGCCCGACAACTGCGGCTGTTCCTGCCGCTTGCGGCCAATGTCAACCACAAGAGCACCATGTTCGGCGGCAGCCTGTATTGCGGCGCAGTGCTCGGCGGCTGGGGTTGGCTGCACCTGGCCCTGCGCGAGGAAGGCATCGAAGACGGGCATATCGTGATCCAGGAAGGGCAGATCAGCTACCCACTGCCGGTCACCCGCGACGCGGCGGTTCTCTGCGATGCGCCTGAAGAAAAGGTGTGGAAGCGCTTCCTGGCCACTTACCAGCGTTACGGACGGGCGCGGCTGACCCTGCAAACGCGGGTGGTGAATGACGGTAGCGAAGAAGTAGCGGTGCGGTTCGAGGGGCAGTACGTGTTGCACCGCTGACAGGGCTGTCACAAACCTTTGTGGCGAGGGATTTATCCCCGCGCCACAATGATTCATGGACCTTAAGTGAACCCATCAGCCTCAGGAACGGGCGAGCGCCAGCAGCTGCTCACGCCACGCCGCTTTCGCCGGCAACGCGAGGAACGAAGCGTTCAGAAGCGACTCCCGCGGCGGATAGCAGAACCGCTCGCCGCTCAAGTCCAACACCTCGCCGCCTGCGCCTTCCAATACCCCCTGGGCCGCGGCGGTGTCCCACTGGGACGTCGGCGCCAATCGTGGATAGCAATCCGCCGCGCCTTCGGCCACCAGGCAAAACTTCAATGAACTGCCGATGCTGGTGAGCTGCAGTTCCCCCAGTTTCTGGCTCAAACCGCTCAAGAGACGCTCCTGCTCCGGGCTGGTATGACGGCGACTGGCGACCACGGTGAACGCTTCACCCGGCCCAGGCACATGACGCACCTCGACCGGCACAGGCTCGGCACCCTTGTCGCCACGCCAGGCGCCCAGCCCCGCGCCGCCGACGTAGAAACGGCCGTTGGTAGGCATCGATACCACGCCAAACACCACGTGTCCCCGCTCGATCAGCGCAATGTTGACGGTGAACTCCTCGCTACCGGAAATGAACTCCTTGGTCCCATCCAGCGGGTCCACCAGCCACCAGCGCTGCCAGCCAGCGCGTACATCCTGGGGGATATCGGCGTCCTCTTCGGAAAGGATCGGGATCTCCGGGGCCAGGGCCGTCAGCCCGGCCACGATGACATCGTGAGCAGCCATGTCCGCGGCGGTCACCGGCGACTCGTCGGCCTTCTGGACAACCTGCACGTTGGCTCGCCAGAAAGGCAGGATCGCCGCGCCGGCCTTGAGCGCCAGTTCGACCACTGGGGCCATCAGGGGATGGGGGTAATTCATGCCAGAAACGCTCCGCGCAGGGTCAGCAGGTCACGGGCCAGGTATAACGCCGCCAAGGCCCGACCCTCGGTGAATTGTGGGTTTTGTGCCAGGGACGACAATTCGCGCAGGTTGACCTTGTCCACGCGCATCGGCTCAGGCTCGTCACCTTCCAGTCGCTCTTCGTACAGGTCCGTCGCCAGCACCACCTGGATTTTCTGGCTCATGTAGCCGGGAGACAGCGACAGCTCGGTCAGATGCTCCAATTGACGCGCACCAAAACCGGCCTCTTCCTTGAGCTCGCGCTCAGCCGCCGCCAGCACGTCCTCGCCCGGCTCGATCAAACCCTTGGGCAGCGACAGCTCGTAGGCGTCGGTACCGCCGCAATACTCTTCCACCAACACCGCGTGGTCGGCATCGAGCATCGCCACAATCATCACTGCGCCGTACCCCGGGCCCTTGCCCGCCAAACGCTCGTAGGTGCGCTCCACGCCATTGGAAAAACGCAGCTTCAGTTCTTCCACGCAAAACAAGCGGCTGGTGGCGACGATCCGTCGATCGAGTATGGTGGGTTTCTGGCGCATAAACGGCTCCCTGGGCGATAGCAGGCTACTATACCCGGCCTATTCTGAATGTTTATGGCGGATATCCGATTACCGCTGGAGAAGTTTTATGGCCTTGCTGCCCTGGCACGAGATCGACACGGTGCTGCTGGACATGGACGGCACCCTGCTGGATCTGCATTACGACAACCATTTCTGGATGGAACACCTGCCCCAGCGCTACGCCGAACTGCATGGCGTGAGCCGGGCCATGGCCGAGATGGAACTGCAACCGTTGTTCGAACGCAACGCCGGCCAATTGCAGTGGTACTGCCTGGATTTCTGGAGCACAGAGCTGAAATTGCCGGTGCGCGAACTGAAACTGGAAACCGCGCACCTGATCGCCCTGCGCCCGGATGCCGATACCTTCCTGGCGGCAATCCAGCGAGCCGGCAAGCGCGTGGTGATGATCACCAATGCCCACCGCGACTCGTTGTCCCTGAAGCTGGAACGCATCGAGCTCGCCCCTTATTTCGAGCGCTTGATCAGCTCCCACGACTACGGCTTCCCTAAGGAAAACCCGCAATTCTGGGACGCGCTGAAAGCTGACCTGGACTTCGACCCGGCTCGCAGCCTGTTCATCGACGACACCCTGCCGGTGTTGCGCAGTGCCCGGGATTTCGGTGTGGCACACCTGCTGGCCGTCAGCGAGCCGGACAGCCGCAAGGGGCCGAAGGATACGGGGGAGTTCGCGGCGCTGAAGGATTATCGGGATCTGATTGCAGGGCTTTGAACAGCGTTGCGCCCAATCGCGAGCAGGCTCCCACAAGGGATCTTCGGTTCCAGCGATCCCTGTGGGAGCGAGCCTGCTCGCGATTGGGACTATACGGTCCCGAGCCTACTCAGGAATGCGCAACGACTGCCCTGGATAGATCAGGTCCGGGCTCTTGAGCATCGGCTTGTTGGCCTCGAAGATTTTCATGTACTGGTTCGCATCGCCATAGAAACGCTTGGCAATCTTACTCAAGGTGTCGCCGCTTTCGACCGTCACGAATCTGGCCTCCTTGGCGACCGGACCGGTTACCGTGATCTGATCGTCGACACCGCTGATACCGATCACATTACCCAACGCCAACAGGATCTTTTCCTTCTCTTCCTGACTTGCGGCTTCACCCGTGGCTACGACTTTTTCGCCCTCGACTTTCACCTGGATCTTCGAAGTATCAATGCCTGTCAGTGCGTCTTTCACGTGCCGGGTCAGCGCTTCACCATTGGCCTGTGCCTTGTCGGGTGTCAACGCATCAAGAATTTTCTCACCGGCATCTTTCAAAAAACTGAAAAGGCTCATCGTATTCTCTCCCTGGGTTTGAATGTCCAGACGTAACAGACTAGACCCAAACGAAACGAACCTCGTTCCCGGCCGACCAATGACCGCGCCACGTGCAGGCGCTAGAATCCAAATCTCCCCGCGCCCTGGAGCGAAGATGGACATCAAGCAGCTGAAATTTCTCATCGCGCTGGACGAAACCCGCCACTTCGGCCAAGCCGCCGCACGCTGTCACATCACCCAACCCACCTTGTCGATGCGCCTGCGCAGCCTTGAAGAGGAGCTTGACTTGCCACTGGTCAATCGTGGCCAACGCTTCGAAGGCTTCACCGCACCGGGGGAACGGGTGCTGGCCTGGGCGCGAACGGTGCTGGCGGCCTATGACGGCCTGCAGGCCGAAGCGGCAGCCTGCCGTGGCAATCTGGCCGGTACCCTGCGCCTGGGCGTGGTGCCCCTGTCCGATTTCGACCCGCTGTCGATGATGCAACGGCTGCATGCCGAGCACCCCGAGCTGCATTTCGAACTGTCGTCCCTGAGCTCCGAACAGATCCTCGAACAACTGGCAAGCAACCGCATCGACCTGGGCGTTTCCTACCTGGAGCGCCTGGACAACGAACGCTTCGAATCCCTGCCGTTCAGTCCTACTCGCATGGGCCTGCTGTACGACCAGCGCTTTTTCTTCTTCGGTGAACAACCACTGACCTGGGAAGCACTGATCGAACTCCCCCTCGGTATGCTCACCAGCGGCATGCACTTTCGGCAGTCCATCGATCACAACTTCCACAGCCGCAACCTCGCGCCCCGTCCACTGTTGCAGACCGACGCCGTGCATCAGCTCCTGCAAGCCGTACATGGTGGACTGTGCTGCGCGGTGATGCCATTGAACAGCGGCCTGGATGTCCTGACCGAAGACCTGCGCATGCAGCCCATCGTCGACGCGCAGACACTGGTCCCGCTGGGGCTCATCATGCGCCGCGGTGCCCCGCGCTCGGCGTTGGCGGAGGCCTGTTTCGCCCTCTATCAAAAATCAACAGTAACATCTTGATCGACGTCATCTATCGAAAGATCGGTAATAGCGATTAGACGTGGCAGATTGCCGCATTTAGTCTTGTCACTATTCGAACCGTTGGTGATGCCATGAAAGCCAAGCCTCCGGCCTGTCCGGTGCCCGCCGCGCAAACACCCGCGCCCAGCGCCAGCCAGAGCTACCACTACAGCAATCTGGACCACGTCCAAACGCAGAGCACGGAGCTCGCCGAGGAAGTGGCGTTGGCGATCGCCTATAACGGCATCAGCCAGGCAGTCATGCTGGTCACACCCACCGATCTTGAGGATTTCATCATCGGTTTCAGCTTGGGCAGCGGCATCATCGAAGATTCGTCGGACATCTATGACCTGCAACTGAGCGGCACCGGCTCCGCACAATATGCCCAGGTGACCATCGCCAACCGCGCCTTCTGGAACCTCAAGCAACAGCGCCGGCAACTGGCCGGTACCAGCGGCTGCGGGCTCTGCGGCGTGGAAGCCGTGGAACAGGCGTTGCCAGACCTGAAAGTGCTGCCCGGCGCAGCGCTGCCACCTGCGCAATGGCTCGATGGCCTACGCCAGCGCATCGGCCAGTTCCAACCCTTGGGCCAACACTGCGGCGCGGTACACGCGGCGCTGTTCATGAATGGCCAGGGCGAACTGCTGCTGGGCCGCGAAGACATAGGCCGCCACAACGCCCTCGACAAGCTGATCGGCGCCTTGGTCCGCCAACAGATTCCGGTGGCCGATGGCGTGGCGATCGTCACCAGTCGCTGCAGTCTCGAACTGATCCAGAAAGTGTTGCGCGCCGGCATCCAGACCCTGGTCAGCCTGTCGTCTCCCACCGGCCTTGCGGTGCAGTGGGCCCGCAAACACAACCTCAATCTTATCCACCTGCCGCAAAAAAGTGCGCCGCGGGTCTATAGCCCTGCGATGGAGAAACACGCGTGAGCAAGCATCAACAAGTCGACCAGAAACCCGTACCGCGCTATAAGCCTTACAAAGGCCCGGCCGGTGGTTGGGGGGCGCTGATCAGCGTTACCCAGGCCTGGCTGACCAGCGATAACGCGCTGAAAAACCTGCGCATGATGCTCAAGACCAACCAGAACGGTGGCTTCGACTGCCCGGGCTGCGCCTGGGGCGACTCGCCGGAAAGCGGCATGGTCAAGTTCTGCGAAAACGGCGCCAAGGCGGTGAACTGGGAAGCGACCAAACGCCGTGTCGACGCTGCATTTTTCGCCCGGCACAGCGTCACTTCATTGCTGGAGCAGAGCGACTACTGGCTCGAATACCAGGGCCGCCTGACCGAGCCGATGAGCTACGACGCCGAAACCGATCGCTACAAACCCATCAGCTGGGAAGCGGCGTTTACCCTCATCGGCAAGCACTTGAAAGGACTGTCCAGCCCGAACCAGGCCGAGTTCTACACCTCCGGCCGGGCCAGCAACGAAGCGGCCTACCTGTATCAATTGTTCGTGCGCGCTTTCGGCACCAACAACTTCCCCGACTGCTCGAACATGTGCCACGAGGCCAGCGGTGTGGCGCTGTCCCAGAGTGTCGGCGTGGGCAAGGGCACGGTGACCTTCGACGATTTCGAGCACTCCGACGCGATTTTCGTCTGGGGCCAGAACCCAGGGACCAACCACCCAAGAATGCTCGAACCGCTGCGCGAAGCAGTGAAGCGCGGGGCCCAGGTGGTCTGCATCAATCCACTCAAAGAGCGTGGCCTGGAGCGCTTCCAGCATCCGCAGAACCCGTTCGAGATGCTCACCAACGGTAACAAACCCACCAACACCGCGTTTTTCCGCCCGGCCCTGGGCGGCGACATGGCCATCTTGCGCGGCATGGCGAAATTCCTGCTGCAATGGGAACGTGAAGCGCAAAAAGCCGGCGCTCCTGCCGTGTTCGACCACGTCTTTCTCAACGAGCACAGTGCCAACGTGCTGGAATACCTGGCCGTGGTCGACGACACCCCATGGGAGCAGATCGTCGAGCAGTCGGGCCTGACCCTGGTGGAAATCGAGCAGGCGGCGCGTATGTACGCCAACAGCAAGAACGTGATCATGTGCTGGGCGATGGGCATCACCCAGCATCGCCATTCGGTGGCGACCATCCAGGAGATCGCCAACCTGATGATGCTGCGCGGCAATATCGGCCGGCCCGGCGCGGGCTTGTGCCCGGTTCGCGGCCATAGCAACGTGCAGGGCGACCGGACCATGGGAATCAACGAGCGCCCACCCGCCGCATTTCTCGACACACTGGAGCGGCGCTTCCAATTCAAGGTACCGCGGGAGAACGGCCACAACGTGGTCGAGGCGATCCATGCCATGGCCGCGGGCCAGGCGAAAGTCTTCATCGGTCTGGGCGGCAACTTCGCCCAGGCCACCCCGGACAGTCACCGGACTTTCCAGGCCCTGAGCAACTGCGACCTGACCGTACAGATCAGCACCAAGCTCAACCGCAGCCATCTGGCCCATGGGAAGGAAGCGTTGATCCTGCCGTGCCTGGGTCGCACCGACATCGACCGGCAAGCCGCTGGCTCGCAAGCGGTTACCGTGGAAGACTCTTTCAGCATGGTCCACGCCTCCAATGGGCAATTGGAACCCCTGTCGAACCAGATGCGTTCCGAGCCCTGGATCATTGCCGGCATGGCCGCCGCCACCCTGGGTGAGCGTCCGGTGGATTGGAACTGGCTGGTGGCCGACTACAACCGCATCCGCGACCTGATCGCCGATACCGTTCCCGGCTTCAAGAACTTCAACGAGAAATTGCACAACCCTGGCGGCTTCTACCTGGGCAACAGCGCCAGTGTACGTCGCTGGAACACCCCTTCGGGCCGCGCCAACTTCAAGCCCAACCGGTTACCGGCTGACCTGGTGCATGAGCGCACCCGCGCCACCGGTCAGTTGCCGGACCTGATCCTGCAATCCATGCGCTCCCACGACCAGTACAACACCACCATCTACGGCCTCAACGACCGTTATCGTGGTGTGAAAGGCCAACGTGACGTGCTGTTCGTCAATGAAGCCGACATCATTCGCCTGGGCTTCAAGCCAGGCCAGAAGGCCGATATCGTCTCGCTCTGGGATGACGGTCGCGAGCGACGGGTCAAGGGGTTTACCCTGCTGGCATTCGACATTCCTGCCGGCCAGGCCGCGGCCTACTACCCGGAAGTGAATCCATTGGTGCCGCTGGAAAGCACTGGCGACGAAAGCGATACCCCAACCTCGAAGTTCGTGGCAATCCGTTTGGAGGCGGCGAGCGAAGAGGGGTTGATCCTGGCCAGATCGGCCTGACCATCGCTTTTCATTCGCCCACAAAAAAGGCCGTTTTTTATAGAAAACGGCCTGTCCGAAGTAGCTAAAGACCGGCGCAAATACATTAAGTTCCGAAGAGAAAACAATAACTTAGAGAATTGTGCACAAGTCGTGCTACTCGTCGGATTTCGATTGTCACCAAGCGAAGCCAGCCTCAGGATCGCGCCGTCATCCCTTTGAGGCTCCTCTATGAAGTTCTCCTCCATTCTCTTGTTGTCCCTCGGCCTGGTCAGTGGCGTCGCGTCTGCCGGCGGTACCGCCGAAGCAGGTGTCGGCGGCGCATTGGGCGGGGTTTTGGGTTCGGTCGTCGGCCAGTCTCTGGGCGGCAATACCGGTTCGACCATCGGTGCGGCCCTGGGCGGCGCTGGCGGTAGTGCCGTCGGCGCAGACAAGCACAGCCGTGGCGAAGCGGCGATCGGCGGCGCACTGGGTGCAGCCGGCGGTAACGTGGTCGGCCGCAGCGTGGGTGGCAGCACTGGCAGCCTGATCGGTGCAGCGGCAGGCGGTGGCGCCGGCGGCGCACTGGGTAACTACATGGGCAAGGACGATGACGATGATCGTCGCTATGAAGGTCGCCGTGGTGACCGCCGCTACTACCGTGACGGCCATCCGGGTCGCGGCCATGCGTACGGGCATCGCAAGCATCACCACCGCCACTACCGCGACTGATAGCTGACTGATGCCAGCCGCTGAAAATCGCAGCCTACCGCTCGCCGGAGGCTGCGATTTTTCGTTTCAAACCACCAACTGCTCCAGGACCGCACGCAGGCGATCCGGAATCGCCACCGGCCGATTCGACGCCCGATCCACGAACACATGGACAAAGCGCCCCGCTGCGCAGGCCTCTTCCTCGCCCGCCTTGAACACAGCCAGTTCATATTGCACCGAACTGCTGCCCAATTTGCCGACCCGCAGGCCCACTTCAATTCGCTCGGGAAATGCGATGGACGCAAAGTAGTCGCAGGCCGAACTCACCACAAACGCCACGACCTCCCCACCCTGGATATCCAAGCCGCCGACCTCGATCAGATAGGTGTTCACCGCCGTATCGAAGAAGCTGTAGTAGGTGACGTTATTGACGTGACCGTACACGTCGTTGTCATGCCAGCGCGTGGTGATGGCTTGCAGATGAGGGTATTCGGTACGTTGGGGCATCAGTTTCCCTTTTCGGTTGTCAGTGATCGTTGCGAGATGGCTACCGTTGCGCGAATCCCTTGCCCTGCGCCGCCAGCTCCCCGATCAGGCGTGCAGGTCTCCACTGGTCCCCCTGCTTCGTCTCGAGCTCCAGCAATCGCGCGTGGATATCCTCAAGCCCTTGCTGGTCAGCCCAGGCCATCGGACCACCTTTGTCCGCCGGAAACCCGTAGCCGTTGAGATACACCAGATCGATGTCGTGTGCCGACCCGGCAATGCCCTCCTGGAGGATCTTCGCCCCCTCGTTGACCAGTGCCAGCAGGCAACGCTCGAGAATTTCCCCGCTGCCGATTTCCCGACGCTGGAAACCCAGTTCTTCACTAACCCGCTGCACCAGCGCATCGACTTCTACGTCATGCTCGGCCTGCCGGCTGCCGGGCTCGTAGTGATAGTACCCGTTGCCGCTTTTCTGGCCGAACCGCCCGAGCTCGCACAGGCGATTGTCCACCTGCACCTCGGGCGCATCCTGGCCTTTGCCGGCCAGTTCCCGCGCCCGCCACTCCAGGTCGATCCCGACCACGTCGTACATCCGGAACGGCCCCATGGCGAAGCCGAAACCCTGTAGCGCCGCATCGACCTGATGGGGAAAGGCGCCCTCCAGTAACATTTTGCGGGCTTCCAGCACATAAGGGTGAAGCATCCGGTTGCCGATGAACCCGTGGCAATTGCCCGACACCACACTGACCTTGCCCATGCGGTTGCCCAATGCGAGGGCGGTGTCCAGCACCGCTCTGGAGGTCTGTGCGCCGCGCACGATTTCCAACAGCTTCATGATGTGCGCCGGACTGAAGAAATGCAGCCCCAGGACCTGGCTTGGGCGGCGCGTGACGGTGGCAATGGCGTCGATATCCAGGGCCGACGTGTTGCTCGCCAGAATCGCCTCAGGCTTGAGCAGGCCATCCAACTGGCGGAAGATCTGCTGCTTGAGTTCAAGATTCTCATAAACCGCTTCGATCACCAGGTCCACCTCTCGGATCGCCGCGTAGTCGCTTGCCCTGGTCACTCTGGCGATCCGGGCATCGGCTTCCCCCTGGTCAATACGGCCCTGGCGCACACCATGGGCGTAGGTCTCAGCTACGGCTGCCAGCGCCTGCTCGAGCATCTGCGGATTGTTATCGACCCAGCGCACCGTCACGCCGGCATTGGCCAGGCACATCACAATGCCCCGCCCCATGGTGCCTGCACCGATCACGGCGGCGTGCTCAATCGTCTGGCTCATATCTGCTCTCTCGTCGGCGATCCAAAGACAGCCTTCACCTTAGTCAGCCGCAGGCTGTTTTTGAAATTTATTCGTGTGATAGGCGGCATTCAGCGGATGGATGCAGCTCACAGGTGCGCTTACCTGCCTGCCATGAGGTGATACAAATCCGGGCACTTTGATGCCTCGTTCCGGCACCGCTCCCGGGTTAAGGTGCACCGTCAATTCACGCGACACATCGGGCCAGGAGGCCCGGTGATCAAGAGCTCTGTTCAAGGACCGAACCATGCCACACCTGTTTTCCGCGCTACGCGCCCTGGCCATCACGTCAGCGTCACTGCTGGCCGGCTGCTTGAGCATTCCTGAACAAACCGGCGTGGAACCGGCCGTGTTCGAAACCCCCGAGTATCTCGCGCAACGAGGCCTGTCCGTCGTAAAGGCTTCGGCTTTGTATGCACGTGGCGGCACCGGCCAGGACGTGACCGTGGCGCTGGTCGACTCGGGACTCAACGCCCATCTGCAAGAGTTCGAAGGCAGGTTGAATGATCCGGGATACGACTATGTCGAGGATCGTCCCCACACGGTTGACCGCGTCGGCCACGGCACCCAGATGGCGGGCATCCTCGCCGCCAACAAGGACAATCAGGGCATGCATGGGATCGCCTTCAACGCCCGGCTGATCCCCTTTCGCTTTGGCGACGACAACGAGCCGTTTTTCTTCGACAGCGAAATTGCCAGATCCTGGCAAAGTGGCTTTGACAAGGGCGCCCGCCTTTTCAACAACTCGTGGGCCAACGCCATCCCTGCAACCGAAATCACCGAAGCACGTTACAACCAGGTGATGCCTGACTCACTGGGCGTCGCCCGAAAGCTGGTATCGGAAGGTGCAGTATTTGTCTTTCCGACCGGCAATGAACTCAAGCGCCAGCCCCTGGCAGAACCGGGCTTGCCACTGGCGTTGCCTGAGCTGGAAAAGGGCTGGATCGCCGTCGTGGCACTGAAGAGCGACGGCAGCGCCATCAATGGCAAATCCAATTATTGCGGGGTCGCGGCAGCCTGGTGCATCGCCGTTCCCGGTGGAGACGCAGGCGCTCAGGCAGGCCTGCTCACCGTTGCCAAGGATGGACGTTACGTATCCACCGCCGGCACCTCCCCGGCTGCCGCGCTGGTCACCGGCGCATTGGCTGCACTGCAGAGCCGTTATCCACAACTCAGTCCGCAGCAAGTACGCGAGCACCTGCTGGCAACCAGCAATCGCACGGGTATCTACGCCAATAGCGAGGCCTATGGGCGAGGGTTGATGGACCTTGAAGCGGCGTCTCTGCGCACTCCTGCATCAATGGTTGATTGATAAACTTTCAAAGGGAAAAACCATGTCGCACAAACTCACCATCCTCTTCATCACCTCCCTGCTGTTGGGCGGATGCATGAGAGTCCCCGAAATACCGCCCCTGCTTGCCCACGACAAAGCCCAGACCGTGATGCCTGCGATCTCGTCATTGCCTGGCTGACCTGCGCAACGGCCGGTTTCGCTCAGCAAGTATTTGATGATAGGGCCGTGATCCATTACGGCCTTATCAGAAGCAGCCTACCGCTTCTTGGGCCATGCCTACAGAGCATGTGTAGGACCTAACGGAGATTTACGCGGAAAACAGGACAGCGAGCAGGCATCAGGAATAAGGCGCTTATCGAGCGTCAGACGCCGGTAAACGTCCTACACAACCTGTCCCTCCAGGCCATATTGCGATCCCTGAATAGAGCTCTCTATAGTCCATGGCGCGATTCAAACGTCGTACCGAAGAGGCTCAAATGCAACCATCCAACCCGCCTGTCGAGCAATACCAGCGGCTCAACAGCACTCCTGTGCTGGTCATCGACACCGAGGCCGATCTCCAGCACCTCTGCGACGCCGCCGCCCAACGAATCCAAGCCTCCAGCGATCTGCTCGAAACCCTGCATTGTCTTTGCTTCGAGCATGCCGATGTAAAGGACATCCCCAGCATCGTCCATGCGCTTTATCTGTTGGTGCAGGATGGCAGCGAACTGCTGGAGGTGGTGCGGCAGCGATTGCGCTAGGCATCAGGGTGGACCTTGAGCTTGTCCTGGAAGTAGCTGAGTACTTTCGGGTCAACCAAAAGGATGCGCAGGGCATCATTTCGCAGTTTAAAGAGGTCGTCAGCCAATGGTCCGTATTGGCTGGAGCCTTGGGGTTGTCCAAGCGTGATCAGGACAGCATGGCACCCGCCTTCCACCTCTCCTCACACAAATAGCCGCCCATAAAAAACCGCCCCAAAGGGCGGTTTTTTATGGCTGACCAAACCTTACAACTGCGGACCGGCAGCCTTGATCGCGTCGCTCACTTCGAACTTCTTGAAGTTCTCGATGAACAGGCCAGCCAAGGCCTTGGCGGCTTCGTCGTAGGCAGCCTTGTCGCCCCAGGTGTTGCGTGGGTTCAACAGGCCGGTCTCGACGCCCGGAACAGCCAACGGCACGTCCAGATTGATGATGTCCAGGTGTTCGGTTTCGGCACCAATCAGCGCACCGCTCTGGATCGCCGCGATCACCGCACGGGTGGTCGGGATGTTGAAGCGTTTTCCGACACCATAGCCACCGCCGGTCCAGCCGGTGTTGACCAGATAGACCTTGGAGCCGAAACCACGGATACGCTTGATCAGCAGTTCCGCGTATTCACCGGCCGGGCGCGGGAAGAACGGCGCGCCAAAGCAGGTGGAGAAGGTCGACTTGATACCGCTGCCCGAACCCATTTCGGTCGAGCCTACCAACGCGGTGTAACCCGACAGGAAGTGGTAGGCGGCTTGCTCTTCGCTGAGAATCGACACCGGTGGCAGCACGCCGGTCAGGTCGCAGGTCAGGAAGATCACGGCGTTAGGCTCGCCACCGAGGTTTTTCGGTGCGCGTTTTTCGATCAGCTCGCGCGGATAGGCAGCGCGGCTGTTCTGGGTCAGGCTGTTGTCGGCATAGTCGGCTTTCTTGGTGACCGGATCCAGGACGACGTTTTCCAGTACGGCACCGTGCTGGATGGCTTTCCAGATCACCGGCTCGTTCTTCTCCGACAGGTCGATGCACTTGGCATAGCAACCGCCTTCGATGTTGAAGACCACACCCACGCCCCAGCCGTGCTCGTCGTCACCGATCAGGTAGCGGCTTTCGTCGGCGGACAGGGTAGTCTTGCCGGTGCCCGACAGACCGAAGAACAGGGTCACATCGCCCTCTTCGCCCATGTTCGCGGCACAGTGCATCGGCAGTACGTCAACCGCCGGCAGCAGGAAGTTCTGGACGGAGAACAGGGCTTTCTTCATTTCACCGGCGTAGCGCATGCCGGCGATGAGGACTTTCCTGGCCGCGAAGTTGATGATCACGGTACCGTCGGAGTTGGTGCCGTCACGCGCTGGCTCGCAAACGAAGTTCGGCGCGTTGAGGATCTGCCATTCATCCTTGCCACCGGCGTTGTATTGCTCAGGGTTGATGAACAGGCAACGACCGAACAGGTTGTGCCAGGCCGTCTCGGTGGTCATCTTGACCGGCAGGTAGTGCGCAGGATCGGAACCTACATGGACGTGGGACACGAAACGCTCGCGCTCGCCCAGGTAGGCTTCAACGCGGTTCCACAGGGCATCGAACTTGTCGGCCGGGAACTTGCGGTTGATCGGGCCCCAGGCAATGGCGTTCTGGGTGGTCGGTTCTTCTACGATGAAACGGTCGGCTGGCGAGCGACCGGTACGATGACCGGTACGAACAACCAGCGCGCCAGTATCGGCAAGCTCGCCTTCACCGCGATTCAGGGCTTCTTTGACCAGATCATCGACACTCAGATCGGTGTACACGGCGTTATTGGCTTGCGTCATGTGGTTCCCCATCGGCCCTTGGCCGAGTGCTCCAAACGTTTTGTAGTAGGAAGTCGCGCACTACTACCCGAAAAAAGTGGGCCGGATTATGCCAGAAAAGCCCAAAAAGAGTAGGGCCCTCCCGTCAGTACGGCGTAAATCCGGCGTTTGTCAGGAGATTTACCTACACTGAACCGATTCAGTGACGAGTATCTGACGGTGCCTCGACACCCGCTCCGGCGAACAATTGCGCAACGTCCGCCCCATCGAACAGGTAACGCTCATTGCAAAACTGACAATCGATCTCGATGGCACCGCCATGCTCGATGACCAGATGCTGCGCATCTTCCAGACCCAGACTGACCAGCGCATTGCCGGATCGTTCACGAGAGCAACTGCATTGGAAGCGCACCGGCAACTCGTCGAACAGACGCACGGCTTCTTCGTGGTAGAGACGACGCAGTACCGTTTCGTTGTCCAGGCTCAGCAGCTCGTCGGCGTTCAAGGTGCTGGCCAGAGCCGTGACGTGCTGCCAGCTGGCCTCACGTTCTTCCGGGTCACGGATGCGGTCGACGGGCAATTGTTGCAGTAGCAGGCCGCGGGCGCGCCGTCCGTCGGCATAGAGCCAGAACCTGGTATTGGTCTGCTGGGACATGACGAAGTAATTGGTGAAGCATTCGGCCAGGGACGCGCCGTCGAGATCGACAATGCCCTGGTAGCGCTTGCCATGGGTCGGGTCGACCGTCAGGGCCAGCACACCATTGGGCATCAGGTCGGCCAGCGCCGCGCCTGGGGCGATCTGATCGGCGTGATAGCGGGCCAGGCCCCGGATCTCGCGTTCGCTGGAGCATTCGATCATCAGCATCGGAACCGGCCCTTCGGAGCGGGCCTGGAGGATCAGCAAGCCATCGAATTTCAACGTACCGATCAACAGCGACGCCGCCGCCATCAACTCACCGAGCAGTTGCGCGACCGGCTCCGGATAGGGGTGCTTGGCAAGGACTTCGGCATAGCTACGCTCCAACGCCACCAGTTCGCCACGGGCGTCGATGTCATCAAAGATGAAACGTTGGGTGCAGTCATTATCCGGTAAATCAGTCATAAGGATGGGTATCTGAGGTGATGGCAAAGGATGTCGAACATTTTATGGGCATTCGAAGGTGGTTCCAAGCAAGGGAGGGACAGCCGCACCGTTCGTTGCATCCAATACCTTTCTGTGGCGTTTCGCTAAATCCCCTCGCCACAGTAGATCCTCCAGACAATGCGCATTGTTCTGGAAGCGTTTTTATTCGCTGTTGCTGCCGCGGAACTTGAACAGATCCCGACGCTGTTTCTTGCTCGGCTTGCCGTCGGTACTGACCCCCAGGGCTCCGGCCTTGCATTGAGCAGCGGCGGCTTCGCGCCTGGCAATGCTGGCTTCGGTTTCACGATACAGGGTCTGCGCCTCAGGTGCCCCACGCCGCACGATCGACAGGGCCTCGACCACTACGGTCTTTTCATCGAACCCGGCGCGAATGACGTACTCATCACCGATGCGCGGCTCTTTGCCCGGCTTGCAACGTTCGCCCCGATGGTGAACCTTGCCGCTTTCGATGGCGGCCTTGGCAAGCGCACGTGTTTTATAAAATCGTGCCGCCCACAACCACTTATCGAGACGGACCTTGTCGTCCTCTTCCTGTTTTTGTGTCACTGCAATTCCTCTTTCTGCCAATAGCCAGAACTGTACTACCGTTTTTGTCGGGCGCACGAATTCGCGCCGACAGATAGAATGCCGACCGAACCGGCCCTTCCGGCAAATCTTGCGCTGAAATCAAGTGCATGAATCAGCCAGACAGGCCACTGGATAACTGTCGCCATTTTGTGATTATTCTGTACGAATGCCGCGACTCGCAGGTTCGCTGATCCGAAGTACCGATCACAGGTTGTTTCTATTGAAGACTTTTGACCATTTGACCGTTGTCGGTCTACGCGAGTGGGTGGCGCTCCCGGACCTGGGAGTCGCGGGCCTACGGGCAAAAATAGACACCGGTGCCAGTACCTCCAGTCTGCACGCCACCGATATCGAGCCATTCGAGCGTGACGGTGAAAAATGGGTACGCTTCACTGCGCACCTGGGCACGGTGGTACAACTGCGTCATCGCCGCTGCGAAGCCCCGCTGGTGGCGCGCAAAACGATCAAAAGCTCCAACGGACATGCCCAGGTCCGCTACGTGATCAGCACCACGCTGGCACTCGGGGATCGGATCTGGCGGGTCGAATTCACTCTGGCTTGCCGCAAGTCCATGCGCTATCGCCTGCTGTTGGGTTCCAAGGCCTTGATCGACGGCCAACTGGTGGTCAATCCAGGCATCAAATATGTTCAAGACAAGCCGGCATTCCCGGTATCCACTACCCCTGCCACAGGTGTTGCATGAAGATCGCTGTGCTGTCGCGTAATCCGCGTCTGTATTCCACTCGTCGCCTGGTTGAGGCCGGGACAGAGCGTGGCCATGAAATGGTGGTGATCGACACCCTGCGCGCCTATATGAATATCGCCAGCCACAAGCCCCAGATCCATTACCGGGGCCAACCACTGGAGGGGTTCGATGCGGTGATCCCGCGCATCGGTGCATCCGTGACCTTCTATGGCTGCGCCGTACTGCGCCAGTTCGAAATGATGGGGGTATTCCCTCTCAATGAATCCGTGGCAATCGCCCGCTCCCGGGACAAGCTGCGCTCGCTGCAATTGCTGTCGCGGCGTGGTATCGGCCTGCCGGTCACCGGTTTTGCTCATTCACCTGACGACATTCCGGATCTGATCGCGATGGTCAATGGCGCACCGCTGGTCATCAAGGTACTGGAAGGTACCCAGGGTATCGGCGTGGTCCTGTGCGAAACCGCGACGGCGGCAGAGTCGGTGATTGAAGCATTCATGGGCCTCAAACAGAACATCATGGTTCAGGAATACATCAAGGAAGCTGGCGGCGCGGACATCCGCTGCTTCGTGGTCGGCGACAAGGTCATCGCTTCGATGAAGCGTCAGGCCCGGCCTGGGGAATTTCGCTCCAACCTGCATCGCGGTGGCAGCGCCAGCCTGATCAAGATCACCCCGGAAGAACGCATGACCGCCCTGCGCGCCGCAAAAGTCATGGGCCTGGCCGTGGCGGGTGTCGACATTCTGCGATCCAATCACGGCCCGTTGGTGATGGAGGTCAATTCCTCGCCTGGCCTGGAAGGCATCGAAACCACCACGAACAAGAACGTGGCGGGAATCATCATCGAGCATCTGGAAAAGAATGGCGGGCCGAACATGACCCGGACCAAGGGCAAGGGGTAGGAGCAGTTGCGAGCTTCAAGCAGAAGCCAATCAGCTTGTAGCTTGCCGCTCGTAGCTCGCCGCTGCTTCTATACCGCATCCCTAGGCAGCATCAACCCCAACGGCAACCGCACCCGCGCTTCGAGCCCGCCGCCGACGCGGTTGCGCAGCTCGACGTTGCCACCGTGCATCGAGGCAATGCGCTTGACGATCGCCAGGCCCAACCCCGTGCCCTTTCCGCCCCGGGCACGGTCGCCACGGGTGAAGGGATTGAAAATGGCCTCCAGCTCCGACGGATCGATGCCGGCGCCACGGTCCATGACGCTCAACACCACATAGGGCGCGTTGGTGTCGCCAGAGACATAAGCCGCTACCTCGACGCCAGCCCCGGCGTGGTTCAGGGCGTTGCCGATCAGGTTGTTCAGCAGCCGCTTCATCGACACCCGGCGCAACGGGAACGGCTGGATCGGCTCCAACTGCAGGTGCACTTTTTCATCGCCCTGGTTATAGGGCGCGACCACCTCCCGTACCAACTCGCTGAGGTCCACTTCCTCCACCGACTCATCGCGTCCGTCGCGAATGAACGCCAGGAACTGGTCGAGAATCGCATCCATGTCTTCGATATCACGGACCATTTCATGGGTCAGGTCGGTGCGCTCGCCCATCAGCTCCAGCGACAGCCGCAACCGGGTCAGCGGCGTGCGCAGATCATGGGAGACCCCGGCGAGCATCAGCTCCCGCTCGCGTCCGGCCTGCTCGACATCCTCGGCCATCTGGTTGAAGGCCCGATACACTTCGGTCATTTCGCTGGGCGTGTCACTGATGGGCAACCGCACGCTACGCCCCTGGCCCAACTGTCGGGCCGCGTAGACCAGGCGTTTCAACGGTTGGTTGAGCTGGCTGACGAAGATCCATGCCGACGCGGTCGACAACAGACCGATGGCCAGGAACCAGCCCAGCACGTTCCAGATTTTCTGGCCACGCAGGGGATGCGGGTACAACGGCACCTTCAGCCAGCCATCCCCCAGGCTTGGGGCACGCACCCACAATGCCGGGGGCGAATGCATTCTCAGGCGCACCTCGGTATCGGTGCCCAGTTCGGCCTGCATCTGCCGTTGATAGATTTCACTGTAGGGCCAGTGCTGTTCGCCTTCGGGCACTCCTGCACCGACCACCCGGATCAGCGTCGCCGCCTCGGCGATCTTCGCCCGATTGGTTTCATCGGCAGCCCAGTAGGCGCGCAGGGTCAGAGCAACGCCGTGACTGTACTGGCGGTCCACCAGGACATCTTCGTTCATCAGCAGGTAGACCAACGTCAGCGCCTTGGAAAAGAGCACGACGATCAGCACCAGCCAGAGGGTGCGGGAAAAGAAACTCTGGGGGAACCAAACCGGGGTTTTCATGGATAACCGCTACACACTTGCAGGAGCGAGCGATGCTCGCATACTGATGGACCGCGAGTCGCCTGGAAGAAACTCAACCTGCCAGGCCACCCGCTCCTACAAATCGCCGATCACTTGCTGGCGGCACCATCCGGCACGAATACATAGCCTACGCCCCAGACGGTCTGGATATAGCGCGGCTTGGAAGGGTCAGGCTCGATCATCCGACGCAGGCGGGAAATCTGTACATCGATGGAGCGCTCCAGCGCATCCCACTCGCGCCCACGGGCCAGATTCATGAGCTTGTCCCGGGTCAGCGGTTGACGGGCGTTCATCACCAGGGCCTTGAGCACGGCGAACTCACCGGTGGTCAGCATGTGGATTTCATCACCACGCTTGAGCTCACGGGTGGCCAGGGACAGCTCGTAATCACCGAAAGTCACGCTTTCATCTTCGCTGCCTGGGGCTCCAGGCACCGGGGCCGACTGACGACGAAGAACCGCCTTGACCCGGGCCATGAGTTCGTCGGGGTTGAACGGCTTGGCCAGGTAATCGTCGGCGCCCAATTCCAGGCCCTTGATACGGCTCAACTCGTCGCCCTTGGCAGTGAGCATGATGATCGGGATCTGGTTGTTCGCGCCGCGTAGGCGGCGGCAGGCCGTCAAGCCGTCCTCGCCAGGCAGCATCAGGTCGAGCACCACCAGGTTGAAGACTTCACGGGCCAGCAGCCGATCCATCTGTTCGGTATTGGGTACGGTGCGGGCCCGATAGCCCTTGCTGACGAAAAAACGCTCCAGCAGGCTGCTCAGCCCCGGGTCGTCGTCAACAATCAGAATTTTTTCGCCTTCAGCAGTTTGTGCAGTGCTGCTCATAGGAAGCTCCTTTGATCTCGGCGCGCATTATGGCCTAGCTGCCGTTATACGCACCGTGTGCATTGTTAGCAGATTTTTCCTCCATCTCCACCCATACGGGTATCGGACCTACAGACCCTGACACCCCGAAAGCCGCAACGCTGGTTATAATGCGCGGCCTTTTGTGCCTGGGAATGTCGGATCGTCCCCCTCGATGGGTCTTTTTCCCTCTGGCCAGGCAGCACTTTTTGAATTTCGCGGGTCAACAGGCAGCCTCTCTTGACCCAGGCAGCGGCCCACGCCAGGCCGCTCAACCAGTCTCGCCGAGCCCTGTTCTGCGCCGGCGGGCCTGATTTCATCATTTGTCAGGTGGTTTTATGGACAGCATCAACAGCCGCATCGCCGAGGAACTCGGCGTACGCCCGCAACAGGTCGAAGCGGCCGTCGCGCTACTCGATGAAGGCTCCACGGTGCCTTTTATCGCCCGTTACCGAAAAGAAGTGACCGGCAGCCTCGATGACACTCAACTGCGTCATCTGGAAGAGCGCCTGCGCTACCTGCGTGAACTCGACGAACGGCGTATCAGCATCCTGGCCAGCATTCAGGAACAGGGCAAGCTGACCCCGGCGCTCGAACGCGACATCAAGTTGGCGGACACCAAGACCCGTCTCGAAGACTTGTACCTGCCCTACAAACAGAAGCGCCGCACCAAGGGCCAGATCGCCCTGGAAGCCGGGCTTGGCGAACTGGCCGACGGGCTGTTCAACGACCCGACCCTGGCGCCTGAGGCCGAAGCCGCACGTTTCGTCGATGCCGAAAAAGGCGTGGCAGACGTGAAAGCGGCGCTGGAAGGTGCCAAGTACATCCTCATGGAGCGCTTCGCCGAAGACGCCAACCTGCTGGAAAAATTGCGCAACTTCCTGAAACAGGAAGCCATCCTCAGTGCCCGCGTGATTGCAGGCAAGGAAGAGGAAGGGGCGAAGTTCCGGGATTACTTCGAGCACGACGAACCGCTCAAGAACGTGCCGTCCCACCGCGCCCTGGCAATTTTCCGTGGCCGTAACGAAGGCATCCTCAGCTCCGCGTTGAAAGTCGGTGATGAATTGCCCGGCACCATGCACCCCTGCGAAGGCATGATCGGCCAGCAGTTCGGCATCCAGAACCAGAACCGCGCCGCCGACAAATGGCTGGCGGAGGTGGTGCGCTGGACCTGGAAGGTCAAGCTCTACACCCACCTGGAGACCGACCTGTTGGGCGAACTTCGCGACAACGCCGAAACCGAGGCCATCAACGTCTTCGCCCACAACCTGCACGACCTGCTGCTAGCGGCACCGGCCGGCCCACGCGCCACCTTGGGCCTGGACCCGGGCCTGCGTACCGGCTGCAAGGTGGCGGTGGTGGATTCCACCGGCAAGCTGCTGGACCACACGACGGTCTATCCTCACGTCCCGCACAACAAATGGGACCAGACCCTTGCGGTGCTCGCCGCCCTGTGCGCCAAGCATTCGGTGGACCTGATCGCCATCGGCAACGGCACCGCCAGCCGTGAGACGGACAAGCTGGCCGCCGAGCTGATCAAGAAATACCCGGCCATGAAAATGACCAAGGTCATGGTGTCCGAGGCTGGCGCTTCTGTTTACTCGGCGTCGGAACTGGCGTCCAAGGAGTTTCCGGAGCTGGACGTGTCGATCCGTGGCGCGGTATCGATTGCCCGTCGCCTGCAGGACCCCCTGGCGGAGCTGGTGAAGATCGACCCGAAATCCATTGGTGTCGGCCAATACCAACACGACGTGTCCCAGTTGAAACTGGCCCGCGGCCTGGACGCCGTGGTGGAAGACTGCGTAAACGCCGTGGGCGTGGACGTGAACACCGCTTCGGTGGCGCTGTTGGCGCGGATCTCGGGCCTCAACGCTACGCTGGCGCAGAACATCGTGACCCACCGCGATGAGCACGGCGCCTTCAAAACCCGAGCCGCGCTGAAGAAAGTCCCGCGCCTGGGGGAAAAAACCTTCGAACTGGCCGCCGGCTTCCTGCGCGTGATGAACGGCGACAACCCGCTGGATTCGTCGGCCGTCCACCCCGAAGCCTATCCGCTGGTGCAACGCATCGCCGCCCAGACCGATCGCGACATCCGTTCGCTGATCGGTGACGCCGCGTTCCTCAAGCGCCTGGACCCGAAGAAATTCACCGACGAGACCTTCGGCCTGCCCACCGTCACCGATATCCTGCAAGAACTGGAGAAGCCCGGCCGTGACCCGCGTCCCGAGTTCAAGACCGCCGAGTTCCAGGAAGGCGTCGAAGACCTCAAGGACCTGCAACCCGGCATGATCCTGGAAGGCGTGGTGACCAACGTCACCAATTTCGGGGCATTCGTCGACATCGGCGTGCATCAGGACGGCCTGGTGCATATCTCCGCCTTGTCGGAGAAGTTCATCAAGGACCCGCGCGAAGCCGTGAAGGCCGGTGACGTGGTGAAAGTGAAGGTCATGGAAGTCGACATCCCGCGCAAACGCGTCGGCCTGTCGATGCGCATGAGCGACACCCCCGGCGAGAAGGTCGACGGTGCCCGTGGCCCGCGTCCAAGCTCGGCGCCGCGCCAGTCGCAAAACACCGCGCCGCGCAAGGAAACCGTCACCGCAGCCCCGGCCAGCAACGCCATGGCCTCGCTGTTCGCCAACGCCAAGCAGTTGAAGAAGCGCTGATGGACGCGCCGGCCGGGCTGGTGGAAAGCGCCTTCTTCAAGCTGCTCGGCTGCCGCCTGCACAGCCTCGGGGACGGGGTAGCGCAAGTCGCCCTGGCCCTGGAGCCGCCGTTGCGCAATCGCGGCGGCAAGCTGCACGGCGGCGCACTGTTCAGCCTGGTGGACATCGCCATGGGCCTGGCTTGCTCCAGTGTCCATGGCTTTGATCAGCAGAGCGCGACCATCGAATGCAAGATCAACTACATTCGCGCCGTGTCCGACGGCGAGGTGCTGTGCACGGCCCGGGTCCTCCATCCAGGCCGACGCACGCTGGTGGTCGAGGCTGACGTGACCCAGGGCGACAAGCTGGTCGCAAAAGCACAAGGCACCTTCGCTGTCCTATAGCTCCCTGTCATCGATTTGGGTTAATTTCGATGCTGCAATGCGGCGCCGGGCTTCTCTGTGGGAGCGGGCTTGCTCGCGAAAGCGGAGTGTCAGGCCACATCAATGCTGACTGATAGACCCTCTTCGCGAGCAAGCCCGCTCCTACAGGGGTTGTGGCGCGCCAAAACCAGGCGATAACGCCAGTTTCAACTTCACCCTTGTAGAGCGCCTTGCCCACCCCCATATTGGGGCGACTGACGCGTGAAGGAATTCAACTTGAGCGACCTCTTAAACCGCCGCCTGGCCCTGCTCGGCGAGCGCGCCAACCTCTCCCTGCTCGAGCAGTGCCTGCACGGTATCGAACGTGAATGCCTGCGTGTCACGGACAGCGGGCGCCTGGCGTTGACTCCGCATCCCGAAGCCCTGGGCTCGGCGCTGACCAACGAGCAGATCACCACCGACTATTCCGAGTCGCTGCTGGAGTTCATCACCCCGGCCCTGGCAGACCCGGCCGATACCCTGAGTAGCCTCGACAGGATCCACCGGTTTGTCTACAGCAAACTCGGTGATGAATTCCTGTGGAGTCCGTCGATGCCGTGCCCGCTGCCGGCGGAAGAAGAGATTCCCATCGCGTATTACGGCACCTCGAACATCGGTCGGCTCAAGTATGTCTATCGCCAGGGCCTGGCCCTGCGCTACGGCAAGACCATGCAATGCATCGCCGGAATCCACTACAACTTTTCCCTGCCGGAAAAACTCTGGCCGCTGCTCCGCCAGGCCGAGGCGGCAGACGTCAGCGACCGTGATTTCCAGTCGCTGGCCTACATCGCGCTGATCCGTAATTTCCGTCGCTACAGCTGGCTGCTGATGTACCTGTTCGGCGCCTCGCCAGCCCTGGACGCCGGTTTCCTGCGGGGTCGCCCGCATCAATTGGAACAACTGGACCCGGACACCCTGTACCTGCCTTATGCCACCAGCCTGCGCATGAGCGACCTGGGTTACCAGAGCAACGCCCAGGCCGGCCTGACGCCGTGCTACAACGACCTGGCGAGCTATACCGACAGCCTGCGCAAGGCGGTGGCGACGCCTTATGCACCGTATGTCGAAGTCGGCACACATCGGAACGGCGAGTGGGTGCAGCTCAACACCAACATCCTGCAGATCGAAAACGAGTACTACTCCAACATTCGTCCCAAGCGGGTGACCTACACCGGCGAACGTCCGATCCAGGCCTTGATGGCCCGGGGCATTCAGTATGTCGAAGTACGCTGCCTGGACATCAACCCGTTCCTGCCATTGGGCATCGACGTCACCGAGTCCCGTTTCCTCGATGCGTTCCTGCTGTATTGCGGCCTCAATGAGAGCCCGTTGTTCGAAAGCAGCGAATGCGGCAATGCCACGGACAACTTCCTGACCGTGGTCAAGGAAGGCCGCAAGCCGGGCTTGCAACTGCAGCGCCAGGGCCAATCGGTGGACATGCAAGCATGGGCCATCGAACTGCTGGAGCAGATCGCTCCGCTGGCATCGTTGCTCGACCAGAGCCACGGTGGCGCTGCTCACCGCCAGGCCCTGGATGCACAACTGGCAAAGGTCCGGGACCCATCCCTGACTCCATCCGCTCAGGTCCTGGCGGCCATGGCGGAACATCAGGAAAGCTTCGCCCAGTTCTCCCTGCGCCAGAGCAAGGCTCACGCCGAGTTATTCCGTGCCGAACCATTGCCGGCCCAGGAACAGGCTGCGTTCGAAGCCTCCGCTCGCGAGTCCCTGGCCCAGCAAGCCGAGCTGGAACAGAACGAAGTAGGCGATTTCGACGTGTTCGTGGGTTCGTACCAGGCGAGCATCCTGGCGATCAGTAACTAGATCGCATTTGTCGAGCAGGTCCTTGTGGCGAGGGAGCTCGCTCACCTCGCCACAAGGACCTCGCCCCTCCCTGTGATCAACTTTTTCGCTGATAAGCTCATGCGAAAAAGTTATTTATTTTTGAATTCTTAGATCATTTAGTCTCCTCCAACGCCGAATACCCGGCGGCCTGTTGAGGAGTTCTCCCATGACTTTGAGTTTCCCCCTTCGCCTTCTCGCAGCCGCCTCCCTGGCTGCCGCGAGTCTGTTTGCCCAAGCCGCCGACCTGACCGTCGCCTACCAGACCACCGTCGACCCGGCCAAAGTTGCCCAGGCCAACGGCGCTTATGAAAAAGCCACCCAGGCCAGCATCGACTGGCGCAAGTTCGATAATGGCGCCGACGTCATCACCGCCATCGCCTCGGGTGATGTGCAGATCGGCTACCTCGGTTCCAGCCCTCTGACCGCCGCCATCACCCGCAAGGTCCCGGTGGAAACCTTCCTCATCGCCACCCAGATCGGCGCCGCCGAAGCCCTGGTAGCCCGCGACGGTGCCGGGATCAAGACCCCGCAGGACCTGATCGGCAAGAAGATCGCCGTACCGTTCGTTTCCACCGGTCACTACAGCCTGCTCGCCGCGTTGAAGCATTGGGACATCGACCCGTCGAAGGTCACGGTACTCAACCTTGCGCCACCGGCCATCATCGCCGCCTGGAAGCGTGGCGACATCGATGCCACCTATGTCTGGGACCCGGCCCTGGGCGTGGCCAAGGAAAACGGCACGGTGCTGATCACTTCGGCGGAACTGGCCAAATTCGGCACGCCAACCTTCGATGCCTGGATCGTGCGCAAGGACTTCGCCCAGAAGCACCCTGAAATCGTCACCGCCTTCGCCAAGGTCACCCTGGATGCCTACGCCCAATACCGCAAGGACCCGCAAGCCTGGCTGGCGGACACGGCCAATATCGACAAGCTGGTGAAGCTCTCCGGTGCCAAGGCCAGCGACATCCCGCTGTTGCTGCAAGGCAACGTGTACCCGCTGGCGGCCGACCAGATCGCGAGCCTCGGCGCACCGACCACCCAGGCCATCACCAATACCGCTGCGTTTCTCAAGGAGCAAGGCAAGGTGGAAGCGGTCCTGCCCGACTACGCCCCCTACGTCAGCGCCAAATACATCGCTCACTGATTCGCCAAGAAAAAAGGGGGGCACCGCCATGGCCTTGTTACAGCTGGAGCGCATCGGCGCACAGTATCCCGGGGCGTCGGAAGCCGTGTTGACGGACATTTCACTGACCCTGGGGCCACAGCAACTGCTGGTTGCCCTGGGGCCGTCCGGCAGCGGCAAGACCTCGCTGCTGAACCTGATCGCCGGATTCGTCGAGCCCGGTGCCGGGCAGATCACGCTGGACGGCGTGCAGGTCTCGGGGCCCGGCGCCGAACGCGGCGTGGTGTTCCAGGACGACGCGCTGCTGCCTTGGCAGAATGTGCTGGCAAACGTCGGGTTCGGCCTGGAACTGGCCGGGGTCGCCAGGGAACCACGGGAAACCCGCGCCCGGGAGATGCTCGCCCTGGTGGGCCTGGCCGGCTTTGAGCAACGCCGTGTCTGGCAGCTTTCCGGGGGCCAGAAGCAGCGCGTCGGCCTCGCCCGGGCGCTGGCGGCCGACCCACGCGTGCTGCTGATGGACGAGCCCTTCGGCGCCCTCGATGCCTTCACCCGTGAGCAGATGCAGGAGCTGTTGTTGCAGGTCTGGCAACGCACCGCCAAACCGGTGTTCCTGATCACCCATGACATTGAAGAAGCCGTGTTCCTCGCCACCGAACTTATCCTGCTGGCGCCCAACCCGGGGCGGATAGTCGAACGACTGCACCTGGATTTCAGCCAGCGCTACCGGGCCGGCGAGTCAGCGCGGTCGATCAAGTCCGACCCGCGCTTCATCGACATCCGTGAACACGTGCTTGCCAAAGTGTTCGCCCAACGCAGTGGCACCCGACACCAGGAGCCAGTATGAGCAGCTATGAAATCCCGGCGGTGGCCAGCGAAACCCTTGCCAGAGATCCAGCCCGCCGCTTCCGGCGTCCCGTGAGTACGCGATGGATCAGCGGCCTGACCCTGATCACGCTGCTGGTCCTGTGGTGGGTGGTGACGGTGAGCGGGCTGGTCGAACCGTTGTTCCTACCCTCGCCTTCCGCCGTGCTGCAAAAAGGCTGGCTGCTGGCGACCAGCGGCTATATGGATGCCACGCTCTGGCAGCACCTGGGCGCGAGCCTCGGACGGATCGGCCTGGGCCTGTTGCTGGCCGTGCTGACGGCGGTGCCGGTGGGCATTGCCATCGGCTCCAGCCGTATCGCCCGGGGCGTCTTAGATCCATTGATCGAGTTCTATCGGCCAATTCCGCCGCTGGCCTACCTGCCGCTGATCGTGATCTGGTGTGGCATCGGTGAGTTGTCGAAGGTGCTGCTGATCTACCTGGCGATTTTCGCTCCGATCGCCATCGCCACCGCCACTGGCGTACGCACGGTCGACCCGGCCAAGGTACGGGCCGCGCAGTCCCTGGGCGCAACACCGGCACAGTTGATTCGCCATGTGATCCTGCCCAGCGCCCTGCCCGACATTCTCACCGGCATTCGCATCGGCCTGGGTGTGGGCTGGTCGACATTGGTAGCCGCCGAGTTGATCGCCGCCACCAGCGGCCTGGGGTTCATGGTGCAGTCAGCGGCGCAATTCCTGGTCACCGACGTGGTGGTGCTGGGGATCCTGGTCATCGCACTCATCGCCTTCGCCATGGAAATGAGCCTGCGCGCCCTGCAACACAAGCTGGTGCCGTGGCATGGCCAGGCCCATTGAGATCGAATGACCACGCCAACCATTCGGCGCTCCACAGGAAAACAACGATGAACCGCCCAACCGTCACTCCTTTGAGCATCGCCCTCGGCGCGCAGATCAGCGGCATCGACATCAGCCAGCCGCTGAGCGTTGAACAGCGCAATCTTATTGATCAAGCGTTGCTCGAACACCAGGTGCTGTTCTTTCGGGACCAGCCCATCGACCCAGCCCAGCAGGCACGTTTCGCCGCCTGCTTTGGCGACCTGCATGTCCATCCCATCTATCCGAATGTGCCCGGGCAGCCCGAAGTGCTGGTGCTCGACACGGCCGTTACCGATGTACGCGACAACGCCGTCTGGCATACCGACGTGACCTTCCTGCCGACCCCGGCCATGGGCGCGGTGCTCAGCGCCAAGCTGCTGCCGGCGTTCGGTGGCGATACCTTGTGGGCCAGTGGCATCGCGGCTTATGAAGCCCTTTCGACGCCCTTGAAGCAGATGCTGCAAGGCCTGACTGCGACCCACGATTTCACTCGATCCTTTCCCCTGGAGCGCTTTGGTCATACCGCCGCGGACCAGGCTCGTTGGGACGAAGCACGACGGAAAAACCCACCGCTGTCACATCCGGTGGTTCGCACCCATCCGGTAAGCGGGCGCCGGTCGCTGTTCGTCAATGAAGGTTTTACCACCCGCATCAATGAACTGTCCGAAACCGAAAGCGAAGCCATCCTGAAGCTGCTGTTCGCCCACGCCAGCCGCCCGGAGTTCACCGTCCGCTGGCGCTGGCAGGTCAATGACGTAGCGTTCTGGGACAACCGCGTAACCCAGCATTTCGCCGTGGACGACTACCGTCCTGCCCGACGCGAGATGCACCGGGCGACAGTGCTGGGGGATGTGCCGTTCTTCCGCTGAACAGCTATGCAACCACCGTGGCGAGGGAATTTATCCCCTCGCCACAGGGGTTGAGTTGCGTCACTCCGCCGACGAAGGCTTCTCCCAGAGATTGATACCGCCCTCCTGGGCAAACCGATCGATCTGCGCCAGTTCCTCGGCACTGAAGTTCAGGTTCTCCAGCGCCCCGACGTTCTCGACAATCTGCTCCGGGCGGCTGGCGCCGATCAGGGCAGACGTGATCCGTGGATCGCGCAGGGTCCAGGCCAGGGCCATTTGCGCCAGGCTTTGGCCGCGTCGCCGGGCGATCTCGTTGAGGGCGCGTACGTGGGCGATGTTCTCCTCCGACAAGTGCGAAGCTTGCAGCGAACCGCCGCCCGGACGATTGACCCGAGCATCGGACGGGATGCCCTTGAGGTACTTGTCCGTGAGCAGGCCCTGGGCCAGCGGGGTAAAGGCGATCACACCGGTACCCAATTCGTCGGTGGCGTCCAGCAGGTCTTTTTCAACCCAGCGGTTGAGCAGGTTGTAGGCCGGCTGGTGGATCAGCAGAGGAATTTTCCACTCCTTGAGCAGCGCCGCCATTTCCCGGGTCTTCACCCCGGAATAGGACGAAATACCGACGTACAACGCCTTGCCTTGTTGCACCGCTGTCGCCAGGGCACTGGCGGTTTCTTCCAACGGGGTATCGGGATCGAAGCGGTGGGAATAAAAGATATCCACATAATCGAGCCCCAGCCGTTTCAGGCTCTGGTCGAGGCTGGCCAACACATACTTGCGCGACCCGCCGCCCTGGCCATACGGTCCGGGCCACATGTCCCAACCGGCCTTGCTGGAGATGATCAACTCGTCGCGGTAGTGCTTGAAATCTTCACGCAACAACCGACCGAAATTGATCTCGGCGCTGCCGTAGGGCGGGCCGTAGTTGTTCGCCAGGTCGAAGTGGTTGATGCCCAGATCAAACGCCGTGCGCAGCAAGGCACGCTGGGTGTCGATCGGCGTGCTGTCGCCGAAGTTGTGCCACAACCCCAGCGACAACGCCGGCAACACCAGCCCGCTGCGACCAACGCGGCGATAGGGAATGGACTCGTAGCGGTTTTCAGCAGCGATGTAGGTCATCGAAGGCTCTCTGTTCGGGGATGATGCGGATGGCAGAAGCTAACATTTCACAGACGCATCGTTCAGGTCGAAAGTTCGCATCGTAACCATGAAAGCAAACTCATCTTCACCAGAGGATCGCAGCGAGATCCAATGTGGGAGCGAGCCTGCTCGCGATGGCGGCGGAACAGGCGATGATACGTCGGCAGACAAGACCTCATCGCGAGCAGGCTCGCTCCCACGGACGGCGCAGCGATGTTCAGCCTGAAATAAGCGCTAACGTGCCCCGGCAAACACTTCCGCCACCCAATCCACAAACACCCGCACCCGCGGCGACAGGTGACGGTTGTGTGGATAGAGCACCGAGATCGGCATGGGCGGCGGAGGGGTGTCGATGAGGATTTCCTGGACCAGGCCCTGCCGGATCTGCGTTTCCATCCGATAGTGCGGGCATTGGATCAGGCCCAGGCCGGCGATGGCCGAGGCGGCGTAGATTTCGGCGCCGAACACAGAGAGCGCACCCTCGATAGCCACTTCCTTGAGTTCGCCTTCAACCATGAACTCGAACGGATATTGTCTGGCGGTGGTTCGCGACACGTAGTTCACCGCCCGGTGCCGGCTCAGGTCGTCGAGGTTCTTCGGTTCGCCGTACTGGCGTAAATAGGCGGGGCTGGCGCACGTGATCTGGCGCAGGGTGGCGACACGCCGGCCAATCAATGATGAATCACCCAGCGTGCCGGCCCGCAGCACGCAATCGATCCCTTCGCCGATCAGGTCGACGAAACGATCGGCCTCGCTGATGGACAACTCGATATCGGGGTAACGGGCCATGAATTGCGGCAGGGCCGGAATCACGAAATGCCGGGCCAGGGTCCCGTGCAAGTCCACCCGCAGCCGCCCCTTGGGCGCCACGCTGCGAAACGCCAACTCGGCCTCTTCAAGCTCTGCCAGCAATTGCACACAACGCGGGTAATAGGCCTCGCCGTCCAGCGTCGGCCGCACCTTGCGGGTGCTGCGCTCCAACAGACGTACACCCAGCCAGGCTTCGAACTGATTGAGGGTATGAGTCAGCGTGGCGCGGGGCAGGTTCAGGTCATCGGCGGCCAGGGTAAAACTGCTGCGCTCGTAGATACGTACGAACACCTTCATCGCCTTGATTTGATCCATGGAACGGCGCGCTCTGATTGTTGGTGATTATTGAACAGTCAAGGCAACTCTCGTGCATTTATCGCTCTACGTAAACATGTGAATCTGGCCTCATCCCACTCAACGAAGGAAACAGCCATGTCGACTCAAACCGCCAAAGTAGCCATCGTCACCGGAGCCTCCCGCGGCATCGGTGCTGAAATTGCCAAGCAATTGGCCCACGACGGCTTCGCTGTCGCCATCAACTATGCCAACAGTGCTACCGAAGCGTCGAAACTGGTGGTGCAGTTGCGCCAGGCCGGTCACCGGGCCATTGCGATCAAGGCCGACGTTTCCTCCGCCACCGACGTTCGCCGGATGTTCGATGAGACGGAAGCACAGCTGGGCAAGGCCGATGTACTGGTCAACAACGCCGGCATCTTGCAGGTGATGCCCCTGGCGCAACACAGCGACGAATTGTTCGACCAGACCTTCGCGATCAACACCCGGGGTACGTTCAACACCTTGCGCGAAGCCGCGACCCGCCTGAACGATGGCGGCCGCATCGTGAACTTTTCCAGCAGTACCGTTGGCCTGAACCTGCCCGGCTATTCGGTGTACATCGCCAGCAAGGCGGCGGTGGAATCGCTGACCCAGGTGTTCGCCAAGGAGCTGCGCGGCCGTCAGATCACGGTCAATGCCATCGCGCCCGGCCCGGTGGCGACCGAACTGTTCATGCATGGCAAAAGCGAAGAGCAGATCCAGCAGTACGCCAAGATGCCGCCCCTGGAGCGCCTCGGCCAGCCGGAAGACATCGCCAGCGTCCTCTCCTTCCTGGTGAGCCCGGCCGCCGGCTGGGTGAATGGCCAGATCCTGCGGGCCAACGGCGGGCTTGTCTGAGACGCCCCCGGTCAGCGCACCAGGTGCAGGAACTGCATGTGCCGCTCGTACTGATCGAGGATGTCGTTGATGACCTGCTCCCTGGTATAGCCCACCAGGTCGTAGTCCTGGCTGCCTTCGCTCAAATGCACCTCGGCGCGGTAGTAACGACGGTTGTTGATCTGCTTGGAGCCCATGCCGCCTCGGGCGAAGGATGGCGTGAAGTAGCCGCGCATCTGCACCTGGTAAATGAACGGGTGCTGCTCGCCATGGCCGATTTCCAGGCTGACGCTGTCGTTGGCCGGGTCGGGCTGGGTCATCACCGTCAGCCCCTTCTCGGCGAACACTGCCTTCACGTCCTCAACCGCCGGACGCACCGTGGTGTCGAGGAAGCGATAGACCTCGTCCCGGGACGGGAAATGCACCGCCTGGCTCAAGCGCTGGCGCCAGCCGCCTTTGCCTCGCCGCGAACCCGACACCGGCGCCAGGGAATGCAGTTGCGCGATCTGTTTCTGGGACTCGAGGTGAAACGCCTTGTGCAGGCCCCACATCATCAACAACAGGATCAGCGAGAATGGCAACGAAGTCAGTACAACCGCCGACTTCAACGCATCGATGCTGCCGGAGAACAACAGCGCGCTGGTCACCAGGGCGGTCATCGCCCCCCAGAACACCCGCAGCCATTTCGGCCCGTCCTCATCGGGGTTGCCGCCCTTGGCCGAGAGCGTTGAAAGCACCACGGTGCCGGAGTCGGCCGAGGTGACAAAGAACACGAAGCTGATGAACACCGTGACCGCGATGACCGTCTTGCTCCATGGATAGGTTTCCAGCAGCAGGTAAAGACTCATCGACGGATTGTCCAGGGCTGACATGCCCAGGGCGCTCATGCCGTGGTTGAGCACCTGGTCGATGGCGCTGTTACCGAAGATCGACATCCAGGCGAGGGTGAAACCCAGGGGAATCAGCAACACGCCGAACACGAACTCACGGATGGTCCGACCACGGGAAATCCGCGCGATGAACAGCCCCACGAACGGCGACCAGGCGATCCACCAGGCCCAATAGAACACCGTCCAGCCCCCCAGCCAGTCGCTGGGTTTGTCGTAGGCATACAGGTCGAAGCTTTTCATCGGCAGGGCGCCGAGGTAATCGCCCACGTTCTGGATCAGGGTGTTGAGCAAATGCTGGGTGGGCCCGGCGAACAGCACGAACAGCAACAGCGCGCAGGCCAGCAGCATGTTGATGTCGGACATGACCCGCACGCCTTTATCGACGCCCGCCACCGCCACGATGATCGCCGCTCCCATCATCAGCGCGATCAGGCCCACCTGAATCCATTGGGTATGAGGGATGCCCAGCAGGTAATCGAGACCGGAATTGAGGTGCAGGACCCCAAACCCCATATCGGCGCCGAGGCCGAACACGGTCGCGATGATGCCGAAGCCGTCGACGGCATAGCCGATGGGGCCATTGATACGTTTGCCGATCAGCGGATACAACGCAGAACGCAGGGCCAGCGGCAGATTATGCCGATAGGCAAAGTAAGCCAGGGCCATGCCGACAAACGCGAACACGCCCCAGCCGTGCAGGCCCCAATGCAGGAACAGTATCTGCATGGCCTGGCGCGCCGCATCGGCGGTTCCGGCCTCACCCTGGGGTGGTTGCGCCAGATGCGTCAGCGGCTCGGAGACGCAGAAGAAGAACAAGGTGATGCTGATCCCGGCGGCGAACAACATGCCGGCCCAGGACAGGTAACTGAATTCAGGCTCGTCGTGGTCGGCACCGAGCTTGATCTTGCCGTAGCCGGATAAGGCGGTGACCACCACGAAGACCAGATACAGGGCCATCGCCAGCAGGTAATACCAGCCGACCGTATTGGCCGCCCAGTTCTGGGCCGCCAGCAACCAGGCGCCGGCTTGCTCGGGCATGGCAATCACCACCAGGCCGAACAACAGGATAAAGGTCGCCGCGAAGTAAAACACCGGCGGATTCATGCGGACCAGGCCGCTGGGTGGAAGGGACGAAGCACTCATGAACGAAGCACTCCGACGTGCAAAAACGTGAAAGTCGATAACGGACTCGGCAAAGGCAAGCCTCCAGTTGTGAGCGGGCAGCAAACCAATGGTTTAACTTGAATGACCGTTCAATTTAAACATGAATAGGCAGCTAAGGACTAATCACCGGGCCCGACGGCACGTTTCCTACACCTATGGAAGGGTATGACGTTTCCTGGGGAATATTCGTTCAGTAGCTGCAGACCACACCCGCTCCCATAGGTCCAGCGTTGCTCGGCAATCCAATCGTCTTACTCCCCGCTAAACGATTGCCAGTTGCCCACCCATACCCACCCTGCCTATAGTCCAGGCATTGCCTACAACCAGTACGGACTCATGATCAAACAACAGCTGTCCCGCTTTAACCGCCTCGACCTGCTCGGCCATCCGACACCGCTGGAAAAACTCGAACGCCTCTCCACCTGGCTCGGCCGCGACCTTTACATCAAGCGCGACGACCTGACGCCCCTGGCCCTGGGCGGCAACAAATTGCGCAAGCTCGAATATCTCGCCGCCGACGCCTTGGCCCAGGGAGCCGACACCCTGATTACCGCCGGTGCGATCCAGTCCAACCATGTGCGCCAGACCGCTGCACTGGCAGCCAGGCTGGGCCTGGGTTGCGTGGCGCTGCTGGAAAATCCCATCGGCACCGAGGACGCCAATTACCTGGGCAATGGCAACCGATTATTGCTGGAGCTGTTCGACGCCAAGGTCGAACGGGTGGAAAACCTGGATAACGCCGACGAGCAACTGCAGGCCCTGGCTGCCCGATTGCGCAACAACGGCAAGAAGCCGTACCTGGTGCCGATTGGTGGCTCAAACGCCTTGGGTGCATTGGGGTACGTGCGCGCCGGCCTGGAGCTGGCCGAGCAGATCAAAGACACCGGCCTGGATTTCGCCGCCGTGGTGCTGGCCTCGGGCAGTGCCGGCACTCACAGCGGCCTGGCTCTGGCCTTGAGTGAAACCCTGCCGCAACTTCCAGTGGTTGGCGTAACGGTTTCGCGCAGCGAGGAAGATCAGTTCCCTAAGGTCCAGGGGCTTGCCGAACGCGTCGCCCATCTGCTTGAAGTGGCGCTTCCGCAGGCCTTCAAGGTGAACCTGTGGGATGAGTATTTCGCCCCACGCTACGGCGAGCCGAACGCCGGTACGCTGGCAGCGGTCAAGCTACTGGCCAGTCTCGAAGGCCTGTTGCTGGATCCGGTCTACACCGGCAAGGCCATGGCGGGCTTGCTCGATGGCATCGGCCGCGACCGCTTCGACGAGGGGCCGATCATCTTCCTGCACACCGGCGGGGCCCCGGCGTTGTTTGCCTACAACGCAGCGTTTAAGGTCTGAGAAGATCCCCTGTGGGAGCGAGCCTGCTCGCGAAGGCGGTGGGTCAGTAAGATAAATTTGGCTGACCCACCGCCATCGCGAGCAGGCTCGCTCCTACACTGAAAACTCATTCCATATTGGAATATTTGTAAGATTTAATATTATTTTCCAATCTATAAAACCCATCTTATAGTTTCGCCGAAGGCGCATTTGCCGCGAGACGCCCGAGCTGCTTTGAGGCAGGATGTGGCAATCTTTTCGAATCGCGGCTACGCCTTCTTCATCCAAATAATGTTTCATAAGAAAACACAGGGGCTTGTCATGAATTTTTCCGCATTACGTCGCAACCTGTTGATCGGTTCGCTGGGCCTGGCATTGAGCGCGGGCCTGCTGGGGCAAGCAACTGCCGGTGAGCAACTGCAAAAAATCAAGGATGCGGGCGTGATCAACGTCGGCCTGGAAGGCACTTATCCACCGTTCAGCTTCGTCGATGCCGACGGCAAGCTGGCCGGTTTCGAAGTGGAGTTTTCCGAAGCCCTGGCCGAGGAGCTGGGGGTGAAGGTCCAGCTGCAGCCAACCAAATGGGACGGCATTCTTGCGGCGCTGGAGTCCAAGCGTCTGGACGCGGTGATCAACCAGGTGACCATTTCCGAAGAGCGCAAGAAGAAGTACAACTTCTCCAAGCCGTATACCGTTTCCGGGATCCAGGCACTGACCCTGACCAAGAACAAAGACAGCATCAAGACCGCCGCTGACCTTGCGGGCAAGAAAGTCGGCGTGGGTCTGGGCACCAACTACGAGCAGTGGGTCAAGGCCAACGTACCGGGTGCTGACGTGCGCACCTACGAAGATGATCCGACCAAGTTCCAGGACCTGCGTGTCGGCCGTATCGACGCCATCCTGATCGACCGTCTCGCCGCCTTGGAATACGCCAAGAAAGCCAAGGACACTGCCGCCGCCGGCGAAGCGTTCTCTCGCCAGGAAGCCGGGATTGCCCTGCGCAAAGACGAACCTGAACTGCTGGACGCGGTAAACAAGGCGATCGACAAGCTGCGCGCCAACGGCAAGCTGAAAGAGCTTTCGCAAAAATACTTCAGCGCTGACGTCACTCAATAATGGAAGAGGCTTTCCAACTCGCGCTGGACTCCGCGCCCTTTCTGCTCAAGGGCGCGTACTACACGGTGATCCTCAGCCTGGGCGGCATGTTCTTCGGCTTGCTGCTGGGGTTCGGCCTGGCGCTGATGCGCCTGTCGCGCTTCAAACTGGTGAGCTGGGTCGCCCGCATCTACGTGTCGTTCTTTCGCGGCACGCCGTTGCTGGTGCAGTTGTTCGTGATCTATTACGGGCTGCCGCAACTGGGGGTCGAGCTAGACCCGCTGCCGGCGGCGCTGATCGGCTTCTCGCTGAACATGGCGGCTTATGCGTGTGAAATCCTGCGGGCCGCCATCAGCTCCATCGAGCGTGGCCAGTGGGAAGCGGCGGCGAGTATCGGCATGACCCGCGCCCAGACCCTGCGCCGGGCCATCCTGCCGCAAGCCGCACGCACAGCCCTGCCACCGTTGGGCAACAGCTTCATTTCCCTGGTCAAGGACACCGCGCTGGCGGCGACCATCCAGGTGCCGGAGCTGTTCCGCCAGGCGCAGCTGATCACCGCGCGAACCTTCGAAATCTTCACCATGTACCTTGCCGCCGCGCTGATCTACTGGGTTCTGGCAAGCGTGCTCTCGCACCTGCAGAACGTCCTGGAAGCCCGGGTCAATCGGCATGACCAGGAGTCCTGATCCATGATTGTCGTGGAAAAACTGACAAAGCAGTTCAAGGGTCAGGTGGTGCTTAATGGCATCGACCTGAAGATCGAAGAAGGCGAAGTCGTTGCAATCATCGGCCCCAGCGGCTCGGGCAAGACCACGTTCCTGCGCTGCCTGAACTTCCTCGAAGAACCCAGCAGCGGCCGGATCAAGGTTGGTGACATCGAAATCGATGGCAGCCGCCCGCTGAACCAGCAACAGGGCCTGGTGCGTCGTCTGCGCCAGCAAGTGGGTTTTGTGTTCCAGAATTTCAATCTGTTTCCCCATCGCACGGCCCTGGAAAATGTCATCGAAGGCCCGCTGGTGGTGAAAAAGACCCCACGTGCCGACGCCGAAACCCTGGGCCGCAAGCTGTTGGCCAAGGTCGGCCTGGCTGGCAAGGAGGACGCCTATCCACGACGCCTCTCCGGCGGTCAGCAACAACGGGTGGCGATTGCCCGGGCTTTGGCGATGGAGCCGCAGGTGATCCTGTTCGACGAACCGACCTCGGCGCTGGACCCGGAACTGGTCGGAGAAGTCCTGGCGACCATTCGCGGCCTGGCCGAAGAAAAACGCACCATGGTCATCGTGACCCATGAAATGAGCTTTGCCCGTGACGTGGCGAACCGCGTGGTGTTCTTCGACAAGGGCGTGATCGTCGAACAAGGTGAAGCCAAGGCAATGTTCGCAGCGCCCAGGGAAGAACGCACCCGGCAGTTTCTCAGCAAGTTTCTCTCGGCCGGTCACGGTGCACAGTAACTTATCGATAAAGACTTACTTCCAGGGACGGAAGGGGCTGTCGACTTGAATACAAGCCAGCAATTTGAACCCCGCTTAAAACCTTCAATGAATTGAAGTGCGATATATACATACCTCTCGCAGCACTTTCCTTCGCGCCAAGCTCTCTGCCCCGCTCTTGCTCCACAACCCTTCGGCCACACCTTCAAGCCGAGGCAAAAGGCGATTCGCTCTGTATATTTTTAACTTCATCGCGTAGGACATTTCTGAAGAGCTGCACCGTCCACCGATAAGCAACCACCTCTATTGACACTGAAACTATCGACCCCGTATTTAGACCAACAGGCGCAGCACACTATTTTAGTTGTACGCAGCGATAACCATAGAAACAGCATTCAAGACTGCACAATAAAATAGTCGTGTATATCAGCGCCTTTGCTCTTTCCGAAACGGACTTCGTTTTTCAGCATCAAGGAGATCACCATGACAGGTACGTCAACTATTCCGGAACTCGCCGCCCCCGCCCTGGCCAACACCTGCCGTAGCGGTATCAACATCACCGGTGCCGCCCGCCTGGAAGTGCTCATCGCACCTTACCCCGGCATGGACGCCGGCGACTTGATCGAACTGTTCTGGGACAACTGCTACGTCGGCTCGCGCCTGCTGACCGAGGCCGACACACATGCCAGTGTCACCTTGCGTGTACCGGAGAGCTTCATCGTCAACGGGACCTCGCGTATCCATTATCGTGTGATGCGGGTCGGGCGCGGGCCGGCGCTGTCGGCAACGCATCGGGTGCAGGTCAAGCTCGACTGCCCCGGCGGCCAACCGGCGGCCCTGAGTGGCGATGAGAACCAGGGGCTGGCACCGGTGCGTATTCCGGACGCCATCCGTCGCCAAGGGGTGAACCCGAGCCAGATCAAACGCGGCGTCCCGCTGACTATCGAGCCCTACCTGAACATGGCCGTCGACGATGCAATCACCTTGCGCTGGGGCGATGTGCGCATGGACCTGCCCCGGATCAAATCCAGCGAAGTGGGCCAGCCGATCAATGTCTGGGTCCCCCCGGAGATCATTCTGGAGGCAGGAGAAGACCTGCGCCTGGAGGTGAGCTACTGCATCCTTGATCGTGTGGGCAACAACTCCCATTGGGCGCCGCCCCGGACGCTGACGATAGGGTGTGCCAGGTCCTATTTGAAAACGCCGCCGAAAGAAGCGCTCATGGCCGCCGAACCGCGGCGTAAAAAGCCTTGATACAACAGGTTCCGGGTGAGGAAGTTTTCTGTGGCGAAAGACCTCTATACATATTCCTAAACGTTAGTTCAAAAAGAATTTCCATCCGTTTAGGGTATATACACCGGACCACCGGACATTCCTGATTTTCTTGAGATGTGAGGTGGGTATGGTACGGAACACAATCACCCGGGCGCAGCCCCCCCAGGCTCTGCCAACAGCCATGGAGCGGCGGTGATGTCTGGTCTGGCGCAAGCAAAGGTCCAGAGCGATCTGGACGTCTCCCCCCCGTTGCTGCCCGCCCAGGTGCTGCGCAACGATGCCGAGGCAATCCAGGCCGCGCGGGAGTTGGCACAGGTTGCCCGGCAACAGGCCGCACGAAGGGATCAACAGCGCAAGCTGCCTTGGTCTGAGATCGAGCAATTCACCCGCAGCGGGCTCGGCAGTATCGCTGTCCCTCGAGAATACGGCGGGCCGCAAGTCTCGTTCGTCACCCTCGCCGAAGTCTTCTCGATCATTTCCGCTGCCGACCCGGCCCTCGGACAAATTCCGCAGAACCAGTTTGGTGTAATCCAGCTGATTCTCGGCACGGGTACCGAACGGCAGAAAGAAATCCTCCTGAACAGCGTGCTCGAAGGCTGGCGCATCGGCAACGCCGGGCCGGAACGGGGTACCCGCAACACCCTGGAACTCAAGGCGCGGATCAGCGCCGACAGCCGCGGCTTTGTCATCAACGGCCAGAAGTTCTATTCCACAGGCGCACTGTTCGCCCACTGGGTGGCGGTCAAGGCCCTGGATGACGAGGGCCGGCAAGTGCTGGCCTTCGTGCGACGCGGCACACCGGGCCTGCGCATTGTCGACGACTGGTCGGGGTTCGGTCAGCGCACCACCGCCAGCGGCACCGTGTTGCTGAACAACGTGCGCGTTGACACCGGGCTGGTGTTAGACAACTGGCGCATCAACGAGACGCCAAACGTGCAAGGCGCGATCTCGCAATTGATCCAGGCCGCCATCGATGCGGGCATTGCCCGTGGCGCAATCGACGACGCCATTGCCTTCATCCGCGAACGCTCCCGGCCCTGGATCGAGGCCAAGGTCGAGCGGGCCAGCGACGACCCGTACGTCATCGCCGACATCGGCCGACTGAAAATCGACCTCCACGCCACCGAGGCGCTGTTACGCAAGGCCGGCCAGGTGCTGGACCAGGTCAATACCGCACCCATTACCGCGCAGTCCGCCGCCCGGGCCTCGATAGCCGTGGCCGAAGCCAAGGTGTTGAGCACCGAAATTGCCCTGCTGGCCAGCGAAAAGCTGTTTGAACTGGCCGGCAGCCGGGCCACCCTCGCTGAATTCAACCTCGACCGTCATTGGCGCAATGCACGCGTCCATACCCTGCACGACCCGGTGCGCTGGAAGTATCACGCAGTGGGGGCCTACCACCTGAACGGCACCTTGCCGGCCCGGCATTCCTGGATCTGACCACCCGACTTCTGGAGCAGCACATGACGCTTTCCCAACACGTCGCGGTGATCACCAGCGACGAACAAGCCCTGATCGTGGCCAGCGACCTGGCCGATGACTTCAAGCGTGACAGCGCCCTGCGCGACCGCGAACGTCGCCTGCCGCATCCGGAGCTGGAGGCATTCTCACGCTCCGGCTTGTGGGGCATCAGCGTGCCCAAGGCCTATGGCGGCGCCGGGGTTTCCAACATCACCCTGGCCAAAGTCATCGCGTTGATCACCCAGGCCGACGGCTCCCTCGGACAGATCCCGCAAAATCACTTCTATGCCGTGGAAGTGCTGCGGGTCAACGCCAGTGAGGCGCAGAAACGGCGCCTGTACGCCGAGGTGCTGACCGGCCAGCGGTTCGGCAACGCCCTGGCGGAACTGGGAACCCAAACCGCCCACCACCGCACCACTCGACTGCGCCGCGATGGCGACGGCTATCGCATCAACGGTCGCAAGTTCTACGCCACCGGTGCGCTCTACGCCCAGCGCATCCCCACTGCCGTGGTGGATGAAAACGGCGTGCAACAGTTGGCATTCGTGCCGCGCAGCAGCCAGGGCCTGACGATCATCGATGACTGGAGCGGTTTCGGTCAGCGCACCACCGGCAGCGGTTCGGTGGTGTTCGAAGACGTGTATGTCGGCGCCGCAGACGTCGTGCCATTCCAGAGCGCCTTCGAGCGGCCGACGCCGGTGGGGCCACTGGCGCAGATTCTTCATGCCGCCATCGACACCGGCATCGCCCGAGCCGCCTATGAAGATGCCCTGCAGTTTGTCCGCAGCAAAACCCGACCATGGATCGATGCCACCAGCGACGTCGCCACCGACGATCCACACACGCTCAAGATTTTCGGCCAACTGAGCAGCCGCCTGCATGCCGCCGAAGCGCTGCTGGAAAGGGCCGGAGAATTTCTCGACCGGGCCCAGGCCGACACCAACGCCGAAACGGTCGCCGCCGCGTCGATTGCCGTGGCCGAAGCCCGCGCCATCAGTACCGAGATTTCCCTGGCCACCGGCAGCACGCTGTTCGAGCTGGCCGGCAGCCAGGCGACCCTGGCCGAGCATGGTCTGGACCGCCATTGGCGTAATGCCCGGGTACATACGCTGCATGACCCGGTGCGCTGGAAATACCACGCGGTGGGCAACTTCTATCTCAATGACGAAAAGCCGCCGCTGCGGGGGACCATCTGATGGCGCCCGGCAAGAAAAAGATCCTGCTCAACGCGTTCAACATGAACTGCATCGGGCACATCAATCACGGACTGTGGACACACCCCCAGGACACTTCTACCCAGTACAACACCCTCGAGTACTGGACCGGGTTGGCACAGCTGCTGGAACGCGGGCTGTTCGACGGGTTGTTCATCGCCGATATCGTCGGGGTCTACGACGTGTACCGGCAATCGGTAGACGTCACGCTGAAAGAGTCGATTCAGTTGCCGGTCAACGACCCGTTGCTGCTGGTCAGCGCGATGGCCGCCGCCACGAAGAACCTGGGCTTCGGCCTCACCGCCAACCTGACCTACGAACCGCCGTACCTGTTCGCCCGGCGCATGAGTACCCTCGACCATCTGAGCCGTGGCCGAGTCGGCTGGAACATCGTCACCGGCTACCTGGAAAGCGCCGCCAAGGCGATGGGCCTGACTGCGCAGGTCGAGCATGACCGCCGCTACGACCAGGCCGACGAATACCTGCAAGTGCTCTACCAGCTGTGGGAAGGCAGCTGGGAAGACGATGCTGTGCTCAACGACCGCGAGCAGCGGATCTACGCCCAACCGGAAAAAGTCCATAAGGTCCGACACCGGGGCGAGTTCTATCAGGTCGAAGGCTATCACCTCTGTGAGCCGTCCCCCCAGCGCACACCGGTGCTGTTCCAGGCCGGCAGTTCGGAGCGCGGATTGCTTTTCGCCGGACGCCACGCCGAATGCGTATTCATCAGCGGCCAGAACAAGACGGCGACCAGAAGCCAGGTGGACAAGGTTCGCGCCAGCGCCATCCAGAGCGGACGCAAGCCTGAGGATATCAAGGTGTTCATGGGCCTGAACGTGATCGTCGGCGAAAGCGAAGCAGCTGCCTGGGCCAGGCACGCCGAGTACCTGAGCTACGCCAGCGCCGAGGCCGGGGTCGCACATTTCTCGGCGTCGACGGGCATCGATTTTTCCGAATACGCCCTAGACGAGCCGATCCAGTACGTGAAGAACAATGCCATCCAGTCCGCCACCCGGATCCTGCAAAACAACGACTGGACCCGGCGCAGGCTACTGGAACAACACGCCCTGGGCGGCCGCTACATCACGCTGGTCGGCTCGGCCGAACAGGTGGCCGACGAGTTGGAGTCGTGGATTGCCGAAACCGGTCTCGACGGTTTCAACCTGACCCGCATCGTCACACCACAAAGCTATGTGGACTTCATCGACCTGGTGATTCCTGAGCTGCAGCGACGCGGGTCGTACAAGACTGAATATGACCGCGGCACCCTCAGGGAAAAGCTGTTTCATGCCGGGGCTCATTTACCGGAGCAACACACCGGTTTCACCTACCGACATTGACCCCCCCCCCTCGCCACAAAAACTGCAACCGACCATTAATGACTGGAAAAACCTCATGACCAAGCGCTCCCTTTCTTTGCCAGTCAAAGCACTGGCCCTGCTCCTCGGCCTGTTCAGCTCGACACTGTTTGCCGCCGACGCACCGCTGAAAATCGGCACCACCGCCGCCTTCGCCATTCCCCTGGAAGCCGCGGTGGCCGAGGCAGACAAGCAAGGCCTTAAGGTCGAGCTGGTGGAGTTCAGTGACTGGATCGCACCGAACGTCAGCCTCGCCTCCGGCGATATCGACGTGAACTATTTCCAGCACATCCCATTCCTGGAAAATGCCAGGGCCACCGCCGGGTTCGACCTGGTGCCGTTTGCACCGGGGATCATCAACAACGTCGGTCTCTACTCGAAGAAATACAAAAGCTTCGACGCACTGCCCGAAGGCGCGAGCGTCGCCATCGCCAACGATCCGATCAACAGCGGTCGCGGCTTGCAACTGCTGGCCAAGGCCGGGTTGATCACCCTCAAGCCTGGGGTGGGTTACAAGGCCACCGAGGACGATATCATCGCCAACCCGAAGAAGCTGCGGATCCTGCAGGTCGAAGCCGTGCAACTGGTGCGTGCCTATGAAGACGCCGATCTGGTGCAGGGATACCCCGCCTACATTCGCCTGGCGAACACCTTCGACGCCACCACCGCGTTGCTGTTCGACGGCCTCGACCACAAGGAATATGTCATCCAGTTCGTGATCCAGCCCAAGAACCGGAACGACCCGCGGCTGATCAGGTTCGTCGACATCTACCAGCATTCTCCTGTGGTGCGGGCAGCCCTGGACAAGGCTCACGGCAAGCTTTACCAGGCCGGTTGGGAGGGCTGACCATGAGCGTCGCCAATGCTCGTCCCTGCCTGGAAACACCCCGGCCCCTCAGCGCCGAGCATACCGAGCTGCATCCGGAGCTCAACCGCGCCCACGTTCGCTTCATCGGCGTGAGCAAGACCTACAGCGGCGCCCGGGTGGCGGCGCTGCAAGGCATCGACCTGGCGATCCAGCACGGCGAAGTGTTCGGCATCATCGGCCGCAGCGGAGCCGGCAAATCATCGTTGATCCGCACCATCAACCGCCTGGAACAACCCACCCACGGACGGGTACTGATCGATCAGGTCGACATCGGCGGGTTCGATGAAGATCGCCTGGTGGAACTGCGCCGACGCATCGGCATGATCTTCCAACATTTCAACCTGATGTCGGCCAAGACCGTGTGGCAAAACGTCGAGCTGCCGCTGAAGGTCGCCGGCGTACCGAAGGAACAGCGTCAGCGCAAGGTTCGCGAACTGCTGGAACTGGTCGGCCTGCAAGACAAGCACAAGGCTTACCCGGCACAGCTCTCGGGCGGCCAGAAGCAGCGCGTCGGCATCGCCCGGGCATTGGTGCACGATCCACAGATCTTGCTATGTGACGAGGCCACCTCGGCGCTCGACCCGGAAACCACCCAGTCGATTCTCGGCCTGCTGCGCCAGATCAATCAGCGGCTGGGCCTGACCATCGTGCTGATCACCCATGAAATGGCGGTGATCCGTGAAGTCTGCGACCGCGTGGTAGTGCTCGAACAAGGGCGGATCGTCGAGCAGGGGCCGGTCTGGGAGGTGTTCGGCAACCCTCGGCACGAAGTCAGCCGGACGTTGCTGGCGCCGTTGCAACAGGCCTTGCCGCAGGAGCTGCAAAGCCGCTTGCAGGCGCAGCCGCCATCGGCGGATGCCGCCGCCGTATTGCGCCTGCAGTTCACCGGCACAGGACGGGAGGAAGCGGATCTCGCAGCGCTATTCAGTGCCCTTGGCGGGCGAGTGCGGCTGCTCCATGGGGGCATCGAACGAATTCAGGGGCACGGGCTGGGACAGTTGCTGCTGGCAGTCAGCGGCTCGTCCTGGGGCGTCGAGGAACTGCGGCAACGCGCCGGCAATTGGGCACAACAGGTGGAGGTGCTGGGCTATGTGGTTTGATCGGTTGCTGCAGGGGTTTATCGACACGCTGCTGATGGTGGGCGTGTCGTCGCTGATCGCGTTACCTACCGGCATCGCGCTGGCGGTGATTCTGGTCACCAGCGGCAAGGGCGGGATCTACGAAGCGCCCACGCTGAACCGCGCCCTGGGCGCGTTCGTGAATCTGTTCCGCTCGATACCGTTCCTGATCCTGATGGTGGCGCTGATCCCGTTCACGCGGCTGATCGTCGGCACGACCTACGGCGTGTGGGCCGCCGTGGTGCCCTTGACCATCGCCGCCACGCCGTTCTTCGCCCGCATCGCCGAAGTCAGCCTGCGGGAGGTCGACCACGGCTTGATCGAAGCCGCTCAGGCCATGGGCTGCCGACGCTGGCATATCGTCTGGCACGTGCTGTTGCCAGAAGCCCTGCCGGGTATCGTTGGCGGTTTTACCATCACGCTGGTGACCATGATCAATTCCTCGGCCATGGCCGGAGCCATTGGTGCCGGCGGCCTGGGGGACATCGCGTATCGTTATGGTTACCAACGCTTCGACAGCCAGATCATGTTCACCGTGATCGTCTTGCTGGTGGCACTGGTGGCGCTGATTCAGGTGGGCGGTGACCGCTTGGCGCGAGGGTTGAACAGGCGTTGAGTCGATGGGCGCGACGATGGGGTATAGTCAGCTTTCGCTCCTCACTCAAGCCTCGCCATGAAACACTCCCCCGACGACCTCCACGCTATTACCACCACGACCCTGGGCCATTACAACTCAGTCGCCGAGAGCTTTCGCGAAGGCACTCGCGATCACGACGTCAGCCAGAACATCGACGCGCTGTTGCGGCATATCCATGGCCAGGCACCGCTCCACATCCTCGATTTCGGCTGCGGCCCGGGGCGGGATCTGCAGACATTCACCTGCATGGGGCACGTTGCGGTGGGTCTCGACGGCTCACAGGAATTCGCCCGAATGGCACGCCAGGACAGCGGCTGCGAAGTCTGGCAGCAGGATTTCCTGCAACTGGACCTGCCAAGCGAACGTTTCGATGGGATCTTCGCCAACGCCGTGCTGTTCCATGTTCCCGTCCAGGAATTGCCCAGGGTGCTCAAGCAGCTGCATGCCACCCTCAAACCCGGCGGCGTGCTGTTCAGCTCCAACCCACGGGGCGAGAACCAGGAAGGCTGGAACGGCCAGCGCTTCGGCGCCTACCACGACCTCGAGGCCTGGCGCACGCTGCTCATCGCAGCCGGCTTTGTCGAGCTGGAGCACTACTACCGGCCAACGGGGCTGCCTCGGGAGCAGCAGCCCTGGTTGGCGAGTGTCTGGCGCAAGACTTGAGGACATATACCCCCCTGTGGCGAGGGGAGATATCCCTCGCCACAAAGACCCCGCCTGACTCTTTAATAACCCGTCATTGCTGCTTACCCAACCACTTCTGCGTCAGTTGCTCCAACCTCCCATCATCCTTGATACGCGCCAGGGCGTTGTCCACGCTGGCTTTGAACGCCGGGTTGCCCTTCTGGAACGGAATCACCAGGCTCGGCGCCGGGCCGCTCTTTTCTTCCGGCTGGAAAGACTGCGCCATCACGAGTGGACGGGGTGTTTCGTCCTTGCTCGCCAGCAGTTGCGCATCCGGACGGCTGTAAGCGGCGCTGGTATCGAAACGTTCCGCCAGTTCCGGGGTCATTGCTATGTGGTTGATGGCGACGTCGTACTTGCCGCTTTCCACGCCGCTCAGCAGATCCGCGGCATCGGTAACCACAAAGTCGGCGCGCACATCGAGTTCATTGGCCAGCATCTGGCCCAGTTCCACTTCGAAACCGGTGAGTTTGCCGTCTTCCTTGAAGTTGAAAGGAGCGGCATTGGCTTCGAGGGCGATGCGCAGTTCGCCACGGTCGTTGATGTCGTCGATCAGCTCGGCATGGGCCAGGGGGCTCAGAAGGGGTAGCAGGCAGATCAGGCCAGGCAGGAAACGCATGGTCACTCCTTTGTATGGGTACAAGCGACGCTCGTTTCAGGCTCGCTTTGCTATGGTTGTTGCAGGCTTCGACAACGATTGGTCATGAAGTTGTCACGACCAATAGGATTTCATGGAAAAACTGGAGAGAAAAATGAAAAGCTTTATGTCACGTGCAGTTTTGACAGGCCTGTTGCTGGGCACTTCGATGCTGGCGGCAGCGGCCACCCCTGCCCCCAAAGGCGCTGAAGTTTCTTTCGTTTCCTTGAAAAATGGCGACACGGTCCCTCAGGAGTTCACGGTCAAGTTCGCCGTCAAGAACATTGCCCTGGCCCCGGCGGGAGATGTGACCAAAAATACCGGGCATCATCATCTGCTGATCGATGTCGACGAGTTGCCTGCCAAAGACACACCCATTCCAAACGACGCCAACCACATGCACTTCGGCAAGGCCCAGACCGAGGCCACCATCAAATTGGCACCGGGCAAACATACTTTGCAGTTAGAACTGGGCGACTCCGGGCATATGCCGTTCGATCCCCCCATCGTATCCAAGAAGATCACGGTGAACGTGAAATAACTTCTGAACAAAAGGCCCCCTGTGGGAGCGAGCCTGCTCGCGATAGCGGTATTCCAGTCTACATCCATGCTGACTGCCCCACCGCTATCGCGAGCAGGCTCGCTCCCACAAAACCTTTCGCACAGCCGCTATTACGTTTCAGGCAAAAAAACGGGAGCCTTTGCAGGCTCCCGCTTTTTTACTGCAAGCCAGACATCAGCCCTGCTTCCTTTAGAACAACACGCGGGACCGGATGGTGCCTTTGATGTGCTGCAGCTTCTCTTGCGCCAGGTCCGAGTACTCGGCGTCGACGTCGATCACGACATAGCCGACTTTGTCGTTGGTCTGCAGGAATTGACCGGAAATGTTGATGCCGTTTTCCGCGAAGACCTTGTTGATCTCGCTCATCACACCCGGGATGTTTTCGTGGATGTGCAGCAGGCGGTGCTTGCCAGGGTGCGCCGGCAGGGCCACTTCCGGGAAGTTCACGGACGATACCGAGGTACCGTTGTCACTGTACTTGACCAGCTTTTCCGCCACTTCCAGGCCGATGTTGGCCTGGGCTTCAGCCGTGGAACCGCCGATGTGCGGGGTCAGGATCACGTTGTCCAGGCCACGCAGCGGGCTTTCGAAGATATCGTCGTTGGAGCGCGGCTCCACCGGGAACACGTCGATGGCAGCGCCGATCAGGTGCTTGTCCTTGATCGCGTCGGCCAGGGCGTCGAGCTTGACCACCGTACCGCGGGCGGCGTTGATCAGGATCCCGCCCTTCTTGATGGCGCGGATTTCCTTCTCGCCGATCATCCACTGGGTGGCTGCGGTTTCCGGCACGTGCAGGGTCACGATATCGGACATGCCCAGCAACTCATGCAAGTCGTTGACCTGGGTGGCATTGCCCAGTGGCAATTTGGTCACGGTGTCGTAGAAGAACACTTGCATGCCCAGGCCTTCGGCCAGGACCGACAACTGGGTGCCGATCGAGCCATAGCCGACGATACCCAGTTTCTTGCCGCGGATTTCGAAGGAGTTGGCCGCGCTCTTGATCCAGCCGCCACGGTGGCAGGAAGCGTTTTTCTCGGGAATGCCGCGCAGCAGCAGGATCGCTTCGGCCAGCACCAGTTCGGCAACGGAACGGGTATTGGAATACGGTGCGTTGAACACCGCGATACCACGCTCGCGAGCCGCGTCGAGGTCAACCTGGTTGGTGCCGATGCAGAAGCAGCCGACCGCCACCAGTTTCTTGGCGTGGTCGAAGATCTCTTCGGTCAATTGAGTGCGGGAGCGAATGCCGATGAAATGAGCATCGGCGATCTTTTCCTTGAGCTGGGCTTCCGGCAGAGAACTGGTGATGTACTCGATACTGGTATAGCCCGCCGACTTGAGGACGTCGACAGCCGATTGGTGGACGCCTTCGAGGAGAAGGAACCTGATCTTGCTCTTATCGAGTGAAGTCTTGCTCATCTGCGTAAACCTGTGTCCCGGAAAAAATGGCAGGGAATCGGACAGCGCATGCTGGCCCGATCGGCGTGATGGCCGTCGCCGCAGAACGACCTTCGGCACTGTCCTGCGGGGGCGGTATGCTAGCATATGCGACCTGCAAACACTCATTCTGCGACATGAAGCGTTCTCAGGGTGACCATGAATTGTTCGAGAGTTTTGCCGATGACCAATCCTGCCCTGATAGAAGAACTCAAGTCCCTGGTCGAGTCTGGCAAGGTCCTGACCGATGCCGACTCTCTGCAAGCCTATGGCAAGGATTGGACCCGGCACTTCGCCCCGGCGCCGAGTGCCATCGTTTTTCCCAAGACCATCGAACAGGTGCAGGCCATCGTACGCTGGGCCAATGCACACAGGGTTGCCCTGGTGCCATCGGGCGGGCGTACCGGGCTTTCCGCCGCAGCCGTGGCGGCCAACGGCGAAGTGGTCGTGTCATTCGACTACATGAACCAGATTCTCGAGGTGAACCTCACCGACCGCACCGCCGTCTGCCAGCCGGGCGTGATCACCGAGCAACTGCAGAACAAGGCTCAAGAGCATGGGCTGTATTACCCGGTGGACTTCGCTTCTGCCGGTTCCAGCCAGATTGGCGGCAATATCGGCACCAATGCCGGCGGGATCAAGGTGATTCGCTATGGCATGACCCGTAACTGGGTGGCCGGGATGAAGGTCGTCACCGGCAAGGGCGACCTGCTGGAACTGAACAAAGACCTGATCAAGAACGCTACAGGCTATGACTTGCGGCAGCTGTTCATCGGCGCCGAAGGCACCCTCGGTTTCGTGGTCGAGGCCACCATGCGCCTGGATCGCGCACCGAAAAACCTTACGGCGATGGTGCTCGGCACGCCAGACTTCGACTCGATCATGCCAGTGCTCCACGCCTTTCAGGGCAAGCTCGACCTGACGGCCTTCGAGTTTTTTTCCGACAAGGCCCTGGCCAGGATCATGGGCCGTGGCGACGTACCGGCGCCGTTCGAAACCGACTGCCCGTTCTACGCATTGCTGGAGTTCGAAGCCACTACCGAAGAGGTTGCCAATCACGCCCTGGAAACCTTCGAACACTGTGTGGAGCAAGGCTGGGTGTTGGATGGCGTGATGAGCCAGAGCGAAACCCAGCTGCAGAATCTGTGGAAACTGCGTGAATACATCTCCGAAACCATCTCCCACTGGACGCCGTACAAGAACGACATTTCGGTGACCGTTTCGAAAGTCCCGGAATTCCTCAAGGAGATAGACGCGATTGTCGGCAAACACTACCCGGACTTCGAAGTCGTCTGGTACGGCCACATCGGCGACGGCAACCTGCACCTCAATATCCTCAAGCCGGACAACCTGGGCAAGGACGAATTCTTCGCCAAATGTGCGACAGTGAACAAATGGGTTTTCGAAATCGTCGAGAAGTACAACGGCTCGATTTCGGCGGAACACGGCGTGGGCATGACCAAGCGCGACTACCTGACCTATAGTCGCTCGCCAGTGGAAATCGAATACATGAAAGCCATCAAGGCCGCATTCGACCCGAACGGCATCATGAACCCAGGCAAGATTTTCGCGGTGTGATGCAAAGCACCTGATGAGTTTCAGATAACAGGAGTCGGTAATGAGCTATCAGCACCAGTATGTCGACGGTACCCGCATCCACTTCCCGGTCGGGAAAGTGGTGTGCATTGGCCGTAACTACGCCGAGCATGCAAAGGAACTGGATAATCCGGTACCCACCGAACCCTTGCTGTTCATCAAGCCCGGCAGTTGCGTGGTTCCGCTGGAAAGCAGCTTCAGCATTCCCGTCGATCGGGGTTCGGTGCATTACGAAGCGGAAATCGCCGTGCTGATCGGCAAGCCGCTGTCGCCCCGGCCAAGCGTCGAAGAAGTGCTCGATGCCATTTCCGGCTTCGCTCCGGCCCTGGACCTGACCCTTCGGGACAAGCAGGCCGAACTCAAGGCCAAGGGCCTGCCATGGGAAGTCGCCAAGTCATTCGATGGCGCGGCGGTGATTGCGCCATTCGTATCAAACGCCACCTTTGCCGACCTGGCCGATATTTCCGTTCGCCTGACCATCAACGGTGAAGTGCGCCAGGACGGCAACAGCAGCCTGATGCTCAATCCCATCGTACCGATGATCCAGTACATGGCCGGCTGCTTCTCGCTGCAGGCCGGCGATGTGATCCTCACCGGCACCCCGGCGGGCGTCGGGCCATTGAATGTGGGGGATGAGCTGGTGCTGGAACTGCCGGGGGCCAGCCGTTTCGAAAGCAGCGTTTGCTGACTCGGGCGTCTGATCACTAGAGATCATTGTGGGAGCGGGCTTGCTCGCGAAGGCAGTATAGCAGCCAACGTAGATGTTGAATCTGATGGCCTCTTCGCGAGCAAGCCCGCTCCCACATTGGTGCCTGACTTATCCTGAAGACCGCCGATTTACCGTTTTTTTCACATGCCATCCGGATAATTCCGAAGAATGCGGCATCTGAGCCAGCCATTCCCCAGCCCGAATCCCCGGAACGCAATTACCGATGGCCAAGACCCAAGTACTGCCCCACGCCAAATCTGCCCCCCGCTCCCGCTTTGCCCTGCCTTGGTATGTCTGGTCGCTGCTGGCCGTGGCCGCCTATGGGTTGGCGTTTGCGATGCATTGGGATGACCGGGGCCGACTTTGGGTTGCGGAACACTTTCAAAGCCCCGCTCAGCGCCAGGAAAGCGTCTGGCTACCGGACTATACGGCGGTGATCGATGCCAAGCCGCTCCCGGGCATGGAGAAGGATGAAGCGTCCGATGTGACCTACAACCCACAGACCAAGACCCTGTTTGCCGTCATGGGCAAGAACCCGTTCCTGGTGGAGCTGACCTTGCAGGGCGATGTGCTGCGCAAGATGCCTTTGGTGGGCTGGAGCAATCCGGAAGGGGTGTCTTTCATGGAGAACGGACTGCTGGCCATTACCGACGAGCGAAGCCACACGCTGTCGATCGTCCATGTCGACGCCAATACGCACGAACTGAAAAAGAGCGATTCCCCTCTCTACGATCTTGGCCCTTCAAAGAACCAGAACAAGGGCTTCGAAGCGGTTGTCTGGGACCCACGCAACCAGCAACTGGTGCTGGGCGAAGAACGTCCGCCAACATTGTTCACCTGGAAAAGCGATGGCAGCCTTTTGCTCAAGGGCGACAAACAGATCCATGTCAGCAATGAACTGGACCTGCGCAACCTCTCGGCCCTGGCGATAGACCCTCGAACCGGCCACATGCTGGTGCTTTCGGCCGATTCGCACCTTTTGCTGGAACTTGATGAAAAAGGCCAGCAGGTCAGTTTCATGACCTTGCTGGGCGGCTTCAACGGCCTGAAGGGCACCATCCCTCGCGCCGAAGGTGTCACCATGGATGAAGCCGGCAATGTGTACATGGTCAGCGAGCCAAACCTGTTCTATCGTTTCGAGAAACAACGCTGACAGCGCAACTCTGTAAGGCAATTCCTCCTTCGCTGTAGGGTGTGGCACACAGCCATTAAGCTTCAGTTCAGGCAGTCGTGGTATTTCCAACCACCTGTTCTTACCCGAGCCCACCCCATGCGTCGACTTGCCCGCCCCCAACCCTTGATCCTGATGTTACTGGCAATCGCCCTGATCGTCCTGATTGCGGCGGGCCAGTATCTGCGCCTGTTCGAACGGGCCTGGTTCAACTTCAATACACTCTGGCAACCCACCAACGAGCAGGCCATCGCCCTGGACCAGTACCGGGTCACGATGGAGGCCCAGGTGATCGAAGGCCTCGACGACGTGTCGGCACTGACGTTCGATCCGGTACGCAAGAGCCTGTTCACCGTCACCAACAAGAATGCCGAACTGATCGAGCTGTCACTGGACGGCAAGATCCTGCGCCGCGTGGCACTGATCGGTTTCGGCGATCCGGAAGCCGTGGAATTCATCAGCGAGAACATCTACGTCATCAGTGACGAGCGCCAGCAGCGGCTGATCAAGATTCACCTGGACGAAGACACCCGGTTTCTCGACGCGGCCGACGCCGAACAAATGACCCTCGGCGTGCATATGAGCAAGAATAAAGGATTCGAGGGATTGGCCTACGACTCAGTGGGCAAGCGGCTGTTCGTAGCGAAGGAGCGCGACCCGATGCTGATTTATGAAGTGCAGGGCTTTCCCCATCACAATTCGGAAAAGTCTTACGCAGTCCACGTCATCAACAACCCCAAGCGCGATGCCGGACTGTTCGTGCGGGATCTGTCGAGCCTGCAATACGATGAGCGCAGCGGCCACTTGCTGGCATTGTCTGATGAGTCGCGGTTGATCATCGAACTGGATATCGACGGGAAGCCCCTGAGTACCCTGTCATTGAGCAAAGGTCGTCAGGGACTGCAGAAAAATGTGCCACAGGCCGAAGGCATTGCCATGGACGATGACGGCACCCTTTATCTGGTGAGCGAGCCGAATCTGTTCTATGTGTTCAAGAAACCACAGCCCTGAACCACCAGAACCCATGTGGGAGCGGGCTTGCTCGCGAATGCGGTGGGTCATTCAACGGGTAAATGACTGATCTAATGCATTCGCGAGCAAGCCCGCTCCCACAGGAAAAGGTACCAGGCACCTGTCACCGATTCATTCGGCCCGCAGGGTCTTCACCCCTTCCGCCGTGCCCAGCAACAGCACATCCGCCGGACGGGCAGCGAACAAACCGTTGGTGACCACGCCGACGATGGCGTTGATCTGGCTTTCCAGTTCCGTCGGGTTGGTGATTTGCAGGTTATGCACGTCCAGGATGATATTGCCGTTATCGGTCAGCACGCCCTCGCGATACACAGGGTCGCCGCCCAGCTTCACCAGCTGGCGAGCCACGTGGCTGCGAGCCATCGGAATGACTTCGACCGGTAGCGGGAACGCGCCAAGCACCGGCACCAGTTTGCTGGCGTCGGCGATGCAGATGAAGGTCTTGGCCACCGCTGCGACGATCTTCTCGCGGGTCAGGGCTGCACCACCGCCTTTGATCAGGTTCAGGTGTGCGTCGCTTTCGTCGGCGCCGTCGATGTAGAACTCCAGGTCGCTCACGGTGTTGAGCTCATATACCGGGATCCCGTGGCCCTTCAGCCGTGCGGCGGTGGCTTCGGAGCTGGCAACCGCCCCGTCGAAGGCACCCTTATGCTGCGCCAACGCATCGATGAAGCAATTGGCCGTGGAGCCGGTGCCGACCCCGACGATGCTCTTGTCATCCAGTTGCGGAAGGATGAGGTCGACGGCGGCCTGGGCCACGGCCTGTTTGAGTTGATCCTGGGTCATGCGGGCTCCGAAAACGGGCAGGGAGTAAAGAGGGGCGCGAGTATAACCCAACAAAACCTCGGGATTCGTGTGGTCGCCCGGCCAAAAGCCGGGTTAGACTCCCTGACCCTGCCCAACCCGCCCAGTGATGCTTTCCGATGCTCGAACAGTACGTCAAAAAGATCCTCACCTCGCGCGTCTACGACGTCGCCGTAGAAACCCCGCTGCAGACCGCTCGACAGCTTTCCGAGCGACTGGGCAACAACATCTGGCTCAAACGCGAAGACTTGCAGCCGGTGTTCTCATTCAAGATCCGCGGGGCGTACAACAAGCTGACCCAGCTCAGCGATGAAGAACGTTCACGGGGCGTGGTCACGGCGTCGGCGGGCAACCATGCCCAGGGCCTGGCCCTGGCCGCCAAGGTCCTGGGTGTGAAAGCTACCATCGTGATGCCCAAGACCACCCCGGAAATCAAGGTCGAAGGCGTGCGCTCCCGTGGCGGCAAAGTGGTGTTGCATGGCGACTCGTTCCCCGAGGCCCTGGCCTATTCGCTGAAACTGGTCGATGAAAAGGGTTACGTCTATATCCATCCCTACGACGACCCCCACACCATTGCCGGGCAGGGCACGGTGGCAATGGAAATCCTGCGTCAGCATCCAGGGCACCTGGATGCGATCTTCGTTCCGGTGGGCGGTGGCGGACTGATTGCCGGGATCGCGGCCTACGTGAAGTACCTGCGCCCTGAAATCAAGGTCATCGGTGTCGAACCCGATGACTCCAACTGCCTGCAGGCCGCCATGGCCGCTGGCGAGCGGGTGGTATTGCCCAGCGTCGGGCTGTTTGCCGATGGCGTCGCCGTGGCGCAGATCGGCCAGCACACCTTTGATATCTGCAAGCACCACGTTGATGAAGTCATTACCGTCAGCACCGACGAGATCTGCGCCGCAATCAAGGACATCTACGACGATACCCGCTCGATCACCGAACCTGCCGGCGCCCTGGGTGTGGCCGGGATCAAGAAATACGTCGAGTCACGGGGCATCAGCGGCCAGACCCTGGTGGCCATCGATTCCGGTGCCAACGTCAACTTCGACCGCCTGCGCCATGTGGCCGAGCGCGCCGAGCTGGGCGAAGGGCGCGAAGCAATCATCGCGGTCACCATTCCCGAGCAACCCGGCAGCTTCAAGGCGTTCTGCGAAGCCGTCGGCAAGCGTCAGATCACCGAATTCAACTACCGCTACAACACCGGCAGCGAGGCGCACATCTTCGTGGGCGTGCAGACGCACCCGGAAAACGATCCACGCAGCGCACTGATCGCCAGCCTCACCGAGCAAGGTTTCCCGGTATTGGACCTGACCGACAACGAACTGGCCAAGCTGCATATCCGCCATATGGTCGGCGGACACGCGGCCCACGTCATCGACGAGGTGGTGCTGCGCTTCGAATTTCCCGAGCGTCCGGGCGCGCTGTTCAACTTCCTCAACAAGCTGGGCGGACGCTGGAACATTTCGATGTTCCACTATCGCAACCATGGCGCGGCGGACGGCCGTGTGGTCGCCGGTTTGCAAGTGCCCCACGATGAGCGCCACCTGGTGCCGGCCGCCCTCGAAGAGATCGGCTATCCGTACTGGGATGAAAGCGATAACCCGGCGTACCAGTTGTTCCTGGGTTAACAAAGGCTAGGCTGTTGGGCACGGCTCAAGGAAATCGAACAATGGAAACGTTGACTGCGCTGAAGATCGCTCACGTCCTGGCCACTGCCCTGCTGCTGGTGGGCGCTTTGGGGCTGGCTGTCTGGGTTTGGCGGACATGCCGCCACGGCGACGACACAGCCCCTGCCCGCTTACTGCAACGCCCACGGGTGTTTGTCTGGCTGGTGATGGTGCTTGCCCTGGCGAGCCTGCCCTTTACGGGCTGGTGGATGGTTCATCAGGTCGGCTGGCCGCTGGGACAGACCTGGCTGCTGGCTTCCAGCATCCTCTACACCCTGGCGGCGCTGACGGGGTTCTGGCTGTTGGTGCGTCTGAACAAGCGGCGCAAGCTGCCGACGGCGGGCAACGGTACCTTTACCTTGGCCTTGGCGCTGTTCAGCTTTATCTGCCTGATCGCCATTGCCGGATTGATGGGTGCCAAGCCGGTTTAGGCCTGGAACCGAGTCGACTTCATCGCGAGCAGGCTCGCTCCCACAGGGGAAACGCGTTCCATTGTGGGAGCGAGCCTGCTCGCGATGACGATTTCAGTCGCGCAGACTGATCACCGGCCAACCGCGCTTCTGCGCCTCAGCCCGCAGGTTCGGGTCCGGATCCACTGCCACCGGATGCGTAACTGCCTCCAGCAACGGCAAGTCGTTCATCGAATCGCTGTAGAAATAGCTGTCTTCGAGGGAATACCCGGTTTCTTCCAGCCAGCGGTTCAGGCGGGTCACCTTGCCCTCGCGGAAGCAGGGAATGTCGGTGCTGCGCCCACTGTAGCGGCCATCGATCATCTCGCACTCGGTGGCGATCAGGGTTTCGACCCCCAGGCGCTCGGCAATCGGGGCGGTGACGAAGCGATTGGTAGCGGTAATGATCACCAGCTTGTCGCCAGCGTCACGGTGCTTCTTCAACAGTTCGATGGCCTGGGGCAACACGATGGGCTCGATGCAATCGCGCATGTAGTCCAGATGCCATTGGGCCAGCACTTCCATTTCGGTGCGACCGAGGATTTCCAGGCAAAAGTTCAGGTAGGCGGCGTTGTCGAGCTTGCCGGCCAGGTAATCCTGGTAGAACTCATCGTTGCGTGCCTTGTACGCGACGGCGTCCAGGAAGCCACGCTCACACAGGTAATCGCCCCAGGCGTGATCGCTGTCGCCGCCCAACAGGGTGTTGTCCAGGTCGAATAAGGCCAGCCGCATTGCAGTTACTCGCTGAAAATTCTGAAGAAAGGCGCTCAGAATACGGACTTTTCACAAGAGTGCACATAACCTGGGCGGGCTCGTTGCTGCTTTCACAACCTTTGTGGAACAATGCGGCGACATGCGCTTGCGAGGTTGTTGCCGTGATCGATCCCGATGGTTTCCGACCCAATGTGGGAATCATTCTTACGAATGATGCCGGGCAGGTGCTATGGGCTCGCCGTATCAATCAAGACGCCTGGCAGTTTCCTCAAGGCGGGATCAACCCGCAGGAGACGCCGGAAGAGGCTTTGTACCGCGAGTTGAACGAAGAAGTGGGGCTGGAGCGCGAAGATGTTGAAATACTCGCCTGCACTCGCGGCTGGTTGCGCTATCGTTTGCCGCAACGCCTGGTCAGGACGCACAGCCAGCCGCTGTGCATCGGCCAGAAGCAGAAATGGTTTCTCTTGCGCCTGATCTCCAACGAGCAGCGGGTGCGGATGGATTTGACCGGTAAACCGGAGTTCGATGGCTGGCGCTGGGTCAGCTATTGGTATCCGTTGGGCCAGGTGGTGACATTCAAGCGCGAAGTGTATCGACGCGCTCTCAAAGAGCTTGCCCCGCGCCTGCTGACGCGCGACTGACGACGGAGTTCGACCCCGAGCCATGCTCAATACGCTGCGCAAGATCGTCCAGGAAGTTAACTCCGCCAAGGATCTCAAGGCGGCGTTGGGGATTATTGTATTGCGCGTCAAAGAGGCCATGGGCAGCCAGGTCTGCTCGGTCTACCTGCTGGACCCCGAGACCAACCGTTTCGTGCTGATGGCCACCGAGGGCTTGAACAAGCGCTCCATTGGCAAGGTCAGCATGGCCCCCAATGAAGGCCTGGTCGGCCTGGTCGGCACGCGCGAAGAACCCCTGAACCTCGAAAACGCCGCGGACCACCCGCGCTACCGCTACTTCGCCGAAACGGGTGAAGAGCGTTATGCCTCGTTCCTCGGCGCACCGATCATCCACCACCGCCGCGTCGTCGGCGTGTTGGTCATCCAGCAAAAGGAGCGCCGCCAGTTCGACGAAGGTGAAGAAGCCTTCCTCGTGACCATGAGCGCGCAACTGGCCGGGGTCATCGCCCACGCCGAGGCCACCGGCTCGATCAGCGGCCTGGGCCGCCAGGGTAAGGGCATCCAGGAAGCCAAGTTCGTCGGCGTGCCGGGCTCGCCAGGCGCGGCCGTGGGCACGGCGGTGGTCATGTTGCCGCCGGCCGACCTCGACGTGGTGCCGGATAAAGCCATCAGCGACATCGACGCCGAACTGGGGCTGTTCAAGACCGCCATCGAAGGGGTGCGCGCCGACATGCGCGCCCTGTCGGCCAAACTGGCGACGCAACTGCGCCCCGAAGAACGCGCGCTGTTCGACGTCTACCTGATGATGCTCGACGACGCCTCCTTGGGCAGCGAAGTGACCACAGTCATCAAGACCGGCCAATGGGCCCAGGGGGCGTTGCGCCAGGTGGTGACCGACCACGTCAACCGTTTCGAACTGATGGATGACGCCTACCTGCGCGAGCGCGCCTCGGACGTCAAGGACCTCGGCCGCCGCCTGCTGGCCTACTTGCAGCAGGAGCGCCAGCAGACCCTGGTCTACCCCGACAACACCATCCTGGTCAGCGAGGAGTTGACCCCGGCCATGCTCGGCGAGGTGCCCGAGGGCAAGCTGGCGGGGCTGGTCTCGGTATTGGGTTCGGGCAACTCCCACGTCGCGATTCTCGCCCGAGCGATGGGCATCCCCACGGTGATGGGCCTGGTGGACCTGCCGTACTCCAAGGTCGACGGCATCCAGATGATCGTCGACGGCTACCATGGCGAGGTCTACACCAACCCCAGCGACGTCCTGCGCAAGCAGTTCGCCGATGTGGTGGAGGAAGAAAAACAACTGTCCCTGGGCCTCGATGCGCTGAGGGACCTGCCCTGCGTGACGCCCGACGGCCATCGCATGCCGCTGTGGGTCAACACCGGCCTGCTGGCCGACGTGGCCCGGGCGCAGAAACGCGGCGCCGAGGGTGTGGGCCTGTACCGCACCGAAGTGCCGTTCATGATCAACCAGCGTTTCCCCAGCGAAAAGGAACAACTGGCGATCTATCGCGAGCAACTGGCAGCGTTCCATCCGCAACCGGTGACCATGCGCAGCCTGGACATCGGCGGCGACAAAGCCTTGTCCTACTTCCCGATCAAGGAAGAAAACCCCTTCCTGGGTTGGCGCGGGATTCGCGTGACGCTCGACCATCCGGAAATCTTCCTGGTCCAGGCCCGCGCCATGCTCAAGGCCAGCGAAGGGCTGAACAACCTGCGCATCCTGTTGCCGATGATCTCCGGCACCCATGAGTTGGAAGAAGCCCTGCACCTGATCCACCGGGCCTGGGGCGAAGTGCGTGACGAAGGCACCGACGTGCCGATGCCGCCAGTTGGCGTCATGATCGAGATCCCGGCAGCGGTGTACCAGACCAAGGAACTGGCGCGGCAGGTGGACTTCCTCTCGGTCGGCTCCAACGACCTGACGCAGTACCTGCTGGCCGTGGACCGCAACAATCCACGGGTGGCCGACCTGTACGACTACCTGCACCCAGCCGTGCTGCAAGCCTTGCAGAACGTAGTGCGCGACGCCCATGCCGAAGGCAAGCCGGTGAGTATCTGCGGTGAAATGGCCGGTGATCCGGCGGCGGCGGTGCTGTTGATGGCGATGGGCTTCGACAGCTTGTCGATGAACGCCACCAACCTGCCGAAAGTGAAATGGATGCTGCGCCAGATCAACCTGAGCAAGGCCCAGGAGCTGCTGGCGGAGGTGATGACCATCGATAATCCGCAGGTCATCCATAGCTCGCTGCAACTGGCGCTGAAGAACCTTGGACTGGCGCGGATGATCAATCCGGCTTCGAACAAGACGCTCTAGCCGGAGGCCTCATCGCGAGCAGGCTCGCTCCCACAGGGGATTTGTGTCGTTTACAAAGCCTTTGTGGGAGCGAGCCTGCTCGCGATGAGGCCAGCACCATCAGCGCAAAACTAAACCCTGACCTCCACCTCCCCCAAATGCCCCCCATGCGGCCCGAAGCTGCGCTCGACTATATGCCGCGTCCCATCGGCATGGACGATCAACGCCGTGCTCGCCCGCGTCCCATACGCCGGGCTGGCAATGAACACACTCGACAGCAAGGTCTCGGTCGCCAGTCCTACGCCGGTGTCTGGCAAGTCCGCCACCGGGGCCGGTTGCGGGTCGTTGAGCAGCGCCAGCAGGGCCTGTGGCTGCGGATCGGCCAGCACCTCGCCCAGTGCCCTGCGGGCCTTGAGCAGTTTCGGCCACGGCGTGTTCAGCCCGGCATTCGATAAGCCGTAGACGCCTTCGGCCAATCGCTGTGGCCGGACATCGCGGGCGTTGTAGTGCCACAGCTCGCTGCCATCACCGAGCAGCAGGTTGAACCCGCCGTACTCGCCGGCACGAGGCACGATTTCGCTCAGGTAATCACCAATCGACAGATTCCCGCTCAGAAACCGCGCCACCAACTCGCCCCGCGACTTGAACGCCGGCAGTTGGCCTGGATCACGGATATTCGTCAGGGCCGCAAAGCGACCATCCGCACCGATACCGAGCCAGGTGCCGCCGGCTTCCAGGTCGCGACCGGCGTAGACCTGGGGAGCGTCGGGCCACTGGGCCAAGGGCAGGGTCGGGCGCGCGTAGAACTCGTCGCGGTTGGCCGCCACGATCAGCGGTTGGGCGTGACCGGGTCGCCAGGCAAATACGATCAGGCACATCAGGTAGTCCCGTTAACGATGCCAAACAGCTCAAAGGATAAATCGAATGCGCCTCTTTTGTGGCAAAAGGGTTTATCCGCGCAAAAGGATGTACCTGCTAATGAGCACTGTCTCCCGGCATCCATCGCCTTCAGTGGAGCCCGAGGCCATGGATCCGTTACCATGCCGCTCTTGTTTCGGGGATGGGCGGGGGGACGCTGGTGGAATTCGTGATCTATCTGCTGCTCGGCGCCTGCGCCGGGGTGCTGGCTGGGTTGTTTGGCGTGGGTGGCGGGATGATCATAGTCCCGGTGCTGGTGTTCAGCTTCACCCTGCAGGGTTTCGACCCGCAGGTATTGACGCACCTGGCCGTCGGCACGTCCCTGGCGTCGATCATCTTCACCTCGATCAATGCCGTACGTGAGCATCAGCGCAAAGGCGCGGTACGCTGGCCGATCTTCACCTGGATGACCGTCGGGATCCTGATCGGGGCCGGTTTCGGTGCAGTCACCGCCGAGGCGATTTCCGGCCCGCACCTGCAAAAGATCATCGGCGTGTTCGCCATGATCGTCGCCGCGCAGCTGGCCCTGGATTTCAAGCCCAAGGCCAGCCGCACGGTGCCTGGCAAGGCCGGGTTGACCCTGGCCGGCACGGTCGTCGGCTGGGCCTCGGCGATTTTCGGCATCGGCGGCGGTTCGCTCACCGTACCGTTCCTGACCTGGCGCAGCGTGCCCATGCAGCAGGCAGTGGCCACCTCGTCGGCCTGCGGCTTGCCGATCGCCCTGGTCAGTGCATTAAGTTTCATGATTCTGGGCTGGCACGATCCGCTGTTGCCGGCCCATAGTCTCGGTTTTGTGTATTTGCCGGCGCTGCTGGGCATCGCCCTGACGAGCATGGTCTTCGCCCGCGTTGGCGCACGACTGGCCCATCGCCTGTCGCCGCGCTTGCTCAAGCGGCTGTTCGCGGCTTTGCTGTTCAGCGTGGGCTTGAGCTTCCTGCTCTGACGCAATCCTGGCTTAATCCCAGAGTGACAGGGTCACTCAAGTATTTTTGACGTTTACGAGGAATATCAATGCTGCCTTACCCGCAGATCGATCCGGTGGCCCTGGCTATCGGCCCGCTGAAAATCCACTGGTACGGTCTGATGTACCTGGTCGGCATCGGCGGTGCCTGGCTGCTGGCGTCGCGACGGCTCAACCGTTTCGACCCGACCTGGAACAAGGAAAAGCTCTCCGACCTGGTGTTCTGGCTGTCCATGGGCGTGATCGTCGGCGGACGCCTGGGTTATGTGCTGTTCTATGACCTGAGCGCCTACCTGGCGAATCCAACGCTGATCTTCGAGGTCTGGAAGGGCGGCATGTCGTTCCACGGTGGCTTCATCGGCGTGATGCTGGCGGCGGTGTGGTTCGGCAAGCGCAACAACAAGTCGTTCTTCGAGCTTATGGACTTCGTCGCGCCGATGGTGCCGATCGGCCTGGGCGCCGGGCGCATCGGCAACTTCATCAACGCCGAATTGTGGGGCAAGCCGACCGACGTGCCGTGGGCAATGATCTTCCCGCCGTTCAGCGATCCGGCGCAGTTGCCACGCCATCCGTCGCAGTTGTACCAGTTCGCCCTTGAAGGCGTGGCACTATTCCTGATTCTCTGGCTGTTCTCGCGCAAGCCGCGGCCGACCATGGCAGTGTCCGGGATGTTCGCGCTGTTCTACGGCATCTTCCGCTTCATCGTTGAGTTCGTCCGCGTACCGGACGCCCAGCTTGGCTATCTGGCATGGAACTGGCTGACCATGGGCCAGGTGTTGTGCCTGCCGATGATCGTCGGTGGTCTGGTGCTGATCTGGCTGGCTTATCATCGTGCGCCGGCTGCGGCGGCCAAGGCTTAAAATTCGAAACCCGAGGCGCAGGCCTCGGGCTCAAGGACACAGGTAATTCATGAAGCAATATCTCGAGCTGGTGGCGGACGTCATCGAGAACGGCACCCGGCAAGCCAACCGAACCGGTGTCAATACCATTAGCCTCCCTGGCGCCATGTTGCGCTATGACCTGAAGAAAGGCTTCCCAGCCATCACCACCCGCAAACTGGCTTTCAAATCGGCCATCGGCGAGATGTGCGGTTTTCTCCGTGGCGTCAACAACGCCGCCGAATTCCGTGCCCTGGGTTGCAAGGTATGGGACCAGAACGCCAACGAAAACACCCAGTGGCTGGCCAACCCGTTCCGCCAGGGCGAGGATGACCTGGGGGAGATCTACGGCGTGCAATGGCGCAAGTGGCCGGCCTACAAGCAGGTCCCCGTGAGCAACCCGGCGGCCATCGAGCAGACCCTGGCCCAGGGCTACCGGCAGATCGCCGAAGGTGAGGAAAACGGCCAGGCCTATGTGGTGCTGTACAAGGCTATCGACCAGGTTCGCCAGTGTGTCGATACCATCATCAAGGACCCGGGCAGCCGGCGCATCCTGTTCCACGGCTGGAACTGCGCCCAGCTCGATGAAATGGCCTTGCCGCCGTGCCATCTGCTGTATCAGTTCCACCCGAATGTCGAGACCAAGGAAATTTCCCTGACCCTCTACATCCGCTCCAACGACCTGGGCCTGGGCACGCCGTTCAACCTCACCGAAGGCGCCGCTCTGCTGAGCCTGATCGGTCGCCTGACCGGCTACACGCCGCGCTGGTTCACCTATTTCATCGGTGACGCCCACGTCTACGAAAACCACCTGGACATGCTCAAGGAACAACTCACCCGCAAGCCGTTCCCGATGCCAAGGCTGGTGATTTCCGAGCGGGTACCGGAGTTCGCCAAGACCGGCTTGTACCAGCCCGAGTGGCTTGAGCTGGTGGAGCCAAGCGACTTCTCCCTGGAAGGCTACCAGCACCATGCGCCGATGACTGCGCCGATGGCGGTCTGAAGCACACCGCTACCCATCTCTGTGGGAGCGGGCTTGCTCGCGAAGGCGGTGTATCAGATAAAGGAACCTTGTCAGATACACCGCCTTCGCGAGCAAGCCCGCTCCCACATTGGATCTTCATGACCTTCAAGTTCCGGCGCAAGGGCACTCAATGCCCGTGACTGCGCCCCACATGCGAAGGCTCCGGCTCCGGCACCACCGCCCCGCTCACTTCCAGGCGCTGCAAGATCCCGCATTGCTCGGGATCCGGCCCTTCGCCGCAGCGACGGCGCAGGTCGATCAGTTGCGCTTGCAAGGCCAGCAGGCCGTCGATGCGGGCCGTGACGTGCAGGATGTGTTCGTCGATCAACGCGTTGACGCTCTCGCACTGATCCTGGGGGCTGTCGCGCAAGGCCAGCAAACTGCGGATTTCTTCCAGGGTCATGTCCAGGGTGCGGCAGTTGCGGATGAACGTCAGCCGCTCGGCGTGGGCCTGGGTGTAGACGCGGTAATTGCCGTCGCTGCGGGCCGGCTCCGGCAGCAGGCCTTCGCGCTCGTAATAACGGATGGTTTCGACTTGGCAGTCGGTGATTTTCGCCAGCTCGCCGATCTTCATGACATTGCCTCCTGAACAGGTGCTTGACCCTATAGTGGCTACAGGGTCTTTACTGTGCAACAAGCACTTTTCATGGACGTCACCCAATGAGCGATTCCCTTCACATCCACAAGCCCGTCCACGGTCATGACCACGGGCATTCCTGCTGCGCTTCGAAAGCAGCGCCGTCCGTGGTCAACCTCGGTAAAGCGCCGACGGACGGTGCCCGGCTGAGCAGTTTTCGCATCGAAGCGATGGACTGCCCCACCGAGCAGACGCTGATTCAGAACAAGCTCGGCAAGCTCGAAGGCGTGCAGCGACTGGAATTCAACCTGATCAACCGTGTGCTGGGCGTGACTCACGATTTGCCCAGCGACGCGCCGATCATCCAGGCCATCGAGTCCTTAGGGATGCAGGCCGACCCGCTGGCCCCAGGCCAGAAACCGCAAACCAACGACCTGCCTGCCCCGGCCAAACCCTGGTGGCCGTTGGCGCTGTCCGGCGTGACGGCCTTGGGTGCCGAGGTGATTCATTTCACCAATGCCGCGCCAAACTGGGTGGTCGCGCTGGTGGCGTTGGTGTCGATCCTCAGCGGAGGCCTGGGCACGTACAAGAAGGGCTGGATCGCCCTGAAGAACCGTAACCTGAACATCAATGCACTGATGAGCATCGCCGTGACCGGTGCCGTGCTGATCGGCCAATGGCCCGAAGCAGCAATGGTGATGTTCCTGTTCACCGTGGCCGAGTTGATCGAAGCCAAATCCCTCGACCGGGCGCGCAATGCCATCAGCGGCCTGATGCAGATGGCCCCGGAACAAGCCACCGTACTGCAGGCCGATGGCACGTGGCAGGTGCAGGAAGTCAAGGTCATTGCCCTCGGCGCGCGGGTACGGGTTCGTCCCGGCGAGCGCGTCGGGCTGGACGGTGAAGTGGTGGCCGGTCGCTCGACCATCGACCAGGCGCCGATTACCGGCGAAAGCCTGCCGGTGGAAAAAACAGTGGGCGACAAGGTGTTCGCCGGCACCATCAACCAGGCCGGCGAGCTGGAATACAGCGTGACCGCGGTAGCCGATCAATCCACCCTGGCGCGAATCATCCACGCCGTGGAGCAGGCCCAGGGCTCCCGCGCGCCGACCCAACGCTTCGTCGACCGATTCTCGACAATCTATACCCCGGCGGTGTTTGCCCTGGCGCTGGCGGTAGCCGTCATTCCACCTTTGTTCATGGGCGCGGCGTGGTTCGACTGGATCTACCGGGCCCTGGTACTGCTGGTGGTGGCCTGTCCCTGTGCGCTGGTGATTTCCACCCCGGTGACCATCGTCAGCGGTCTTGCCGCGGCAGCGCGCAAAGGCATCCTGGTCAAGGGTGGCGTATACCTGGAGGGTGGCTACAAGCTCGACTACCTGGCCCTGGACAAGACCGGTACGATCACCCACGGCAAACCGATCCAGACCGACTACATGGCACTGGACCCGACCGTGGAAGGCAGCGCCCCAGCCCTGGCCGCCAGCCTCGCCGCCCGCTCCGATCACCCGGTGTCCCGAGCCATTGCCGCTGTGGATAAACAATTGGCGCCACAGCCTGTGGATAACTTCGAGGCCCTCCCGGGTCGTGGGGTACGCGGTGATGTCAACGGCCAGACCTACCACTTAGGTAATCATCGCCTGGTGGAAGACCTGGGCCTGTGTTCCCCGGAACTGGAAGAGAAACTCTTCGCCCTGGAAAAACAAGGCAAGTCGGTGGTGCTGCTGCTCGACGCTACAGGCCCCTTGGCGCTGTTTGCCGTGGCCGACACCGTAAAGGACTCCAGCCGCGAAGCCATCCGGCAATTGCACGACCTGGGCATCAAGACCCTGATGCTCACCGGCGACAACGCCCACACCGCCGAGGCGATTGCCGGCCAGGTCGGCATGGATCAAGCGCGAGGCGACCTGCTGCCGGGGGACAAGCTGCAGGCCATCGAAGACCTGTACACCCAGGGTCACCGGGTCGGCATGGTGGGCGACGGCATCAACGACGCCCCCGCCCTGGCCCGATCGGAAATCGGCTTCGCCATGGCGGCGGCCGGCACCGATACGGCCATCGAGACCGCCGATGTCGCCTTGATGGACGATGATCTGCGCAAGATCCCGACCTTCATCCGCCTCTCGCGGCAAACCTCAAGCATCCTGAAACAGAACATCGCCCTGGCGCTGATCATCAAGGCGATCTTCCTCGGCGTCACCTTTGCCGGGTTCGCCACGATGTGGATGGCGGTGTTTGCCGACATGGGGGTGAGTTTGCTGGTGGTGTTCAATGGGTTGCGGTTGTTGCGCAAGTAAAGAAGTGCTCACTAAAAACCAAGCACATAACCTGTGGCGAGGGGATTTATCCCCTCGCCACAGGACCTGCCCAGGTCTCAATCGCGCTTCGGTTCGCGAATTTTGTACCAGGCCACATACAGCGCCGGCAGGAACAGCAGGGTCAGCAGCGTGGCGATGATGATCCCGCCGATCATCGCGTAGGCCATCGGTCCCCAGAACACTTCCCGGGCAATCGGGATCATCCCCAGGCTCGCCGCAGCCGCCGTGAGCAGGATCGGTCGTCGCCGGTGTTGGGTAGCTTCCACCACAGCATCCCAAGGCTCATAGCCGTCGCGCTCATACTCATCGATCTGGGTGACCAGGATCACCGAGTTACGGATGATGATGCCGATCAGCGCTAGAATCCCCAGGATCGCCACGAAGCCCATGGGCGTGCCTGTGGGAACCAACGCCAGCACCACGCCGATCAACCCGAGGGGCGCGACGCTGGCCACCAGGAACAGCTTCTGCACGCTGTGCAGCTGGATCATCAGGAACGTCGCCATCAGGAACAGCATCAGCGGCACGACACTGGCAATCGGCCCCTGGGCCTTGCCGCTCTCTTCCACCGTCCCCCCGGTGGCGACCTTGTAGCCCACGGGCAAGTCGGCGGCGAACTTGTCGATGTCCGGTTGCAACTGCTTCACCAGATCGGTGGGCTGGATTTCATCGCGTACGGCGGCCTTGATGGTGATCGTTGGCTTGCGGTCGCGACGCCACACCAGCGGCTGTTCCAACTCATAGCGCACCGTGGCGAACGCCAGCAACGGAATCGACGTGCCGCCCGGCGTGACGATCTGCAGATTCTGCAAGGTTTCCGGCGAACCCCGTTCACTGTCCACGGCACGCCCGACCACGTTGATCAGGTAGATGTCGTCGTCGACCTGGGTGACCGGCGATCCGCTGACGATGCTGTTCATCAGCTTGGCCACGTCATCGGAGGACAACCCCAGTTGCCGTGCCTTGTCCTGGGCGATGTCGATGCGCAGAACCTTGCCCGGCTCGTTCCAGTCGTAAATGATTTCGCCGATGTGCTCGTTCTTGTCCAGTTCGGTGGCCAGTTCGATGGCATGCTTGCGCACCTGGTCGATGTCCTTGCCGCTGACCCGGTACTGGATTGGCCGTCCTACCGGCGGGCCCATTTCCAGGGCCTGCACGTAGCTGCCAATGCCGACGAAGTCCTCGCGCAGGCGTTTTTGCAGGCGCTCGGTGAGGGCCGTGCGCGACTCCAGGCCCTTGCTGACGATCACCAATTGCGCGTAGTAGGGATTCTGCAGTTGCTGGTCCAACGGCAGGTAGAAACGAATCGCGCCTTCGCCGATGTAGGTGCTCCAACGCTCGATGTCCGGGTCGCCCTTGAGCGTCGCTTCCAGGCGGTCGACAGCCTTGCGCGTCTCGTTCATCGAGGCGTTCTGCGGCAGGTTGAGGTCCACCAGGATCTCCGGCCGGTCCGAAGACGGGAAGAACTGGTTTTGCACGAAGCGCATGCAAAATACCGCCAGCACGAACAGCAGCACGGTGATGCCGATGGCCCACCAGCGATTGCGCATCGCCCACAGCAGGCCGCCATTGAACGCCCGGCCGATTCGCCCCGGCTCGGCACTGTGAGGCTTCACGTTGGTGCTGAGAATGTGCACGCCAATCACCGGGGCGAACAGCACCGCGACGATCCACGACACCAGCATCGCCACGGCGATTACCGCGAACAGGGTAAAGGTGTACTCACCGGCGGAACTCGCATTCAGGCCGATCGGCACGAAACCGGCCACGGTCACCAGGGTGCCGGTGAGCATCGGGAACGCGGTCGAGGTGTAGGCGAAGGTCGCGGCCTGCTCCTTGGTTTCGCCTTTCTCCAGGCGCGTGACCATCATCTCCACGGTAATCATCGCGTCGTCCACCAGCAGACCGAGGGCGATGATCAACGCGCCGAGGGAGATCCGCTGCATGGTGATGCCGCTGTATTCCATGAACACAAAGACCATCGCCAGCACCAGGGGAATCGAGCAGGCCACCACCAGCCCGGCGCGGATGCCGAGACTGATGAAGCTGACCACCAGCACGATCACCACCGCCTCGAACAAGGCGCTGGTGAAGCCGCCGACGGCCTCCTGTACCACTTCGGCCTGGTCCGACACCGTATGCACGCCGATGCCCACCGGCAGGTCGGCGGTCAGCTCGGTCATACGGGCGTGCAGCGCCTTGCCGAACTCCTGGATGTTGCCACCCTTCTTCATGGCGATGGCCAGGCCGATGGCCGGTGTGCCGTTGAAACGGAACAGCGGCGTAGCCGGATCGACGTAGCCGCGACTGATCTCGGCGATGTCGGCCAGTCGATAGAACCGGTCATTGAGGCGCAGGTTGACGTTGGCTAGGTCCTTTTCCGATTGGAACTGCCCGGACGTGCGCACGGAAATCCGCTCCGGCCCGGCGTCGATCACCCCGGCGGGCGTCACCGCATTCTGGGATTGCAGGCTCTGCACCACCTGGCGTTGGTCGATGCCCAATGCAGCAAGCTTGCGCGTGGAGAAGTTCAGATACAGCACTTCATTCTGCTCGCCGAGCATTTCCACCTTGCCCAGGCCGGGCACGTCGCGGATTTCGGCCCGCACCTGTTCCACGTAGTCGCGCAACTGGCGCATCGACAGGCCGTCACCGGTAAAGGCATACACCGAACCGTACACGTCGCCGAACTCGTCGTTGAAACCCGGCCCCTGCAAACCTTCGGGGAAGTCGCCACGAATGTCGTTGATCTTCTTGCGTACCTGATACCAGATCTCGGGGATGTCCTTGGCGCTGGTGGTGTCGCGCAGGTACACGAAGACCGTCGACTCGCCCGGCCGGGTATAGCTTTTGACGTAGTCGAGGGAGTCCAGCTCTTCGAGTTTTTTCTCGATGCGGTCGGTGACCTGCTTGAGGGTCTCCTCCTGGGTCGCGCCCGGCCAACGGGTCTGGATGATCATGGTCTTGATGGTGAACGACGGGTCTTCTTCGCGGCCCAGGTTCACGTAGGAAAATACGCCCATCAGCAACGCAACGAACATCAGGTACCAGACAAACGACTGATGCCGCAGGGCCCACTCGGACAGGTTGAAGGGCCCTTTCATCGTGAATCCTCGTCGAGTTTCACTTTCTGCCCCGGCTGGAGGCTGTTGACGCCGGCACTGACCACGCGGTCGCCGGGCTTGATGCCGTTGGCCACCAACACCGAGTCGGCCGAACGTTCGAGAATCTTCACCTCACGGGGGGAGACGGTCTGGCTCTGCGGGTCGACGAGCCAGATTCGCGCCTTGCCATCGGCCTCCTGCAACGCACTGAGCGGCAACTCGATGCGCGGTTCGATGGCCGAGCTCAGCGTCACGCTGATGGCCGTGCCCAGGCGCAGGCCCGGTGGGGTATCGGTCAAGGTCAGGCGCGCGCGACGGGTGCGGGTGGCGCTCTGGGCCTGAGGCTCGATCTCGCGCACGGTGGCGGTGGTGCGGATACTCGGGTCGAGTTGCGCCGCGACTTGGAACACCACGCCCTCGGGCAAACGTTCGACCAGCCCGGCCGGCAGGTCGATCACCGCCTCCTTGATATCCGGGCGAGCCAGGGTCACCACCTGTTGGCCGGCAGTCACCACCTGCCCGGCTTCTGCAGTCCAGGCCGTGACAACGGCATCGTGGTCGGTGCGCAGCTCACTGTAGTTGAGCTGGTCCCGGGCCTGCTCCACCGCGGCCCGGGCCTGTTCGAGGGAGGCGCCGGTGGTTTTCAGGTCGGTCTGGGCGACGTCCAGCTGCGCCTGGGCACCGACACCCCGATCGAATAACTGCTGCTGGCGACGGGCATTGGCCTGGGCGTTGATGTACTGCGCCTCGATCCGCGCAAGGTCGCCCTGGGCAGCACGCAACCGGTTCTGTTGGTCGGTGGGGTCGAGGGTCGCCAACAGGTCGCCTTTCTTCACCTCGGCGCCGACATCGACATTACGGCTGGCAATTCTCCCCGGTACGCGGAAACCCACATTGCTCTCGTAACGCGCCTGGATATTCCCGGCGAAGCGTCCGAGGGCCTGCTGGTCGAGCGCCCGGACTTCGATGGACAACACCGGACGTACCGGCTCGGGTGGCGCGTCTTCCTTCGAGCAGGCCGTCAGGGCCAGACTCGCCAGGACCATCCACAAGCGCTTCATGGCTGGGCTCCTGCCGGCGGTTTGTCATGGCTGTTTTCAGCGATCTCGACACGCACGCCAGGATGCAGCAATTGCCCGCCGGCTGTGACGACGGTCTCCCCTTTCTTGAGCCCGTCGCTGATGATGACTTTCCCGGTCAGGTAGCGGCCGACAGTGACGGTGCGCAATTGCGCCTTGCCCTCGCCGTCCACCAGCCACACGGCCGGCTCGCTGAGGCTCTTGGTCAATGCCGACCAGGGCAGCTCCACGGCAGTCTTGCCGGCGGATTTGGCGGTGGCACTGACCACCGAGCCCAGGCGCATGCCCTCGGGCAAATCGTCGAGGGTCACCTTGACCTGTACGGTGCCGGTTTCGGCGGACACTGCCGGGGTGATCTCGCGCACCTTGCCGGTGGTCTGGATGGCCGGGTTGTCCAGCAAGCTTATGACAATGGCCGGATCCGAGGGGGGCTCGCTCAGCAGCGATTCGTAGATGTTGAACACCGCGTCACGCTCGCCGTCCCGGGCCAGGCTGAAGATCGGCTCCGTGGCCTGTACCACCTGGCCGACCTCGGCCTGACGCGCCGTGATGATGCCCGGCGCCTCGGCTATCAGTGCGGTGTAGCTCAGTTGCTCCCGCGCATTGGCCAACTGGGCTTGGGCGGCCGTCAGCGCGCTCTGGCTGCTGCGCAATTGCGCCTGGGCCGCGTCGTATTCGCTTTGGCTGGTATAGCCCTTGGGCAGGAGTTTCTGCTGGCGCACGAAGGCCGCCGCGCTTTGCTTGACCCGCGCCTGTTCGGCAGCCACCTGGGCCTCGGCGGAGTCGACGTTGGTCTGCAGGTCCCTGGGATCGAGCCGGGCCAGCACTTGCCGGGCCGAGACACGGTCACCGACATCGACCTTGCGCTCGATGATTTTGCCGCCTACACGAAACGACAGATCGGTCTGCACCCGAGCCTGGACATCCCCGGTCAGGGTCACCGAGGCCGCATATTCGGTTGGCACGGCTTGCTGCACGAAAACCCGTGGCAGGGCTTTTTCACCGATTTTTTCGTCACCGCATCCCGCCAGCAATGCACACAAACCCAAGCCAGCAACCAGTTTGATTCGGGGACCAGCCATGCAGACTCCTTGCATTGCACGAATGTGCCAGTGACGATACGACTGTGAGCTTAGAACAGGGTTCCACGGATCACTCGGCAACAGGAAACGCTCATGCTCAAAACCCTCGCGGTGGCAAATTATCGATCCATCAACACGTTGGTGATCCCTCTGGGGCGGTTGAACCTGATTACCGGCCCCAATGGCAGTGGCAAGTCCAACCTGTACCGCGCCCTACGCCTTTTGGCTGAAACAGCACAGGGTGGAGTGGTCAATGCCCTGGCCCGTGAAGGTGGACTGGACTCGACGTTCTGGGCCGGGCCGGAAGTGATCAGCCGACGCATGCGCAGCGGCGAGGTGCCCGTTGGCGCGACGGTGCGGCTCAATACCAAACGCCTGCGCCTGGGGTTCGCCATGGAAGACTTCAGCTATTCGATTTCCCTCGGCCTGCCGGAACCGAGTTCGTCCGCGTTTTCCCTGGACCCTGAAATCAAGCGCGAATGCATCTGGGCCGGCCCCACGTTCCGACCGGCCAGCCTGCTGGTGGATCGCAACGGCCCCATGATTCGTGCACGGGATGGCCGCGCGTGGGACGTTCTGGCCCAACACACGCCCACCTTCGACAGCCTGTTCGACCAGGTCGGCAGCCTGCGCACCTCGCCGGAAGTGCTGCAGATACGCGAGTTCATTCGACGCTGGCGCTTCTACGACCATTTTCGCAGCGACGCCGACGCCCCGGCGCGCCAACCGCAACTGGGCACCCGCACGCCAGTGCTGCACCACGACGGACGTGACCTGGCAGCCGCCCTGCAGACCATTCTGGAAATTGGCGACGATCAAGCCCTGCACACGTCCATCAGCGATGCCTTCCCTGGCGCCCGGCTGCACATCGATAAATTGCCAGGCGGGCGTTTCGGCATCGAATTTCACCAGCATGGCCTGCTGCGACCGCTGTCCGCCGCCGAACTGTCAGACGGGACCCTGCGCTACCTGCTGTTGATCGCCGCACTGCTCACGCCCCGCGCGCCTTCGCTGATGGTACTCAACGAACCGGAGACAAGCCTGCATCCGGATCTGTTGCCGGCGCTGGCGCGTTTGATCATCAGGGCTTCGAAGCACTGTCAGGTCTGGGTGGTTTCCCACGCCCGGCGCTTGATCACGGCCTTGCAGAAGGAGGGCGATTGCAATTGCATCGTGCTGGAAAAAGACATGGGCCAGACAGGGATCGTCGGCCAGGGAATGCTGGATGCGCCGGCGTGGAGCTGGCCGGATTGATCCATGGTATTTGCAGAAGGCTTGCAGGAGGTCTATTTTTCCTGCGCTGCAGGACGGGTCCGATGATACCGCCAAGGAATCGCAGCTTCAGGCCAGGCTTTCTGGCGACATGCACAAGGAGAATTGAAATGGCCGACGTGAAAGCCCCGCAACAACTCGACCCGCAAGACATGCTCAAACTGCTCGTGGCCCTGCGCCGGGCGCTGAAAAACAGGGCGGCGTAGATCCATCATCCCTATGGCAAGGGAGCTTACTCCCTCGCCATATAGCTTTTTACAGGGTGGATTCGATCAGAACGCCGGCAATACCGCGCCGCTGTATTTCTTCTCGATGAACGCCTTCACTTCCGGGCTGGTCAGGGCCTTGGCCAGTTTCTGCATGGCGGCGCTGTCCTTGTTGTCCGGGCGGGCCACCAGGAAGTTGACATAAGGCGAATCCGAACCCTCGATCACCAGCGCATCCTTGGCCGGGTTGAGACCCGCTTCCAGGGCATAGTTGGTGTTGATCATGTCCAGGTCGACCTGATCCAGCACCCGCGGCAGCATGGCCGATTCCAATTCCTTGAACTTGAAGTTATGCGGATTCTTGCCGATGTCCTTGGGTGTCGCCAGGGCGTTTTTCGGGTCCTTCAGTTCGATCAGGCCAGCCTTCTGCAAGAGGATCAAGGCGCGGCCGCTGTTGCTGCCCTCGTTGGGAATGGCGATGGTAGCGCCGTCTTTCAGCTCGGCCAGGCTTTTGACTTTCTTCGAGTAGCCGCCAAACGGTTCGACGTGCACACCGATCACAGTGACCAGGTTCGTGCCTTTGCCTTCGTTGAAGCTCTTGAGATACGGCAGGGTCTGGAAGTAGTTGGCATCCAGGCGCTTCTGATCGACCTGTACATTGGGTTGCACGTAGTCGGTAAAGACCTTGATCTGCAGGTCCACACCTTCTTTTGCCAGGGCCGGCTTGATCAATTCGAGGATTTCAGCGTGGGGGACCGGAGTCGCCGCCACCACCAGTTTCTCCGCAGCCTGGGCCAGACCCGAAGCCAACGCTGCCGCCAATGCGGTGAACAACAGAACTTTTTTCATGCAGTGTCCTTATCGAAAAATCACGGTCGTCATGGACGACGGCCAAAGGGTGAGGTGCCAGCGAAGTGCTATTGCTCGCGTGAAGCGGACGATACCGACATTCTTTATTCCTTAACAATATCTTTTATTCAAGTTCATATTCAAATTTCTCATATAGACAAAGCGTTCTCGGCAACGCTTCAGAAGAGTTGATCCAGACGGGTCAGCAGCGCCTTGAGTGCCACACGCTCGGCAGCCGTTCCGCTTGCGAGGGTCACTGCTGCCTGCTCGATGGCGTCGAGTGCCAAGGGCAGGGACGGCAGGTTCAAATGCTCCGGCAAGATCTCCTCTTCCGTGCTCACCAGCAACGCGAAATGGATGACGTTCTCCAGTTCACGGGTATTGCCCGGCCAACCATGCCGCTCAAGCGCCTGTTGGGCTGCCTCGCTGATCAGCGGCATGGTCAGGCCAAGGCGTTGGGTATAGATGCCCAGGAAGTACTCGGCCAGGGGCAGGATGTCCCCCACCCGCTCGCGCAGAGCCGGCAATTCGAGACGGCCTTCGCTGAGGTAGTGATAAAGCCGTTCGTGAAATTTTCCGGCGGCCACCGCTTGCGCCAGGTCGATGCTGGTGGCTGCCACCAGCCGCACGTCCACGGGGCTGGGCTGATGAGCGCCAACACGGGTGACCTCGTGATTTTCCAGGGCCGCCAGCAATTTGACCTGGATCGGCAGTGGCAGATCGCCGATTTCATCCAGGTATAACGTGCCGCCATTGGCCGAACCGAACCAGCCGGCACGGCTGCTGGCCGAACCGCTGTAGCTGCCGGCCGCATAGCCGAACAATTCGGCGTCGGCATAAGTCGGACTGATGGCGCCGCAATTGACCGAAACGAACAACCCACCACGATCACTTTCGCGGTGGATATGCCGAGCGAGCAATTCCTTGCCCGTGCCGGTTTCTCCGCGAATCAATACCGGAATCGCGCGTGGCGCCAATTGCTCCAGAGCCTGGCGCAACTGACGCGAGCGTGGGTCAACGAACACCAGCGCCTTGGCGCGGATGCTCAGGGGGCTTTTTTCCGCATCGGGAAAGGTCAGCAACGGCTGACCGAAGGTTTCATGCAAGCTCATGGCAGACTCCCGCCTCACACCGCCGGGTAACGGAAGGGCGTTGAAAATTCAGGCGCGACGCAGGGCGTGATGCTCCATGCGGTTTTGCAGACGATAGAGATAGGCGAAACCCTGCTCCCAGCGCTGATGGCCGGACTGCACATTGATGTGCCCCGCCCCGGCCAGGATGCCGGCTTCGGCCCCCCAGTTACGTGCCAGTTCCAGCGCACGCGGCGCACTCACCGCGGCGTCGTTGTCGGAACTGACCACTTGGCTGGGAAAGGGCAACAGATCGGTGGGAATCGGTGCGAAATTGCGCAGTGCAGGCGCGCAGGTCGGCCGTTCGACATCCGCCGGTGCGACCAGCAATGCTCCGCGAACCTGTCGTAGCAGTTGCGACGGCGCGGTAGCGGCCCAATGGGCAACCGTGATGCAGCCCAGGCTATGGGCAATGAGGATCACCGGCGTTTGGTCGGCGGCAATGGCTTCGGCCAGCGCGGCCACCCAGTCTTCACGCCGGGGCGTCAGCCAGTCGTCCTGCTCGACCCGGGTACTGTTAGGCAGACTGTTCTGCCAATAGGTCTGCCAATGATTTTCCGGCGATCCTTGCCAGCCCGGCACAATCAGGTAGCGAGTCGATTCGTTGCGCATGGGTGCTCTCCTGCGTGTCTGTTCAGGGACGAGTATAGGGAGGAGAGATATATTATTTAAGGAATAAGAAGATATTTATTAATAATTAAATTGAATATACGTTTTATGGGGCGAGCTGTACTGGCTCCCCCAGGATCTGTCCCATGCATCAGTCACTGCGGCCCTTTCTCAACAACTCGTTCAACCGATCCACCACCATCGCCCAATCGGCATCCTCGAGGATTTCGTCGCGCAACAACTGCCGCTGACCCTCGTTCCAGAAAAACGCGTCAGCCAGGTGCAGTTCGGGCTTGAGGGGTGAATGGCTGGCAATGAACTGATCGATGCTGATGGCATCGTCGGGCAGGCCCAGTTGCTTGAACAGGGCGGGAAGGCTGTGGGTTGGGGCTTCCATGGGAACTCCTGACATGGCTGGATGCGGTGTCTCTTCCAGCAGTCTAGCTTCTGGAGCATCGCCAGACTGTTCAAAACTCGATCAATCCACGGTTCGACTAGACTGTGAGTAACGACTACGGATAAACGTCACGCATAGGCATTGCGGAGGGTCCGGTGAATATTCGCTGCTTGATGCTTGCGCTGCTGGCCATGAGCGGGCCGACGCTGGCAGCCGATGGCCCTGCGCTGATGGTCGCCAACTCCCTGGGTTTCTGGCTGATCGCCCTGGGCGTGGCATTACTGATTGCTGAGGCGGCCTTGCCCAACTATGGCGTAGCCGGGCTCGGGGGCATCATTTTGTGTGTCATCGGCGCGGTTATCCTGACCAATGCCGAGGTCCCCATTCCCTTGATGATCGGGCTGGGTGTGGTCAGTGCCTTGCTGCTGATCTTCCTGTTGGTCCGCGCATTGAAAACCCGGCCGCGTCAACCCGTCAGCGGCGACGCCGCGTTATTGGGAAGCGTCGCCGTGGTCACCTCTCTGCAGGCCGGCAATCATCACCATGGCTGGGTGCAGTTGGAAGGCGAACGCTGGCAAGTGGCATGCGCGACGTCGCTACGGCCTGGACAAGCGGTGCGTGTCATTGCCCGCAAGGGCCTGCTGCTGGAAGTGGCCCCTGCGGATTCACAAGGAGCATGAGATGGGTATGCAAATCGGTTTTGTAATGCTGCTGTTACTGCTGATCGCGCTGGCAGCCTCGACCTTTCGGATCCTGCGCGAATACGAGCGGGCGGTGGTGTTCCAGCTCGGCCGGTTCTGGCAGGTCAAGGGGCCCGGCTTGATCCTGTTGATTCCAGTGGTGCAGCAAATGATCCGCGTCGACCTGCGCACCATCGTGCTCGACGTACCGCCCCAGGACGTGATCACCCGGGACAACGTCTCGGTGAAGGTCAATGCGGTACTGTATTTCCGCGTCCTCGACCCGCAGAAGGCGATCATCCAGGTCGAGAACTTTCTCATGGCGACCAGTCAACTGGCCCAGACCACCTTGCGCGCCGTGCTCGGCAAACACGACCTGGACCAACTGCTGGCCGAGCGCGAGCAATTGAATGGCGATATCCAGCAGGTGCTGGACGCCCAGACCGACACCTGGGGCATCAAAGTGGCGAATGTCGAGATCAAGCATGTGGACCTCAACGAATCGATGATCCGCGCCATCGCCCGGCAAGCCGAGGCCGAACGGGAGCGACGGGCCAAGGTGATCCACGCTGAAGGCGAGCTGCAGGCGTCGGAAAAGCTCATGCAGGCCGCCGAGATGCTCGGACGCCAGCCAGGCGCCATGCAACTGCGTTACATGCAGACGCTGGGATCGATTGCCGGAGACAAGTCCTCCACCATTGTGTTTCCCCTGCCGATCGAGTTGCTCAAGGGGATGGCGGAGCTGTCACCGAACAAGCCCTGACGGGTCGCAGTCAAGCCTGAGCAACTCCCTCGCCAGAAGCGTTTACTTCGTCAGGGCCTGCAATGCTTCATACGGCCCTTGCGCCCAGGCCTGCACCCGCTCGCGCAACAAGGGCGACGCTTCTCGGCGCTTCTCCTCGCTGTCGCCGGTAAACCCCTGCGCCGGCTGCTTGGCGTGCCGCTTCACGCTGGCGAACGCCTGCCTGCGCTGCGCCTCATCAAGCTGGAAAAAGACCGCCAGCCTGCCCGCCATGGCGTCCGGCAGCTCGCTGTAGTCAATCGTCTGCGCGACGGATGCCCGGCACTGCTCCAACCCGGCCTGTAGCAGTCGTCCGACCCTGCGTGCGATGAAATCTTCCGGTCCGCCGAAAGGCAACCCATCGTCCAGGATACTCGGACCGATCAGCCCCGGCACCATGTGCATGCCGGGGCGGCGCAGATGAGACACGGCGATTTCCAGGGGATCGCGATACACGAACAGCCAGGGTGTATCGGGAAAACAATCATGCAGCCGTGACAGCTCACCAATGTTCCAGGCATCGAGCTTGATCACCAATCGCCGTTCCACGCCTCGACGAGGCTGCCCATAGGCCGATAGCAACCCCTTGAGCGCCGCACAGCGTTCGGCGGCGGGCAGATCACTGCGCAGTAGCCGATCCAGCGGCGGCGGTTCGGAGACGACGATGTGGTCGTCCAGTTGCGCCAGCATCTGGCTGATCAGTGTCGAACCACAGCGCGAGGCATGGAAGATGAACGCACTGGGCGCAAGGCCAGGGCTCTGATGCTGCCACCGGGCGAGCGCGTCCAAGGGAGTCTGGCGCCGGAACGCCTGATTGAAGGGCAAACGCAAAGCGTTTTCCACGGCATCACCGAAGAAGGGTTGCGACAGAGGCTGATCGTCGAACCAGCACCAATCGACCCGCCACTGCCCCGCCTCTTGCCACACGCGGATCGGCAGCCAGCCTTGCAGATTCAGGCCTTCCATTGGTCGCTCCACTGCCGACGACCGTTGCGCATCGCCGCCCGCAACTCCTCCCGGCGCACCTGCAACCCTTGCTGCGCAGCCAACGTCACGGCACATTCGATGAAAGCGTCCGGGTCTTCCTGGCTCTGCAGGGTCCGGGCGAGTTGCGGATCGCTTGCCACCTGCTCTTGAAAACGCAGGAAGTCGCCGCGTTCGTCGCGGACAGCTGGGGTGGTGGGCAGCCCATCGACAATCTGTTGCTCCAACCAAGGGCCGGGGCGACAGTCGAGTACCAGATGAACCCGTGGCGACCGGTCCCGATTGTCGACACGATGGGGCCGCGACAGGTCGAGAAACCAGCACTCGCCAGCCTTCATCGGGATACGCTGCCCCTCAAGCCAAAAATCTACTTCGGGAGGGCTGAGCAGTGGGATATGCAGACGCAGGTCGGCATCCGGCCCGCCCAGGTCATAGTCTCGGTGTTCATGAATCTGCCCACCGGGACCGAGCCGCAACAGCCGAGCCGAAACGATCGCCAGGGACCAGTCGCGCAACGCCCGGTGCCAGCGATCATCGTTTGACCAGGGCGGCCGGTGCAAAGGCTGCCCCTGTCCGGGAGACAATTCGGTCAGCGCGTCGGCCGCCGAAATCAGCGCCACGCCGCTCCAGTCGCCGTGGTAATAGGCGTTGTTGAAATGCCCCTGCCAACGATCGTCCTCAATGGCCGCCAGCGCTTGCAGCAACAAGGGCAGGTCCACCGTCACCGGTAGCCGGGAAAACGCCGGGCGCATCATGCCCACGCCCAGTTATGGCTTCACCGCCGCCTTCGGCACCGTGATGTCGCCCTGGGCCCAGGCCGCTTCACGGCTGGCCAGTGCCGTGGCAATCGACTGCACCTGGGTCGATTGCACTTCATCGGGCATCGGGTCGAGACCGGCGCTGGCGAAGATCTGGCCGTAGGCATTACGCAGATCGGCATAGGACAGATCCCGTCGCAGATCGGCCTGCAAGGTATTCAACTCGCCCTGGATCAGGTCCAGCTCACCGATGCCGGCGGCCTGATGACGGCTGCGCAACTGGCCGACGATTTGCCCGTCGATGTCCGACAGTTGCTGGTTGGTCTTGAACTGGCGCAGTGCATCACGGTAGTTGGCGTTGGCCACGTACAACTGCGCCAGCACGGCAATCGACATTGCCTGGCGCCGTGCCGCCGCCACTTCTTCACCGGCCTTGGCCACGTCGATGGCCGCCGGGGCGGAGATCACGTTGAACAGGTTCCAGGTGACCTTCACGCCATAGTCGGCCCAGCCCTGCTCCACCAGGAACGAGTTGCTGTCGTAGTGCCCGCCGGCGGAGAACTCCAGGCCCGGCAACAGCCGCAGCATGGCCTTGCGGGTTTCGGCGGCCGTGATGCGTGTCTGGTAATCCTGCTCGCGCAGTTCCGGACGGCTGGCCAGGGCTTCGTGTTCGAGACGGGCCATGTCGACCTTGAGTTCCGGGATCTCGTACTCATCCGGGGTCGCAAGGGTCAACTCCGTGCCCAGCGGCAGGTTGATCAGGGTGGCCAGTTCGGTCTTGGCCAGGGACAACGCACGCCGCTGCTCTTCGAGCTGGCGGGTGGCCTGGATCAGCGAGCGCTGGTATCCCAGGGCCTGCACCGGGTCACCGATGCGCTGCTCACTCATGCTCTGGCTGTTGTTGCGCGCCGCCTCGACCCGGGCCATCAGGCTGTCGATCTGCTTGAGCAGGCGTTCGGCAGCCATGGCTCGCCAATAGGCCGAACGCACATCCTGGACGATGGTGTTGATCACTTTGCGCCGGCGTTCCTGGACGATCAATCGCTGGTCACCGGCTTGCTTGGCGCTGATGTAGCTCACGCCGAAGTCGAGCACGTTCCAAACCATGGTGAGGTCGGCCACTTCACGGTCACGGTCCTGGGAGGTCGACGGCTCCAGGGACTGGGTGCCGGTCTCCACGCTCTGGCTGCTGGAGGCGTTGACGTTGTTGCGGCCCACGTAGCCGGCGTCCAGCGCCATGCGTGGCAGCATGTCGAAACTGGCCAGGTCCAGCTGCCGCTTGGCCAGGGCCTCTTCCATGATTTTCAGGCGTCCCTCCAGGTTGTACTTCACTGCCCGGGCCATGGCCTGGTGCAGGGTCAGCGGGCCGCTGAGGGGCTCCTGGCCCTTGTACATATTCTGCAGATCGGTTTGGGCGCGCTGTTCGCTGACGCTACGATCGATCGGCTCACTGGTGACTGCACACCCACTGACCACCACTGCCAGCAGACTCATACCGAATAACTTCTGACTTCTATTCATTCCCTGGAATGCCCCTGGTTGCCGCAAATTTTCTTATTGAATGCTTCAGGCCTGTATCTGGCTGATCCCGACCTGTTGCAGAGCCATTGCCAGGGTGTCGACCTGACGCTGCTCCGTGTCCTTGAGGTGTTGCAGTTGCTGGCCCAAGGTCGGTGCGCCGAACATTGCGCGCATACCTTGGGACACATCGCCCCCCTGCATCGATGAATTGCCAAAGGCATCCATCGACTCGCCTTCGCTGCCGGAATCATGGTTGAACAGGGTCGAAAGGGTGCTGCTGCCGAACACCCCACCGTCACCGCCGCCAAAACCGAGGAACCCTTGACCCGAGCCATCGCCGGCGGCATCAGTGCTGAATACCTGGGCGATGTAACTGGGCGCCAGCGCGCCACGGTTGATGAAGATATCGCCTATCGGCCGCAGGCCGCCGCCCACATCCCGTTGCTCGAACAGCGGTGGGAAGCCCACCGGCGAGCCCAGATCGCCCGTCGGCGGCGTGAAGACGACCGGCTGCAACGGTACTTCGGACGGTGGGGCGACCGTGACGGGATCCGATGTCAGGAACTCCGGCGGTGGCTTCACGTCGTTGGGCACTACCGTGTCGATGGCGTAATTGTTGGACACCGCCACGCTGGCCCCGGCATTGCCTGCCGCGTCGCTGACATTGCTGGTGTCCAGGGCAATGAAATTGCTCGGGTCGGTGAGATTCGCCGCGGGGGTGAAAGTCGCCGTCCAGGTCTTGCCACCATCGCTGCTGGTCAGGTTGGTCAGTTCGCCATTGGTGACGCTCAGGTCCGACAGGTCGAAACCGGCCACGGCTTCGCTGAACGTAATAGTCACGGTGGTGGTTTCGCCCACACTCAGGCTCGGATCGGCGACCACGATGGTCGCGGTCGGCCGGGTGGCGTCGAGTGCGTAGTTGCTGGAGATCGCGATACCCGCACCGGCGTTGCCGGCAATGTCCTGCACGTTGCTGGCGTCGAGCAGGATCAGGTTGGTGGCATCGTTGATACCCGCCGTAGGTGTCAGGGTCGCTGTCCAGGTCAGGCCGCCGTCACTGCTGGCGAGGTTGGACAGCACCCCATTGGCGACACTGAGGTCCGACAGGTCGAAACCGGTCACCGCCTCGGTGAAGCTGATGGTCACGGTGGTGGTCTGGCCGATACCCAGGCTGGTATCGCCGACCACGATGGTGGCGCCCGGACGCACCGTGTCGACAGCGTAGTTGTTGGAGTTCACCACGCCGATACCGCTGTTGCCGGAAACGTTGACCACGCCGCTGGTGTCCAGGCTGATCAGGTTGCTGGTGTCGGAAATGCCGGCACTCGGGGTGAACGTCGCCGTCCAGGTCACGCCACCGTCGGAAGACGACACGTTGCTCAACGTGCCGTTGTTCACGCTCAGGTCCGAATTGTCGAAGCCGCTGACCGCTTCCGAGAAGGTAATGGTCACCAGCGAGGTTTCGCCCACCGTGAGTGAGCTGTCCGCGACCACGACAGTGGCGGTCGGCACCTGTGTCTCGACCGCATAGTTGGCCGAGTTGGTGGTGCCTGTCCCGGCGTTGCCGGCTGAGTCGCTCACGCCGGTGTTGTCCAGGACGATGAGGTTGGTGGCATCGCTCACGCCCACGGTTGGCGTGAACGTGGCGGTCCAGGTCAGGCCACCATCGCTGCTGCTGACCGCGCTGAGGCTGCCATTGGCAACACTCAGGTCAGCGTTGCTGAAACCGCTCACAGCCTCGCTGAAGGTGATGGTTACCAGGGCGGTTTCGCCCGGCCGCAGCGTCGAGTCGCTCAGCACGATGGTGGCGGTCGGACGCTGGGTGTCGATGGCATAGTTGTTGGAGTCGGTGGTCCCGGTGCCGATGTTGCCCGCCAGGTCGGCGATACCGCCGTTGGTGAGGGTGATGACGTTGCTGGTGTCGTTGATCCCGGCACTCGGCGTGAACGTCGCGGTCCAGGTGATACCGCCGTCACTGCTGCTCAACCCGGTGACCGTACCATTGGCGACCGTCAGGTCGGCAGCGGTGAAAGCAGTCACCGCCTCGCTGAAGGTGATGGTCACCAGCGAGGTCTCGCCAGCGCCAATGGCGGTGTCGGCCACGACGACGGTCGCGGTGGGGCGTACGGTATCGACGGCATAATTGTTGGAGTCGGTGGTGCCGACCCCGGCATTGCTCGCCCCGTTGCGCACGCCGGTGTTGTCCAGGGTAATGAGGTTGCTGGTATCGGAAACGCCGACACTCGGGGTAAAGGTGGCCGTCCAGGTCACGCCGCCATCGCTGCTGCTGACGTTGGTCAGGGTGCCGTTGCTGACGGTCAGGTCACTGTTGTCGAACCCGTTCACCGCTTCGTTGAAGGTGATGGTCACCAGCGAGGTTTCACCGATACTCAACGACGAGTCGGCGACCACGATGGTGGCCGTCGGCACGTTGGTGTCGACCTGGTAGTTGTTCGAACTGGTCGTGCCGGTACCAGTGTTGCCCGCCGCATCACTGAAGCCGGTGTTGTTCAGCACGATGACGTTCGTGGTGTCGACGATCCCGAGAGTTGGCGTGAGGGTAGCGGTCCAGATGATTCCGCCATCGCTGCTGCTGACCGCGCTCAGCGTGCCGTTGGCCACACTCAGGTCCGAGTTGTCGAAACCGCTGACTGCTTCGCTGAAGGTGATGGTCACCAGCGAGGTTTCGCCGACGCTCAGCGCGTTATCGGCCACGACGATGGTGGCGGTCGGGCGTTGCGTATCGACGATGTAGTTGTTGGAATCGGTGGTGCCGGTGCCGGCATTGCCCACACCGTCCACGACGCCGGTGTTATCGAGGGTGATCAGGTTAGTGGTGTCATTGACGCCGACGCTCGGAGTGAAGGTGGCGGTGTAGATGATGTTGTCGCTGGTGCTCAGCCCGCTCAGGCTGCCGTTGGCAACGGTCAGGTCGGCCAGGGTGAACCCGGTCACCGCCTCGCTGAAGGTGATAGTCACCAACGAGGTTTCGCCGGCGGCAAGCGCCGTGTCGGCAATCACTACGGTGGCGGTGGGGCGCACGTTGTCGATGGCGTAGTTGTTGGAGTCGGTGGTGCCACTGCCGGCATTACCCGCCGCATCGCTCACCCCGGTATTGTCCAGGGTGATGAGATTGGTCGCGTCGCTGGTGCTGGCGCTTGGGGTGAATGTAGCGGTCCAGGTAATGCCGCCGTCGCCGCTGCTCAGCCCGGTGACGCTACCGTTGGCGACCGTCAGGTCGGCGCTGGTGAAGCCAGTGACCGCCTCGCTGAAGGTAATGGTCACCAACGAGGTTTCGCCGATACTCAACGTGGGGTCGGCAACGACAATGCTGGCGGTGGGGCGCTGCGTGTCGATGGCGTAGTTATTGGAGCTGGTGGTGCCGGTGCCGGCGTTGCCCGCCGCATCGCTCACCCCGGTATTGGCCAGGACGATCAGGTTGGTGGCGTCGGTGACACTGACGCTTGGGGTAAGCGTCGCGGTCCAGGTGATACCGCCATCGGCACTGCTCAACCCACTCAAAGAGCCGTTGGCGACCGTCAGGTCGGCCAGGGTGAAACCGGTCACCGCCTCGCTGAACGTGATGGTCACCAGCGAGGTTTCACCGGCGCTCAGTGCGGTGTCGGCCACTACAATCGTCGCGGTGGGGCGCAGCGTATCGACGGCATAGTTGTTCGAGTCGGTGGTGCCCGTACCGGCATTGCCAGACAGATCGGCAATGCCGCTGTTGTCCAGCGTAATCAGGTTCGTGGTGTCGCTGATGCTGGCGGTGGGAGTGAGTGTCCCGGTCCAGGTGATACCGCCGTCGCTGCTGCTCAGCCCGGTGACGGTACCGTTGGCCACCGTCAGGTCGGCGGTGGTGAAGCCAGTGACCGCTTCGTTGAAGGTGATGGTCACCAGCGACGTTTCGCCGACGCTCAGCGCGGTGTCGGCCACCACGATGGTCGCGGTCGGGCGCAGCGTATCGACGGCGTAGTTGTTCGAGTTGGTGGTGCCCACGCCGGCGTTGCCGGACAAGTCCGCGACGCCAGTCTTGTCCAGGACCACCAGGTTGGTGGTGTCGGTCACGTCAGCATCCGGGGTCAGGGTCGCGGTCCAGGTGATGCCGCCGTCGCTGCTGCTCAACCCGGTGACGGTACCGTTGGCCACCGTCAGGTCGGCGGTGGTGAAGCCGCTGACCGCTTCGGAGAACGTGATAGTGACGGCCGAGGTTTCACCGCTTTTGAGTGCGGTATCGGCCACCACGATGGTCGCCGTCGGCGCCACGGTGTCGTTGACCACATAGTTGTTCGAACTGGTGGTGCCTACGCCAGCGTTACCCGCCAGGTCGACAACGCCGGTGTTGTCCAGGGTGATCACGTTGGTGGTATCGGCGATGTTGCTGGCTGCCGTCAGCGTGCCGGTCCAGGTGATGCCGCCATCGCTGCTGCTGAAGGCACCCACGGTGCCGTTCTGCACCGTCAGGTCGGCAGAGGTAAACCCCGTCACGGCCTCGGAGAAGGTGACAGTCACCAGCGACGTACCACCGGAGTTCAGGCTGGTATTGGCCACCACGACAGTTGCGGTAGGCGGGGTCAAATCCGGCACATAGTTGGTGTTGATGGTTCCGCCGTCACCGTAGACATTGGCCACGGAAGCCGGCGACGTACCTGCGGTGCCCGCACTGCCGCCCCCGGTACCGCTGCCGCCGACATTGCCTGACAAGGCCGCGAAGTTGGCCGCGGTGATCAGGATCGCGCCCTTGTTCCAGATGGCGCCAACGCCGACGCCGCCCGCACCGCCAGTGTGGGTGTAGCCACCTCCGGCACCGCCACCACCACCGCCACCACCGGCGCCGATGTTGTTGGAAATCACCGAGTTGCCGATGATGCGCAGGGTCGCGCCGGTGTCGTTGTAGATACCACCCACTGCGCCGCCACCCGCACCACCTATGGAGTTGTAGCCGTCACCGCCCCCACCACCACCGATGGATAATCCCGCGCTGGCCGCCGTGCCGCCGGCCGATCCGGTGCTGTAGCCCGGGTAAGCGGCACCGCCGGCACCACCGGTGGAGTTACCGCCCCGCCCGCCCATGTTGAAGAAGCCGCCGCCGGCGCCGCCCTGTCCCGTCGAGCCGACGGAGCCCGTGGCATTGAGTGTGTCGCCGCCCTTGCCGCCGGTACCGCTGCCGACCGCGCCGCCGCCACCACCACCGCCACCGGCATATTGCGGCGTCACGCCACCACCGCCACCACCGCCCGAGGCGGCGTTGGCGGTAATCGTGACGTTCTTCAGGGTCAGGGTTCCTGCGTTATAAATACCGCCGGCCTTAGCAACCGCAGCATCGACGCCACCATTGCCGCCGTCACCCGCTACCATGCCACGGGTGATCACCAAACCATCGAGGGTTGCCGTGGTACCGGACGTCACGCTGAGGACCTGGGTGCGGAATTGCCCATCGAGGGTGACATCGGCAACGTTGTCGTTATTGAGGTCGCCATCGATGGTGACGTTCTTGTTGACCACCAGCACCTGGGTCAGCGCCACGGTCATGCCGCTGCTGAAGGTCACGATGTCGCCGTTCTGCGCAGAGGACAGGGCCGCACGCAACGAGCCGACACCGGTGTTGGCGTTGTTGGTGGCGGTCCAGGTGGCGAGGCCCCACTGGTAGTCGCTCATTGCAGTGGCAGACAACACGTTGGCGCTTTCGATGTTGCCGGTGGCGATTTCCAGGTCCCAGTCGCCGCCCAGACCGGTACGGTCGTTGGAAGCGGCCACATCGCGACCGGTCAATTGCGCCAGCGAATCGACCAGCTCCAGGCCACGTTCGCCTTGGGCGGTGTAGCAGCCATAGATCAGGATATCGCCTCCGGCGTTCATGTCCTGGCCAATCTGCGCCAGCACCTCGGCGCGGGCCTGGACGTTGTCCGCCGACAGGTAGGCGTTGCCCAACCACAGATCACCGGCGTTGCCATGGGCAATGATCTGCACCGAGCTGACGCCCTGGTGGGTGTCCAGGTAATCGGCGATCTGTTGCAAGCCGTCCTTGGTGGCATCCAGTTGCACGACCTCGGTGCCGGGCGCCACGCCTTCGAGCAGGCTGGCGGCATCCTTGACCCGGGAATCGACGAATACCACCGACTTGCCCGGCACGGCGGCTTCGGTGGCATCGGCCTGGCCCTGGGCCACGTGAGTATCGGTAGCCTGATCGGCCGTGGGCGTCTTGGCCGCGTCCGCGGTGGGATGGGCATCCGGCTGCGCGGCGTCGGCCACGGTCGCGGCGACGGCGCCGTCGAACAGCATCCGCGGTTCCAGGGACATGATCATTGGCGATGCCAGGGCCTGTGCGCCCTCGGTTACCCGCGATTTACCTTTGCTCCACCACATGATGTTCACCCGGACTCGAACTACTGAACACGTAAATGAAAAAACCGCGCTCAGCTGAGCGCGGCGTCGGTTTTCATACGAATGACATTGGCGGCGCTGGCAGAGCCATCGCGCCAGAACGACAACTGGGCATACTTCTCGAACAGATCCGGCGGCAGCAGGGTCCGTCGCGCTTGCGGCGCGACCCGGGGCTTGACCTTGTGCAGGCCGGCAACGCCCAGGGCCTGGTCGAAGGCCGGTGCGTCGTAGGTCAAGTGATTGAAATCGTGTTCATACCAGGGCTCGTCGATGAATTCGTAGATCAGCCGCATCACCCGCTCGGGCGCTTGGCTCAACAGGTCGTAGTCGACGATCAGCAACGACTCGGCGTTTTCGCCGTAATAGGCTTCCTTGAGTGCCGTCCAGGCATATCCCACCAGACGGTTGCGCTGGGCCAGGGTTTCGCAGCGGCTGTAGACGGTGTTGCGCTCGTCATCGTCGTTGAACAGCTTGGTGTTCTCGAACGGGTTGGCGCGGTAGAGCCGCTCCAGGCTGTCGAGCACCCAGGCAACGTTGCGTACGCAGGCGATGGTCTTGGCCTGGGGGAAAAGATCCTGCAGCGCGGGTAAACGAGCGCACCACTGGCGGTTGGTATCGAAGATGACGGGCTTGTCGGCTTTGTCGGCATAGTACGAATCGAACAACCCACGCAGCAGGCGACGGCGCAGGTCGGTGTCGATCACCGAACCGAATTCGCTACCGGCACTGCATTGCTGCAATACGCTGCTGAACAGCGTACCGACGGGGCTGGTCATGCCGGCATGAAAGCGTGGGTTCTGCAACAGGATCGCAGAAAGCAGGGTCGAGCCTGAGCGCGGTAGACCGGAGATAAAGTGAAACTTTGACAATCCCTTTCACCGTTTGTAGTCCATTTGTGTCCGAAGAGTAGACGAGGAAACAAACCTCGACTAGTACTACTTTGACATCAAACACACCTGTTCCTGAAAAAAAGATGGACGGTACAGCTCACCCCCAAACCTGAATCGATTAAGCCACGCGGCAACCTTTTTCAGTCCACGGGCAGAATGAAATAACCCCGTCTACGCTCATCCGGGCGTGACCGGCCAGGTGATCGCATCTTTACCCGTTGTATCCAGATACCGCAGACCAACAACCTGAAGGATGAGGACTCTATGGAAGTATTTATCGGGACTATCCAGCCGTTCGCGTTCAACTTCGCCCCCCGGGATTGGGCCTTGTGCAACGGGCAGACCCTCAGTCTCGCTCAATACGAGACATTGTTCGCCCTGATCGGGGTGACTTACGGCGGCGACGGCCAGACCACCTTTCTGCTCCCCAACTTGCAGGGGCGGATGCCCATGGGCCAGGGCAACGGCCTGGGGCTGACCCCTCGGGTGATCGGCACCGTCTCCGGCACTGAAAACGTCACGGCGACGCTGAACAACCTGCCCAACCACACCCACGCCCTTACCGGCATAACCGCCGCGACCACCCTGCAACTGGCGAACCCGGCCAGCAACCCGGTGAATACGCCAACAGCCACCAACTCCTTCATCGGTACCTCGGGCACCGGGCCGGGTGCAGCGAATATCTATTCCGACCAGCTAGGTGCTTCGCCGGTACCGCTGCAGGGTGTGACCACGACGGTCAGCGGCACGGTCGCCCCTACCGGCAATGGACTGCCGATGGCAATCATGAACCCATTCCTGGCGATCAACTTCAGCATTGCCCTGCAAGGCTACTTCCCATCCCGAAACTGATGATCCGCCGGAGGACCATGGCCCTCTGGCCTGTTGGAGTATCGATATGTTGCAAGCCGTCCATAGCCACCATTTCCAACCACTGCTGGGTCAGACCAGTCACCTGACCCTGCCTGACGGCAGTTGTCTGCCCGTACGGATCGAAACCCTCGAGCATGCGCCTCGGGCGAAAATGCCCAATACAGAGCGCATGCCTTTCAGCATCGAATTCAACAGTTTGCAGGCCACCGATTTCGTAGACGGTTTGTGCTCATTGGAAGTGCCCGAACTGGGCAGGCTCGAAGGGGTGTTCGTGTCGCGGGTACCGCCCATGGGACGAGACCCGGCTGTGGGGTATTTCTATATCGCGTTCAACTGATGTGGGAGCGAGCCTGCTCGCGAGGCGTCGTGTCAGGCAGCAGTGAAGTCGACTGATACACCGCTTTCGCGAGCAAGCCCGCTCCCCACGGGATCTGCAATGAAGCTTCACTCGGCAGAGCATGGCAACCACGTCTACGCTCAGCCGTGCGTGATCAGGCCAGGGAATAAAGGAGTCGGGCTGAACGCAATCTTCTTCCTTGGCAACACCAGAACGATAACCTGAAGGACGAGGAATCTATGGAAGTATTCATGGGCACTATCCAGTCGTTTGCCTTTAATTTCGCACCCAGCGGCTGGGCGTTGTGTAGTGGGCAGACGCTCGGCATCTCGCAGTACCAGGCACTGTTCTCACTGATCGGCACCTACTACGGAGGCAATGGCCAGACCAACTTCATGCTGCCCAACCTGCAAAGCCGACTGCCCTTGGGCCAGGGCAACGGCCTGGGCCTGTCCCCGCGTGTGATCGGCGAGACTTCCGGCACTGAAAACGTGACGGCAACACTGAACAACCTGCCCAACCACACCCACACCCTGACGGGCATAACCGCCGCAACCACCTTGCAACTGGCGAACCCGGCCAGTAATCCACTGAACGCGCCAACGGCCACCAACTCCTTCATCGGCACTTCAGGTACCGGACCGGGAGCGGCGAATATCTATTCCGACCAGCTAGGTGCGTCGCCAGTACCGCTCAAAGGCGTGACCACCACGGTCAGCGGCACGGTGGCTCCTACGGGCAATGGACTGCCGATGGCAATCATGAACCCATTCCTGGTCATCAACTTCAGCATCGCCTTGAACGGTCTGTTCCCATCCCGTAACTGATTTTCCAATCGCAGGGCAGCGGCCCTGTGGGAGCAAAGCTTGCTCGTGACTGCCGCTATCGCGAGCAAGCTTTGCTCCCACAGAAACATCCCACACACATTAAGGAATGTTGAGCTGTCAGTTGCCTTTCGGATACCAGACCAACCGTTCCGCCGCCGGGTTACGTTCCTCGACTTCGAAGCCCAGCGCCAGGTAATGCCGCCGTGCGTGAGGATTGCTGGTCCAGACCACGGTCGCCACCGGGCAGCGGATCTGTTGCGCGGCTTTCTGCACGCCTTGCAACACCGTCCGGCCATAACCCTGTCCGCGGGCCTGGGGAATGAAAGCCAGGTACAGCACACGAATTTCATTGGCACCGAAATCGGTGCTTAACGCGCCGATAGCGGTGCCGAGTTTTTCCACGACGTAATGCATGGCATTGGGAAAGTTGTCCCCCAGCCCCTGCTCCTGCACCTGAAACTGCTGCGCGATCACCTGCTGCACCTGCTCGTGCTCGCCATCGATCCATTGCAGGTCCGGTCGCGCCGCCTGATAAAGACTCTGCAAGAACGGACCATCGCTGACCCGCGACGGCCGCACCACCAGTCCCTCTGCCGCTACTGACTCCATGTATGCTCCTTAGAATCCGCTTTCCCTTACACCCAACGCCGCCAACCGACGCCAGGCCGCTCCCAGTATCGATTCGCCCTGCCCCTGCAGCACCACGACTCCCCGCAGCGGTTGCGACGGAGCAGCTTCGTCATCGACGGCGCTCAGGCGTACACCGTATTGCGCCTGCACCGGCTCGGCCCGCTGTTGCGAATCACGGCGAACGGCAATCGGCCCATGATGATCGGATGTCAACGCCTGCTGCTCGACCCAGGCGGTGCCATTGGTGTCGATTTCATTCAGTTGCACGGCAATCGAAGGGTGCATCGGATCATCGGCAATGAATCGTCCCGTGGCGCCAGGCCCGACCCGCCAAAGCTCGGCCTCGGTGAGGTAACCACGCAGGCGGGAGTCGGCCTGCACCACCCGCACCAGCGGTTGCGTGGGTGACAACCAGCGGCCTACCGCCAATTGTGGCAGCAGGTCACGCACCTGGCCGGCATGGGGCGCTCGCAGCAACAGTCGTTCACGTTGGGCGACCAGGCCACGATACTCGGCAACGGCTTCGGCCAGTTGTTGCTCGACAATACCTGCGTCGGCAGCGGTTTCGCTGCGGCCGGCCCGGCGACGCATCTGCAATTGCTGGATCTCGATTTCCCGACGCACGATGCTCAGGCGTGACGCCATGTCCGGCGACTCCAATTCAATCAACACATCGCCCTGGGCCACCACCTGCCCATCGTGCACATTCACCTGTTTGACCCGGGCCGCCACCGGTGCATACAAGGCACTGGCACGACCGGCCTCCAGCATCGCCGGCACTTCCACGGCGCTGCGCCAGGGCAAAAGCAAGGCCAGGATCAGTGCCAGCAAGACCAATCCGGTCAGCAACACCCGCGGCCCATGGGCTTGCTCGCGACGCTGCCACCATTGTCGCCACTCATTCACGATAGGCATGAAAATGAACCAGACCAATTCCACCATCATCAGGAAAATGCCCAACACTTTGAAGAACAGGTGATAGACCGCCAGGGCAATGCCAAAGAACAACACCGCTCGCCACAACCACGACCCATATCCCCATATGAGCAAGCGACGGCGCATCTTCGGCGACCAGGGTTCCGGTGCCACCGCGCCGTAACCGAACAAGGCTTCGCGCAAGCGCCAGCGACACAAGGCGAATGCCCGGCCTTGAAGGTTATCCACCGCCCAGAAATCGCTGAGCAGGAAGTACCCGTCAAAGCGCATGAAGGGATTCAGGTTGATGATCAGCGTGGTGATCCAGGTGGCGCTGGCCAGCATGAACGCGGCGGTGCGGGCCGGCCCATCGGGCAACAACGACCAGGCCAGCAGCGCGATGCATGCCAGCAGCAGCTCCGCCAGCACGCCACCGGCGCCAATCAGCAATCGAGCCCGACGATCATTGATCCGCCAGGCGTCGCTGACATCGGTATAGAACATCGGCAGCAGCACCATGAACGCCACCCCCATGCTTTGCACCCGGCAACCGGCGCGCTTGGCCATGAAGGCATGGCCGAACTCATGGCACAGCTTGGCGAAAAACAATGCCACCCCGAACGCAAGCGCACCGCCCAGGCTGAACAGGTGTGGAAAAGTCGCCAGGAACCGCTGCCAATCCCGTGACACCAGGAAAATCCCGGCACCCAGGGTCAGCGGCAGTCCATAGCGCAGGATCTTGGGCCCGAACCGTGCCAGCCAGGGCCAGGCGCGGTTGAGGAAAGCGTCTGGACGCCACAGTGGAATCCGGAAAAACAGGTATTGATGCAGCAGGATTTGCCACAGGCTCTGGCGCCGGGCGGCCGTCTTGAACTGATAGCTGTCACGCTGTTGCGGATCCATTGCGCTGATCAGATCGTGACCGCGTAGAAAGCCCAGCAACTGCTCCAGCGACTCGCCGTTGAGGGGCAGGCCCGGCTCACGGTTCGCAGCTTGCAGCACCCGCTCCGGGTCGCCCAGGGACCAATGCCGCAGCATGCGCATCGCCGCCGCACCCAGCTTGAAATAGCGCCCGCGTACCGGATCGGCCAGCGTCCATTGAGGCGAACCATCAGGGTCCGCTGCCGCCGGAGACAGCTGCAGATCCGGCCGCAGGCTCGGCAGGTCCACGCTACAGACCTACGCTCTGGCGCAGCCCAGCCAATGGTCGACGCAACAGGTACAGCGCCAACGGCGCACGATCGCCGAATATTTTTGCCGTGCCACGCAGGCCGATGCGCGGTGCCGCGGCATCGAAACGCGCATCCAACCGATAGGCCAGCTGTCCGGCGGCAGTGGGTTGCGCCTCGTAGGCCGAACGCTCGAGCCAGGCCACATGCCGCTGCAACGGATCGCTGTCGAGGAACAACGCGACTTGCGCACCGGGAGCCAGGGTTATCGCGTCGCCGACCGCCAATTCGATACGCAGCTCAGCCTGGCTGGGGTCGGCGATTTCCATCAACCGCTCGCCGGTCTGCACCGGCTTGCCGAGCCAGCGCTCGACATCGGCAAACACCGCAATGCCATCCCGTTCGGCACGCACCTCACTGCGTTTGAGCAACTCCAGGGCATAGTTGCGCTCGGCGCGTTTCTGCTCGACGCGAGCGGCCAGGAGGTCGATCTTTGAGCTCGATTCGGCATCGGCAAACGAGCGCTGGGAGTTGGCCTTGAGCTCCGCCTCGGCCACGTCCAATGCGCGTTCGGCCACATCGGCCTGGGCCTTGAGGCTGGTGCTTTCGAAGCGCAGCAACAGGTCGCCGTTCTTGACGGCCTGGTTGGGCTTGACCATGAATTCGGCGATCACGCCGTCCAGCGGCGCCGCCACCACCTGGCCACCCAGCGGCACCACTTCGGCCGGGGCCAGCACCGACTGGCGCACCGGGACCAGCAAGCCCAGTAACAGCACCGCCACCAGCGCGACCTGGCGCTTGCGCGTCCAGCGCAGGCGCCACGGCTTGCGCGGTTGCAACGCCAGCCACGCATGGCTGTAGGTATCGCCCAATTGCGACAGCAGTACTTGCTCGGCCGGCGTCCAGGGCAGGTCACGGGCCAACCACAGACCGCCGAAGACCAGACCCTTGTGATCGATCAACGGCAGCCAGAATACCTGCCCGGCCGACAGGCTTTGCCAGTCCGCCTGAACGGCCTCGCTGACACCACCGGCAGCAATCACCCGAGCCTGGTTCAGCAGGCCTTGCTTGAACAATTGCGCTACCGCCTGCTCGACAAACGCCACGAAAGGCGCATTCGGTTCCACGGCACTGATGCCGGTCACTGCCTGCACTTTGCCGGCAATCAACAGCGCGGCGTGGCGAAACCCGAACAGGGCCTGGCCATCGTTGACCAGGCTGTAGCTCAGTTGCGTCGGGTTACGCGCGGCCCGCGTCTGACGCTCCAGATCGAGGAAGCGGGCAAATACCTGCTCGGCGTTACCCATGACCGGCGCGTTCACTTGGACTCCGCGAAACGCGCCGTGCCGCTCATGCCGGACAGCAAGCCACTGGCATCAGGCAGGCTCGCCACCAGCAGCAACGTCTGGCTGCCCTCATCGATACGCGCGCCGAGGCGCTTGACCGTCGCTTGCAGCGGCCGGCCGGTTTCGTCGGGAATGAATGTGAAGGATTGGCCGGGCTTGAGCCTGTCCATCCAGCGCGACGGCACCAGCAGATGGATCTCCAGGGTGCGGTTGTCGACCACGTCCAGCAACGGCGCGCCGGCCGCCACGCTCTCATAACGCTGGACCTTGCGCGCCACCACCTGCCCATCGAACGGTGCAATCACACTGCAGCGCTTGACCTGGACCTGATACACCTGGGATTGCGCCTGGGCCTCGCTGAGCCGGGCCTCGGCCCGTGAGACCTCGAAACGCCCGACGGATTTCAATGCCTCCAGCTGCCGGTTATGCGCCAACTCCTCATTGGCGCCCCGACTCGCCGCCTGGGCGGCGTTGAGCTGGGCCTGATAGGCCGAGCAATCGAAACGCGCGAGGGTATCGCCCTTCTTGAACGACTCGCCCTCACTGAACGGCAATTCGACGATACGTCCGGCCAACTCACTGGCCAGCACGGCCTGATCCCGCGCCCGCAGCACCCCTCGCGCCTCGTTGCCACCCGGCGCCCCGGCCGTCACGTTGCTCTCGAACAACGGATCGTTCGCGACAGACGTCTGCGCCTGGACCGCACACGTTATAAAGGCCAATCCCACAAACCAACTGCAAAAACGCTGCATGACCGCTACTCCCTGACGGATGGTCGGAGTCTACGACAGCGGTGGGGAGCGTCAAGGGAGATGCGTTCAGGTTTGGGAAATCTCTTATTTCAAAAAGGTTAGGAGAGGGGTTAGGCAACGGTTGACGTCAGAATTCGCCCGACTCAGGTCTCCCTCGCTGCTGGCGACCACCCCAGCCGCGCCCTACTCCACCAACGTCAACTCCCCATCCCGATACAGCACCTCGCGACCCAGCCAGGCCGCATCCACCTGCGGCAGTACCGCCGAGGGCTTGCGCAATTCGCGCAGCAAGGTCGAGCCATGGGACAAGCGTCCGCCCATGCGCGCAATCACTGCCCGGGCGTTTTGATAGTGTGCATGGCGACCTGGGTCCAGGGTTTCTTCAAGCAGAATGTCGTCGCCCAGGATGCCTTGCACCTGTCCCGGGTAGATCAGGAATCCACTCGCTTGCTCGGTGCCCTCGCGACCGTCCTGCCAGAAGCTGCCTTCCCGGCTGCGAACGTCCGGATGCGGTGCGAACCAATGGGCCCGTTCGGCCGCCGGCATGGCGTGATGCAGGCGAAAAAAAATCCGCATCAGGTTGTCGCGATACCACTCACGCACTTGCAGGTAGTAGCCGCGCAATCCCGGCAGACCGCTCGAATGGGCCAGGCGCACCGCCAACGGCCATCGAGGGAACGCCTGCAGCGGCAATTCGGTCGGTGCCGGACGCGGCGTAGCCGGGTCGGTTTCCCATGGCAGCCGATGCGGGGCGGATTCCAGGTTGTCATAGACGGTCGGGGGCCGGCCCAGCCAGTCGCCACCGCTGCTGGCCAATGCGGTGGCGATGCACAGGTTGCCCTGGACCACAAATACGTAGAAACGGGTGAACCAGTCGGCCAATTGTTGCCCGCCAGCCCCCTGTTCGGTCAGCTCGCAGAGTTCCCGGTCGAAGCGCAGTAAACCCTTTTCTAACCTCGGCAGATGCCCACGAGCGATGCGCTGCATGCGCAGGAACAACGGCAGCGAACGGACCAGGCGAAGCGGTCGCCAAGGCAGATGCGGTGTAGCGCCGCCGACCTCACCCGCGTAGTTGCTGGCACTGATGCCCCAGTCCGCCAGGCGCGCGAGAAACAGGTCGTTGTTGATGTACGAAGCACCGCCAAACACCGCGGTAAAGGGCTCGTTGTCCTGCAATATCCGCGCGTCCCAACGCGCCATGATAGCGGGAATGCTCGCCGCGGCACGGCGCTGGGCGTACTCCACCAGGACACTGGGTCGCGGCGGCAGGATCTCGGCGATATTGGCGGCGGTCAGGTGTCGACGCCAGCCATAATCGCTGATCGGCCGGTATTGCAGCAGCCAGAGTTGTTTGCCGTCCCAGGCCCATTCAACATCACCGGGCACGTAGTGGAACACCCGCAGCACACCTTGCAGGAATCGCCACAGCTGATCGGCGGTCAGGCCGTGGGAAGGTTTGAACGTGTCGCTGTTCCATGAATCGCCCAGCCGGGAAATGATCGCGCGTTCAGGGCTCGCCTGACCGTCGGCCAATGATTCAAGATGACCTTCGACCCACTCCAGCTCGACGGCCAGGTGACGGACGAAGGCGATCCCGGACAGCCGCGGCGTGATGAATCGCTGCACCACCACTTCCTCGACCCCCGTTGCATTCAGCTCGGCAACGCGCGCCGGCACATCCTGCGTCGCTACACGCAAGAACGTGGTGCTCAGGCCCGCATTCGCCGCATCGGCCTGGTCCTCGCCATAACTGGAGGAACGCACCGCCCAAAGAGCGTCCGATGGATCGTCGAGGAACGCCGGCAGGCGCGGATCATGGCAGTCGTTGAGCGACAGCGCCGCAGGCACCGCTTGCCCGGCCAGCGCCGCCAGGCGCAAGCGCCCACCCTTGGTATGGGCGACGAATCCTCGCTCGTCCGACTCCAGCCACGCGGCGAACTCGGCCGGCGCGTCAATCCACGGATAATGACCCCAGCCGGGTTTCAGGCTGATGGTCAGATCGGCGCGAGCGAGAATGGCTGACCACGCCGCGGCCTGCTCGATGCCCAGAACATTGTCCTGATCGCCCCAGACCAGTTCTACCGGATCGGTAATCCACTCCAGCAGTGGCAACGCGGTGTCCGCGCGCACCAGATCCCAGTGCGGCACAAAGGCCCGACAGCGCGCATACCCGGCACCCATGCGCCGGTACTGCGCAGGCGTCCAGGTCTGGTTGGAAAACTTGCGGGCAAACAGCGTCGGTTGGTTTGCCAACAGCCAATGAATGGATTTGCGCAGCGGCAGGGGCGACATCAATGCCGGTAGGCGGCGCTGCCACAAAAACGCCCCGACCGGCGCCAGCAGTACACTGCGACAGAAGTGCCCGGGCTGACGCTGCAAGGCATGCAACACCAACAGCGCATTCACCCCGACGGAGGTGATCGCGCTGCCCTTGACCGTCATCTGCAGCAAAGCTTGGGCGTAGGCGGCCAGGTCTTCGCAAGGCGCCTGGGGATGATTGCCGAAGCCGGGCAGTTCCAGCGGCAGCACTTCGTAGCGCTCGAAGTGCGGCAATGCATCGTCCCACCAATCAGCGGCGCTTCCGTTACCGGCCAGCAGGTACATCAAGGGCTTGCTCATGAGCGGTCCTCAGGCCAGATCACGCAGGGCAGCGTCGAGGGTCGGGTAACGGAACCGATACCCGGCGTCAGCGAGACGGCTCGGCACCACGCGTTGGCCGTCGAAAAACAACTGGGCCATCTCCCCTGCCAGGGCTCGCACCGGTGCGGCAGGGATGTGAAACCATACCGGGCGCTTGAGAACCTTACCGACGCGCTCGGCAAACTCTCCCTGGCTGACCGTGTCCGGCGCCACCAGGTTGTAGGTGCCGCTCAGGCTCTCATCGTCGAAGGCCCGGGCGATCACCTGGATCACATCATCGCGGTGTATCCAGCTCATGATCTGCCGCCCATCACCCATCCGCCCACCGAACCCCAGGCGAAACGGAATCAGCAAAGGCAACAGCGCACCGCCCGGACCAAAGACCACGCCCAGGCGCATCACCACCTGCCGCAGGCCCAATTCAACGGCTGGCCGCGCCGACGCTTCCCAGCGAGCACAGAGGTCGGCCATAAAACCATCGCCCTTGGAAGCTTGCTCATCCAGTCTTTCACTGGCATCGCGCACGCCATAAAAACCGATGGCCGAAGCCTGAACCCACAGCGTCGGTTTGTTCCGGGCGTTCTTCAGCCAGGTCATCAACGCTTCGGTGGTATTGACCCGGCTGGCAATCAGCTGCGCCTGGCGCCGGGGGCTCCAGCGCGGACCGGCCACCGGCGCCCCCGCCAGATTGATCATCACATCGAAGATTTCGTCATGGCCCAGCTTGTTCAGCGAGCGCAGGCAACGGGCACGGCCGTCGAACAGGTAGGCCGCTTTCAACGGATCCCGGGCCAGCACACTGACGGTGTGCCCGGCATCGAGCAATTGATTGACCAGCGTCTCCCCGATAAACCCGGTGCCGCCGGTCACCAACACGCGCTTATGGATGCCGCCCGCGAACGGATTGCCGGATTTGCCCTGGCGTTGCATGCGCAGCGCCGCCAGCCCGTCACGAATACCCGAGGCACTGACACCTACGGCAAACAGCGTCAGCAACCAGCCGCGCCAGCCGAGATCGAGCGCGCCCAGGCCGGTAGGCAAACTCGCCCATTGCGCCAGTTGCACCCCGTACAGCGCGAAGAACGCCCCGCCGTTGACCGCCAGCACCGTGTGCATGATGCGCTCGATGGCCGGCAGCTTGCGGCTGCGGTCCTCGACCACGAAATCCCAGAGCGTCAGGCCGATCTCCAGGGCGAACAGCAACCCGATGACAATCGCCCACGCTCCCTGGAAGGTCAGGTGGGCGATGCCCAGGAACAGAACCCCGTAGAAACACGAACGCAGGGCGTGGATCGACAGCTCCAACCGGGCGCTGTGGCGATAGGGCAGCGCGACGGTCAGTTCATGGTGATAGAGGGTATCCAGCGCGCCCAGGACAGCCTGGGCAATCAACAACGCGATGGCCCAGTCGAGGAGAGAAAAATCAGGCATGGTTTGACTCACTTAGCAGGTGGTCGACGAGGGGATTGCGGCGATCATGACGGTAGAGCCAGAACAGCGGAGGCAGCAATGCAAACAGGGCAAGGCTGTCGAACCACAAATGCGACCAGACCTGCGCCTGGGCCGAAAGCAGGATGTCCTGGGGCGCCCAGAGCAGGATGCCGGCAATCAACCACCCCCAAGGCATCGCGCTTCTCAGTCGATTACCGAGATGGACCAGGGCCAGCATGTACAGCGAATAACTTTGCAACGTGGCGCCGAACAGCGCCAGCCACCAGACCTGCTGCGCCCGGGCAGCCGAAGGCACCGCAGCGTCGGGCCAGAAAGCCTGTTCGATGGTTTGCAGATAGCCGTCGAGCAATCCGGAATGCCCTGCCCAGGTCAGCACGAGGCTGACCAGCAGATGCATGAGGGCAGCGGCGTATAGCCAAGCGACCAGGGCTTTTCGAAGGGTGTTGGGAGAGGTTGGCATTCCATGTTCTGAAGGCTTGCTTGAGGGCGGCCAGTCTAAAGGAAAAGGGCGGGGCTTTACTTGGCTAATGGCCTGGGCAGCGATAAATAACGTTCGCCGCCTGGAGCGCCTGAAACCTAAGCCGGATGGTCGATAAGGTGCATTTGCTGGTGGAATGGGAGGCGGATCGGCTTATACGCCTGGGTGAACTTCGAATATCGCCTCCGCAAGCAAGCTCACTCCACAGGTGAAGCTTGTGCATCTGTTTTTCATGACCGGCAACTGAATCCCATCGTTGGGTATCAGCGACACGAATCACATTAAGGGCAAGGCCAAGGCTTCCAAGCCGGCGGATTCTGGGGGATCTACAGTCCCTTGCGCAAAGTGCCGTAGACACTCGGAAAGTAGCCGTCGGACAGGGTCGCCGTTCGTCGGCACTGTCAACTACGACAGGTACGCAAGCCGGTCTTAAAGGTTTCTACTGCTCTTGCGTCTATCCACGGCGCTCCGGCAATTGAGCGTCAACGGAACGCTCAGATCGTCTACTAGAGGACAGCATCATGAGCAATAACCAGACAACCAATATTAATGACGACCTCAGTAATGAAGTGCTTGAAAAGGCACATCTGGAGAAGAGAAAAAAGTTAAGATCTGCAATCAGAGTATCTCTTGACAAGCTTAAACCCTCCATCTTGGAGCCTGAGTCGGCCAACATCGATTCAAACAACATCAAAGGTAAAACGAGCGAAATCCCCTGGCGAACCGATACGCTTTCAGGGAGCACGGGTAACTACAAAGGAGAACTAACTTTTCAGCATCGTTATGTTGATGGACGATTGCAGTTCAAAACGACTGCATACCGAATAACTCGAAGCAATGGTCAAAGTGGTGGGAATAAAGCCAACATTAACATTCTTATAGATAATTCGGCTGGGCAGTGGTCAAGCTTTTCTCCCGACTCGATGTGGCAGGACGGACAATGGCATCCCTATGAGCGAAACACCGACATGAGAATTTGGGATAAATGGGCAACGGTATATATCCTATTTATTTTCGATAAACCGAATGCCCCCGACCCTGACGTAACTGTTTCGAAGCAGTACTACTATTAAGTTCTAATCGACGCCTGAAAAGTAACAGCGTCGAAGCCAGACCACCTAGCAGGTCCAACCCTTGAAACAGTACCTGACGAGAAAACATATTATGCCAAGGCAACTCTAATGTGATGTTTATACTTTCGATGGAGCTAGGCTAGCCGGGATAAGGACATCACCCTATCTGCTCAGGTTAACGATAGCTTGGAACTAATCCTGTTTGTCTATTCTATTGTTGGACTACGGCCCTGTGAGCGCGAGCTTGCTCGCGATGACGTCAGCCCAGGCAACCCAAAACCCGGGCGAGGAGTCTTACCTGCTCAACGCTGCATCCCCCAGCGCCTCACCGTCACCCGCTCCAGGCTGTCGAACACCAGGTTTTCCACCAACAACCCGATCAGAATCACCACCGCCAATCCGGCGAAGACCTTGTCGGTGTATAGCTCGTTGCGGTTCTGGAAGATGTACCAGCCCAACCCACCCTTGCCGCTGGTGGCGCCGAATACCAGCTCGGCGGCGATCAGGGTGCGCCAGGCGAAGGCCCAGCCGATCTTCAGCCCGGCGAGGATCGATGGCAGCGCCGCCGGGATCAGGATGAACAGCACAAAGCGCACCCCCCTGAGCCCATAGTTACGCCCGGCCATGCGCAACGTCTCGGACACACCAAGAAACCCCGCGTACATGTTCAGCGCCAGCGCCCACAGCACCGAATGCACCAGCACGAAAATCAGGCTGTTCTGCCCCAGGCCAAACCACAACAATGCCAGCGGCAACAGGGCGATGGCGGGCAGTGGGTTGAACATCGAGGTCAGGGTGCTGAGCAGGTCGCGGCCCAACTGCGTCGACACCGCCAGCGTGGTCAGCCCGAACGCCAGCACGATCCCCAGCAGATAGCCCTTGAGCAGCACCACCAGGGAAATCCACACCTTGCCCAGCAGCTCGCCGCTGAGCAGACCGTCGTACAACGCATTGGCTGTTTGCAGGAAACCTGGCAGCAGCAGGTCATTATTCTGGTAACGGGCCACGGCTTCCCACAACACCGCCAGCAGCAACAGGATCAGGCTCTTGCGCAACCAACCCTGTTGCCAGAGCCGTTGGCCGAGCGGCAATTCGCGCTCCAGCGGCACCTGGGTCAGAGGCTGCAGGTCAACTTCGTATTCTTCGCGCACGGGCGATAACTGGCTCATGGAACGCTCCCCTTAATACGCGATGCGGATGTCGGCGAAATCCAGCTCACGCTCGCTGTCCGGCGACTGGCCCTCATTGAACAGCAGCCGATGAATCCGTCGCGCCGTCTGCTGGAACGCCGCGCCACCCAGGCTGTGCAAGTCGTATTGATGGCTGTGGATCTCCGCCCGCACCCGCCCCGGATGCGGCGACAGCAACAGGATGCGATTACCCACCACCAACGCCTCCTCGATGGAATGGGTGACAAAGAGCAGCGTGAAACGCACCTCCTCCCACAGCAGCAGTAACTCTTCCTGCATCTTGCGTCGGGTCAGGGCATCGAGGGCGGCAAAGGGCTCGTCCATCAGCAGGATTTTCGGTTGCATCGCCAGCGCCCGGGCGATGGCGACACGGGCTTTCATGCCGCCAGACAGGGTATGGGGATAGGCATCGGCAAAAGCGGCCAGCCCTACCTTGTCCAGGTAATGCAGTGCCCGCTCTTCGGCCTCGCGACGCTTGAGAGTGTGAGACGCCAACAGGGCGAACATTACGTTCTGCTTGACAGTTTTCCACGGTGGCAGCTGATCGAACTCCTGGAACACCACGATCCGGTCCGGCCCCGGGGCACTGACGGTTTGCCCCTGCAAACGGATCTGGCCTTCGCACGGCGCGATGAAACCGCCGATGGCCTTGAGCAGCGTGGACTTGCCGCAACCGGACGGGCCGAGCAGGACAAACCGGTCCGCCGGATCGACATCGAAACTCACCCGGTGCGTGGCCCGCACCACGCGCTGCGGGGTGCGGTATTCCAGGCTGACGTTATCCACCGACAACAGCGCCGTATCGGTGGGGATGGGATTGCTGGCCGCGCGGCCTTGCAAAGGCGCGTTCATGACCATCAGCTCCCTTGCAACGGTTTGGCGTCCTGGAAGAAATAGTCCTGCCACGACGCCGGCTTGTTCTTGACCGCGCCGACGCGGTAGAGGAATTCGGCCAGCGGGTAGGTATTTTTCGGCGTAACAGTGAATTCGATCTGCGGGTTGTCGATGATCTTCAGCAACGTCGCCCGGTCGATCTTGGCCTTGGTCACCCGCAGGTAGGTATCCGCCGCCGCGCCCTTATCCTTCTGGGCGAACTCGGCCGCTTCGGTCAACGCCTCGACGAAGGCCTTGTAGGTCTTCGGGTTTTCCTCACGGAATTTCTCAGTGGCAAACAGCACCGTGGGCGAGTTCGGCCCGAGCACGTCATAGGAATTGAGCACCACATGGACATTGGGGTTCTCCAGGGCCTGGTCCTGGAACGGCGGGTTGGAAAAATGCCCGGTCAGCTCCGTGCCGCCGGCAATCAACGCCGCCGTGGCATCCGGGTGCGGCACTGCCAGGGTGTATTTGTCGAGGCGGTTGAACTCCTTGTCGCCCCATTGCTTGGCAGCGGCGTATTGCAAGAATCGCGACTGCACCGACACGCCCACCGCCGGCACCGCGATACGGTCCTTGTCGGTGAAATCGGCAATGGTCTTGACCTGTGGATTGTTGCTCAGCAGGTAGTAGGGAAAGTTGCCCAAGGAGGCCACGGCCTTGACGTTCTGCTTGTCGCGGGTACGGTCCCAGATGGTCAGCAACGGCCCGACCCCGGCACCGGCGATGTCGATGGAGCCCGAAAGCAGCGCATCGTTGACCGCCGCGCCACCGGACAACTGGGTCCAGTCGACCTTGATGTCGATACCTTCCTGCTTGCCGTATTTCTCGATCAACTGCTGGTCGCGCACCACGTTCAACAGCAGGTACACGATGCCGAACTGTTCGGCGATGCGAATCTCGCCCTCGGCCTGGGCGCTGGGCGGCGCCACCAGACTGCCGGCCAACAGGCTGAACCCCAGGCCGATGGCGGCGGCCAACGGTGCGAAAGCAATGCGTTTGGACATGATGAATCTCCGGGCTCTTTGCGCAAGGCGCAGCCGATCAGAAAGGGGCATCGCCCTGGATGGTGGTGCGATACAACTTGCGGCGCAGATGACTCGGGCAGCCGGCCGCCAGGTGGATCAGTGAGCGGTTGTCCCAGAACACCAGGTCATGGGGCTGCCATTGATGGCGGTAGATGTTCTGGGGAAGCACGCTGTGGGCATACAGCTCGGCCAGCAGCGCCTGGCTTTCGTCTTCCGGCAGGCCAACGATGCGGGTGGTGAAACCCTCGCTGACAAACAGCGCCTTGCGCCCGGTTTCCGGATGAGTGCGCACGATTGGATGCACGACTTCAGCGACTTGGGCCAGTTGCTGCGGGGTCAGCGTCGGCCGCCAGTTGCCTTCGAATTTGGTCTCGCTGTAGCGCGCCGTGTAGGAATGCGCCGCCGAACGGCCTTCGACTGCTTTGCGCAGCGCTTCGGGCAGGCCATCCCAGGCTCTGTGCATGTCGGCGAACAATGTGTCGCCGCCTTCGCTCGGCAGCTCCTGGGCGTGGAGCATCGAGCCGAGGCTGGGCAGTTCTTTATAGGAAAGATCGGAATGCCAGAACTTGCCGGCATCACCCAGGCCAATGGATTGGCCGTTTTCGATGATGTTGGAAACAATGAGGATTTCCGGATGCCCGGTCAGCAGGAACTGCTTGAGCACGTGGATCTGCAATACGCCGAAGCGGCGACTGAAGGCGATCTGCTGTTCGGGGGTGATGCGCTGGTCGCGAAACACCACCACGTGATAATCCAGGTGGGCGCGGTGGATGCGGGCAAAGTCCTGGTCGTTGAGCCGCCGGGACAAATCCAGCCCAACGATCTCAGCGCCCACGGCGCCGTTGAACGGACGGATTTCGAAGGACTGCGGCGCGATGTTGGCGGCGCTTGGATCCGGAGAATAAGAGACGGCTGGCATACATCACTCCCACGCACGGCACGCCTTACTGACGCGCCTCGATCAAAACTCACGGTTGAACCGTGTTGGTTTGTGTCGTGCGGCGCGCCGATTAGTCGGCAGGTACGCAGGAGGATGACTTTATCGATATAAGAAAATTAAATTAAATACCGATAAAGAATAACCATATGATTTTCAGCCCGAGAATACAGAACCTGTGGGAGCAGGCTTGCTCGCGAAAACATTGTGTCAGTGACAGACTCATGTCTGATCCAACGCTATCGCGAGCAGGCTCGCTCCCACAGGGATCGGTGTTAATCACGGCCTAGCTGGCAGTACAAAACCAATGTGGGAGCCAGCCTGCTCGCGATGGCGGAGTGGCAGCGACATTTCAGTCATTGACCCAATGCTTTCGCGAGCAAGCTCGCCCACATAGAGAATGAGGCGCAGCCTTACCGTTCGTGCAACGCCTCGGCCCGGGCCTTGATGATGGGCTTGAGCAGGTAGCTGAGCACGGTTTTCTTGCCGGTGATGATGTCCACCGAGGCCACCATGCCCGGGATGATCAGCAGCGGTTTGTCATCAGTGCCCAAGTGGCTGCGCTCAGTGCGCAGCTTGATGATGTAGTAGGTGGTTTTCTTGTCTTCGTCGGTGACGGTATCGGCACCGATCTGCTCCAGCTTGGCTTTCAACCCACCGTAGATGGTGTAGTCATAGGCGGTGAATTTCACCGTGGCGTCCTGGCCAGGGTGCAGGAAGGCGATGTCCTGGGGACGGATTTTCGCTTCCACCAGGAGGGTGTCGTCCAAAGGCACGATTTCCACCAGGTCGCTGCCGGGCTGGATTACGCCGCCGATGGTGTTTACCAGCATTTTGTTGACGATCCCCCGCACGGGCGACGTTACCAGGGTGCGGCTTACGCGGTCCTCCAAGGCCTTGCCGGTCGCCTGGGCCTTGTTCAGGTCGGTGCGCGCCTCGTTGAGCTGGGTCAGCGCTTCGCTGCGGAATTTGCCGCGGGTCTCGTCGATCTTGCGTTGCACTTCCTTGATCGCCGATTCGGCGCGAGGAATCGCCAGTGTCGTGGCATCCAGTTGTCCGCGGGTCTCGACTTCAGCGCGCTTGAGCCGCAGCACTTCCACCGGCGATACCGCGCCCTGGGCCACCAGGGGTTCGGACATGTTGATTTCCTGACGTTGCAAGGCCAGACCGGAACGGTACTGCGCCTGCTTCGAAACGAACTCGCGCAACTCCTGCTGACGCTGCACCAGTTGTTCCTGCAACCCGCCAATTTCATCGTGCAACTGCTGGCGACGACTGATGTACAGCGACTCTTCACTGGCGGCCTGACCCGGCACCGCCTTGAGTACGTCGGCCGGGAAATTCAGCGGCCGGTCGTCGACCTCGGCACTCAATCTTTCGACTCGCAACAGCATGGACAGGCGATCCGCCTCGGTTTCCCCCACATTCGAGACAAACCGCGTGTCGTCCAGGCGAATCAAAGGCGCACCGGCCTCGACGATCTGCCCTTCCTTGACAAACAGCTCGGCGACGATGCCGCCCTCCAGGTTCTGGATCTTCTGGATCTTGGACGACGGAATGGCCTTGCCGTCGCCCTTGGTCACTTCATCGACCACGGCGAAGTTGGCCCACAGCACCAGGAACACAAAGAACGCGATGATGCCCCAGATCGTCAGGCGCACCACCCGCGGAGCGTCTTCGATCAGGGCCTTGTTGACCTCCGGCAGGGGTTGTCCGCGAAGCGAAGCGGAGCCTTTGAAATAGCGGCCCACGGAATCCTTGAAACCCGACTTAAGCAACACTGATCTGCCCCTTCTTCAACGCTTCCATCACGGCAGCTTTCGGGCCGTCGGCCAGGATCTGTCCACGGTCGATCACCAGCAGGCGATCCACCAGCGACAGCAAGGATGCCCGGTGCGTCACCAGCAGCACGGTCTTGTTCTCAACCACGGCGGCCAGGCGCTGCTTGAGGCGCTCCTCACCGGTGTTGTCCATGGCGCTGGTGGGTTCGTCGAGCAACAGGATCGGTGGGTTGAGCAGCAACGCTCGGGCCAGGGCGACGTTCTGGCGCTGACCGCCAGACAGGTTCTGCCCGCGTTCGCCAACCTGTAGCTCATAACCCTGGGGATGCAGGCGCGCGAACTCATGCACGCCCGCCAGTTCGGCGGCTTGGAGCACCAGTTCGTCTTCGACATAGCGGGCGCCTGAGGTCAGGTTATCCCGTAGGGTACCGGCCAGCAGCTGGATGTCCTGGGGGACGTAGCCGATGTTGTAGCGCAGCTCGCTGACATCGATCTGGCGGATGTCCACGCCGTCCACCAGCAAGGCGCCATCGTCCGGCTGGTAAAGGCCTACCAGCAACTTCGCCAGGGAGCTCTTGCCCGAACCGCTGCGGCCGATGATGCCGATTTTTTCACCCGGCTTGATCACCAGGTTGATGTTCTTCAGCGCGGCGTTCTGCTGGTTCGGATAAGTGAAATTCAACTGCCGGCATTCAATGGCGCCCTGCAGGACCTTGCGGCTCAGCGGGCGCTCTTCGAAATTGCGCTCCTGGGGCAGTTCCATCATCTGGTCGACGGACGTCATCGTCACCCGCGCCTGCTGATAGCGGGTCAGCAAGCCCGACAGCGATGCCAACGGGCTGAGGGCGCGGCCACTGAGCATGTAGCAGGCCACCAGCCCACCCATGCTCAGGTTACCGGCGATGATCAGGTAGACACCGAAGACAATCATGATCACGCCAGCCAGCTGCTGGATCAGCAAGGTGATGTTCATCGCCAGCCCGGAGAGCATTTTTACCCGCAGTTCGAGACGGCTGAGGGTGCCGATAGTCTGCTCCCATTGGTATTGGCGCTCGCTCTCGGCATTGTTGACCTTCACCGCATCCAGGCCGGCCAGGGTCTCGATCAGGCTGGACTGGCGCTCGGCGCCCAGGGCCATGGTTCGTTCCATGGTCGCCACCAACGGCTTCTGCAAGGCATAGCCGATCAACAGGGCAATCGGGAAAGCCAACACCGGAATCCACACCAGGTGCCCACCGATAATCGCGATGACCATGAAGATCAACAGGGTGAACGGCAAATCGATCAGGCTGGTCAGGGTCAGCGAGGCGAGGAAGTCCCGCAGGCTCTGGAACTCATGGATATTCTGGGCAAAGCTACCGACCCGTGCCGGACGGTACTTCATCGCCATGCCGACGATTCGCTCGAACAGCGTGGCGGAAATGATCAGGTCGGTTTTCTTGCCCGCCAGGTCCAGGCACAGGCTGCGCAACATTTTCAGGATCAGGTCGAACAGGTAGGCACCGGTGATGCCGATGGCCAACACCCACAGGGTCGACTCGGCCTGGTTCGGCACCACGCGGTCATAGACGTTCATCACGAACAGCGGCGCGGCCATGGCGATGATGTTGATCAGCAGGCTGGCGGCAATCGCATCGGCGTACAGCCAACGAGAACGCTTGAGGGTGTCGCGAAACCACGAACGCGCCCGGGGAATGAGCGTGCCGTGGTTCACATCGAATTTGTGCTGAGGTTGGGCGAAGAAGACCTTGCCGCTGTAATCGTCGGCCAACAGCTCACGGCTGACCGTCACCTCCCCGCCGTCGCTTTCACTGAGCAGCAGCCGCGCCTGATCGTCGCCGACCCAGCCCAGCAACACTGCACTGCGACCCTCGTTGAGTAGCAACAGGGCCGGCATGGCAATGGTCGGGATCTGCTCGAGCCGGCGTTGCAGCACCCGGCCTTGCAAGCCGGCCCGGGCGGCCGCACGCGACAATAATTCGACGCTCAGCCGCTGCTTGGGCAGTGGCAGCCCGGTGGTCAGCATCGCCGCGCTGGCCGGTTTCTGATGCAGCATGCAGAGCGCCAGCAACCCGTCCAGCAACGGGTCGTCATGCAGCGTGCGCGGGTCATGGACTAGTTCGACTCGACTGACTTCTGATTCCACGCTCTGCACTCTTTACTGATCAAACTGGATGGATGACTCAATTCATCCCAGGTAACTGGACCTTGGGTTTGACGTCGTTCTGCACAACGGATGCCAACGGCGCGACGACGCCCTGACTTTTGAGCAATTCACCCATGGTTGCCTTGATCCGGTATTGGGTGAACAACTGTACGTTCTTGATTTCCGCCAACCGCCGGGAGGCGCTGAACAGCTCGTTTTCGCTGTCGAGCAGGTCGAGCAGGGTCCGCTCGCCAAGGCTGAACTGCTTTTGGTAGGCGTTGCGCACGCTGGAGCTGCGGTCCACGTATTGCTGGGCAATCGGCACCTGGGCATTGGCGTTGTTGAGGGCGTTCCAGGCCAGGCCCAGCTCTTCGGTCAATTGGCGCAGGGCGTTGTTACGGATGTCCAGGGCCTGGTTGGACAGGTAAGACTTGGATTCCAGATCGGCTTTGTTACTGCCACCGGCATACAGGTTGAAACGCATGCGCAGCATGGCCTGCCATTCATTGTTATGACCGTTCTGGCCGTCCAGGTCGTTGTCGGCGGTGCGGCCCAGCTCGGCGTCAAAGCGCGGGTAGAAGCTCGACTTGGCGGCTTCGTACTGTTTCTCGGTGGCAACGATGTCTGCTTCAGCTGAACGCAGTACCGGGCTGTTCTCCAGCATCTGGGCGCGAGCTTCCGTCAGGTTGGCCGGCAGCAGCGCCATAAAATCGGCGGGACGCTCCAGCTGGTCGGGCAATTGCCCCACGGCACTGAGGTAGTTGGTCTCGGCGTCGGCCAGATTGGTCTGCTCGGTGATCAGGTTGTTGCGGGCCTGGGCCACGCGTGCTTCGGCCTGGTCGTGGTCGGCACGGTTGCCCACGCCGCGCTCGGTGCGCAGCTTGATCTGATCGAAGATGCGCTCGTGGCTTTTGAGGTTCTCTTCGGCCAGGCGCACGAACTCGCGCCGGGTCAGCACATCCAGATAAACCTGGGCCACGGTCAGACCGGTGCGCTCGGAGGTATCGAGCAACGAATAGGCACGGGCATTAACGGTGGCTTGTTGACGCCCCACTTCGCTGGACGTCGCAAAACCGTCAAAAACCATTTGCGTCACACGCAGGCTCGACTCGCTGCGGTTCAGGGTTTCCCAATGATTGTTGCTGCCCGACCGGGTGGTAACACTGTCAGTGCCTTCGCGACCGTACCCGGCTGCGAGGTCGACCCGAGGCAGGTAACCGCCCTTCGCCGCCTTGAGTTGGTAGTCAGCCGCCAGGCGGCTGTTCACTCCGGCCTGGATTTCAGGGTGCACGTTCAGCGCCTGTTGCATAGCCTGCGGCAAGGTTTGTGCTTGTACGAAGCTGGCGGCCAGAGCAAAGGGTAAAGCCATGAACAAATGCGGACGCATGATGTGTTTTTTTCCTGAAACGCTTGTCTTGGATCACAGCGAAACGAGGCGCTGCATCGGATGATGGCAACCGGAATGACCGTATGTCGGAAAGTTCGAAACTGGTACTGAAACTTGCACCGAAAGGACAGGTCGCCGCTTAAATATCAATGTGACATTACCTAGACGATTGTTTAGGATGGCCGGCAGAAGGTCAATAGTTTGGCAGAAACAAAACCCATTGGATCTATAGCCAAAATATTGACACAGCAGAGCGTCAAATACCCTTATTAAGTTAAAGCCAAAACGTCCAGACCGCCGCCCATAGCTTGCGGACTCATGGAAGTTTACTGAACGTGGCACCCGGAGAGTCTTCAATGAGCAGCGTTATTGCCGTCGTCAAAAGCATTGTCGGTCAGGTTTTCGCCGTATCCCCGGAGGGTATCCGGCGCGTACTCATTGAAGGCGATCGTCTGTTCACAGGCGATCAGTTGGACACCGGCCCTGCCGGTGCCGTCACCTTGGAACTGGCCGACGGCCGCACCCTCGACCTGGGCCGAGACACCCAGTGGAGCGCCAACGCCCCGGACTCTTCCACCGACCTTGCGCAGGCCACTGCCCAGGCCGCGCCATCGGTAGAAGAGCTGCAGCAAGCCATCGCCGCCGGTGCCGACCCGACCACCGCCCTGGAAGCCACCGCCGCCGGAGCTGGCGAAGCGAGTGCCGGTGGTTCCGCCGGGGGCGGCCACAGCGTTGTCGTGCTGGATGCTACGGCTGGCAGCGTCGACCCGACTGTCGGTTTCCCGACTGAAGGCCTGAGCGTGGCTGCCGCCGCTGATAACAACATCACCGGCCTGGCCACCAATGCCAACGCCAACACCGCTGCCAACACTCTGATCAATTCGACGCTGACGCTGAGCGCCACCCCGACACTGACCGAAGCCGGCGGCGTGCTGGTCTATACCGCGACCGTGACCCAGGCCCCCCTGACCGACCTGACGGTGACGCTGTCCAATGGCTCGGTGATCGTGATTTCCGCCGGCCAGACCACCGGCAGCGTCAACGTCCCACTGGCACCGAACGACACCGTCTACAACGACCCAAGCCAGATCAGCGTGACCGTGACCGGCACCACCGGTGGCAGCGGCATTGCCGTGACCGTGCCCACCACGCCAGCCGTGACCCAGATCACCGACACCATCGACACCACCAACGTCACCCTGACCGCCGGCGAGACCGTGACCGAAGGCGGGCAGATCACCTACACCGCAACCTTGACCAACCCGGCGCAAACGCCAGTGACCGTGACCTTGAGCAATGGCTCGGTCATCACCATCGCTGCGGGCCAGACCACCGGTACCGTCAACGTCGAGACACCTGCCAACGACGTCTACAACAATGGCAGCACAGTCAGCACCACCATCACTGGTGCGACTGGCGGCAACTTCGAGAACCTGGTGCCGAGCACCGCGCCTGCGGTCACCACGATCACTGATTCGGTGGACGACACTGGCCTGACCCTGAGCGCCAGCGAAACCATCACCGAAGGCGGCCAGATTACCTATACCGCCACGCTGACCAATCCGGCCCAGACCCCAGTCACTGTAACCTTGAGCAATGGTTCGGTTATCACCATCGCTGCCGGTCAGACTACGGGTACCGTCAATGTCGAGACGCCAGCCAACGACGTCTACAACAATGGCGGCACCGTCAGCACCACCATCACCGGCGCCACCGGCGGCAACTTCGAGAACCTGGTGCCGAGTACCACGCCTGCCGTCACTACCATTACCGACTCGGTGGACAACACTGGCCTGACCTTGAGCGCCAGCGAGAACATCACTGAAGGCGGTTCGATTGTTTACACCGCGACCCTGACCAACGCCGCGCAGACGCCAGTGACCGTGACCTTGAGCAACGGCTCGGTCATCACCATCGCTGCGGGCGAAACCACCGGCAGCGTGAATGTCGAGACACTAGCCAACGACGTCTACAACAATGGCAGTACCGTCAGCACCACCATCACCGGCGCAACTGGCGGCAACTTCGAGAACCTGGTTCCGGACACTACGCCTGCGGTCACCACGATCACTGATTCGGTGGACGACACTGGTCTGACTCTAAGTGCCAGCGAAACCATCACCGAAGGCGGCCAGATCACCTATACCGCGACGCTGACCAACGCGGCGCAGACTCCGGTAACCGTCACGTTGAGCAATGGCTCCGTCATCACGATTGCGGCTGGCGAAACCACCGGCACCGTCGCGGTGAATACACCCGCGAATGATGTCTACAACAACGGCAGCACTGTCAGCACCACCATCACCAGTGCTACCGGTGGCAATTTCGAGAATCTGGTCCCGGACACTACGCCTGCGGTCACCACGATCACCGATTCAGTGGATAACACTGGCCTGACGCTGAGTGCCAGCGAGAGCATCACCGAAGGCGGCCAGATCACCTACACCGCGACCCTGACCAACGCCGCGCAGACGCCAGTGACCGTCACGCTGAGCAATGGCTCGGTGATCACCATCGCAGCCGGCGAAACCACTGGCACCGTCGCGGTGAATACGCCTGCCAACGACGTCTACAACAACGGCAGTACAATCAGCACCACTATCACCGGTGCGACCGGCGGTAACTTCGAAAATCTGGTCCCGGACACTACGCCTGCGGTCACCACGATCACCGATTCAGTGGATAACACTGGCCTGACGCTGAGTGCCAGCGAGAGCATCACCGAAGGCGGCCAGATCACCTATACCGCGACGCTCACCAACGCCGCGCAGACGCCAGTGACCGTCACCTTGAGCAACGGTTCGGTCATTAACATTGCTGCGGGCGAAACCACCGGCACCGTTGCGGTTAATACACCTGCGAATGACGTCTATAACAACGGCAGCACCGTCAGCACCACTATCACTGGCGCAACTGGCGGCAACTTCGAAAACCTGGTGCCAGACACCACGCCAGCCGTCACCACGATCACCGATTCGGTGGATAACACAGGCCTGACTCTGAGTGCCAGCGAGAGCATCACCGAAGGTGGATCGATTGTTTACACCGCAACGCTGACCAACGCCGCTCAAACGCCAGTGACCGTGACGCTGAGCAACGGCTCAGTGATCAACATCGCTGCGGGCGAAACCACCGGCACCGTTGCGGTTAATACACCTGCGAATGACGTCTACAACAATGGCAGCACCGTCAGCACCACTATCACTGGCGCAACTGGCGGCAACTTCGAAAACCTGGTGCCAGACACCACGCCAGCCGTCACCACGATCACCGATTCGGTGGATAACACAGGCCTGACTCTGAGTGCCAGCGAGAGCATCACCGAAGGTGGATCGATTGTTTACACCGCAACGCTGACCAACGCCGCTCAAACGCCAGTGACCGTGACGCTGAGCAACGGCTCAGTGATCAACATCGCTGCGGGCGAAACCACCGGCACCGTTGCGGTTAATACACCTGCGAATGACGTCTACAACAATGGCAGCACCGTCAGCACCACTATCACTGGCGCAACTGGCGGCAACTTCGAAAACCTGGTGCCAAGCACTACGCCTGCGGTTACCACGATCACCGACTCGGTGGACACCACTGGCCTGACCTTGAGCGCCAGCGAGAACATCACTGAAGGCGGTTCGATTGTTTACACCGCCACCCTGAGCAACCCAGCCCAAACCCCGGTCACCGTGACGTTGAGCAACGGCTCGGTCATCACCATCGCCGCCGGCGAAACCACCGGCACCATTGCTCTGGAAACATCGCCCAACGACGTCTACAACAATGGCAGCACCGTCAGCACCACTATCACTGGCGCAACTGGCGGCAACTTCGAGAACCTGGTGCCGGACACTACGCCTGCGGTTACCACTATCACTGATTCGGTGGACACCACCGGCCTGACCCTGAGCGCCAGCGAAACCATCACCGAAGGCGGCCAGATCACCTACACCGCCACGCTGACCAACGCCGCTCAAACACCAGTCACCGTCACACTGAGCAACGGCTCGGTCATTAATATCGCTGCTGGCGAAACCACCGGCACCGTCGCGGTGAACACACCTGCGAATGACGTTTACAACAACGGCAGCACCGTCAGCACCACCATCACCGGCGCCATCGGTGGAAACTTCGAGAACCTGGTCCCGGACACTACGCCTGCGGTCACCACGATCACCGATTCGGTGGATAACACTGGCCTGACGCTGAGTGCCAGCGAAACCATCACCGAAGGTGGTTCGATTGTTTACACCGCAACCCTGACCAACGCCGCGCAGACTCCGGTCACCGTCACGTTGAGCAATGGCTCCGTCATCACGATTGCGGCTGGCGAAACCACCGGCACCGTCGCGGTGAATACACCCGCGAATGATGTCTACAACAACGGCAGCACTGTCAGCACCACCATCACCAGTGCTACCGGTGGCAATTTCGAGAATCTGGTCCCGGACACTACGCCTGCGGTCACCACGATCACCGATTCAGTGGATAACACCGGCCTGACCCTGAGCGCCAGCGAAACCATCACCGAAGGCGGCCAGATCACCTACACCGCGACGCTGACCAACGCCGCTCAAACACCAGTCACCGTCACACTGAGCAACGGCTCGGTCATTAATATCGCTGCTGGCGAAACCACCGGCACCGTCGCGGTGAACACACCTGCGAATGACGTTTACAACAACGGCAGCACCGTCAGCACCACCATCACCGGCGCCACCGGTGGAAACTTCGAGAACCTGGTCCCGGACACTACGCCTGCGGTCACCACGATCACCGATTCGGTGGATAACACTGGCCTGACTCTGAGTGCCAGCGAGAGCATCACCGAAGGAGGTTCGATTGTTTACACCGCAACGCTGACCAACGCCGCGCAGACGCCAGTGACCGTGACCCTGAGCAATGGCTCGGTCATCACCATCGCGGCTGGCGAAACCACCGGCACCGTCGCGGTGAATACACCTGCGAATGACGTCTATAACAACGGCAGCACCGTCAGCACCACCATCACCGGCGCCACCGGCGGCAACTTCGAGAATCTGGTACCAAGCACCACGCCAGCGGTCACCACAATCACCGACACCATCGATACCAGCACCGTTTCGCTCAGCGCCACGTCGACCATCGCGGAAGGCGGCACTGTCGTCTATACCGCTTCGGTCAACGCACCAGTGACCGATGCGCCGCTGGTTGTCACCCTGTCGAACGGCCAGACCATCACCATCCCGGTCGGCGCGAGCTCCGGTTCGGTGAACTTCATCGCACCGAATGATGCCCTCGCTGGCGGCAATAGCCTCAGCGTCAAGATCGACGACGCCAAGGGCGGCAACTACGAAAAACTCGACATCGACGGCAAGCCGGCCAATACCGCGGTCACCGATGTCCAGGACGACACCGGCCTGAGCCTGAGCGCCACCGGCACGGTTGCCGAGGGTGGTCAGATCACCTACACCGCGACCCTGACCCATGCCGCCGGCACACCGGTTACCGTGACCTTGAGCAACGGCGCGGTCATTAATATCGATGCCGGCAAGACCACCGGTACTGTCACCGTCGACGCGCCGAAGGACGATGTCTATCAGGATGCCGGCAATGTCCAGGCGACGATCCAGTCCGCCACCGGCGGCAACTTCGAGCACCTGGTGCCGAGCACCGCGCCAGCGGTGACCGCCGTCTCCGACACGGTCGACAACACCACCGTCAGCATCAGTGGCAGCTCGTCGGTCACCGAAGGCCAGGCCGCGACCTACACCGTCAGCCTGACCAACCCGGCGCAGACCGAGGTGACCCTCAAGCTCGTCTACAGCGGCACCGCGGCCGACGGCACGGACTTCACTGGCGTCTACACCGTCAAGATCCCGGCCAACGCCACCAGCGCGACCTTCAACGTGGCGACGCTGGACGACAAGATCACCGAAGGCACGGAAAACTTCGTGGTCAAGATCGATTCGGCGACCGGTGGCAACTTCGAGCACCTGGCGATCAGCAACACCAATGGCAGCGTCAGCACTTCGATCATCGACAACGATGCGCCACCGGTACTCGACCTGGACGCCAACAATTCCAGCGGCAAGACCGGAGCCGATTATCAGGTCACGTTCACCGAAGGCACCACGGGGCCAGGCGTGTCGATTGGCGATACCGACCTGAAGATCACCGACCCGGACAGCACCCTGCTGACCGGCGCCACCGTCGTGCTGACCAACCGCCAGCCGGGCGATGCGCTGAACCTGGGCAACAGCGTCAACGGTATCAGCATCAACGCCAACAGCACCAACGGCACCGTCACGCTGACGCTGTCGGGAAATGCGACGCTGGCCGACTACATGCAGCAGATCAAGAACATCACCTTCATCAACAACAGCGAAGACCCGAGCAGTGTGCCGCGCATCATCACCGTGACGGTGACCGATGGCAGCAACTACTCCAACACCGCCACCACCACCGTGAACGTGGTCGGGGTCAACGATGCACCGGTTGCCACGGGTGGCACAGTGACGGGCACCGAAGACACTTCGCTGGTCCTCGGCTGGTCGACCTTTGGCGTCAGCGACGTGGATAGTGCCGCCGCCAGCCAGGGCGTGAAAATCACCGGTCTGCCAGGCGACGGCAAGTTGCAGTACCTGGACGGCACGACCTGGAAAGACGTGACCAACAACCAGACCTTCACCAAGGCTGACATCGACGGCGGCAAGCTGCGCTTCACACCGGACGCTAACGAATCCGGCGCCAACGGTAACCCGACCGGCGTGGGCGATCAGAAGTCCGATTACGCACAGATCCAGTTCCAGCCCACCGATGGCCAGGCACTGGGCAACACCGGGACCGTGAAGATCGACATCACCCCGGTAGCGGATGCACCGAGCCTGAGCGTGGCCGGCAACAATGTGACCTCCACCGGCCTGATCAAGGAAGTCTGGACCGGCCTGTCGGGCCTGGGCACCGATGGCAGCGGCGCGCCGTCCGGCACGCTCAAGTCGGTGATCGATGCCGCCGGCACACCGAACAGCACCAGCACCGTGACCAATGTGCAGTCCGATAGCAACGTGAACGCCGGCACGGCCTCAAAGACATCGGGCCTGATCTACCTCGAAGCGGGCAAGACCTACACTTTCAGCGGCACCGGCGACGACAGCTTGCTGGTTACCGTCGGCGGCAAGGACGTGGCGGCCATCACCTGGGGCGCGGGCGGCAAGTTGAACGGCTCGTTCACGCCGACCACCAGCGGTTACTACACCCTCGATATCTATCACCACAACCAGACCGGCCCGGGCAGCTATGACGTGAACCTGTCGGTCAACGGCGGCACGCCCGTCGACTTGAGCGGCGCTGGCGTACCGCTGTACACCAGCGTGACCGACCTGACGAAAGCCGGCGTGACCGTCTCCGACCTGCACGGTACCAATGGTGAAGGCTACTACGACGGCTACAAACTCAACGAAGGCGCCGAAGGCACCAGCGTGCATCTGTCGAAGATCACCACCGCGCTGACCGACACCGACGGCTCCGAGAAGCTGAGCGTGAAGATCGGTGGCATGCCGGAGGGCAGCGTGCTGACCGACGGCGCGGGCCACACCGCGACCGTGGGCAGCAACGGCGAAGCCACGGTCAGCGGCTGGAACCTGGGCAGCCTGACCCTGACACCACCGGCCTACTACAACGGCCACCTGGACCTGACCGTAACCTCCACATCCACCGAAACCCTCGGCGGGTCCGCCGTGACTACCGCGCATATCCCGGTCACCGTGTACCCGGCGGTCTACAACGCGGCGACCGCCACCTCGGGCAGTGACAACGTCACCGGTACCGATGGCAACGACGTCATGGTTGCCGACATCGGCGGGCTGACCGTCGTGCCGGGCGTCAACTACAACATCGCGTTCATGGTCGACAGCTCCGGCAGCATGAGTTCGTCGTCCATTGCCGCAGCCAAGAACTCGTTGACCCAGGTATTCAATACCCTCAAGCAGAGCCTGGGCAGCAACTCCGGGACCGTGAACATCTTCCTGGCGGACTTCGACAACCAGGTGAACAAAAACGTTGCGGTGAACCTCAATGATCCGAACGCGCTGACGTTGCTCAAGAACGTCATCGATTCGATGGTCTCCGGCGGCGGTACCAACTACGAAGACGTGTTCAAGACCACGGCGAACTTCTTCAACAGCACCCAGGCCCTGAGCAATACTGGCGCGAAAAACCTGACGTACTTCATTACCGACGGCCAACCGACGCTCTACCAGTCCGGCGAACAGACGAACCCGACCCTGTACGGCACCGTCAAGCTCGATGACGTCTTGAGCGCGGCCAACTACACCCTCGGCAAGTACTACACCCAGTCGATCGACAGCACGCACAAATACACCATCTACGAAAACGGTGACATGTACCTGTCGACCAAAAACGGCAAAAACTGGAACGACAACTATGTCGGTACCGTGCACGCCGAGGGCAACGGCACCTTCGAGTTCTCCTACGTGGACGGTAGCGGCTACGCCGATTCCTGGGCAGCGACGGGTTCGAGCGCCAGCTTCACCCTGCTCAAGGGTCTGAGCAATGTCGAAGCCATTGGCCTGAACAACGGTGTGACCCTGAACGACCTCAAGCCGTACGACTCGGATGGAGTACCGCAGACCAACATCGACCCAAGCAACCTGGCCAACTCGATCATCGGCCACACCGAAGCGACCCTGCCGGGCGCCGACACGGTCAACGGTGGCGAAGGCAACGACATCCTCTTCGGCGACCTGGTGAGTTTCAACGGCGTCACCGGCGAGGGTTACCAGGCCATCCAGGCGTTCGTGGCCCAGCAGAGCGGCGTGGACGTCAGCAAAGTCACCACCAGCAACGTGCACCAGTACATCACCGAGCACTATACCGCGTTCGACGTATCCGGTGCCCATGATGGCAACGACACGCTGCTGGGTGGCGGCGGCAACGACATTCTCTTCGGCCAGGGCGGTAACGACTCGCTCGACGGCGGCAAGGGCAATGACATCCTGCTCGGCGGTACTGGCAACGACACGCTGATCGGCGGTCAGGGTCATGACACGCTGATCGGTGGCCTGGGCGGCGATACCTTTGTCTGGAAGGCCGGGGACACCGGCAACGACGTGATCAAGGACTTCAAGGCTGCCGATGGCGACCGAATCGACCTGCGGGATCTGTTGCAAGGCGAGTCCGGCAGCACCATCGACCACTTCCTGCAGATCAGCACGGTCGATGGCGTGTCGTCGTTGCAGGTCAGCACCACCGGCCAGTTCAACGGCGCCAACGGTGCATCGGCCGCGCCGGACGTGACAATCAAGTTGGAAGGCAACAACTGGTCGAACGTCAACCTGAACACGTTGATCGCTGGCAGTGACCCGACCATCAAGGTCGATCACAACAACAGCTGAACCTGACACGCCCCGTGGCGAGGGAGCTTGCTCCCGCTGGACTGCGAAGCGACCCCAAGAAAGGGCCGCTTCGCGCCCCAGCGGGAGCAAGCTCCCTCGCCACAATAAGTGTTCATACTCGCGCACAGTTGGCCTATGCTGCTCGGCATGACGCCGCTTAATCCATGAGGGATGCCCGATGTTTTATGTGCAACGCGATGCACAAGGCCTGCTGGTGCGCGTAGAAGCCATCGCCTATGCCGAAGCCACCGAAACCCTGCCGGCCGACAGCCACGAGATCCAGGACTGGTTCGCCAACCAGGCCGTGGAAAACAGCCTGAAACAACTCAAGCAGAGCGACCTGGAGATGATCCGGGTACTCGACGACCTGATCCAGGTGCTGACCAGCAAAGGCATCATCCGCGTCACCGACCTGCCCCCGGCCGCCCAGGCCAAGCTGATGGACCGCAACCAGGCCCGGGAAGCCCTGGGCGGGCTGAGCCGGTTGATCGATGATGATGAAAAGGGGTTGATCTAGGCGCCTGGACTGACGTCATCGCGAGCAGGCTCGCTCCCACCATTGATCGGAGTTGACCGCAATATTTCAGGTAACACCCATCCCTTGTGGAAGCGAGCCTGCTCCGGGCGGCGATCCGACGATAGCGATCTCCAAGCCCCCGCCCCCCTCAGCCCGACGCCCGGGCTTCCAGCCGGTCCATCGCTCGCTCCACCAACAGATGCACCCCATCGGCCATCCGACTGATCGCCAGGATCACACTGCGACGTGAACCGTCGACATCATCCGCCAGATCGGAGGCAATGGCGCTGATGGACAGCAAGTCTTCGGAAGCGTTGGCCAGCAGGGTTTCGGTATCGATGTCCGGGGCGACGACGAAGAGCTGACCGGATGGGGACTCGTCGACGGGTTTGGGCTTGAGGTAATAGTCGAGGGCGCGCTCGGCGGCTTCGTCGAGTTTTTTGGTTTTCGAGGATGTGTCAGAGAAGTTGCCTGGCGGGTTTGGAGTGACCTTGAACATTTTTGGCTTCCTATTCAATAAGAGCCGCCCTGGCTCGCTTGCACGCGATACAAAGGGTGGCAGCTATGTGAGGGTGTGCAAGACCGAGTAGGAAACACCAAAAAACCTCGGCAGACCCGAAGGTCTCCCCACACACAGCCGCCATAAAACACAGGCACGAATGTTCGTTAATGGCTGGTGGCATTATTTGGCTCCTTTTAACCGGACTTGCACGTCCGTGTCACCGTTTTTTCAGTGACAAACCCAGACTAGCCACCCGTCCGGCGCTGGACAAGTTCACCGACTTCGCTACAACTTGAAGGAAATCTCCTAGGACCTGGCTGCCCTCTGCATATCCCAAGGTTGGGTTGTCTGGGCTGGCGCCATCGCGAGCAGGCTCGCTCCCACAGTGGATCGGGGTACGTCCGGAGAGCAGGTTGGCTGTAAGGCCGCCTTCGCGAGCAAGCCCGCTCCCACAGGGGGAAACAAGGTCAGCCGCAAGAAATAGGCCGGCCTTAAGGCCGCCTCGCTTTTGCTTTTGCTTTTGCTTTTGCTTTTGATCTGAAAGCCCCGTTAACCACGACGGCCGAACGCAGGCATTGCGCAGTGGGCAACCCGGCATGGATGCAGGGTTAGCCGCGCTGGGCCATGGATGGCCCTTCGCGGCGGGCCCACGTAGCAATGCCTTCGTTAAGGAACACCTCGCCTTGGCGAGGTGCCGAGTGGTGGGGCAAAGACCTTTGGTTACTTTGGGGCGTTTGCCAAAGTAACCCGCTGTAAGAGCGGAACCGCCAGTGGCCGCTACCGCAGCAACGGATATGTACTCAAACCTAAAACCCCAAACCTCACCCCCAACGCCGCGGCCCCCCCACCAACTGCCCCTGCACCCCAAACAACCCCATCTCCCGAATCACCGCCAACTCCCCCTCGGTCTCCACCCGTTCGGCAATCAACGGCAGGTCGATACTGTGGGCAGCACGCTGGATAGCCTCGATAAACAGACGCTTATCACTCTCCTGATCGATCGCTCGAATATAACTGCCATCGATTTTCAAATAGGCCAACCCCAACCGCGACAAGTTGCCGATCATGCTGAAACGCCCACCAAAACGCTGCAGGCTCAAGGAAAAACCAAGCTCACGCAGACGCCGGGTCAGTTGCTCCAGCACCGCTTGCTCAGGCAATTGTTCCTCACCGATTTCCAGGGTCAGGCGCGACCCGAGATTGGAATGGGCCCGCAGAATCTCAAAAACTTTGTTCAGCGCCTGCGGGTCGGCCAGGGTGGCCGAAGACAGGTTCAGCGCCAGAGCCTCTTCGTGCCCAACCATTTGCTTGAGCACCTGTTCGAGCATCAGGCGGTCCAGCCGCGCCGTCCAGCCGAAGCGCTCCAGCCAAGGCAGGAAACGCCCGGCGGGAATGCTCTGGCCCTGATCGTCGAGCAACCGCGAAAGGACTTTGTAGTGCAGCACCATCTGAGTGTCCTGGGCGGCCACCACCGGCTGGAAATAGAGCTCGAACCGCTGATTGTCCAACGCCCGGTCGAGCAGCGTATGCCAGGCATGATGATCGTCGCCGACACTGGCCGAAGCACTGTGCTCCAGACAGGCCCAGCCCGGCTCGCCCTGGCTTTCGGCCTGGGCCAGGGCCTGGTCGCCAAGCTGCAGCACCGCTTGCGGCGAGTCGCCATGGATGAAAGGCGCCAGCCCGATAGCAGCCACCGACGCCACGTCGGTCGCACCGGTGGCATGCAGGCTCGCCAGTGCGGCTTCGAGATTCTGCGCCAGTTGCAGCGCCTCTTCGCGCACCAGCCCCGGCGCCAGCACCGCGAATTCCCCGCCACGGATACGCGTCACCAGATTCTGGGTTTCCGGGTATCGGGCACACTCGCGTAACAGCTGCTCGCCCACGGCCTTGAGCAATTGGTCGGTGCGCTGCCCACCCAAGCGCTGGTTCAAACCGGCCAGGTCCCGGACCCGCAGCAACAACAGATAGCCGGAACTGGCTTGCTCCGGGTTGCTCACCCGGGCATTGAGCTGCATTTCGAAATAACGACGGTTGGCCAGACCAGTGAGGTTGTCCTGGTAGGACTCGATCCGCAGCTTTTCGCTGCGCTCGGCCTGCTCCTGGAACAACGCCTTGAGCTTCTCGACCATCTGGTTCATCGCCTGCACCACGCGGCGCAGTTCAGGGGTGCGTGGTAGCTCCGGCAAACTCAGGAATTCGCGCCGGGCGATAGCATGGGACTGGCGCACCATGTAATCCAGTGGCTTGAGCTGGCGACGCAGTAGCAAGGCCCCCAACACCGCGCTCACGGCGCCGCATAGCAGCAACCAGCCCAGGCTGCCCAGCGCGCTCTGCCACAGCTTGGCAAGCGCGAACATCGGATGGCTGACCACTTCGACCCGTGCCGCCTGTTCCCAACCACGGCTGACAATCGCATCGCCACCGGCCGGCTCCAGGCCAATGAGCTTGACGAACCACCGTGGCACGCTGCCGGCGTCCGGCGTGCCAGTGCGCTCGACCAGGGTCTTGTCGGTGGCCACGTCGACCACGCGGATGCTGGCGTAGTAGCCGCTGTCGAAGATGGAACTGACCATCAGCTCCACCATCGCCGAATCGTCGATGTTCGGCGTCAGGGACAACGCTAGCGCCGTGGCCGCGTCCTGGGCGTGGGAGCGCAGCTGGTTGACGTACTGGGCCCGCGAGCTTTCCAGGCTGACCATGAAGCTGCCGCTGAAGGCAACCACCAGGAACAGACAGATAGCGATCAACAGTTGTTTGAACAAAGACATCTGAGCGCATGCTCCTAGTTAGTCGTCTCGACCGGAAAACCTTCGGCCTGCATTTTTTTCAACACATCCTGCCACCGGGACAGGCGCTTGGTATCGCTGACTTTCTTGTTGCCCTTGGTGCCCGGCAGCCACAACCCTTCGGCATTGAAAGAGTAGACCGGCAACAGGTCGGTTCGCTGGCTGGCCGGCTGGATCGCGTCGATCAGGCTGTCGAGCACCAGCGGCATGGCTTCGGGCGTGGCGTAATAGGTGAGCACCATGTGCGCCCGGTTCTGTCGCAACGCCTTGACGTAGGTGATGCGCAGTTTGTCACTGGATACCCCGAGATGCCGCAGGCTGAAGTACTTGGCGATGGCGTAGTCCTCGCAATCTCCGGCTCCCTTCCATAGAGCCTGGATCGGAGTTTCCCAGTAATCGACCTCATGCCACAGGTCAGTGTCTTCCACGTAGCGCACCTGTTTGTTGAAGAACAGGTTCACCACCTTGAGCTGCTCCAACTCCGGCGTCTGCTTCTCGGTCGCCAGCAGGTGCTGCCAGGCATCGATCCGTTGCTGCCCGTCGCCCAACGGTCCGTACAGGGCCTGCGCCCGTCGGCTGATCTGGGCAAAGTCCCAGTCGGCCTGCAGGGCACTGAGCATGAGGCCGGCCAGCAACAATGCCGAACACAACCAGCGCAGGGGCCTGAGGGCAGGAGAAGGTGCAGCCAAGGGAATGCGTCCAGAAAAGACCGTTGAGGATGCGTGGGATGGTGAAGGCTGGCCCGGCAAAAGACAATGGCAGGGTGCAATCACTCCAGGCACGCTAAACTTTAGTTCAGGAAGGCCGGCCGCGAGACTTTGACGGCCAGGTAATCTGTCATTAATGTTGGCATGGATCCAATTCGTCATTCAGGGTGCGTGGTCGTGACAAAGAAGCCCAAGCCGTTAAGCACTATCCAGGTCAACGGACCCATACCCGCTGCCCAGGCCCGCTCGATCATCGAGAGCGCCCTGCGCGAAGCCATCCTCGACGGACGCTTGCCCTGCGGCACGGCTCTGCGCCAGCAGGAACTGGCCGACCTGTTCGGCGTGAGTCGCATGCCAGTACGCGAGGCGTTGCGCCAGCTCGAAGCGCAATCGTTGCTCAATGTAGTTCAACACAAAGGCGCCGTGGTCGCCCCACTGATTACCAACAACGCCATCGAAACCTACACGCTGCGCGCGGTGCTTGAAGCGTTCGCCTTGCGCCTGTCGATACCTCTGCTCGATGCCGACGACCTCGCGCTGGCCGCCCATTACATCGAACAGTTGGAAACACAGACCGATCATGCCGAGATCGGCAAGCTCAATCGGTTGTTCCACATGTCGCTTTACCACAAGGCACCCAACAGCAAGTTGTTGGACCTGATCGAACGCGAGCTCAATGAAGAGGAGCGTTTCCTGCGCTTTCACCTGTCGTCCATGGGGCTCGGCAAGCTGACCCAGGATGATCATCGCGCATTGCTCGAGGCCGTGAGCGCCAAGGACACCGATACAGCGGTGGCCCTGCTGGAGCGTCATCTGGAAAAAGCCTGCGTCACTATTCGGCGATACCTGGAACAGCCATCCAGCTGATCGTTCGCCGGCGACCTGGCCGGCGTATCACTTTCTTACATATCCTTCCTAGCCGTCTGCCCGCCAGCCTGACGCGGCTTGGCCGTGTCTGCGACCCGCCGCCACATCAGTTCAATGGCACTGCCGTCGATTTGGGCTCACTCTTGCGTTTGTCGATTCAGAAAAAGACCTGAAGAAGTCAGCGCCTGGCGACAAGCCGGGCGAATCGAAGCCACCACGCAAGGAGCGTCGCCCACCGGCGGGAGAATCGAATGTCCGACCGACGTCCCGCCCATAAAACACAAACTTCTTTATTCCCTGCTCCCTGAAGTGCTCCGGGTGAGGCATTCACTCGAACTATTTATTCTGATCGCTATAAATCGGAAGGAGCAACTTCGCCCCAATAAAACTTGTTCAACAAGTTTTACAAGAACTCTTCGCGCCCAATAAAACATAAACTTTAAATAATTAAAAAATCGCTTGCCGACGGATTGTTTCGTGTATTAGTTTTTTCTACGTCGATTTGCTTTCGACGACCTGGAAACTCCACAACCAATTAAAAATAAAGGCATTCATGCCTTGTAATTGAAATAGCAGCAGACACTTGCATGACTTGGGTAATTCATGGATTCCGGTTCAGGCACCCGCTCGCCTTATTAAAGGCCCGGGGCACCCTGACGGACAAACATCATTGATGAGGACGTTCAAATGCAGCCAACAAAAGAACAACTTTTTTTGAAAAAACGTGAACTTGGCCAACACCCTGTTTTTTCCGAAATAACATCAATCGACCTGTTACGCCGCTTTATGGAAAGCCACGTTTTTGCCGTGTGGGATTTCATGTCGCTGACCAAGCGGCTGCAACGGGAACTGACCTGCATCCATCTGCCCTGGCTGCCACCGGCCGATCCGCAAGCGGCACGCCTGATCAATGAAATCGTACTGGGCGAAGAGTCCGACGATCGCCCCGGCGCAGGGTACTGCAGCCATTTCGAACTGTACCTGGACGCCATGCGCGAAGTCGGTGCGGATACCCGGGCGATCGAGCAATTCATTACCTTGCAACAGGAAGGCGTCAGCCCCGAAACCGCCTTGGATAGCGTCGAGGTTGAACCCGCGGCGGCCCGCTTCGTTCGCCAGACCCTGCACACTGCCCTGCATGCCCCAGCCCACAGCGTAGCCGCCGCGTTCGTGCATGGTCGCGAAAGTGTCATCCCGCAGATGTTCCAGCGCATGCTGGACGCCTGGGGCATCGGCCTGGATCAGGCGCCGACGTTCCGGTACTACCTGCAACGGCACATCGAAGTCGACTCCGAAGACCACGGCCCTGCGGCGGAGAAACTGTTGGCCCGCTTGATCGATGGCGACCCGCAGCGCGAAACCGAGGTGCTGTCCGCCGCGCTCGCCGCCGTTCACAGTCGAGCGGCCCTGTGGGATGGCCTGCGCCAGAGCATGGCCCAACCGCTCGCGCAGGTGACGCCATGAACGCCATCCAATACCAGTCCTTCGCCGACGCCTGGGAAAGCCGCGCCACGATCCGTACCCGGCCACGGCGCCGGGTCGAAAATGACGGCAAGCTGATCTTCCCCATGAGCCGCCAGCCCCTGGTGCACAGCCAGACCTTTCTCAGCCATTGTCCGCAACTGCGCGACTACGCGCTGGTGCAGAGCCTCTACAAGTTCATCAACGACGTGGTGATCTTCGAGACCGAACTGGTGGACCACACCGCCCGGCGCATCGCCAAGAATCGCTTCGGCATCGAGTTCCCGTTCGCCTGTCGCTACGACGCGATGACGGTAGTGGTGGACGAGGATTATCACGCGCTGGTGGCGATGGATTTCATGCAACAGACCATCGACATGACCGGCATCGAGCCGATTCCGTTGCCGCCCCAGATCGAACTCAGCCGCGCGATACCGGCGACGCTGGCCCAGGCGCCGGAACATCTGCAAAGCGCCGTGGAGCTTATCTGCATCGCGATCGCCGAGAACACCGTGACCAACGAAGTCGCCGCATTCGCCCGGGACGACTCGGTCAAGGCGTCGATCAAGGGTCTGATGGCCGATCATTTGATGGACGAGGGACGGCACTCGGGTTTCTGGACGCGGCTGGTGCAGATGTACTGGCGCGCAGCCCCCGAAGAAGACCAGCAGGCGATTGCCCGGCTGATGCCTGGCTTCATCGTCCAGTACCTGGCGAGCGATCTGCAGCAGGCCTTCGATTTCGAGCTGATCGCCCATCTGCCCGTCGACGAATCGGTGCGCCAGTCCCTGCGCGAAGAGGCCGGCGCGCTGGCCTACCCCATCAATCGCTTCCATCCACTGGTGGGCAACATCACCCGCTTTTTCCGCAGCAGTTCGATGCTCGCCTCCCCCTGCGTGCGCGATGCCCTGGCCGATTACCTGACCCCATGAGGAGCTGCCGATGAGACGCCTCGAAATTGCAGTGCCTGGCACCAGCCAGGCCATGGCCGAACTGGCCCAGGAACTTGAACTGCACGGCCATGGTGTCGTGACGATTCAATCTCCGGCGGTCGACTTGTTGATCGACGATGGTACGGCGCCGTGCGCCATTGAAGTCCGCTCACGCCTTGAGGTGCGCGTAGCGCTGCGAACGGTGCCCGGCGAAGCATTGCCGCAACCAGTCATTATTTTTCGCGACGGTGCGCAGCGGCTGTTATGCCAGGAGGTGATAGCTCCGCAAAGCGGCAACGGTCAGTCCTTGCGGCTACAGGCCCTGGCGGTGGTAGTTGAGATCGGGGCGCGGCTGGTCAGCCAATTATCCCGGGATGACACCGGCCTCAATCACTGGCCGACGGTACAGGCCGACGCTGCCGAACACCCGTTACAGGGGCTCGATGCGCTGGACACGCTGGCCTTCGAGCATGGCCTCAACCGGCCGCCAGTGCCCTGGCTGCTGGCCGCCGCCGAAGTGCCGGTGATGCACGGCATCGAACAACGCATGCTCGATGATGCGGTGCTACCGGCGCTGTGGGTCGAAGGCCAGCTCACCGACTACAAGACCTTGCGCACCCAGGCGCTGAGGTTGCAGCAGGCAATGCTGGAACGGCTGGGACACGCGCAATCCGTAGGAGCAAGGCTTGCCCGCGATGTCGACACAGCGGTACCCAACCAGACCGAGTCATTCGTCCCGGGCAAGCCTTGCACCCACAAGCCTAGCTCTCAAATGGTGATTGCGGTGTGTCTGTCCAAATCCGCGCCGTTATATGCGGCAATCCTGGCCGTGCTGGGCTGTGGCGCCGTGTACCTGCCACTGGACCCGCAACACCCCGTGCAGCGTCGACGCTTCATCCTGGAAAGCGCCAAGGCCGACCTGCTGCTGCACGATGGCGACAGCGACTTGGGCGATCTGCCCGTGCCCGCGCTGAACATACATAGGCTGCCAGCGCTCAAGCCGGGCATCCCCGTCTCGCTGATCCGCCGCTCGGTGGCCATCGACGAGCCGGCCGTGGCGATCTACACCTCCGGCACCACCGGCCAACCCAAAGGCGTGCTGCTCAGCCATCGCAACCTCAGCCATTTCTGTGCCTGGTACAGCGATTACGTCGGGTTGCAGCGCGACAGCCGGGCGTTGCAGTTCTCCACCATCAACTTCGATGCGTCGCTGCTGGATATCCTCCCGACCTTCCTCCAGGGCGCATTGCTGGTGGTGCCCAGCGAAGACCAGCGCCGCGACCCGCAGCAACTGGTGGCGTTGATTCACGAGCAGCGGGTCAGCCACGCATTTCTCCCCCCGGCGCTACTGAGCGTGCTGCCGCTGGAGGCACCGCTGGGCCTGGCGCACCTGATCACCGGAGGGGATGTCTGTGAGCCGTTCGTGATCGAGCGACTCGCGCCCCAATGCCGCTTCCACAATATCTATGGCCCGACTGAAACCACGGTACTTGCCACCACGCGGCAGTTTGGCGTGGGTGATAACAACCGCAACCTCGGCGTGCCCATCGCCAACGCTCGAGTGCTGATCCTCGATGAACAGCTGCAACCGGTGCCCCAAAGCGTACCCGGTGAGCTCTACATCGCCGGGCCGGGCGTCGGCCTGGGGTATCTGCACGACCCGACACTGACGGCCACGCGGTATCTCGACCTGACCCTGCCAGACGGGCAAAGGCTGCAGGTCTATCGCACCGGCGACATCGGCCAGTGGAGCGACAACGGCATCGAACTGTGCGGCCGGCGCGACAACCAGGTGAAGATCCGGGGTTTTCGGGTCGAACCCGAGGAAATCGAACATTGCCTGCGCGAGAGCCAATTGTTCCGCCAGGTGGCGGTGGGTGTGGACGAGCGCCGAAGGATCCTGGCGTTCCTGGTCCATCCCCGGGAAGACCAGCCCGGCGCCGCCCTTCAGGCGCTGCGCGAGCATGTGCAGGACACGTTGCCCAGCTACATGCACCCGGGCGCCTACATCGAACTGCCCAGCCTGCCCTACACCAGCAACGGCAAGGTCGATCGCCGCGCCTTGCTCACCCTGTCGGTGCAGGTCCAGGCCGGCGGCCAACGACGCCAGCCGCAGAACCCGCTGGAAACCCAGTTGCAGCAATTGTGGGCCGAGCTGCTGGAGCTGCCGGCCGAAGACATTGCCACGGACGAAAGTTTCTTCAACCTGGGCGGGCATTCGATCCTGCTGTCGCAATTGCTGCTGAGCATTCGCCAGACCTTCGGCCGCAGCCTGTCGATCAATCGCTTCATCGAGGCGCCGACGCTGATGACCTTGGCGAAGCTGCTCGACGGTCCCGAACAAAGCGACACATCGGTGCTCAGTCCCCAGGCCTTCATCGATGCCGAAGCCGAACTCAACATCGAACCGCTGCCCATCAGCCAATGCGGTGATGTGCACAAAGTGGTGGTAACCGGGGCCAACAGCTTTCTCGGCGTGCACATTGTCGAGGCGCTGCTGGCCTGGGGCGCCACCGAAGTGGCCTGCCTGGTGCGCGCGTCCGCCGGACAGAGCGCGGCAGAACGCTTTTCCCAGGCCCTGCGGGACAATCGCCTGACGCATCTGGACCTGAGCCGGGTCAGCGTCTATGCCGCCGACATCACCCAACCGCAATTGGGTTTACCGGACGATGTCTACACCCGTATCGACCGGACCTTTGGCGCCCTGGTGCACAACGCCGCCCACGTCAATCACGTGCTCGACTACGAGTCCCTGGCGCGGGACAACGTGGAGCCGATCTTCGAATGCCTTCGCCTGTGTGAAGGGCGCAGCAAGAAGATCTTCAATTTCGTCTCCACATTGTCGGCCTCCAGTGCCTTGGACGCCGACGGCCAGGTCCTGGAACAGCCCGCCGCACCGACGCCACCGATCTACATCAAGAACGGCTACAACCTGTCCAAATGGGTCGGCGAACGGATCCTGCAACGGGCACGGGACCGCGGGGTGTGGGTTAACCTGTTCCGCCCGGGCAACATCAGCTTCAACAGCCTGACCGGGGTCTGCCAGCCCCATAAGAATCGCTTGATGCTGATGCTCAAGGGCTCGATCCAACTGGGCCAGGTGCCGGATCTGTCGCTCAACTTCGATCTGATGCCGGTGGACTTCCTGGCCCGCTTCATCGCCTTTCACGCCAGCCGCTACCAGCCCACACAAGCGGTGTTCAACCTGCACAACCCCGAGCCTTTGAGCTGGGACGCCTACGTAGCGTCGTTCCGCGACAGCGGCCGGGAGTTTTCCCTGGTCAGCGTCGCGGACTGGCAACGGCAACTGGGCCGGGTCGATGCCGACAACGCGCTGTTCGGTGTGCTGGGGTTCTACCTCAACGGCTTTGAGGAAGACATCGGCGACATTTCGATGATCCGCCACGACAACGCCCGGACCGGGGTGCGGCAGATGGGTGCCCGCTACCCGGAAAAATCCCCGGCCCTACTGCGGCGCGGCGCCGACTACCTCAAAGCCATCGACTTCATCTGAAGCCATCCAACCCAAAAGCAAGGAGCAAGACCATGAATGCATTTCAACCCGACACCCTGATCAGGAATCCTCAAGCCTGCCACGTCGAAACCTCAGTGGAGGTCGCGGCCGACGCGGCCAAGGTCTGGGAATTGGTGGGCGACTTTGGCGGTTTCAACCGTTTCATTCCGGCGCTTGCGCGTATCGAAATGACCGGCGAGGGGGTGAGGTCCCTGCGCAAGAAGTTCTTTGTCGATGGGCAGAACCTGGTGGTGGAACAGCTCAACAGCCGTGACGACCAGGCCATGCACATGACCTGGACGCTGATCTACAACACCCTGGGCATCGACAACCTGTGGGCCGCGATGCGCGTCGAGCCCTTGGCGAATAACCGCTGCCGCGCCACCTGGACCATCATCGCCGACCACACCGATGCCCATTCGCCGTCGGGGTTCAGGGATTTCCTGCAAGGCTTTGCCGATGAGGCCATGGGGAATGTGCAGAAAATGTTCGCCTAGGTAGTCCCCTTGTGGGAGCGGGCTTGCTCGCGAAGGCGGTGTGTCAGCCAACAAGTGATTTGCTGATACTCCGCTTTCGCGAGCAAGCCCGCTCCCACAATACTGGATCAGATCTTGAAGCTGTCCACCAGTTGCTTCAGCCGATTGGCCTGTTGGGACAAGGCATCGCAGTCCTTCAGGGTTTCATTGAGGTTGGCCACGCTTTGCTGATTCAGCAGGTTGATGTGGCTGACATCCATGTTGAGGGTTTCCACCACGGCGCTCTGTTCTTCGGTCGCGGCGGCCACCGACTGGTTCATGCCATCGATTTCACCGATCCGCTGCGTCACGCTGACCAGCCGCAGGCCGGCCTGGTTGGCCACTTCCACGCTTTCTTCGCTGGACATCTGGCTGGCGTTCATCGTCATCACCGCTTCACGGGAGCCGACCTGAAGCGAGGTGATCATCTTGTGGATTTCTTCCGCCGACTCCTGGGTGCGGTGCGCCAGGTTGCGCACTTCATCGGCCACCACCGCGAAACCACGTCCGGCTTCACCGGCGCGCGCCGCTTCGATGGCGGCGTTCAAGGCCAGCAGATTGGTCTGCTGGGAAATGCCCTTGATCACGTCCAGGATGTGCCCGATGTTGTCGGTGCTGGCGTTCAGGGTTTCGATCTGGGTGCACGAAAGGCTGATTTTCTGCGACAGCTCCGTCATGGCCTGGATGGTTTTTTCAACTACCTGACGACCGTCGTCGGCCTGTTCGCTGGCACCGCTGGCCTGTTGCGAGGCGTCGGCGGCATTGCGGGCGATTTCCTGGGTCGCGGCACCCAGCTGGTTGATGGCTGCCGCCACGCTATTGGTGCGGGCGCTCTGTTCATCCGAACCGACGAGAGAGGCGTTGGACGACGTCATCACGCGCTGCGACAGGTCATGCACCTGGCGGGTGGCGGACGACACTTCGGAAATCGAGGCGTGGATCCGCTCCACGAACTGGTTGAACGAGCCACCCAACACCGCGAACTCATCCTTGCCTTGCACGACCAGACGCCGGGTCAGGTCGCCTTCGCCCTGGGCAATGTCCTGCATGGCACGGCCCATGGTGGTCAGCGGACGCATCAACACCTGAATCAACAGGCTCAGCAGCAACGCGATGGCCGCGACCGCGACAAACATCGCAATCAGCGCGGATGTACGGAACTGGCTCAGCGGCGCATAGGCCTTGGCCTTGTCGATCGACAGGCCGATGTACCACTCGGCGCCCGGCAGGCCGGTCACCGGAGTGAACGAAAGGATACGATCCTGCCCGTTCAGCTCGACGTCCTGGATACCTTTGCCGATGCGCACAGGCGTACCGGGGTAGATGTCCTTGAGGTTCTTCATCACCTGGTCCTTGTCCGGGCTGACGATCACCTGACCGTCACCACTGACCAGGAAAGCATGGCCGATGCCACCGAAGTCCACCGAGTTGATGATTTTAACCAGGGTATCCAGGCTGAGATCGCCGCCCACCACACCCAGCAATTCACCGCTCTTCTTCACCGGCAGGGCAATGGTCACCACCAGCCCACCGACGGCGGCCGAATAAGGTGGGGTCAGCATGGTCTTGTCGGCGCTCACCGCCTGTTTGTACCAAGGGCGCTGACGCGGGTCGTAGCCGTCGGGCATTTTTGCGTCAGGACGCTGGGTGAATACCCCGTTGGCCTGGCCTACGTAAGTGAACTGGAAATTCGACGTCAGCGCCGGCTGGTCGACCAACCCCGCCAGATCGGCGTTAGCACCCTGGTGCGCAATGTTCTGCGCCAGGTTTTCCAGCACCAGCACGCGCCCGCTCATCCAGTTCTGCACGCTGCTGGCCGTCAGGTCACCGGATTGCTCGATGGAAGATTCGAGGCTGCGGCCGATGGTGTTGCGTTGCAGATAATCGTTGTAGAGGGTGAACAGGGCAAACGCCAGAACCACCACACCAGAGGCGGCCAGAAGGATTTTATGACTGAATTTCAAATTCATCGATGAGGCTTCTTATGCAGGGAGTGGGGGTGCGTTCCGGTTGCACGATCCATGTAACAGCGCGGGCAGGACGTGTGGCCTGCTCCACTTTGGTGCACACATATCAAGCTGTCGGCCAAAGGCTGGAAAAAATTAGCGTTTAGAAGAAATGGGCGACGGAAGGCCCCGGCGGGGTGAACGGTGGTTGCAAATTCACCAGCCCATGATGACAATGCGACACATTATCATTTGCAACGTCAAGCCCGTCGCGTTCATGTCATCTTCCGAGTTTGCAGTACAGGCGCTCTACAGCAATCATCACGGCTGGCTCAATACATGGCTGCGCAGCCGATTGGGCAATGCTGCCGATGCGGCGGACCTGGCCCACGACACGTTCGTCCGCCTGTTGCAACGCAGCGAGCGCCTGGAACTCAAGGCTCCGCGGGCATTCCTGCGCACCATCGCCCAGGGCCTGGTGATCGACCACTGGCGGCGGGAAGAAATCGAGCGCGCCTACCTCGAAACCATCGCCCACCTGCCACAAGCCGAAACCCCGGGTGCCGAAGCCCAAGCCTTGATCCTGGAACTGCTGGAAGCCATTGCGCGGATGCTCGAAGGCCTCAAGCCGAAAGTACGCCGGGCCTTTGTGCTGGCCCAGTGCGAGGGCCTGACCTACAAGCAGATCGCCGAACAGATGGGTATCTCGTTGCGCTCGGTGGAGCGTCATGTGGCCGATGCGCTATACCACTGCTATGTGTTGCGCTATGAAAGCTGAGCCGCTGGATAACACCCGGATCCACCGCAGCGGCCCGCCGCAGCAGGTCGTCAGGCAAGCGATCAATTGGTTGCTGCGCCTGCGCGACCACGCTTGCGATCCCGCCCTGCGCCGACAGTGTGACGCCTGGCGCGCTACCGACCCGGCCCACGAACTGGCCTGGCAACGGGTGCAATCGCTGCACAGCGAACTGACCGCGAACCTACGGGCAGTGCCCGGCGTTCATACGGCCCTCGATACCTTGGAAAACAGTGCCAAGGGCCTTGCTCGTCGCCAGGCACTGAAGCTGCTGTCGGGCCTCGTGCTGGTGGGTGGCGCAGCATGGCTGGGGAAAAATTCGCAATGGCAACCGTGGAGCGCCGACTTCGCCACCGCCACGGGTGAACGACGCGGCTTCCAACTGCCGGACGGTACCCGACTTGAACTCAACACCCACAGTGCCGCCAACGTGGACTTCAACGCCGACCATCGCCGGGTGACCCTGCTGCGCGGTGAAATCATGCTCACCTGCAACCGCGATACCGCACGCCCGTTGCGAGTACAAAGCCGCCACGGCCTGTTCGAAAGCGTCGAAGGGCGCTTCGTCGTGCGCCAGGACAGCGATTGCACGCGCTTGAGCGTCACCCACGGCACGGTGGCGATCCGCTCCCATCCCAGCGCCAGCGGCGCGCCCATGCAGGTGAGTGCCGGGCAAAGCTACGTGATCACCCCGTCGTCCGCGACGCTGGCGCCATCGCCGGATATGGACGCCGGCGCCTGGACGGATGGGTTGATTGTCACACGCAACATGCGCCTGGAGGACTTCCTCAACGAGGTAGGCCGCTACCGCCCGGGTTATCTGAAATGCACGGCGGCCATTGCCGATCTGCGCCTGTCGGGGGTATTTCGCCTGGAGGACACCGACAAGCTGCTGGCTGTTTTGCCCCGCACGCTCGCGGTGCAGATACGCTACCGAACCCGGTGGTGGGTCACGGTGGAGCGCCGGGTCTGATTTTTTTTTGGCGGGTTTCCGGCCGGTGTCCGGCTAGGACAGTAAGCAACGCTTATCTGCCTTCAGCGACTCCAATGGAACCTACAATGACTGAGCGCTCACTTCACCGTAATGCCCTCGCCCGCTCTTCACAACCGGGCCTGTTGCACCAGACCGTCCACGCCGCGCTGTTCTCCACTGTACTGGGTATCGGCGTCCTGCCGCTGCTGACGGTCGCTGCCGACAATGGCGTGACAACCAGCCATCAGCGCTACAACATCGCTCCAGGCCCGTTGAACGAGGTATTGAATCAATTCGCCCGCCAGGCAGGCATCACCCTGGCCAGCACGCCGGCACAGACCAACGGTGTTCAATCCCCCGGACTCAAGGGGGACTACTCGCCCGACCAGGCCCTGAGCCATCTGCTCAGCGGATCGGGGCTGGTCGCCGTCAGCCAGGATGGCAGCAGCTACGTGCTGCAAGCCGCCCCCGCCGACAACACCCTGGAACTGCCGACCACGGACATCCGGGGTTTTGCGTTGGGCAATGCCTTGGGCAGCATGGAGGGCTACAATGCCACCCATAGCCAGGTCGCCACCAAGACCAGCACCGCACTGCGGGAAACCTCGCAGAGCGTGTCCGTGGTCACCCGAGAACAGATGGATGACCAGGGTGCGCAAACCGTGTCCCAGGCCATGCGTTATACCCCCGGCGTGCTGACCAACCCCTACGGCGCGACCCACCGTTACGACTACGTGGCCATGCGCGGTTTCAACGACGGTTCGGTGGACAACATCTACCTGGACGGCCTCAAGTCCATGGGGGACAGCGGGACCTACAGCTCCATGCAGGTCGACCCCTATTTCCTGGAGCGGGTCGATATCCTCAAGGGACCGTCCTCGGTGCTCTATGGCCGCAGCTCCCCAGGAGGCCTGGTGGCACTCACCAGCAAGAAACCCTTGTACGAGGCCTACCGCCAGGTCCAGGCCACGGTCGGCACCCAGGGCCAGCGCGGCATGGGCTTCGATTTCACCGGCCCGGTGGATGACGAACAACGCCTCACCTATCGCCTGATCGGCCTGGCGGACACCTCCGACACCCAGTTCGACCACAACAAGGAAAAGCGCTTCGCCCTGGCGCCCACGGTGAATATCGACTTCAGCGAAGACACCTCGCTGACGCTCCAGGCCTACCTGCAGCATGACCCCGATGGCGGCTACCACGGTGGCATGCCGGCCGATGGCGCCTTGCACCCGCGCAACGGCCGGCGGATTTCCGAACACTTCTTCGAAGGCGAGCCTGGCATCGACCGCTATGAACGTGACCAGCAGTCGTTCGGCTACCAGTTCGAACATCGCTTCAACGACATGTTCACGGCCCGGCAGAACTTCCGCTATCTGAATTCGGAGGTCAAGAACGACCAGGTCTACGCCTTCGGCTGGACCACGCCCACCAGCAATGAACTGAACCGCTACTACACCGGCGCCGAAGAAAAACTCCACTCCTTCATTGTCGATAACATGCTGCAAGCCGAGTTCTTGACCGGTGCGATGAAGCACACCCTGCTGATGGGCGCCGACTACCAGCGACGCAAGACCGTGGTCGATTGGACCAGCGGCAGCCTGGCCCCGATCAATGCCTTCGACCCGAGCTACGGCAACACCGCCATTACCTACTTCAGCCCCACCAGCTACCTGCGGCGCCTGGAGCAGACCGGCGTCTACCTGCAGGATCTGATCGAGCTGGACCATTGGCGCTTCTCCCTGGGGCTGCGCCAGGATTGGGTCGAGACCTCCGATGAAAACCGCATTGCCGAATCCGGCCGCCCGCAAGGCACCGAGATCAACGACAAGCGCACCAAGCTCACCGGCCGCGCCGGCGCGCTGTACCTGTTTGACAACGGCCTGGCGCCGTACATCAGCTATTCCGAGTCGTTCAACCCCAACTCCTATGCCGACAGCGCCGGCAACCCGCTGCCGCCCACCGACGGCAAGCAGTGGGAACTGGGCTTGAAATACCAGCCGCCGGGCACCGACGACCTGTACACGGCCTCGCTGTTCCGCATCGACCAGGAGAACCTGGCGACAAAACTGCCCCAGGAAAATTTCTACCGCGCCATCGGAGCCGTACGCTCCCAGGGCCTGGAGCTGGAAGCGCACCTGCAACTGACCGAGCAGCTCAAGATGCTGGGCAGCTACACCTTTACCGACATCGAATATTCGAAATCGATGATCAGCACCCTCAGCAGCGCCACCGACATCATCGAAAACAAGGGCAACTCGCCGACCCAGGCCCCACGCCACATGGCGTCGCTCTGGGCTGACTACCGCTTCGACAGCGGCGCGCTCGATGGCCTGCGCCTGGGTGGTGGCGTGCGCTACGTCGGCTACAGCTGGGCCGACGCGGAGAACACCATGAAGGTGCCGGCCTATACGCTGTTCGATGCTTCGGTGGGGTATGACCTGGGCAAGGTCGGATTAAAAGGCGTGGACGTTCGCTTGAACGCGAACAACCTGACGAACGAAAGCTACATCGCCTCATGCGCCAGCCTGAGCTTCTGCTACCTGGGCGAAGAGCGCAACGTAGCGGCTACCGTGAGCTATCAGTTCTAGTCATAACCCATTCCTGTGGCGAGGGAGCTTGCTCCCCCGCCACAGGTTTCGCCGCTGTTCTTCGCACGGACCGCCTCAAGCTCGGACCGTATCTCCACCTTCCCTGGCGACGCTCTCCTGACGCACGAACCGGTTCGCCCGGCCAAAGGTGCCGAAGTCATTGAACCGTACCCCCATCTCACGCATTACCTCGTGTGCCACCGGCACCGTCAGTTGACGGATATAGAACGGTTCCTTCACCACAAAATGATGGATGCCGTGACTGCTGCCGAAGTTGAAGCAGAACGCCTGCAACGGCCACAGCCACCACGGGTTGAGTACCTGGGTTTGCTGGATGACATTGCCCGGTTCGACGTCGCCGTAGTAATGCATGTTGGAACTGATGAAGTGCAGGCAAAAGGTGCGCAACACGTTCGGGCCGATGATCACCACCGCCGCGATATTGATCACGTGCATCATCACCAGGGTGTCCGCCGACCAGTCAATCGAGGTACCGAACAGGCCGGCAAGGCCATTGGCTCCGTGGAAACCGAGAAACATGTACCAGGCTCCCCAGTGCAGCAACGCCAGCGGGAAATACACTTTCAGCGTGCGTTTGAGGATGCTGCGCCTGTGCGCCCAGGTCCTGGCCCGCAACAGACGGATGAGCGCCGACATGACGTTGTCACCGACCATCAGCAACCGCAGCGGCCCCCAGGGTTCGCCGTTGGTGATGGCCCGTTCTTCCAGGTCGGCCTCGGTGCCGGACATCTTGTGGTGATTAAGGTGCAGGTGACGGCGGATCCACGGATTGATGGTGCTCGGCCGCGCCAGCCACACCAGCCCCATCATCAGGTTGTGGGGCAAGCGTTGCTTGCGGAAATACATGCTGTGGATCAGGTCGTGTTCCAACTCATGGGTCAGCGAGGCGAAAAAGGCATTGAGCAGCAGGCATGCCCAGCCGGCCAGGTGTCCATTGATATAGAGCAGCGCCGATCCGATCATCCCCGCCAGGGCAAACGCCAGAATGCCTGCACCCAAGGCATCCTGATGGAGCAGGATCGGGTAGCGTCGGCGCAATGCTTCGCCTCGGGCCAATACCACTTGGCGAATATGGGCGGATCGCTGTTGTGCATTCAGTCGTTCGGGACTTGCGCTACGGCCATGCATGGCTTAAATCCTCTGTTAGAGATGTGCTCATCCTGACCAGCGTTGCTGCGCAGGGTGATAGCCGTAGACGCCAACCTGTTGACCGCAAGCGCCAATCATCATGACCGAACCCACCACCCTCGCCAGCTGGACCCGCGCCCTGCGCAAACAGCTCGATGCGCTGGGCCTGGATGGCCATGCCTTGTGTCTTGAGGCGGGGCTCGACCCGCAGTTGATGGACGATCCGAACGCCCGCTACCCGCTGTCAGCCACCACCCGTTTATGGACATTGGCGGTGCAAGCCAGCGGCGATCCGGCCATCGGCCTGCGGGTATCGCGCTTCGTCAGCCCCACGACGTTCCACGCCTTGGGTTACGCCCTGGTGGCCAGCGGTAGCCTGCGGGAAGTGTTCGAGCGCATCGTGCGCTATCACCCGGTGGTCAGCGATGCGCTGACGCTGCAACTGAGTCGCTGCCAAGACCGTTACCGCTTCACCCTTGATGTGCCCCAGGGCCGTCCCATGCCGGCTTTCGAAGCCATCGACGCGTTCACCGCGATCTACGTGCGCACCTGTCGCAACCGCCTGGGACGCGACTACGCACCGCTGGCGGTGTACCTGCGCCGCCCTGAACCGGCAGACCCCGCGCCGTGGCATAAAGCGTTCCGCTCGCCGGTGCATTTCGCCGCCGAACAGGATTACCTGGAGTTCAGCCTCGCCGACTTCGACAGCCACCTGGACGACGCCAACCCGGAGCTGGCCGAACACAACGAAGCGGTGCTCAAGCGCACCCTCGCCCACCTCCAGCCGCTGACCTGGGAGCGCAAGGTGCGTGCAGCCATCGAAGCCCAACTACCCGAAGGTGAACCCAGCGCCGAACGCATCGCCCAAGCCATGCACCTGAGCCTGCGCAGCCTGCAGCGACACCTGGCCGACGAAGGCTGCCGCTTCGACGCGCTGCTCAACGAATGCAGGGAAAACCTGGCGCTGCTGCACCTGCGCGATCCCCAATGCTCGTTGAGCGAAGTCGGCTACCTGCTGGGCTTTGCCGACGCCAGCAGCTTCAGCCGCGCGTTCAAGCGCTGGACCGGGATGACGCCAGGGCAGTTTCGGGAGGGGTTGCGCTAGTTTTTTGTGTCGGCCGCAATTCCCTGTGGGAGCGGGCTTGCGCCGGGTGGCGATCCGACGAAAGCGATGGATCAGTTGCGGTGCTGGTGAATCTGCCGGCGCCTTCGCGGGTAAACCCGCACCCACACTGATTGTGAGATCACTCAGGTGGCACTAAGCGCCCGCAGGCGCTCGATGTCGAGGATCTCGATTTCGCCGTAACCGAGGTGAAGGATGCCCTGGCTTTGCAGGTCCTTGAGGATCTGGTTGGTGGTCTGGCGCGACAGCGACAGCATCAATGCCAGTTGTTCCTGGGGTAGCTGCAGGACCTGGCGCACCGCGTCGGTCTCACCGTAGCCTGCGGCGATCATCAGCAAACGGTGGGCGACGCGGGCCGGGGCGGGCATCAGACTCAGGTGTTCGAGGCTGATGAAGGTCAGGCGCAGTTTGTGGCTCATCAGCAGGGCCAGGTGCCGCCAGTAGGCCGGCGCTTCTTCCAGCAATGCCAGCAAGGCCGCTTGAGGTAGATGCAACAAGGTGCAAGGGCCCACACACACCGCGTCGTGGGTACGCGGCTGACCATCGAACAGACAGATTTCACCGAACCAGTGCGGAGCCTCGATCACGCTCAGCAGCGCTTCTTTGCCCTGCTCGTTGACCGCACCGACCCGCACCGCGCCTTCCAACACGGCGTAAAGACCACACGGCGGGTCGCCGCGCTTGAAGAGCCGATGCCCCGGCGAAAGACGCCGCACGCGAGAAATGCCCAGCAGACTATTCTGCAGTTCAATGGGCAAATGGCTGTACCAGTGGCCGGCCATCAGGTGCGAATGCCAGGGGTGCGAATTCATGGAAACTCCGGGAAGTGTCGGCTAACTGACAGAACGCCTTGTAGATCCTGGGCATCATGCAGGCATCACCTCAGGAGGAACAACAATGAAAAGCCTCGTCGATCATCTCAGTCAATACGCCGCCTATCACCGCGATCCGCGCAACATCGCCAGCCACTTCATTGGCATTCCGCTGATTTTCGTCGCTGTCGCCGTGCTGCTGTCACGACCGGGCTGGCCAACGGGAGCGGTACTGCTGTCGCCGGCAATATTGGTCGCGGCGGCCAGTGCCTGGTTCTACCTGCGCCTGGAGTTGCGCCTGGGTGTGCTGATGACGCTGCTGCTGGGCCTGGCCGTGTGGCTGGGGCAGGTATTGGCCGCGCAAAGCACATTGGTATGGCTGGGCAGTGGCCTGGGGATGTTTGTGGTGGGCTGGGCGATCCAGTTCGTCGGTCACTATTACGAAGGCCGCAAACCGGCATTCGTCGATGACCTGACCGGGTTGATCGTCGGGCCGTTGTTCGTGGTGGTCGAGGCAGGATTCCTGCTGGGGCTGCGGAGCGAGCTGAAGCGGGCCATCGAAGAGCGCGCCGGCCCGGTGGCCTTGCGCAGTCAGCGCTCGGCGGCGTGACCCCCCCGCGAAATAAGGTGGGCTTTGTGGGAGCGAGCCTGCTCGCGATAGCGGTGGATCTGTGCCATTGATGTCGACACTGCCGCCGCCTTCGCGGGCAAGCCCGCTCCCACAGGTTGCCTGTTAAAGCACTACAAGGCACCGAACTCGACCCGGATGGTCAGCGCGCCGGTGTTATCTCTCAAGCCAGCCCCGTGTTTCCCGGTCAGGTCATCATTGATACACAGTTGCAGCTCCCCTTGCTGGTCGCCCGGTACCTGCGCCAGATCCCCCACCAGGAACGGCGTGCCATTGTTGCCCACACGACCGATCAAGGCGCCTTCGGCAGCACCGGGCAAGGTATAGCTGCTGTAGTCGATGTGCCTCGAACCACCCTTCCCATCGACATTGCCGCCTTGCGGGCTGGCGCACCATAGCCCGCTGACGTAGCGAACCAGGCGCGGCACCAATCCGTTGATCTGCACACCGGTGCCCTGCCAGGCGACGTTGGATTGGACCTGCATCGTCACCGCCTTCAGGTCGTTGGCCACGGTATCCCCGGCCTGGAACGACAACGCCGCGATGGTCAGGCTCGGATTCGAAGTCCCGCTGCTGGGGAAAACCCCATCGCCCACCAGGAACAGGTTGTTGTGATCCCAACTGCGCTGGTTCTTGTCGACCACCGATGTGGCCGGGTCACTGCCCATGCGATAGGTGCCCATCAAGTGCCCGGCACCTTGGAAGCTCATAGGTTCGTTTCCGTAAGTGAACGTCCCTGGCGTAAGCGGCTTGGTCAGCTCCACGGCGCCGAGCAGGTCTTTGATAATGTGAGTGGCCAGCCGTTTTGCCTCCAGGAAACCCTTCTGGGTGTACTTGGACAATTCATAATGGATTTCCGGCCGGGGAATACCGAGCAGGTCCTTGTACTCGGTCGACGGAACGATGTAGCACTTGGCGTTATCGGGATCGTCTTCCACCTGTTCCACCAGGAATGCGATGCGGAACTGCCGGATGAAAATGTCGTTGAGCTTTTGCACCAGCGCAGTTCCATAAAGCGCTTCGGTAGGGGGTATGGGGTCCTGGTCCGACTTCACCGGGTTGACGCCATTGTTGTTCGTACCGTCGATAAAATCGGCCACCGTGTCGTAGGGATCGTTGGCCGGCCAGTTCCAGCCCTCGTTGCCGATCTCAATACGCCACGCCGCGCGTTCGCTGCGAAAGGCACCGTCACGCAAGCTCTCGATACCGGCGGTGGACAGGGGGCCACGGTAGGGAAAAACCGCCTTGCCTTCAGGCATCAGCCCCCACGCCAGGTAGATCGGGTGGTCGGACAGGTTGCGCCCCACCTGACCGCTGCTGTTGGCCACGCCCTTGGGCCAGTCGGGCGTGGCGGAGTTGAGCAACAGCTTGGGGGTTTCGATGGCATGGGCGGCGATGACATAACGTTGAGCAATGGCCTCGCCACTGCCGGTGATCGGTCCATCACCCAATTGATACTGCTTGAATTCCACACCGAAGATAGTGCCGTCCAACCCTACGTTCAACTTGGTGGCAACCGTCCTGTACAGCACCTTGACCTTGCCGGTGGCCAGGGCCTTGTTCATCGTCACGGTGGCGTCGTACTTGGCCTGGATCGGGCAGATCGGCGTACAGTTGGTGTTGCCGGCACATACGCGGCGCCCTGCATAGGGTTGGGAGTTGCGTCCGGCCGGCGTCGGGCTGACGACCAGCGGCAAGCCGTCGAATACCTGTCCCGTCACCGCCGCGACAAAACTGCCATCGACCAAGGACAACGGAATGCTGTGCATGGGAAATTCGTAGCCCTCGGGAAACGTCATGCCCAGGTAGGCCTGATCGGCAACGTTGGCCGAGACGCCGATTTCCGCTTCGGCCCGGCAATAGGCGCTCTGCAGGTCGTCGTAGCCGATAGGCCAGTCCACCCCGACGTTGTACAGGGACTTCAGGCGAAAATCGTTCGGCACCATGCGCAGGCAGGTCCCGACCCAGTGCCAGGTGGTTCCGCCGCCGACTCGCTCATAGGTGCTGGTGAAAGGCATCGGGCCTTTCTGCACCAGGTAACTGACCTCCGGTTTGTCCCATCCCAGGATCAGGTCGGCGATGGTCGCACGCGGGGCGTTCTGCTTGGCCGGGTCACGGGGCGGGTCCAGGCTGGTGACCGGTGGATAGGGCGATTCCGGGGTTTTCAGCGTGGTGGTGTAGAACCGTTCCAGGTATTGAGCCCGATTGACCGGGATCTCCGGTCCCGATTCGAGCACCAGCACCTCCACGCCGGCCATGGCCAGTTGATAAGCAACGATACTGCCGGCCAGCCCGGCGCCCACGATCACCACTTCGGCTTGTTCAATAGTCATGACCGGTCTCCTTGTTGGACATTGGAGGACGCGGTGGCGGGTACGCCGGTCAAGTCCTCAAGGCTCGGCGGCTGTTCGTTCCAGTAGCCGAAGAACGATTCGCTGTAGCCCATTGGGTGAGCCTGGGCAGCTTTCCAGGCCCAGCTGTTGATATACGCCTGGTCGGACACCACCGCCGAGTCACCCTTTTTGTAATTCCCCGCGTCATACGGTTGGTACCAGACACCCAGGAACCAGAGCTTCATGATTGAACGCGCCGCCAGCACGGAGTTGGGGGTCGGTTGCGTGGTGACCAGCACCTGCTGGGCGATCCTGTCCGGGGACACGTTGTCGGCCGCCAACGTGGCGTACTGCGTCAGCAACGGGTTGAGCACATCGGTGGTGATGCGTGGGGTGACGTAATCGAGAAACAGCGGAGGCAGACCTATCGGGTCGAGCTGCGGCGCCAGGCGCGCGATGGGAATACCGGTCAGGGCCGATGACAGGCCGACGAAATTGTCCAGGTCAGTGCTCATTGTTTGGCTCCTTGTCCGGAAGTGGACTGCGCGCGTTCGAGCAAATAGGTGAAGTCCGCGAAGCTGGTGCGCGGGGATTCGGTGACATGAGTAGCGGCGTTGCCATGACAGGCCATGCAACTGGAGGACGCCTGGGGCGTGGTGCCCTGGATGTAGGTTTCCAGCGTGGCGTTGGCGAGGAACGCGGGCGCGGGATTGCCCAGCGGGTTGGCGGCCGAAATCTGGCAGTTCGGTGGCGGCGCGGCGGTCGGCCACTGGGTGCTGATCAACTGATAGTTGGCCCAGACACTCTGCGGGTTGGCCGTGCGCAACAGGGTTTGATACTTGGCGTTCAAGGCGTTGGTGGGCCCGGTCAGCGGCACTTCGCGCACGATCTGCGAAGGCGTCGCCTTGACGGCCGGGTTCCATGGTCGTGGCGGAGGCTGGTTGATCGCACTGGTGCTGGCGGCGTTGTAGAACAGGTACGGCCCTTTGCGCTGCGCCACCGGTGTGGATTGCTCCGGCACGTTGTTCACGTGCTCGAAGGTCGACCAGACCCACTGCGGCGCACTGGCGGTCTTATGGACAATGTGCAAACCCACCAGCCCGACCGATTGCGATGCGCACGACTCCTCGACTATCGGCCCATGACTCGGGTCGCTGTTGCCCGGCGTATAGACCAACGCGTCGACCGTGTGGAAATCCTGGGGACGGTCGTTGGCCCCCAGCACCTTCCAGGATGCCTTCACCATCACCGAACCGACCTGGCTCGTGTCGTTGGAACCACAGCTGAACGCCACGGTGTTGGTCTTGTTCGCGGCAAAGAATTTCTGCTGGCCTTCGATGCTGTACAGGCCGTTGTCGACGATTCCGTTGAACATCGATTGGTTGACCACGATTTCGTTGCGCGTATAAACGCCGTTCTGGTCTACCAGCGGGCCGCTTTCGAAGGGCTGGATAAATTCATCCAGCACGTCGGGGACCTTGCCCATTTGCTGCAGCAGCCGCCCGGGCTTGAGCTGCTTGCACACTTCGGGGAGCGTCGCCGGCGCATCCCAGGGCAAGGGCGTCTGGCCCTTGGCGCGGAAAATCTGATAACTCTCTTTCCAACTTTCCCAGACCGTGGCCCCATCCTGCTTGCCAATGGTAGTGCCGGTATTGGGATTGCCATTGTCCAGGGCCGGCCAGTTCAGAGCGATGAAGGTCTGCCACGACAGTTCATCGAAATTGCCTTGCAGGCTGGGCAGGGAGATGGGTTGGGTGGCCGTGACATCGAAGGGTATTTGCGGCGACAGCGAGGGGTCGGCGCTGGCATACGGGCATAGCAGAACGCTTAACAAGGCACAGCCCAACGGGCCACGCCGACTGACTTCCATTCTCATGCTTGATCTCCTTGGCATCAGGGCGCCAGGGGATCACACCGGTCCGTCATGGACTCTCACTGCCTCCTGGCATGTCAGAGTCTAGGTAGGGTTTGAATCAAGAAGGGTTGTGGAAATAGAACCAATCGAAGCAAAACCTGACGGTGTTATTCGGATTAGAAGAGCGCTGTCATGGAGGACGCCATCGCGAGCAGGCTCGCTCCCACAAGGGACTTCAGGGAGACCACGATCCCTGTGGGAGCGAGCCTGCTCGCGATGCTTTTGATCCTAAAGGTTGGCGACTTTCTGCCAGACCTTCGGCTTGAAGAACAGCGTCTCGCCCTTCGCCAGCCCCACCAGGCTGTCGTGGTCTTTCACCACCTCGGCCTCGATCAGCTCACCCTGACCTTCCACCTTCAACGTCACCCGGGTCGTTGCGCCCAGCGGACGGATGTCCCGAACCTCGGCGGCGTGATGGTCTTCGAGCGCCGAACGCGACAGCGAGACTTCATGGGGGCGGAACAGCACGTGCCGGTCTTCCCCCAAGTGCAGGCGGTTAGAGTCACCCAGGAAGTGATACACGAAATCACTGGCCGGGTTCTCGTACACGTCGCCCGGCGAACCAATCTGCTCGATCACGCCCTTGTTCATCACCACGATACGGTCGGCGACTTCCATGGCTTCTTCCTGGTCGTGGGTGACGAACACCGAGGTCAGATTGATGTCCTCGTGCAGGCGCGCCAGCCAGCGGCGCAGTTCCTTGCGGACCTTGGCATCGAGGGCACCGAACGGTTCGTCCAGCAGCAGTACCTTGGGTTCCACAGCCAAGGCGCGGGCCAGGGCGATACGCTGGCGCTGGCCACCGGACAGTTGTTCGGGGTAACGGTCGGCGAGCCAGTCCAGTTGCACCATGTTCAGCAGCTCGTGAACCTTGGTCGCGATCTGGCTCTCGTTCGGGCGTTGGCCCTTGGGTTTCATGCGCAGGCCGAAGGCGACGTTGTCGAACACGGTCATGTGGCGGAACAAGGCGTAGTGCTGGAACACGAAGCCGACGTTGCGATCACGCACGTCGTGGCCGGACACGTCCTCACCGTGGAACACGATGCTGCCCTGGTCCGGGGTTTCGAGACCGGCGATGATCCGCAGCAAGGTGGTCTTGCCGCAACCCGAAGGGCCGAGCAGCGCCACCAGCTCACCGCTCTGGATGTCCAGGCTGATGTCGTCCAAGGCTCTGAAGGCGTTGAAATTCTTGCTGACGTTACGGACTTCGATCGACATGAATTATTCCTCCGCGGCGCTGGCGCGCAGGCGGTTGATTCGGTTTTCGCTCCACTGCTTGAGCAGCAGGATGAAGAGCGCCAGGATCAGCAACAGGCTCGCCACGGCGAACGCAGCCACGTGGTTGTATTCGTTGTAGAGGATCTCGACGTGCAACGGCAGGGTATTGGTCACCCCGCGAATGTGCCCGGACACCACCGACACCGCGCCGAACTCACCCATGGCCCGGGCGGTACACAGCACCACGCCATAGATCAGGCCCCACTTGATGTTCGGCACGGTGACATGCCAGAACATCTGCCAGCCGTTGGCACCCAGCAGGCGCGCGGCTTCTTCTTCCTGGGTACCCTGTTCCTGCATCAGCGGGATCAGCTCACGGGCCACGAACGGCACCGTGACGAAGATCGTCGCCAGCACGATACCCGGCAGCGCAAACACGATCTGGATGTCGTGGTCCGCCAGCCATGGCCCGAACAGGCCCTGGGCGCCGAACATCAGCACGTAGACCAGACCCGCGATAACCGGCGAGACCGAGAACGGCAGATCGATCAGGGTCACCAGCATACTTTTGCCACGGAACGAATACTTGCTCACGCACCACGCGGCGCTGACCCCGAACACCAGGTTCAGCGGCACCGAAATCAGCACCGCAATCACCGTGAGTTTCAGCGCCGACAGCGCGTCGGGCTCGAAGATCGCGGTAAAGAACGCCCCCAGGCCGAGCTTCAGGCCCTGGGACACCACAATGAACAGCGGCAACAGCAGGAACAGCGCAAAGAACAACCAGCCAAGACCGATCAGGACTCGTCGCGACGTCGCGCTGCCACGGCGGGCAGCGTTGGTGGAGGCCGCGGAAATAGACGATTGGGACATGTTCGCGCCTCCTTATGGGGTTTCGATGCGCCGCTGCAGCAAGTTGATCAGCAGCAACAGGACGAAGGAAACCACCAGCATCAGCACGCCGATGGAGGTGGCGCCGGTGTAGTCGTACTGGTCGAGCTTGACCATAATCAGCAGCGGCAGGATCTCGGTTTTCATCGGCATGTTGCCGGCGATGAAAATCACCGAACCGTACTCGCCCACACCCCGGGCAAACGCCAGGGCGAAACCGGTCAGCCAGGCCGGCAACAACGCCGGCATCAGGATGTGACGAAACACCTGCCAGGGCTTGGCGCCGAGACAGGCAGCCGCCTCTTCCACCTCACGGGGAATATCCGCCAACACCGGCTGCACCGTACGCACCACGAACGGCAGCGTCACGAAAGTCAGCGCCAGGGTAATGCCCAACGGGGTATAGGCGATCTTGAATCCCAGGTCGGTGGCGAACTGGCCGACCAGACCGGTCGGTGCATACAACGCCGTCAAGGCGATCCCGGCCACAGCGGTGGGCAGAGCGAACGGCAGGTCGATCATCGCATCGATGATCTTGCGGCCAGGAAAGGTATACCGCACCAGCACCCAGGCCAGCAGCGTGCCAATCACGCCGTTGATGATCGCGGCGCACAGCGCGGTGCCGAAGCTGAGCTTCAAGGCAGCCAGCACTCGCGGCGCCGAAATGATCGTCCAGAACTGTTCCCAGGTGAGTTGGGCGGCATGCACGAACATCGCCGCCAGCGGTATGAGCACAATCAGACTGAGGTACACCAGGGTGTAGCCCAGCGTCAGCCCGAAGCCGGGTATGACGGGGGAGATGCGACGCGACATAAAAGTCCTTGGTTGGGAACGCGCAGAATATCCTTGTGGGGGCGAGCAGGCCTCGCTCCCACAGAAGCCCTTCTTAAGTAAACCGTTTTGCAAGGTCCATCCAGCTTACTGCGCCTGATAGATCTGGTCGAACACGCCGCCATCGTTGAAGAATTTCGGTTGGGCGGTTTTCCAGCCGTCGAAGTCCTTGTCGATGGTCACCAGCTCCAGTTTGGGAAACTGCCGGGCGTACTTGGCGGCCACGTCCTTGTCGCGCGGACGATAGAAATTCTTCGCGGCGATTTCCTGTCCGGCCGGGCTGTACAGATGCTTGAGGTAAGCTTCGGCGATCTCCAGGTTGCCTTTCTTCTCGGCGTTCTTGTCCACCACCGCCACCGGAGGCTCGGCAAGGATCGACAGCGACGGCACGACGATGTCGAATTTGTCGGCTCCCCCTTCTTCTTTCAGCGCCAGGAAGGCTTCGTTTTCCCAGGCCAGCAACACGTCGCCCTGACCATTGTTGACGAAGGTAATGGTCGAACCGCGGGCGCCGGTATCGAGGATCGGTACGTGCTTGAACAACGCCTGCACGTACTCCTTGGCCTTGGCCTCGTCACCCCCATTGGCCTTGAGGCCATAGGCCCAGGCCGCGAGGAAGTTCCAGCGCGCACCGCCGGAGGTCTTCGGGTTCGGGGTGATGACCGACACGTCGTTCTTGATCAGGTCGCCCCAATCCTTGATGCCCTTGGGGTTGCCCTTGCGCACCAGGAACACGATGGTGGACGTGTAAGGCGTGCTGGCTTCCGGCAGACGCTGCTGCCAGTCCAGCGGCAGGGTTTTGCCCAGTTTGGCGATTTCATCGATGTCACCGGCCAGGGCCAGGGTCACGACGTCGGCACGCAACCCATCGATCACCGCTCGGCCCTGCTTGCCCGAGCCACCGTGGGATTGCTGGATCTTCACGCTGTCGTCCGGGTGGGCCTGCTTCCAGAAACTGACGAATTCGGCGTTGTAATCCTGGTACAGCTCACGGGTTGGATCGTAGGACACGTTGAGCAGCTCGTAATCCTTCGCGACGGCGGAACCTGCGAAAACAGCGCTGGCCAGGGCGGCCAGGGCATAACGGCGAATCGACGACATGGTGAAAGCTCCTGGAATTCTGGTTTCTTATGGTTTCTGGCAGATCGGGTGGTCCTGAAAATTCCCCACAGCCATACTGTTTCAGCCCGGTTTGTGGCTCGGCTGCTGCAGGCGGAATTTTTCCTTGCGTTCGATCTGGACCACCTGCGCGTTATGCACGGTGATTTCCACCGCGCCAAAGCGCAGATCACGCAATGCGCTCTGGATCTCGCGCAAGATGGTTGCTTCGTCCTGGCCGTCGACGCTACGTAGGGATGCGCTCATGCTGCTGCTCCTTGAATGAATGCCCGGCAGTGGCGGCACTGCCTGGGGCGTTGGAGCAATACTAGATAAGCCGTGATATTCTTAAAAAGACTATTTAAGAATTTTTATATAACCAAAATACCAACAGATCCTGTGGGGGCGAGCCTGCTCGCGATGCGGTCTGCCAGAGACCAAAATGTTGACTGTCCCACCGCTATCGCGAGCAGGCTCGTTCCCACAGGTTTTTTTGTCTGTCAGGTGATCGCCGGGGCCCGTTCCCAATCCAGCTGCTGCGCCGGCATCGGCCGCCCGAACCAGTAGCCCTGTCCCATCTCACCGCCCTGCTCCAGCAGGAATCCCGCCTGTTCGCGCTGTTCGATGCCTTCGGCGTGCACCTGCATACCCATGCTACGGGCAAGGGCGATGATGACCCGGACGATTGCCGCGTCGTCCTCATCCCACGGCAACCCGGCGACAAAACCCTGGTCGATCTTGAGTTTCTGCACCGGCAAGCGCTTGAGCCGCAGCAACGACGAATAGCCGGTGCCGAAGTCATCGATCGCCAGGCGCACGCCCAGCTCCCGCAAACGATGCATCTGCTCCAACGCCACTTCCGGATCTTCCATCACCGCGCTTTCGGTCACCTCCAACTCCAGGAACGACGGATCCAGACCGGTCTCATGCAGCACCTGGGAAACCTGCTCATACAACTCGCGATGGGCGAACAATCGGCTGGAAACGTTCACCGCGACGAACGTCAACGCGACCCCGGCCTGCTGCCACTGGCACATCTGTCGGCAGGCCTGGGCCATGACCCAGCCATCGATCTGGGCGATCAGCCCGGTGCGCTCGGCGACGGGGATGAATTCGGCCGGCGAGATCAAACCACGCACAGGATGCTCCCAACGCACCAGCGCTTCGACGCCTATCAGGCGATTGGACGCCAGGTCGTGCACCGGCTGGTAATGGACCCGCAACTCTTGCTGGGCAAGGGCACGACGCAGTTCGAAGGCAATCTCGACCTGTTGTTGCGCATGGGCGGTCAATTCTTCGGTGTACAAGGCATAGCCGTCACGCCCGGTGCTCTTGGCCTTGAACAGGGCCGAGTCGGCATTGCGCAACAATTGACCGGCGCTGAGGGCGTCACCGGGAAACAGGCTGATACCGATACTGGCGTTGATGAACAAGGCATGACTGTCGACCCGCAGTGGCTCCTTCAGGACGTCGAGAATGCGCTGGGCCAGGACCGCTGCCTGCCCCGGCTGCGAACAGTTTTCCACCAGTACGGCAAACTCATCGCCGCCCAGGCGAGCCAGGGTCACCCCCGGCACGAAGAGCTCCTGGAACCGCTCGGCCACGCCTTTGAGCAACTCGTCGCCCACCGAGTGTCCGAGGCTGTCATTGATGTTCTTGAAATGGTCCAGGTCCACCAACAGCAGGGCGCAGCCGCGCTTGTGCAGTTGCGCCGACGCCAGGGCCTGTTCCGCACGGTCGGAAAACAGCATGCGGTTGGGCAGGCCGGTCAGCGGATCGTGATGAGCCAGGTATGACAGTTCGTGTTGCGAATCCTTGATCGCACTGATGTCGGAGAACACTGCAACGTACTGGCTGACCTGGCCGTTGTCGTCGACGAGCGCCCGGATCGTCTGCCACTGCGGGAAGATCTCACCGCTTTTGCGTCGATTCCAGATTTCCCCGCTCCATTCGCCCCGCCCGTTCAGGGAAGCAAACATGTCGCGGTAGAAATCCGGCCCATGGCGGCCGGACTTGAACAGGTTGGGGCGCCGGCCCAGCACCTCATCCCGGTCATAACCGGTTATTACCATGAAGGCTCGGTTCACGTGCACGATGAGCCCGCTGCGATCCGTCACCAGTACCCCTTCGCGGGTGCAATCGAAGACGGCGGCGGCCTGGCGCAGACGCTCGCGATCGCCCGTGTGCCCTCCTTCGCCGGACCGGGACATCCGCACCCGCGCGAAAAAGATCAACCCGGCGCTGACCAGCAGCCAGGCATAGCCGTTGATCAGTTGCCAGGTCTGCCTGGCGGCGGATTGATCGAAGAAACTGCTTAATAAATAACCAACCAGTTGCAACCAGGCAATTGATAGCACCAGGTAAAGCAGCGCTTCACCCATGGCAATGCGGTGATGGGCAGTCATGCGGTCGTCCATGTCCTTATAAATAGGCGGGGATTATAGAGGAAGAAACATCCTGCCACTCTTATCTGAAAGGCCGACTGGTTTTATCTGTAGGGCTGTTGATAATGCAACGGCTGTTTCTATCTTTATCGAGGGCCCTACAGCCTATGTGGTACGAAGGTTTTCTTGGCTTGTCGCCCTGGTCGCTGGTGGCGGTCACCCTGCTGATGACCCACGTCACGATCATCAGCGTCACGGTCTATCTGCACCGTTATTCGGCTCACCGCTCCCTGGAGCTCAACGCCGGCCTCAAACATTTCTTCCGCTTCTGGCTATGGTTGACCACAGGGCAGAACACCCGCGAGTGGACCGCTATCCACCGCAAGCACCACGCCAAGTGCGAAACCGTCGACGATCCCCACAGTCCGGTCGTCAAAGGCCTGTCCACCGTGCTGCGCAAAGGCGCCGAGCTGTACCGCGCCGAAGCGGAAAACCCGGAAACCCTGCGCATCTACGGCAAAAACTGCCCCGAAGACTGGATCGAACGCAACCTCTACAGCCGCTACCCACTCCTGGGCGTGGCGATCATGGGCGTGATCGACCTGCTGTTGTTCGGCACCATCGGCATCACCATCTGGGCGATCCAGATGATGTGGATCCCGGTCTGGGCCGCCGGCGTGGTCAATGGCCTGGGCCATGCCGTGGGCTACCGCAACTTCGAGTGCCGCGACGCAGCGACCAACCTGGTACCCTGGGGCATCCTGATCGGTGGCGAAGAGTTGCACAACAACCACCACACCTACCCTAACTCGGCCAAGCTGTCGGTACGCAAATGGGAGTTCGACCTGGGCTGGGCCTGGATCCAGGTGTTCCGCTTCCTGCATCTGGCCAAGGTCCAGCGGGTCGCGCCGATTGCCCATCGGATCGAAGGCAAGGGTCATCTGGACATGGATACCGCCCTCGCGATCCTCAACAATCGGTTCCAGATCATGGCCCAGTACCGCAGGCTGGTGATCGCCCCGCTGGTCAAGCAGGAACTGGAAAAGGTCGATCATTCGGTGCGCCACCAGTTCCACCGGGCCAAACGCCTGCTGTCGCGGGAAACCAGCCTGCTGGATGAACGTCACCATCTACGCATCCAGAACATGCTGGAGCACAGCCAGGCATTGAAGGTTATCTACGAAAAACGCCTGGCCCTGCAGCAGATCTGGGCCAAGACCAGCAGCAACGGCCACGACATGCTGGCGGCTATCAAGGAATGGGTCCACGACGCCGAGGTCAGCGGCATCCAATCCTTGCGCGACTTTGCCGATCAACTCAAGACCTACTCGTTGCGGCCTGCTACGGCCTGATAACCAAACCCCGCCACCCGGCGGGGTTTTCTTTTCTGCACCCAATCCTGCGACTGCCAGAACCCCACCCCTTCGTCGCCTGAAAAGGAACTTCACCCCGAATCCCTTATCTCAAGAGCACTTCGCCATCCGGGCGGGCTTCGGAGCAAGCGCGTGCGAACCTTCAACAATGCACGCTCTTTGAGATTTGTACCAATGGTCGACAAGAACCTGCAGGATTCAACCCAACCTCATTGGCCCGAGGCGGCCCAGACGCTCATGGCGCTGATGCACGCCAAGGGCGAGGTGGCGCGCCTGAGCGAACGTGAACAGCTCTTCAGCTCATTGCTGGTCAGCGTCAATGCAGTGCTCTGGGCATTCAACTGGGAAACCCGGCAACTGCTCTATGTAAGCCCCGCCTACGAACGGATCTTCGGCCGGCCCGTCGGTCTGGTGCTGGCGGATTTCAACGAGTGGCGTGACGCAATCTACCCCGACGACCTGGATTACGCCGAACGCAGCCTGGCCGAAGTGCTGGTCAAAGGTGCCGTGGAGGATCGTGAGTACCGCATCATCGCCGCCGATGGGCAGATCCGCTGGCTAAGCGACAAATGCTTCATCAACCGCCAGGCCGAATCGGGGCAGCCGGTGATCGTGGTGGGCATCGCCGAAGACATCACCGAAAAGAAGCTGCTGGAAAGCGAGCTGCAGCGACTGGCGACCACCGACGTGCTGACCCAGAGCAGCAATCGCCGCCACTTCTTCGAATGTGCCCATCGCGAATTCGAGCAGGCACGATTGCAAGGAACGCCCATGGCATTCCTGTTGCTGGACATCGATGATTTCAAGGTGATCAACGACACCTACGGTCATCAGGAGGGCGACAACGTGCTGCAGAAAATCGCCGAAAGCGGGCGGACCGTGCTCCGCAGCGGCGACCTGTTCGGACGGATCGGCGGCGAAGAGTTCGCCGCCGTATTCCCCGGCTGTGCCCCGGACATGGCAATGCAAGTGGCCGAGCGCCTGCAACGGGAAATCCAGCGCCTGACCTTTCGCAGCGGGGAGCAGGGTTTCGGCATCACCGTCAGCCAGGGCCTGACCAGCATCACCGACGAAGACCAGACCCTCGACAGCCTGTTCGCGCGCGCTGACGCCGCCATGTACGAAGCCAAGCGCCAGGGCAAAAATCGCATCATCGTCGCCTGATCGACAAAAGACCCTGTGGGAGCGGGCTTGCTCGCGAAAGCGGTATGCGAGCCAACATCAACGTAGCTGACAGATCCCATTCGCGAGCAAGCCCACTCCCACAGGGGTCACTGTGCTCCTACTTCCTGCGCAAACGCATCAACTCCGGCAAACCGATCTTCAGCAGACGCGCCGTGCGCCCCCGGGCCAGCTCTTCGAGGCCTTCATGCTCGGTCAGGTGGGCCATTTGCGCCGCCATGTCCATCACCAGGGCCTCGCGGGAGTACACCCCGCCGCCGAGGCCATAGACTGCCGCAATCAACTCCCGCAGCTCCAGCGGCAAGCGCCAGCGGGTACGCAACGCCGAGCCGAAACCGGCACCGTACTGCGCCAGGACATTGCCCACCTCCTCCGGCTCATCCAGTGCGCCATTGGCCTGTTTCCATTCTTCCAGACAGCGCAACACCGCCAGTTCACCCAGGCGATGCAGCAGCCCGGCGCAATAACAGCGCTCCTGATCCAGATCCAGCAAACGAGCCATCGTCCGGGCGTATTCGGCGGTGTGCAGCGACAATAGCCAATAACGCTCGGCATAATCCGCCAGACAGGGATTATTGAGGCGGGCACAGCGCTTGAGGGTCAACCCGAGGATCAGGTTCATGCTTTGCCCGCTGCCGAGCTGGTGCAGCGCCTGGGCCACGGTCTGCACCGGACCGCCGCCCTGGTGCTGGGCTGCGCTGTTGGCCGCGGCGATCAGCACGGCGGTGATCTGCGGGTCGGTGCGGATTTCCTCTTCCAGCAACTTCAGGTCCAGGCCGCTGGGGTTGAGGCTGCGCTTGACCGCCACTTGCACATCGGTCATCAACGGTGCGCCTTCGGACTGCTCGCGCCGACGCTCAAGATACGCAGCCAGGGTCAGCGCAGGCCCAGGAGCCGGCGCGTCGCTGGCGGCGTCTTCGGAGCCATCCAACAGCAAGCCGTGCAGACGCCGGCTCAGGCTTTCCCGGTCCAAGGGTTTGGTCAGATAGGCGGCCGGCGCCAGCGGCAATACCTCACGCACGCTGGCGCTGTCATTGCGTCGACTCATCAGGATGAATGGCAATGGTGGGGTGCGGCGCTGGTTGCGAAGGCCGCGCAGGATACTCAAGCCATCGACACCCGGCAGCTCCCAATCAGCGATCACCAGATCGTAAGGATGATGCGCCAACAACTCCAGCGCCCGTCTGCCCTCGCTGCATGTGTCCACCCGCGCATCGCAACGCAGATCCGATAACACCTGTTCCAGTAACTCACGGGAGGCCGGGTCGGCCTCGGCGATCAATATGCGGGGTACAGCGGGTAAATCCACAGCAGTCATGCGGCATCGCTCCCTTGCAATACCTGCACCTTAGACAATAGCTGCCGTTCCAGACAGTCCAAACCCTCAGGATAGGCACCCGGGCATGAAAAAACCCGCTAAAAAGCGGGTTTTTTGTGGGTCAGCGCACAGCTCGAAAAGTCAGAGTTCGGAGAAGCACTCTTCGAGGATCGCCAGGCCTTTGTCCAGCTGTTCGTCCGGCGAGGTCAGCGGCACCAGCACACGCAGGACGTTGCCATAAGTGCCGCAGGACAACAAGATCAACCCCTTGTCACGCGCCTTGGCCACGACCTGAGCCACGGCAGCGGCGTTCGGCTTATGGGTATCACCGTTTTCGAACAGCTCCACGGCAATCATCGCGCCCAGGGCACGGACTTCACCGATTACCGGGTATTTCTTCTGGATAGCCTTGAGGCCGCTGACCAGGCGCTCGCCCACGGCCTTGCAGCGATCCAGCAGGTGCTCTTCTTCGAACACTTCCATCACCGCCAGCGCCGCCGCGCAAGCGATCGGGCTGCCCGCATAGGTGCCACCCAGGCCACCCGGGGCGATGGCGTCCATGTATTCGGCCTTGCCGCAGACACCGGCCAGCGGGAAACCGCCAGCGATGGATTTGGCGAAGGTGGTCAGGTCGGCGGCAACGCCCATCTGTTCCATGGCAAAGAAGGTACCGGTACGGCCTGCGCCGGTCTGTACTTCGTCGGCGATCAGCAGAATGCCGTGCTGGTCGCACAGGGCGCGCAGGCGCTTCATGAACTCTTTAGGCGCCACATAGAAACCACCCTCGCCCTGCACCGGCTCGATGATGATTGCAGCAATGTCACGCGGCTCGGCGTCGTTCTTGAAGATGCGTTCGATGCTGGCGATGGAATCGTCGATGCTCACGCCGTGCAATTCGTTCGGGTACAGCGCACGGAAGATACCGCCAGGCATCAGGCCCATGCCGGCCGAGTACGGCACGACCTTGCCAGTCAGACCCAGAGTCATCATGGTGCGGCCGTGGTAGGCGCCAGTGAAAGCGATCACCCCGGCACGGCCAGTGGCGGCACGGGCGATCTTCACGGCGTTTTCCACTGCTTCGGAGCCGGTGGTTACCAGCAAGGTTTTCTTGGCAAAATCGCCGGGTACCTTGGCGTTGATTTTTTCGCACAGCTCCACGTATGGCTCGTAGGCCAAAACCTGGAAGCAGGTGTGGGTCAGCTTGTTCAACTGTTCGGTCACGGCAGCGATGATTTTCGGGTGCACGTGGCCGGTGTTCAGCACGGCGATACCGCCGGCGAAATCGATGAATTCGCGGCCTTCAACATCGGTCACCGTGGCGTTCTTCGCCGACTCGGCGAAGATCGGGTGGATCTGGCCGACGCCACGTGGAACGGCAGCGGTACGGCGGGCCATCAGATCAGCGTTAGTCTTGCTCATTACAGTCCTCATTCGCAGCTCAGGGCGGCGCGGCTCAAGGATTACACGGCGGGAATTCAACGGCGGCAGCATGCGATGATCGACTGCCACGGCGTTCCCGGCCGCAGAAAAAAGTGCAGTTTTGAAACGGCGCAAAGGGACAGCGCTCTCGTGCCCTTTGCGCTTGCAGCAGGATCAGATACCCAGGCAGAGGTACTTGATCTCCAAGTAGTCCTCGATGCCGTACTTGGAACCCTCACGGCCCAGGCCCGAAGCCTTGATGCCGCCGAACGGCGCGACTTCGTTGGAGATCAACCCGGTGTTGACGCCGACCATGCCGTATTCCAGGGCTTCGGCCACACGGAACACACGGCCCAGGTCACGGGCATAGAAGTACGAGGCCAGGCCGAACTCGGTGTCGTTGGACATCGCGATCACTTCGGCTTCGTCTTTGAAGCGGAACAGCGGCGCCAGCGGGCCGAAGGTTTCTTCCTTCGCCACGGCAGCGGTTTGCGGGACGTTGGTCAGGATGGTCGGCTCGAAGAAGTTGCCTTCCATCGCCTTGCCACCGGCCAGTACGGTCGCACCTTTGCCGACGGCATCGGCGATGTGCTCCTGGACCTTGGCGACGGCTTTCTCGTCGATCAGCGGACCGGTGGTGGTGCCGTCTTCCAGACCGTTGCCGATCTTGAGCTTGGCCACCGCGGCCTTGAGTTTTTCCGCGAACGCGTCGTACACCGAATCCTGGATGTACAGACGGTTGGCACAGACGCAGGTCTGGCCGTTGTTGCGGTACTTGGAAATGATCGCGCCTTCGACGGCCTTATCCAGGTCCGCGTCGTCGAACACGATGAACGGCGCGTTGCCGCCCAGTTCCAGGGAAACTTTCTTGATGTCCTTGGCACATTCGGCCATCAGTTGGCGACCGATTTCGGTCGAACCGGTGAAGGACAGCTTGCGCACGATCGGGTTGCTGGTCAGCTCGCCGCCGATGTCGCCGGCGCTGCCGGTGACCACGCTCAGCACGCCTTGCGGGATGCCGGCACGGTGCGCCAGTTCCACCAGGGCCAGGGCCGAAAACGGCGTTTGCGAGGCCGGTTTGATGACCATGGTGCAACCGGCGGCCAGAGCCGGGCCGGCCTTGCGGGTGATCATCGCGGCCGGGAAGTTCCACGGAGTAATGGCGGCGGTCACACCGATCGGCTGCTTGATCACGATCAGGCGCTTGTCGGGCTGGTGGCCGGGAATCACGTCACCGTAGATGCGCTTGGCTTCTTCGGCGAACCACTCGATGAACGACGCGGCATAGACGATTTCGCCCTTGGCTTCGGCCAGCGGCTTGCCCTGCTCCAGGGTCATCAGGCGACCGAGGTCGTCCTGATTCTCGATCAGCAATTCATACCAGCGGCGCAGCTTGTTGGCGCGCTCCTTGGCAGTCAGTGCACGCCAGGCCGGCAACGCCTTGTCGGCGGCCTCGATGGCGCGGCGGGTTTCGGCAGCGCCCATTTTCGGCACGGTACCCAACACTTCGCCCGTTGCCGGATTGGTGACCTTGATCGTCTGACCATTGTCCGCATCGACCCAAGCGCCATCGATGAAGGCTTGCTGGCGGAACAACTGGGTGTCTTTAAGCTGCATGTCGGCTTTCCTTAACAGCACCGCGCACACGCGGAGCGAATTAGAGTTGTAGAAAGGCGCCTTATGGGCTGCCGTCAGGGAAATCATTCACTGGGCTGAAGCACAGAAATAACGCACAACAAGCATAGACGTGCGGTTCAGCACCCAGACAGGAGCGTTTGAAATCTCAAACGAATCCTAGGGCCGATGGGGGTGAAGGACAATAGGCTGTTCGAAAAAAAGAACGAAAAAGACGAAATTGACCGTTTTTTCTGATCAGCGTAGCCAACGCCTGCCCCCAGGCCGGAAAACAACAGCAAATCAGCAGCATGGACGCCCGCCATGCATATGAGTATCATGGCGCCGCGTTGCACCAGTAGCTCAGCTGGATAGAGTACTGCCCTCCGAAGGCAGGGGTCGTGGGTTCGAATCCCGCCTGGTGCGCCAGATAATTGTTTCTAGTTGTCTATAGATGTCTACGAAACGCTCGACAGAGCCCGCTCCGTGCGGGCTCTGCCGTTTCTGATTATCTCTCGCTTTTAAAATCGGCAGGAAAAGGTAGCAGTTATGCAGCTACTGCTCACCGGCAAGCGCCGTCAAGGGAGATGAACTGGAGATCGCCTGATGGCAAATAGCGAGCTAATTCTCTACAGCACAGAAGACGGTCTGGCGCAGTTCACCTTGCGTGAAATGGATGGCCAAGTCTGGCTGACACAACTGGAAATGGCCGAGCTGTACCAGACCAGCAAGCAGAACATTGGCAAGCATATCCAAGCCATCATCACTGATGGGGAACTGGCTCAACGGGCAGTTGTAAACCAGAAGTTTACTACTGCCGCCGATGGCAAAGATTACCTGACCCATCTTTACGCCCTGCCGATGATTATCGCCGTAGGCTACCGGGTGCGCTCAACGCGTGGTACCCAGTTCCGTCAGTGGGCCACCCGCACCCTAGGTGAGTACTTGCAGAAGGGTTTCGTGATGGACGATGCCCGGCTAAAAGAGCCCCGCTGGGACTACTTCGATGAACTGCTCAAGCGCATCCGCGACATACAGGCCTCGGAGAAGCGTTTCTACCAGAAGGTACGCGACCTCTTCACCCTGGCCGAGGATTACCGAGCTAATGAGCAGGACACCGCCTGGCTCTTTGCCGAAGTGCAGAACAAGCTGTTTTTCGCCGTAACCGGCCACACCGCAGCCGAGCTGATCGTGCACCGTGCCGATGGCCGCGCCCCCAACATGAACCTGCTCAGCTTCAAGGGCGACCGGGTGCGCAAGGCCGATGTTGTGGTGGCCAAGAACTACCTGAACGCCGAGGAGCTAGACCAGCTCAATCGCCTGGTTGGCATGTTCCTGGACTTCGCAGAACTACGCGCCGAGCAGCGTAAGCACCTAATGCTCGCCGACTGGCGGCAATACATTGACAGCTTTATGGCCTTCAACGAGCAACCGCTCCTGCGCACCGCAGGCAGCGTCAGCCATGAACAAATGAAACAGCTGGTACATGAGCGATACGAGCAGTTCGACCAGCACCGCCGACAGGCCGAAGCCCTAGCCACCGATGCCCAAGAGTTGGCAGAGCTGGAGCGTTTGGAAAAGCGCCTGAACAGTCAAAAAAAGAAACATTGACCACTCGCGAAATCGCAATTGCGCATTGCCCGGCATTATCCCGTGCTCCCTGCCCCAAAACTTCAGGAAGTTTGCTTAACGGCGGCTGAGCAACCGTTGACTCCCTATCAGCAGCTCTATACGGGGATCTTTCGAACCCACTCCCTGATAGCCCGCTCCACTCGTGCCTTTGGCAGATACTCCTGCTCGAGACGTCCTCGTTCTTGCACCAGCAGATACCGATAGAAACCCGCTTCGTCAGCCAGCAAACCAGGCGGAGCCAACTCTGGAGCTTTGGTTGGCTCAACGACTGCGTTACCCAACGAGTGCTGTTCAAACAGCTCCTGTTCCATCAATAGTGCCTGGACTGCGGGTTGATGGAGTCTCGCTCGCGCCAGCATCAGCAAGCCCCAGGTGTCCATATCGCCCCAGTAAGCGATCTGTTTCCCGGCCAAGTGTGCAGATGCCAACCACTGCAAATCGAGTCCTGCGCCCAATACAGCCAGGGTGTCCGGTAAGGTTTCTGGCAGCAAGTGAATGCATTGCTCATTTTCCACCACGAGCAATCGAGAACCGGGAAGTGGGGTCTCGGCCAGCTCCGCAGTGCTGAGCCTAAGCCGCTTGAAGGGCAACAGCTCAGGCTGAAGAGGAACGATCAGAACCCAATGATTGGCTTCTTCAAAGGCATCCAGAAACGTCGCCAAGCCTTGTTCGGACGCCGCGCCTTCGAAGCGCTCGTCGAGGAGCTTGGTCAGTAAGCTGGCGTTGCGCTCGAAAAACTTGGTGTCTACGCCGTGCTCGGCAAGCAGGCGCAGTGGACGGCCTTGAGCGCAGCCCGGCGACAACCGGGTGGCGAGTCGCGCCGTGGCGACGACTTCTTCAGACGGCTTCGTTAACCACAAGCTCCGTTGTGCCACCAGCAACGCATGAAAGGCGCTGTCTACCTGCTCGACCAGATACTCGAGTTGAGCGTATTCCTGGCTGACCATTGGATCATTGGTCGCGGCAACCCATTCGGAGGGACTGCGCAAGTGCCAGCGCATCGGCAAGGAAATGGGGGCCAGCCCTGCTCGGTAGCTGACGGGTTCCCAGTCGACCTTACCCACGTTCACGCCCCGCCAGTTTTCCACATGCCGGAGCACCGCCTGGATATTGTCAGTGAAGAGTCGTGCCGAAGGCTTACCGATGCTGAGGCTTTGCGGCCAACTAGCGGGATTGAGCAAACGGTCCAACCGAACACTGGAGCGCTGCCATTGTCTGGCCAAGTTGCGGCCGATCTCAGTGGGCGACTTCATGCATGGCCTTGATACGCTGTTGATGATGCTCATCCAACGCTTCCCAGCTCAGGGAAACCAGACTGGATTCCATGCCACGCCGATGAACGACGACTGCCGAGCGAGTGTGATGGCGTAACAGGCGCATTTCCTTGTTGGGCGTAATGAAGACAGCGTGTAGGCCAAACTCCTTCAGCGCCGCGATGATCCGACCGGCAACCGCATGAGAACTGCGCGAGAACGCCTCGTCGAGTACGATGGTGCCGAACAACGGCCGGCTGCTGCCGTCGGGACAGAGCGCATAACTGAGAGAAGCGGTCAGTACATAGGAGGCGATGATCTCCTTCTCGCCACCGCTACCACCTTGAGAGCCTGTTCGGGTCTCGATGACGCTCCTGCTTTCTCGATCAATCACCGATACCGCGAATTCCAGGCGAAAGCGCGGATCCAGAAGCGCCTTTGCCCCCTGATTCCTGTTGTGTTCACAGGCGTCCTTGAGCAGTCCGACGAGCTCCTGCAATGCCTTGTAATGGCTCTCGCCCTCATCATCGATGAAACGCGCCGAGTTCAGTTGGCGCTGAGCGTGTTGCAGGGTGCGCAGACTTTCATGGATGACCTTTTTTGCAACCAAGCGCAAATAGCGCCCGGGCTGGAAATCGACACGCTGCATCGTACTGTTCAGGTCATCCAGGCGCTCCTCAATCATAGAGACTTCATGGTCGATATAGCTGAGCAGTTGGGTGACGCCGTCATCCGAGGAACGATTGAGGTATTCCAGGAAGCGCTTGAGTTTCTCGGGTAGGGCTTCCTCGGTTAGCACACGTAGACGCTCCAGATATTTGGGTACATCCATCAGCTCTCGCCCGACCTCTGCAAGCGCCCCGGTATCTATCTTCAGGGCGTCAGACATACGTTTGGCAAGCTCTGTTTTCTGGTCGCCCAGTTTCTCGCCGAGCGCTTTGAGCTGTCCTTGCAGCTCACGCGTATGCTTGCGCTCCAGCTCGACAATATCGCCGAGGTCATCGGCGGTCAGGGTCGGGAAATGCGCTTGTGCCAGTTCACGCTGCGTATCACTTAGCCCCTTCTCGGCACTGTGATAGGCCTTACGAGTAGCGGATGCGGCCTGGTCAAACTGAGTTCTCAACCGTACACGCTGCTCGATCCGTTGGCGCAGCTGCTGATCCAGAGAATCCTGCAGGGCCTCGGCTTCATCCAGCTCAGCCTTGATCATCGCAAGGTCAGAATCGGGGCGCGTAAGGGTGCCCAACTGAGTACGCAACGACTCCAGCTGACGCTCGGCGCCCGGCAGATCAATTTCCTCGAACTGCAGTTCTTCGACGCGTTGCAGCAGCGAAGCTCGAGTCTCCAACTGACGGACACCGCTCTGGGCAGCATCCAAGGCCAGCCTGGCAGGCGCGAGCTGTTCATTGACCTCGCGAATTTGCTCAGCCAAGAAGGCCAGACGGTCGCGGTTATCGAAGCCAGTCAGCCAGTCTTCATCCAGGCGCTTTTGATCCTGCTTGTCGAAGAAGCGTTCTTTACCCGACATCAACCCCTGGGCCGTCATGGCGTGAGGGGTATGACGTAATTGCTCCGTGCTTTCGACGCAGTGGCGATCATTGTCCGCCAGTAGTGCCTTTACAGCTTCTCGGTACGGATGCTCCTTGAAGGTTAACTTGCGGGTAAAACCATCATCAAAGAACACTGATCGCGAAGACCGCTCGTTTACCTCCAACAGGCGCACATGCAAGCGGTTGTGCCGTTGGTTCACCCAGCGCAGTGCAGCCTGGGATGACCCCTGCGGCACCAGGATACGTAGCCGGTGGCTACCGATGGCCCGCTCGATGGCACCCCGCCAGGCCAGCTCCTCGGGCTTGACCTGAACCAACTCGGCAACAAAAGGCAGAGCCGACTCATCGACTCCAAGCTCCTGCGCCAGATCGCTTCGAAAAGCATGAAAGTGCCCGGGCAGGTTCGAGCCTGGCCGTCTCTCAACCTCAGCACACTCCTGCTGTAAAGTCTGTAGACGACCATTCAGCTCCTGCTGGACGACGCCTGCGTTGAACGCCTTTTGGCGCGCGGCATTAATTTGCTGGGTCAGTATTTCCAATCGTGCCGCGATCTGCTGCTGATTCTCCTTGAGAGCAGCGGCCGATAACTCATCCGATAGTCCAAGCCCTTTGGCCAAGCGTTGGTATTGCTCGGCTTTCAGGCTGCGCTTATCGCACTCCCTGACCCAATCACCGATGCGCTCGCGTAATTGATCTATCCCTGCGCCGCCTACTCGCAGATAGCGCTGATGATGTTGATCGACCACGCCCTTCTGGATCTCAAGCTGACTCTTAAACTGCTCCTGATCCAGTTCGGCCTGTTTGTGTTCCTTCTCGAGCCTATTGGTTTCAGCCAACCACAGGCGATAACCCTGCTCGGCAAACCAGACCGGAAGAATGCCTTCGAGAGCTTGTTTATCCTGCAGCTGTTCTTGCAAGGCCCCATAGCGCTCCCAGCCATCGGCGACCGGTTGCAATGAGCGCTGTTGCTTTCTAGCGGTTTCCAGCTCTCGGTGGATGTCAGTTAGATCATCGAAGCTGCTGGCGACCTCGGCAGCCCGCTCGAAGGCGGAGCGGTCATCCAGCACCAACTCTCGAAAGATCTCATCAATACTATTGAGCTGCTTCAGGCCGGCAGCGCGGTTGAGCAGGGTGAATGCGTTTTCGCCGACCTCGAAATAATCCCTCAGCCTGGCCAAGAAAGTTTTCTTGCTCGGATAAGGCCAGATACCAGTCCCTTCCTTCTCCATTTGACGCAGAGCCCGCATGCCGCCTGAGTGATGCTGGCTGAGCCAATGCTCAAGAGTCTGCTCGGGGGACTCGCTTAACAGCCAAAGTTTTTTCAGATCTGATGCCGAGGAGCTTGTGCTCTCGAACCAAAGCACAGCGCCCAGTCGAACCTGCGTACCGTCACGCTCGAGCGTGGCTGCAATTGCGGTTACCGTCTTACCCTGGCGAGCTATATGAGATTGCTTCACACCACCGTCCCCGGGGCCGGTCACTCCCCGCACATAGGACACCAGATCCCGGTCACTTTCATGCCCCCCCGTGGATGCCAGGTTGTAGCGCGGATTGGCGCACAGCAAGGTCATCAAAGCGTCCACCAGCGTCGTTTTACCGCTGCCTGTCGGGCCGATCACGGCGGTACCGGAGGGATCGATCTCGGCACGGTGATAGCCCTGAAAGCCGCCCCAGTTATAGAGTTCGATGCTGCTGAGAATGAAGGTCTCGCTGTCACGCCAGAGGAGGGTCTGCTTCATGCCATGTCCTCCTCGCTATCAGCAGCCAGCGTCGCCGTGCCCTCCACTTGCTCTCGCAGCCATGCCACCAGCGCCTGCAGGTTCTCCGGGTTGGCCAAATGCGTGATGATGGGGCGAATGATGACGCGATCATGTGCGTCTGGAGCCGATACCAAACCATGCCCCTTGAGCTGGTCAAGCAGCGTGATGATGCGATTGCGCTCCTTCGCCTCACTGCCCAGTTCTCCCATGTAAAGCTGCACCTGCGGAATCAAATCATCAACCGCTACCAGCGCCTGAATGACTCCCGTACCGCTTTCCTGTTCGAACGCTATGAAATGCTGTCGCAAAATGGCAATCAGCAGTGATTGTTCCAGATTCAGCCTTTGCCGACGCACAAGTGGATGCGACCACTCATCCTGCTCTGCCGACTCATCCTGGCGAACGATAACAAACACTAGCCCCCGAACCTCATCGAGCCCCATGGCAAGGTCGAGCGGTTCCAGAACTCTATCTACCTCCTCGACATTGGAAAGCGCTGAGCGATATAGATTGGGCTTGTGACTCTGTTCCAGCAGCCCGTACTTGAGCAACTCCTGTACGGCCTCGCGTACCCGTTGCGGCGACCGGCGCTCATCGACGTGTACAGCCGAACTCATGACAGGTTGTTCCTCATCCATGCCGTCACCCCACGTCATGGGCTCCACCGTCAGTGCCGTTTCGTCTGCACTATGGGCGCCTGCAATTCGATCGAAGATCCCTGCCATGCTCACAACTCCCAATCGATATCCTTGAGTGCCTCGTGGTCGAGTCCGACGTAAGGCAAATTGAAGCGCCAGCGTAGCTGCTCCTCGTCAACTAACTCCACGAGCTGACGCTCCTCTGTCAGCACCTCAATACCTGCCTCGCGCGCCATCGCCAACCAGAGCGCAAAGGTTTCCAAGTCGTGGGCAGGTGGAAGCAAAGATGCAAGTTCCCCGAGACTCACAGGTCGCCCCTGTGCCACCAGAACTGCCAGGGTGTTCTGTATCAGCGCTCCACGATCCAGTCCATCGAAGGCATCCCAAAAGTCGTCATCAATTTGTTCCAGTCCCGCTGGCTTCAAACTCAGATCCAGCTCACCCGTATCATCGTCATCCAAGGCTTTGAAGCGCAGACGCTCGATTGCCGGAATACCGGTAATGGCTACGCCAACCGGCGGTAGACAGACAGGCTTACGGCGTTCTGGCTGGCGTTGCCAATCGACGCTGAGCGATAAATTGAAGAAGTCGTTGAGTAATTGTCCGACGCGATGATGCTCGGCAGCCAGCCCCGTCTTCATGAAGCCGCGGACATCGCGCTCGCTTCGGGCGCGTGCCTGGAGCACAGCCTGCGACTCCCGAACCAGGCGTAAAGCCAACCAACGCAGCTCACGTTGCTGGGGACGATTCAACGCCTTTGGAACCGCCGGGTGACGAAGGATAGTGCGCAAGCGCTCTCGCATGACTTCCAGCTCAGCGGACTGCCTCAGTTGCTGCTGGAAGCTTTCGAAGACACGCCCCTCCGGTGTATTAAGTAGAGCATCTTGACCATCCAGCAAGCGATCGACGATTTCGCCCCGGTGAGATTGCTCGCTGATGATGGAGTGTCGAAGAGCGCGATCAGCCTCGCGCCAAGAATCTTCAACTCGTCGAAAGTCAGCGCGCAGGCTGGTGGCCAGGTTATATATCTCGCGTATGCCTTCTATCGCCTGTGCTTCATCCAGCACGACAACGTGACCAGCCTCTACCTGCGCTAGCTCGTGCTCCAAATCCTGGATGCGGCGGCGAATGCTGATAATACGGCCAGTTGGGCTGGGGTTCAGACCTGTTTCCAGGTTTTCGATTTCGCGCTGGACCACCGAAAGGCGCGATGCCGTAGTGGTCATGATCCGGCTATCCAACGAGTCGACAAACTGGATGGCGGACTCCAACGCGTCGGTTGCGTAGATCCGGCCCTCCCGCTCGACTACAAGACGCCGCTTAATCCACTCACGAAGTTCACGACCTGCTTGGAGATGCGTTGCATCCGGGTCGATCTCATAGAGCTCCTGGCTGGCGTAAGCAGTCAGCATTTCAGATAGAGCCTGCAGCGCGTCCTCCATGGGAATCCCATCGTGCGCCCGCTCGAAAAGTGTTCGTAGGCAACCCAGTACGAGCGGAGCACGACGCGAGGCGAGCAAAAGCCACGCCGGGTGCTGGCTGCGGGTGGATACATAGCGTTCTGAACGCTGTTGCGCGCTTTCTTCCATGACGGCCACATTCAAAGATTGTCTGAGCACAAAAAGCCCCGAGTCGTAAGACCTGGGGCTTTTTATGGGTGATCGCTTTTACGCTCCGCGTGGTAATGAAAACAAATGAATCCCGTTGTCTACGTTCCAATAAATCCTAGGGATCGAGATTGACCTCGAGTTGCTCGGGAGCCGGCTCAATATCTCCCAGCGATCGCACCACAAGCCCACACTTCTGAGCCTTGGAGTAAAGCCCCGCATCATGAGTCCAGATTTCATCAGCATTGGTTGCCAAGGCTGTCGCAATGATCTGACGATCAAAACGTAACTTGGCTTTCGTTGCTGCCGGATCAAGCACCTTCAGTTCGTTGTCATCAACCATTCGAGCACATTCAACCGCTGCGATCTGATCAAACGATACTATTTCAAAACATGAGAGGCCGTTTATGACATCAAGGTGACTCTGATGAAAATCCCGATCAATGCCGACCAGATACTCAGCCAGTGCAGGTGTTGGGATCAACACGGTCCCGCCCCTCGCGTCGACCAGTTCAATCAGGGCCTCAGCTCTAGCCTCCGCCCTATCAATATCGTGCCCCGTGGCGGGATCAACCAAGACGATACCGTCCTTTGCATTTCCCAAGGCTTGGACGAGAACATTAGTATCAAGAACTATGCGCACCTCACCCCCTTAGGTTCTGAATCGTTCCATGAGGGTCATCCATCTCGCTCCAGGTGATACCACCAAGTTCTTTGAGCTGGGTAACAGCGCTACGCAAAGAGGTTTTTTCGAGCTTTTCGTAAGACTGAATGAACATTTTTCGCAGCCGCCAGCCACCATGCGGTCGACTTTCCCATTCCCCCTTCCCGTGAACCCGGACATGCTTGAACAACAGCTTGCCCAGTTGTTCAGCCAATGCCGTATCGGCTTCACAAAGAAGCGTTTCGCCACCAGCCCCCTCAAGCCGAACAGGAACCGTCTCATCCTTCCCGCCTACCACATACAAGCGGCCTTGGACGCTACCTTGTTTAATGACAATCATGGGAGGTAAAGCCGCCTTGGCTTTGGGAAATTGAAGAATGTTCGCATCCGCTGCTTGCAGGACACCATCCACTCGATCTTGCTCCATCAGTGTGGATAGCTGCTGATACGCTTTTCTTGCCCGCTTAGGACCGATTCCCTGAGCGGCCTCGCGCACCCTGTTTAACACGTGGGGATATTTCTCATCCTCAACCCATGTATTCAGGCAGACACAGCCTTCGGTGACAGAGTCAAAATGAACATTATCTTGCGAGCCAAAAAGCTCAGCGAGCTCACACAGATAATCCGTCAAGCGAGCCATCGAGAGCTTGCTTGGGTCGGTTCCGTCGAGTTCGAGCGTCAGCTTTTTCATGCTGGCGAGTATAGTTCCGCTCATATGATCCTGCTACGCCTGCATTTGTAACGCCAAGCGGTGACGGACCGCTTACAGCTTCGCCTGCCCTCTCCAGCAATATTGCAACTTACCACTTCACGCCCCCATTCCTGAGGTTTGCATGAATCATCGTAGCGAGAAAACTTGCTCCCGCTTGAGTGCGAAGCGCTCACAAAAAAGGGCTGCGGTACAGCCCAGCGGGAGCAAGCTCCCTCGCCACCGGTTCATTGACATCCTGAAGTAAGCAGCATTGATGTGCGGACACTGGGCTTCATATGCGCCGATTCCCTCAACGCTTCTGCAACGCCTCCAGCCGTGCCGGCAAGTCTTCCTTGGGGAAACGCTTGTGCAGCGCGAGCAGTTTCTCATCCGCCGCCTTGGTCTGCCCCGCCTGGCGCAGCCGCAGGATTTCCAGCAACCCCTGCTCCAGCGAAGGGGGTGCGGCGGGTACGGATTGGCTCTTTTTCGCCATGGGCTTATCCGCCTGGACTTGCACAGGCTGCTCCGGTTCCCGGCTCAGTTCACCCAGGGGCGCCATGCGCGCCATCGGTGCCGGAGCAGCAGGGGCGGCCGGAGCGGGGGCAACGGCAAGTTCTTGTCGGGCAGCGGAATAATCCAGCGTTGCCGGCGCCGCCAGTTCGTCCCTTGGAACCGGCGAACGCAGCACCAGACCGATCATCAGCGCCACACCCGCCACCGTGGCGAACGCCATTTGCCAGCGCGGCCGTTGGCAGGCCTGCAGCCAACGTTGCCACAGGCTCGGCCTGGGCGCCGGCGCTTCGCGGCGGGCGGTGGCCAGGATGAAGGCGTCCAGGGACGCGGGGGGCTCGCCGCCGGTGTGTTGGCGGAAATGCTCGACCAGCGCTTCGTCGGCGGGATCCGGGGTCTGTCGGGAGTCAATCATGCGGGTACCTCCTCGGCCAGCAGCCGGTGCAGCTTCTGCTGGGCGTAACGCAAACGGCTCTTTACTGTTTCCAGCGGGACGCCGGTCAAGGCAGCGATCTGTGGCAGCTCCAGATCGCCGTGCAGGCGCAGCAGGAAGACTTCGCGCTGGTCTTCGGGCAAGGCCTGCAACGCGGCCTCCAGGCGGCCCTGATCGCGGCTCAGGCTCAACTGTTGTTCCGGGCTATTGGCGTCGTCGGTCTGGACGTGAAGCTGCTCGTCATAGCTGTCATGCAATGGATTGTGAACACCGTGCCGGCGCCAGTGATCGATCAATCGGTTGCGGGCAATCTGGAACAGCCAGGTACGAAAACTCGCCCGTCCTTGTGGCTGGGTGCTGCTGCGGATCAGGCTGAGCCAGGTGTCTTGGAAGACCTCCTCGGCCAGCTCGGCCTTGTTGCTCAAGGATACGAGGAAACGGTAAAGCCCCTGCCGATGCCGCGCATACAGGATTTCAAAACTGGCGCCATCACCGTCGCGGTAGCGGGCCAGCAGCGTTTCGTCGCTGACGGAGTCAATCGGGGTGGGCATTTGGGTGGCGGATTCCTTCCAGTTGAAATGCGATTCTGCAAACAGCACAGGCCCGCTGTGGGAGCGAGCCTGCTCACGAAGGCGATGTGTCAGCCAACTTTTCCATTGACTGGTCCACCGCCATCGCAAGCAGGCTCCCGCACAGGGATCCTCGCTAGACTCAGGAGCCGTGCTTGACCTCAGGCGTGAGGCTCTGCGCCAGCTCGACCATCTGCACGAACTCGGCACGCAACCCGAAGGGGTCATCGCCCCGGGCAGAACGGGCCAACTGAGCGGTGTCCTTCAAACTCATCGACCCAGTGTAGCGCCCCTCACCCTTGAGTTGCTGTGCAAAGGCTGCCACCGCGGCCGAGAAACGCAGGTCATCGCTGGCCTTGCCTTCGCCCTGGGCACCGGCAATGGGATGCTCGATCAGCCGGCTGCTGCCGCCCTCAGCGGGCTTGTAGCGTACCCGCAACATCGCCAGCTCACCGGCCTTGCCCTCTTGTTTGGGCTGCGGGCTGGCATAGCGCAGCGGCTCCAGCCAACCCTGCTCACCTTTGGGTACGATTTCATACAGCGCCGTCACCGTGTGCCCCGCGCCGATTTCGCCGGCATCGACCTTGTCGTTGTTGAAATCCTCACGTTTCAGGACGCGGTTCTCATAACCCAACAGGCGATACTCGCTGACCTGGGCCGGGTTGAACTCCACCTGCAACTTCACATCCCGCGCCACCACCGCCAGAGTCGAGCTGAGCTGGTCCACCAGCACCTTGCGCGCTTCGAGCAAGTTGTCGATGTAGGCGTAGTTGCCGTCGCCGGCATCGGCCAGTTGTTCCATCAGGTGTTCGTTGTAGTTATCCACACCGAAACCCAGGGTCGTCAGAGAGACGCCACTTTTACGCTGGTCCACCGCCATCTGCTTGAGGCTGTCGAAATCACTGATGCCGACGTTGAAGTCGCCGTCGGTGGCCAGCAGGATGCGGTTGATACCTTTGTCGATAAAGCTCTCCCGGGCCATCTGGTAAGCCAGTTCGATACCCGAAGCGCCTGCGGTGGAGCCTCCGGCATTCAACTGATCGATGGCGTTGCGGATCTTGGCTTTATCGCGACCCGAGGTGGGCTTGAGCACCACCCGCGACTCACCGGCATAGACCACCAGGGATACCCGATCCTGATCGCGCAACTGGTCCACCAGCAACTTCAGCGTGCTTTTGACCAGTGGCAGGCCTTCACGACGGTCCATCGAGCCGGAAACGTCCACCAGGAAGACCAGGTTGGCCGGCGCCAGGTCCGCCACGGCGCGGTCGGAAGCCTTGATGCCGATGCGCAGCAAACGGGTGTGAGGGTTCCACGGCGACGGCGCCACTTCGGTGGTCACGCCAAATGGCGAACCATCGGTAGGCAGTGCGTAGGTGTAGGGAAAGTAGTTAACCATTTCCTCCAGCCGCACAGCCCCTTCGGGCGGCAGGCTACCCTGGTTGAGGAAACGTCGCACATTGGCGTAGCTACCGGTGTCGACATCCACGCTGAAGGTCGACACCGGTGTTTCAGCAACGCTGTGGATGGGATTGTCCGGAAGTTTTTCATATTGTTCCCGCGGCTCGCTGCGGTAATCCGCAACGGCGGTATCGCTTGCCACCCGTAGCGAACCAACCGGCGCCGGCACGACCATGCGCTTGACCTGAGACGGCGCGGGGGCGATCTCGTGTTGCAGTTCGGGCTTGGCGGCCGCTGCGGCGGGTTCGGCGGTCTCTCGGGACGAAGACAACCCACAACCCGCCAGCGCCACCAATAAGGTCACGGTGAAGCCCTGGGCTGCAGGACGAAGAAATGGACGGGGACGGGACATGGGCTGAACCTCGTGAGTGAATGATCCGTTCACAAGCTCAGACGAGGAGGATTTGCGGTTCGGGTTAACGACAGCAAATTTTTTTTGGCGGCGCAGAAACAGCAGCGCCTGGCCATCGTGGATGCCCAGGCGCAAGAGGCGGCTAGCGAGACGGCACATGACCGGCAACGGGAGATCCAATCATTCAGTCCCGATTTCCACCACCGTTTTCCCTTGTCCGCACCCTCCGGCCACTTGCACAAACGCGTCATTGACCTCGCCCAGGCCAAACCGCCGTGGATCGACCTTGATCCGCAGTTTCCCGGCCTCAACCAGCCCTGCCGCCTCGCGCAAGATCTGGCCATGGCGCTCGCGCCCCTTGCCGGTCAGCAAGGGCATCAAGGTAAATACACCGGAATAACTCGCGCCACGAAACGACAATGGCGCCAGGCTGTGTTGTCCCCAGCCCAGGCAACTGAGGACGTGGCCGGTGTAGGTCTTCACGGCGTTGAACGACGCGTCCAGGGTCGGGCCGCCGACCGTGTCATAAACGATGTCGAAGCCCTCGCCATCGGTGTGCAGGCGTACGTAGCTGTCGGTGTCCTCGGATCGGTAGTCAATGACCGTCGCGCCCAGCTCACGGATGAAATCCAGGCTGCCGATCGAGCCGGTGGCATAGACCTCGGCGCCCCGTGCCCTGGCGATCTGCACGGCCATTTGACCGACACCACCCGCGCCACCATGGATCAGCACTTGCTGGCCGGCACGGACATTGGCGCGATCCACCAGCCCTTCCCAGGCCGTGATGAAGACCAGCGGCAATGCCGCCGCTTCCCGCATGCTCAGTGAAACGGGTTTGGGCGCGATCAGGCGAGCATCAACAGCAATGTATTCGGCCAGGGCGCCTTGAGCGCCGCCGATACCTCCTGCCATGCCGAAGACTTCCTCGCCGAGGACAAAGTCATTCACACCTTCCCCCAACGCTACGACCGTTCCGGCCAGGTCAATTCCTAATACAGCAGGCAGCGGCTGACGAGCATGGGCACCGCCCCCTGCCGCGATCTTGGTATCCAGTGGGTTGATTCCTACAGCGTGGACCTTGATCAAGACCTGTCCCTTGCCCGGAACAGGCCGGGGAATGTAGCGGACGATCAAGGGAGCCTGGGCAGCTTCGGCGACGGCGGCGGGCATGGTGTTGTTGTTCATGACGGTAAACCTCCAATGGGTGGGTAGGTTCATGTTGCGAGCAACGACGCATTCCGATAAGTGAGCAACAATGGATAGGATTTATTCCCCAAAGAGGCCAAATCCCCATGGATCTGTTCGACGCTATGCAGGTATTCGTACGGGTGGTGGAACGCGGCTCGTTCTCGGCCGTCGCCAGGGAACTGAACCTGGGTCAACCGGCAGTGAGCAAACAGATCCGCGGGTTGGAGAAACACCTGGGCGGAGCACTGTTTGCCCGCAGCACCCGCCATCTGGCATTGACCGACCAAGGCCAGCGATTCTACGCCCAGAGCAAGGACATCCTTGCCAGCCTGGACACCGCCCGGCTCAGTTTCGCCAGCGGACAGGAACAAGTCGCCGGCCTGCTGCGCGTGGCGGCGCCGGTGAGTTTCGGACGGTTATGCATAGCACCTTTGGTGGGTGACTTCCTGGCGCTTCATCCACAAGTTCGGATCGATCTGAGACTGAGCGATCACCATGAGGATGTATTGAAGGAAAACATCGACGTGGCCATTCGTATCGGCGCAATCAAGAACGAAGGACTGGTGGCCTTGAAGCTCGGCGAGAGCACGCGCCGGGTGTATGCCTCTCCCGCCTACCTGCAACGGTACGGTACACCACTCGAACCGTCCGACCTATCCCGTCATAACTGCCTGGGGTTTACCCTGCTGGAGCATTATGACGTCTGGCAGTTCGACTGCCAGGGCGAGCGACATCACGTGACGATCAAGGGCAACGTCACCAGCAACAGCAGCGAAGCGATCCGGGAAATGGTGCTTAGCGGGTTAGGCCTTTCGCTTTCACCCCAGTGGTTGTTCGCCGCCGATGTCCGCCAGGGAACCGTGGCCCACGTGCTCGCTCCTTATCAGCCGACGGCATTGCCCATCCACGCGGTATTCAGCCAGGACCGACGCCGCTCGGCACGCACCCGGGCCTTTGTGGACTTTTTGCGCGAACGCCTTTGAAGGCTGAACCTGCAGAGGCGTCTTAGCAGGACTAGGCGTCACACGCCCATGAAGGCTGCGCCGACTTGATGGGCCGCCGCGAAAAAAACATCGCCGCCGCGACGCCTACCGCCCCCATCACGACGCTATACCCCACGCATACCCACGGACTCCATGGCACCAACGCAATCAGTACCAGCGGCGTAACACTGGCCCACAGCGCATAGGCGATGTTGTAGGTGAACGAGATGCCAGAGACGCGGATCTTCGGCGGAAACAGATTGACCATCACCGAAGGCACCGCGCCGACCACGCCGCAACCCAGACCGGCCACGGCGTAGGCCAGGCCCAGCCAGGCACCGCCGTTGATCAGGCTGGCGTAGAGCACGCAGATGCCCAGGGGCAACAGCAGGCTGTAAAGCAGGACGGTGCGCCAGGCGCCGATGCGGTCGACGATGAGGCCGGCCAGGACACAGCCGATGTTCAGGAAGACGATGCCCAGGCTGCTCAAGGCGAAGGTCTGGCCGGGCGTCATGCCGAAGCTCTTCTGCATCACGGTCGGGGTAATGACCACGAACACCACCACGGCGGAGGTCAGTACGCAGGTCAGAATGACGGCGGGCAGCAAGGCCTGTCGATGGTCCCGCAGCACCGTGTGCAACGGCAACTCCGCCGCGCCTTCGCGGTTGGCTTGCAAGGCCATGAAGATCGGCGTTTCGCTCAGCCAGCGACGCAGCCAGACGCCGATGACACCGAAGACTCCCCCCAGCAGGAAGGGCAAGCGCCAGGCGTAATCGAGCATTTCCGTCGGGGTGTAGATACGGGCCAGCGCCGTGGCGGTCAGCGCGCCGAGCAAGTAACCGAAGGTCAGGCCCGCCTGGAGAAAGCCCAAGGCGTAGCCACGATGGTGGAGCGGGGCATGTTCGGCCACGAACACCCAGGCGCTCGGCACCTCACCACCCACCGCCGCGCCCTGCAGGATGCGCAGCGCCAACAGCAGCAGTGGTGCGAAATAGCCGATTTGGGCATAGGTTGGCATCACGCCGATGAGCAGGCACGGCAAGGCCATCATCAGGATGCTCAGGCTGAATACCCGCTTGCGTCCCAGGCGGTCCGCGAAGTGCGCCATAAGGATGCCGCCCAGTGGCCGCGCCAGGTAGCCGGTGGCGAAAATCCCGAAACTTTGCAGCAGGCGCAGCCAGTCGGGCATTTCCGGAGGAAAGAACAACTGGCTGAGGGTCAGGGCGAAGAAAACGAAGATGATGAAATCGTAGATCTCCAGCGCCCCGCCCAAGGCGGCAAGCCCCAGGGTCTTATAGTCGGACCGGCTGAACCGGTCGCCTGGCGGATGGGTGATGGCGGTCATGGGCAGATTGACTATCAGGTGGTTGGAATGGCGAGGCGCCGCCGAACGGAACCCCTCGCCATAAAGTTCACATGGCTTGAGTCAGCGGTGGTAACGCCGCACGACGCTGCTGTTGCGCAACACGTGACCGTTGATCTTTTCCATCAGTTGGGCACGGGTCAGCCCCGCGGGCAACGCATCCGGAGGCAAGTCCAGGGCGAAGAGCTGGATCAGATAGTGATGAGCGCTGTCGCCGATGGGTGGGCAAGGACCGATATAACCGTGGGTATTCTTGCTGTTGATACCGCTCACGCCTTCCAGCGTGGTCTTGCTGCCTGCCCCCGTCGGAATTTGCCGCGTGGTGGCCTTGATGCCGTAAAGGACCCAGTGGTCGACGCCCTGACCCCTTTGGCCATCCGGATCCAGCATGACGATGGCGTAGCTGAGGGTACCCGGCGGGCCGGCATTCCAGCTCAGGGCAGGGGAAATGTTCTTGCCACCGCAATTGTTGGCGTCACTGGCAGCCGCAGCGGTGAAAAGACGGTCATCCGACACGCCGGGGATGTTGAGCGTAAAGCGCTCCTCGGCCTGGACAGCCCCTTGTGCGCACAGCACCAGGACGAAGGCTGCCAGCCAGGGGGTCAGGGAAGTCAATCGGGTCATACCGGGCACCTTATGCGGGTCAGGCCATGGACGGCCTGCGCACTATAGCCCCAGCACCGCCCGGGTTGCAGTGACAATTATGCTGAACCTCGCTCCAATCGGCCGACTCCAACGAGAAACGCCTGCCGGAGACCGACCATGCCCTTGCATCAAGTCGCCCGCTTCGCGGATGTACGCGAAGACCGCGGCCTCGAAGTCAAGATCAACGAAACGCCCCTCCTGCTACTGCGCGTGGGCGACCAGGTACGCGCCTTCCAGGGCAGATGCCCGCACGCCGGCGCACCGCTGGCCAAGGGTGCGGTGTGTCATGGAAGGCTGATCTGTCCGTGGCACAAGGCGGCCTTTCGGGCCGAAGACGGCGCCCTGTGCGAACCGCCGGCCCTCGACAGCCTGGAGCGCTATCACGTCGAAGTGCGCGACGGCGACATCTGGGTCGATGACCAACCACTGCCCGCCGAGAAAATCCCACCGGCCGACGACCCGCGCACTTTTGTCATCATCGGTGCCGGGGCCGCCGGCACCGCATGCGCCGCGGCATTGCGCGATAAAGGCTTCGGCGGCCGGATTCAGCTGATCGATCGCGAAACCGACGCCGGGTATGACCGCACGGTGCTGAGCAAGTACGTCCTGGCCGGTGACATGACCGTCGACGACACACCCGCGCTGCGAGATGAAACTTATTTCACACAGCAACGCATCGAACGGATTCACGGCGAGGTCGTTGGCCTGGACAGCACCTCCCGCCAGGTTCGCCTGGCCGACGGACAGACGCTGGGCTACGACGCAGCATTGATCGCCACTGGCGGAACGCCCAGGATTCCCGAACTGTCCGGCATCGATCTGCCGCAGGTGTTCGTATTGCGTTCAATGGAGCACACAAGACGGATCCTCGACAACGTCCGGCCGGGGCAACGGGCGGTGATTATCGGTGACAGTTTCATTGCCATGGAGGTCGCCTCGTCGCTGCGCAAACGGGAGCTGAGCGTCACAGTCCTGGCCCGTCATCCCGTGCCATTCGCGGCGCAGTTGGGCGACAGTGTCGGCCAGGCCATCCTGGCTCGGCATCGAGCCAATGGCGTGGTGTATCACAGCGATGGCGAAGCGGCGCACATCGAAGGTGCCGGCAAGGTTGAGGCGGTGGTACTGGATAACGGCCAGCGCTTTGCCGCAGACCTTGTAGTTGTCGGGATCGGCGTGCGCCCGGCCACCGATCCGTTCGCCGATTTGCCACGGGAAGAGGACCAGTCATTGACCGTCGACGCCGGCATGCGCGTGACTAATGGAATATGGGCCGTCGGCGATATCGCGACATTTCCTCTCAGCGGCCAGCCCCGGCGAATCGAACACTGGCGCCTGGCCCAGCAACAGGCCCGGATCGCGGCGGCGAACATGCTCGGTGGTGAGGAGCATTATCTGGACGTGCCGTTTTTCTGGACCTATCACTTCGGCAAACGCTACGACTACCTCGGCCATGTCGAACAATGGGACGAGGTGCAATTCAAGGGCACTCCCGAGCATCCACCCTTCATTGGCCTGTTGGGTAAGGATGGTCTCGTCGCCGCGGCAGTGGCGTGCGACGAGGGCCGGGCCATGGCGGCGCTGGCCCAACGCATGAAACAGCCGCTGCCGGTGGATGAGGCGTGGCGGTTGATCCGGGATTTTTCAAGCGCCTGACCCATCGCGTTCGCGGGCAAGCCCGCTCCCACATTGATCTGAGTTGTCTCCAAGCTTGGTGTTCAACATCAATTCCTGTGGGAGCGGGCTTGCCCGCGAACGCGTCAGCAGCCTCTACACAGCATTATCGGTCGGAAGCTTGATAACCCGTGCCTGCTCCAACGGCGCCAGGGGTGGCGGGGGCAATTCCTTGCTCAACACATGGAAGTGCGGCACCACGTGGCTGATGTCACCGTCCTGGTTGTTGTGGATGACTTTGGAACCAGGCCGGCGCAGAGTGTCCAGGCGCTCGTCGGTCAATTTGAAACTGTCGCTCAAACCCTGGTCATCAACCACCGGCGCCGGCAGTCGACGCTGGGCGAAACTCTGGCTTTTGCGCTGCTGATAACGCGCCCAGGCAATCAGGATGAACGCGTTGACCAGCGCCACCCAGCCATAGATCTGCAGCGTCCCGAGGGTGTCCAGCCACGTTCCGCCAAAGCGCGGCCCGGCATGGCTGTCGAACAACGGCCAGAGCCCATTGACCAGCAGGTACAGCAGCCCGACCCATGCCAGCACTGTGAAGAACACATCGATGAGCACCAGAAAAGGCCTTTGCCGGGTCCTGATAATTTTCATCGGATCACCTCCTCTTCTTCACCAAACGGTTTGATCCCCCGATCCGGGCTGACCCAGCGTGCACGCTTCTGATGCTGCCCGAACAAGACTTTCGGAAAACTCACCAGGGTGGTGAACAGGCTGATCAACCAGAACACCAACGGATACCAGACCACCCAGAACATGATGTGCCACAGGCCCTTTTCATAACGCCGATCAATGAGGATGCTCACCGCGAACTGGACCAGGCACACCACCGCCAGCAACAGCCCGGTGAAAGCCGGCGGCATGAGATGCTCGACCGCAATGGCCGCCGGCATCTCGACGAATTTACCCGTGCCCCAGAACGCCACCGACAGCAGGAACGTGAACGCCCACCCCGTCGACAGGCAATATTCGAACAGTAGCGGCCACAGGTAGCGATGGCGGTATTGCCAGATGCCACGGATATTCTTGAACAGCACCTCGGCACCGCCCTGGGCCCAGCGCAGCCGTTGCCGCCACAGGCCACGCAGGGTTTCGGGCATGAGGATCCAGCACAGCGCACGGGGCTCGTAGAAGATGCTCCAGTGGTCCAGTTGCAGCTTCCAGCTGATGTCGATGTCTTCGGTGATCATGTCCGGGCTCCAGTAGCCGACCCGGTGCAGGGCCGTGCGACGGAAGGCGACGATCACGCCAGAGACGGTAAAGATCCGCCCGAAGACTCGCTGAGTGCGCTTGATCAAGCCGATGATCGAGGAAAACTCGCCCACCTGGACCCGACCCACCAATGTCGAGCGGGTGCGGATACGTGGGTTGCCAGTCACCGCGCCAAGACGGGCGTTCTCCAGCATCGGCGCGACCAGATAGGCGCAGGTATTGGGCGCCAGCAGTGCATCGCCGTCGATGCACACCAGGTATTCGCTGCGGGCCGCGATGGCGCCCATGCGCAGGGCCACGGCCTTGCCCTGGTTCTCCGCCAGGTGCAGCACCCGCAGGCGTGGATCCTCCAGCGCCAACAGATCGAGGACCTGGCCGGTGTTGTCCTTGGAGCCATCGTTGATGGCGATGACTTCGATGTTCGGGTAATGCTGGCCCAGCGCTGCGTGAATGGTGTCGGCGACGTTGTCGCCCTCGTTGAAGCAAGGCACCAGGATGCTGATCAGCGGCTCACCGGCCAGGGGCGGTGGCAAGGTGTCGTCCTTCCACGGCCAGTGGCGCTCCCAGTGCAGCCAGAAATACAGGCCACCGGCAATCCACAGGCCGGACATGAACAGCGGGTAGAAGAACACGAAGTCCATCAGGAATTGCCCGGTGACCAGGAAGATCAGGCCCAGGGGCACCCCAAGGACGATCGCCAGCACCAGCAGGGCGAGCAGTCTGTCGAGCATGTCAAGGATTCCACTTGTTGGAGAGCGCCGGCCGCACGGTTTTCACCGCCGGCTGGTCTTCGATGAAGTTGTCCGGGTAGTAGCCGAAACTGGTCACGCCCTGACGTTTGAGGCGTCCCATCCAATCAGCCAGTTGTTCACCCTCGATATCGCTGACCGGCTCACTGTCCCAGTCACGGGCCTGCAACTCGAACACCGTGCGCTTGAGGGCGCCGGGGCGGGCCTTGACGGTCTGTACCAGGCGCTCCAGCCACGGGCCGGACTGCGCGCGAGTCTGTTTCTCCATCAACGGCATGGCCATCGGTGCCGTCCAGTCATAAGCGCCGAGGAAGTCATCGAGGTTCTGGGCGAACCAGGCTTCGCTTTCTGGGTTGAGCATCGGTTCGGCAAAGATATTGCGCGCTGTCAGCACCTGCGGGCCACGAATCGCCTGGACCTTGGCGGTGAGTTCACGGGTGAAATCGATCAGGTAACGGCTCTTGAAGCGGGTCCAGCGTTGCATCGCTGCCGGGTCTTCGCGCAGCGCCGCGATGGACGTCGGCAGGCCGTTGGCCGCATAGACTTTGAGGGCGGCGGGGCCGGCATCCTCGAAGTCGGAAAACACCGCATCGTCGTGGTACAGAACGCCGTCCACCGAACTCATCCGCGCCAGGTCCTCATAGATCTCGCCGATGACCTTGCGCACGGTCGGATCGAACGGTGACAGGCGCACATATTGGTCTGGGGCAATGCCGGTCTTGCCGGTTGCCGGATCCCAGCGCTGTACGCGCGGCAGCTTCGCATCCAGGGCAAAACTGAGCACCGGCATCCAGGCATAGACCTTGGCATTGGCCCGCGTGCGCAACTGCCACGCCACCCGGTCGAACAGATCGGCCCGTACCGGCAGATGACGATTGGGAAAGTACAGCGAATGCACCAGGCCATCGCCTTTCGGATCGGCGAACGCCTGCAGGAATACCGTGTTGGCGCCCAGGTCATAGATGCGCTGGATCAATTTGCCGACGTTGGCTTCCTGCTGCACGGGGTCCGGGTCGTAGACGTAATCCAGGTCGACATGGACCACGCGCATCGGATCCATCGTCTGTACAGACACGATGCTTTCGGCGAAATGTGCGCCGTCCGGATCGGAGGCCACCAAAAACCGCGGCCCGCTCATCAGGTTATCGAGGCTGTCGAGGCCGTCCTCCAGGGTCAGGGCCATTTTATAACCCTCGCTGTCGATCACCTGCAGCGCGGTGCCATCGGCTTCCCCGTATGGCCATACCCAGATTCGCGGACGGTAGCCGGTGACCTTGCGGATTTTCTCCGAGATCGACGCCACATCCTTGCGCAGGCGAGCCTGGAAGTCGGCCTCGGTTTCATAGCGACCGGTAGCGGGATCGTAGCGCCGGGTGGTGGCCGCGGGTTGCTGGTTGCCTTGCGGGTTGGCGAGTACGCCTTTGTGATTGGCGTCGGTGTGGGCAGCGATTTCCACCAGACCCGATTTCGACACTTCGCGAATCTGCTCCCAGGTCAGGAACTCGGAACGCTTGCGCGGCACCCCGGCGAAATCCACCGGTTGGTTCAGTGGCGTATCGATCCAACTGCCCACCGGCGCCAGGATCGCCGGCCAGTTATAAGCTCGCAGGATCGGCATGACCCGGGTGTAGAAACTCGCATAGCCGTCGTCGAAGCTCAGCAGCACCGCACGCGGCGGCAGCTCGGGGCCGCCGTTACGGGCGTGGATGATCTGGTCCACGGTAACCGGCTGATAGTTGTTTTCCCGCAGCCACGCCAGTTGTTCGATCAGTCGTTCAGTGCGCACGGCCACCAGCGCCTGGTCCGGATCCAGGTCCTCGACGTCATGATAGGCGATGCCGAGCACATGGTTCTTCGGCCACGGCTCGTCGTTGGCCGCCAGTGGCCGTTGCGAGGGCGGCGTGAACGCCGGGGCCTGCTGGGCACACGCGCTGATCAGCAAGACCCCCAGCAGCAGGATGAATCGCAAAATGACGGGCATCTTCAAACTCTTCTAGAAGCGGTAGGTGAGGTCGACAAGCAGGCGCAGATCGCTTTCACGATCGCCGTCGTAAGGGCGGTTGAGCCAGCTCAGCGTAGCGCCCGTCTCGAGCACGTCGTTCCAGAGGAAGCGCTGGCCGTAACCGAGCAGTCCCATGGCGCCGGTGCCGTAGTCGCGCTGGCTGTAGCTGCCGGCACCGACCTGGAATTGCTGGCTCCATGCGGTTTCATAACGGCGATACAACACATGGTTGGCCGTGACGGTCGGCATGACGCCGAGGTCCGACTTGGGGTTGAAATAGGGCACTTCGTTGGAGCCACTGTTGCGACTGGCCGCGACCTCCAGACCCATTTCCACCTGCAGGCGCGGTGTGCTGTAGAGACCTTCGCGACCGGTCAGCAAGGTCTCGAGACGGTTGTTGCCATCGCTGAAATGGGACGGGCTGAACGTCAATCGCCACTCGCGGCTTTCATGGGCTCGCCAGCGGATGAAACCGCTGCCGCCATTGGCGCGAATGCCGCTGTTGAGGGCACGCAGCGGCGTGTTGGCCGAGAGGTAATCCAGGCTGCCGCCGTACTGCCAGTGATCATCGATATCCCGGGCCAACGCCACGCGCGCGCCCTGTTTGTCACCGGAGCCATAGACATGATTGGAGACTTCCGCCTCCAGGGTCATGTCGCGGCTGCGGCGCTCCACACCCAGGCGCTGCCAACGATGATGGCCGGTGCCTTCCTCGAAGTCGCCCGTGGCGTAGCCGACGCCGCCGAACAACCGCCAGTCCTCGTCGATGGGTGGGCTATAGAGCAACGTTTCGATACCGAAGTCCCGGCTGCCAGTGACCGCACCGGCATCGCCGTTGCCGCCGCCATAACTTTTGCCGGTGTAGGCCTCGATGCGCAGCTCAGCCATGTCGTGCACGTCGCGCTGGCGTTGCAAGCGTTTGACGTGGGCGTTTTCCGGGTAACGAGCAATGACATCGTCGGTCAGCGCATCCAACTGCCGCCATTCCTGTAAATCCATGGCGGCGCGGGCCTGGGCGACTTCCAGGTCCCGACTGCGCGGGGTGGTCGCCTCGACTTCCTTGAGCAGGTTTTCCGAACGTCGCGGCCAATCCCGGGCCTGATACAGATCGGCCTGGGCCAGCCGCAGGCCGATATTGCCAGGCCCTTGGTTGATCAGGGCTTCCAGACGCGCTTCGGCGGTAGGCAGATCGGCACCATAGGTGCCGGACTGGGCGGCGAGCAGTTGGGCGTCCATCCATTCGTCGTTGGGGTTGCCGATTGGCAAGCCCTTGAGCTCGACCCGTGGACGCTGGGACTTCGCCAGGTCTTCGGCCCAGGCCCGGGCCTCTTCGGATCTGTCGCTTTCCAGCAACGCGTAATAAAGCGCGGTACTGTCTTCGAAGCGATCCGCGACATCGGCGTCCGGTGCGCTCAACACCCGCCGGTACAGGTCGACGGCGATCTCCGGCTCACGCTGCTCCAGGTAGGAGGACGCCACCCAACGCAAGGCATAGGTGGGAATACTCACACCTTCGGCGATCAATTTCTGGTACTCGGCGATCACTTCCGCCCGTCGCGCCCGGGCGTTGAGCGCGCCCATGCGGTCAATTCGCCAGCGGAGTACGTCATCATGGGCCTCGGCCACCGGGGTCCAGCTGGCGAGCAACTTATCGTAATCGGCCAGGGCACGATCAGCGATGACGAAGCGTTCCTTTTCGCTGCGGCTGGCCATGTCCGCCAGGCGAACCCGCTCGGCTGCCACGTCGCCTTCCAGGCGCCGCTGCACGCCACGGTCAATCAGACCCGGCTGCAGACGGGCCAGGCGCAATGCCGGCTCCGGCAGGCGGGCACGCTGCAGGGCATTGATGTATTCCCTGGCGATTTCGGGCCTGCTGCCAGCGCGAGAGAACGCCTGGTCGTATTCGAACAGCGCTTCGTGAGGGTTGTTGGCACGGGTCAAGGCATAGCCCAAAGCCATCCGACGCGTCGGGTCTTCCGGCTTCGCGGCGACCATGGCCCTTGCGCGATTGACGGCTTCATCAGGCTTGCCGGCATCGGCCTGGGTCAAGGCCAGGCCGAGTTGCAGGTCCGGGTTCTGGGGATCGATCAGTAGCGCCTGGCGATACAGCGCGGCGGCCGAATCCCAACGCTTGAGGTTGCGGTAGGCACGAGCCGTTGCGCTCAGCGCCTGAACCGGCAGGTTGCGATGGCGCCCCTGGGTTTCGTAGACCTTTACCACCTCGGTATCAAGGCCGGCCCAACTGGCGATCTGCAGATAATCACTGATCTGGGCGGTACTGGCTTGTTCGGCAGGTAGCTGACGCAACAGGGTCAACGCAGGCGTGTAATGACCGGCACGGGCGTCGAGCACCATCTGATCATAAGCGGTATCAGCGAATGCGAAGGCCGGCCAGTACAACTGGCTGCACAACACGACGCCAAACAATGGGCGCAAACCGCATTGAAAAAAGGGACCCACAGTACGCGGCATTCGTCAGCATCCTTACATGGCCAGCCGGGTCGCAGTGCCCCCTTGCCCATCAAACAGGAAGCCGGATCAAAGGAATCCAGCCAAGCTCTAATGGGCCTAGTCTTGCATTGCGGGGCCGGGCATTTTCGAGAACGCCACAATTCTTCAGAATCGATACAGATTCAGCCCTGATCCGAAGGCGAAAAAAAACCGGCCCGTGCGCAAGGCACGGACCGGTCCTGGATGTTGCTGAGGTTATTGAGCGGCGACGCCACCACCCATCTGGTTCATCACAAACGCGGTGAATTCTTCGACCGTCATTTTCTTACCGTTGAAATCAACCTGATTGTTGGCATAGCGCAGCTTGGTTACCACGTCGTTGCCTTCCAGGGTCGCCAACTGCATACCCACTGCCATGGCGCTGAACATATCGCTGGTGGCCAGGGCCTGATCCGCGATCAGCTTGACGTCGGTCTGGCCTTCCATCTGGGCTTGCACGGTCGCCAGGTCCACCAGCATCGGCTTGGACACTTTTACGTTGAATTCCAGCAAGGCAAGCAACTGACGACCGAGCTCATCGGGCGGCAGGTCCATCGATTGCGGCTTGGCCAGATCGACGACCAGGCTCGCACGGCTTTCACCGCTGGCGGTACTGAACGACAGATTCTCCAACGCTATCTGCGGGCCAGCGGCCAGGAGTTTTTCCAGATCGGCCTTGACCTGAGCCTCTTCGGCCTCGGTCAGGTTCAGCTCTGGAGCAGGCTCGCCAGCTTCCGCGGCTTCGGCGGCGGCTTTTTCATAGGGCTGCAGCTTGGCTTGGTAAACCTGCATCAGCGACATGGTGGCGGGGATGTCGAGATTCTTCGCGCTGATCGCCATTTGCACGGCGCCAATGGTCTTATCGTTGAATGACAACTCACCGATCTTGTAATCGGCACGCCCCGAAGCGCTGGTACCGCTTTCGGTACTGCTGTTCTTCATCTCGATATTCTTCAGGCCCACCACCGACTTCTGCTCGCCGAAGCTGGCCTTGATGTTGCTCAGAATCAGGGCGTTATCGCCCATGTAGTAGCCGTAGCTGCTCTTGCTCAAGTTGCTGGCAAGGGTCAGGCCATTCAGCTCAACCAGTACCGGGCTCTGATCTTCCGCGACGCTGGTCAGCTTCAGGCTGTCCATGTAGCCGTCGGCCTTGATCTTCTGGGCCTGGGCATTGGCGGCCAGGTCGAGTTTCAAACCGGAGAATACGACTTGGGACTGCTCATCCAGCTTGGCGTCCAGAGGCAGCAACTCCAACGTGCCGTTGACCGATTGGTCGTAGCCCAGGTTGAACACGCCTTTGAGCGGCGATTTATCCTTGGCGGCGGCGAACCATTTTTCGGTCAGCGGAGTCCGCTCGATTTCGGTGTGGCTGGTAGCCATGACCGGCAGCCATTTGAGGGTCATCAGACGGGAAAAAGGCAGCGGGCCGTGTTCGATGTTGTCCACGACCAGCAGCTCGACCGCTTCGCCACCAAACATGTCGCCTTCACCCTTGAGGCGATAATGGGCGGTGCTGCTGAAGATCCCACGATCCAGCGAAACCAGCTCGATGGAGGACGAGCTGTTGGAGCCGGCCAAAGCAGTCACCATCTGCTTGTTACTTTCGGCAATGGCAGTTTGCAGCACGCCCTCAAGCTTGGTTCCGGTGTACCAAGCGCCGCCCGCACTGACGGCTCCGATCGCTACAACGATTCCCAAGAGTACGCTTGCCGATTTATTCATAAGTGACCCGAACGATATCCATGGTTGAAAAAAGCCGTCGTCTTCCCTGACCCGCGAAGGGTGTGGCTTGACGCCGTAGAGTGGGGGTGGAGATTATCATCAGGCGCCCTTGTGGGCCCAATGTTTAAAGGGGGAAAAGCAAATTCTTGAGAGGTGGTCTACGAATATTGGACTTCGATTTCGTCCAATTGATGATCGAATGTCCTGAGCCGCGCCGTCCAGGTGTACACCAACACCTCGAAATCGCGATTGATGACCGCTGCGCCGGATGACTCTGCACGAGGGTCACAGAAGTCCAGTTGATAACGTTCGCGGGCCATGGCATTGGCAACATCGCACAGCTCGCGGGCATTGTTGAGCCAATGCCAGCCATCCTGGGCGACTTGCTTGTCCAAAGCGGCACATTGGATTTTCAGGGCCTCGAGGCTTTTTTCCAACGGAGTGCCCGTGAGTTCGCCCATGACCTCCTGGAAAGTGCGACCAGGCTGCCAGTAGCTGCCCCAGAAATAACGGTCGAACACTGTTTCGACCCTTCTCAATGCAACCTTGGTATCCCAGATCAGCACCAGGGTTTTGCCTTGTCCGAGATGTTTTTTCTTGATGCGTTGCCCTTGCAGTGACGCCCAGGCAACCACGGCGATGGATATCACGCCGATCAGCGCAGAGGCACTGTCCAGGAATATCAGCGCTTTTTCGATCTGGTGAGTCAGCATGACACCATAAAAATAAGTCGCCGAAAGCAGCACCAAGGCCGCGATGGCGCACCAGAAACCGGGAGCATAAGGGTTTTTCATTATTGGAATCCCCATGACCAGTGACGCATTGGTGTCGCGGGTTCGGTTTTTCGTCAGTCCCCCGACACTCACAGCATAGCAACGGCCCCGGGGTTTGCCGGAGTGTCGACAGCAAATGAGGGGCAAGATCCGATTACCGGCCCAAAACGAAAAAAACCCTGTCTGCGTCAGCAGACAGGGGTTTTGGGAATTCAATCTTGACGATGACCTACTCTCACATGGGGAAACCCCACACTACCATCGGCGATGCATCGTTTCACTGCTGAGTTCGGGATGGGATCAGGTGGTTCCAACGCTCTATGGTCGTCAAGAAATTCTGTGACCAGCCCGTCCAACAGCAACGTGCCGGTGAAAATCGATAACTTCTACTAAAACAAAACCCCTACCTGCATCAGCAGATAGGGGTTTCGGAATTTAATCTTGACGATGACCTACTCTCACATGGGGAAACCCCACACTACCATC
>NZ_VIUE01000006.1 GCF_007828215.1 Pseudomonas sp. SJZ074 | reverse complement strand
CTGAATGGGCATAAAAAATCCGATACCAGAGGACTGGTATCGGATTTTCTAGAAAGCCCGGCTTGGACTCAAATGCTTAAGTGAACAGCATTACGGACCTGCCAAGCTTTTCCTGTGGCGAGATTTCATAGTCACCTATCGCGTCCATAGCCAACCGCGATTCGCCGCACTGCCCCGCCGTACCTATTCTTGTATCAATCGATGTCAGGAATAAGGAACCGCATCATGCACAAACGTCACTCCCCCCCTGCAGGCTGGCAATGGCACGCGTTCAACCCGACCCATCTGGTGTTGCAGCTGATCGCCGCGCCCTTGCTCATCATCGCATCGTTGCTGATCATCTCGGGCGCGCTCAAGCTGAACCTGGCGGACATCAGCATAGGCATCATCGCGGTATTCGCCTCGCTGGGACTGTTACGTCAACCTCACTGAACGCCCATGTACCTCAGCCGAAAATCGTCACCGTCTGCCGGCTCATGGCGATCAGACGGCCATCGGCACTCCAGAACTTCGCGGCGACGTGACCGTAGCCGTCCTGGGCGTGCTCGATTTCGGCCAGGTACTTGCACCAGTCCAACGTCGTCAGCGCCAGCACCGGCTGGACGAATTCGATGGTCCAGGTAAGTGTGCTGCCCGGTGCCATTTGTGTCAGGTGAGGCAGCAGCGCGGGCGGCCAGGCATCCACCAGCGCGAGGATGTGGGCTTCATTGAGCGGCTCTTCCTTCACCTCCCCACGCAACCGTACCCAGCCGCCCATGCTGCGGGATTTATTGCCGGTGAACGGCAGGCCCCCAACACTCCAGCGCATCGCCAGGTGACGCATGAACTCTGGTGTGCCGCCCTTGATGTATGGCAGTTCCTGGCAGTGCTCGACGCTTTTGAACTCAGGCGCGGGATCGGCCTGCACCGCCACCACGGAGGAACGTGATGCACCGAAGCTACCTTGCACCACTGTCACCACCTGGCCATTCTGCACCGCGCGCCCCTGCACCTGGCTGACCGCCTTGCCTTCACGCAGCACCTCGACTTCAAAACTGACGGGGACGTCCGGTTCGACCGGGCCGACAAAGGTAATCGCCAGCGAGCGCACCGGACGGTCCGCCGGCACCCGTGCACGCATCGCCTCATACTGCAGTGCCGCCACCAGCCCGCCAAAAGTGGCGCGGCCCTGGCCCCATTCAGGCGCGATGGTCACGGCGTCTGGCTGACGACGCACAGCATCGATCAAATCGGAAAAGCGCATGGCAACCTCGAAAGCATGGGAGAAAGGTGAAGGAATCTTAACCAGCCGGGATAAACGACACAGCGCTCATTCCGGCCAAAGAGGCTGACAGATAGGCCGCCACGTGGGAATCCACCGCAACCTCCCTTGTGGGAGCGGGCTTGCTCGCGAAGAGGCCGGCACATCCAACATTGATGTCGACTGACATGTCGCCTTCGCGAGCAAGCCCGCTCCCACAGGGAGAGGTAGGGGTAGGCTTCAGGACTTCTCGAAGCAGCTGGCAATCAACTTATCGAGCACCTTGTCAGCCTTGGCTTCGGCCTGGGTCATGGTAGTGCGCCAGACCGGTACACAGGGTTGCAGATCCTGTTCCTGCTCGGCCCGAGCCAGCCATTGCCAGCAGTCGTGCCAATCGCCCAGGGCGCCTTGGGCGGACTTGAGTCGCGGCATGGCCGCCTCCGGCAGGCGATCGAGCTCCGGGTAGGCTTCGATCGCATAGCGCACGCGCTTGATCAGCAGCCGTAATCGGTGGCGGTCATGAGCCGGATCACGTAACGCTTCACCGAGTTTTTTCCATTGCTTGTTCAGGCGTTTTTCGATGCGTTTGCGCAATCCCTTGAGCAAGCCCTGGCGCTGGGCGGCGCGAATGAAGCGCGGAAATGCGTCGAGGATCATCAACAGTTGCGTCACCTCCCGGCTCGCGGCCACGGCGGGATAGGCCTCGGCCATCTGCAGCCGACGCCGTTGCGCCGCATCGGTCTTGCCGTGCTGTTCAAGGTAGGCCGCCAGCACTTCACGGTCACGCAACGGCGTGGTCAGGGTGCCGACCGCCGAAGCAGCTGTTTCCAGTTGTTCGACACCCGGCAAGCCGCGCAACGGGCGAAGCAGGCTGCGCAAACGGCGAACCGTGGTCCGCAGGTCATGCAGCGCTTCGCTGTCGGTATGGGCACTCAAGCGGGCCTGGCAGGCCAACAGGCGGACTTCCAGGCCCAGTATCCGGGCCACCAGCCGATCGATCATGGGGGCGTACTCCGTACGCAGCTTCAAACCGCAAGCTTCAAGCTGCAAGTAGAGGTGTGTTGCGTGCTTCTCTTGCAGCTTGTCGCTTGCTACTTGCCGCTGCCGTTATCTTCCTGCGCGGGACTCGCGGATGTAGAAGCGCGCCTTCTCGGCCTTTTTGGAGCAGCCTTCGAAGGCCTCGAATTGCTGCTGGGTCTTGGCACCGGTCAGCAGCGACAGGGCCTTGGAATAGCTGACGGTACCGGCAAACCCTTCGGCCTTGGCAAGGTCCAGTTCATGCCAGGCGGCATCGAGCTGGCTACCGCAGCTGTCACGATAAGCTGTTTTGCCTGCGCAACCGGCCAGGGCCAGAACCATCAGGGATGCTATCAGGGGCAGGCAGTTCCGGGCTTTCATCATTACACCTCAGTCAGGTCAAACAGTCGTGCTGGTAAGACGGTCGCAAAGGCGAAAAGTGCCTTGGCCCGACCGCCTTAATTCAAGTGTGGGCGAGCATACAAAAATGTCACACCAGCGTGTCAAAAAACGACGCCTGTGCCACAACGATTGAGCCGGGCCCTCGATAAGTGCATTGTTGAAGTCTGTTCGACAAGAGGCCGGGTCATGACAAAACGTGTCGCATTGGTATTGGGTTCGGGCGGCGCACGGGGCTACGCCCATATCGGGGTGATCGAGGAAATCGAACGGCGCGGCTACGACATTGCCTGCATCGCCGGTTGCTCGATGGGGGCCGTGGTGGGTGGAATCTATGCCGCCGGAAAGCTCCGGGATTATCGCAACTGGATCGAAAGCCTGGATTACCTGGACGTTTTGCGTCTGGTGGATGTCAGTTTTCGCCTCGGTGCGATCCGCGGTGAAAAAGTCTTCGGACAGATTCGCAAGATCGTCGGCGAACTCAATATCGAAGACCTGCGCATCCCTTACACTGCCGTGGCCACGGACCTGACCAACCAACAGGAAATCTGGTTCCAGGAGGGTTGCCTGCATCAGGCGATGCGCGCCTCGGCGGCCATTCCCAGCCTGTTCACGCCAGTGATGCAAGGCAATCGCATGCTGGTGGACGGCGGCCTGCTCAATCCGCTGCCGATCGTGCCGGTGGTGTCCAGCCACTGCGATCTGATCATCGCGGTCAACCTCAATGCCACCAACCAGCGGCAGTACAGCCTGCCGGTGATTCCACGTCCCGCCGCATTCAAGAGTCGATTCGACAACCTCATCACCTCCCTGGGATCGAAGTTGCCGTTTCGGCGCAAGCAGGCCGAGCAATTGTTACTGCTGGAGCAAGAAGCATTGAAGGCCGAGGCCGCCGACATCAACGCCTGGCTCGAATCCGTCGAACCCGAAGGCCAACAACCGGCCGCGGCGCCGGAGGCCGAAGGCGCACCGAGGTCCGCCACCGGCTCGTTCATCATCGACAACGTCGGCCCGGCCTCGTTGCTGGACTTGATCAACCAGAGTTTCGAAGTGATGCAAACTTCGCTGGCCCAATACAAGATCGCCGGGTATCCCCCGGACGTACTGATCAACGTGCCAAAACGGGTGTGCCGATTCTTCGAGTTCTACAAGGCGCCGGAGCTGATCGCCCTGGGGCGGGAGATTGCCAGTGATACCCTGGATCGGTATGAGAGTGAACGGAGCTGAAGCAACACCCTGATCCTGTGGCGAGGGGATAAATCCCCTCACCACAACAATGCTTGGCTGAAGACCGAGGGATTAAAACCTACCTTCTCCCAACAACCGATACCCCACCCCCGCCTCGGTCACGATGAACCGGGGACGAGTCGGATCGTCGGCCAGTTTTTGCCGCAGGTGGCCGACCACGATGCGCAGGTAGTGGCTGTCCTCGGTGTGGGTCGGGCCCCAGATATCCTTGAGCAATTGGTGTTGGGTGATGACCCGTCCGGGGTGCCGCGCCAGTTGCGCCAGCACGGCGTATTCCTTGCGGGTCAGCGCCACTTCGACGCCGTCCAGCAGTACTCGGCGATACGCCAGGTCCACCGTCAACGGACCGAACGTCAGCGCCGCTTCCCGGGCCTCGCCTGCCGGCGCCTGGCGCAAGAGAGCGCGGACGCGAGCCAGGAACTCCTGGATGCCGAACGGCTTGGTCACGTAATCGTTGGCGCCGTTGTCCAGCGCCTCGACTTTCTGGGCTTCGCTGGCCCGCACCGAGAGCACCAGCACCGGCACCGTCGACCATTGGCGGAACTCGCACAGCACCTGCTGACCATCCATGTCAGGCAGGCCCAGGTCGAGCACCAGCAGATCAGGCTTGTTCAATGCAGCCTGGGCCAGGCCGTCGGCCCCTGTACCGGCCTCCAGTACCTTGTAGCCCTGGGAGGTCAGGCTGATGCGCAGGAATTTGCGGATCTGCGGTTCATCATCGATGACCAGGAGGGTCGCGGTCTGGCTCATGGGGTCCGTTCACTGAAATCAATGGCTGAGAATAACCTAGACCGGCTCAGGCTTCATCGTCCATGCCCGGTTGTGCCTGCAACGGCAGATGCAGGGTGATGCAGGTGCCGCGCCCGTCGATGCCATCGCCTACGCTGATCCGCCCGCCATGGGCGCCCACCATGCCCCGACAGATCGCCAGCCCCAACCCCGTGCCCTGCCCGCCCCGATCACCGCGCGCAGCGGTGTAGAACATGTCGAAGATTTTCTCCCGCTCTGGCTCAGGGATCCCCGGTCCTTCGTCGGCCACGGCAAAAAACACTTCACTGTCCGTCGTGCCGGCGCTTAGCGACAGGCGCCCGTGAGCCGGCGAAAAACGCGCGGCATTCTCCAGCACATTCACCAGGGCCTGTTCGATCAGCGCCGCGTGGACATGCAGCAATGGCAATTGGGCGGGCACCTCGACGCTGACCATCAGCGGTGCCAGCACCGCCCGCAGGCGATTCAGTGCACTGCCGACGATATCCGCCGGCGCCACCCAGTCCCGCGCCAGTTTCAGGGCGCCGTGGCCGAGACGGGTCATGTCCAGCAGGTTCTGGATGTAGCGGTCCAGACGCTCGGCTTCATCGCGGGTGCCTTCGAGCAATTCCCGACGATCCGCCAGCGGGATCGCCTCCCCCAACGCCAGCAGGCTGTCGATGCTGCCACGCATGGCGGTCAGCGGCGTGCGCAGATCATGGGAGACCGAGGCCAGCAAGGCACTGCGCAGTTGCTCGGTCTCACCGTGCAGGCGCGCCGCCTCGAGGTCCTGCGCCAACTGCGCCCGAGCCAGCGCCTGGGCCAGGGGCTGGCTGAGGGCCGCCAACCAGCGCCGACGTTGACCGCTCAAGGGACTGTCGTCTTTCGAACGCACGCCCAACAACGCCAGCGGTCCACCTTCCACTGACAACGGCCACCACCACCAGCGCCCGGATGGCAGAGTCCCGGTCCCGGCACCAGCCGGCTGATCATGCTGCCAGGCCCAGTCGGCCGCCGCGCGTTCGGCCTCGACGAATGTCAACGACTCAGCGGTCTCGACCTTCCAGCCACTCTGCCCCTCTCGATTGAGCAGGCACAGCTGCAAGTCGTGCCAGCCGTTGAAGTGCTGCGCGGCTGCGCTGATCACGGCCTGGCGGTCGGTGGCAGCCGTGAGTTTGCGGGACAGATCGAGCAATTCGCCGGTTTCCTGCTGGGTGTCGCGCAACACCTGCAACTGCCGACGCTGACGGGCAGCGAGGTTGCCGGTCAGGGCCGCCATCAGCAGAAAGAACACCAATGTCAGCACGTCTTCGTCGCGCTGGATGGTGAGGGAGAAATTCGGCGGAATGAACAGAAAGTCATAGGCCAGAAACGACAGCGCCGCGCAGGCCAACGCCGGGCCGAGGCTGCTGCGCACCGCCACCAGCAAGACCGCCATCAGAAACACCAAAGAGATATTGGGTAACTCCAGCAGCCCCGAAATGCCCCAGGCCAACGCACTGGCCGCCACGGTCGCCAGCAACGCCAATACGTAGTCGAAGCCGGTCTGGACGCGACTTGAGTGAACGCGGGCGGGACGTAGTTGTTCCTCACTGTCCAGTACATTGATCTCCAGCCCCCGGGCATCGCGCAACAGGCGTGAGGCCAGGCCGCCACCGAACCATCGTCTGCGCAAACGAGGTCGGGACTGCCCTACCAGGAGCAGAGTGGCTCGACGTTCGATGGCATGCTGGACCAGGGTCCTGGCCACTTCGCCGGCACGCAACAACACCACTTCGCCACCAAGACGCTCCGCCAGTTGCTGGGCGCTTTGCAGGCGCTGGCGCGAGGCCTCGTCCCGGGCACCACCGTTGTCCACATGCACCAGGCTCCACGGCAGATGCCGACGCTGGGCGACGCGGCTGGCATGGCGCACCAGGCGCTCGGCTTGGGCATCGCCGTCTACCCCCACCAGTAACCGCCCCCGCACCACCGGGGCGGCCTGCCCCAGTTGCCGATAGCCCAGCGCCAGATCATTGTCCACTTGCGCGGCGGCAGTCTGCATCGCCAGCTCACGCAGGGCCGTCAGGTTGGTCTGGGTGAAGAAAGCATCGATTGCCGCACGGGCCTGCTCCGGCACATAGACCTTGCCGTCGCGCAGACGCTCCAGCAGTTCACGGGGCGGCAGGTCGATCAGCAGCAGTTCATCGGCTTCCTGCAGAACCCAATCCGGCAGCGTTTCACGAACCTGCACCCCGGTGATGCCGCGCACCTGGTCATTGAGGCTTTCCAGGTGCTGGACGTTGACGGTGGTGTAGACATCGATGCCAGCGGCAAGCAGCTCTTGGATGTCTTGCCAGCGCTTGGCGTGGCGACTGCCGGGGGCATTGCTGTGGGCCAGCTCGTCAACCAGCACCAGCTTTGGCCGGGCGGCAAGCAAACCGTCGAGGTCCATTTCCTCGAGCATCACTCCACGGTATTCGGAGCGGACCAAAGGCTGCTGCACCAGGCCACCGAGCAGCGCTTCGGTTTCAGCGCGACCGTGTGTCTCCACCACGCCGACGATGACTTTCACGTTCTGCCGCAACTGGGTGTGGGCCGCTTGCAACATGGCGAAGGTCTTGCCGACACCTGGCGCCGCGCCAAGAAAGACCTTGAGCCGACCACGGCCAGCGCGGGGCAGATTGGCTAACAGGGCATCGGCGCGGCCGGAGTCGCTCATGGTGTGGTTCTCTTGCTTTCAGATATTGATGCAGTGAGTGTTCCGAGGCCTTCGCGAGCAAGCCCGCTCCCACAGATAATTGCGCTGAACGTGTGGGAGCGGGCTTGCTCGCGAAAGCGTCCTCACAGGTTCAGAGTTTCTCAAGCGCCAGGTTCAACGCCAGCACATTCACCACTGGCGGCCCCACCAGAGGTTGCTCGATGTGAGTGTCGAGCAACTGCTGCAAGGTCGAGACCGGCAGATTGCGCGCCGCGGCGACTCGCGTCAGTTGATAGGCAATCGCTGCCGGTGGCAAGTGCGGATCCAGTCCGCTGCCGGAAGTGGTCAACAGCGCCAGCGGCACCGGCCCCTGACCTGGCACCAAAAGCTTGTGAGCATCATCGATTATCCGCGAGGCCAGGGCCGGATTGCTCGGGGAAAGATTGCTCGCGCCGCTGGCAACCGTGGCGAAGGTGCCAGCCGAGGGACGTGGATGGAACCAGGCATCCCCCTGGAAGTCCTGGGCGATCAGCAATGAACCGCGCACCTTGCCGTCGGCTCCCTCGACAAGGCTGCCGTTGGCCTGGACGGGAAAGGCAACTTGCGCCACACCCGTGACCAGCAGCGGATAAGCGACTCCGGTGATCAGCGTCATCAGGAGCAGCAGGCTCAAGGCCGGGCGAACTAATCTGAACATTCCAAAATCCTCAGTTGAAAACACATTTGTGGCGAGGGGATTCATCCCCGTTGGGCTGCGCAGCAGCCCCACAATGCTCACTCGTTTTACCGGACATATAGAGGTAGGCTCAGACCAGCCCCAACGCCGTCAACAACACATCAATCCCCTTGATTCCCACAAACGGCACCACGATCCCACCCAGGCCATAGATCAGCAGATTACGCCGCAGCAACGCCGCCGCGCTCGCCGCCTGCACCCGCACGCCGCGCAAGGCCAATGGAATCAGCACGACGATGATCAGCGCGTTGAACACAATGGCCGAGAGGATGGCGCTCTGCGGGCTGGTCAGGTGCATCACGTTCAACACGCCGAGCTGTGGATAAATCGAGGCGAACAAAGCCGGCAGGATCGCGAAGTACTTGGCGACATCATTGGCAATGGAAAAGGTGGTCAGTGCTCCACGGGTCACCAACAGTTCCTTGCCGATCTGTACCACGTCCAGCAACTTGGTCGGGTCACTGTCGAGGTCGACCATGTTGGCCGCCTCCCGCGCCGCTTGCGTACCGTCGTTCATCGCCATGCCGACATCGGCCTGGGCCAGGGCCGGGGCGTCGTTGGCACCGTCGCCGCACATGGCGACCAGCCGACCGTCATTCTGCTCATGGCGGATACGCGCCAGCTTCTTCTCCGGCGTGGCCTCGGCCAATACGTCATCGACACCCGCTTCGGCGGCAATCGCGGCGGCGGTCAGTGGGTTGTCGCCAGTGACCATCACGGTACGGATGCCCAGCTTGCGCAATTCGGCGAAACGTTCGCGGATACCCGGTTTCACCACATCCTTGAGATGGATGGCGCCCAGCAGCTTGCCGTCCACGCACACCAATAAGGGCGTGCCGCCGCTCTGGGCGATCTTGTCGACCTCTTGGGCAAGCATCGACGGCAACTGGTTGCGCGGCAGGCCGATAAAACCCAGCAGCGAATCCACTGCCCCCTTGCGGTATATCCGCCCCTGATGATCGACACCGGACAAACGGGTTTCAGCGCTGAACGGTACCGCCGTCAGCGATTGCAAGGCAGGCTCGGGCTGCGGATGCAAAGCCCGCAGATATTCCACAATGGACTTGCCTTCAGCCGTGTCGTCCGCCAACGAGGCCAACAGCGCGCCTTCGGCCAGCGCCTTGATGCTCACACCAGGGGCGGCATGAACCGCTGCACAACGACGATTGCCGAACGTGATGGTGCCGGTCTTGTCCAGCATCAGCACGTGCACATCCCCCGCCGCTTCCACCGCGCGACCGGATTTGGCGATCACGTTCAGGCGCACCAGCCGATCCATCCCGGCGATGCCGATGGCCGACAGCAACCCGCCGATGGTGGTAGGGATCAACGTGACCAGCAGCGCCACCAGGAACACCAGTGGCAGGCTGCCGTTGGCAAAGTGGGCGAACGGTTGCAGTGTCACCACCACCAACAGAAAGATCAGGGTCAGGCCGATCAACAAGATGTCCAGCGCCACCTCGTTCGGCGTCTTCTGCCGCTTGGCACCTTCGACCAAGGCGATCATGCGGTCCAGGGTCGACTCGCCGGGGTTGCTGGTAATGCGCACCAGCAACCAGTCGGAGACCAACCGCGTGTTGCCGGTGACCGCCGAACGATCACCGCCGGATTCACGAATGACCGGCGCAGACTCACCCGTGATCGCCGCCTCGTTGACCGCGGCAATACCTTCGATCACCTCGCCGTCGCCCGGAATCATCTCCCCCGCCTCGACGCGCACCACATCGCCCTTGCGCAAACGGGTGGCGGGGACGACTTCAAAACCATTGGCAATCCGGCGCCGTGCGCTCAGGCCTTCGCTACCAGCCTTGAGGCTGTCGGCCCGGGCCTTGCCATGCCCTTCGGCCAGGGCTTCGGCGAAGTTGGCAAACAGCACGGTGAACCACAGCCAGAGCGCGATCTGCGCGGCAACGAATGTCGGCACGGCACTGTCGGGAATAAAGCACAGCACAGTGGTGAGGACTGCCGTCAGCTCCACCACCAGCATCACCGGCGCACGATGCAACTGACGCGGATCGAGTTTGACGAAAGCCTGTATCAACGCCGGCCGCCACAGGGCGGAGATGGCGGTTTTCGCGGCTTGCGGTGCCTGAGTGGAGACTGCTTGGGGTGCGGGCATATTCATCATCGGATCCTCAGAAACCCATGCTCAGGTGTTCGGCAATCGGGCCCAGGGCCAGGGTCGGCAGGAAGGTCAGGCCGCCCACCAATAAAATGGTCACGGTCAGCAAGGTCACGAACAGCGGGCCGTGGGTGGGGAAACTGTTCTGGCCGATCGGGGCGGTTTTCTTCAGCGCCAGGCTGCCGGCCAACGCCAGCACCGGCAGGATGTAGCCAAAACGGCCGATCAACATGCCCAGGCCCAGCATCAGATTATGGAACGGCGTGTTCGCACCGAATCCGCCGAATGCCGAACCGTTGTTGGCCCCTGCCGACGTGTAGGCGTACAGCAACTGGCTGAAACCATGGGCGCCGGGGTTGCTCACCGCAGCGGCAGGCCCGGGCAGGCTTGCGGCGATGGCGCCCAGCACCAGCACGCTCACGGGCATCACCAACAGGGTCACCACCAGCAACTGCACTTCCCGGGCGCCCAGTTTCTTGCCCAGGTATTCCGGGGTGCGGCCAATCATCAAGCCGGCCAGGAACACCGCGATCAGCACATTCAACAACATCCCGTAGAGCCCGGCCCCGACGCCACCGAAGATCACCTCGCCAACCATCATGTTCACCAGCGCGACCATGCCGCTGAGGGGGTTGAGGCTGTCGTGCATGGCGTTGACCGAGCCGTTGGACGCCGCCGTGGTGGTCACCGACCACAGCACCGAGGCGGTGGTGCCAAAGCGCGCCTCCTTGCCTTCCAACGGTGCGACCTGCTCCACGGCCGCATCGGCCAGTGCCGGGTTGGGTCGGTATTCGGCCCACAACGAAGTCGCACCGCCGATCAAGAAAAGCGCGAGCATGCAGGCGATGATCGCCCGACTCTGACGCAGGTCCTTGACGTAATGGCCGAACGTGAACACCAGTGCGGCGGGAATCAGGATGATCGAAGCGAGCTCGAACAAGTTGCTCCAGGCCGTCGGGTTCTCGAACGGGTGCGCCGAGTTGACGCCGAAAAAACCGCCACCGTTGGTACCCAGTTGCTTGATCGCAATCTGGCTGGCAGCCGGGCCCAACGGGATCACCTGGTCGGCCCCTTGCATCGTCACTCCGTGCACATAGTGCGCAAACGTCTGCGGCACGCCCTGCCACACCAGGAACAAGGCCAACAACAGGCACAGTGGAAGCAACCCGTAGAGGGTGGCCCGGGTCATGTCGACCCAGAAATTGCCAAGGGTCCTTGCCGATTTACGCCCGATTCCGCGACACAGTGCTACCAGCACAGCCAGGCCGGTGGCGGCGCTGACAAAATTCTGCACGGTGAGGCCAATCATCTGGCTCAGGTAGCTCAAGGACGCTTCACCGCTGTAGGACTGCCAGTTGGTGTTGGTCATGAAACTGACGGCCGTATTGAAGGCCTGGGTCCATTCCATGCCGGGCAGTTGCTCGGTGTTGAGCGGCAAGTACCCTTGCAACAGGAGAATTGCGAACAGCACCACGAACCCCGCCAGATTGAAAGCGAGCAAGGCCAGGGTGTATTTCTGCCAGCTCTGCTCGACCTGCGGATCGATCCCGGACAGCCGGTAACAGCCTCGCTCCAGTGGACCGAGGACCGGCGAAAGCCAGGTGCGCTGGCCTTCCATGACCCTGTAATAGAACAGCCCGAGAAATGGAGCCGGAATCAACACCAGCGCGAAAAAGGCGAGGATCAGCCCGTAGTCATAACCGTGCATAACCGCTCCTAGTTCCGGTCCGTGCGCAACAGCGCAACCAACAGATAAATGAACAGCGCCACTGCCAGTAGCAATGACACCCCGTCCAGGACACTCATGGGACTTCTCCGTGGTGCGGCATCGGGCCGCGTGTGGAGTGATTGTCGGCAGGGAGGCTGTAAAGGAACGAGATCGAGGATGGGTTCGGGGGATAAAGAATTCGTAAAGAATGAGGGATGACTTGCCGATCGCGTTATGAGATGCATCCGATAGAACAGGGGTAGTATTGAACCACTGCGAGCAACCTTCGCTCATAAGTGATAGGTGTGGCGGATTGGGTGAACGACGCCCACTGGCCCGCCCTCAAGGAGAGTCCTATGCCCTGGTATGCCTGGCTGATTTTGATCGTTGCAATCGGCTCGATCGTCGGAGGCCTGATGATGCTGCGCGACACCGCCAACAAGGTCGAACTGACTGAAGAACAACGCAAGCGCGTGGCCGAACGGAATGCGGAGATGGATGCGAAGGAGGCCAAGGATCGTTGAACTGCGCGGGCCCTGGCCTGCACATTTTTCCTGTGGCGAGGGAGCTTGCTCCCTCGCCACAGGAAAAGTCAGTACGTTATTTCTCCCAATCCGCCTTGGCAATCTGCAAGCCATGCAGGCCCTTGTAGGCCGCCCGCTCGGGCTGGCTCCAGCCGTCCAGCAACGCATCTTCCAACCGATAGATCTCCACACCCAGTGGACGACAGACGCTGAGCGGATCCTGTGCGTCCGGTCCCCACATTGCCAGCGACAGATCACCGCCAGGGCAAGTGGATAAGGCGCAGAGCAGATCGATCTCGGCAAAAAACTCCAAGTAATCGCCCTTCTGCGCCGGACAGGCTTTCATGAAGTACATGTCGTCATGGTTAAGCCCGGTGCACTGGAAAATGTTCAGCACATCGTGCACGTCGAACTCCGTAAGGCCATGGGGCAACACCGCGCGGGTCAGGTTCGAATGACAGTGATGATGAAAATCCTCACCGGTCAGCATCCTGTTCACATAGGGATCACAGCGTGTACCCAACAGATCGTGCAGCCGTCCGCCATGCTCATCGATACCGTAGCCGGCCAGGCTGTCATCGGTAATGGTCACCAGAGGTCTCAAGAAAGGCAGGTTCGACCAGAGCCGGTCATGAGTACTGACATGAGCGCCTTGCAGCTGCCGAGTGCGCGCCGCCCACAAGCGCTCCCGCGGGTCGTGGGCATTCCAGACGTTGAAATCGCCCACCTGCGGCCCCACCGGAGTGGTGACACGGAACACATGCCCAGCCGGCACATGCCAGGCACGACCGGTGCGGATCGGCACTTCGAATTGCTCGATCAGCGTGCGTTTGTCCTGCTCGGCGCGGATGCGGTCGTAGAAGGGTTTATCCACCTGCAGGGCCGAGCCTTTGCTGACCTGGTAGGCGGCTGGATAGTCTTTGTACATGGCACAGATCCTTGATCAGTGTTTATTAACGGGTGTCAGCAATTGCAAAAGCATCTGCTCGGAATCATCGAGATAGAGGCTCATCGCCTCATACGCCGCCTGCTTGTCGCCTTCAATCAGCCAATCATGGATCTGCCGGTCACGGGCCAGCCACGGCGCCTGGAAACGTGGTTCATCAGGCGCCGAGAAAAACGCCAGGCGCAATTGCGCAACCACGTTGGTGAAAAACTCGTCGAATAAAGGACTGCCCATCAACCCGACGATATATTGATGGAACGCCAGGCTGTGGGTCCCCACCGCGCGCCAGTCTTCACGCTCCCGGGCCAGCTCGGCCGCCTCGAGGGCCTCATACATCCGATCGGATCGATACACGCCCAACAGCTGGCTGTTCATGATCGCCTGAAGCTCCAGGGTGCGACGAACCTTGAACAGATCCCGCACATCGTCACTGTCCAACCTGCGAACCATCACCCCTTTGTTACGCACATAACGGGTCAGCCCTTCCTGCCCCAGGCGATGCAACGCCTCACGAATGGTATTGCGCGAGGCGTTATAGGCCGAGACCAGATCGTTTTCCACCAAGGCCATGCCGGGCAGCAAGCAGCCTCCGATGATGTCGGCGCGTAGCTCCAGGGTGATCTGGTCCGCGAGGGAAAGTCCCGTGTTCATGCTCAATGCCTCAGATTGTTCAACAATCGACTGCTAGTGAGTAATCATGATTTGTGCCAAGTTTTATTACTTATCGGATGCCGTCGAATCGTTGCCTTGGCTTCTTTTTCGCCAAAACGCAAAAGGCCAGTCATTCGACCGGCCTCTTTCGCTATCTCACTTCAATTCACTTCCAGCTTGTCGAGATTCCTGTCCAGGATCGCCTTGCCAATTCCCTTGACCTCCAACAATTCCTCAACTGAAGAGAACGCCCCATTTGCTTCCCTGTATGCAACAATCGCCTTCGCTTTGGCCTCACCTATACCCGCCAGCTCGCGCTGCAGCGTAGGGGCATCTGCCTCGTTAAGGTTCACTTTGGCCTCTTGGGGCTTGGGCGAGATGTTTATTGCCTTCGGCGTTGCCGCTGTATCGATTTGTGCTGAAGGTGCAGCAATGGCGGCAATAGAGGCGCTGGTCAGCAGAGCAAAAACCAGGGAGTAGAAATAGCCTGTACGCATAAGTGACGCTCCATGACATCGTTGAGAGAGAAGCAGCTTTTCCGAAGCTGCTTCTCAAACTTAGGCGATGCTGAGTCGCTGTCAAAAATGGGTACGTTACAGATTATGTAATAATCAGGGCTCAAGACGCCGTTGCTGATAGATCCAGTCAACAATCTCCCCGTCTGGGGCATACCCGCTGACGGTATCCCGAAGCAATTGGCGGACCCGGGTGTAGTCATCGTGTTCAATCGCAGCCAGCAGCTCAGCCAGCTTGGTCTTGAGCACATCCCAGGGAAGATGATCTTCGTTGGCACTCATGATCATTGGATGCGGGGTAGCAACGACGTTGTCACCAATCAACAACTCTTCATAAAGCTTCTCACCGGGCCGCAGGCCTGTGAATTTGATTGAAATGTCACCGTGAGGATTCCTCTCCGAGCGGACACTCAAGCCAGACAGGTGAATCATTTTCTCCGCCAGTTCGACAATTCTTACCGGTTCGCCCATGTCGAGAACGAACACATCGCCACCCAATCCCATCGAACCTGCCTGAATAACCAGTTGTGCGGCCTCGGGGATGGTCATGAAATAACGCGTGATCTTCGGATGGGTAACGGTCAACGGCCCGCCGGATTTGATTTGTTTATGGAACAAGGGAATAACCGAACCGGACGATCCCAACACGTTGCCGAACCGGACCATAGTAAAACGAGTCTTGTTGACTCGAGACACATTGGCATTATCACCGAACAACACGGGCGCCAGCTCACGGCTAAGGGCTTGCAACGTCAACTCCGCGAGCCGCTTGGTACTGCCCATCACGTTGGTGGGGCGCACGGCTTTATCAGTAGAGATCAGGACGAAGTTCGATACACCCGCCTGCAATGCAGCCTGAGCGGTGTTCAGCGTCCCAATCACATTATTCAAGACCCCCTCGGCAATATTATGCTCGACCATGGGGACATGTTTATAAGCAGCAGCGTGATAGACCGTATCGACATTCCAAGTCTTCATCACATCCAACAATTTAGCCTGATCCCGTACCGAACCCAGTATGGGCAGTAAACGAACAGATAAGGACTCCCGGGTAGTTCGTGGTTCAAGTTCGGACAAGATGCTGTAAAGGTTGAACTCGCTATGGTCATACAATAAAAGCGTGGTGGGCTTGAGCGCCAGGATCTGCCGACACAGTTCCGAGCCAATTGATCCCCCCGCCCCGGTGACCAGAACCGACTGCCCAGTGATGCAATGCTCGAGCAAATCAGGTTGCGCAGGTACCGGGTCACGCCCGAGCAAGTCCGCAATATCTACTTCCTGGATATCATCAACCTTGACCCGGCCACTGGCCAGGTCCATGAAACCCGGGACGCTACGTACATGCAGTGGAAATCTTTCGAGCAAGGTCAAGATCTCCCGACGACGACCACGGGACGACGAAGGTATCGCCAATAGGATTTCCTGCGCCCCCGTTGTATCGATCATCTTTTGAATCTGCTTGGGTTCGTAGACCTGAAGCCCGGCGATTACACGATCTGCGATGCTGCTGTCATCGTCAATGAACGCGACTGGCCGCATTACCCGCCCCATGCGCAACGCGGCCACCAGTTGGTTTCCCGCGGCTCCAGCGCCATAAATAGCTACCTTAGGCAAGCCGTCGTCACGGTTGGCAAACGGGACATGTTGGGCTGCAGTGAACCAGTCTCCCAGGAAATACTGCCGCATCATCAGCCGAAGGCCACCAATCATGATCAAGCTCAACCACCAGTAATTGAAGATGATCGAGCGAGGTACCACGGTTTTATGGTTGCTGTACCAATACACCACCAGGGCCAGGAGCAAGGCAGAAAGGCTGACCGCTTTACAGATGGTGATCAATGCGTCGTTGCCGAAGTAACGCATAACGGCGCGGTACATGCCGAAGCGGATGAAAATTGGAATGGCGATCAGCGGGGCGCAAACGAAAAGCCAAAGATGCGTGGCCATCGGGGTGGCCAATGCTTCAACGCCCAGTCGAACGACAAATGCCAACCATAAGGCGGCCCAGACCAGGATCACGTCGGTGAACACCTGGATTGCGCGTTTGTAGCGCCTTGGCAACCCTAACAAAGCCGCTCTTAATTTATCCATAGATCCTTCACGCACCTTGGCCAGCTCCCAAATTAATCCGTTCCTGATGCACGCGGTTCCATCGCGGAGCATTGGACAATCGATAAACGAAAAACGAAAAAACAAAAAAACGCGAACCTTACCTTGAAATCAGGCCTTCTCAAGCTCGCCCGCACGAAATTTGATAGCCAGCAGCACCAATGGCGCATAAGCCACTATCAAAGCTAACGCTCCGTCCAGATCCCACAACACAACACAGGCTGCTAGAGGTAACAGCCAGAACACGTTGAGCGCCGCCACCGCCAACGTCACTGGCAAATGTCGACCGTACTGACGCGACGCGAATTGATAGGCATGACTGCGATGCGCCTCATACACCTTATCGCCGCGCAGCAGACGCCGTACCAAGGTAACGGTTGCATCGACAATAAAGACACCCAGCAAAATCAACCAGACCCAGAGCAGTTCCGGTGAAGTCCATGCTGCTTGCAAAGATAGCAGCCCCAGGATGATGCCGAGAAACCCACTACCCGCGTCCCCCATAAAGATGCGCGCGGGTGGAAAATTCCAATACAAGAACCCTGCTACTGCCATTGCGAGTACCAGCGGAGCGACGATCAAGCCTTCAAAACCGCCCAGCCAATAAAGTAAGCAGGCTCCCAGACATGTGCAAATCGCTTCAACGCTGGCAATGCCATCGATGCCGTCCATGAAGTTGTAAAGATTGAGCATCCACGCCAGGTAAAAGACTGCCAGGACGTCTCCAAACCAGCTCAATTCTAGACCGATACCGAACAGCGTGATTGGTGGAAGGCCGCCCAACCAATACAGCGCCCATATTGATGCCGCGAAATGTCCCAACAACCGCCAGCGAGCCGCAATGTGACCATGATCGTCGAGGAAACCCAATATAGCGATTCCTGATCCTGCCCCCAGCATAGCCCACATAGCGGCCCAGCCCATAGACCCGGTGACTGCTAATACAGGCAGCGCCAATAGGAAGCTAATGACAATTGCTACTCCGCCGCCACGCGGAGTGGGGACAGTATGTGAGCTGCGGGTGTTGGGGATATCGATGATGCTTCGGGCAAGGGCATATTTACGCAATGCGCCAGTGAGGAAGAGTGATAACACAGCTGCGAGAGGAATGATTGACCAAGAAGACATGAATGAAAATTTTCCATGACAGAAGGTAAGAAGCTCAACGAGCACGAGAAATATAATCCTTCCCAGCCCTGAACAATGCCTCATCGGGTGTTATAGGGGCTGTCCAAGCCAAAAGCTCACGAGCTTTGCTAGAATCAATAGTAAGAGAACCGTAAAGCTGATCATATGTAGTTTCGCGCCGCAATAGCTTCGCTCCTCCATAAATCAATGAGTCAGGGATAGGGAATAATCGCGCCTTACGCCCCATCCCCTTAGAGAGGCAACGAATGATTTGCGGAGTCGATACATCAACCCCATCGGACACGAGAAAAGTCTGATTGGCTGCGTCAGGATGCTTTATGCATAGCACAATCAGATCAACCAAATTCTCTAGAGAAACCATACTACGCTGATTGTTTACACCCGAAAAAGGTAGCGGTAACCCACTTGAAACTAGTTTCAACAAAAGCCTGAAATTTCCTGGGGCATGGCCAGCATAAATCAACGGTGGACGGAGAATAACCAACTCCATCCCACTTTCATGTGAGATATCCTTGAGCCCTCTCTCTGCTTCCAACTTTGAAAGCGCATAATCAGTATGAGGTATCAATGGAGAGAATTCATTTAATGGGTGCCCTGCCGTGCTCGCGCCATGGACTCCAATTGAACTGATGAAAATAAATCGCTTCACGCCGGCCGCAGAAGCTTGTCGCGCGAGATTGAGACTCGCATCAACATTCACCTTCCTGAACTCCGACAGAGGGTTTTCAACTGTGTCGTTAAGTTTATGAGCTCTGCCAGCAACATGCACGACGCAGTCAATGCCCTGCAACGCCGGAGTCCACGTAGTTTCACTCGAAAGGTCACCGACACCAATAGTTTGAGAGCCACTCCAAACTATCTGCGGCGAGCGAGATGTCGCTACGACAGAATAAGCAGCATCAAGAGCCGTGTGCAACCTACTCCCGACAAACCCCGTACTACCTGTCAGTAAGACCCGCTTTATAGGATTCATTTTTTAAGATAGCTTGCTAATTTGAACGGAACCTTCATAGCCACGAGCAGAATATTGGTATAAATCCCATTTTCTTTGCAAGCTCTGACGATTTCCAAGTTTTGGTGAATTCTCCACCAAAACCCTGTAGTGCTTATTCCGCCCTCTCGCATTTTTACCATGACAGCTGCATGCCTTACCATCTTTACATTCTTTGAAAAAAAACGAGCCATCAACTCAAAGTCAGCAGAAACACGATAGCCCAACTTGTAATCACCGTATTTTTCAAAAAGCTCACGTCGTGCGTAAAAAGTAGGATGAGGTATCATAAAACCGAAACGAACTTTCCACGGAGAAAAACTCGCCGAGGAATACCTCCGAGTAACAATATCCATTTGGTCTCGCTGTACAAAAACGAGATCTGCGTAACTGGCCTGAGCATCTGGATTACTCTGCAGATGTGTCACCATCTGCTGAATTACATCTTCCCCAGCAAAAACATCATCAGAATTCAATATTCCTACATAATCACCGGTTGCGGCCTTGACACCCTTATTCATCGCATCATATATACCCTTGTCCGGCTCGCTTATTACTTTTGCAATCTTCCCTTCATACTCGGAAATTATATTTAGCGTGTCATCTTTAGACGCGCCATCCACCACAATGTATTCAATATTGGAATAGCGCTGCAAAAGAACAGACTCGATGGTGTCTCTGATAGTTTCAGCACTATTGTAGCAGACGGTGATTATCGAGATTTTCAACACTATTAGCTCCGACCATATATATCTTTAAAACGGACAATATCATCCTCCCCCAAATAGGTACCTGATTGAACCTCAATCAACTCTAATGGTATGACACCTGGGTTCTCTAAAGCATGGACCTGCCCAACAGGAATGTAAGTAGACTGGTTTTCCGTGACGAGATAGTTCTTTTCGCCATTGGTTACTCGTGCAGTGCCACTGACAACGATCCAATGCTCCGCCCGGTGATGATGCATTTGTACCGACAACTTCGCACCCGGATTTACCGTAATGCGTTTGACCTGATAGCGCGCTCCATTGTCTATGGAGTCATAGACACCCCAAGGGCGATAAACTTCACGATGATTAGCGTACTCGGGACGCTTACAGTTCTTCAATTGATCGACGATTTTTTTGACGTCTTGCACATCTCCCTTGTGTGCTACGAGCACCGCATCTTTGGTCTCAATGATCACAAGATCGTCAACCCCTATTGCGGCAACAAGTCGGTGGGTGGCGTGTATATAGCTGCTACTTGTACGCTCGGTCAGTACATCACCTTTAAGTACGTTGCCATTGGCATCTTTTTCTGCGGTATCCCAAAGTGCTGACCACGAACCGACATCACTCCATCCAGCGTCAAGCGGCACCATCACCGCGTCTGACGTGTGCTCCATCACGGCATAGTCAATTGATTTTTCCGGGCATGCACCAAACGCCTGAGCATCGACACGGATAAAATGCATATCCTGCTGAGAACCTTCAAATGCGGCGCGGCAGGCATCGAAAATATCCGGAGCAAAACGCTCCAGCTCTTGCAGATAACGACTCGCTCGAAACACGAACATGCCGCTGTTCCAAAAATACTGTCCGCTGTCCAAGTAATTCTGAGCAGTTATTACGTCAGGTTTTTCTACAAAACGGTTGACAACATATCCTCCTTGCTCAAGCATTTTGCCTCTTTCCAAATAGCCAAAACCAGTTTCCGGATGAGTAGGGACAATTGCGAACGTTACCAATTTTCCCGCTTCGGCCAGTACCAACGCCCGATCGATGCTAGCGTGAAAGGCGCTGGTATCTTGGATAAGATGATCGGCCGCAAGAACCAATAGAATAGGGTCACTTCCAGAAGCGGTCGCCTGTAATGCTGCGAGCGCGATGGCCGGTGCGGTATTACGCCCCACCGGCTCAAGCAATATCTTGGCCTCCTCCATCTCCAATTGCCGCAATTGCTCTGCCGCAAGGAAGCGATGCTGCTCATTGCAGATAAGTATTGGCAAATCATGATCAAGCCCTTCCAGTCGCTTGATTGTCGACTGCAGCAGCGATAGCTCCGCGTCGACCAATGGCAGAAACTGCTTGGGATTGAGCTGGCGAGACAGGGGCCAGAGACGGGATCCCGCGCCGCCTGCCATGATTACCGGAAGAAACATACAAGGGTGTCCTTTACTGCTGATATCAAGATTGGCTGTTATTTTTTATTCTTCATAGGCTTATGGCGTTAACTGCCATATAAATCCAGACTGGTAACGCCTTAGTTTCTGATTTCCAGATGGTGCTCGACGAACCATTTATAGGCGTCGCGAAGGCCTTCTTCGAGATCAATTGTTGCCTGCCATCCTAGCGCTCGAAGCCGAGAAACATCCATCAACTTACGTGGTGTGCCATCAGGCTTGCTTGCATCAAAAGTCAATTTCCCCTTGAACCCTGTGATCTTGGCGATGGTTTGTGCGAGCTCGCGTATCGTACAGTCTATCCCCGTTCCTACATTAATATGCGACAGCATAGGCTGGGTGTTCGCTTGGTAGCTAGCCGCATCGAGCTCCATCACGTGTATGCTCGCAGCCGCCATATCATCAACGTGCAGAAATTCTCGCATCGGATTACCGCTTCCCCAGATAACCACCTCAGCTTGTTTTTCCTGGACGGCGTCATGGAAACGACGAAGCAACGCCGGAATCACGTGGCTGTTTTCCTGATGATAGTTATCGTTCGGCCCATAAAGGTTAGTCGGCATGACGCTGCGATAATCGCGACCATGTTGCCGATTATAGCTCTCGCACAATTTGATCCCGGCAATCTTGGCGACCGCATAGGGTTCGTTAGTAGGCTCCAGCTCCCCCGTAAGCAAGGCCTCTTCTCTGATCGGCTGAACCGCCTGCTTAGGATAGATGCAGGAGGATCCGAGAAACAGCAATCGTTGAACACCTGACTCATGCGCTGCCCGAATTACGTTCGCCTGAATCATCAAATTGTCGTAGATAAAGTCTGCTGGGAACGTGTTGTTGGCATGAATCCCCCCAACCTTGGCTGCTGCTAGATAAACTTGGTCAATACGATTTTGGGCGAAATAGGCATGTACCGCCTGCTGATCAAGCAGATCCAACTCGTCACGAGCGGCGCAAAGAATGGAACGGTAGCCAAGATCGTGGAGCCGACGCACTATGGCTGAGCCCACCATGCCTCGATGACCGGCAACGAAAATGCCCTGGTTTAATTCGCGAGGCATCATTAATTCTCCAAAGCGACCGGAACATCGTGTCCGTGCAGCTTAAGCAAGGCATGACGCTGAGCTACCTTGAGGTCTTCACGCACCATTTCCGCGCACATTTCCTGCACGGTGATTTCCGGTATCCAACCAAGATTTTTCTTGGCTTTGCTTGGGTCACCCAACAGGGTTTCAACCTCCGTAGGCCGGAAATAACGTGGATCCACACGAACAATAACATCTCCGACGTTCAACGCCGGTGCAAACTCATCATCAATGCGCTCCACAACCGCGCGCTCCTCTACACCCTCGCCCTCAAAACGCAAAGTAATCCCCAACTCAGCAGCGGACCAGCGAACGAACTCGCGCACTGAATATTGGACCCCTGTAGCGATCACGTAATCCTCAGGATGTTTCTGCTGCAACATCATCCATTGCATACGGACATAATCCTTGGCGTGCCCCCAATCTCGCAGCGCATCCATGTTGCCCAGGAACAGGCAATGCTCCAATCCTTGGGAAATGTTTGCCAGAGCACGCGTAATTTTGCGCGTCACGAAAGTCTCACCGCGGCGCGGGGACTCATGGTTGAACAGGATCCCGTTACAAGCGTACATACCGTAGGCTTCTCGGTAATTCACAGTGATCCAATAAGCATAGAGCTTCGCAACCGCATATGGGGAGCGAGGATAGAAAGGCGTTGTCTCTTTCTGCGGGATTTCCTGTACCAAACCGTATAGCTCGGATGTCGACGCTTGATAGAAACGAGTCTTTTTCTCCAGTCCCAGTAAACGAATGGCCTCCAGAATGCGCAGCGTTCCCATTGCGTCGACATCAGCCGTGTATTCAGGCGACTCAAAACTCACTGCAACATGGGATTGAGCGCCCAGGTTGTAGACTTCATCTGGTTGTACTTCTTGGATAATTCGAGTGAGGTTCGAAGAATCACTCAAATCACCATAATGAAGGACAAAGTTGCGATTATCTACGTGTGGATCTTGATAAATATGATCTACGCGCTGAGTATTAAAAGATGATGCACGACGTTTTATACCGTGAACTTCGTAGCCTTTTTCAAGCAGCAGTTCAGCCAAGTAAGAGCCGTCCTGACCAGTAACGCCTGTGATTAGTGCTTTCTTACCGTTCATTTAACCACCTTTGAATAAATAGAATTTAACGAAGCGACATAATTTTCATAGTTATCACAGATAGATCGGTTTGTCTCCGATTTCCGGCAACCAGATAATGTCTCAACAAGCACCATTAAGCTTGCAAAATCCCCAGGAGGGTAACAAAAAACCTTTTCCTTGAACTCAACCAGCAATTCATCCTTTTCAAGATCGCTATTTAAAGCAGGAACAATGACATTAGAACCGGAATACAGGGACTCATACACGGTGCGACCGGTGCAAAAAAAAGGCTCTCCCCGGATTAAAAAATCGATTTCCCCGAAAAACCCAGTGGATTGCAAATCGGTGACTTGTCCAAGATAGACAATAGTACCATTAGACCTATCCACAATGGTCCTCAGCTGATCAATATATCCGGTTGCGCCCCCACCGACGATTAACAGCGTCGCGTTAGTCGGAGTCTGCGACAAAAAATGACTACAGACTTCTAAAACGCCTTTCCCACTTTCAATTCGGCCGGCAATGGCGAACACAATTTTTCCGGCTTCTTTCAGCGTCGCTATTTCTTTTGGCAATCGCTCATTTGCTCTAGCCCCCTTGAAAGGATTCTGAACAATATCAAACTCATGCCCCGCCCCTACAACCTCATAAAAACGCTGCTGCACGGCTTTATCAATGAAGATAAAGTGATCACACGTACCCATCAGATATTTTTGATAAGTGGAAACCTGGGTATCCAGCATTTCCCGAACATGTGAAACAACGGCAACTTTTTTGAAGATCCGATAAGCTCGCAATAACAACAAAAAATCCGACAAAACCAAACTATTCAAATGAATTATATTAGGCGAAAGTCTGAACAGTTTGTAAAGCACCCAAGGGCTACTAGCCCAAAAAGCAAAGCGAGAAGCCCATGAGAGAATAAAACGCCTAAAAAAAGATAACTGTACATCATAGTTATAAGTGATCGGCGAGAAAAAATTTATTACATCTACGCCTTTCCCAACACTCGTAACACTTCTGTGCACAGGCGAAAATAGCGATAAATGGTATTTCCCCATCAGTTCCATATGCTGGCGCAAGCTGGAACCCGCTCCATATATAGAGTCAGGGGAAACATGACTGACCATCAAAACCTTGAGACTATTAACATTCATACAAATCCAACTATTAATAACAGGACCCAAGCAAAACTAAAAACCTCAAAAATCCTCCTCCCTAACAGCACCACCCCCCATGCTTCGACAGCCCTTTAATCAAACTTAGCTTGCATCTTGAGCATCCCTGCAGTCCCGGAGCGCCGCGCTAGCACGATACAAGATAGAACAAACACCGGATAAAAATATCTCGGAGAATAAATTGGAGTAAGAGCAAATATAGAACAATAAATTATAGCAATGAAAACCAAATCATCGCTCAACTTTAGACGCCGACGAAAAAAAACAATCAGAAAAAGCACGAACGCCACAAGACAATGGAGCGTAACTATCAAATTATTATAAACATCATTAAGATCAAACACATTACCTATTCTAAACACCAACCCATACATAGCATGAAGCGCTTTGGGTATAAAAACCAGAAAATAAAACCCATCCCGTTGAGCTGCATTGAGGAAAACATATGCCCCACTACCTTCATCTACGGCAGCGCCTCTATCAGCATTACTATTGACTCCAACAAATTGATCCCCTATAAAAAAATAGGCCACTGATATGCTTAATAATAAAAGCCCCAACAATAATGCACGCTGATGGTGCAATGGATTGATGGACGAGAAAGTCAAAAAAACCACTATAATAAAAAGTGAAAGCTGCCAGCGAACAAAAAAAGAAGACACAAGCGCCAACACCAAATAACCTATGTGTCTACGAAACAACCAAGCGACGAGCGATGATATTGTTAACAAGGAGATTATTTCCTTGTTAACAGAGAGCAAACTTGAAAATGTGACCGGACTCAAGAAAAGCAAGAACACAAAAAGAGCCCAATTATACTGCCCCCCAACTCTCACCAACCACAAAGAAATAAACGTCAGCATAATATTGAAAAAAAGTACTAAAACGCGATCACCACCGAGAACATCCAAAATAACCAACGGACCAAAATAGTTACTATCCCAAGAGATCATTTCAGAAAAAGTTTTAAATTCTGCCTCTCGGTATAGTTTTTCGTAGGTCAGCGAATCCGCGAAAAACTTGAAATCAATATCACCGCTAAGCATGTATCTACCCAAAAAAGCGTAGAATAAAACCGCAGAAGACGCGAAGAAAAATAGCAGGAATGTCGACTTCCGAATATACAGCCTCATTTTTTTCCCCGCTACGATACCATTTTTCAACATTAATGCAGTGCATTTAGAAGTACTTATACATCGCGCCCAAGAAACCATTGTGACGCTTCTCAACTTAATGAGTACTCTACTGAGCGCTACACCTAAGAAGCCTTTCTAATATAATTATGATAAATTTTCTTCATTCCATCCCATAACGCCCGATCACTTGGATATTCATCGTGTCGCTTCTCGGGACGTTCAATATAAGCTTTCAACATAGGCTCGTCCCAACCCATTTTTTTGAGAAAGTATTTTTTGTCTACTTCCAACCCTTCCTCTGACGGATAAGGTGACTCTTCAAGCCTAGCTAAAGCTTCATCGCGAGTCATCTGGCCACTCATTATAAGAGTAGCCAAATGCAATTTTCGCTTGTCCACTCCGAATTTTTCAGGAAGCAAATACCCTTGATAGAAACGTGTGAATATAGACTCGTAATGCTTATAAGGATATCGCTTATAACCATACTTCACTTCAAGCTCGTCTAAGGCTTGATTCTTTTGATAATCATAAAAATCAAGATACGAAACCCACTGAATCTGACGCACCAAACGATTAACTATATAATCAAACGTACCCACTGACGGAAAGGTCTTTAATTTAACTCCACCAAGCGCGCCCAATGCCTTGATATTTTTTTTATCCCACTTCCGCCAATTCCAACCTTCTGGCATGGGCATACCTTCAGTAGCAGAATTGCTTCCTGATAGTATATATTTTATTCCATACTTTCGAGCCTGAGCAAAATTAACTGCAAGCATAGCATTATCGTATAGCAACTCGACATCGATAACATCGGCATCAAAAAAAGCCTGCATCAAGCGTTTATATTCCGGCCATTCGATAACGTGAGTATAGAGATCGACGTTAAGCCCCGAAACAAGATTCTTTATATTGCTTGCAGCCAATTCGGAGTTCCAATTATTGTCCATATGGACAGCTAATGGCCTCAATCCCTCCTTTACCGCAAGATCAAGAGCGTATGAGCTGTCTACACCGCCAGACAACCCAATGACACAATCATACCTTTTGCCGTTACCCGCTCGTTTAACCTTATCTATGAGTATTTTGCGACGTATTGCTCGTTCCTCTTCGGAAACGAAAACAACCTTGCTGATTTGCTTCTCAAAATAAGAACAAAAGTTACAAACTCCATTGGTATCAAAAGATATGTCAGGGGCTGACGTATCCATCACACACCGTGTGCATACCTGGTATTTTTTATGCATCTGAACTCCTAAATAACGACTCAAGCGCTGAGTAACTGGGATAACTAATCAGCACAGCTCGATGAGGTCCTTGCAAAACAAATATACTACCCGCGGCTACCGCAGAAGCTCCCGCCTGAACGGCTTCAAGCAAATGCGCCATGCTACCAGCACCGCCCAAGGCAACCAATGGAACATCAAGGACTGAAGCGGCGGATTTTATCACGTCCAGATCATAACCATTCTGCATACCGTCACGGTCAACTGCATTCAGAAGGATTTCTCCCGCCCCAGCGGAGGATAACTCCTTCATGACAGCCAGCCAATCGGCAGATAGCTTTCGCCGAGACGAGGCTGACCAAAGCTTAATTCGGCCTAACCAGTCTCTCTTCACATCAATAGATATTACGATGCTTTGACTGCCGAAGCGCGAGGCCAATTCAGTTATAAAACTTGGATTTTCCAGCGCTGCAGATTGTAGGACAACCTTCTCTACCCCCAGTGAAAATAAAATCCGTGCTTGTTCCACGGTATTTATCCCGCCACCATAACCAAGCGGCATAAAGCACTCAGCCGCAAACTCCTCAATCAATGCAAAATTTGGGGGGCGCTTTAGGCGAGTCGCATCAATATCAAGAACAACGAGCTCATCCACTTCTTTTTCATTGAAGATGCGGATAGCATTGATCGGATCGCCAACATATTTTGACTTACCAAAGCGCTGTGTCTTTACCAAACCATTATCACGGAGTAGTAAAGCTGGTATTACTCGATGTCCCAGCAAGTCACACCTCTAAAAACTGCTTGAATAATTCCATGCCATACCGATGGCTTTTCTCGGGGTGGAATTGCACCCCCCATATATTTTCTCGATGAAATCCTGCAACAAAGTCCTTTCCATAATTACAAATAAACATTTCATCTGACTTGTTTGCACACTCCACATAATAAGAATGCACAAAATAGAAGCGCCGCTCCAATGACTCACTCGAAACTAGCGCATTCTCACCAACAATACTTACCGCATTCCATCCCATGTGGGGAACTTTCAATCTATCTAGTTCCCCCTGAAACTCAAAGTGTCTCACTCTGGCGTCGATCCATCCTAACCCGGGTTCTAGCCCCTCCTCACTCGACTTGCACATTAATTGCATGCCCAAGCAAATACCTAGAGTCGGGATCTTGCGCTGTAATACCGCCTGATTAAGTTCGGCGAGCCAGCAACCAGTCCTCAAACACTCCATCGCGTGGCCAAAGGCGCCAACGCCAGGAAGCAACAACTTTTGGACTTTCGACAAATCACTCGGATGAGAAATTATTTCAGCCTCTCCTCCGACGTGCTTAATCATATTTACTACGGAGGCGATATTACCGGCACCATAATTAATTACAGAAATCTTACGTTTGCTCATGCTTTCACCATCGCCTTATCCAATATAGCTTGGATGCCTCCCTGAGGAGCAACACTCGAAGTTGAATGAACGCAAGAGAGTTTCTCGTCTATCCACAACTCAATAGTGGCGGCATCCTGCTCTAAAACAGTTGCTATTCCAGAGCGACGCTCATGCTCATACAGCCCCTCTAGGACTCCGCCCTTATTTAAATGAGGATTCAACAACGCAGAAGGCAATCCAAACCATGAAGCTTCGATCACCACAGAACTCATATCAGTTATATGCAAACTAGCTTGGGATAATAAAATCGGCAGTGGCAGCAAACTTGCTTGACGCCATTCTACTCCAGCCAAGCCTCCAAATTCCTGAGCCAAATACTTTTCGCAGTATTCACCCTCGTCTCCCGTCATTTGAATCGGATGCAGACGTATTAACCAGTTATATCGATTATGGGTCTGCTTGATCACTGACTCTAACGCCTTGCACATAACCTTATTGAAGTCGCTTTGAGGATAGTAATGAATATGTAACCCCCACTGCAAAGCCACTAAAATAACGGGTTTTTCATCAAAAAAAATCTTGCCTTTACTCAGCGCATCTTGGACCAACAAGTCCTCATCGCTAGGAAACTGAAATCGGTGAAACCAGGGGTGACCTATAACATTAATTGTGACCCCTCGCTTCGGCGCCCAACTTTCTAAATACTCCGCACTTCGTTGATCCCAGCACAAAAATCCATCAGGTAAATCCGAGGCGGCGACCTTGTTCGGCAAAATATCTCCATACCACTTATTATCTTTAGCAATAACACCGTGCTGGATGTCATACACAGAGATACCTGAAACTCGACAAGCTCGACAGAGAGCAAGATCGGGCTGTATACTTATTACCAGCTTAGGCTTAACCACATTTAATATTTTCAACCATACAACAGTCTTTCTTGAGACCCCGTACTCTTTGCTTTTCTCACGACAGATAAAAACAGACAGCATTCGCACCAATAAAGCGACAAATATTAAAGAACGATTAAATGCTGCGGGCGAATTATAAGCTAGATCTCCAACCAGCCGACTAATAGGTGTAGCAATAGATTGGACACTTATTTCCTTCTTAAAACATTCCTCAACAATCGTATCAATTATCGGAGAATACGCTTTCCCTGCGTGCTGATATCCGCAATCCGCATCGTGCCGGACGACTAAAACATCAGATTGACTCAGGTTAGACCAGCCATCCTTATAAAATACCGCCAATAACAGCGACCTGAATTTAGAAAGAACTGCCGTCATTTTCCAATGCTTCATAAAAGTACTCACACATCTTAAAATCGAGATACGTATCAATATCTATCGATCTCTCCGCGGGCATTATAAATGCTTGACTATCATTCATAAAAAAACCACGCTCACTTAAGAAACTTTCCGTTTTAGCCAAATAGATTGCACCGTTCAGGCGATAATATACAGGAAGATCTTGACTACGTTGATTTAATATTTCCGGTCGTAGAAAGTTCCCCATAGACCCATCAGTCCCCAGGGTATTACTCCAAAGCGGTGAGTGCTCACACTGACATACACTGATGATACTTTCCGCTTTCGTATTATCCATACGCCGCGCCGCTTGGCGGATATCCTCTGCCTTGCGCAGAGGTGAAGTCGGCTGTAATAACATCAACCGAGCGGGCCTTATTTCCTCTTTAGCCAAAGATTCCAATGTATGAATAAGCACGTCTACGGTCGTCGCCGTATCGCTAGCCAAATAGACTGGACGCCTAATTGTGTGAAGACCGAGTCGCTTACCTTCCGCCAAAATCGCATCATCATCACTGCTAACGACTAACTGATCAATTACCTGACTTTCGAGGGCCGCCTCAAGTGTCCAACGGATTAACGGTTTACCATGCAGATCCAACAGGTTTTTTCCAGGCAAACGCTTACTACCAGCTCGAGCAGGCACCACCGCAACGATATCTACGTTGTAGTTACCCATTGAATAATCCTGTGATGTCAGACTGCGCTCGCTGAAAGTCCTCCATCCTGCCTATGTCGAGCCAGTATTCATGTATGGGAAACATATTTACATCGTTGTTTTTCGCGATTTGTTGCTCCAACAAGGTAGGCATGTCTATGCGAGTTCCAGCCACAACACTTTTCACCAATTCAGGTGAAAGCAAATAAATCCCTGCGTTAATAAAGAAGCGATGCACCGGCTTTTCCACCATGGAAAGAATCCGATGCCCTTCACTTTGAATAACGCCATAAGGAATACAATACTCATACTCCCGGACACACATTGTGGCAACCCCTTGATGCTGCTGATAAAATTCAAGCAGGTTCTGAAAATTCAAGGTGGTAAGTAAGTCGCCATTCATCATGAACATTGGTAAATCAATTTCATTATGAGGCAGCAATCCCAGTGCACCACCCGTACCGAGTGGTTCCTTTTCGTGGATATACTCGATGCTGACGCCCCAACGACTACCATCGCCAAAATACTCTTGAATCATTTCTGGCATGTAATGCGTAGAAACGAAAAATCGATGAAAACCGGCATTGATGAACCCCTCGATAATTAGCTCAAGAATTGGTTTATCACCGACTTTAAGTAAGGGTTTGGGACAGTTCTGGGTTAATGGACGCAGACGCGACCCAAAGCCACCAGCCATAAGAAAAACGGGGTTGTCATACTGCTTTTTTTGCAAAAGTCCATGCAGCGTTTCCAGGCCCACAACCCGTCGCTGAGTATCGACAACAGGAAGTTGCAGCAGTTGATGCTTTTCCATAACAGAAAGCATTCGCTCCTTGCTCCAGCTTCGCTCCACCGTCAGAGGCGACGAGCACATAACCTCTTTAACCTTGATGTCCAGCGGTAGATGCTTGAGTAAACTACGACGCACATCACCATCCGTTAGGGTTCCAAGAAGGCGCCTCTCAGCATCTACAACTAGAACTATACGCAACGCCATGCGATCAAGTGTCGCAACCGCTTCCTCAAGAGAAGTTTCCGGGCCTACGAGTACCGATTCCCACTTTTGCATACCTAATATCCTAGTCATCACGCAGAACGGCTTTCTTACGCCCAGCAAGCCCCAATAAAATCTGACGGGCCTCAAGGTTTCTAACAACCACAGCCCCCGCCCCTACAACGGCGCCTTCCCCAATCGTCATGCCTTGGATCACGGTAGCACCACTAGCAATAAAAGCACGATTGTGGACCCGAACATCGCCACAGAGTGTAGCCCCTGGAGCGACATGAACATCCTCACCCAAGCAGCAATCATGATCGACTCCAGCCCTGGTGTTAATAATTGAATTGGCCCCCACCACCACATCTGCCTGGATGATTGCGCCCGCCAGGACCTGAACGCCTTCATGCAAATCCGCACTGGCATCCACCCAGGCTGTTGGGTGCACAAGTACTGGAAATCGATATCCCTGTGCCTTCAGACGTTGAAAAATCTTTACTCTTCCGACTCCTCCGACGAGTTGGCCGATACCGTTGACCAGCTCAATGGCCTCCGGGTCCAAAGCGTCGAGCGCCGCGTCACCGCCAAGGATCGGCACCCCGCGCCACCGCCCGCCAATCTGATCGGCTAAAACAGGATCACAAACTCCCAGCACATCAAATCCCGCCGACATGACAAGAGACAATAGGACCTTGGCATGTCCACCGGCCCCCAAAATGACCAGCGGTTTCCGGTCGTTCAAGGCTCGAGGTTCTCGCCGGCGGTATAAGCTCTCGCGGCGCGGGAACCTACGAGCCCCCATAACGCGGTTGGTGCCATACCTTGGCCGGTTCTCGCTGTCGTCAAATGCTCGCGAGACAATATTTGTCCTTCAGCTATTGAACAAGCTGCTACTACCTGCTGGCGAGCGGCTTTGCGAGTGTCCCACTCACTTGCTTGGGGAGCCTTAATTCCATTGCCAAGAGCCTGTTCCAATGCGCGGATATCGGAAATCATTGCCTTAAGTTCATGTGGCTCAAGTGAGGCCATGTGGTCCGGTCCGGGCATGGACCTATCGAGAGTGAAATGCTTTTCAATAATTCGCGCACCACGAGCCACGGCAGCAATGGAAACCAAGGCTCCTTCAGTATGATCCGAGTACCCAACCTGAAGACCGAAAGCAGAAGCCAGCGTATCCATAGCTCGGAGATTGACCTCAGACCAAGGCGTCGGATACTGGGACGTGCAATGAAGTAGCGTAACATGTCCAGACAACCTATTTCGCGCCTCTTGGCTACCCCAGCAACGCCATACATCCTCCATATCTGCAGGTTCTCTGGAGGATGTCAGGGCATGAGCAACAATGGCCAAGCCCTGCTCCACTTCTGCAAGCGTAGCCATCCCGGTGGAGAGAACCAGTCTCTTCCCCGTACGGGCGAACTGCCACAACAGAGGACCATTGGTCAGCTCTCCCGAGGGTACTTTGAATAATGGCATGTCCAAACTCTTGAGAAATACCAAGCTGTCAAAATCAAATGCTGTCGAAAGAAAATCTACTCCCTTTTGATGGGCGTAACTTTGCAAGCTTGCATGCCACTCTTTTGGCAATTCGAGCTTCTTCAACATCGATAACTGACTTTCGGTCTCATCCTGACTTTTCTTCTGATAGGCCGCTTTTGCCAAATGCTTCGAGGCCAGTCTAGAAGCATCGAACGTCTGAAACTTCACTGCGTTTGCGCCGGCCTCAGCTGCCGCATCTATCAATGCGAACGCTAATGTCCGGTCACCATTATGGTTCACGCCGGCTTCAGCAATGATGTACACGCTATCTGTGTCGGAGTGCTTCATAAGTCAGCTCAGATCATAAAATGTTTTATGGGCAGTCCCGTCATAACTCTTCAGGACCTTAAAAATTGCTTCTGAGGCGCCGCCCTTACCATAAGGATTGACAGTGTTCTTACACGCCGCAGCAAACTCAGGTGTCAGCGCCTTGCAAAGCGCCTGCTCGATCGAATCGCCAGTTGGGTTACAGTGTAATACAGAGTCGGCAGCTAACCTTCCTTTCTGCCGAACGCCAATATTTACTGTCGGAACACCAAAAGCCGGAACCTCGATAATTCCGCTCGAAGAATTACCCACTACAACGGAGGCCATTGATATCGCAGACAGATAACGTCTGAAGCCCAACGACTGTATCGCCAGAACCCGACCAGGCCGGGCCTGAGCATACGCCTCGAGCAGCAGGATGATCGTTCGACCACCATTATCAGCGTTCGGGTAGGTGAAAATGACCTGATACTGAGGGAACTTATCCAACGCCTCTGTGAGTGCTGTGAAGCTCGCTTGAGGATGTTCATCCATCGCAGTGACTGGATGGTAGGTCACCAGCAAATAGGGAGGCCGCAAGTCAAAACCGAGACTGCTGCGAAGCTCCTCAATATTCATCTTAGGAGTTCGTAGCAAATGATCAATTCCTACGGCCCCGACATTGAAGACACGCTCCGGCGACTCGCCCATCTGTATCACGCGATGACGGTAGGGCTCAGCCGCTACAAAGTGCAGATATGCCATCTTGCTGATGGCGTGCCGAATAGCATCATCATAAGCCCCCTCTGTAATCTCCCCCCCATGAAGATGTGCAATGGGAATGCGCATGATCAAAGCAGCCTGCGCGATCGCCAGTGCTTCGAAACGGTCTCCCAGGATTACTAATATGTCCGGCTGCAACCTATCTAATGCGTCGGCAAAACCCATTGCTCCAACGCCCATCGACTTCACGACGCCAACGGCGGAATCCGATGAAAGTAGCATTTCTACCTTGGCATCAATGTCAAAGCCGTCCTCTATAAGCTGACGCCATGTATCCCCAAATTGAGGCGAGAGATGCATGCCGCTCACAATGACTTGCAGCTGAACTTCGTCACTCGACTGAACACTCTTCATCAACCAATAGAGCAGGCCGTATTCGGCCCGCGAACCGGTAAAAATGGCTATCTTGCGCTTCACCCTCGAATCTCCGGCACAACGCTGCTAGGCAAGTTCACGATCCGCGCGGACAGCCACTCAGAGTTACTCAGATCACCACGAAGACAATTAGCGTAGAGAGGGAGATGATTCATTAATCTCCAAATAGGTCGAGTCATAACTCCACTGTCATTAGTCGCTTTGAGCAGTTCGTCTCTCTGAGTTTTATTATCGCAAATTACAGCATTTAACCAGTAGTTTGAGCGACAACCTTCAGGCTCCGTAACGAATTGCAAATCACTCCCTTTCAACGCTTGCGCATAACTCGAGGCCAATTCACGCTTAGAGCAGATAAAATGTTCCAACTGCTCTAACTGCGCACAACCCAAGGCCGCGTTGATGTTAGGCAAACGATAATTATAACCAAGCTCATCGTGCACATATTCGAAGGGGTGGGGTTGTTTGGCGGTGGTTGTCAGGTATTTCGCCCGAGCACCCAACTCCTCATTAGATAATATCATTCCGCCCCCCCCCGTCGTGATTATCTTGTTTCCGTTGAAGCTCAGGGTACCCAAGCGACCGAAGCACCCCGTGTGACGCCCTTTATACAGGCTACCCAAAGATTCTGCTGCGTCTTCGACCAGGACAAGACCCCAACGAGCACAAACCTCCATCAATTCATCCAATTCAACCGGATGGCCAAAGGTATGCATTGGTAGACAGGCTCTTACAGCCTGCCCGGTCACCTTATAACGACAAAATCCCTCAGAGTCCAAGTGCGCGTTATTCTCGAGCCAAACCTCAAGAGCCTTTGGGGACATCCCCAACGTCTGACGGTCCACGTCAACAAACACTGGCTCCGCGTTGCAATATGCAATTGCGTTGCACGTAGCAACGAACGTCAATGACTGGGTTACTACCAAATCACCTGGTTTAACTCCGGCCAAGAGCAACGCAACATGCAGCGCCGCCGTGCCGTTTACCGTTGCGACCGCTCGAGGACTACCTGTGTAAGAGGCGATATCCCGTTCAAACCGGTCCACAAATGCGCCTACGCTCGAAACAAACGTCGACTCGATGGTCTCCACCACATAATCACGCTCGTGCCCTAGAAAGACAGGAGCGTGCAGAGGAATGAAATCATTCGTGCGGTATTGTGCACGCACGAATTGGATCAGAGAGTCGAACATAAGAGCGCCTCAAACGTTATAAATATCGGCTTTGTACTTGGCCAAGTTCTCTGGAAGCAATAACCAGTCGATTGTCTTCTGCAGCCCTTGGCGAATGTCATATTTCGGTTCAAACCCGGTTAGCGCGCGAATTTTAGTATTATCGCACCACAAACGAAATACTTCTGATTTTTCAGGGCGAATTCTTTGCTGATCCGTAAGAAATTCCACATCACTTCCCATCAACTCACGGATCAGATTCAGAGTATCCGCAACAGATATCTCGAAGTTAGATCCGATATTCACAGTCTCTCCCACTGCCTCGCTGCATCGAGCCAACGCCAAGAAACCACGACAGGTATCATCAACATAATTGAAATCGCGAGTGGGAGTTGTGTCACCCAATTGAATTTGTTTTTTCCCGCTGGCAATCTGGGTAATAATAGTAGGAATCACTGCTCTTGCAGATTGGCGAGGGCCATAAGTATTAAATGGACGCGCGATAGTTAGGGGCAAATCAAACGAATTATAAAAACTCATCGCCATCGCATCGGCGCCAATCTTCGATGCACTGTAAGGTGACTGCGCCTGCAATGGATGTTTTTCATCGATAGGCACGTATTGTGCTGTGCCATACACCTCGCTGGTCGAAGTATGGATAACACGCTGCACACCGTTTTCAAGAGCCGCTTGACAGATATTGAGTGCGCCCTTGATGTTAGTATCAACGTAACTATCCGGCGCAATATATGAGTATGGAATAGCGATCAATGCTGCCAGGTTAAAAATGACATCAACGCCTTTGGTGATATGCTTACAGTAGTGCGGATCACGAACATCACCACTCAGAACCTCAATATCCGACGCGCACCCAATACCCTCCAACCACCCCCAATAATTGAAGGAATTATATTGAGATAGCGCTTTAACCTCGTACCCTTCACGCACAAGCAGTTCTGTCAGATGAGAGCCGATAAAACCATCAGCCCCCGTAATTAATGCTTTCACTTAACATTCCCTCCTATCAGACCACCTAGGTAACCGTAATGACTTTCGTACCTAATCAAAAGCTTACAAGGATTCTATATTATTTTCATAAAGCATAGTTATGCCACTGAGGCACTCGCCATTGTCTTCTTCCTGATCAGTTTTGCAGGTACCCCACCCCAAATCTCACCGGCTGGAACATCCTTTGTGACAACCGAGTTCGCTCCAACAACCGAGTTAGCTCCAATAGTTACACCAGGATTAATAAAAACGTTTGCACCTATCCAGCAATAATTACATATGACAACATTACCGCGCCTCTCGGGTGGATTCCCTTGGGAAAAATCTGCATCGGCATCTGCAGACTGCGTATAAATTCTAACATTATGAGAAATTCTACAGCCATCGCCTATTTTTACCACGGCACCAGCAACCGCCTGAATAGTCGATAGTTCCCCAATGTAGCTATCACCGGCTTCAATACGGCCATTTCCATAAAATTGAATGAAAGCACCATTGAATCGAAAACGCCTATCTATCGCGTATTTATTTCGATATACAGCGTATGTTATACCCCACCCAACACGACGAAACAAAAGAAGAAAGCTAGATAATAAATTCAGTATATATAACTTCATTTCGACAAACCTCGATTCAATATGATCGATAAAGACCGAACCACCTCAGACCACGGCATGGAATAAATGCGCCTGGAGAGCATCCAGGCTAACAGGAAAAGCACACCCTCAGAAAGCGCGTACGCAATAGCGGCGCCCTGCAAACCATATAGCTTTACAAAAAAAACAGTAACTACAACTGAAAACACCCCTGTACAAACTGTAACGATAGAAACACTGCTTGTTCTAGACGAAAAAAAGAAAAGCCCTGCAATTGAAAGGTACATTCCTTTAAAACTTTGCCCCAAGAAAAACCAGATAACGATTTCTTTTGCTGCAATGAAATTCTTGCCCACTACAGCAGAGAAAAACAACTCGCAAAATCCGATTGCTAAAACTGCCAAAGCAGCAAATGCGAGCCAAATCAAGTATGTTATTCCGACCACCTCTAGACGTGCAGCGTCAGAATTTTCTTTAAGCCTTGTATACAACCAAGGACCGTAAACCTTAATGAAAGCATCCGCAATCAATCCCATGATCATGCCAATCTGAAGTGCTAGGGTATAGATACCCACCGATTGAATATCAAGCATATTGGCAATAATGAATCGATCAGCGACAACCATTACGAGCCCGCCGATTACATGTGGAACTAAGGGAACACCAAATTTCAACGCGCCTACGACTTGCCCTTCCCCAATTTTGGGGTAACTCAATTCCTTGTTCAACAATAGCAATAACAAAGCTAAAAGTCCGAAAACACTAGTTGCAATGACCTGCCCCAGGGCCCGCCCCTCCCACCCCATTAGAAAGCCAAATACGAACACCAACGAAACCATGGCATTTATTAAGCCCTGAGACACTTGAAAAATACCATATCGCTTGGCCGTTCTACTCATCTGCCATAGCGTAAGTTTTATATTTACAAGAAACTGCATTCCAGAAATAGAAACAGCAATTAACAGCCATCTATATGGTAGACTCGTGGATTCAACGAGCAAATCCCCAAACACCGCAACCAAAAAAAATATCACTATTGTACTGACAAATAAAATACCAATACAAGCTCCCACAAGTCGTGCCAGAGCGGGTTTTTCAAGTTCAAAAAAACGAACTCCGATTGCACCGTGCACGCTGAGTCCTGTCACCGCCCCAAACAGATTGACCATAATACCGAACATGGCCACAACTCCATAATCAGCAGGAGACAATGCACGTGTCAAAAACGGCAATAGCAAAAAGGGAATACCGGCACTAATGATATTCGCGCCTAAGAAAATCCCAGCATTACCGAGGAGTCGTATATTCATTAGCACTCACGAAGAAAAGTGATTCAAACTAATATTCAATGCACTACGCAACCCAGATATTACACTCTCGAACACTGGAGTGACATCTGCACTCATAGGTAGACTCATAACCAGCCTGGCAACAGAATTAGATATAGGAGTCACCAATGGCGAACCATAACTACAATAGGCGGGTTGCTCATTTAGAGGAACGGGATAATGAACAGCAGTAGGAACACCCTCCTGCCTGAGAACTTCTTGTACTTGCTCGCGATTATCTACCATTACAGTATATTGGGCAAACATGCTCGTACGATCGCTTTTTTGATGAATACGCCTGACCCCTAACTCATCCATTATTCGATTATAGCGCCCCCCCACCTCGATTCGCTGAGCAACCTCCCAATCAAATCGTTTTAGCTTGGCCAAAACTATCGCGCATTGAAGCGTATCCATCCGGCCACCCAATCCGACGCGGGTATGCCAATATCGCCTACTTTGTCCATGAACGCGAATCTCTCTACAAGCTTGAGCAAAGGCATCGTCAGAAGTAAATATTGCTCCGCCATCACCATAGCATCCGAGAGGCTTACTTGGAAAAAAACTGGTACATCCAACAGTCGACAAATTACAGCTCTTACGCCCCTTGTATTCCGCACCAAAACTTTGAGCAGCGTCCTCAATCACCGGTATATCGCCATATCGGGCGGCGATCGCGTTAATCTCATCCATATCCGACGGCTGCCCATAAAGGCTGACGGGTATAATCGCTTTTGTCTTGCGGCCAATTGCAGCTTCTAGCTGATTAACGTCGATGTTGCAGGTCAGCGGATCGATATCAACGAAAACTGGCCTTGCTCCCAATAAAACAATAACTTCTGCTGTCGCGGCAAAGGTGAACGGAGTAGTTACCACCTCATCACCGGGCGCTACACCCAAGGCCATTAGGCTAATAAGTAATGCGTCCGTACCACTGGAGACCGTTATACAGTGTTTGGCACCCGTGAAAGCAGATAGCCGCGCCTCAAGCTCAGCGACTTCGGGCCCCATAATGTATTGCCCATGTTCAAGTACGCTGTTGATTCGCCCCTGTATCTCCTCCTTCAACGCCTCATATTGAGTTCTTAAATCAACGAAAGGAATACTCATGAGCCCGAACACTCCAGATTTCCAGCAACTAATTTATAATGTTGCGCCGTGTGCGGGCACGTATAGGTTCCATCACCAGTAAGGCCAAGCGGTACCCTTTCTCCCTGCTGACTCATCCAGCCAATTTGTTTCGCCGGCACGCCTGCCATTAGCGCATAGGGTTTGACGTCTCGATTAATAACCGCACCTGCCGCAACGAACGCATACTCACCAATAGTAACACCACAAACGATAGTACAATTCGCGCCTAACGTTGCACCTCGCTTGACCAAGGTATCTCGATACTCATCTTTCCGAGATACCGCGCTACGGGGATTATATACATTAGTGAATACCATGCTTGGACCACAGAAAACGTCATTTTCCAAGGTGACATTGTCATACACGGATACATTATTTTGAATCTTGACGTTGTTACCAATAACAGCACAGTTACTAATAAATACGTTTTGCCCTAGGGAGCAACCTTCGCCAATACGCGCACCTGAACAAACATGTACAAAATGCCATACACGCGAACCGCTGCCTATCACGGCGCCTTGATCAACGATAGCGGAAGGATGTAGCTGATAGTTCATAGTTTCCCTCATCTGTTCAAGGTTTTAAGAAAAGGGTGGCCTTCATCATCCTGGGCATCACTGATTTTCAAAGAGCGAATATTTTCTACTGTTTCGATACAATGCCGGGCATCTTCAAGTCCATAACCTCGCCCCGCCAGGATCTCGTTGTAGCTAGCGGTATGAAGATCCGTAAAGCCCTCAGAAAACTCCAGCTCTTTCCCGTCGACGGTAATCGAGCGATAGGTAGGTTTTTTCTCTTCTACTGCCTCAGGCAGGTCATTACTGTCGATGGAAAGAAACCAACGTACACGCGCCTTCTCGTACTCCAGGTACCCGGCAGCCTTGTATTCGCTACTAAAATGAACAACGTTTCGCTGAAGCTTTCCGAAAATGAAATGGAGCATGTCATAGAAATGTACACCGATATTCGTCGCTACACCGTAGGACTTCCGCGGATCACCTTTCCAACTTTCCATATACCATTTACCACGGGAAGTGATATAGGTAAGTTCTACATCATATTTATGCTGAGGAGAACCACGGAAAATTTCATTTCTAAGCTCTATAATTGCCTGATGATGACGAAGCTGTAAGATATTATATACTTTACGTCCTGTTTCTCGCTCGATGGCTGCGAGCTCATCAAGAGCGGCCACGGTTGGCACCAATGGCTTTTCACAAATCACATCACATCCCAGACGCAGCCCAGCGGCAATATGAGATTGATGCAGATAATTAGGCGAGCATACTGCAACATAATCCAAAGCCAGGACAGGATCTCTTTTAAGACGCCAGGCATACTCATAAAAACGCTCGAATTCGGTAAAAAATTCACTTTGAGGTGAAATACTATCTACTATGCCTACAGAATCATTTATGTCATATGCAATTACTAACTCGTGACCTGTATCCTTGATCGCACGCATATGCCGTGGGGCTATATAACCCGCCGCACCGATTAAAGCAAAACGTTTCACTTTGACACCCTCCACAGAGTCAGGCTTTAATTATATGTTTTTCTGGAATACGATACTTTCCACGGGTATCAATTAATAATTTCGAATGCCGACGTATCAGATCATAATCAAATTTATCGTGATCAGTGGCAAGTACCACCGCATCAAAAATGGTTAACTTTTCGACCGATAACTCTTCACTTGCGAGATCGAAATTATGCTCTCGCATTCTTGGAAAAACGGGGACGTGTGGATCACTGTAAGAGACCAAACCGCCCTTAGCCGCAATCAATTCCATGATTTCAACTGAGGGCGACTCGCGCATATCGTCGACATTTTTCTTGTAAGCGATTCCCAAAACCAATATTTTACTATCTTTAAGCGCCTTTCCTCGTTCGTTAAGCCCGTCCATCAGCTTACCTACAACGTATTCCGGCATGGCCTTATTGACTTCGCCGGACAACTCGATGAATCGAGTATGTAATCCATACTCTCGAGCCTTCCAAGTTAGATAGAATGGATCAATAGGGATACAATGACCACCTAAACCAGGGCCTGGATAATAGGCGGTAAACCCAAAAGGTTTCGTAGCTGCCGCATCAACAACTTCAAAGATATCTATCCCCATGCGGTCAGCAACGACTTTCATTTCATTAACCAAGCCGATATTTACTGCTCTATGGATATTCTCAAGCAGCTTTGTCATTTCAGCCGTTTTTGTTGAACTAACAGTAATTATCTTATCAATGGCATGCTCGTAGAGTGCCACCCCCACCTCAAGGCAAGAGGGCGTGTGCCCACCAATCACCTTAGGTATCGTGCGAGTTTCGAAACCTGGATTGCCTGGGTCTTCCCTCTCAGGGGAGTAAACGAGGAAAATATCCTCACCGACACGTAGACCACCTTCTTCCACGCGCGGAAGCAATTCTTCCTCAGTTGTGCCCGGATAAGTCGTACTTTCAAGAGAAATAATTTGTCCAGGACGAAGGAAGGGCTTGAGAGCATTCGTAGTATTAATCACGAAGCTCATATCAGGCTCGCGATACTTATTTAGAGGAGTAGGAACACATAAAATCAAGGCGTCGCACTCCGCCACTCGCTCGAAGTTGTCTGTTGCTTCGAAACCGGTCAGACGGGCAAGCGCAATTTTCTCACTTTGGATATGCTCAATATAACTATTCCCTGCATTTAACGATTTAACTTTGGCCTCATCAATATCAACACCCAGCACCTTGAAACCGATAGCATTATACCGAAGCATCAAAGGCAAACCTACGTAGCCGAGCCCCACTATGCCAATAACCGCCTCTTTACTCTTAAACTTTGCGACACTCGCCTGCTTCAAGCCCAACATTAATATAACTCCCAAATTTTTTGTATTACCAAACACTTACTGAAACAGACTTTCCTCGTGCCCTCCTTAACAATCTCGAAAATCCACTTCAGACAACAAAACTCATCGATACTACCGTCCTATTGTTAAGCCACTCTCTATACCACTAACTCTGCAGACGTATGACCGATGGTGGAAATCTGGCACCACGCGGAAATATTTCCTACTTCGCGATGCTCAGTAGGGACGCATCATCTTGTGCTTCGCATCGTACCAGATCCGCGTTCGACTCTGGAGTATCAGATACTTTCAACTTCGAGGGTTGCTCATGGCGATCAGATTCGCAGCCAGGAGGGATGCCTACTACTCCCTGCAGTGATGGCACATCTGCATCATAGAGGTTCATTTTGGGGAGGTATGGGGCGGTGAAAGCTACGCTAGCACCTATTTCGCCAATACGTTCCTTTTTTGACGAGGGGCCGTTGTCGTCAGACAAGGCATCCTGACAAGTCGTAACCCACTATGGCGAGAGACGGCAACGCAACATGACGGCAACAGACACCGTCAAAAAAGAGCGTATTTGTGATACAGGACACTAGCCGTAGCTCACGATGAAGAGCCGGCTTAACCGGAGTTTAAATCACCTCTTTAAGGTGAGCATCTAGGGTGACAAGGGTCAATTCAGAGATTTGCACCCACAGGTAGACTCAAATAACCATCAACGGGAAAATGATAAACATTCTATATTAGAAGCATCATTAAAATTAAAGCACTTTCCAACACGAGCTCATAGTAGGAGTACCATTCAAAACTCCGACGTACAATACCTACTCGCCATTCACTTAACTTATGCTGCGCCTATCCTGCATTACGCTCTTGCTTACAAAAAAACGAATTAATGCAATAAACCCCGCAAGAATAAAACCTAAAATAACCCCGATCGCGAGTATATAAAATTTCCTGGGCTTTATTGGACTTTCAGGCACTTCAACATTCCCATCCAAGCGATAAACCGATATGCTGTCAGGGTCCACATTTAATTTCCGGTAGAAATTGTAACGCATTTGCAAAGAACGTAAATCTGATATAAAAGCATCGTCGGAGGCCCGTGACTCCAGAGCCTTGATCTCTGCAGCCAACGCTTTGCTTCCTCGCTGATAATCCAGTTTACTGCCCGTCTCGACAGTTATATCAACTGCGGCTGTTGACTTTATCACCGGACCAGTCAAACCAATAGCTTCCGCGATTTTTAGCGCCTCTCGCAACTGTTGAATACGATCCTCGCGTACGCGCTGTGCATTTTCGCGCAAACTGATAATTCTCTGCTCGATATTGCGAGCCTTCACCGCCGCTTCGGTCGTGACGTTCCTGACTAGCTCTAACTCCGCAGCTTCACTGGCGCGAGCTACATAAGCCTTGATCCATTCGGTCGCCTGCACGGGGTTCCCCCCTTGAATCGTCACAGAATAGCGATCTGGAGTGTCTTTCCCCCCCTTTACTACCAACCGCCTAGAAAAACCTTCATACAATTGATCCATCGCCCCCTGACGCGCTTGCTCAGGAAGAGAAGGGAGGTAAATATCATTGAAAAATTTCTGACGAAGCGACTCCGCCTGCAGATTTCGGATAAATACACCATAAACATACCCAATTGAATAAGTATCCAGCTCAGTACTTTTCCCCCGCCCATAATTCAACTCAGCAATCCCATTCTGAGTAGGCGGCATGATGAAAAGCTTGGCTTCGTAAACTGGCTTACTAAGAAATGCGTAGGCGGCCGCACCAATAGTGACCAACAGCGTCACACCTATGATCAACCACTTCTGAGCCCAAAGCCCACGCACGAGCTCTATCAGATCAATCTCATCAGAGCCACGCACTTCAACACGGTCATTTTGCATGTAGGACCTCGCCTTCATTGTCTGAAATCACGCTTGCAAAACTCAACGCATGAAGAGGCAGGACAACAGGCAAAGCCCCGATAAAAACCGAAACAAACTGGATTAAGTTAAGCACAAATAAAAAAACCCGTAGTCATAAAAATTATTGGCAGCGATCCCTACTCCAAGACTACCAGGCTCCCACACTCCATCATTTCAGCCGTCGCCGCCCCCCAACGAACCACGTCAGCAAGGGACCGAATACCATACCCAGCAGTAGCGCCAACAGCACGAAAACCGAAACCGGAAGCTGCGGAGCCGACCAGCCGAGGAACAGCAGGGCAACAGGCTGATTGTTTTCGAGCACGAACAGGACGATGGCTACAGCCACGAGCAGCGCTAGTACGACAACCGCCAGACGCTTAAAGTTCCCCATGAACACCTCTTTATTTTTGATGCGCTGTTAAAACTCGTCCCCCTCCTCCTCATTCACCCGATCCCTGAGTTCTTTGCCCGGCTTGAAATGAGGCACGAATTTGCCATCAAGACTCACGGATTGCCCGGTTTTAGGGTTACGCCCTACCCGCGGAGCGCGGTAATGCAGGGAGAAGCTGCCGAAGCCACGGATCTCGATACGATCTCCCGTAGCCAGGCATTGGGACATTTGCTCAAGCATGGTCTTGATAGCCAGTTCCACATCCTTGGATGAGAGTAGCCCTTGATGGGTGACAATACGTTCGATCAACTCCGACTTCGTCATATTTTTCCCTTCTTTTTCAAGCAGCTAGGAAAATCGCTTAAAAAGGTTTTAGCATGGTCGAAGGGATTTGAACAGCCCAAGTATTGACATTCTTCCTCATTCCCCTGTTGGTCTTCCGCACAGATGGCGGGACCTTACTCGGGTTATCGACACATGACCAACATTGTCCGCGTCAGATAACCCGCCGGATTGAAACCGAAGGGATACGAATCTTCATCCTTCGCATCGTCGGATCGGGTAATCACTTTATAACCCGCCCCCTTGCACTCCCTGGCAGCCCGCTTATGGCACTTCTCCCAGCTGGACCCCAACCCCGAGCAATCGATCTCGATTCCGCTGACACCGCGCACTGCGTGGGTTTTCGCGCTTGTGGAGCACCCAGCCAGCATGACTACCAACAACACAAGAAAGAGTCTGTTCATTCAAGACCTATCGGCAGGAGGCCATCCATTCAAAGCAACCCTTGGTCGCTATATAGATAATTGATCCGCTTAACAAAACAGACCACTCTATCAAAGAATTGGTTTCCCCCCCTGACGATGCATGCCCAGGCGAAACGTGGAAATGAACGGAATCGCGGGCACAAAAAAGGGCGACCGAAGTCGCCCTTTTTTACAGAAAGTCAGAACTCAGTTCTGCTTTTCCGCTTGTGCAGCACGCAGCAGGTCACCCAGGGTGGTGGCTACTGGAGCATCCGAAGCAACTGGCTTGTCGCGCAGGCTTTGGATAGCTTCTTTTTCGTCTTCAACATCTTTCGACTTGATCGAGAGCTGGATTACGCGGCTCTTGCGATCAACGCTGATGATCTTGGCTTCTACTTCTTCGCCTTCTTTCAGAACGTTACGTGCGTCTTCAACGCGGTCACGGCTGATTTCGGAGGCTTTCAGAGTCGCTTCGATATCGTCGGCCAGGGTGATGATGGCGCCTTTGGCGTCAACTTCTTTCACGATACCCTTAACGATTGCGCCTTTGTCGTTCTCTTGAACGTACTCGGAGAACGGATCGCTTTCCAGTTGCTTGATACCCAGGGAGATGCGCTCGCGCTCTGGGTCAACCGACAGGATAACGGTGTCCAGTTCGTCGCCCTTCTTGAAGCGGCGAACGGCTTCTTCGCCCACTTCGTTCCAGGAGATGTCGGACAGGTGAACCAGACCGTCGATGCCGCCGTCCAGACCAATGAAGATACCGAAATCGGTGATCGACTTGATGGTGCCGGAGATTTTATCGCCCTTGTTGAACTGGCCAGAGAAGTCTTCCCATGGGTTGGACTTGCACTGCTTGATGCCCAGGGAGATACGACGACGCTCTTCGTCGATGTCCAGAACCATGACTTCCACTTCGTCGCCGACTTGTACGACTTTCGAAGGATGGATGTTCTTGTTGGTCCAGTCCATTTCGGAAACGTGCACCAGACCTTCAACGCCTTCTTCCAGCTCAGCGAAGCAGCCGTAGTCAGTGAGGTTGGTAACACGGGCAGTGACGCGGGTGCCTTCTGGGTAACGGGCTTTGATAGCGACCCATGGATCTTCACCCAGTTGCTTGAGGCCCAGGGAAACACGATTGCGCTCGCGATCGTACTTCAGAACCTTGACATCGATCTCGTCGCCAACGTTGACGATTTCCGAAGGATGCTTGATACGCTTCCAGGCCATGTCGGTGATGTGCAGCAGGCCATCGACGCCACCCAGATCGACGAATGCGCCGTAATCGGTGAGGTTCTTGACGATACCCTTGACCTGTTGGCCTTCCTGCAGCGATTCCAGCAGAGCTTCGCGCTCGGCGGAGTTCTCGGCTTCCAGGACACTGCGACGGGAAACGACAACGTTGTTGCGCTTCTGGTCCAGCTTGATGACCTTGAATTCCAGCTCTTTGCCTTCCAGGTGCGTGGTGTCGCGCACTGGACGGACGTCAACCAGGGAACCTGGCAGGAACGCACGGATGCCGTTAACGTCGACAGTGAAGCCGCCTTTAACCTTACCGTTGATAACGCCCTTGACCACTTCCTCAGCTGCGAAAGCCGCTTCCAGAACGATCCAGCATTCAGCGCGCTTGGCTTTTTCACGGGACAGCTTGGTTTCACCAAAGCCGTCTTCAACCGAGTCCAGAGCAACGTGAACTTCGTCACCGACGTTGATGTTCAGCTCGCCAGCATCGTTGTAGAACTGCTCAAGCGGGATGAGTGCTTCAGACTTCAGACCAGCGTGAACGGTTACCCAGCGAGCTTGGTAATCGATATCAACGATAAGACCGGTGATGATGGAGCCTGCCTGAAGGTTCAGGGTTTTCAGGCTTTCTTCAAAGAGTTCCGCAAAGCTTTCGCTCATTTTAATTCCTGTTGATTAGGGCGAAGAATACGCCCGCCTCCACACCCCAGACGATGTGGGTTAGTTTCATATAGAAGAAGCACCGCAGGACTATGACTGGTCCCCTGCGGAGCTTCCTGTCACCCGGCGATATCGCGAATGGCAATCTCGCTCATGATGCGTTGCAACACCTGATCGATGGACAATTCCGTGGAATCCAGCTGTATCGCGTCAGCCGCCGGCTTGAGCGGGGCTACTGCGCGCTGGGTGTCACGCTCATCACGTGCACGGATCTCATCTAGCAGACTCGACAGACTAACATCCTCGCCTTTGCCCTTCAACTGCAAATATCGGCGACGAGCCCGCTCCTCCGCGCTGGCGGTCAGGAAAATCTTCAATGGCGCGTCCGGAAAGACGACCGTGCCCATGTCCCGACCATCGGCCACCAGCCCCGGCTGCTCCAGGAATGCGCGCTGACGCTGGAGCAACGCTTCGCGTACCGCCGGCAGTGAAGCGACCTGGGAGGCCCCGGCGCCAACGGTTTCAGTCCGGATGACATCGCTGACTTCGTCGCCTTCCAGGATGATGCGCTGCAGTTGACCATCGGTCGCTGCAATGAATTGCACATCCAGGTGCGCCGCCAGGGCCTTGAGCAACTCCTCGTTGGTCAGGTCGACGCCATGGTTGCTGGCCGCGAATGCGAGCAAGCGATACAGGGCCCCCGAATCGAGCAGGTTCCAGCCCAGTTGCCTGGCGAGGATCCCGGCGACGGTGCCCTTGCCCGAGCCGCTCGGGCCATCGATGGTGATGACCGGTGTCTTGATGTTCACGACTGTGCCTCTTTTGCCACCCGAATGCCGACCTGCTCGCACAGTGCCAGGAAGTTCGGGAACGATGTCGCAACGTTGGCGCAGTCATGGATGCGAATCGGGGCGCTTGCCCGCAGGGACGCAACACTGAAGGCCATGGCGATGCGATGGTCACCGTGACCATGGACTTCGCCGCCGCCGATCTGGCCGCCGTCGATGATGATACCGTCCGGCGTCGGCTCGCATTTTACGCCCAGCGCCAGCAAGCCATCCGCCATCACCTGGATACGGTCCGACTCCTTGACCCGCAGCTCTTCGGCGCCGGTCAGTACCGTCCGTCCTTCCGCACAGGCGGCAGCCACGAACAGTACCGGAAACTCATCGATCGCCAGCGGAACCAGCGCCTCGGGAATCTCGATACCCTTGAGTTTAGCCGCTCTGACGCGAAGGTCCGCCACCGGCTCGCCGCCGACTTCACGCGGGTTCTCCAGGGTGATGTCGGCGCCCATCAGGCGCAGGATATCGATCACGCCCGTGCGGGTCGGATTGATGCCGACGTGCTCGAGCACCAACTCAGAGCCTTCGGCAATGGACGCGGCCACCAGGAAGAACGCCGACGACGAAATATCGCCCGGCACTTCGATGTGGGTCGCGGTCAACTTGCTACCCGACTCAACGGAAGCCGTAGCCCCGTTGACCGTAACCGGATAACCGAAGCCACGGAGCATGCGCTCGGTGTGGTCACGGGTCGGCGCCGGCTCGGTGACGGTGGTCTTGCCTTCGGCATAGAGACCAGCCAGCAGCAGGCAGGATTTCACCTGGGCGCTGGCCATCGGCATGGTGTAGGTCAGGCCCTTGAGCTTGTTGCCGCCACGGATGACCATCGGCGGACGACCTTCGGCAGCCGTCTCGATGACCGCGCCCATTTCCCGCAGCGGGTTGGCCACGCGGTTCATCGGCCGCTTGGACAGCGACGCGTCGCCGGTCAGGGTGCTATCGAAGTCCTGCGCGGCCAGCAGGCCGGACAACAGGCGCATCGAAGTACCGGAGTTACCCAGGTAGATCGGACCTGGCGCAGGCTTGAGGCCATGCAGGCCGACACCATGGATCGTCACGCGACCATGGTGCGGCCCTTCGATGACCACCCCCATGTCGCGAAACGCTTGCAGCGTCGCCAGGGCATCTTCGCCCTCGAGGAAGCCTTCCACCTCGGTCACGCCTTCGGCCAGGGAACCGAGCATGATCGAGCGGTGGGAAATCGATTTATCGCCCGGTACACGAATACGCCCGCTCAGGGAGCCACCAGGTTGTGCCAGGAAAATCAGATCGTTGGAATTCATAGCGTCCACATAGGCCCGACGGGCCAGGATTTTACTGAAATGCTCGCGGGCCACCCTGGCACGTGTGAAAACGCCCAGCAACTGGTGCCCGTCCCCTGCATCGACCGCGTCGCGCAAGGCGTCGAGGTCGCTGCGAAATGTATCGAGTGTGCGCAGGACAGCTTCGCGATTGGCGAGGAAGATGTCGTGCCACATGACCGGGTCGCTACCGGCGATTCTCGTGAAATCGCGGAAACCGCCGGCAGCGTAACGGAAGATCTCAAGATTTTCATTGCGTTTGGCCAATGAATCCACCAGACCGAACGCCAACAGGTGCGGCAAATGACTGGTGGCGGCCAGGACCTCGTCGTGGCGCCCGACCTGCATGTGCTCCACATCGGCGCCCAACTCGCGCCACAAACGGTCCACCACAGCCAGCGCAGCCGGATCGGTCTGGTCCAGCGGCGTCAAGATGACCTTGTGGCGGCGAAACAGCTCGGCATTGGAAGCTTCCACGCCGCTCTGCTCGGAACCAGCGATCGGATGCCCCGGCACGAAGCGCACCGGCATCCCGCCAAAGGCTTCGGTAGCCGCACGCACGACGTTACCCTTGGCACTGCCGACATCGGTCAGGATCGCCCGGCCCAGGTCCATGGTCGCCAAGCGTGCCAGGAGTTTTTCCATGGCCAGAATCGGCACCGCCAGCTGAATCACGTCAGCCCCCTGGCACGCAGCCGCCAGGTCGTCTTCGCAGCGGTCCACCACGCCCAGCTCCACCGCCAGCTTGCGCGACTGCGGATCCAGGTCGACGCCAACCACCTCGCGGCACAGACCTCCTTCTCGCAAGCCCTTGGCGAACGAACCACCGATCAGTCCCAGACCGACCACCACCAGGCGACCGATCATAGGTGCAGCAGGTTGCAGCGAAGTGACATCAACCACGAGCCAGAACCTTGCTCAATGCCTCGAGGAACCGGCTGTTTTCCGCTTGCAGGCCAACGGTGACGCGCAGGTGGTTCGGCATGCCGTAATTGGCCACCGGACGCACGATCACGCCTTCACGCAACAGGCCCTGGAACACCGGTGCCGCGACACGACCCAGGTCGACGCAGATGAAGTTGCCTTTCGACGGAATCCAGCCCAGGCCCAGCTCACGGAAGCCAGCCTCCAGTTGCAGCATGCCGGCCTCGTTCAGGCGACGGCTCTGCGCCAGGTACTCCTCATCCTGGAGTGCAGCGCAGGCGGCGGCCAGAGCAAAGCTGTTGACGTTGAACGGCTGGCGTACACGGTTCAGCACATCGGCCACCACGGCAGTGGACAGGCCGTAGCCGACCCGCAGCGATGCCAGGCCGTAGGCCTTGGAGAAGGTGCGCGAAACCAGCAGGTTCGGGTACGCCGCGAGGAAGTCCAGGCCATCGGGCAGGTCGCTGCCTTCGGCGTATTCGATGTAGGCCTCGTCCAGCACCACCAGCACGTGCCCAGGGACGTCCTGCAGGAAGTCGTCCAGGGCCTGGGCGTCGAACCAGGTGCCCGTCGGGTTGTTCGGGTTGGCGATGAATACCACCCGGGTATTGGCGTCGATGGCCGCCAGCATGGCCGGCAGATCGTGTCCCCACTCCTTGGCCGGAACAACATGGGCGTCGGCACCGACCGCCTGGGTAGCGATCGGGTAGACCGCGAACGCATGCTCACTGAATACCGCGTTGAGGCCCGGCGCCAGGTAGGCACGCGCCACCAGCTCAAGGATGTCATTGGAACCGTTGCCCAGCGTCACCTGGTTCAGCTCGACACCACAACGCTCGGCCAGCAGGCTTTTCAAGGCAAATCCATTGCCATCGGGGTAGCGGGTCAACTCGGCCAGCTCGTCACGGATCGCCGCCAGCGCCTTGGGCCCGGCACCCAGCGGGTTCTCGTTGCTCGCCAGCTTGACGATGCTGGCCGGATCCAGGTCCAGCTCGCGAGCCAGTTCGTCCACGGGCTTGCCTGGAACGTAAGGCGAAAGTTGTTGCACGCCTGGCTGTGCCAGGGCGAGGAAGTTGCCACTCATTTGCTATCCGCCCTTATAGAACTGCCTTGGGGTAGGAACCCAGCACCTTGAGTGCCACTGCTTCCTGACTGATTTTCTCCAGCACACCTTTTACCAGCGGGTCGCGGTGGTGGCCGACGAAGTCGATGAAGAACACGTAGGTCCATTTACCGCTGCGCGACGGACGCGTCTCGATCCGGGTCAGGTCGATACCGTTGTCGTGGAACGGCACCAACAGTTCATGGAGCGCGCCGGGCTTATTGCTCATGGAAACGATGATCGAAGTCTTGTCGTCGCCGGTCGGTGGCACTTCCTGGTTGCCGATCATCAGGAATCGCGTGGAGTTGTCCGGACGGTCCTCGATTTTCTCAGCCAGGCGGGTCAATCCATAGAGACCGGCCGCCATGTCCCCTGCAATTGCCGCCGAGTTCCACTCGCCCTTGACCCGCTTGGCCGCCTCGGCGTTGCTCGATACCGCCACGCGCTCGACGTTCGGGTAATGGGCGTCCAGCCACTTGCGGCACTGGGCCAGGGACTGGGCGTGGGAATAGATCCGGCTGATGCTGTCGGTCTTGGTGTTCTCGCCCACCAGCAGGTGATGGTGGATGCGCAGCTCGACTTCGCCGCAGATCACCATGTCATGCTCGAGGAAGCTGTCCAGCGTGTGGTTGACCGCACCTTCGGTAGAGTTCTCCACCGGCACCACGCCAAAATTCACCGCGCCGGCCGCGACTTCGCGGAAGACTTCGTCAATGGCGGCCATCGGCTTGCTGATCACAGCGTGCCCGAAGTGCTTCATGGCCGCGGCCTGGGTGAAGGTACCTTCAGGCCCCAGGTAGGCGACTTTCAGCGGTTGCTCCAGCGCCAGGCACGACGACATGACTTCGCGGAACAGCCGCGCCATTTCTTCGTTGCTCAGCGGGCCCTTGTTGCGTTCCATGACCCGCTTGAGCACCTGGGCCTCACGTTCGGGACGATAGAACACCGGCACTTCACCCTCGGCCAGGGAGGCCATTTTCACCCGGGCGACTTCCTGGGCGCAGCGTGCGCGCTCGCTGATCAGCTCCAGGACTTTTTCGTCCAGGGCATCGATGCGCAGGCGCAGCGCCTTGAGTTCTTGCTCTGACATCAGCCGTGTTCCTTCTCGAACTCTGCCATGTAGGCAACCAATGCGTTGACCGCATTGATGTCCACGGCGTTGTAGATGGAAGCGCGCATGCCACCGACAGAGCGATGGCCCTTGAGGTTCAGCAACCCGCGCTCGTCGGCACCCGCCAGGAACGGTTTGTCGAGACGGTCGTCGGCCAGGCGGAACGGTACGTTCATCCAGGAGCGGTCGGTCTTGTTGATAGGGTTGCTGTAGAGGTCGCTGGCATCGATGAAGTCGTAGAGTGTGCGCTGCTTCACTTCATTGAGTTTGCCGATGGCTTCGACACCGCCCTGCTCTTTCAACCACTCGAACACCAGGCCCGACAAGTACCAGGCCAGGGTCGGCGGCGTGTTGTACATCGAGCCGTTGTCGGCCGCGACCTTGTAGTTGAGCATGGTCGGGCACAGGGAACGGGCACGACCCAACAGATCCTCGCGAATGATGCTGACCAGAATGCCGCTCGGGCCGATATTCTTCTGGGCGCCGGCGTAGATCATGCCAAAACGGGAGACATCCATAGGGCGCGAAAGGATGTCCGAAGACATGTCGGCCACCAATGGCACATCACCGGTTTCCGGTATCCAGTTGAATTCCAGACCGCCGATGGTTTCGTTCGGCGCGTAATGAACGTAGGCCGCGTCCTTGGACAGGTTCCACTCGTTCTGACCGGGAATGGCGAAATAGTCGTAGGGCTTGGCGGTGGCGGCAACGTTGACATGGCCGTAACGCGAGGCTTCTTCAATGGCTTTCTGCGACCAGATCCCGGTGTCGATGTAGTCGGCCTGGCCGTTTTCCGGCAGCAGGTTCAACGGGATCTGGGCAAATTGCTGGCTGGCGCCACCCTGCAAGAACAACACTTTGTAGTTGGACGGGATGTTCAGCAGATCACGCAGGTCCTGCTCGGCCTTGGTGGCAATGGACACGAACTCATCGCTGCGATGGCTCATTTCCATGACGGACAGGCCCTTGCCATGCCAGTCGAGAAGTTCACCCTGGGCACGCTTCAGGACCGCTTCAGGAAGCGCCGCCGGGCCGGCACAGAAGTTATAGGCTCTCTTGCTCACATCCAATCTCGCTCTGATCTGGTGGTCACATAAATCTTGTGTTCTGCACACAATCCCTGTGGGAGCGGGCTTGCTCGCGAATGCGGTGTGTCAGTCGACATCTGAATGGCTGATACACCGCATTCGCGAGCAAGCCCGCTCCTACAAGAGGAATGCGCAGTGTCGCAAATTTTCAAAAGGGACAAACAACAAGGGGGCGAATCTTCATCCGCCCCCTACGTGTCCGCTTACTCCTGCGGTTCTTCTTCGTCTGCGGCAGCATCGAGCGATTGATCGTCGCCGGTCATGTCGTCGACATCGGCACCCAGGGTACCGTCGAACGCCACGTCGTCCTCGCCTTCCAGCTCCTCGCCTTCGACTTCCGATGGTTCCTGCACCCGCTCAAGGCCCACCAGCGTTTCATCGCTGGCCAGCTTGATCAGCGTCACGCCCTGAGTATTACGGCCCAGGCTCGACACCTCGTCGACCCGCGTACGCACCAGAGTGCCCTGATCGGAGATCAGCATGATTTCCTCGCCATCGAGCACCTGGACCGCGCCGACCAGACGGCCGTTACGCTCGTTGCTGACCATGGCGATCACGCCCTGGCCGCCACGCTTGTACTCCGGGAACTCGCTGATGGCGGTACGTTTGCCGTAGCCACGCTCGGAAGCGGTCAGGATCTGGCTGCCTTCTTCGGGAATCAGCATAGAGATCAGCTTCTGGCCTTCCGGCAGGCGCATGCCGCGCACACCGCGGGCAGTACGGCCCATGGCACGAACATCGGACTCCTTGAAGCGAGTCACCTTGCCACCGTCGGAGAACAGCATGACCTCACGCTCGCCGTCGGTGATGGCGGCGGAAATCAGCACGTCGCCTTCGTCCAGTTCCAGGGCGATCAGGCCGACGCTGCGCTGACGGCTGAAGGATTCCAGCGGGGTTTTCTTGACGGTGCCGTTGGCGGTCGCCATGAAGATGTAGTGGCCTTCGGTGTATTCCTCCACCGGCAACATGGTGGTGATGTACTCACCATCGTCCAGTGGCAGCAGGTTGACCAGCGGACGACCACGGGCAGCGCGGGACGCTTCGGGAATCTCGTAGGTCTTGAGCCAGTAGACCTTGCCCTTGCTGGAGAACAGCAGCAGCGTCGTGTGGCTGTTGGCAACCAGCAAGTGGGCGATGTAGTCCTCGTCCTTGACGCCGGTAGCCGATTTACCTTTGCCGCCGCGACGCTGAGCCTGGTAGGCGGCCAGCGGCTGGGTCTTGGCGTAGCCACCGTGGGAAATGGTCACCACGCGGTCTTCTTCCGGGATCATGTCACCCAGAGTCAGGTCCAGGCGCGCATCGAGGATCTCGGTGCGGCGCACGTCGCCGTATTCGGCGCGGATCACTTCCAGTTCTTCGCGGATCACTTCCATCAGACGCGTGGCGCTGTTGAGGATGCGGATCAGCTCGCCGATCTGGTTGAGGATCTCCTGGTACTCGGCCAGCAGCTTCTCGTGCTCCAGGCCGGTCAGGCGATGCAGGCGCAGTTCCAGGATGGCTTGTGCCTGTTCCGGGGACAGGAAGTACTTGCCGTCGCGCAGACCGTATTGCGGGTCGAGATTCTCCGGACGGCAGGAATCGGCGCCGGCACGCTCGACCATGGTCATCACCGCACTGGACTCCCAAGGCGTACTGACCAGCGCTTCCTTGGCTTCCGACGGCGTCGGCGAGGCCTTGATCAGGGCAATGACCGGGTCGATGTTCGACAGGGCAACGGCCTGGCCTTCCAGGATGTGACCCCGCTCACGGGCCTTGCGCAGTTCGAACACGGTGCGGCGGGTGACCACTTCGCGACGGTGACGCACGAAGGCTTCCAGCAGGTCCTTGAGGTTCAGGATCCGCGGACGGCCATCGATCAACGCGACAATGTTGATACCGAACACGCTTTGCAGCTGGGTCTGGGCGTAGAGGTTGTTGAGGATCACCTCAGGCACTTCGCCACGGCGCAGCTCGATCACGACGCGCATGCCGTCCTTGTCGGACTCGTCCCGCAGTTCGGTGATGCCTTCGAGTTTCTTCTCCTTGACCAGCTCGGCGATCTTCTCGATCAGACGGGCCTTGTTCAGCTGGTATGGGAGCTCGGTGATGACGATCTGCTGGCGGCCACCGACCTTGTCGATGTCTTCGACCGTCGAGCGGGCGCGCATGTAGATGCGGCCGCGACCGGTGCGATAGGCCTCGATGATACCGGCCCGACCGTTGATGATCGCGGCGGTCGGGAAGTCCGGGCCGGGGATGTACTGCATCAGCTCATCGACGCTCAGCTCGGGGTTGTCGATGAGGGCCAGGCAACCATCGATGACTTCACCGAGGTTGTGCGGCGGGATGTTGGTTGCCATGCCCACGGCGATACCGCTGGAACCGTTGACCAACAGATTCGGGATACGGGTCGGCATGACCGCCGGGATCATTTCGGTGCCGTCGTAGTTCGGCACCCAGTCCACGGTTTCCTTGTGCAGGTCGGCCAGCAGCTCGTGGGCGAGCTTGGTCATGCGCACTTCGGTGTATCGCATGGCCGCGGCATTGTCGCCGTCCACGGAGCCGAAGTTGCCCTGACCGTCTACCAGCAGGTAGCGCAGGGAAAATGGCTGCGCCATCCGGACGATGGTGTCGTACACCGCAGTGTCACCGTGAGGGTGATACTTACCGATCACGTCACCGACGACACGGGCGGATTTCTTGTACGGCTTGTTGAAGTCGTTGCCCAGCTCGCTCATCGCGAACAATACGCGCCGGTGCACGGGCTTCAAGCCATCGCGCGCATCCGGCAGCGCCCGCCCGACGATTACGCTCATTGCGTAGTCGAGGTAGGACTGTTTCAGCTCGTCTTCGATATTGACCGGGAGGATTTCTTTGGCCAGTTCGCCCATGAGAAGCCTGATTCCTTTTTCTGGTGAAACCTCGTCACATCCAGACGGGACGAACGAAGCTCGCCGCCACAGGACAAGTGCCGTGCAGCGACTTACGACAAATCAACGAGTTATGCCATGGATCTGCGCAGTAAAGACCGCTTCGTGAAGCGACCCTGGAAACCGCCGGATGTTATCACAAGAGCCGCCACGCACCTATCCCCCAGATGCGCATGGAGCATAGTTAGTTGACCGGTGACAGGCTGGAATGGGACGAGAGGGGCTTAGAAGCGCTGCGACTGGAGAAATTGCACTCAAATGCAAGGAGTTCTGGAGGTTTCAAGGGCCTCATCGCGAGCAGGCTCGCTCCCACAGGGAGGCTTTACATGCCCGAGATTCCGGACACGACCCGATTCCATGTGGGAGCGAGCCTGCTCGCGATGGCGATGCACCTGACAAAATAGTCTCAATGCAGCCGCTTGCGGCACATCAGTTGCGCCATCTTCGCGGTGTCCGGGCGCTCGACGATCCCCTTCTCCGTGACGATGGCGTCGATCAGGTCAGCCGGCGTGACGTCGAACACCGGGTTGAACGCCTCCACCTCCGCGCCGACCCGCTTGCCGCCAACTTCCAGCAGTTCGCGCCCGTCGCGTTCTTCGATCGGGATGTCCTCGCCGCTGGCCAGGTTCATATCAATGGTCGAACTGGGCGCCACCACCATGAAGCGCACGCCGTGATGCATGGCGCAGACCGCCAGTTGATAGGTGCCGATCTTGTTCGCCACATCACCGTTGGCAGTGATGCGGTCGGCGCCGACGATTACCCAGGTCACACCCTTGGTTTTCATGATGTGGGCGGCAGAGGAATCGGCGTTGAGGGTCACCGGGATACCCTCGTTCGCCAGCTCCCACGCCGTGAGGCGCGAACCCTGCAGCCATGGACGGGTTTCGTCGGCATAGACCCGCTCGACCATACCCTCGATGAATGCACCGCGAATCACCCCCAGGGCCGTGCCGAAGCCGCCGGTGGCCAGGGCACCGGTGTTGCAATGGGTCAGGATGGCCTGGGCATTGCCCTGGTGCTTGCGGATCAGGTCGACGCCGAGCTGGGCCATGGTCAGGTTGGCTTCACGGTCACTTTCGTGAATGGCGATCGCCTCGGCCTCGAGGGCGGCCAGCGGCTCGGCATGCTCTTTCAAGCGCGCCAGCCGGTCACGCATCCGATCCAGGGCCCAGAACAGATTCACCGCCGTCGGCCGGGACTCGGCCAGCAAAGTGAAGTCAGCCTCCAATGCCGCGCCCCAGTCCCCGCCCTCGGCCACTCTCGCGCGGGCGGCCAGCACCACGCCGTAAGCCGCACTGATGCCGATGGCCGGCGCGCCGCGCACCACCATCGTGCGTATGGCCTCGGCCACCCCGGCCGCACTGGTGTAGGCGATCCAGTTTTCCTCGAACGGCAACACGCGCTGATCCAGCAGGTACAGGGCGCCATCCCGCCAATCGATGGCCTTCACCTTCTCCGCAGCCAACAGTTGATCGCGCATCCTACACTCCGCACTCTTGAACAAAGCCGCCGATTATAGCGATCCCAGCGCGATGACGCTCGGGTATACTTCGCCATCCTTTATAACCCATGGAACCGATCCACAATGCCCAAGCCTGCCATTGCGCTCGACTTACTATTGCTGCCGACCTGGTTGGTGCCTGTCGAACCCGCTGGCGTGGTACTCAAGGATCATGGCCTGGGTGTCCGCGACGGCTGCATCGTGTTCATCGGTCCACGGGCCGAAGCCCTGAAATGCGAGGCTGCCGAAGTCCGTGAGCTGCCGGGCATGCTGCTCAGCCCGGGCCTGATCAACGCCCACGGCCATGCGGCGATGACATTGTTCCGCGGCCTGGCCGACGATCTGCCCCTGATGACCTGGCTTGAACAACATGTCTGGCCGGCCGAGGGCAAATGGGTCGATGAAGACTTTGTGCGCGACGGCACCGACCTGGCAATCGCCGAGCAAATCAAGGGTGGCATCACCTGTTTCTCTGACATGTATTTCTATCCCAAGGTTGCCAGCGAACGCGTCCATAACAGCGGCATCCGTGCACAAATCGCCATTCCGATCCTCGATTTCCCGATTCCCGGGGCTGCCAGTGCCGACGATGCCATTCGTCAGGGCATCGAATTGTTCGGCGACCTCAAGCACCATCCGCGGATCAAAGTCGCATTCGGCCCGCATGCGCCCTACACCGTGGGCGATGAGAACCTGGAGAAAATCCGCGTGATTGCCGAAGAGCTGGACGCAGCCATTCATATGCATGTTCACGAAACCGCCTTCGAAGTGCAGCAGGCGGTGGATAACACCGCCGAGCGGCCGTTGGCTCGCCTCGGACGACTGGGCCTGCTGGGGCCGCGTTTCCAGGCTGTGCACATGACTCAGATCAGCGATGAAGACCTGGCCTTGCTGGTAGAAAGCAATTGCAGCGTGATCCATTGCCCGGAATCGAACCTGAAGCTGGCCAGTGGTTTCTGCCCGGTGGAGCGCTTATGGCAGGCCGGGGTCAATGTGGCGGTCGGCACCGACGGCGCTGCGAGCAACAATGACCTGGACCTGCTGGGGGAGACTCGCACCGCAGCCCTGCTGGCCAAGGCCGTCGCCGGCTCGGCCACGGCCCTGGATGCCCATCGGGCGTTGCGCATGGCCACGCTCAATGGCGCCCGGACGCTGGGCATCGAGGCCACCGTCGGCTCCCTGGAAGTCGGCAAGGCCGCCGACCTGGTGGCCTTCGACCTGTCGGGATTGGCCCAGCAACCGATTTACGATCCGGTGTCGCAGCTGATCTACGCCACCGGCCGCGATTGCGTGAAACACCTGTGGGTGGCCGGCAAGCCGTTGCTTGAAGACGGCCAGCTGACCCGCCTGGAGGAACCGCAACTGATCGCCACGGCCCAGGCCTGGGGTCGCCGCATCAGCGGTCACGACGAATAACCCCGCCTCTTGAGCCACGGCTCGGGGCCACTGATTTTTTCAAGTTTTTCGAGGATCTGCACATGAGCAACGTCGACCACGCCGAAATCGCCAAATTCGAAGCCCTGGCTCACCGCTGGTGGGACCGCGAAAGCGAGTTCAAGCCGCTGCACGATATCAACCCGCTGCGGGTCAACTGGATCGACGAACGGGTCAACCTGGCCGGCAAGAAGGTGCTCGACGTCGGCTGCGGCGGTGGCATTCTCAGCGAAGCCATGGCCCAGCGCGGCGCAACGGTGATGGGCATCGACATGGGCGAAGCACCGCTTGCGGTAGCGCAGCTGCATCAACTGGAGTCCGGCGTCAGCGTGGAATACCGGCAGATCACCGCCGAAGCCCTGGCCGAGGAAATGCCCGCTCAGTTCGACGTGGTCACCTGCCTGGAAATGCTTGAACACGTGCCGGATCCGTCCTCGGTCATCCGCGCTTGCTTCCGCATGGTCAAGCCCGGCGGCCAGGTGTTCTTCTCCACCATCAACCGCAACCCGAAGGCGTACCTGTTCGCCATCATCGGCGCGGAATACATCATGAAGCTGCTGCCTCGCGGCACCCACGACTTCAAGAAGTTCATCCGTCCTTCCGAGCTGGGCGCCTGGAGCCGTGCGGCCGGGCTGACCGTCAAGGACATCATCGGCCTGACCTACAACCCGCTGACCAAGCACTACAAGCTGGCCACTGACGTTGACGTGAACTATATGATCCAGACCCTGCGCGAGGAATAAGTCGATGCGTCTCAAAGCGGTTCTCTTCGACATGGACGGCACGCTGCTCGATACCGCGCCGGACTTCATCGCCATCTGCCAGGCCATGCGCGCCGACCGCGGCCTGCCACCGATGAACACGCAGCACATTCGAGACGAAATTTCCGGGGGCGCCCGTGCGATGGTCGCGGTGACCTTTTCCATGGACCCGGAATCACCGGGCTTCGAGGACCTGCGCCAGGAATTCCTCGATCGCTATCTCAAGGGCTGCGCCGTCCACAGCCATCTGTTCGACGGCATGGCCGAGGTGCTCGCCGACATCGAAGCCGCCAACCTGATCTGGGGCGTCGTCACCAACAAACCGGTGCGCTTCGCCGAGCCCATCATGCAGCAACTGGGCCTGGCCGAGCGCTCCAAAGTGCTGATCTGCCCGGATCATGTAAAAAACAGCAAGCCGGATCCGGAGCCGCTGATCCTGGCGTGCAAGATGCTCGACCTGGACCCGGCCAGCGTGCTGTTCGTGGGCGACGACCTGCGGGACATCGAGTCCGGGCGCAGCGCCGGCACCAAGACCTGCGCGGTGACCTACGGCTACATCCATCCAGACGACAACCCCAAGCACTGGGGCGCGGACGTGGTAATCGATCACCCGCTGGCGTTGCGCGAAGTGCTGGATAACGCGTTGTGCAGTTGCTGAGCTGACTACTTCGTGTGGCAAGACACTAAGTAGATTTTTTGTGGCGAGGGGATTTATCCCCGCCGAGGTGCGAAGCGCCTCCAAGAGATGTCAATCACTGCGGTGTATCAAGTAATACGCAAGGGGTCGCTTCGGACCCAGCGGGGATGAATTCCCTCGCCACAATACAACCCGTCGCCACACCGTGCATCACCACGCATCGTTATGTTTCGTGAGGTTCTTATGTTTGATTATTCCGCCCGCCCCGATCTGCTCAATGGCCGGGTCATCCTGGTGACCGGTGCCGGTCGTGGCATCGGCGCCGCTGCGGCCAAGGCTTATGCCGCCCACGGCGCTACCGTGCTGCTGCTGGGCAAGACCGAAGCCAACCTGACCCAGGTCTACGATGAAATCGAAGCGGCCGGTCATCCACAGCCGGCAGTGATTCCCTTCAACCTCGAAACCGCCCTACCCCATCAATACGACGAACTGGCGGCCATGATCGAAACCGAATTCGGTCATCTGGACGGCCTGCTGCACAACGCCTCGATCATCGGCCCGCGTACACCGCTGGAACAGCTGTCCGGCGAGAATTTCATGCGAGTGATGCAGGTGAACGTCAACGCCATGTTCATGCTCACCAGCACCTTGCTGCCGCTGCTCAAGCTGTCCACGGATGCGTCCGTGGTGTTCACCTCAAGCAGCGTTGGCCGCAAGGGCCGGGCGTACTGGGGTGCCTATGGTGTGTCCAAGTTCGCCACCGAAGGGTTGATGCAGACCCTGGCCGACGAAGTCGATACCGTCGCGCCGATGCGGGCCAACAGCATCAACCCCGGCGCCACCCGCACCAGCATGCGCGCCCAGGCCTATCCGGGAGAAAACCCGCTCAATAATCCAACGCCAGAAGAGATCATGCCGGTCTACCTGTATTTGATGGGGCCGGACAGCAAAGGCGTCAACGGCCAGGCCTTCAACGCACAATAAGCGCTCGCCCCCACGTTGCGGCGGTTTACCGTCGCGACGCTCGAATCCTTCGATAGCCAGCCAGACGAACCGCCAAAGCCCTGTCGCGCAAATCCCGGGGTGATATTCGCGATTTTTTCACTTCATTGATTTGCAATGCTTTTTTCTGAAGTGAACAGACTGGCACGACTTTCGCTCTAACCCTGCTAAACACGCCATGTCCGGCGGGTAACGGAGGTTGATACGAGACCTGCGTCAGCCAAGGAAAGCAGACTAGACTCAAATCAGCGTCCTACGGGACTGACGGGCCTGTACGACACGCAGCCCCAAGCCACCGCACCCAGCCTGCCAGGACAGATTTTGCTTAGGGGCTTACGCCAAATGAAAACGCCCATCCAGACCAACGCGATTGATTTCGACAGCGCCAAACTGCAGCGCCTGGGCCTCGGTCAACCGTCACCGCTCGTCGCGCGGTCCGTCAGTCTTTCGCAGCTGCGTCAGCAATTGAGTCAGCAATTGCAGACCAGCCTGGAACCACAGCGGATTCTGGGTCTGTTTTTCCGTGAAGCTCAACGACTGGTACCACTGGATGCGCTGGCCTATCAACACAAGCCCAGCGACCTGCGGCTGGAGTTCGGTCAGCGTGGGCATCACCTGCTCAGCTACAACCTCAGCCACGAAGACGAACAGCTAGGCGAACTCGTGTTCCGTCGCAATCAGCGCTTCAGCGATGCGGAGCAGAGTGATCTCGAGTCACTGATGTCCACCCTGTTGTTTCCACTGCGCAACGCCCTGCTCTACCGCGCCGCAACCCAGAGCGCCCTGCGCGATCCGTTGACCGGGACCGGCAACCGCATCGCCATGGACCAGGTCATGGAGCGGGAAATCGACATGGCCAGGCGTCACATGCAACCACTGTCGTTGCTGATGCTCGACATCGATCACTTCAAGCGCATCAACGATACCTACGGCCATGGCGCCGGCGATGAGGTGCTCAAGGCCGTTGCCGAGTCGATCAAGGATCAATTGCGCAACGTGGATATGGTGTTCAGGTTCGGTGGTGAGGAGTTCCTGATCCTGCTTTCCAATACCAGCCGGGAAGCCGCTGCCACGATTGGCGAGCGACTGCGCTATGCAGCCCAATTGCAGGAGTATTTCGCTGCCGGTGTCAGGATCGAGCTGACGGTCAGCCTCGGCTGCGCGACACTGTTGCCGGGTGAGTCCATAGAAAGCCTGCTGCGCCGGGTCGACAGCGCGTTGTATGTGGCCAAGCGCGAAGGACGGAACCGATTGGAAATGGCGGGTTGAATGAGCGAGCCAGGCCTGGCAGAAAACCGAACCTGAAGCCAACACAACTTTATTGTTTGGGCTGACGCTCACTCAAACCAAATGTGGGGGCGAGCCTGCTCGCGATAGCGCTCCAACAGCCAACCTCCCCGTTGGCGGCCCGAGCACTTCGCGGAGCAAACTCGCCCCCACATCGGTCAACTAAACATCAGCTCCCGGCCAGCGCCAGGCGCTCGCGAGGGGATGCCGACTTTCCGGCAGACTCCGACTGTTCCAGTTGCATGCAACGCTCCAGAAACAGGTACATGTAATCGTAGCTCTTGCACACCGCCTGACGCAGTTCGGCCTGCAGGGCCTTGCTCGGATTCATGCCCGCCAGCGTGCAGATGATCTCCAGCGCTTCCCACGGATGGGCATCGTCGTACTGGGCATGCATCTTCAGCCATTTCATGGCGCGCTTGCGCTCTTCATCGGCGAAGGCCGCCGCGTAGATGCCGCTGGAACACACCACCGCCGACCACTCACCGGTCGCGCCTTCAATGGCATAGTTGGTCGCCGCGATTGCCACGATCAGCGGGTCCGAAGAGCTGGTGTGCCAGCACCAATGGCTCAATGCGTGGAGTTCAGGCGGCACCTGCTGTGCCTGCAGGTCCTCAAGCGTCACACCGTGGGCGGCGCTCCAGTTCACCCAGTAGTCGGCGTGATTGAGTTCGACACGAATGTTGCGCATCAGCCAACGCCGGGCCATATCCTCGCCGGGGTGGCGGGCAAAGCGAGTCTTGGTGAGGTTCTGTGCCATGTATAAAGCGAACTGTTCAACGACCGGCCAACCACCGATAAGGTAGTGGCGCATGGTCCTGGCGCTGAGCTTGTTATCGCGCATGCGTTGATACAGCTCGTGTTCGACAACCCGGCGCTTGCTCTCGCCGCAATCGGCAATGAGCTGCTGTGCCCATTGTGGATAGCTTTTGGCGTCCATGAGCGGGCCTGTTCGGTTGAATGTGTCGATCACTGTCGGGCTCCTTTTGATTGTGATTTTTTTCCGGATCAACAAGAGGCTCAGCGGAACGTGCCGGGGGCCTTGAATAACAACGGCTGGGGCCGGGCCGGCCTGCACTGCAACGTATCACAGGTAAACAACTGCGGGCGCTCGATGACATACCCCTGAGCGTAATCCACTCCAATCTCCAGCAATGCCTGCTCGATCTGGGCAGTTTCCACAAACTCGGCAATGGTGCGCTTACCCATGACGTGGCCGATGTGGTTGATCACTTCGACCATTGCACGGTTAATCGGGTCGTCCAGCATATCCTTTACGAAACTCCCGTCGATCTTCAGGAAGTCTACAGGTAAATGTTTCAGGTAAGCGAATGAAGACATTCCGGCGCAAAAATCATCCAGCGAAAAGTAACAACCCAAGCTCTTGAGTTCATTGATAAAGCGAATGGCACTGCCCAAATTCGAAATAGCGCTGGTCTCTGTAATTTCAAAACAAATCATTTCCGGCGGAATCGAATAGGCTGCGAACTGTTTACGCAGGAAGTCGAGGAACGCCTGATCTCCGATAGTCGTGCCTGACAGATTGATCGCACACATGGCCAAGGGCCCCTGCCGCGACTCGTTCAAGCACTGGCGAATGATCTTGAAGACATTTTCCACTACCCAACGGTCCAGGGACGTCATCAGGCCATAGCGCTCCGCCGCAGGAATGAAGCTGTCCGGCAGAATCATCCGCCCGGCCTCATCGTGCAGGCGCAACAGGATCTCAATGTGCCCGCCACCGTGTTCTCCCGGACCCAGCGCCGCAATTTCCTGGGCATACAGGCAGAAACGGTTTTCCTCCAGCGCCATGTGCAAGCGCTGGACCCAGGCCATCTCACCGAAACGCAGAGACAGCTCCGAATCGTCGGCATGGTAGACCTGGACTCGGTTGCGCCCCTTTTCCTTGGCCATGTAGCAAGCCATGTCGGCGGCGCGCAGGGAGGCTTCCAGGGTCGTCGGGTTCTGGGCGATGTGCACCAGGCCGATGCTCACGGTGGTCACAAACGGTCGGCCTTTCCAGACAAAATGCAGGTTCTGCACGGTCTGGCGCAGCCCTTCGGCGATCTTCTCCGCCGCCTCCGGTGAACAATTTTCCAGCAAGATACCGAACTCATCCCCGCCCAACCGGGCCAGGGTGTCGTTTTCCCGCAGGCCCGATTGCAGCAACGCGCAGATGTGTCGCAACAATTCGTCACCCGCCGCGTGGCCGCAGGTATCGTTGACCAGTTTGAATTGGTCCAGGTCGAGGAACATCAAGGCATGGCGCCCGGCCTGGCGCGTGAGGTTATGCAGTGCCTGCTCGAGCCGGTATTCGAATTCCCGGCGATTCGCCAGGCCGGTGAGCGCGTCATGGGTGGCCTGCCACGACAGGTTGGCAATGTACTGACGCTCCTGGGTCATGTCGTGCAGGACCAGTACGGCGCCGCTGACCTTGCCCGCATGGCGGATCGGCGCCCCCACCAGGGTCACCGACACGGTGCTGCCATCCAGGCGCTGGATCAGTTTGGAATGTTCGCTGCCACCACCGAGCCGGCCGCTGAGGATGTGCTCGATCAGCGTCAGGCCCTCGGTCTGGGCATTGTCGTCGAGCAAATTGAACAGCGCGGCCAGGGGCAGTCCGGTGGCATGCTCGGCCTTCCAGTGGGTCATCGCCTCGGCAGCGGGATTCATGTAGGCAATGGCGCCTTCGACGTCGGTGGTGATGACGCCGTCGCCGATGGATTGCAAGGTGATCTGCGCCCGTTCCTTCTCCAGTTGCAAAGCGTTGGCGAACACCTGTCGTTGAGCCAATAACTTGTGGGTACGCAACAAAGCCAGGACGATGAGCCCCAGCGCAGTGGCGAAGTTGGTCACCAGCAACAGGCGCAGGATAAAGCGCGATCCCTCCCCCAGCGCGTCGCTGAAAGCCTTGGCGGCCGGGGTGACGGAGTCGTTGATGGCAAAGATCTGCGCCTTCCAGCCGCGCACATCGTTTTCTGAAGCAGTCCCTTCGGTAATGCTGTCATGCATCTGCCGGGCAACGTTATCCAACTCGATCAGATAGCCGTCGCCCACCGTCCAGAGATCGATGGCTTCCTCCAGGTAACTGAAGTGACGGAAATTCAAATACAGCCAGATCAGGCTGGACACGTCGTCCGGGTGGTTTCCCCCTTGGAGGATGCCCGCCCGCGCCGCCTCCAGGTCCGGTGGCTGACGATCCAGCGCTACACGCAGGTCATGTCCGCCCTCGGGCACGGCAATGGCTTGCTGGTATTTGCGGAAAATCGCCTCATCACGGCTGTCGGCATAGAGGTTGAGGTAGTAAATGGCGTCTTTCTGCCCCTTGGACCAGAGGCTTTCCCCCGCGACATAGCCGCGAACGGCCGACAATACATAGAGGCTGACGCCCCCAAGCAATGCCTGAAATAGCACAACGGCAATGAAGGGCCAGACGATGCCCAACAACCGAGGCGTTCCGAGAGTCCGCTTTTGCTTCATGAGGTCCCTTGCACAGGCATTACCAATGAGCACCCGGGAGAAATCCGCTTCTGATTCCAGAGCCTAGGCCAGTTTTCGCTCCTTGGAACGGCTGGATCCAGGGATCGACAGGCTTTGGGTGGAAATTCGAAGAAACCGGGGGCTTTTGGCTGACTTTTTTGGATACTAAGCGCAGAAAATCACAGGAAACTCAAGGCTGCTGTATCTGTTGCAAATGACCGTAGAGTCGAGCGTACAGGCCGCCCTCGGCAATCAACTGCAAATGGTCGCCGTCTTCGGCGATTTGCCCCCCGTCGAACACCAATACCCGATCCGCCTGTTTCACGGCTGACAACCGGTGGGCGATGATCAGCGTGGTGCGCCCGCTCAGGAATCTCGACAAGGCCTGATGAAGGTTGTACTCGGTGGCGGCGTCCAGTGCGGAGGTCGCCTCGTCGAGAATCACCACCCGCGGCTCGGCCAATACCATGCGGGCGATGGCCAGGCGTTGACGCTGCCCACCGGACAGCCGCACCCCGGACCGCCCGACCACACTCTCCAGCCCCAGGGGCAACGCGCGCACCGTGGTATCGAGCTGAGCGATGGTCAATGCCCGCCAGCACGCTTCGTCACTGCAGTCGCGGCCCATGGAGAGGTTGGCCCGCACCGTGTCGTTGAACAAGGCAGGATGCTGCAGCACCACCGCGACATTTTCACGGATGGTTTCCAGGCCGATTTCCTGCTGCGTGGCGCCGCCAAACCGGATGCTGCCCGACTGCGGCGTATACAAGCCCAGCAATAGCTGCACCAGGGTGCTCTTACCGCCACCACTGGCACCGACGATGGCGACCTTTTCGCCAGGGGAGATAGACAGGTTCAACTGGTCGAGCACCAGTTCCTCGCCATAGCCGAAGCTCAAGTCCTGGATGTCGATGCCCACGGTATCGCGGCCCTTGAACGGGTCGACACCGCCGCTGTACTGCGGTTCGTCGGCCCGGGCCAGGAGTTCGTTGATCCGGCTCAACGCGCCGCCGGCCGCGTAATAGGCGTACTGAAGGTTCAACAGCTGTTCCACCGGACCGATCATGAACCAGAGGTAGCTGAACACCGCCAGCATCTGGCCGATGGACAGGTCGGAAAACAGTACCGTGAGCATCGCCGCCGCACGGAAGATGTCAATGCCGAACTGGAACAGCAAGCCACTGGCCCGGCCCGACGCATCGCTTTTCCACTGGGAATTGACCGCATAGTCGCGCACCTCCCGGGCGCGCTGCCCCAGGCGCCCGAGGAAAAATCCCTGGCGGTTACCGGCACGCACCTCCTGGATCGCATCCAGGGTTTCGGTCAATGCCTGGGTGAAGCGCGAGGTGCTGTCGTTCTCGAGCTTCTTGAGGTGCTTGACCCGCTTGCCCAACTGCACCGTGGCGTAGATTACCAGCGGATTGAACAGCAGGATCAGCAGCGCCAGTTTCCAGTGCATCCACATCAGGATGCCGGCGGTGCCCACCAGCGTCAGCATTGCTACCAGAAAACGGCTAAGGGTTTCGCCGACGAATTTATCGAGGGTGTCCAGGTCGGTGACCAAGTGAGCGGCCACGGTACCGCTGCCCAGGCTTTCGTATTCCCCCAGGGAAATCCGCTTGAGGCGCTCGATCAGGCGGATGCGGATGCGATAGACGATGTCTTTGGCGAGCCTGGCGAACAAACGCGCCTGTAGCACGTTGAACAGCAGCGCCCCGCATCGAAGGGTCAGGGTCATCAGCAGCATCAGCCCGATATAGCCGGCAGCCGTTTGCCAAGCCGTAGGCAAGGCGTGGTTCATCACCTTCAAGGCGGCGTCGCCCCGCCCCAGCAGTACTTCGTCCACCAACAATGGCAACAGCAAGGGGATCGGCACGCTGCACAGCGTCGCCAGCACGGCCACGCCGTTGGCTATCCACAGGGCTTTTTTGTGTTTGAGGGCCAGGCGACGGATTTCCGCCCAGCTCAATCGATCGACGCGCTGTGGCTCCGAGGCGCCATCCGGCAGGTCAGGCACAGGCCGCACGCTCCAGCCAGCGGCCAAGCAATGGAGACAGTTGGCCCAGGGGCTGGTAACCGTTGGTGAGCAGGGCCAATTGGCCGTCGCGTTCGGCCAGCAGCGTGGGGAAACCGGCAATGCCGAGATCCTGCACCCAGGTGAAATCCGCGGCTGTGGCCGCATGCTGCTCGGCGCTGTCGAACGCTGTGGCAAATTCGATGCGTGGCAGGCCGGCCTGTTCGGCCAGTTCCACCAGGACGCTGGCACGGGTCACGTCGCGCCCCTGCACATAAAAAGCCTGTTGGATCAGCTTCACCAGCTTCCAGGCCAGGTCGGGCGCCAGGCTTCGGGCCGTCACCACCGCCCGACAGGCCGGCTCGGTGTCATAGACGAAACCGTCCGGCAACGCGTCCTCCAGCTTGAATAGCTGGCCGGTAGCCTGGGTGACAGCCTGCCAGTGCTCGAGGATGTAACGCCGGGTAGTGGGCTCCAGCGCCGAACCACTGCCCGTACGCAACCCGCCCACCACCAGATGCAGTTCAACGCTCTGGGCCTGCGCCTGCTCGACCAATGCTTCGGCCACCGGCGCAAAGCCCCAGCACCAGGAACACATCGGGTCCATGACATACAGCAGGCGTGGCGGCATGGTTCAGGCCTCGGAGGATGATTGCTTGTAGTTGTAGCCGATCGGGTGCGGCATGTTGCGAGCCTTGGCCAATTCGATCTGCTTTTGCCGGTCGATGGCACTGCGGCGGGTCTTCTCGCTCAGCTTGTCCCAGCAATGCGGGCAACTGATGCCAGGCACGTAGTGCTCCGAAGCGCGATCTTCCAGGCTCACCGGTGTACGGCACGCATGACATTGATCGTAGTCGCCTTCGCTGAGATCGTGGCGAACGGTCACGCGGTTATCGAATACAAAGCAGTCGCCGCGCCATTTGGTTTCTTCCTGGGGAACTTCTTCGAGGTATTTCAGGATGCCACCCTTGAGGTGGAAGACCTCGTCGAACCCCTGGCTGAGCATATAGCTGGAAGCCTTCTCGCAGCGGATGCCGCCGGTGCAGAACATCGCGACTTTCTTGTGCTTGGCCGGATCGAAGTTGGCCTTGATGTAGTCGGGAAATTCGCGAAAGCTGGTGGTCTTGGGATCGATTGCGCCTTCGAATGTCCCGATGGACACTTCGTAGTCGTTACGGGTATCGATCAGCAACACTTCCGGATCGCTGATCAGCGCGTTCCAGTCCTGGGGTTCGACATAAGTGCCGACCTGCTTGTTCGGATCCACGCCTTCGACGCCGAGGGTGACGATTTCCTTCTTGAGCTTGACCTTGGTGCGGTAGAACGGCTGTTCGTCGCAGTACGACTCCTTGTGATCGATGTCGATCATGCGCGGGTCGTTCTTGAGCCAGGTCAGCAAGCCGTCGATGCCTTCGCGGGTGCCGGAGACCGTGCCGTTGATGCCTTCTTCGGCGATCAGCAGGGTGCCTTTGATACCGTTATCGAGCATCGCCTTGAGCAAGGGCTCACGCAGCTCGACGTAATCTTCCAGGGTGACGAACTTATACAGTGCCGCCACGACAATGGGTTGTGTCATGGGTATTTCTCCAGGTGGCTACCCTCGTAAGGGGTGAACCGGATGCAAAAAAAACGCGCCGGGTCAGCGGCGCGTTGCGGATTCTAGCAAAAACTCGTGGGTTGCAGGACTATGAGGTCGGGGCTTTATACAAATCCCCTCGCCACAAAAGCCCCCAACTCACCGTCAATCAGTGCTTACTGCCACCGGCACAGGTCGGCGAAGCCGGGGCGGCGTCGATCTGCGCCCACTCCTCGGGGGTGTAGGTGTGCAGCGCCAACGCATGGAATTCGCCCATCAGCTCACCCAGCGTGCCGTAGACCTTCTGGTGGCGCTTGACCCGATTGAGCCCTTCGAACTGCCGGCTCACCACCACCGCCTTGAAGTGGGTCTGTAGCCCGCGGCTGTGCATGTGGCTTTCATCCAGCACTTGCAGGTGTTCAGGCTGCAAGAGGCTGAGTGTCGATTCGATGCGTTGTTGCATGCTCATTCCAGGCTCCGCTTACGGCTTTTTCTTGGCTGGGGCAGGCGCAGCGGATTTCGGCTCGAGCTCGGCGGTCATATCCGCCAGCAGCTTGTTGACCACCGGCACCGCGCTTTCCAGCTTGGCCTGGGTCAGTTGGGCCGACTGCTGGGTCAGTTGCGGCATTTTTTCCAGGACTTTCTTGCCCAGCGGCGACTGATAGAAAGCCACCAGGTCCTTGAGCTCCGACTCGCTGAAGTTGGTGGTGTAGAGCTGGACCATGTCCGGCTTGAGCTTGTTCCAGCCGATGGCTTGGTCAAGCGCGGCGTTGGCCTTGGCCTGGTAGGTTTCCAGGGTGGCTTTTTTCGACTCGGGAGCCTTGGTCTGTTCGAAGCGCTGGGCAAACATCTGTTGCACTTGCATGTACACCGGGGTGCCCAGCTTGTCAGCGTGCGCCAGGGTCAGGAATGCTTCGGCGCTGGCTTTGTGACTGGCGGTATCGGCGAGAACAGGGCCGCTGGCACACACCAGAGCAACTGCGGTACAGATGGCGCGAAGACGGGTCATCGAGTTTCCTTATCTAACTGGCGAGGTAAAATCCCAAGGGCGACCATTCTGCGCCTAAAAAACGCCAGGCCTCAACCCCGGTGCTTGCCGGTCCCGATTGACGGACCGAACCGACCACCCCTAGATTGACGGAACCGGTACCGCCCGACAGGGCCTAAACTGCGCATTCAGACCTATCAGGAGTTTGACCCAATGAGCCGTATCGAAACCGACAGCCTTGGCCAGGTTGAAGTCTCGGAGGACGCCTACTGGGGCGCCCAGACACAGCGTTCCATGATCAACTTCGCCATCGGTAACGAACGCATGCCGCTGTCGGTGCTGCATGCCCTGGCGCTGATCAAGAAAGCCGCCGCGCGGGTCAACGACCGCAACGGCGACTTGCCCGCCGACATCGCCCGGCTGATCGAACAGGCCGCCGACGAAGTACTGGATGGCCAGCATGACGACCAGTTCCCGCTGGTGGTCTGGCAGACCGGCAGCGGCACCCAGAGCAACATGAACGTCAACGAGGTGATCGCCGGGCGCGCCAACGAACTGGCGGGCAACCCCCGCGGCGGCAAGACCCCTGTGCATCCCAACGATCACGTCAACCGCTCCCAGAGCTCCAACGACTGCTTCCCTACCGCCATGCACATCGCCGCCGTGCAGGCCGTCCACAAGCAATTGTTGCCGGCCATCAGCGAACTGTCCGGCGGGCTGGCGGAGCTGGCGGCGCGTCACCTGAAACTGGTCAAGACCGGCCGTACCCACATGATGGATGCCACGCCGATCACCTTCGGCCAGGAACTGTCAGCCTTCATTGCCCAGCTCGACTACGCCGAACGGGCAATCCGCGCCGCGCTGCCGGCGGTCTGCGAACTGGCCCAGGGCGGCACGGCGGTCGGCACCGGGCTCAATTCGCCCCACGGTTTCGGCGAGGCGATTGCCGCGGAACTGGCGGCGCTGTCCGGTCTGCCGTTCGTCACCGCGCCGAACAAGTTTGCGGCGTTGGCGGGGCACGAGCCCCTGACCACGCTGTCCGGCGCGCTGAAAACCCTGGCCGTGACCCTGATGAAAATCGCCAATGACCTGCGTCTGCTGGGCTCCGGCCCTCGGGCCGGCTTCGCCGAAGTGAAATTGCCCGCCAACGAGCCGGGCAGCTCCATCATGCCCGGCAAGGTCAACCCGACCCAGTGCGAAGCCCTGTCGATGCTGGCCTGCCAGGTCATGGGCAACGACGTGACCATCGGCTTTGCCGCCAGCCAGGGCCATTTGCAACTGAACGTGTTCAAGCCGGTGATCATCCACAACCTGCTGCAATCGATCCGCCTGCTGGCCGACGGCTGCAGCAACTTCCAGCAACACTGCATCGCCGGGCTCGAGCCCGATGGCGAGCAGATGGCCGCGCACCTGGAGCGCGGGTTGATGCTGGTGACGGCGTTGAACCCGCATATCGGCTACGACAAGTCCGCCGAGATCGCCAAGAAGGCCTACAGCGAAGGGCTGACCCTGCGCGAGGCTGCGTTGCATCTGGGCTATCTGACCGACGAGGAGTTCGATGCCTGGGTGCGGCCGGAAAACATGCTGGAGGCCGGTAGCCAGGGCTGAATCCTGGTTGACAGGGAGTTAGCCTTCGCGAGCAGGCTCGCTCCCACAAGGGATTCCAGTCGAACCCGGGACTTGCATACGCTGAAGATCTAATGTGGGAGCGAGCCTGCTCGCGATGAGGCCGGTCGACTCACATCACTGTCACCTTCAGGCCGCTACCGCTCCACAGCCAACCGCTCACGCCGGGCCCTGAGCCCGGCAATCAGCGAAGGCCCCAACGCCACCAGCGCTGATCCCACCACCACCAGCACCGCCCCGCCATACCCCAGCAGATTGATCTGCTCGGCATGCACATAGTCGGGCCACCACCAGGCAGCCACGGCCACCGCGGCGAAGGTCACCAGCGGCGTGATCGCCAGGGTCGCGCTGACTCGTGACGCCTCCCAATGAGCCAGGGCCTCGGCAAAGGCGCCATAGGCAATCAGGGTGTTGAGGCAACAGGCAAACAACAGCCAGCCTTGCAGAGGGCTCAGTTGCAGCGCTTCCAACGGGTGGGCCCACGGTGTGAGCAGCAACGCGCAGAACAGGTAGATCACCATCATCACCTGCAACGAATTCCACACCGTCAACAACTGCTTCTGGCCCAGGGCGTAGAACGTCCAGACCGCCGACGCCAGCAACACCATCAAGACCCCGGCGGTGTATTGGCTCAGGGAGGTCAGCAACTCGGCGAGGCGCTGGTTGAAAAACAGCGTGAAACCGATCAGCAGTACCAGCAGGCCAATCCCCTGCCCCAGGCTGAAACGTTCCTTGAATACAAAAAGGCTGGCGACCAGCAGCAGGATCGGCCCCATCTGCACCACCAATTGCGCGGTGCCGGGGCTCAGGCGATTCAGGCCCATCAGGTACAACACATAGTTGCCCACCAGCCCCAGCACCGCCATCGCCACCAACCAGCCACCCCGCGGACCGAGCACCTTGCGGCTGGGCAGGCGTCGGGTGGCCGCCAGATAAATGAACAGCAAGCCGCCGGACACCAGCAAGCGAAACCAGGTCACGGTGACCGGATCCATCACCTGCAACACCTGCTTGAGCTTGATCGGCAGGATTCCCCACAACAGGGCGGTCAACAGGGCGAGGAACAGGCCGTAGACCCAGCGACCGGACGAAATGTGCATGCAATCCCCGAGGCTCAAGAAAAGAGCGACTATTCTAGTGGGAGATGGCTTGGCGACACAGGGACAGTTACGTACTAACAGTTCAAAGGTCGTTTGCGGAAAGGAGAGATGGCACATTGCCGCCCATCGGCTGGCCAAGCGCCAGTTGATACCAACGAATAAACTTCACTCAACCGATTTTTAAGTTTCTTGGAGTCTCCATGCTCGGCAAACGCGCCCAGGACCTCACCCCTGCGATGGTCTTTCCCAGTGACCGGATCTGCCGGATAAACGGTGAATTTTATTTCAGTACCCGGGAAGGCACCCAGGAAGGACCGTTTGCCAGCCGTGAAGCCGCGGAGCAAGAGGTCGCGGCGTATATCGAGCGGATGCAGAAGGCGCTTGAGATCGCTAGCTGACAAAGGATTACCCAGACCTGTGGCGAGGGGATTTATCCCCTCGCCACAAATGGAATCTTTCCTCGGCTTCGTGTTTAACGCACCGCCTCGAACAACCCCGTCGCCCCCATCCCACCGCCCACGCACATGGTCACGATGCCATAGCGCAGGTTGCGCCGTTGCAGTTCCCGCACCAGATGGCCAACCTGGCGCGAACCGGTCATGCCGAACGGATGACCGATGGCAATCGAGCCGCCGTTGACGTTGTATTTCTCATTATCGATTTCCAGACGATCGCGGCTGTACAGGCACTGGGACGCGAACGCCTCATTAAGCTCCCACACATCGATGTCGGCGACCCGCAGGCCCTTGGCCTTGAGCAGTTTCGGTACTGAGAACACCGGACCGATGCCCATTTCGTCCGGCGCGCAACCGGCCACGGTGAAGCCGCGGAAAAACGCCTTGGGCTTGAGTCCCAGCGCCAGGGCTTTTTCCAGGCTCATCACCAGGGTCATCGAAGCGCCGTCGGACAGTTGCGATGAGTTGCCCGCCGTCACCGAACCGTCTTCGGCAAACACCGGCTTCAACCCGGCCAGGCTTTCATAGGTTGTGTCCGGACGGTTGCAATCGTCGCGGTCGACCACGCCGTCAAGCACCTGCACCGCGCCGGTGTTTTTATCTTCCACCCTGTACTTGACCGCCATCGGTACGATCTCGTCATCGAACAGCCCGGCCGCCTGGGCCCGGGCAGTGCGTTGCTGGCTCTGCAAGGCATAGCGGTCCTGGGCTTGGCGGCTGACCTGGTAACGGCGGGCGACGATCTCGGCGGTCTGGCCCATGGGGAAATAGATTCCCGGTACCTGTTCCTTGAGCAGCGGGTTGATCAGGTTGTCGGTGTTGACGCTTTTCATCGTCAGGCTGATGGACTCCACGCCACCGGCAACGATGATGTCGCTGCAACCGGAGGCAATCTGGTTGGCGGCAATGGCGATGGCTTGCAGGCCCGAGGAACAGAAGCGGTTGAGGGTCATGCCGGCGGTGCCGATGCCCAGTTGGGAGAGCACCGCCACGTTACGGCCGATGTTGTAGCCCTGGGCACCCTCGTTGGAGCCGGCACCGACAATGCAATCTTCGACACTGGCCGGGTCGATGTCGTTGCGCGTCAACAGCGCATCGACGCAATGGGCCGCCATGTCGTCCGGGCGGGTCATGTTGAACTTGCCGCGAAACGACTTGGCCAGGCCGGTCCGAACGCTGTCGACGATCACTACTTCTCGCATGGCGGTTCCTCATTGTTGTAGGCGGTCAAGAATGGGTCGAGCATAAATCCACCCCATAACCGACCGCGACAATCATTCATCCCGCATATGCGACCTTATCGCCCGCTACTTCCTGCTGCGCTTGAACGCTGCCTCCAGCGCCTCGTTGAGGGTACGCAACACCTTGACCCGGGCCCAGCGCTTGTCATTGGCCTCTACCAGGGTCCAGGGCGATATTTCGGTACTGGTGCGGTCGACCATGTCGCACACTGCCGCCCGGTAGGCGTCCCACTTGTCACGGTTGCGCCAGTCGTCCTCGGTGATCTTGAAGCGCTTGAAGGGGATTTCCTCGCGCTCCTGGAAACGTTCGAGCTGAGTCTCCTTGTCGATGGCCAACCAGAACTTGACCACCACCACGCCAGCGTCGGCAATCTGCTCTTCGAAATCATTGATCTCGCCATAGGCCCGCAGCCAGTCGGCCCGACTGCAGAAGCCTTCGACGCGCTCCACCAACACCCGGCCATACCAGGAGCGGTCGAAAACGGTGAATTTGCCCCGTGCCGGAATATGCCGCCAGAACCGCCACATGTAGGGGTGAGCGCGCTCTTCTTCGGTGGGCGCGGCAATCGGCACGATGCTGTATTGGCGTGGATCGAGCGCTGCCGCGACCCGCCGGATCGCCCCGCCCTTGCCCGCTGCGTCGTTGCCTTCGAACACGGCCACCAGGGCGTGCCGGCGCATGCGTTTGTCCCGCAGCAAACCGGCAAACCGGGCCTGCTCGGTGATCAGTTGTTCCTCATAGTCGTCCTTGTCCAGCCGCAGGGTCATGTCCAGGCTGTCGATCAGGGTCACCTGGTCATCCAATGCCGGCAGCGGTGCCACGCTGACCTTTTCCGGCTTGATCTTCGGTCTATCCAGCGCCTGGCGCATGCCTTCGAGCAGGATCCTGCCGACCGTGAGGCTGCGATAACAGGTGTCCACGCCCTCGATCACATGCCACGGCGCGTAATCGCGGCTGGTCCGGCGCAGCACCCGCTCACCGTACTTGACGAACTTGTCGTAGGTCTGGGATTGCTGCCAGTCCAGCGGGCTGATGCGCCAACTGTGCAACGGGTCATCCTTGAGCCCCTTGAGCCGGGCTTTCATTTGCTTCTTGGACAGATGAAACCAGAACTTGAAGATCAGCGCACCTTCATCGCAGAGCATTTTCTCCAGGCGCTCGGCGGCATTGATCGCCTGATCGAGCCGGGGGTCCTTGAACTCGCCGTGGACCCGGCCCTGGAGCATCTGGCTGTACCAGTTGCCGAAGAAAATTCCCATGCGCCCCTTGGCCGGCAGCATCCGCCAGTAACGCCAGGCCGGCGGCCGCGCCAGTTCTTCGTCGGTCTGCTGGTCGAAGGTGCGCACTTCGATCAGCCGCGGGTCCATCCACTCGTTGAGCAACTTCACCGTCTCGCCCTTGCCCGCGCCCTCGATACCGTTGATCAGCACAATGACCGGGAAACGGCTCTGCTGATGCAACTCGAACTGGGCTTCGAGCAGCGCTTCACGCAGTGCCGGCACTTCGGCCTCAAAGGTGTCTTTATCGATGGCGTGACCGATTTCGGCGGATTCGAACATAGGCAGCTCCTTCTGGGATTGGGGCAAGACTAGCGGATTGAATGCCGTGATGTGCAGGAGCTCCTGCGCAGTTACCCAGCCTCGGGCTAGAATAGCGTCCCGGAATTCACCGAGCCTGCCATGCCCCCCGTACAGCACCATGCCCAACTCGATTGGGATGACCAGGGTCTGCCCCGTTCACGGGTATTCGACGATGTGTATTTCTCCGACCAGTCCGGGCTGGAAGAGACTCGCTATGTGTTTCTTGAACAGAACAACCTGGCCGAGCGCTTCGCCGCGTTGCCGGACCATGGGCGGCTGGTGATCGGTGAGACCGGATTCGGCACCGGATTGAATTTCCTCTGTGCCTGGCAGTTATTCGAGCAATGCGCCCCCGCCGGGGCGCGACTGCATTTTGTCAGTGTCGAAAAATACCCCCTGAGCCCTCAAGACCTGCGTCGGGCCCTCGCCCTGTGGCCGTCACTCAAACTTCAGGCCGATCAGTTACTGGGACAATACGTTGCGATCCATCCAGGTTTCCAGCGCCTGACGCTGGTGGGCGGACGGGTGACGCTGACCTTGATGATCGGAGACGCCCTGGAGCAGTTACCGCAACTGGACGGACATATCGACGCCTGGTTCCTGGATGGCTTTGCACCGGCCAAGAACCCAGATATGTGGACCGCCGAGCTGTTCGCCGAACTGGCCCGGCTGTCGGCGCCCGGGGCCACCCTGAGCACCTTCACCAGCACCGGTTGGGTGCGGCGCTTGTTGAACGCAGCGGGCTTCAAAATGAAGCGTACGCCAGGCATCGGGCATAAATGGGAAATCCTGCGGGGCGTGTTCCTCGGCGGGCCGGAATCCCAGGAGCAGGCCGCCCCCCTCCCGACAAAACCCTGGTATGCGCGCCCCGCTCCGCTCAGCGGCGAGCGCCGGGCCCTGGTGATCGGCGGTGGCCTGGCCGGCTGCGCCAGCGCGGCGAGCCTCGCGGCCCGTGGTTGGCAGGTGACGTTGCTGGAGCGACATGCCGGGTTGGCCGAGGAAGCGTCCGGCAACCCCCAGGGGGTGTTGTACCTCAAGCTGTCCGCTCATGGCACAGCGTTGTCGCAAATGATCCTCAGCGGTTTCGGCTACACGCGGCGCTTGCTCGAACACCTGCAGCGGGGCATGGACTGGGACGGCTGCGGTGTCTTGCAGTTGGCCTTCAACCACAAGGAAGCCGAGCGCCAGACACAACTGGCCGCCGCGTTCCCGGCCGATCTACTGCGCACAATGGAGCAACGCGAAGCCGAGGCGCTGTCCGGCATCGGCCTGGCCTGTGGTGGTCTGTTCTTTCCTGAAGGAGGATGGGTACATCCGCCGGCATTGTGCCGCTGGCAGGCCTCGGCCCCGTTGGTCGAGGTGTTGCCCCATCATGAAGTGCTGGATCTGCGTCGCGTCGATGGCCAGTGGCAAGCCTGGGACGGTGAGCGCTACCTGACCAGTGCACCGGTGGCGATCCTGGCCAGCGCCGCCGAGATCAAACGTTTCGAAGCAGCCGCCGACCTGCCCCTCAAGCGCATACGCGGACAAATCACCCGACTGCCCCAGACCGACCGCAGCCAGGCCCTGCGCACGGTGGTCTGCGCCGAGGGCTACGTGGCCCCGCCGCGAATGGGCGAGCATACGCTGGGCGCCAGTTTCGACTTCAAGAGCGCTGACCTGACACCCACCGCCGCCGAACATGCCGGCAACCTGCAAATGCTCGAAGAGATCTCTCTCGACCTGGTGGACCGCCTGGACGCCGGCAACCTGGAACCGGAGCAGCTCGAAGGCCGTGCGGCGTTCCGTTGCACCAGCCCGGACTACTTGCCGATTGTCGGTCCGTTGGCGGACAACCGGGCATTTACCGAGGCGTATCACGCCCTGAGCAAAGATGCCCGCCAGGTCCCGGACACCCCCTGTCCCTGGCTCGATGGCCTGTACGTCAACAGCGGCCATGGTTCCCGCGGCCTGATCACGGCGCCGCTGTCCGGCGAACTGATCGCCGCCTGGTTGGACAATGAACCCCTGCCCCTGCCACGCAACGTGGCCGAGGCCTGCCATCCGAACCGGTTTGCGCTGCGGGCATTGATTCGCGGCAAGGCCTGACGCAACTTAAATGCCCATCGCCAAACCTGTGGGAGCGGGCTTGCTCGCGAAGGCGGTGTATCAGTTTGCAAACGTACTACTGACACACCGCCTTCGCGAGCAAGCCCGCTCCCACAAAGTACCGCGCAATCCCTAGCCAAGCCGTTCCCACCCGTCGACTTATAACGCATCGATCTAAAACTCACGGCAATCCCACCGGTCAGTTCCAGGGTACCCGCCATTTCGGCGTGTACCGTTTGACTCCTCCCCAACGGAAAAACCGGTAAGGACTTATGTGCGGATTAGCTGGAGAGTTACGTTTCGATCAACAACCTGCGGACCTTGCGGCCGTAGAGCGAATGACCCATCACCTGGCCCCTCGCGGCCCCGACGCGTGGGGTTTCCATAGCCAGGGCCCAATTGCCCTGGGCCACCGGCGCCTGAAAATCATGGACTTGTCCGATGCCTCGGCCCAGCCGATGATCGACAATCAACTGGGCCTCTCCCTGGCCTTCAATGGCGCGATTTACAACTACCCCGAATTGCGCGCCGAACTGGAAGCGTTGGGCTACGCCTTTTGTTCCGGTGGCGACACCGAAGTGTTGCTCAAGGGCTATCACGCCTGGGGCGAAGCGCTGTTGCCCAAGCTCAACGGTATGTTTGCCTTCGCCATCTGGGAGCGCGATGCCAAACGCCTGTTCATTGCCCGCGACCGTCTCGGCGTCAAGCCTCTGTATCTCTCCCGCACCGGCCAGCGCCTGCGCTTTGCCTCGGCGCTGCCGGCACTGCTCAAGGGCGGCGATATCAGCCCGATGCTCGACCCGGTCGCCCTTAATCACTACCTGAATTTCCATGCCGTGGTCCCGGCGCCCCGTACCCTGCTGGCCGGCATTGAAAAATTGCCGCCAGCCACATGGATGCGGGTGGAAGCCGATGGCAGCATCGAGCAGAAAACCTGGTGGACCTTGCCCTACGGCCCGCGGCCCGATGAGCAGGACCTGAACCTGGAAGACTGGATCGACCGCGTGCTCGACAGCACCCGAGAAGCCGTCGCCATTCGCCAGCGGGCCGCCGTGGACGTAGGGGTGCTGCTTTCCGGTGGCGTGGATTCGAGCATGCTGGTGGGCTTGCTGCGTGAAGTCGGCGTGGAAGACCTGTCCACGTTCTCCATCGGTTTCCAGGATGCTGGTGGCGAACGCGGTGACGAGTTCCAGTATTCGGACCTGATCGCCAAGCACTACGGCACCCGCCATCACCAACTACGCATCGATGAAAAAGAAATCATCGAGCAACTGCCGGCGGCCTTCCGCGCCATGAGCGAGCCCATGGTCAGCCATGACTGCATCGCTTTTTACCTGCTGTCGAGGGAAGTCGCCAAGCATTGCAAAGTGGTGCAAAGCGGCCAGGGGGCCGACGAACTGTTCGCCGGTTACCACTGGTATCCACAGGTGGACGGCGCCAGCGATCCCTACGCGGCCTATCGCGCCGCGTTCTTCGACCGCAGCTATGAGGAATACGCCGCCACGGTGCAACCGAAATGGCTGACGGCCAACGATGCCGCCGGTGATTTCGTCAAAGCGCATTTTGCTCAGCCGGGCGCCGATGCGGCGGTGGATAAAGCCTTGCGCCTGGACAGCACGGTGATGCTGGTGGACGACCCGGTCAAGCGTGTCGACAACATGACCATGGCCTGGGGCCTGGAAGCACGCACGCCGTTCCTGGATTACCGGCTGGTGGAACTCTCGGCCCGGGTCCCGGCGAAATTCAAATTGCCCGATGGCGGCAAGCAAGTCCTCAAGGAAGCCGCCCGGCGGGTGATCCCCGGCGAAGTAATCGATCGCAAGAAAGGCTATTTCCCGGTGCCGGGCCTCAAGCACCTGGAAGGCAACACCCTGGCCTGGGTCCGCGAACTGCTGCTGGACCCGAGCCAGGATCGCGGCCTGTTCAACCCGGCCATGCTCGACCGCCTGCTCACCGACCCCAACGGCCAGCTTACCCCGCTGCGCGGCTCCCGGCTGTGGCAACTGGCGGCGCTGAACCTGTGGCTCAGCGAGCAAGGAATCTGATCGATGAAACCCCACACGACGCTTCACAATCAACGGCTGCTGCGCGGCCAGGCGCCTTCCTATGAACGCTTGCAGGCGCGCCTGGCGGTGGACGGCAGCGAATTGGGTGCCGCTCCTATCGCGGTGCATTGCGGTTGGGGCCGATTGCTGATCGGCCATACCTTCCCGGACCCGGCGACCCTGGGCCAGGAACTGCTCAATGAACAACCCGGCGAACGTGATATTGCCCTGTATGTAGCAGCCCCCCAGCAGGTGCTGGGGCTGGAACCGGCGCAATTGTTCCTTGACCCTTCCGACACGCTGCGCCTGTGGTTCAGTGATTATCGGCAAGCCACGCGGGTGTTTCGCGGATTCCGGATTCGCCGGGCCCAGAACGACGCCGATTGGCAAGCCATCAACCAGCTTTACCAGGCCCGCGGCATGCTGCCGGTCGATCCCCAGCGCCTGACGCCGCGCCATCAGGGCGGGCCGGTCTATTGGCTGGCCGAAGACGATGACAGCGGCGCAGTCATCGGCAGTGTCATGGGTCTCAACCATCAGAAAGCCTTCAACGATCCGGAAAATGGCAGCAGCCTCTGGTGCCTGGCGGTGGACCCACAATGTTCACGGCCCGGTGTCGGAGAAGTGCTGGTACGTCACCTCATCGAGCATTTCATGAGCCGTGGCCTGAGCTACCTCGACCTGTCGGTCCTGCATGACAATCGCCTGGCCAAGAACCTCTACGCCAAGCTTGGTTTCCGCAACCTCTCGACCTTCGCCATCAAGCGCAAGAACGGCATCAACCAGCCGCTGTTTCTGGGGCCCGGACCCGAGGCACAGTTCAACCCTTATGCACGGATCATTGTCGAGGAGGCACACCGCCGGGGCATCGAAGTGCAAGTGGACGACGCCGAGGGCGGTTTGTTCACCCTGATCCACGGCAGCCGCCGGGTGCGTTGCCGCGAGTCCCTGAGCGATCTGACCAGCGCCATCAGCATGACGTTGTGCCAGAACAAGAGTCTGACTCACAAAGTGTTGAAGAACGCCGGCCTGAACCTGCCAGCGCAACAGTTGGCAGGCAATGCCGACGACAACCTGGCGTTTCTCGATGAACATGAGCGGGTGGTGGTCAAACCCCTGGACGGGGAACAGGGTCAGGGCGTCGCGGTGGACCTGCGCACCATCGAAGAAGTGCAGAGCGCCATCGAAGCCGCCCGGCAGTTCGATAGTCGGGTGTTGCTGGAAAGTTTTCACGAAGGGCTCGACCTGCGCATCCTGCTGATCAACTTTGAAGTAGTGGCCGCGGCGATCAGGCGCCCCGCGGAAGTCATCGGCGACGGCCAGCACACCATCGGAGCCTTGATCGAAGCCCAGAGCCGGCGACGGCAGGCGGCCACCGGAGGGGAAAGCAAGATTCCGATGGATGCCGAAACCCAACGCACGCTGAGTGCTGCAGGGTATGACTACGACAGCGTGCTGCCGGCCGGTGAGCATCTGTTCGTACGACGCACAGCGAACCTGCACACCGGCGGCATCCTGGAAGACGTCACTGACACTCTGCATCCGACCCTGGCCGATGCGGCGGTGCGTGCTGCACGCGCCCTGGACATCCCCATGGTCGGCCTCGACCTGCTGGTGCCGGCTGCCGATCAACCCGAGTACGTGTTCATCGAAGCCAACGAACGCGCCGGCCTGGCCAACCACGAACCACAACCCACCGCCGAACGCTTTGTGGACCTGCTGTTTCCCCATAGCCAGGGGGTGGTCTGACACCCCTCAGTAGTGGACTGATCGTTCCCACGCTCCGCGTGGGAATGCCTCAAGGGACGCTCCGCGTCCAGATGACGCAGAACGTCAGCGGCTGCATTCCCACGCAGAGCGTGGGAACGATCGGATACTCAACCGTTCAGGAGTTTCCATGATCAGCAAAATCCCCGAACCGAATCTCGAATATCTGCAGAAAGTCCTGCTGGAAATGCTCGCGATCCCCAGCCCGACCGGCTTCACCGACACCATCGTGCGCTATGTCGTCGAACGTCTCGAAGAGTTGGGTATTCCTTTCGAAATGACCCGCCGCGGTACGATCCGCGCTACCCTCAAGGGTCGCAAGAACAGCCCTGACCGGGCCGTGTCGGCCCACTTGGACACCATCGGTGCCACCGTGCGGGCCATCAAGGACAATGGTCGCCTGACGCTGGCACCGGTAGGCTGCTGGTCCAGCCGGTTTGCCGAAGGCAGCCGGGTCAGCCTGTTCACCGACACCGGCGTGATCCGCGGCAGCGTGTTGCCCTTGATGGCGTCCGGGCACGCCTTCAACACCGCCGTGGATGAAATGCCTATCAGTTGGGATCACATCGAATTGCGCCTGGACGCCTACTGCGCCACCCGTGCCGATTGCGAAACCCTGGGGGTGGGCATCGGTGATTACGTCGCCTTCGATCCCCTGCCTGAATTCACCGAGAGCGGTCACATCAGCGCCCGTCACCTGGACGACAAGGCCGGGGTCGCGGCCCTGCTGGCGGCGCTCAAGGCGATTGTCGACAGCGGCGAGGAGCTGCTGATCGACTGCCATCCATTGTTCACCATCACCGAGGAAACCGGCAGTGGCGCGGCCGCCGCGCTGCCCTGGGATGTCAGCGAATTCGTCGGCATCGACATCGCCCCGGTCGCACCCGGCCAGCACTCCAGCGAACACGCCGTGAGCGTGGCGATGCAGGACTCCGGCGGGCCCTATGACTATCACCTGTCACGACACCTGTTGAAACTGGCCAAGGAGAACGAACTGCCGGCACGCCGCGACCTGTTCCGCTACTACTTCAGCGACGCCCACTCGGCCATCACTGCCGGCCACGACATCCGCACCGCCTTGCTCGCCTTCGGCTGCGATGCCACCCATGGCTACGAACGCACCCATATCGACAGCCTGGCCGCCCTCAGCCGGCTGCTCGGTGCCTACATCCTCAGCCCGCCGGTGTTCGCCAGCGACGCGCAACCGGCCCAGGGTTCGCTGGACCGCTTCAGCCACCAGATTGAACACGACACACAGATGGAAAGCGATACCCGGGTGCCTTCGGTGGATAGCCTGGTGGGGCAGCGTTCGAATAACTGACAGAGGATTTTCATCGCCCGCAAGATTGCATCGCGAGCAGGCTCGCTCCCACAAATGGCGCTGCACCACACCCTCTGTGGGAGCGAGCCTGCTCGCGATGAGGCCGGAACAGGCGTCGCAAATCCTAGGCTAGCCGCCAAAGCCCATAAGCCGTAGCATTTGCGACATCATCCAGCCGAGGTACCCCATGCTGATCCCCCACGACCAACTCGAAGTCGACACGCTCACTCGCCTGATCGAGGACTTCGTGACCCGCGACGGCACCGACAACGGCGACGACACGCCCCTGGAAACCCGCGTGCTACGCGTAAGGCAGGCGTTGACCAAGGGCCAGGCAATGATCGTTTTCGATCCGGAGAGCGAGCAGTGCCAATTGATGCTCAAGCACGACGTGCCCAAGCACCTGTTTGACTGATCACGCCTTGCGGGCGACCTGGTTCTTCTTTCTCTGGATCTTTTCGTATATCTCGAAACGATGAACATCGATGTGACGCGGCGCTTCCACGCCAAACCGCACGGTGGTGCCGCTGACCGACAGCACACGAACGGAAATATCATCACCGATGGAAATCAGTTCACCCACGGCACGGCTGAGTACGAGCATGGTTCTTGTCCTTAAGAAGGTCTGGACCTTGACCATGCCCGGCCTGTTTCCTGTTCACAAGACACGGGCGAGAATTCAGTAACCCCCTACAAACAAGATTCCGGTAACTGAAGGAAACTTCCTGCAAAATCAGGTCGGACCGCGACACTTTCAAAACCCGAGCAGCGATGTCCAGCAGGATGGCTCCATCCTGAGGACACCGCCTTTGAAGGTCAAGTTGGGTTCTGCCTGGCTTTGGCGCGCATCTTGTCGGCCATGACGGTCATTTCGTCGTACAGCATCTGCGGGTTCTTCTGCTTCATCGCCCAGGCCATGCGCCCCTGTTCGTGAGGCAGGATCATGAACTCACCCTGGGCGACCTGCTGGAAGATGTAGTCAGCGATGTCGGCGGCAGTGATGGGCGAGCTTTCCAGCAACTTGCCTACCTGGACCTTCATGGCCGGGGTCGGACCACGGAAGGAGTCCAGCAGGTTGGTCTGGAAAAACGACGGACAAACCACGTGCACACCGATTTCCTGCTGCGCCAGTTCGACCAGCAGGCTTTCCGACAACGCCACCACGCCAGCCTTGGCCACGTTGTAGTTACTCATGGCCGGTCCCTGCATCAGCGCCGCCATGGAAGCGATGTTGATGATCTTGCCGCGGCTCTTCTCCAGCAACGGCAGGAACGCTTTGCACCCCTTGACCACCCCCATCAGGTTGATCGCAATCTGCCAGTCCCAGTCCTCCAAGGACAATTCACTGAAGAACCCGCCCGAAGCCACGCCAGCGTTGTTGACGATGATGTCGATGCCGCCGAGCTTCTCTTCGCAAGCCTGGGCAAACGCCGTCAACTGACTGTAGTCACGTACATCGCAGCGCTGGACAAAGCCGTCGCCGCCGGCGTCGCGCACCAGCCTGAGGGTTTCCTGGAGGCCTGGCTCACTGACATCCGACAAGGCCAGGCGCCAGCCTTCGCGGGCCCAGCGCAGCGCGATTTCGCGGCCCAGGCCCGAGCCGGCACCGGTGATCATCATGCGATTTTGCATAGGAAACAGCCTTTGTTCCGGGAGAGATGGGCCGAGTGTAGCGAAGGAGCCAGCGGGACCCACGCTCCATCAGATTGCTGAATGGCGGGGGCAAACCACAAAGGGTTTTGATTGAAGGAATGCTTCTGTAGCGAGCCATTCAGTCACTGAAAAAACTTTGAATCTTTTACAGGACGTTACGGTCGGACTTATTAAGCCGCCCGGATTTAATGCAGCGTGCTGGCAGTTGAAAGTTGTATCACTCCAAAACTGACCAATAAGGAAATCAACAATGGGCACAATACTCATCATTATCCTGATCCTCCTGCTGATCGGCGGCCTGCCGGTCTTCCCGCACTCCAGAAGTTGGGGTTACGGCCCGTCCGGCATCATCGGCGTAGTGTTGGTAGTGCTGTTGATACTGCTGTTACTGGGCAAGATATAAATCAATGGCAAAAAAAAAGAGGCCTTTTTCAAGGCCTCTTTTTTATTTGCCGATCATCAGTCCGGTTTTCCATCCACTACGCCAGCGGTGTTATCCAGCAGGCTCTTGGTAGCGGTTTGCAGGAAAGACTCGAGCTTGAGCTTCATCTGGACGCTATCGGGTGCATCCGGAATGGCTTCCGCACGGGGGTTGGCCCCCAGTTCATAGCGGAACATCTTCGGCCCCATTTCTTTCTCCTTTGGCAGTACCAGGATCCGATCGCCCTGGATTATTGCCGTAGTCTGATCACTGCCCGACGGCTTGATCACACCGAAACCGGTATCGCCCTGTGGCAGGTTCAACAGGTCACGCCCCCAGCATTGGTGGCGTACCTGTCCGCCGATACGCCCCATGATGGTGGGGACGATGTCGACCTGGGTACCCACGGTGTGGTTACGCTGGCCGAATTTTTCCTGGACACCCGGACCAATCAACAACATCGGCACGTTGAAGCGGCCCAGATCCATCTCGGTGATCTGGCGTTCGTTGCCGAAACCGTGGTCGCCCACCACGACGAACAGCGTTTCCTTGAAATAAGGCTCCTTGCGTGCCTTCTCGAAGAACTGGCCCAGCGCCCAGTCCGAATAGCGCATGGCGGTCAGGTGTTCGTTCAGGCTGCCACGGTCGGTGACCCGCTCCACCGGCAGCGGCGTCGGCAGTGCATACGGCGTGTGGTTGGACAGGGTTTGCAGCAAGGCATAGAACGGCTTGCCGTTTTCCCGCGCCTTGAGCTCGATCAGGCCACGGTCGAACATGTCCTGGTCGGACACGCCCCAGGTCGGATCGGAAAACACCGGGTTGACGAAGTCGTTACGCCCGATGAAGTTGGTCATGCCCTGGCTGCTGAAGAAACCCGACTGGTTGTCCCAGGCAAAATCACCGTTGTAGACATATACGTCGTCGTAGTCACGAGCACTGAGCAGTTGCGGCAGGCCCGACAGCTTGTGGCTGCCTTCCGGCGTCTGCATCAGGTATTCGAAACCGGGCAGGTTCGGGAAGCACGCCATGGTGGCGAACATGCCTTGGTGAGTGTGGGTGCCGTTGGAGAAGAAACGGTCGAACAGCAGGCCTTCCTTGGACAGCTTGTCCAGGTAAGGCGTGATGTTGCCCGGTGCGCCCAGGGCGCCTACCGAGTGACCGGCCATGCTTTCCATGAGAATCACGACCACGTTCTTGATCGGCAGCGTCTTGTCGGCTGGCGGCGTGTAGTCGCGACGCACCGCAGCAGTGGCGGTATCCACCAACTTGTCGTCGGGCAACACCAGCATGTCACGCACAGTCTGCTGGGCCAGTGGCTGTTCGAGGGTGGCTTTCCAGATGTTGTCACGGTCTTCGGACATGCGGCTCTTGGCCGCCGCCACCAGCGACAGCGTGCCGTTGAGGCCCAACTGGTTGGCGAAGTTCGAATCGGTGGTATAGACATCGCCCCAACGCAGCGGCGGACCTTGACGCAAGGTGCCACGGGCCGCGACCACAGCCACCAGCAGGCAAACGATGAACACCGCCACCCGGCCGTACCATGGGGCGATCTGGCGGGTGCCGATGCTGCCGCCGCTGAACGGCCCGCGCGGGCGGGTTGCACGGTCCGCGCCCTTGAACGCCAGGCTCAGGATGATGGTGCCGCCGGCCCAGGCCAGCAGGTAGCGCACCACCGGGAATCCATACCAGAGCATGCTCATCACGGTTTTCGGGTCTTCCTTCACATACTGGAAGACCAGGCCGTTGAGGCGCTGGTGGAACTCACGGTAGAAGTCCATCTCCATCAGGCCCAGGAACAGCGCGATGCTGGAGGTGACGGTCAGCCAGAAACGAAAGAAACCTCGGGCCGCCATGGCGCGAGCGCTGAACAGCGCCAGTAGCAGCGGAACGCAGAGGTAAACCACCAGGCGCAGGTCAAAACGCAAGCCATTGGCGAAGGCTTCGACGAAGGTCGTGGCCGGGGTGTCGAGGATCATTTGGCGGTTATAGACCAACAGCGCCACGCGCAGCAGGCTGAACATCACCATCATCACCAGGGCGCAGAGCAATGTGTAGGCCAGGTGCGATTTGACGGTCGGTTGCAGCAGGCGATGCGTGCTTCGCTGCTGACTCAGGGCATCCGGGATTGCCATGTCGTTTGAGGACCCTATTGGAGTTGGAGTGACAAAAAGTACAAAGGCGCACCCGCCATTGGCCAAAGCCTGGCCCGGGGTTTGCGCAAGAGCGCAGATGTTGCACGAACGGCTAAGGCATTGCCATTAAATAACCGACGGCAATAAAGGCGCGAGGGATTGTCCGCAAGATTTTGTGAAAATTTCGTTCAATGAATATCTGGAAACACAAAATGCCCGAACCAACCTCAATAACAAGCCGCCCCTATTGTGACGAGGGGATTTATCCCCTTGCCACAAAAAGCCCCGCAGGCTCACCGATCAGTCGTTACTCGGCTTGTTTATCGCCTGCAACACGTACTGGGGCATGGCAAACGCACCGAGGTGAATCTCAGGGTTGTAGTAGCGGGTGACAATGCCGCTGCCAATGAACCGCTCATGCAGGGTTTCACGGGAGAGCTTGCGGTAAGCGCTGTCGGTCGAGCCCCAGGCGAAAGTCATGGCGCCACCGATGTAGGTCGGCACGGCTGCCTGGTAGAAGTGCCAGTCGGCAAACAGGCCTCGCAGGCGGCCGGCGGTGGTCTGCACTTCGCCCAACTGCATGAACGGCGTGCCGTTCTGGGTCACCAGGATGCCGCCGTCGTTCAGGCAGCGATGGCAAGCCTGGTAGAAGTTTTCCGAGAACAGCACTTCACCCGGGCCGATCGGGTCGGTGGAGTCGGAAATAATGACGTCGAACTTCTCTTGAGTGGTGGAGACGAAGCGCATGCCATCATCGATCACCAGGTTCAATCGCGGGTCGTCATAGGCGCCCTTGGAGTGGTTGGGCAGGAATTCCTTGCACATGTCCACCACGGTGCCGTCGATTTCCACCATGGTGATGTGCTCGACACCCATGTGTTTGGTCACCTCACGCAACATGCCGCCATCACCGCCACCGATGATCAGCACCCGCTTGGCCTTGCCATGAGCCAGTATGGGCACATGGGTGAGCATCTCGTGGTAGATGAACTCATCGGCTTCGGTGGTCTGGATCACGCCATCGAGCGCCATCACCCGCCCCATGCGCGGGTTCTCGAAGATCACCAGGTGCTGGTGCTCGGTACGCACTTCGTGGAGCAGCTTGTCCATCCGGAAACGTTGGCCGTAGCCTTCGTAGAGGGTTTCCAGGTAGTCGCCGGTCGGGGTGGTCGTCATGGTCAGGTGCTCCGATAGCTCACAAAGGCGCGCATTCTACGACGATGGGGATGACAGGTCGAACCTTGAACGCCTGGCCAGACAAAGATCCTGTGGCGAGGGAACTTGCTCCCTGGCCACAGGATCAGCATCGCTCGTCAGTGGAACTGGCGCCCCAGTCCACCCGGCACGCCTTCGATGGTGGTGTCTTCCCACGGCCCGTTCGGGCTGACAGAGCGGCTCCAGCCGTTGTTCCAGCGATAGTAGGTGCGTTGGCGGTAGAAGGTGTTGGGCTGGTTATCCAGCACATAGACCCCAAGCTTAGCGTCCCAGTGGCTGTTGCCCCCAGGCGGTGGGGCGAAACTGGCGGAAGTGCGCGGCAGCGGCTTGGCCGGCTTGTTCGGGGTGGCCGGTTTGCCCGGGGCGGTGGACGGCACCGGTTTGGTGGTCGGCGTCGAAGGCGGAATCGGTGGCAGCGGCGTCGTGGGCTCCGGCGGACGATGGACCGCACAAGCGCTCAGGCCCAGGACGAGCGTCAACAGAGTGATACGAGCGATGGCGGTCATGGAGTAAATTCCTGTCATTGGTCCGGGCTGTCGATGGTCAGTTGTTGCGGCGTCGTGGTACTGCTGGCCAGGGGTTGGCTGCGGCCGATCCATTCACCGGAAGTCGGTTGCCCGGCCCGGGAGATACGCGCCACCAGTTGGACTTCAGGGAAGTTCGACAGTTTCAGTTGCGGCATCATCGCATCCGCGTCCCCCAGCTCGACGCTGACGGGCAGGTCGGCGACGGTCAGGCGCTTGGCCGCCAGCGGCGCCGGCGGACCGGAAACGGCACGGGCAAAGATGAATACGCTGTCGCCAGGCTGCACCTTGGCCTTGAGGGCCGGCGCCAGGTCGACACGTACCTTGAGCAGTGCGCCGGCCTTGACCGTCGGAACCTGAGCCACCTTGCCGCCACTGGCTTGCAGCTTCTCGGTGGCGCGGGCAATGCCGCCTTGCAGCGCCTCGCGGGATTTGTCGCCCTCCGGCAGTTGCGCCAGCAGGCGCCCCCAGAAGTCGATTGCGTCCTGATAGCGCTCGCCTTCAAACGCGGCGATGCCCAACAGGCCCAGGCTGGTGACTTCCTTGGGATCGAGTTTCAGGGCCTCGTCGGTCAAGGCCTGGACCTTGTCCGACCATTTCTTGCCGTCGGTAAAATACTGCGCCTGGGCCCACTGCCCCAGCAGCTCGGGCTGCCGCCCCGCCAACGCCACGGTGCGCTCGAAGATCTTCGCCGCATCCGCCGGCCGATCCTGGGCCATGTAGGTACGCCCGAGGAAATACAAGCCCTCGGCGGAATTCGGTTGTGCCGCCACCGCCCTTTCCAGGCGCTGGGTCATTTCTTCCATCGATTGCGGCGCCTGGGCGAATTCGCGGGTCAGTTCGACTTTGTCGCTCGCGCCGAAATGCAGGTACAGGCCCAGACCCAGCACCGGCACCAGCACAGCGGCGAGCAACGGCAGCGGCTTGCCCATGCGGGATTCGCGCGGCGCCTCGGCACCCTCGGTATCGGCGAGCAGTTCCCGGGCGGCTTCGGCACGGCCCGTGTCCAGTTGCGCGGCGTTGAGCACGCCCTCCGCCTGCTCGGCCTGCAACTCGGCGACACGCTCCTGGTACAGCGCCACGTTGAGCGCGGTGCGGTCCTCTTCCCGCTGGGCACGACGAACCCGCAGCACGGGGATCAACAGAAAACTCAGGGCAATCAGGAGAAGCAGACCTGCGGCGAGCCAGAAATCAATCATGCTTGGTGTTATCCAACAGTTGGTCGAGGCGCTGGCGCTCTTCGACGGAAAGCGTGTCCGGGGCGGCGGTGCGCTGCACCCGGCGGCGGCGCACGAGCAGCGCGATGACGACGAAGCCGCCGAGCAACAACCCGGCGGGGCCAAACCAGAGCAGTGCGGTCTTGGAGGTCAGGGCCGGGTTGTAACGCACGAACTCACCGTAGCGATCCACCATGAAGTCGATGATCTGCTGGTTGTCCTTGCCCTCGCCAAGCATGCGGAAGATTTCCTTGCGCAGGTCAGCGGCAATCGGGGCATTGGAGTCGGCGATGTCCTGGTTCTGGCACTTGGGGCAGCGCAGCTCCTTGGTCAGCTCGCGAAACCGCTCGCGCTCGCCTTCGTTGGCGAATTCGTAGGTGTCGATGGCGGCATGGGCAACACCAGCGAGACTCAACCCCAGGATGACGGCGGCTAACCAACGCTTCATGGCTTGGCCTCGTCCACCAGTGCCTGGTATTTGCCAGCCAGTTTCTCCCGCCAGACCTGCTCGTCGATTACCCCGACGAACTTGTCACGGATGATGCCCTTGGCGTCGATGAAGAAGGTTTCCGGAGCCCCATAGACCCCAAGGTTCAGGCCCAGGGAGCCCTCTTCATCACGAATGTCCAGTTGATATGGGTTGTGGAACTCGGCGAGCCACTTCAAGGCATCGACGTTGACATCCTTGTAATTGATGCCGTAGATCACCACGCCTTTCTCGGCCAGCTTGTTCAGCACCGGGTGCTCGACCCGGCAGGAAATGCACCAGGTGCCCCACACGTTGACCAGTGCCGGCTTACCCAGCAGATCAGCGCGGGTCAGGGTCTTGTCGCCCTGCACCGAAGGCAGGGTGAATTCCGGAAACGGTTTGCCGATCATCGCCGAAGGCAATGCGGACGGGTCCAGGAAAAGCCCCCGATACAGAAAGATTGCCACCACTATGAACAGCGCCAGCGGCAATACCATCAACCAACGTTTCATGCAGTGGCTCCCTTCACGCCCAGGGCTTCGCGCACCCGGGTTTTCACCTTGACCCGATAACGCCGATCCAGCGCCGCCAATGCCCCACCCAGTCCGGTGAGCAGACCGCCGAACCAGATCCAACGCACGAACGGCTTGACGTGCACCCGCACCGCCCAGGCGCCGTCGCCCAGGGACTCACCCAGGGCCACATAGAGGTCGCGGGTGAAACCGGCGTCGATGCCGGCCTCGGTCATCACCGAGTTCTGCACGGTGTACAGGCGTTTCTCGGGATGCAGTACCGCCACTTCCTGGCCGTCACGGATAACCCGCACCGTGCCTTTATCGGACGTGAAGTTCGGACCTTCGAAATGTTTGGCGCCTTCGAACATGAATTGGTAACCGGCCAGTTCCATGACCTCCCCCGGTGCCAGGCGCAGGTCGCGTTCGGCGCTGTTCTGAGTGGACAACACCACACCCAGGGCGCAGACGGCGATGCCCAGGTGAGCAACCTGCATGCCCCAGTAGCTGCGGGTCAGGGTTGCCAAGCCCTTGACCAGGCCTTTATGGCGGGTCTTGTCGAAGATGTCCCGTACACCGGCGAGCAATACCCAGGCGGCCAGCACGAAGGTCGCCAGCACGGCCCAGTTGAAATCGCCATAAGCGATTCCGGCCACCACGGCCAGGCCGGCAGTGCCCAGCAGCACCGGCGTCAGCATACCCAGCAGCCACTTGACCGGAGTGTCTTTCCAGCGCACCAGCACACCGACCGCCATCACCACCATCAGGATTGCCATCAGCGGAATGAACAGCGCATTGAAGTACGGCGGCCCGACCGACAGCTTGGCGCCGGAGAGCGCATCGAGCACCAGCGGATACAACGTTCCCAGCAGGATCATCGATGCGGCCACCACCAGCACCAGGTTGTTGCCCAACAGCAGCGTCTCTCGAGACCAGAGGTTGAAGCCGACCTGGCTCTTGACCACGGGTGCCCGCAAAGCGAACAACGTCAGCGAACCGCCGACCACGAACAGCAGGAACATCAGGATGAACACGCCGCGCTCGGGGTCCGAGGCGAAAGCATGCACCGACGTCAGCACGCCGGAACGCACCAGGAAGGTCCCCAACAGGCTCAGGGAAAACGCGGCGATCGCCAGCAGCACGGTCCAGCTCTTGAACACGCCACGCTTTTCCGTGACCGCCAGGGAGTGAATCAGTGCCGTGCCCACCAGCCAAGGCATGAACGAGGCGTTTTCCACCGGGTCCCAGAACCACCAGCCGCCCCAGCCCAGCTCGTAGTAGGCCCACCAAGAACCGAGGGTGATGCCGATGCCGAGGAAGGCCCAGGCGACGATGGTCCATGGGCGCGACCAGCGTGCCCACGCGGCATCGAGGCGACCACCCAGTAACGCGGCGATGGCAAAGGCAAACGCCACGGAAAAGCCGACGTAGCCCATGTAGAGCATCGGCGGGTGAACGATCAGGCCGATATCCTGTAGCAACGGATTGAGGTCGCGGCCGTCCATCGGCATCTGCGGCAGGATCCGCGCGAACGGGTTGGACGTGACGATCAGAAACAGCAGGAAGCCAGTGCTGATCATGCCCATGACCGCCAGCACCCGGGCGAGCATCACCTGGGGTAACTGCCGGGAGAACACCGAGACGGCGAAAGTCCAGCCGGCGAGAATCAAGGCCCAGAGCAGCAGCGAACCTTCATGGGCGCCCCACACCGCACTGAACTTGTAATACCAGGGCAAGGCGCTGTTGGAGTTACTCGCGACGTAGGCCACGGAAAAATCGTCGGTCATGAAGGCGTAGGTCAGGCAACCGAAGGCGAACACCATGAAGGCGAACTGACCCCACGCCGCCGGCTGGGCCAGGCTCATCCACAGGCGGTCGCCGCGCCAGGCACCGAGCAGCGGCACCACGGCCTGCACCAGGGCCAGGCACAGGGCCAGGATCATCGCCAGGTGGCCCAACTCGGGAATAAAAATGCCAGTGCTCATCAATCAGCCCTCCTTCACGGGAGCGGGTGCCGACTGACCACTGTCTTTAAGAGCCTTGGTCACCTCCGGCGGCATGTATTTTTCGTCGTGCTTGGCCAGCACTTCGTCGGCCACCACCACGCCGTCGGCGTTGAGCTTGCCCAGGGCGACGATGCCCTGTCCTTCACGGAACAGGTCCGGGAGGATGCCGCGATAGGTGATGGTCACGGTCTTGTTGAAGTCGGTGACGTTGAACTTCACGTCCAGCGAATCCCCGGAACGGACCAGCGAGCCCTTCTCCACCATGCCGCCGGCGCGAATACGCTTGGCTAGGGGCGCTTCGCCGTTGGCGATCTGGGTCGGGGTGTAGAACAGGTTGAGGTTCTCCTGCAGAGCACTCAGGGCCAGGCCGACCGCGGCACCGACCCCCACCAGGATCGCCAGGATGATGACGAGACGTTTTTTACGCAGCGGATTCACTGACCATTCTCCCGGCGCAGACGACGCGCCTCTTGTTGCAGATACCGCTTGCGGGCCAGGATCGGCACCGCCACATTGAGGGCCAGCACCGCCAGGCAGATGCCATAGGCCGACCAGACATACAGGCCATGATGGCCCATGGCGAGGAAATCGCCGAATGAAGCGAAACTCATCGAGCGGCCTCCAGGCTGTTCTGTACTTCGGCCTTCACCCAACTCGCCCGGGCTTCGCGCTTGAGCACTTCCAGGCGCATGCGCAGCAACAGCACCGCGCCGAAGAAACAGTAGAAACCCAACGCGGTGAGCAACAGCGGCAGCCACATTTCCATGGGCATCGCCGGTTTCTCGGTCAGCTTGAACGTGGCGCCCTGGTGCAGGGTGTTCCACCACTCCACCGAGTACTTGATGATCGGGATGTTGATCACCCCGACAATCGCCAGCACCGAGCAGGCCTTGGCGGCACTCTCACGATTGCTGATGGCGTTGCCCAGCGCAATAAGACCGAAGTACAGGAACAGCAGGATCAGCATCGACGTCAGTCGGGCATCCCAGACCCACCACGAGCCCCAGGTCGGCTTGCCCCAGATGGCTCCGGTGACCAACGCCACGGCGGTCATCCAGGCGCCGATGGGCGCGGCGCACTGCAGGGCCACGTCGGCCAGCTTCATCTTCCAGACCAGGCCGACCATGCCGCATACCGCCAGCATGACGTAGATCGACTGGGCGAGCATCGCTGTCGGCACATGGATGTAGATGATCCGGAAGCTGTTGCCCTGCTGATAATCCGGCGGCGCGAACGCCAGGCCCCAGACCACGCCGATGCCAATCAGCAGCAGTGCGGCAATGCTCAGCCAGGGCAATAATTTGCCGCTGATGCCGTAGAACCATTTGGGTGAGCCGAGCTTATGAAACCAGGTCCAGTTCATTGCTGTTTCCATCACGGTTGCGGCGCGCTGTCACACGCCGCGGGTCTGCCTTAACTTCACAGGAAGTGGTCGTTTTTTGACCAGGCCTCATTATTATTCGCCGACGCTGATCTTCAGGCCAGCAGCTATTGCAAAGGGTGTCAGGGTTATCGCCAGGGCGGTCAGGCTCCCAAGCCAGAGCAGATAACCGGTCGCCGGCATGCCTTGCAAGGCAGCTTGCAAGGCGCCACTGCCGAGGATCAACACCGGGATATACAGCGGCAGGATCAGCAACGCCAGCAACAGGCCGCCGCGCTTCAAGCCCACCGTCAACGCCGCCCCCACCGCACCGAGCAGGCTCAGCACCGGTGTACCCAGCAGCAACGAGACCAGCAGAACCGGCATGCACGCAGCAGGCAACCCCAGCATCATCGCCAGCAGCGGCGAGAGCAATACCAGCGCCAGTCCGGAAAAAACCCAGTGTGCCAGTACCTTGGCCAAAACCAGAAGGGCCAGGGGGTGCGACGAAAGGACCCACTGTTCCAGGGAACCGTCTTCGAAATCACTGCGGAAAAGCCCGTCCAGCGAGAGCAGGACCGACAAAAGCGCCGCCACCCAGACCAGCCCCGGCGACAAGGTTTGCAACAATTGAGTCTCCGGTCCGACCGCCAAGGGGAACAACGCGATGACGATCGCGAAGAACACCAGCGGGTTGGCCAGTTCGGCCGGACGACGGAACAGCAGGCGCGCCTCGCGGGCGAGCAACAGGCCAAACACGCTCATACGGCCCAGTTCCCCAGATCAATATTGCGATAACCGGACGGCATCCGGGCCAGGGTGTGGTGGGTGGTCAACAGCACCATGCCACCGCCTTCGCAATGCCTGGCCAGATGCTCCTCGAGTTGTGCCACGCCCTGCTTGTCCAAGGCAGTGAACGGTTCGTCGAGAATCCACAGCAGCGGGCTGTCCAGGTACAACCGGGCCAGTGCCACGCGACGCTGCTGGCCGGCGGACAAGGTATGGCAAGGCACGTCTTCGAAGCCGCGCAGCCCCACCGTGGCCAACGCTTGCCAGATCGCCTCGCGGCCGGCGGGTCGATGCAGCGCACAGAGCCAGCTGAGGTTTTCCTCGGGGGTCAGCAAATCCTTGATCCCGGCGGCGTGCCCGATCCAGAGCAGGTTGCGGGCCAGCTCGCTGCGCTGGTCCTGCAGGGGCCGACCATTGAGCAGCACGTTGCCTGCGGTCGGCTGCATCAACCCGGCCAGAAGCCGCAGCAGGCTGGTCTTGCCACTGCCGTTGGGGCCACTGACCTGCACCATATCGCCAGGCGAGAGTCTCAATTCGAGGTGTTCGAAAAGCAGCCGCAAGTCTCGCTCACAGGCGAGGCCGACAGTTTGCAAGAGAGGACTGGTCAAGGGATCGCGGGCCTTATACGGTTTAAGTCGGCGGTGCAGCGGCCGTTAAAGAGATGCAGCATAGATGCATTGACGGCCTGTTCCACAGAGCTGCGTCAAACAATTGCAAGGTTTTCGCCGCTCCCTGAAAGACGGGCGGCATTATACATGGCATGCCCCCAGGGGGCGTTCTCAATTAGTTCCAGGGTAAGACCGCAGATGACAGGCGACATGAACATCCAGCCGCTGCCCCAGCCCACGGCAACGACGCGTACGCCGGCGGTTGGTGGCGAGCTGCTCAAATTGCTGACGCCGGTCGAAGGCCTGATCGCTGCCGGCCAGACGGCCAGTGCCGAGGTGCTGTCGCTCAAGCAGGCAGACCAGACTTTCCAACTCTTGCTCAAGGTCACCCTGGAAAGTGGTCGCCAGACCACGGTGCAGGCCACCAGCGCCCAGCCGTTGCCACAAGGCACCAGCCTGGCGGTGACGCAGCCGTCCGCCAGCAACCTGGCGATCGCTGTACAACAGTCCGTTGCTTCCAGCGTTGCGACCCTGACCCGGATCGACACCGCGCAACTGCCGGTCGGCACCCTGCTGCAAGGCAAGGTGATTACCAGCCAGGCGTTGCCGCAATTGCCGGGGCAACCGGCGGTGTATCGGTCGCTGGTGAGCCTGCTCAACACCGCCCAGGCCGGCAGCACCCTGGACATCGACAGCCCCCGGCCGCTGCGTATCGGCACGCTGTTGAGCGCCCAGGTGCAGGATGCCCAGACATTGAAATTCATTCCGCTGAGCAACCGCCAGGAACAATTGGCGGTGAGCCAGCAACTGGTGACCCAGGTGAATCGCCAGGGATCGTTGGACAGCCTGATCAGTGCCCTGCAGGCGCTACCCGCCACGGACGAGACCGGCGTCGAGCTGCGTGCCGCGGTAACGCGCCTGCTGGCCAACCTGCCGGATGTACAGCAATTGAGCACGCCCAAAGGCTTGGCCCAGGCCTTGGCTGCCAGCGGTGTATTTCTGGAAAGCAAGCTGCTGGCCGGACAACCTCCGAGCGTAGCCGCGGACCTCAAGGGTGACCTGCTGAAGTTGATCGCCCAACTGACCACGACCCTGCCCGCTTCCACCAATCTCGGCGCAGTCATCGCCGCCAACACCCTGGCCCAGGCCTTGCCCAGCTTCGTGCGCAACGCCCTGGGTACCCTCGGCCAGGTCAGCGCAAAGCCGCAGCCCACCGGTTTCCCCCTACCCTCGCGCCTGCTGAAAGGCCAGGACGATGAAGGCGACCTGGAACACCTGTTGCGCCTCGCCGCCGCCGCCGTATCGCGCTTGCAAAGTCACCAGCTGTCAAGCCTGGAGCAAACCGGCCTGACCGATGACGGTCGCTTGATGAGCACCTGGCAACTGGAAATCCCGATGCGCAACCTGCAGGACATCGTGCCGTTGCAGGTCAAGTTTCAACGGGAGGAAACCCCGCCTCGGGAACAACCCAACGAGCGTCGGGAAGAACGCGAGGCCAAGCAGCAACTCTGGCGGGTCGAGCTGGCATTCGACCTGGAGCCGCTGGGACCGCTGCAGGTCCAGGCGCAATTGCTCAGCGGCAGCCTGTCCAGCCAGTTGTGGGCGGAACGGCCCTACACGGCAAACCTGATCGAACGCAACCTGGCGGCACTGCGCGAGCGCCTGGTGACCTGCGGCGTGAACGTTACAGACCTGGACTGCCATGTCGGCATCCCGCCCAAAGGCCCCAAGACCCGACTCGAACAACGTTGGGTGGACGAAACCGCATGACAACCCACACCGAACCCCGCCAGGCCATCGCCCTCAAATACGACGGCCACCACGCCCCGACCCTCACCGCCAAGGGCGACGAAGCCCTGGCCGAGGAAATCCTGCGGATCGCCCGAGACAGTGAAGTGCCGATCTATGAAAATGCCGAGCTGGTGAAGCTCCTGGCCCGGCTGGAACTGGGGGAGAGTATTCCGCAGGAGTTGTATCTCACCATCGCCGAAATCATAGCCTTTGCCTGGAAACTCAAGGGCAAATTCCCCGAGGGGTTCGACCCGCATGCGCCGAGTGTCGAGAAGGATGTGACGGCGCGCGGGGAGGATTACTGACTGTCGGCGGCGACGCTGAATACGAACAATCTACTCATTGAAGAGAGTCTCGAACTGATCGCTGGCTAGCGACGCGACCGATTTTGAAGTCTGTAAATCCTGTGGGAAATAACTGTCTAAGTTGAAGGAGTCAGCACTCGCTGGGCCGAGAAACAACCCAAACCCTGCTAACCCGTACCCCCAGACATAGCGCAACAGCCGGTTTTTAATGGGCTTGCATCACGAAGCGCGGGGGAACCACTCGCCAGGATATCCACCTGAGCTTCCTACAGCCTGGTTGCGGCTACCAAAATCACTGCCTAAAGTTGGCCTGTCGCCGACATCAGTTGGCGAAGGGTTTCGCAGCCCTTAAGATTGATACCTTGTTCGCCATGTACGGCCGGCTTTCGGTTGCGCATCGTTTCATGGCGGTTGTGCGTGGGAGACCTTCGGGTCTGCCGGGTCTTGGTGTTAATCCTCCGGTCTGCGAACCCGCGCATAACTGCCACCCATCCTGTTTCGCAGCAGAACGGTGGCAATCCAATTTTTATCAGGATTAACACCATGACAACTCAACACACGCTCAACCACTTCACCCCCATGTCTCACTTCGCCACCGAACATCCCATCCTTCTCATTGATGCCAATGCCCCACTGACTGAACTCCACAGCTGCCTGAACGAACGTCTCGAAGCCGTCCTCAAGTATCTCAGTCTCATGGCCTGCACCACCCTGCCCGACTATGCCGAAAACGACGTAAATACAGTCACCAACATTGCTCGGATTCTGGTTCAGGATGTGAGCGATGTGTTTCGGGTAATTGAGGTACGGGGGATGGAGGCATCTGAGGGATAGTTGCGGTTCTAGACATACAACCCGTCTCGGCGGGTTGTTGCTTTTCTGGTTCGTATTTAGAAGCGATAGAAAGCCTTCTGAAAGACGCTCAGTAAGATTTAGGCCTCCACGTTCTTGGTCTTTGTCTTGAATGCAAAACAGCCAATAGCTCTACCGAATTTCACTCAGGAGCAGGCTTTCCAATTTGTCTATAGAATCAGCGCCCATTGAGTAGAATACGTTACGAAAAATGACTCCAAGCGCCTGATCTCAAGGATTTCTGTGCTGGTGACCGAGGAGAGCTGAGGATTTGCGATGAAAATTGAATACCTCGAGATCGAAGGCTTCAAGAGCGCGGTAAACATAGTCCTGCGGGATGTGCCGCCCTTTACAGCTCTAGCCGGCTCGAACGGTGCGGGTAAGAGCAACATTACTGACGCGCTGGCCTTTCTGGGTGCGGTAGTGAAGCGAGGAGCTGCCCAGGCAATACGTGACTTTGGGGGATTCCAGCAGATTCACTGCTTCAAGCATAGGAAGGAAAAACGAACGACGATCTCCTTTGCACTCAGGATAAAGCTCAAAGAAGAGTTGTTCGACTACAGCTTGAAAATATCCGGGATAGATCGGGTACCTCAAGTACTTGAAAGCTTGAAGGTCAACGGCAAACAGGTCATTGACCGCAAGACTAGCAACGAAACGCAGATTGCTTTAAGTGACGCCCAGGGTCTGCAGCTCTTGCCTGAATATGCACAGGACATGACTGCGCTCATGCTGCTCAGCCATTCGCCACTTTATCGCATGCTCACCAATATCCAAGTATTCCGGATCGATCCGCTAGAAGCCAAGGAACCTGACAACTCAACAGCAGACGCTACGACACTCGATAGCCACGGTCGAAACGTGGCAACCATGTTGTCAGTTCTGGAGAAAAACGAACGCTTTCGTGACCAGGTACTGGAATGGATCGAGTTGATAGTTCCGGGAATGGAGAATGTCTCTACCGAGAAGCAAAGGTTGGATGGCTCAACGGTGATCACCTTCAAGGAAGAAGGAACAAAAGCTCGGTTCCCGGCACGGCTGATTTCTGACGGTACGATTTATGCCCTGTGCATCATGACCGCTGTATTAAGCCGTGCAGACAAATCAGGCATCACAATCATAGAGGAGCCGGAACGAGGCATTCATCCGAAAGCTATCGGTGAGCTGGTCCAGTTGATGCGTGAAAATGCGTCCGTGGAGCACCCAGTTCTCATCACCACCCATAGCGAATCCGTTGTCCGGAATCTTGACCTTGTAGAACTGTGGCTCGTGAATAAAGAGGATGGCAAGACCAAGGTCAAATGCGCTTCGGACTCAAGGGTCGATAAAAAAGATATCCCGCTGGACACCGCCTGGCTGGCCAATCTTTTTGATGGAGGCCTGCCATGGTAAAAGTTGGATTCATCGTTGAAGGCGACAGCGAAAAAATCGTTATCGAATCCGCTGACTTCAGAGCGCTTCTGCTGGAAAACGACTTTGAACTGGTCAATCCCGTGGTCAATGCCAAGGGAGGCGGTAATCTTTTACCGCAAAACATCGACGCCTATCTGGCGCGCCTGGATCAGCAAGCAGTGGACAGAATCGTTGTGCTTACTGATCTCGAAGATGAAGAATCGGTTGATGTAGTCAGAGCGCGCGTCTCAAACGATCGAATAGATATCACATTTGTCGCTGTAAAAGCATTGGAAGGATGGTTCCTGGCTGACTCAAGTGCAATACGCAAATGGCTTGACGTCCATCACTTCGATGAGCCTCAACCCGAGCAGACACTGAACAAGCCCTGGGACCGCCTCAAAGAAATATCAAATGAGCTTGGCAAACGCGGTCCGGGCAACAAGACCGCGTTTGCAAAGAAGATGGTCAAGCACTATGGCTTCAGCATTCGTCAAGCCGCCTCGCACCCAGAGTGCCCAAGTGCGAAGGAACTTGTCAGCTATTTCACGAGGCAGGGACAAGCCTAAGCACAGGACAACCTGCAAGGCTGAAATCTCTTGCAGCTTGCAGCTTGCCGCTCAAGGCTCTTAGCCACCTCTATGCAACTTGCTCATCAACTCCGCCTCGGCCTGGGTCAAGCCACAGGCCTGGGTCAGTTCGTCGATACTGGCGCCCATGCCCACCAGCCGCGCAGCCTGGGCAAAGGACAAGCTCGAGGGGTCGCGCTGTTCCAGTTGAGCCAGTTTGTCCGGTAACGGGCCGACCACGGCGCGCAGCTCATGGATGGCTTCCCCCATGCGCACGGTACCGTTCTGGTAATCGTCGACACGCTTGGCCAGGTCCCTGATGCGCTGATCGCGCAGCGCATCGCCCTGGGCCTGTTGAGCGGCGACCTGCCGCTGCTCGCGTATGTACGCCAGGAACATCGCCAGCGTGCCTGCCCAGAAAAGAAACAGGACAATGACTGCTACCTCAAGAATCAATCAGATACTCTCCAGTTCCGACCACTCTTCTTCACTCATCATTTTTTCCAGCTCGACCAGGATCAGCAACTCGTTGTTCTTGTTGCAGACGCCCTGGATGAACTTGGCCGATTCTTCGTTACCGACGTTAGGCGCGGTTTCGATTTCCGACTGACGCAAGTAAACCACTTCGGCAACGCTGTCGACCAGGATACCGACCACTTGCTTGTCGGCTTCGATGATCACGATACGGGTGTTGTCATTGACCTCGGTGGAGTTCAGGCCAAAACGCTGGCGGGTGTCGATCACCGTAACCACGTTGCCACGCAGGTTGATGATCCCCAGCACGTAGTTTGGCGCACCCGGTACCGGGGCAATCTCGGTATAGCGCAGCACTTCCTGCACGCGCATCACGTTGATGCCGTAGGTTTCGTTATCGAGTTTGAAGGTGACCCATTGCAGGATCGGATCTTCGGAACCCTTGAGAGACGACGCCTTATCATTCATACCCTGACCCCTCGAAAAACCGCCTGTGGCGGTGTGTTCTGCGCCGTGACGCTGTGCGCCACCGACTGTGTTATTTCGGTTTCTGGACCGGCTTGGTGCCGCCCAGGTGTTTTGCCCCGCCACTGGCGATCAGCTCCGCCAGCTCGGAAACGTCCAGCAAGGCGCACATATGCTCGATCACCGTACCTGCCAGCCATGGCCGTTGCCCTCGATGGCTGCGCCATTTGATCTCGCTCGGGTCCAGGCGCAGGGAACGGCTGACCTGGTGCACCGCCAATCCCCACTCGTAACCTTGTACCGAAATCACGTACTGCAGGCCCTGGCGAAAATCATCGCGATAACGGTCCGGCATCACCCAGCGCGCCGTATCCAATACCTTCAGGTTGCCGGCCTGGCTCGGCAGGATCCCAAGAAACCAATCCGGCTGGCCAAACAACGGCGTCAATTCGTGCCCGGCCAGGGAGTAAATCGACCCCAGGCATACCAGCGGCACCGCCAGGGTCAACCCGGCCACATCGAACAACAGACACTCGAACGGCTCCGCAGCCCAGGCCGGGCGGTCGTCGGTTTCTACCGGCGGCGGTGTGTTGCTCGGTGGCAGATGGACTTCCACCACCGGCGTCACCAGGCCCTGCAACAACGGTGCAACGGTGGAAACCGCAGCCAGCACCGGCGCAGGCGCCTCCATGATCTTCACCGGTGGCCTGGCGGCCGGTGTTTCCACCGCTGCGGCAACCACTGACTTGCGAGCATCACGGGCCTGCTCTTCGAGCACGGCCGCCTGAAACTCATCCAGCACACCTTCGGCTTCGACGGACGCGGGCAGAGCCTCGGGCACGCTCGGCTCCGGTGGCAATTCTTCGGTCGCTTCCTGCAACAGCCCATCCAGGTAGGACTGCAAGGCCATTTGCGGACGCGAGGTTGTCTTGATCGGGCGGTTCATGAAAACAGTGCACCGCATATAAACGTTATCGGCATGAGTGCCATCAGACTTGAGCCTGCAGAGCGTTTGGAAGCGTTCAATCAGGCCACCTGCTGGGGAACAAGTTGCTGGGCCAGCAGGTGCTTGAGCAAGGCCCGGTAGGCCAGAACGCCACGGCTCTTGCCATCGAACTGGGAGGGGGTCACACCGGCGCGGCTGGCATCGCGCAAACGCGTGTCGACCGGGATGTAGCCCTGCCAGATTTCATCCGGGTACATGTCCCGCAATACGCGCAAGGTTCCCATGGACGCCTGGGTACGGCGGTCGAACAAGGTCGGCACGATGTTGAACGGCAGCGACTGTTTGCGTGAGCGGTTGACCATCGCCAGGGTGTTGACCATCCGCTCCAACCCCTTGACCGCCAGGTGCTCGGTCTGCACCGGGATCACCAGTTGCTGACTGGCCGCCAAGGCATTGACCATCAACAGGCCCAGCAGCGGCGGACTGTCGATGATTGCGTAATCGAAATCCTGCCACAGCTGCGCCAGACTCTTGGCGATCACCAGGCCCAAGCCGCCCTGCCCCGGCGACTGCCGCTCCAGGGTGGCCAGGGCGGTGCTCGACGGCAACAGCGAAATCCGCTCGTCGCTGGTGGACAGCAGCAATTGCCCCGGCAAACCCTCAGGCACATGGCCCCGATGCAGGAACAAGTCGTAGTTGCTGTGCTCCAGGCTATCGGGATCGTAGCCGAAATAGCTGGTCATCGAGCCATGGGGGTCCAGGTCGACGAGGACCACACGCTTGCCCGCCTCGGCCAGTAATCCGGCTAAAGCGATGGAAGAAGTGGTTTTACCCACCCCACCTTTTTGATTGGCAACTGCCCAGACTCTCATTCGGATCGTTCCTCCCGGCCGAAACAGGCTCGACCGAGAAATAGCTCGGTTATAAAGCGGGTGACGGAGAATTGACGGCGCTCTGTCTTCCCGGTGTCTTGACCGGGGTCGGTGCAGTTTGTGTGCCAGCCCGCTTCAATGCCGCATCCGGCTTTGCGTTGGCCGTACCGGTACCGGTCAGGCTGCGGCGTACATCGAGGTTGCGCGACACCACCAGTACGACGCGCCGATTTTTCGCCCGCCCTTCGACGGTGGCGTTGTTGGCCACCGGTTGGAACTCGCCATACCCCACCGACGCCAGGCGTCCGGGGTTCACACCCTGCATCGCAAGCATGCGGACAATGCTCGCCGAGCGGGCCGAAGACAGCTCCCAGTTGGTCGGGTACTGCGCGGTGCGAATCGGCTGGTCGTCCGTAAACCCCTCCACATGGATCGGGTTGTCGAACGGTTTCAGGATCGCTGCCACCTTGTCGATGATGTTGAACGCCATGTCGCTGGGCATGGCGTCGCCGCTGCCGAACAACAGGCTGGAGTTGAGTTCGATCTCTACCCACAGCTCGTTGCCGCGCACGGTCATCTGGTTGGAACTGATCAGGTCACCGAATGCCGCGCTGATGTCATCGGCGATGCTTTTCAACGGATCGCTGCCACCGGCAATGCCGGCATCGACCTGTTCGGCGTCGCGGACCAACGGCTTGGCCGGTGTGGTCGTCTTGGGCCGCTCGTCGCCAATGGGAATCGGCTTGAGGGCGCGGTCCGAGTCGGTAAATACACCAATCAACGCTTCGGAGATGACCTTGTATTTACCCTCGTTGACCGAGGAGATCGAATACATGACCACGAAAAAGGCGAACAGCAATGTGATGAAGTCGGCGTAGGACACCAGCCAACGTTCATGATTGACGTGCTCTTCATGATGCCTGCGACGCGCCATGGTCCATTACTCCCATTAGTCCATGAAGCCCTGGAGCTTCAGTTCAATGGAGCGCGGGTTTTCACCTTCGGCGATCGACAGGATTCCTTCCAGCAACATTTCGCGATAACGCGACTGGCGCAAGGCAATGGACTTGAGTTTGGCGGCAATCGGCAACAACACCAGGTTGGCACTGGCCACGCCATAGATAGTGGCGACAAACGCCACGGCGATGCCGCTACCCAGCTGCGAGGGGTCGGCCAGGTTGCCCATCACATGGATCAGGCCCATCACCGCACCGATGATGCCGATGGTAGGTGCGTAACCACCCATGCTTTCGAAAACCTTGGCTGCTTCGATGTCGCGGCTTTCCTGGGTGTAGAAATCCACTTCCAGGATGCTGCGGATGGCTTCGGGTTCGGCGCCGTCCACCAGCAATTGCAGACCTTTTCGCGCGTAGTTGTCCGGCTCGGCATCCGCCACGCCTTCCAGGCCAAGCAGGCCTTCCTTGCGAGCGGTCAGGCTCCAGTTCACGACGCGATCGATACCGCCGGCCAGGTCGACCCGTGGCGGAAACAGAATCCAGACCAATACCTGTATGGCACGCTTGAACGCACTCATGGGCGACTGCAACAGCGCGGCGCCGATGGTGCCACCGAGCACGATCAACGCGGCTGGGCCGTTGGCCAGGGCGCCGAGATGACCGCCCTCCAGATAGTTGCCACCAATGATGGCGACGAACGCCATGATGATACCGATCAGACTGAGGACATCCATTACAGGCACGCCTCGACCAGGTTTTTACCGATGTCGTCCAGCCCGTACACCGCGTCGGCCAGGTCCGCTTTGACAATCGCCATCGGCATGCCGTAGATCACGCAACTGGCTTCGTCTTGGGCCCAGATCGCACTACCGCCCTGCTTGAGCAGGCGCGCGCCTTCGCGACCGTCGGCGCCCATGCCGGTCAACACCACCGCCAGAACTTTGTCACCGTAGGATTTGGCTGCGGAACCGAAGGTAATGTCCACACAAGGCTTGTAGTTCAGGCGCTCGTCGCCTGGAAGGATTTTCACCGCGCCGCGACCGTCGACCATCATCTGTTTGCCACCCGGGGCCAGCAACGCCAGGCCCGGCCGCAGGACATCGCCGTCCTCGGCTTCCTTGACGCTGATATTGCACAACTTGTCCAGGCGCTCGGCGAACGCCTTGGTGAAGGCAGCGGGCATATGCTGGATCAACACGATGGGGGCCGGGAAGTTGGCCGGCAACTGGGTCAGGACCCGTTGCAGCGCCACCGGACCACCGGTGGACGTGCCGATGGCAACCAGCTTGTAGGCCTTGCGCTTGGGTGCCGGCGACGCGCTACTCGCCGGGGCCGGGGCCGGGGCCGGGCGTGTAGGCGCAGGGGCCGGGGCACTGCGTACCGGGGGCGGATTGAAGCTGCCCGACGACGGCGCAGGACTCGGTGCAGCCACAGGCGCGGGAGCCGCTGGAGTGTAGGCACTCACGCGGCGGTTGCTGCGGGAAATGCTGTGGACCTTCTCGCACAGCAACTGCCGGACCTTGTCGGGGTTGCGTGAGATGTCCTCGAAGTTCTTCGGCAGGAAATCCACCGCCCCGGCGTCCAGCGCGTCGAGGGTGACACGGGCGCCTTCGTGGGTCAGGGAGGAAAACATCAATACCGGAGTCGGGCAGCGCTGCATGATATGCCGCACGGCCGTGATGCCGTCCATCATTGGCATCTCGTAGTCCATGGTAATCACGTCCGGCTTGAGTGCCAGGGCCTGATCGATTGCCTCTTTGCCATTGGTCGCGGTACCGACGACTTGAATCGTCGTGTCCGCCGAGAGAATTTCCGAGACGCGGCGGCGGAAGAACCCCGAATCGTCCACCACCAGGACTTTAACTACCATAAACACTCCGTTAGACGAGGCGCGGCACTGGGCCGCGCCCCTCCAGAATCAAATACGCCGCGCGGCGTAACGCTTGAGCATGCTCGGTACATCGAGGATCAGCGCGATGCGGCCGTCGCCGGTGATGGTGGCGCCGGACATGCCCGGGGTGCCTTGGAGCATTTTGCCCAGCGGCTTGATGACCACTTCTTCCTGGCCCACGAGCTGGTCGACGACGAAGCCGATCCGCTGGGTGCCCACCGAAAGGATCACCACGTGGCCCTCGCCCTGCTCCACATGCGCTGCGGAGCTGACCAACCAGCGCTTGAGGTAGAACAACGGCAGCGCCTTGTCCCGCACGATCACCACTTCCTGGCCGTCCACCACGTTGGTACGCGACAGGTCGAGGTGGAAGATCTCATTGACGTTGACCAGCGGGAACGCGAACGCCTGGTTGCCGAGCATCACCATCAGCGTTGGCATGATCGCCAGGGTCAGCGGAACCTTGATGAGGATCTTCGAGCCCGAGCCCTTGACCGAGTGGATGTTGATCGAACCATTGAGCTGGGAAATCTTGGTTTTCACCACATCCATGCCCACACCACGACCCGACACGTCGGAAATCTCGGTCTTGGTCGAGAAGCCGGGAGCGAAGATCAGGTTGTAGCACTCGGTATCGCTCAAGCGGTCGGCAGCGTCTTTGTCCATCACGCCGCGCTTGACGGCGATGGCACGCAACACTTCCGGGTCCATGCCTTTGCCGTCGTCGGAGATCGACAGCAGGATATGATCGCCCTCTTGCTCGGCGGCCAGGATCACCTTGCCGCTGCGGACCTTACCCGCGGCTTCGCGCTCTTCCGGCGATTCAATGCCATGGTCGACCGCGTTGCGCACCAAGTGGACCAGCGGGTCGGCCAGGGCCTCGACGAGGTTCTTGTCGAGGTCGGTATCCTCACCCACCAGTTCCAGATTGATTTCTTTCTTGAGCTGGCGAGCCAGGTCACGTACCAGGCGCGGGAAGCGCCCGAAAACTTTCTTGATCGGCTGCATCCGGGTCTTCATGACCGCGGTCTGCAGATCGGCCGTGACCACGTCGAGGTTCGACACGGCCTTGGACATGGCTTCGTCCTGGCTGTTGAGGCCCAGGCGCACCAGGCGGTTACGCACCAGCACCAGCTCGCCAACCATGTTCATGATCTCATCCAGGCGCGCGGTGTCAACCCGAACGGTGGTTTCGGCTTCACTGGTCGGTTTTTCCGCCGGTGCAGACGTCGCGGCCGGAGCACGGACAGGCGCAGCGGCCGCCGCTGCAGGCTTGGGTGCGGGGGCCGGTGTTTCGGCCTTGGGTTCCGGTGCCTTGGCGGCGGCTTTCGGCGCGGCCTTGGCGGCCGATGCGGCAGTTGGCGCAGCAGAGGCCGTGCCGACTTCGCTGAACTTGCCTTTGCCGTGCAGATCGTCGAGCAGCGATTCGAATTCCTGATCGGTGATCAGGTCGCTGCCGGCCGCTGCGGCGGCAGGCTTGTTCGGAGCCGGCGTAGAGGCAATGGCCGACTCCAGGGCGTCAACGGCGAAAGTCCCCTTGCCATGCAGCTGATCGAGCAAGGCTTCGAATTCATCGTCGGTGATGTCGGAACTGTCGCCCGCGGCTTTCGGCGCGGCTGGGGCTGCCGGCGGGACAACCGCATCGACAGCGAACTGGCCTTTGCCGTGCAACTGATCGAGCAGCGACTCGAACTCTGCATCGGTGATCTCATCGCTGGCCGCGCCGGTATCAGCGGGCGCAGCCGCTACCGGAGCCTGGGTCTGAGTCTGGGCTTCGGCCTTGACGGCACTCAGGGAGTCCAGCAGTTGTTCGAATTCGTTATCGGTAATATCGCCCGATTCCTCGGCGGCCGGCTCCTCGACAATGGGTTCTTCAACCGCGGTCTCGACCGGAGCAGCTTCGTCAGCCGATTGCGGCTCGGCCAGGCGCGACAGCGCAGCGAGCAACTCAGGGGTGGCAGCGGTGATCGGCGAACGATCACGCACCTCGCTGAACATGCTGTTGACCGCGTCCAGCGCTTCCAGCACCACGTCCATCAATTCCGAATCCACGCGACGCTCACCCTTGCGCAGGATGTCGAACACGTTCTCGGCAATATGGCAGCACTCCACCAGCTCGTTGAGCTGAAGGAAGCCGGCGCCTCCTTTTACAGTGTGGAAACCGCGAAAGATTGCGTTGAGCAGATCCGCATCATCCGGCCGGCTTTCCAGCTCGACCAATTGCTCGGACAGTTGCTCTAGAATCTCGCCGGCCTCAACCAGGAAATCCTGAAGGATCTCTTCATCGGCGCCGAAGCTCATTAATGGGGTGCTCCTAAAACAGGGCTAAAATCCAAGGCTGGACAGCAAATCGTCCACATCGTCCTGACCGGACATAACGTCTTCTCTTTTATCGGCATGAATTTGCGGACCTTCACCCTGAGAGAGATGTTTTTGTGGATCTTTTTCGGCAAGCATCGCTTCACGGTCGTGTTCAATGCCCGCAAAGCGGTCGACCTGGCTGGCCATCAACACCAGCTTGAGCAGATTGCCTTCGACTTCGGTGACCAATTGGGTGACGCGCTTGATCACCTGACCGGTCAGGTCCTGATAGTCCTGGGCCAGCAGAATGTCGTTGAGGTTGCTCGCGACCGCGCGGTTATCGGCGCTACTGCGTGTCAGAAAACCGTCGACCCGACGCGCCAGGTCGCGGAATTCCTCTGCGCCGACTTCACGACGCATGAAACGGGCCCAGTCGGCGCTCAAGGCCTGGGCTTCATCGCCAAGGCCATTGACCAACGGCGTGGCGCTTTCCACCAGGTCCATGGTGCGGTTGGCGGCGGCCTCGGTCAGCTTGACCACGTAGGACAGCCGCTCGGTCGCGTCGGTGATCTGCGAGACCTCCTCGGCCTGGGGGGTGTTCGGATCGATCTGGAAATTGACGATCGCGCTGTGCAATTCACGGGTGAGCTTGCCGACTTCCTGGTACAGACCACGATCCCGGGTCTGATTGAGCTCGTGGATCATCTGGACTGCATCGCCGAAACGACCTTTCTCAAGGCTGTCGACCAGTTCGCGGGCATGTTTTTTCAGGGTCGATTCGAAATCGCCCATTGAAGCTTCATTATTCTCCATAGCTCCCCCGTGGCGCCGTTAACCGATGCGTTCGAAGATCTTTTCGATCTTTTCTTTCAACGCCTGGGCCGTGAAGGGTTTGACCACATAGCCGTTCACACCGGCTTGGGCCGCTTCGATGATCTGCTCGCGCTTGGCTTCGGCGGTGACCATCAACACAGGAAGGTGCTTGAGTTTTTCATCGGCGCGCACATGGCGCAGCAAGTCGATACCGGTCATGCCGGGCATGTTCCAGTCAGTCACCAGAAAGTCGATGCTCCCGCTATTGAGAACCGGGATGGCAGTGGTGCCATCGTCGGCCTCGACCGTGTTGGTGAACCCAAGGTCACGCAACAGGTTTTTTATGATCCGCCGCATCGTTGAAAAGTCATCAACGATGAGGATTTTCATGTTCTTGTCCAATTCGACCTCCAAGCAGACTTAAACGCGTACAGCACCTGAACGCGCCATTTCAATCAATCCGGTACAGCATCCGACGACGGTCCGGGGCACCCGAACCGACTGTCAGCGCGCTCGCCACTCCCCCAAACGCCCCCGCAAACGGGCGGCGCACTGGCTGTGTAACTGACTGACCCGCGATTCGCTGACCCCCAGGACCTCACCGATTTCCTTGAGATTCAGCTCTTCGTCGTAGTACAGCGCCAAGACCAGTCGCTCACGCTCCGGCAAATTGGCAATCGCATCGGCCAACGCGCTCTGGAAACGTTCGTCTTCCAGGTCACGCGCAGGCTCCATGTGAGTACTCGCGCCGTCCTCGTGCAGCCCATCATGATCGCCGTCCTGCAACAGGTCGTCGAAACTGAACAGGCGGCTGCCCAAGGTATCGTTCAAAATCCCGTAATAATCATCGAGACTCAACTGGAGTTCGGCCGCAACCTCGTGATCTTTAGCGTCTCGTCCGGTTTTCGCTTCAATAGCGCGAATGGCGTCACTGACCATGCGGGTATTGCGATGCACCGAACGGGGTGCCCAGTCGCCCTTGCGGACTTCGTCGAGCATCGCGCCGCGAATGCGGATGCCGGCGTAGGTCTCGAAACTGGCGCCCTTGCTGGCGTCGTATTTGTTCGCCACTTCGAGCAGGCCGATCATGCCCGCCTGGATCAGGTCCTCGACCTGCACACTGGCCGGCAACCGCGCCAACAAGTGATAGGCGATGCGCTTGACCAAGGGCGCATAACGCTCGATCAACTCGTATTGGGCGTCCCGTGCCGATTTCTTGTAGAGGTGGTTGTAACCGCTGGCTGTCATAACACGGGCCCTGCTGTTTGTTGCACGAGACGCTCGACGAAAAATTCCAGATGCCCGCGCGGATTGGCCGGCAGCGGCCAGGTATCGACCTTCTGGGCGATTGCCTTGAATGCCAGCGCGCATTTGGAACGGGGAAAGGCTTCATAGACGGCACGTTGCTTCTGGACCGCCTTGCGTACGCTCTCGTCGTACGGCACGGCACCGACGTATTGCAGGGCAACGTCCAGGAAACGATCGGTGACCTTGGTCAACTTGGCGAACAGGTTGCGCCCCTCCTGCGGGCTCTGGGCCATGTTGGCCAGGACGCGGAAGCGGTTCATGCCGTAGTCGCGGTTCAAGAGCTTGATCAGGGCGTAGGCGTCGGTGATGGAGGTAGGCTCGTCACAGACCACCAGCAGCACTTCCTGGGCGGCGCGCACGAAGCTGACGACCGAATCACCGATGCCCGCCGCCGTGTCGATTACCAGCACGTCGAGGTTGTCACCGATGTCGCTGAATGCCTGGATCAGGCCAGCGTGCTGGGCCGGCGTCAGATGAACCATGCTCTGGGTGCCGGAGGCGGCCGGCACGATGCGAATCCCGCCCGGCCCCTGCAGCAGCACGTCACGCAGCTCGCAGCGGCCCTCGATCACGTCCGCCAGCGTGCGCTTGGGTGTGAGTCCCAACAGCACATCGACGTTCGCCAGGCCCAGGTCGGCGTCCAGCAGCATGACCCGTCGGCCAAGCTCTGCCAGAGCCAGGGACAAGTTCACTGACACGTTAGTCTTGCCGACGCCACCTTTGCCGCCGGTCACCGCGATCACCTGTACGGGATGCATGCTGCCCATGTTCGTTCTTTACCTGTCTTACTTAGACGGAGGCCACATTACTGGCTGCGCGTTCACATACGGAACATTGCCTGGCAGACCATCGATGTAGGTACAAAAAGTATTCATGATTACCTCAGCCAACCTGCTTGGTCGGGCTGTGGTAGATATCAGCGAACATATCAGCCATGGCTTCTTCGCTGGGTTCGTCCTGCATTTGCACACTCACGGCACGGCTGACCAGTTGGTGGCGGCGCGGCAGATGCAAATCATCCGGGATCCGCGGCCCGTCGGTCAGGTACGCCACCGGCAGATCGTGACCGATCGCCAGGCTCAAGACCTCGCCCAGGCTTGCCGTTTCGTCCAGCTTGGTCAGGATGCAACCGGCCAGTCCGCAGCGCTTGTAGCTGTGGTAGGCGGCGGTTAGAACCTGTTTCTGGCTGGTGGTTGCCAACACGAGATAATTTTTTGACTTGATGCCGCGTCCGGCCAGGCTTTCGAGCTGCATGCGCAGGGCTGGATCGCTGGCTTGCAGGCCTGCGGTATCGATCAGCACGACGCGCTTGCGCAACAGTGGCTCCAGCGCCTGGGCCAGGGATTGACCCGGATCCACATGGGTCACCGACACGTTGAGAATCCGGCCCAGGGTCTTGAGTTGCTCCTGGGCGCCGATACGGAAGCTGTCCATGCTCACCAGGGCAATGCTCTGGGCACCGTACTTGAGTACATAACGGGCGGCGAGTTTGGCCAGGGTCGTGGTCTTGCCCATGCCGGCCGGGCCGACCATGGCGATCACCCCACCCTCTTCCAGCGGCTCGACTTCCGGCGTGGCAATCATTCGCGCCAGATGCGCCAGCAGCATGCGCCAAGCCTGGCGAGGCTCGTGGATATCGTTGATCAGCGCCAGCAGGTCGCGAGCCAGCGGGCCGGACAGGCCGATGCGTTGCAGGCGGCGCCACAGGTTGGCCTGGGCCGGACGGCTGCCTTGCAGTTGGTTCCAGGCCAGGGAGCCGAGCTGGACTTCCATCAGTTCGCGCAGGCTGTTGAGTTCGAAACGCATCGAGTCCAGGGCACGCGGATCGATACCAGGAGCCGGTGCGGCAGGCGCCGGCGCGGGACGGCGCGGCTCGGCCGGGGTCGGCTCGATCAACGGTTCGGCAGCGGTCAGCGGCAGGCCTGCGGTCAACGGCTGACCGGCAAACAATTGACGATTGGTACCCGGGGCCGCCTCGCCTTCGCTGCTGCGCAGACTCAATTCGGCCTGGGCGCTGGCAATGCGCGACTGGGTCTTGCGCAGCTCATCCTCAAGCTCCATGTTCGGAACCCGCGGGGCGAGCGCAGACAGCTTGTAGTCCAGAGCCGCCGTCAGCTCGACACCACCGGCGATCCGGCGGTTGCCGATGATGGCTGCTTCGGCGCCCAGCTCGTCACGGACCAGTTTCATGGCCTGACGCATATCGGCGGCGAAAAAACGCTTCACTTGCATAACCCACTACCTCAGCCGTTGGGCCCTACTGTCGCAACAATGGTCACTTGCTTGTTGTCCGGTATTTCCTGGTACGCCAGCACATGCAGCCCCGGGACCGCGAGGCGACCGAAACGCGAGAGCATCGCACGAATCGGACCCGCCACCAGCAGGATCACCGGTTGGCCTTGCATCTCTTGCCGCTGGGCTGCCTCGATCAACGAACGTTGCAGCTTCTCGGCCATGCTTGGCTCCAGCAGAACGCCCTCTTCCGAGCCTTGCCCTGCCTTCTGAAGACTATTGAGCAATATCTGTTCCAACCTTGGCTCCAGCGTGATCACAGGCAGCTCCGACTCAGTGCCTACAATGCTTTGGACGATTGCACGGGATACGCCGACCCGAACCGCGGCCACCATGGCGGCGGTATCTTGACTCTTGGAAGCGTTGTTGGCGATGGCTTCGGCAATACTGCGGATGTCGCGTACCGGCACCTGTTCGGCCAGCAGCGCCTGCAAAATCTTGAGCAACTGCGACAACGAAACCACACCCGGCACCAGCTCTTCGGCCAGTTTTGGTGAGCCTTTGGCCAACACCTGCAGCAATTGCTGGACTTCTTCGTGGCCGATCAATTCGCTGGAGTGCTTGTACAAAATCTGGTTCAAATGCGTCGCGACTACCGTACTGGCGTCCACCACGGTGTAACCGAGGGACTGGGCCTGGGCCCGCTGACTGATTTCAATCCACACCGCCTCCAGGCCAAAAGCCGGGTCCTTGGCGGTAATGCCGTTGAGCGAACCATAGACCTGACCCGGATTGATCGCCAGTTCGCGGTCCGGATAGATCTCGGCTTCAGCCAGGATCACCCCCATCAACGTCAAGCGATAGGCGCTGGGCGCCAGGTCGAGGTTATCGCGGATGTGCACGGTGGGCATCAGGAAACCCAGGTCCTGGGACAGCTTCTTGCGCACCCCCTTGATCCGCGCCAGCAGTTGTCCGCCCTGGTTGCGATCCACCAGCGGGATCAGGCGATAGCCGACTTCCAGCCCGATCATGTCGATCGGGGTCACGTCGTCCCAGCCCAGCTCCTTGGTCTCCAGGGCGCGGGCCGGCGATGGCAGCAGTTCCTGCTGGCGCTTGACCTCCTGCAATGCCTGGATTTTCTGCACGTTCTGCTTCTTCCAGAACAGGTAGGCGCCGCCTGCCGCCACGGCGGCCATGCTCAGGAAGGAAATGTGTGGCATGCCCGGGACCAGGCCCATCACGGCCATCAGACCGGCGGCCACAGCCAGGGCCTTGGGCGACGCGAACATCTGCCGGCTGATCTGCTTGCCCATGTCTTCGGAGCCCGAAGCACGGGTCACCATGATCGCCGCAGCTGTGGATAACAACAGTGATGGCAATTGCGCCACCAAACCGTCACCGATGGTCAGCAAGGCGTAAACCTTGCCTGCATCACCGAAACTCATCTGATGTTGGAAGATACCGACGGCCATGCCGCCGATCAGGTTGATGAACAGGATCAACAGGCCCGCGATGGCGTCACCGCGCACGAACTTGCTCGCACCGTCCATGGAGCCGTAGAACTCGGCCTCCTGGGCCACTTCGAGACGCCGGAGCTTGGCCTGGCTCTGATCGATCAGGCCGGCGTTGAGATCCGCGTCGATTGCCATTTGCTTGCCAGGCATCGCGTCGAGGGTGAAACGCGCGCTCACCTCGGAAATACGCCCGGCACCCTTGGTGACCACCACGAAGTTGATGATCATCAAGATGGCGAAGACCACGATACCAACCACGTAGTTACCGCCGATCACCACCTCACCGAAGGCCTGGATCACCTTACCGGCGGCGGCATGACCTTCCTGGCCGTGCAGCATGACCACGCGGGTCGACGCCACGTTCAGCGCCAGGCGCAACAGCGTGGCCACCAGCAGGATGGTCGGGAACACGGCGAAATCCAGCGGGCGCAGGGCATACACGCACACCAGCAGCACTACGATCGACAAGGCGATGTTGAACGTGAAGAACACGTCCAGCAGGAACGGCGGTACCGGCAGCATCATCATGGCGAGCATGACCATCAGCAACAGCGGGACGCCCAGATTGCCCCGGCCGAGGTCTACGACGTTGCTGCGCGCAGTGCTGAGTAACTGAGAGCGATCCACCAAAATTCCCCGTTCCTGTGAAGCAAACTTTTGACGCCCGGAACGGGCGCAGACGGGGTATTGCAAGAAGCCTTCCAACTTTTGCCAGACCTTGGAATACAAGCCTTCAAGCCAGAACACGAATCCTGTGGGAGCGGGCTTGCTCGCGAAAGCGGTGTACCCGTTGATAGATGCATGACTGACACGACGCCTTCGCGAGCAAGTCCGCTCCCACAGGGTTTGTCAGTAACAGGACCTGGCGCACACCTTATTCTGGATCGCGACGCAAATCCGGCGGGATCGGCAGGTCCTTGAGTGGATCGGGGCGCTTGCCTTTGCCGGCGCGGTGCTGGCGGATCTGATAGACATAGGCCAATACCTGAGCCACCGCCAGATACAGCCCGCCAGGAATCTCCTGATCGAGCTCGGTGGAATAATAGATCGACCGCGCCAGGGCCGGCGACTCCAGCAGCATCACTTCATTGGCCACGGCAATCTCCCGGATCTTCAACGCCAGGAAATCGCTGCCCTTGGCCAGCAACACCGGAGCGTTGCCTTTGTCCGGGTCGTACTTGAGCGCCACCGCGTAATGGGTGGGGTTGGTGATGACTACGTCGGCTGTCGGGATCGCCGACATCATCCGCCGCTGGGACACCTCATGTTGCAACTGGCGAATCCGCTGCTTGACCTCCGGCTTGCCCTCCTGCTCCTTGTACTCGTCGCGAACCTCCTGCTTGGTCATCATCAGCTTCTGCTTGCTCTGATACAGTTGGATCGGTACATCGATCGCGGCGATCAGAATCAGGCCGCAGGCCATCCACAAGGCACTCCAGCCCACCAGTTGCACGCTATGGATAATGGCCTGTTCCAGCGGCTCATGGGCGATGCGCAGCACGTCGTCAATGTCCGACTGCAACACCGTCAAAGCCACGGACAAAACCAGCAAAAATTTCCCAAAGGCCTTGAGCAGCTCCATCAGGGCCGAGGTGGAAAACATGCGCTTGAGGCCTGCCAACGGATTCATCCGACTGAACTTGGGGGCCAGGCTACCGGCTGCGAACAACCATCCCCCCAGGGAAATCGGGCCGATGAAAGCAGCCAGGAGCAAGAAGATCAGAATCGGCTGCACCGCCACGATCGCGATCTTGCCCGAGTGCAACAGGTGCTGCGCCATAGCCCCCGGACTGAGCAGCACCTCACGGGGCAGGGAGAAATTCAAGCGCATGATTTCCAGCAGATCCAGGGCCAACCCGCCCCCATAGATCAGCAGCCCGCCAGTGCCGGCCAGCATCACCGCAAGGGTATTGAGTTCTTTGGAGCGCGCGATCTCACCCTTTTCCCGGGACTCGCGCCTACGCTTGTCCGTGGGGTCTTCTGTCTTGTCCTGGCCACTCTCGCTCTCGGCCATGGTTCAGCGCGCCTGTGCCATGTCGCGTAGCAGCTGCAAGGCCTGGGTGGCCAGCGGCTGATATTGATTGAGAATATCCCCCAGGCTGACCCAGAAGATCACCATGCCCAGCACCAGGGTCAGCGGAAAGCCGATGGAAAAAATATTCAGCTGCGGCGCCGCCCGGGTCATCACCCCAAATGCAATGTTGACCACCAGCAGGGCCGTGATCGCAGGCAGCACCAATACCATCGCCGCCCCCAGGACCCAGCCGAGCTTGCCGGCAACCTCCCAGAAATGATTGACCAGCAGCGCACTGCCCACCGGCATCGTGGTGAAGCTCTCGGTCAACACTTCGAACACCACCAGGTGTCCGTTCATGGCGAGGAACAACAGCGTCACCAGCATCGTCAGGAACTGACCGATCACCGCCGTATTCACGCCGTTCGTAGGGTCGATCATGGACGCGAACGCCATGCCCATCTGGATCGAAATGATTTGCCCGGCCACCACGAACGCCTGGAAAAACAGCTGCAGCGAAAATCCCATCAAGGACCCGATCAGGATCTGTTCGGCCACCAGCATCAGCGCACTGAGGTCCAGGGCATGAACCGGTGGCATCGGTGGCAACCCAGGCGCGATGACCACTGTAATTGCCAGGGCGAAATACAAGCGCACACGCCTGGGCACCAGGGTCGTACCGAAGACAGGCATGCTCATCAATACGGCAGTGACGCGAAACAGCGGCAAGACGAAAGCCGCCACCCAGGAGCCGATCTGGGTATCCGTCAGCGCGAGCATCGACATCCGTCAGCCGATCAACTGCGGAATACTGCCGTACAACCGCAGGATGTATTCCATGAAGGTTTGCACCAGCCAGGGCCCGGCGATGATCAGCGTCACCAGCATGACCAGCAGGCGCGGCAGGAAGCTCAGGGTCTGTTCGTTGATCTGGGTCGCGGCCTGGAACATCGCCACCAGCAGGCCTACCAGCAGACTGGGAATCACCAGGATGGCGACCATCACGGTTGTCAGCCAGAGCGCTTCGCGAAACAGGTCCACCGCTACTTCGGGAGTCATATCGCCCTACCTGCAAAAGGTCTAAACACCGCCAAAACTGCCTGCCAGGGTACCGATGATCAAGGCCCAGCCATCCACCAGCACGAACAGCATGATCTTGAACGGCAAGGAAATGATCAGCGGCGACAGCATCATCATACCCATCGCCATCAATATGCTGGCGACCACCAGGTCGATGATCAGGAACGGGATAAAAATCATGAAGCCAATCTGGAACGCGGTTTTCAGTTCAGAGGTCACGAATGCCGGTACCAGAATGGTCAACGGTGCCTGGTCGGCACTGGCGATGTCGGTGCGCTTGGACAGGCGCATGAACAACTCCAGGTCGCTGCTGCGGGTCTGGGCCAGCATGAAATCCTTGATCGGCACCTCAGCCTTGGCCACGGCGTCCTGGGCGGTGATCTTTTCCGCCAGGTAAGGTTGCAGCGCATCCTGGTTCACCCGGTCGAACACCGGCGCCATGATAAACATGGTCAGGAACAGTGCCATGCCCGTGAGGATCTGGTTCGAGGGCGTCTGCTGCAACCCCAGGGCCTGGCGCAGGATCGAAAAGACGATGATGATCCGAGTGAAACTGGTCATCAACATGACGAACGCCGGGATGAAACTCAGCGCAGTCATGATCAGCAGGATCTGCAGGCTGACCGAGTACTCCTGGGCCCCCTGGGCGTTGGTACCGAGGGTGATCGCCGGAATCGACAACGGATCGGCAGCGAGCGCCAACGGCGCGGCCAGCATCAGGGCCAGCGCCAACAAAATGCGCAGCGGCATTACTTCTTATCCTTCTGGTCTTTACCCAGCAGTTCCATGAGGCGCTGGGCAAATTCGGGGGTAGCCTGGTCGGTGGCAGGCACCTGCACCGGCTCCTTGAGGACATGCAACGCAGTGATGGATCCCGGACTCAAGCCCAGCAGGATTTGCTCGTTGCCGACCTGCACCAGCACCAACCGATCCCGCGGACCGAGCGCGCGCGAACCGACGATGTCGATGACCTGGCCCTTGCCGGTGGGCCCCGCTTGCTGCACGCGTCGCAGCAGCCAGGCCAGCAAGAAGATCACCCCCAGCACCAGCAGCAGACCGAGCACCAGCTGTACCAATTGTCCGGCCATGCCACTGCCAGCCGTCGACGCTGCGGCCGCGGTGCTCGCGGATTCGGCCGCCATGACGCTGAATGGCAGCATCAGGGTGGTAGCGAAAAGACCTTTCACTCAGCGCAGCTTCTTGATGCGTTCGCTCGGGCTGATCACATCCGTCAGGCGAATGCCGAACTTCTCGTTGACCACCACCACTTCACCATGGGCAATCAGGGTGCCGTTGACCAGCACGTCCAGCGGCTCACCCGCCAGGCGATCCAGCTCGATCACCGAGCCCTGGTTGAGTTGCAGCAGGTTGCGGATGTTGATGTCGGTGCTCCCCACTTCCATGGAGATCGATACAGGAATATCGAGAATCACGTCCAGATTCGGCCCGTCCAGCGTCACCTGTTCGTTGCTTTTCGGCACGCTGCCAAACTCTTCCATCTGCAAGCGATTGGACGCATTGGCGCCGGTGTCCGCGGCCAGCAAGGCGTCGATGTCGGCTTGTCCGGTTTCACCGGCTTCTTCCAGGGCTGCTGCCCACTCATCAGCCAGCGACTGGTCGTCCTGGTTGTTCATATCATTAGCCATCATTTGTCCTCGGCGGGCAAAAATCAGTTAAAAACGTAAAAATTCAGCTACAAAACTCAAGGTTCGACATTGCTCAGCGGCGTTCGATCGGCTCAATCACTTGCAACGCCAGGTTGCCTTTATGAGAGCCCATCTTGACCTTGAAGGCCGGTACGCCATTGGCGCGCATGATCATGTCCTCCGGCATTTCGACAGGAATGATGTCCCCCGGCTGCATGTGCAGGATGTCCCGCAGGCGCAACTGACGCCGGGCAACCGTCGCACCGATCGGCACGTCGACATCCAGTACGTCCTGGCGCAACGCATTGATCCAGCGCTCGTCCTGATCGTCGAGGTCGGACTGGAAACCGGCGTCGAGCATTTCGCGTACCGGCTCGATCATCGAGTACGGCATGGTCACGTGCAGGTCGCCGCCACCACCATCGAGCTCAATGTGGAAGGTCGATACCACGATAGCTTCGCTCGGCCCGACGATGTTGGCCATGGCCGGGTTCACTTCCGAGTTGATGTACTCGAAGTTCACTTCCATGATCGCCTGCCAGGCTTCCTTCAGGTCGACAAAGGCCTGTTCCAGGACCATGCGCACGACCCGCAGCTCGGTCGGGGTGAATTCACGGCCCTCGATCTTGGCATGACGACCGTCACCGCCGAAGAAGTTGTCCACCAACTTGAAGACCAGCTTGGCATCGAGGATGAACAGCGCGGTGCCGCGCAACGGCTTGATCTTCACCAGATTGAGACTGGTGGGCACATACAACGAGTGCACGTACTCCCCGAACTTCATTACCTGCACGCCACCGACCGCTACGTCGGCGGAGCGACGCAGCATGTTGAACATACTGATGCGGGTGTAGCGGGCGAAACGTTCGTTGATCATCTCCAGGGTCGGCATGCGTCCGCGAACGATGCGATCCTGGCTGGTCAGGTCGTAGCTTTTGACGCTGCCCGGTTCAGCAGCGTTTTCGGTCTGCACCAGGCCATCGTCGACACCATGCAACAGCGCGTCGATTTCGTCCTGGGACAACAGGTCCTGCACGGCCATGGCGGGTTCCTACTGCAATACGAAGTTAGTGAAGAGCAACTGTTCGATCACCACTTTGCCGAGCTCTTTCTGAGCCACTTCCTGCACGCTGGCCGTGGCTTTCTGACGGAGCATCTCTTGGCCAACGGGAGTGGCGAGGGTGTCGAAATTCTGTCCGGAAAACAGCATTACCAGATTATTGCGGATCAGAGGCATGTGCACCCGCAGCGCTTCCAGGTCAGCCTGGTTGCGACCCAACAAGGTGATGCTGACCTGCATGTAGCGTTGACGGCCATTCTGGGTGTAGTTGGCGACGAATGCAGGCGCCATGGATTCGAAGATCGCTGGCTGCTTGCCCACCGGCGCGGCCTCGACCACCGGCGCAGGCTTGCTTTGAGCGCTGTGCATGAAATACCAGGTTGCCCCCACGGACACACCGATCGCCAGGAGCAAACCCACGACGATCAGGATGATCATCTTGAGTTTGCCTTTGGTTGCGGGGTCTTTTACAGCTGCTGCTTCGCTCTTCGCCATGCCAATAATCCGTCACTAATCGGGGGGTTTACGGTTGCATGGCAAGGCAGGAGCAAGTGTTATGCCAGAAGCAATTTGCGACATCCGAAAACAACTGTGGGAGCGGGCTTGCTCGCAAAGGCAGTGTGCCAGATGACATTGTCATCAACTGACACACCGTCTTCGCGAGCAAGCCCGCTCCCACAAGGGGTTACCTCACCGGTCAGGCGTAGTAATCGACCGCGCTGGTACCGATGACGCTGGTGGTAGCAGCCGCCACCTCAGCGACGTTGGCCGGCAGGTGCTCATCCGTCGAATCCACTCGCCCGCCGGAGGATGACATGCGACCGGCCTGGGCCTGCTGCTGCGCCTGCTGATCCGGGTTCTGAGAACCACGGGACTGATCGGACACGTTGACATCGACCTGGCCCATGCCCTGCTGGGCGAAACTGTCCCGCAGGCGATGCAACTGGCCTTCGAGGGCTTCGCGAACGCCGGAATGGGCACTCATGAAGGTCACTTGGGTCTGTTGATCCGGCACCATGTTCACCCGGATGTCCAGACGACCAAGCTCGGCGGGCTGCAACTGGATATCGGCAGCCTTGAGATTGGCGCTCGACAGGTACATCACCCGGTTGACCACTTCTTCGGTCCAGCCACTCTGATTCATGGCGATGGGCTGGTTGACCGGCACCGCATTGGCGGTCTTGGGCGTAGCGGCCTGGGTCAACGCCGCCAGGCGGTTGGCGAAATCATCCACGCGGGTGTCACTGGAAGCCGCGCCCAGGTCCTTGAGGCCCTCGCCGATCAGCCCACTGAACGCCTTTTCCCCGCCTTGGCTGCCAGGACCGGTACTGTTCTGGTCCGCTTGCACGGTGAGCATGCTGGCCATGCCAGCGGCAAACGTCTGGGCCGAGGTCGGCTCACCGTTGAGTGGAGCCGGGGCGGCGGTCTTGGATTGGCTGGTCGCGGAAACGTGGCCGCCCTGCTCCATCGCCAAGCGCAACGCCGGCAAAGCGTCAAGCGGATCGGCCTCGGGATCGAATTTTGGATCTTCCGGCGCGGCCGGGACTGCCGGGGCTGCCGGGACCAACGGAACGACCGGGGTCGCCACGGCAGCCGCTACTTGCGGCACAGTCGAGGCGTCCACCACGGGCGCGGGTACTACGTCGGCTTGAACCACAGGTATAGCCACATCCGACGGCAACATCGGGTCGATGACAGGATCGGCAGGGGTCGCGTTCGCTACCGGAGTCTCGGTCTCGGTTTTGCTGTCGGCATCGGCGTCCTTGTCTGCCGTGTCATCGGCCTTGACCGGTTTGTCGGCGGGCAAGGGTTTGCCGCTATCGGCAACGGTCGGTTCCGGGGCGGCAGCCGTTTCATCGCCGGTGTCCTTTTTGACGCTGCTGTCGGGGGTCTTGTCGCGCACCGGCTTCATCGCAGGCTCAGGGGCCGACGAGGATTTGACGGGGGCTTGCTGGGCGAAGACCTGGGCGAAGCTGGAGGCTCTATTGCCGAGGTCCGGAGCCGCTGCCGGCGGATTGACGGCGGCCTGCGGCTTGGCCTGGGCTGAGGCCTGAAGCAGTGTATTGGGCGTAACGGGCATAAAAAGGTCTCCGCTGCACTGAAATCATAGGTACAGTCGAGACTGGACAATGCAAGGGACGGGCCAACGCCCAGACAGTGGTGATGGGTGGCAGGTCATCACTCAGCAGTGGAAGCCTTCGCGCTCTTCCCGGTAAAGATTTCGGACATGGGCAAATTCGCTGTCGATTTCGCTGACCAGCTTCTCGATGCCGCCCAAGGAAGGCTGTTTGGCACGCTGCTCCAGCTCACCACACAGTTCGGCCAGGCGGATGGCACCCATGTTGCTGCTGCTGCCCTTGAAACTGTGGGCGGTGGCGCTCAGCTTTTCGGCGTCGCGGGCTTCATGCAGCACACGCAAGCGTGCCTCGGAGTCGTTGAGAAACGTATCCAGCAGTTCCAGATACCCTTCCTCCATGACTTCCTTCAACGTGCTGAGCACGTCGCGGTCCAGATGAATCTCGTTCACTTGTTCGCTCCCTGATCAAGAGTCGCGCGGATTATGCCAGAGCCTCCCAGAAAAACTCCACGCGGACACTACGACCATCGTCTGACCAACACGCCTGATGGCTCAACTGACGCACCAGACTGACACCTCGTCCCGACAACCGGTCGCTGTCCAGCGGCCGAGCCAACACACGGGCTACATCGAAGCCCTCACCACTGTCTTCAACCTCGATCACCAGGCGACCTCCGTCGCCGTGGGGCGTGACATGCAAATGTACCCGGATGTGACCAGCGTCCAGTTCATCCAGACGAGTGCTGCGCTCCATGTAATAGTGCGCAAAACCCGACGCGTCGCGCTTGATGCTCGAGTCGAGCCCCAACACCCCATGCTCCAGGGCATTGGAATAGAGCTCTGAAAGAACGCTGTAAAGCGCGCCGCTCTGAGCTCTGAGCCCATGCACTTCAAGCAGCAACTGCAACAAGTACGGCATCGGGTTGAAGCGCTTGAGCGTCTGCGCCCGAAACTCGAAACTCACCGACCAGTCCAGCGGACTGGATTGGCCGCTGTCGGAATAGACCGGCGGCGGCGGATTGAGTTGCGTCGGCGCGACCATCCGCACTTCGACCATGCTGAAATCGTCGCGTGCCTCGCCGCGAAAGTCCCGCAGGGCCTGCTGGATATCTTCGAAAAGGCAATCGGGTTCACGGTTGGCGGCAAACACCTGCTGCAGCCGCTCCACACCGAACAGTTGGTCATCGGCATCGCTGGTATCGATCACGCCGTCGGACAGCAGGAACACCCGGTCGCCCACCGCCATAGGATGCACTTCGGTCCGGTCATCGAACAGTTGAGGCGTGAGCACCCCCAATGGCAAGTGCCGCGCCGGCAATGGCGTGCGCACGCCAGTGAGACTGTCATGCAAGTACCCATCGGGCATGCCGCCATTCCAGATTTCCACCGTGCAGCGCTGGAAGCCCAGGCAGAGCAGCGTCGCGCAACAGAACATGTCCACCGGCAGGATGCGTTTGAGCTTGGCGTTCATTTCCCGCAGGATCTGCGCCAGGCCGTAGCCTTTGGCAGTCATCCCATAGAACACTTCCGCCAGCGGCATCGCACCGACCGCCGCTGGCAGGCCGTGCCCGGTGAAATCCCCCAGCAGGACGTGCATGTCGCCGGCCGGATTGAACGCAGCCAGCAGCAGGTCACCGTTGAACAGGGCATAAGGCGATTGCAGGTAGCGGATATTCGGTGCGCTCAGGCAGCCGGAATGGGCAATCTTGTCGAACACGGCCTTGGCGACCCGCTGCTCGTTGAGCAGGTAATCGTGGTGCCGGGCAATCTGGTCACGCTGTTCAACGACCGTGGCCTGCAACCGGCGCAGACGGTCCATGGCCTTGATCTTGGCGGCCAAAATCACCTGGTTGTAGGGTTTGGCCAGGAAATCGTCACCGCCGGCTTCCAGGCAACGGGCCAGGCCTTCGCTTTCGGTCAATGACGTGAGGAAAATGATCGGCACCAACTGGTCGCCGGCCAGTTGCTTGATCTTCTGCGCCGCCTCGAATCCATCCATGACCGGCATCATGGCATCCATCAGCACCAAGTGCGGACGTTGCTCCGTATAGATTTCGACCGCCTCGGCACCATCGGCGGCGGTGAGAACATGATGGCCCTGGCGGCGGACAATCGTCGACAACAGCAGTCGGTCAGCGGCACTGTCTTCGGCAATCAGGACCGTCAGCGACTCCAACTCGGACAACATGGCTGTCGATCAGGCTTTGCGCGGATGGACCTTGTCCTGATGGGCATGTCCTGGCTGCGGTTTGTCTTTCTCCGACTTGTCGTCTTTCGGGCCGTCGATATCGAACAGCTTGTCGAAATTGGATATCGCGAGAATCTTGCGTACATCCGCGCCGCAGTTGGTGACATTCACGTCAGCGTCTTCGCCGCCGGCATGATCACGGAGCAAGAGCAGCATGCCCAGCGCGGAGCTGTCGAGGTAGGTTGTGTCCTTCAGGTCCACGACGTAGGTTTCAGGCTTGCGGTTGAGCTTTTCGTAGGACTCGCGAAACTCCTGATGCCGTCCGAAATCGAATCGACCCTTGATCGAAATCGTCAGCTTCTTCCCATCATCGGATACTTCGGTAACGACTGACATAGTTGGCTTCCCTGTCATGGACATACGTGTACAAGGTTTAGCATCTGGTAAAGGACTGAGCAAGGTTTTGGCCCATCCAACCGATAAAATCTCGACTTCATGATCAATACGAATCCTGGCGTGGCAGGCGCTGGGATAACTCATCCAACAATTTCTGCTCGCGCTTGTCTTCCAGTTGCCTCGCCTCATCGATGTAGCGTTGCACCAGCTTGCGCAGCCCCTCTACCCGGGCAAAGGCTTCTTGCCAGCTCTGGCGTGCCTTCTCCAGGTTGTTCTGATGCCAGACCAGGCTTTGGCGCTGCTGGTCGATGGCGGTACCCAACTGCGCCAGGAAGCCTTGATAACCCAACAGCCACTGGCCGGAGACGCCATGGCTGCCGCGAGCGATCCATTGTTCCTGGTATTCGAGGCGGAAATTCTCGAGGTCTGCCAACTTGCTTTCAGCGACGGCCACCTGCCCCTGGAAATAGGCCAGCCGCTGGACAGCGGTTTTTTCGGCCTTTTCGGCCATGTCCACCACCGGCGCCAGGCGCGCCGCGCGACTCGTGGCCATGGCCGATTACCCGCCGGCGACCGGGGCGAAGATGGTTTGCAGGTGCGCTTCGCTCGCGCCCATGCCGATGTTGTCGTTCAGGCTTTGGCGCAGGTACACGGCCATCGCCGGATAGAGATTGATCGCGGTATCGGTTTCACGATCGCCACCGGGCACATAGGCGCCCACGCTGATCAGGTCGCGGCTTTGCTGGTAGCGCGACCAGTATTGCTTGAACTGCTGGGCACGCTTCATGTGCTCGGCACTGATGACCGATGGCATGACCCGACTGATGGACGCCTCGATGTCGATGGCCGGGTAATGGCCTTCTTCAGCCAGGCGCCGGGACAACACGATGTGGCCGTCGAGCACGCCTCGCGCCGAGTCGGCGATAGGGTCCTGCTGGTCGTCGCCTTCGGACAGCACGGTATAGAACGCGGTGATCGAACCACCTCCCTTCTCGGCGTTGCCGGCGCGCTCCACCAGCTTCGGCAGCTTGGCGAACACGGAAGGCGGATAGCCCTTGGTTGCCGGCGGCTCACCGATGGCCAGGGCGATTTCCCGCTGGGCCTGGGCAAACCGGGTCAGCGAATCCATCAGCAGCAGGACATTCTTGCCCTTGTCGCGGAAATATTCGGCAATGCGGGTGCAATACATGGCGGCCCGCAGGCGCATCAAGGGTGCGTCATCCGCTGGCGATGCCACCACGACAGAACGCTTGAGGCCTTCTTCACCGAGGATGTGCTCGATGAACTCTTTCACCTCACGACCCCGTTCGCCAATCAGCCCCACCACAATGATGTCGGCTTCGGTGAAGCGGGTCATCATGCCCAACAGCACACTCTTGCCCACACCGGTACCGGCGAACAGGCCCAGCCGCTGACCGCGCCCGACCGTCAACAAACCGTTGATGCAACGAATGCCCACATCCAGCGGTACGCTGATGGGGTCGCGCTTGAGGGGGTTGATGGTCGGACCATCCATCGGCACCCAGTCTTCGGCCTTCATCCCGCCCTTGCCGTCCAAGGCCCGACCGGCCCCGTCCAGCACTCGGCCGAGCATGCTCATGCCCATGGGCAAGCGACCGGTATCGGCCAGGGGGACCACCCGCGCGCCGGGGGCAATCCCGGCCACACTGCCCACCGGCATCAGGAATACCTTGCTGCCGGCGAAGCCCATGACCTCGGCCTCGACCTGTACCGGGTGATAACTGTCGTCGTTGATCACCAGGCAGCGACTGCCCATGGCGGCGCGCAGGCCCTCGGCTTCGAGGGTCAGGCCGACCATGCGCAACAGGCGCCCTTCGAGAATCGGCTGGCCGGCCAGCTCGGTGGCCTCGGCGTAGCTGCCCAGGCGCTTGCCGAAACTGGTGCGCTCAAGACGCATCGCGGCCGTCCGGCTCAGCAGCAATCAACTCGGCACCGTCCGGGTCGATGGGCGAAACGGCCGGAGGTTCGTCCGGCAACTCCAGGCTCAGGTCGGCAGCGGCCGGGTGAAGGGCCTGTTCGTGCAGTTGGTCGAAGAGCTTGGCCATGATCTGGCTGATGCGGGTTTCGACGGTCGCATCAATGCGGCTGTGCTCTGTTTCCACGCGGCAACCGCCCGGCAACAGGGCTTCGTCTTCGACGATGCGCCAGGTTTCCTCATGGCGCTCGCGCAAGGCTTTGACCAGCTCGAAATCCTGAGGATTGATGTACAGCCGCACGTTGCCCACGCCCAACGGCAAAAGCTTCAGGGCCTCGCGCATGACGTGTTCGATCTGACTCGAATCGATGGCCAGCTCACGCTGGATAACCTGCCTGGCGATGTGTTGCACCAGCCCCACGAGGGACTTTTCAATCTGGGTGTCCTGCTCGGCGATGGGATCGAACAGGTTGAGCATCAGCGACTCCAGCGCTCGCAGCTTGGCCGTCAGCGCCACGTCGGCTTCCTGACGAACCTTGAGCGAGGTGCTGTGGAAGCCTTCCTTTTCGCCGATGGCAAAGCCTTCGTTATAGGCTTCCTGACGAATGCCCTCGACTTCCTCGAGGGTCAGTGGCTGGACTTCCTCCAGCGGCACCTCTTCCATCTCCGGCAGTTCTTCCACCGGTTCCGGCTCAGGCTCGGGCACGTGGGGATCGAAGCTGGGCAACGACCAGACGTCGAAACCACCGACGTCCCGGGCGCGGATCAGGTCGCTGGGTGAATCATCACTCTTGGCAGACATAACGACCTTAGATCATCTCTTCGCCGCCCTTGCCACCGAGCACGATCTCTCCGGCTTCGGCCATGCGGCGGGCGATGGTGAGGATTTCCTTCTGCGCGGTTTCCACGTCGCTGACACGTACCGGGCCCTTGGCCTCGAGGTCGTCGCGCAACAGTTCGGCCGCCCGTTTGGACATGTTCTTGAAGATCTTTTCCTTGACGCCTTCGTCCGAGCCCTTGAGAGCCAGGACCAGCACGTCGGAGGACACTTCGCGCAACAGGGCTTGAATGCCACGGTCGTCGACATCGGCCAGGTTGTTGAACACGAACATGAGGTCTTCGATCTGACCGGACAGGTCTTCGTCGAACTCACGGATCGAATCCATGAGTTGACCTTCGATCGAACTGTCGAGGAAGTTCATGATGTCCGCCGCGCGCTTGATACCACCCAGGGTGGTGCGCGAGGCATTGGAGTTGCCCGAGAACTGCTTCTCGAGAATCTGGTTCAATTCTTTCAGGGCCGCCGGCTGCACGGTGTTGAGCGAAGACACTCGCAAGATGATGTCCAAGCGCGCCTTGTGGTCGAAGTTGCCCAGCACTTCACCGGCCTGGTCCGGGTCGAGGTAAGCCACTACGATTGCCTGGATCTGCGGGTGCTCGTAACGGATCACGTCGGCTACCGCCCGCGGCTCCATCCACTTGAGGCTGTCCAGGCCGCTGGTATTGCCACCTAACAGGATCCGGTCGATCAGGCCATTGGCCTTGTCCTCGCCCAGAGCCTGCGTAAGCATCTTGCGCACGTAATCATCGGAACCCACGCCCAGGCTGGTCTGATCGCCAACGATGTCGACGAACTCGCTCATCACCTGCTCGACCTGTTCGCGGTGCACATTCCCCATCTGGGCCATGGCCACGCCCACACGCTGGACCTCCTTGGGTCCCATGTGGCGCAGCACCTGGGCAGCGTCGGTCGAGCCCAGGGACAGCAGCAGAATCGCGGCTTTGTCTACCCGGGACAATTTGGCAACAGCGGCTCGATTATCACTCATCTGCGTTGATCCACTCTTTCACGACCTGGGCCACACGACCCGGATCTTCTGCCACCAGACTCTTGATGGCGTTCAACTGAGCGTCATAGCCTTCGCTCGGGCTTGGCAGCAGAATGCTCTGCGGCCCGCCGAGGCTGACGCGATCGTTAGCCAATTCGCCATCCAGGCCGCCCATGCCGCCCAGCTCTACATCGCCCAAGCCAGCCAACTGCTTGTTCTTGCCACCATTGGTAATGTTGTTGAGCACCGGACGCAGCACACCGAATACCAGCACCAGGATGAACACTACGCCCAATACCTGCTTGACCACATCCCAGAACCAGGGTTGCGAATAAAACGGAATATCGGCGATGACTTCACCACGCTCCGAGGAGAACGGCACGTTGATCACGCTGACGCTGTCGCCACGGCTGGCGTCGAAACCCACGGCATCCTGGACCAGGCGAGTGAAGCGCGCCAATTCGTCGGCGCTCCATGGCGCACGGCTGGTTTCACCATTGGCCGGGTTGACCTTGACCTGATCATCCACCACCACCGCAACCGACAGGCGCGTCAAGCGGCCCTGCTGCTGCTTGGTGTGGCTGATGGAGCGGTCGAGTTCGAAGTTCTTGGTCGATTGTTGACGCTTGTCGGCCGGGTATGGCGCCAGCATCGGTTGGCCGGTGGCCGGGTCCATGATCTGCTGGCCGTTGGCGTCCACCAGCGGCTGGCCTGGCTGTACCATGCCGGCGGTGCCCGCAGCGCCCCCGGTGGTTTGCGGCGCGCTGGCCGGCGACGGCGGCTGATTGCTCAGGGCGCCGGGCACGCCTTGCGGGCCGTTGCTGGCGGTGCGCTGCTCGTTCACCGATTGCTCACTGCGCAACGCCGGTTGATCGGGGTTGAACTGCTCGGAGGTCGACTCGACCGCGCTGAAATCCACGTCTGCCGAAACTTCGGCCTTGTAGCGGTCGTTGCCCAGGATCGGTTGCAGGATGTTGTGCACACGCTGGGTCAGCATGCCTTCCATGCGGCGGCTGTAATCGAACTGCTTGCCGGCCATGGTCAATTCGGAATTTTCCGCCTGATCGGACAGCAAGGTGCCTTTCTGGTCGACCACGGTGATCTGGGACTTGCTCAACTCGGGGACGCTGGTCGCCACCAGATTGACGATGGCAACGACCTGGCCTGGCTCCAGGGCGCGGCCCGGATACAGTTCAACCAGGACCGACGCGCTTGGCTTGCGCTCGTCGCGCACGAACACCGAGCTTTTCGGAATCGCCAGGTGCACACGGGCGCCCTTGACGTTATTCAGGCTGGAGATGGTACGTGCCAGCTCGCCTTCCAGGCCGCGACGATAACGGGTCGCTTCCATGAACTGGCTGGTACCCAGGCCCTGGTCCTTGTCGAGGATTTCGAAACCGATGTTGCCATCGGTCGGCGTCACGCCGGCGGCGGCCAGCTTCAGCCGCGCACGGGCCACGTCGTCGGCCTTGACCAGCAAGGCGCCGGAATTCGGTTCGACGGTATAGGGAATGTCGGCGGAAGCCAGGGTTTCCATGACCTGCTTGGCGTCCATACCCGCCAGGCTGCCGTAGAGGGGACGGTAGTCTGGCTGCTGGGACCACAGCACCACGGCGAAACCAATCGCCACGCTGGCAGCCAGGCCGACCAACAGCCCCACCTGACGCAACATGGTCATCTCGGAGAGATTTTCCAGGAATGACAACCCGAACAGCGGCGGTTTGCCGTCTGGTGGGGTGGCCTTGGCCGGAACGTTATCTACGGCTGCTTCTGCCATGACTCAATAGTTTCCTTAGACCGGCATCTGCATGATGTCTTGATAGGCCTGGACCAGTTTGTTGCGAACCTGGGTCAGCGCCTGGAACGAGACAGTGGCTTTCTGCGAAGAAATCATTACGTCGGTCAGGTCGACACCACTTTTGCCAATTTCAAAGGCACTGGCTAATTGGTTCGACGCCTGCTGGGTATCGTTCACTTTATTGACGGCCTGGCCAAGCATGTCGGAAAAACTGCTGCCGCCCACCTGGGGGACCGCGACCGATTTTGGCTGCGACATGGCGTCCATCTGCATGGCCCGCATGTCCAGCATCAACCGATTAAATTCAATACCTTGGCTCATGGTCTATTCTCTCTGGCGGCCCGCGTTTTTTTGACGCTTACTCGATGGGTACACAGGTGTTAGCAACAAGGGTGCCAGCTCCATGGCGACGTTAAACAAATGCACACACGGATTCTTGTGGGAGCGGGCTTGCTCGCGAAGGCGGGGGTTCAGACGACGCAATATCGACTGACAGGCCGCTTTCGCGAACAAGCCCGCCCCCACAAGGATTTCCGGTTCAAACAACTCAACTGGCGAACAGATACGCCTCGACATCCATCCCCGCGTCACGCATCTGTGCCAGCTTGTAGCGCAGGGTGCGCGGGCTGATACCCAGGCGTTCGGCCGCCTCCTTGCGACGGCCGCGCTCGGCGCGCAGGGTGTCGATGATCATCTGGAATTCGCGTCGACGCAGGTCGTCTTCCAGCCCGCCGGCCGACTCGCTTTCCACCTCGACCCTCGGCGGGACCGGCACCAGCGTCGGCAGTGGCGCGCAGGCCACGGGGCCCGCCAGGCAGAAGTCCTCCGGCTGGATCAAACCACCCTGCTGCAGGATCAATGCACGCTGAATGGCGTTATCCAGCTCCCGCACGTTTCCGGGCCAGGGATAGGCAATCAGACAGGCCTTCGCCTCGGGCGACAGCCTTGCCGCCGCATGCTTCATTTTATTGACGTGCCGGGCCAGCAGACGCTCGGCCAGTGGCAGGATATCGGCAGTGCGCTCACGTAATGGACGCCAGGCGAGAGGGAATACCGACAGGCGGTAGTAAAGGTCCTCGCGAAAACGGCCTGCCGCCACCTCGCCGGCCAGATCCCGGTTGGTGGTCGCCACCACGCGAATATCCAGGCTGATGGGCTTGCGCCCGCCCACCCGCTCCACTTCCCGTTCCTGCAAGACCCGCAACAACTTGGCTTGCAGGCCCAAGGGCATTTCGGAAATTTCATCGAGCAGGATGGTGCCGCCGTCGGCCTGCTCGAACTTACCCGCCTGGGCCGCAATGGCACCGGTAAACGAGCCTTTTTCGTGACCGAACAGCGTCGCCTCGAGCATGTTGTCGGGAATCGCCGCGCAGTTGATGGCAATGAACGGTTCATTGGCGCGACGGGATTGCTGGTGGATGTAGCGCGCCAGCACTTCCTTGCCGGTGCCCGATTCACCGGAAATCAACACCGTGGAATCGCTGCGCGCCACCCGTGCGGCCAATTCGAGCAATTGGGCGCTGGCCGGTTCGAGCGCCACCGGCCCCTCCCCCTCGACCGCAGGAACGCCCAGTGCATGGCGGGCCACCAGATCGAGCAGCGCCTTGGGCTCGAACGGCTTGACCAGGTAATCCGCAGCGCCCTGGCGCATGGCGTCCACCGCTCGCTCGACCGCCCCATGGGCCGTCATCAGCAAGACCGGCAACTGCGGTTGGCGCGCACGCAACAGCCCCAGCAATTGATGGCCGTCCATGCCGGGCATGTTCACATCGCTGACCACCAGGCTGAAGGTTTCCTGGCCCACGGCCAGCAGTGCATCCTCCGCCGAACCGACCGCCGTGTAATCGTGCCCGGCCAACACCAGTGTATCGGCCAACGCTTCGCGCAGGGCCCGGTCATCCTCAACCAGCAACACCTTGATCGCCATCGACTTCACTCCACCTCCGGCGCGCCGGAAAACAGCGGCAGGAACACCATTGCACAGGTGCCACGCCCCAGCCTTGAACGCAGTTGCAATTCTCCCTGATGAGCGCGGGCCACAGCCTTGACCACGGTCAGGCCGAGCCCGGTCCCGGTAGTCTTGGTGGTAAAGAACGGCTCGCCGAGACGCGCCAGCACTGCCGGCTCGATCCCGCCGCCATTGTCGCTGACACACAGGCGCAAGGTGTTGTCTCGGCTATACAGGTGAACCTTCAGTCGCACATCTTCGCCACTGGCCTGGATGGCATTCTCGATGAGGTTCAACACCGCCCCCACCAAGGTGTCGCGGTTGCAGAGGACTTCCCCGGCATGGCTGTCGCACTGCCAACGGATTGGCAGACCCTGCACATGAGTCAATGCCGCGGCCTGCAGGGATTGCAACAGGGCTTTCGGGGTGACCCGGTCAGTCAATGGCAGCTCGCCACGGGCGAACACCAGCATGTCCCGCACTTGATGCTCGAGCTCATGCAGGCGCTCTTTCAGACGCCCGGCGAAACGCTGCTGGGTTTCCATTGGCAACTGTTGCTCGGTCAAGTGACTGGCGTACAGCAACGCGGCGGACAGCGGCGTGCGGATCTGGTGAGCCAGGGATGCCACCATGCGTCCCAGGGACGACAGGCGTTCATGGCGGGCCAACTGGTCTTGCAGGTGACGGGTTTCAGTCAGGTCGTTGAGCAGCACCAACTGGCCGGGTTCGGCGTCCAGCGAACGCGTCGAGATAGACAGGCGCCTGCCGTCCTTGAGAGACACTTCATGACCGTCGTCCTCACGGGGGGCGAAGCAACGCGCAATGACGTGTCGCCACAGCTCGCCCTCGAGCGGCAACCCGAGCAGCTCGCAGGCCGCCGGGTTGGCTTCGCGAACGAAACCATGGGCGTCGATGACAATGACGCCACCAGGCAACAGGTCGAGCAGGTTCTGTAGCCGGTTGGCCAAGCGCTCTTTTTCCGCCAACTCCTGCATGCGCTGAGCGCTGACCACCGCCAGCTCGCCCTTGAGCTCAGTGACCCGGGCTTCGAGCAGGCTGTAGGAATCGGTCAACTGGCTGGACATCTGGTTGAACAGCGAAAACGCCTGCTCGAGCCCAGGGCGACTTGCCTTCTCGGCGGACGGCATGAGCCCCGACTCAGGGACAGGAGACATCTGGACGTGGGCGGCTTGGCTCATCGAACTCTCTCGCTTGGCTGACCGTCAGTTAAACGATCTGTTGAGAGAGCTTTAGCAATAGCCGTGCCGGAAGGTGGTAAACATGAATCGAGCTGTCGCGGGGGACTTTGTGGCGAGGGAATTTATCCCCTCGCCACAAAAAATCAGGCGGTCATGAGACAGGCGTCAATCATCCGCCTGTTCATCGCCTTCACGACGACTCATACCGTACTTGCGCATCTTCTCCACCAGGGTGGTGCGACGGATGCGCAGGCGTTCCGCTGCGCGAGCCACGATACCGTTGGCGTCGTCCAGGGCCTGCTGGATAAGACCCTGCTCCAGGCCACCCAGGTAATCCTTGAGATCAAGGCCTTCCGGCGGCAGCAAGGCACTGCTGGTGAAGTCCGGTGTGTGGCCGTTGATCGCCACGCGCTCTTCCAGATCGCTACGCAGGGTATCGACCATTTGCTCGTCTTCGTCGTCGACGTAGCGGAATTTCTTCGGCAGTTCAGCCACACCGATCACACCATAGGGGTGCATGATCGCCATGCGCTCCACCAGGTTGGCCAATTCACGGACGTTGCCCGGCCAGCCATGACGGCACAGGGACATGATCGCCGCCGAATTGAAGCGGATCGAACCGCGCTTTTCGTGCTCCATGCGCGAAATCAGCTCGTTCATCAGCAGCGGAATGTCCTCGACGCGCTCACGCAGCGGAGCCATCTCGATCGGGAACACGTTGAGGCGGTAGTAGAGGTCTTCGCGGAAACTGCCGACCTCGATCATGCTCTCGAGGTTCTTGTGGGTCGCGGCGATGATCCGCACGTCGACGCTCTGGGTCTTGTTGCTGCCCACGCGTTCGAAGGTACGTTCCTGCAGGACCCGCAGCAGCTTGACCTGCATCGGCAACGGCATGTCACCGATTTCGTCAAGAAACAGCGTGCCACCGTTGGCCAGCTCGAAACGCCCGGCCCGGCTGGTGATCGCGCCGGTAAAGGCGCCCTTCTCATGGCCGAACAGCTCGCTTTCCAGCAACTCGGCCGGAATCGCACCGCAGTTCACCGGCACGAATGGCGCTTCGCGACGCTTGGAGTGATAGTGCAGGTTGCGCGCAACCACTTCCTTGCCGGTGCCCGACTCACCCAGGATCAGCACACTGGCGTCCGTATCGGCGACCTGCTGCATCATCTGGCGTACGTGCTGGATCGCCCGGCTGGTGCCGACGAGGCTACGGAAAAGGTTGGGTTCGCGATGCCTGCCGCGCTCACGGGCCTGATCGTACATCTCGCGGTAAACCTGGGCGCGATGCAGCGAATCGAGCAATTTGCTGTAGCTGGGCGGCATTTCGAGCGTGGAAAGCACTCGGCGACGCTGGTCTTCAGGCAAGTCAAGGGAAGAATTTTCGCCCATTAACAAAACCGGAAGGAACTCATCCCAGGTTGAGAGTGTCTTTAGCAAGCCCAAAAGAGTTGCGGGGGCATTTACGGTCCCGATAAGGACACAAATGACTTCACGACTGGAAGCCAGCGAGCCGACAGCCTGCTGCCAGTCATGGCTTCCGCAAGGTAAATTTTCTTCGCCAAGAAAATTTAAAATCACCGCCAGGTCACGGCGGCGGACGCTGTCGTCATCGATCAGGAGAATTTTGGTTTCACGCCACATGCAATAGCAACTTCCCTAGTCAACTCAGTGCCCGAAATTAGGGGGCAAGCTAGACGCTTGCAGACTTGTCATGCCTGTAGACGCCTGAAATCTGTAAACAGCTACTAGTTAAGTCAAAAAACGGTGCACAGTCAAATTTATGGCGCACTTTGTTCGGATTAACTGAGCATTAACCGAACAGATGGTATACCTTTGCGGCGTTTTGCGCTTGATGGACTTGCGACATCTCGTCGACTATCGCCTGGCGCTCCCCAGTCGCCGCTTCCAGCAACTGCTTGTAGACCCCCAGCAGCTCCTCAAGATTATTGCGCAACGCCGCCTCGTCCAGCTCTGACTCCCTCAGGACGTCTTCCATGCAGGAACGGCACGTCATGTCCAATTGACCGATCGCCTCCCAGTTACGCTCTGCCAGGGCATCGACCAACGCATCACGGGTTTGTTCTATTCGCTGCAAGACAAGACTCATGGGGAGTACTCCTTAGAATTGCGGACCAGGCGCGGCGATGCCATCCCAGCCTTCTTTGACCGTGCGCAGCAGACCGGCGACTTCGTCAAGGATCTTCGGGTCGGTCTGGATATTCGCATCGGTCAAACGCTTGATCATGTAGGCATACAGGTTATCCAGCTCGGCCACCGACTCCGCCTGGTTCTCCATGTCCAGCCCCTCGCGCAGGCCACCAATGATGCCGATGGCCTTGCTGATCAGAATACCCTTGTTGGCGATGTCCTTGCGCTCCATCGCGCCCCTTGCCTGGGCGATACGATCCAGCCCGCCTTCCATCAACATTTGTACCAGACGATGGGGACTTGCTTCAGAGGTTTGCGCCTGGGCGCCAATTTTCTGGTATTGGCGAAGGGCTAACATCGGATTCATGTTCTACCTCATCAAAAAATCTTCGGTTCGTATAAACAGTTTATCGACGCCGCGTCAAAAAACTTTAGGTCGAAAAAGCCGAAAGCCCGGAGCGTCATGGACGCAACCGGGCTTTCTTGTGTCACTCGGAATCAGCTGTTCTTCTGCTGCGCCGAGATGGCCTCAAACATGGAGGTAATATTGCTGGCGGTGGCTTTCAGCTTGCCCACCAAGGCATCCATGTCGTTGTACTTCTTGGTCAATACGGCGGTCAGGGTTTCTACCCGGCGGTCAAGCGCGGCCTGATCGTTCGTCAAGCGGGTCTGGGTCTTGTTCAGCGCCGTGGTCCGCTGATCAAGGATCCCGCCGGTCTTCGTATAGGGGTCGATGGCATTGGTCATGCGCTCCAGCAAACCATTGGTGCCGGTAAACATCGTCTGGACTTCACCACTGAGCTTCTTGTCGTTCATCGCCGTGTTGAACTTGGTGGTGTTGAAGTCCAAGGCACCGGTCGTCTGATTGGTGGTGATACCCAACTGGGCCAGTACCGTAAGCTTGTCACCTGCCCCGGTTTCAGACAACGGACCCCGAATCGTTGCCAGGATAGAACGAGGCAGAGCGTCGCCGGTCATTTTTGCCGCAACGGTAGGGTTGCCATCAGCGTCGAGCGACGGCTTGGTCAGCGCAGTGATGTTGGTCGCGATTGCGTTATAGGCGTCGACGAATTTCTGGATCGAAGCTTTCAGACCGTCGTTATTGGGCGCGACGGTCACGGTTGAAGTGGCATTCGTTCCACCGGCAACCAGGTTCAAGGTCAATCCCGAAATTGCCTTGTCGACTGTGTTGCTCTTGCTGGTCAGCGCCATGCCGTCAATGGAGAACTTGGCATCGGTCGCGATGGCACCGATGGCTCCGGCCGAAGTCGCCGTCAAGGCAGCACCGCCCGCCCCCACGACATTGGTCCCGTCGATCTCCAGCCCGGCAATACCGCTGACCGAAATATCGGAGCCCGCACCGGTCGTGCTTGAACCCAGCACCAGGCGCGAACCGAAAGAGTCGGTCACGATGTTGGCGCTGATGCCCGCGGTCTTCAGCGATGTATCGGCGTTGATCGAGTCGCGAACCGATTGCAGGGTAGCCCCGCTTGCCACATTGAGATTGTAGTTGACCCCGTTCTGCGCGATGGTCAACGTGCCAGTGGGAATGGCACTGGTGGTACCGTCGGCGAAAGCCGCGCTGGTGACCTTGGACGACGTGGCGATGTTATCGACTTTGACGGTGTAGTTGCCGGCGACAGCCGTATTGCTGGCAGTGGCGGTAACATAGCTGGTTGCGGAAGATGTCGCAGCAAAACCGGCAAATTGCGGCGTGGTTGTGCTGGACAGAGACGTCATGGCGGCCTTGAAGGATGCCAGCAGGGACTTCAGGGTGCCTACCCCGGAAATGCTGTTGGTGTTGGCCGTCGTCGCGCGAGTAATCTGGCCTTGCTTGGCCGCCTTGTCAGAGTCCACGAGGACTTTGACGATGGCTGTTGTATCCAGGCCGGAGCCGAGACCCAAGCCAGGTAGAATTGGACTTGCCATGTGAAACTCCCTTCAGTATGTCGCCGGCCTTTTGACCACTACAACGCCCAAAAGAACATAGCAACAAAATTCGTGCCAGTTGTCAGGCTTCTGCGCTGAACAACAGGCTGTTTGCATCATTCAAACTGTTGGCCAGTTTCAGAACTTCTTCGTTCGGGATCTGGCGAATCACTTCACCTGAATCGCTGGCAATCACTTTGACTACTACTTTGCCTGAAGGCTCATCAATGGAAAACTCCAGGTTGCGCTTGACCGATTGAACGAACTTCTCGATCTCCTGGACAGCTTTCTTGAGTTTTTCCTGCTCGGCAGCAGCGTCTTTAGGGGCTTCCTTTACCGGCGCCACAACCAACGCGTCGGTTCGAGGCTTCTCCACTGGCTTGTCGACCACGGTGGGTGCCGGCTTCGCCGCTGGATAAGACAAGTTCAGCTTCACGCTCATATCCATGTCCATCACCTCTTGAACGGAAAAAGCGAGAGAGTACGCAAGCGCACTCCCCCGCTAAAACTCATCCGGCTATTACTGAAGCAGCTTCAGTACAGCGGATGGCAGTTGGTTGGCCTGGGCCAGAACCGAAGTGGAAGCCTGTTGCAGAGTCTGCTGCTTGGTCAGCTGGGCAGTTTCAGCAGCGAAGTCGGTGTCTTGTACACGACCCAGTGCAGCACTGGCGTTTTCGTTGATGTTGTTCAAGTTGGCGATGGTGCTGGTGAAACGGTTTTGTGCAGCACCGAGGTCAGCACGCGAGGAGTTGATCGTTGCCAGTGCAGCGTCGATTGCAACAACAGCAGCCGAGAAGTTGGTTTCAGCAATGGCACTGGTCGAACCGGCGATGGTGATTGCCGAACCGACGCCCAGGGTGTCAGCGTCGAAGCTGGCGCTCAGGGTCAAGGTGATCTGGTTCGAGGTGCCAGTGTTGGAGCCGACCTGGAAGGTCATGGTGCTGGCGGTACCGTCGAGCAGGTTCTTGCCGTTCAGGTTGGTGCTGTTGGCGATACGAGTCAGCTCGGCGCTCATCTGGGTGAACTCTTTGTTCAGAGCGTCACGGTCAGTCGAGCTGTTGCTGTCGTTGCGGGACTGGACGGCCAGTTCACGCATACGTTGCAGGATGTTGGTTTGTTCCTGCATCGCGCCTTCAGCGGTCTGAGCGATGGAGATACCGTCGTTGGCGTTTTTGATCGCCATGGTCTGACCACGGATCTGCGAGTTGATGCGGGTAGCGATCTGCAGGCCGGCGGCGTCGTCTTTGGCGCTGTTGATTTTCAGGCCGGAAGACAGACGGGTCATCGAGGTGGACAGCGCATCGGAAGCCTTGTTCAGGTTCTTCTGTACGCCCAAGGATGTGACGTTGGTGTTTACTGTTAAAGCCATGACGAATTCCTCGTTGGTTGGGTACTGCGGCTTCCGGCCTTGGCAACCGCCGGGTTGGCCTAGAGAACCTTCGTAATAGTTATCGTCGGCTTGGGAACTTGCTTGAGGGCTTTTTTCAAAAAATTTACTAGCAGGTGGCCACCCCTTGAAAAACAAGGGCTTAGCCCAGGGAAAAGGCCCAAAAAATGGCGCCTGAAATCTGCGCTGGTAAATTTCAGGCAAAAAAAGTGGGAGCGGGCTTGCTCACGAAAGCGGTGGATCAGCTTGTATATGTGCTGAATGTACCAACGCCTTCGCGGGCAAGCCCGCTCCCACATCACATCTCAGGTAATTCAGTCGCGATAGAGAATCGCTGAGCCCCACGACAGGCCAACACCGAAACCGCTGATAGCCACACGCTTCCAGCTGGCATCCAGGGCATGTTTTTCCAGCAGTAGAGGAATACTCGAGGACACAGTATTTCCGGTCTCCACCATGTCCTTGATGAATTTCTCAGGTTTGTCTTCAAAACGTCGCGCCACGGCATCGACAATCGCCGCGCTGCCCTGGTGGATGCAGAACGCGTCGATGTCATCGGGCTGCAGTGACGATTCGCTCAGCAATTCGTGCAAGTGGGCCGGCACTTTCAACAAGGCAAAGTTGAACACCTGGCGTCCGTTCATGAAAAACACACCATCACTGACCTTCAGGTGCGGCGCACCGGAACCGTCAGTGCCGAACTTGGCCTTGCCCAATTGCCAGATTGCCCTCTCGCCCATCCAGGTTGCAGTGGCGGCATCACCAAACAACATGGTGGTGTTGCGATCTTCCGGGTCGACGATCTTCGAATAGGGATCAGCCGTCACCAGTAGGCCATTCTTCAGCCCTGCCGCCTCCATGAAGCCTTTCAAGGCATAAATGCCGTACACATACCCCGAGCAACCCAGGGAGATGTCGAACGCCGCGACATGGGTCGGCAGGCCCAGCTTGTCCTGCACGATGGCGGCGGTATGAGGCAACCCTTCCTCGTCACCGTTCTGAGTGACGACGATCAGCGCATCGATCGATTCGCGCTTGAGTTCGGGATTGCTGGCAAACAACGCATTCACCGCTTCAACACACAGATCCGAGGTTTCCTGGTCGGCGCTTTTGCGCGGCAGGAACGCCGAACCGATCTTTCCTAGGATGAATTCTTCATCCTTCTCGAACTTGGCACCCTGAGCGTAGTTATCCACACCAGCGGTCGGCACGTAACTCGCTATGCTTTTTATGCCAATCATCATGGCTTCCCGATCATAAATAGCTACTGAATATGTACCCCAAAACGCGGCGGGGGTGCGTCATAACGATTGAACCGCGGAGCTGAACACGACATTCGATGAGCTGAACGCGCCTTCAGTCCGGGGAACACAATACATTGAAGATGCACTTTATGACCTATGCGTCACGCCGTTTTCCGTTCGAAAACGATTTTACCCTGGGATAGTCACGCAATAATTTCATGTTTTCACATTCAATCAGGCAGCCAGATATCCCGCAAAGCCAACAATACGGAGCCTGCAAGCGTCCAGCTACGGCCCACACGTTCACGCAGGGCATCTCCTACCTGTGCCGCAGCGTCAAGATCATTCAAAAAAGCCCGGATTCCATCCATCCACGCCTGATAGGTATTGGTCACGCGCATGACCGGTAAATCGATGCGGTACGCCTCAAGATCGCTGCAGATGACCGGATAGCCACAAGCGCCATACTCCAACAACCGTAGAGGGGTCTTGTAGCGACTGGATGGTCCATCATCCAAAGGCGCCAATGCCAGATCCAGGTTCAGTGACGCCAACTTCTTAGGATAGGAGGCGATGTCGGCATTGCCATGGCACTCATGGACGAAGGGACGCAGATGATCCGGGCAAGGACCGAAAACCACCCATTGCACTTCGTTGGCGAGGTCCTTGATTACGTTGGCAAGCATATCAAGCTCGCCGGCATCTCCCACGCCACCCGCCCAACCGACTCGAGGCCGCTCCGCGTACCGACGCTTGCTATCCACGCTGCCCCAGTCTTCCGGCGAAAGATGAGGGCCGCGGACCCGGATATCGGGATGAAGCCTTTCGAAGGTCTGCGCCATTGCTTCACTGTTCACCACCAACCTATCCATACAGGACAGACCTTGGCTCAACGTTACAAGCGCCTGTTCGGAAGATGGGAATTCACTCAGATCGTAGACCTTGAATGCCCGGGAAAACGCCCTCATGTGCTGCATCGTTTCCAAGACGCTATCGCTGACCGGCTGTGCGAGCACGATTGCATCCGCCGCGTAGCGCTCCAGCTCCACTGCCGAAAACAAAGTGGGCGACAAACGACCGTCAATCAATCCGGCGTCACGCAGCGCGTTGAAGGTCTGAATGACCCGACGCCCACTATTGTCACCTTGTGTATGGGGATGAGCCAAGACCGTCGGCAAAGCCTTGCAAGCCGCCAGGGGACGCCATGACAACTTCGAATCCGCTAGGTTGAACGCCGCACCGGCAGCAAGGGAAAAATTGGTGTTATAAGCGGGATCCCGAGCCAGCTGGGGCAACCACCGCTCATATAAGCGGTATCGTTGCTCCGGCGAGGCTTCAGGGCTTTCAACCTCGCTTATCAACAACTGCGCTCGCGGCGTCCACACGTTTAGATAGCCGGCTTGCTGGGCTTTCAGACAAAGATCCACATCCGCCCATGGCGCGAGCTCTTCATCGAAACCTCCTAGAGCCAGGAACAACTCCTGGCGCAGCATCAGGCACTGGCCGCTCACGGCGCTATAGTTCTGATCCACCTGGCCGCGCAGCATATAACCTGCAGTGTCGGCGCTTTGCCCCAGCAACGGCCTGCCCACGGCCCCAGCCATGCCCAATACCAACCCGGCATGCCGTAGCTTACCGTCTGCATCAATCAACTTCGCTCCGACACATCCCACTTCAGGACGCATGGCATGGTTGAGTAACTGTTGCAGCCATTCCTGTTCAATGGCAGCAGTGGCACAGTCGAGAAACAAAAGGACGTCGCCTCTCGCTTCGGTGGCGCCCAGGTTGCGAATGGCTTCGGCCGACGCATGGGATGAGAACCGCAGGACCCGGATATGATCGGCCCCCAACTGTTCAATACCTGACAACCAGTCGCACAGGGTCGGTTCTTCATTACCCCGGTCCAGCAACAACAGTTCGTAGCGACTGTGCAGTGTCTGTCCCAACAGGCTATCGAGACAGCGTTGTACGTGGGGCAGTTGACCATCGATCACGATTAGAATACTGACTGCCGGTATACCTGCATGGTTATAGTCCAGCGCATAACAGCCCGCCATTTGCGAATCGACCGTTGCCATCGGGAAACCCCGAGTGTGCAGGTGCTGTTCAATAACTGCCCGCTCTTGGGGACTATCCTGCAACGTCAAAAGGTCGCTGATCACCAAGGGTTCACTGATATGCCCCAACCCTTCTAGCCCGGCCGTTTCGATCAGGCGAAGAATGAACTCCAGCTCGAAGGCCTCCGGCCAATCAATCATGAAGCCGCCCATGCCTTGCCAGACATCACGACTGAATAGCCAATGCCCAGCCATGGTGGCAGGCAAGCTGAGCAGCAGATCGAGATTGAAATCCGGACGCAGCATCAAGTCCAGATTCCCGTTCGCCTGGCGCATGACTTCGTCGGCATAGACTGCCCGTACCGCAGGAGCATCGATCAGGTCCAGAGTGGCGGTCAAGAAGCCACTGGCGCTCAATTCGTCCCCGGTTTTGAGTACCATGAACCATTCGGCACTCGACTCGCAAAGCCGTTGATTGATGAGTTCCACGCCCTGAGCCCCCGGCGCAATCCGGAACGCTTCAAGATTGGTTCGCGAATCGACCCTGGTTACGTCAGGCGTCAGCACGGTCACGCGAATCGAGGCGTAGACATCATCAAGCGCCTTAATGCTGTCGAGCGTGCGATTCAACTCATCCAGCGCTCCCCCGTCATCAAGTACCAATAAGTCGAATGACGGCATGACTTTGCCGCTCAAACTGGCCTCGAGCACCTTTTTCTGCACATCGCTCAATACGCGGGAAGCCAGCCAACGACCACCTTCGCCGCCCTTGCTCTGTGCTTGCCAGGCGCGTCCTGCTTGTTGAGTCACGTCGATAAAATGGTCAAGCGCAGACCAGAATTTCGCCTGATGCTCAAGCTGAGTCTGGCGCAACAATGGCAGCGTCTGCCGGGCTCGCTCGATGGCCTCCGGGGTATTTCCCCAAGCCGTTCCATAGTTCTTATTCTCGAATTCAGACAGTTGGGCCTGCGCATACTGTCCCGGCAAAACGATACTGATGCACCCGCAAAGAGCCGCTTCGGCTGCCAGCCCCGAGCGCTCGGCAAGATAAAAATATTCACACTGTTGAAACAGGTCCGCCAATCCTTCCCAGGAATCAGGGAATTCCGGTGTGATCTCCGTCGCATCCGGCGGCAGCAATTCAGGATCGATTTTTGCCTGCGCCGCCCTCCCCTGGTAGTAACAGACCTTCCCGGGAATCCGTTTGGCTGGGTCGGCTGGAGGGCAAAAAATACTTAGGTCGATAGGTGGCAGATGGAGAATATTTTCCTCCGGCATACCAGGTTGCAGCAGTCCTCGCGAATAGGCGAACCGTAGGTCCCCCTCATCATAGATGCCGCTGCCGCCCAAATAGCCTGGCTGGTTGAGGAGGTAACGTACTACGACCCCTGCCCCGAGTGGATTGCCATCGACGATTTCCGGATATACCGCAATAGGTTCCAGGCCTTGAGACTTGTGCAACGCAATGACGTCGCTGCTCAGGTGAGGCGTCATCAGGTTCGGATTGAATACCCGGGCCGCGACATAGGCTTCGTAGCCAGAACGCTTGAGCGCATCGCACAACATGTGCATTACACGAATGCCAGCGGAACTGCGGCGATAATTCGGCGCGTAAATGTAATAGGGTTGCGGCCGCCGGGAGAACAATTTGCGCATCAAGATTAATGTCTCGTTGAATAGAGTGAGATAGCAAACTCGTTAGCGGGCACCGGATGTCGATTCATCGTTCCACACCCCGAGCCCAGTTCGCCATGCTGTCTATGGAGGCGTCCAAGGACGTCCAGACATCCAGGCCAAGCCCTCTGGCGCGACCGATGTCGGGGACGTAGAACGAGCGTCCTCCGCCTTCGGAACGCCCCAATATTGTCACCGGCTTGTGCGGCGCTATACGCGCCACTACTCGCTTGGCAAGGTCCGCAATGCTGATCGCTTCGTCGGAGCCCACGTTGTAGGCAACGCCTGGCTCTCCACGTACAAGCAGGGTCAGCAGCCAGGCTGCAAGATCAGCACCGTGCAGGTAGCTGCGTACGGCCTGACCATTGGAATTGAGCACAATTTCTTCTTCGTACAGCGCGTCGCGAACAAAGTTGCCGATGGCGAAATGTCCGTCCAGCGGTAACCCTGGCCCAGCAAAAGCGAAGCAGCGAGCCATCACCACTTTGATCCCATAGCATTGCGCATACAGTGCGCCCAGCGTTTCCTGTGCCCGTTTACCTTCGGCATAGGCACTGGCAGCCACATTGCTTGCACAGGCCCCGCTGTACGACTCACAGACTCCTACAGCAGAAGACAGGCTTCCATACTGGGCACCCGAGCCGGTTAGCAGCACTCGCGAGGAGGAATTGCGCGCGGCAAGATCGAAGACCCGTCGAGCACCATCGACGAGGGTGTTGAACAGTTCCAGTGGATGCGCGTTGGCCGTAGCAGAGGTATCCGCGGCAGCATGCAGAATCAGGTCCGGTACACGTCCGGGAAGGTCGACGAGATCACGGATATCGCCCGTGAACCAACTGATCCAGGTGCATTCGCGATATTCGGGATTCGCTGTCAGAAAGCGCGACGGATCACGCGAGGTGATCGTCACCGTGATTGCGGCACCCTGGCCATTGAGATAGCGCAACAATGCCAACAGCCAGCGGCCAAAGAACCCCGTCCCCCCGGTTAACAGAAGATGGGCTCCAGCCAGTTCATTCCGTAGGCTCAAACCGGCCAGAACCGATGACAGACCGTCGGGCATTCTGAATGCCCTGGGAGGGAGGGAAGCACGCATTCAGAAAACCGACCTCGAAGTCTCGCGGTAGTCAGGCTCCTGCATCGGATAGTCAGCCAGGGTGACATCACGTTTCGGCGCCTGCCAGTTGCCGTAAACGTATGTCAGGTAGCCAGGAACGTCATGTGGAGTAAGGAACTGCCTATCCAGGAAGCAGGTAGTATCTGCCGAGCGGAAATGAACCTCCGGGGCAATAAACTCAGGACCGGAAGATTTGGTCACGGATTTCCCGTCTTCAAAAATGCGCCGCATGAAACCCAGTTCAAACGGCACGATAAGGTCACTGTCCGCCGCGTTTTCGAAAGTCACGGATACGCCCGTAACGAAATCTCCTGACTTGAGAACGATGATCTCTATGCAAACACCCTCTCGATGCGGAAGAAGAGACTTGAGATCCGGCAGATGATCCAGCAGCAGGGGAAATTCGTCGTCATTGATGGAAAAATCGATGTCGTCATCCCACGGAATCAGGTCGCCGTCGCGTGTCGCCCCCAGAAGCGTGCCGAAATCCAACAGAATGGGGAGGCTGAACGTCTTTGCAAGCTCACCGACTCGTTGAATGGCCTCTACGGCAAGCGCCTTGGTGAAGTCGTGGGAAAACGGCTTGGCCCCACTATTGACTGCCAGCATGTTTTTCGGGGGAATGATGATTTTTTCCGCTGGAACACCCAGTTCCTGGAGTTGAGCGGTAATACTTTCCCACCAACCAGTGCTGATCACGACCAGATCATAATCCAGGCTATGCAAGGCGGACGGCAGGACGACCGGCACCGGGCCGACGAAGGTTCCTTCCTTGAGTGGGTCGTTGTCGGCGAATGCAACTACCTTCAACTCTGGAAACCGCGCAAACATTAGTCGCGCGACTCGCCCGGCGCCAAACAGAACCAAACGTTTTTCTTTTAGCTGTTCAGGCACCATGATTCACCCCTTTACCGCGACACAACGTCCGACCAGGGCGTCCTCATCGCGGTATTTTGCAAAGCCGCGACCTTGTATCTGGTAGGCAATGGAAAAACCCGCCCCCTGCAAGGTGTCGATCAGTGCGTCGTGATCGATGTAGCGACGGTAGTGTTGACCAAACCTTTTCGCGCCACTTTCATCTTCCTTGGTTCTGTACTCCAAGAACACCAGACTGCCTGGCGGCAGCGAATTTTCCAGCATGTCAAAGAATGATCTTTCTACTTCAGCGTCGATCGCATGCAAAAAGAAACGTGCATAGACTGCGACACGATGCTTGCCTTTCAGAAAATCCTGCAGATGTTCCGCACTGCCTTCGGCATGGCTCAATAAATATTGAACCTCTGGGCTTTTTGTACGCTGCCGGCATAAGGCAATGGCTTCCGAAGAGGCATCGAAGGCCAATACCTTGAAGCCATTGAGCGCGAAAAACTCACTATCACGCCCGTTACCGCAACCGAACTCAACGACTGCGTCCACGCCAATGAACTCACCCGCCGAGAACACTGAAAACTGGGAAGGCAATTGCGGTACCGTTTTATCCTGGCGGCTATAGAAGCCGTTCCAGTACTCCAAGCGATCAGCAAGAGTGGGATTAAAACTCATGGACGTACATCCCTTAAAAATTCTTTGTCATCAATCGCGAGGTTCACCTCGCGGGCGGGAGCATCAATAAAAATACAGCGTGGTGTCGTCGACGATATCCGAGTAATGACGCACACCGACTTTGTAGTCGCCGCGAATGGCAAGAACGGTATCGATCAACTTCCACAAGTCATCACCGCGGTGATAAGCGCATACACATAACTTCGGACGCGCGCGCTGTATGACTTGGCGGGCACCACGAAGGGCTCCCTGCTCATTACCTTCGATATCGAGCTTGATCAGGGTCACATCACCGGACACGGTGTCATCCAGTGGGATGCCGGGCACATGGGCAGGTGCGGTCGGCGACTGCCCGGAAGACAATGCTCCGAGCACATCACAACTATTGGACACTGGAGCTGACAGCTCACACGCCACTTCGGTCATGGCGGCCCGAAGCACAACCACTTCGGAGCGCCCACCAAACTTTTCCTGGCACTCCAGAAAGGCCAGTTGCTCCGGCTCAAAAAGATAGGCACTTTGCACAGGACCGAAACGTGATTCGATCTTGCCCAACGTATCGCCGTTATACGCTCCGGCATCGACATAATGCCGAAGATCGCCAGCGTCGATGAATGCCGGCTCCAGGTATTCATCCGCGAAGTCCGAACGAATCTTCGCGTCGGCATGGGCGAGATCAAGGCGCATGGTTATCAGACCATCGAAGACTTCGCGCGAGCGTTCATCGTCGAGGCATAGGAACGCCGAAATGAACGCCAGCCGTTCATCGATCACTTTCGACCTGTAGTGGCGGAAACTTGTCTCGGTGATATAGGGCGCATCCATCGCAGCAAGGAACTGCTGCATGGTCATGAAGTTACTCCAACCCCGGGCTTCCAGATCACGTTGGATAACCGCACTGTAGCGGCCGCTTCCCAGAACGATGAGCGCGTTGCCAGGGATGCTGGACGGATCAAAGGCCTGGACCTTGATGCCGTCGAGCACTGTGTCATGTTTGTTGGCATCATTGTCGAAGAACGCCTGGACGCGGCCGCCCTTGCTGGCAAACAGGCGTGCCAACAGCACGCCCACCTGATGGGCGCCGAAAATATAAACAGGCGCATCAAGCTGTCTTTCCAATCCCTCATAGGAGATATCCAACGAGTCCATGGACAACAATCGGGCCATCGCCGGATAGGTGCCAAGTCGTTTCAACACGTCGAGGTGCTGACGCGATCGCAACACCACTTCCTGATTGACGGCGATACTCGCCTGCGAATCGAAGCGGAACTTCAGGACCGAAGATTTTCCATTGAGCGCAAGAGCACATTGATAGCCGTGTCCCTCGATCAACTCGTCACCTTGCAGCAAATCTGCATTCTCATGATCACGCATGCGTCGCTACCCCGTTGCAGCGTTCAAAGCCATTGGGCGCTACCGCGTATAGCACCGTGTCAAACGAGCTATGGGCATGGCAGCGCAGATAAAAGCGATAACCCAGACCGTATCCGTTCACCTGTTCGAAAATGCTCCAGAGATGTTCGGCACGGTGATAAATACTGATGGCCAGAGAAGGACAATGTTGGTGAAGCAAGTGCAGGGCCCCCGTCAACGCCGTAGGCTCTTCACCTTCGATATCCATTTTGATCAAGGTCGGAGCGAATCCGGGCAATGCGTCATCCAATCGAACGCAGGTCACTGTTTCGCCCCCCGATTCGACAAGATGACCTCCCGCGCCCAAAGCACCGTCAAAACCAACCTGCCGATTGCCATCAGAAACGCCACACGGAAAATTCACCGCGTTGAGATCGCTCAGGTTCTTGACGAGTACGGCGTAGTTTTCAAGGTTGGGCTCGAAGGTCGCCACCGCTTCGAACTTCAGGCCGGCTGCCCGCATCTCTTCCACTGTGTCGCCGGTGTAGGCACCACAGTCAATGAAGCGCAAGGGCTGGGGCCAGCTCGGTAAATCTTCCGGGAAGTACTGCCGAGGCGTTGGTGCAGGCAGGCGCAAGTAATCACCGGTCGTCCTGAATTCAACGATGCAATCCAGCAGTTCGCGACTGGCCTCGTCCGCCAGTTGTTCACGCATGCGGGCGATGCGATCGGCATGGGCTTGATAGTAACTCGGTTCTACCAGCCAGTATCGGAAGGGCTGCTCCCTGGGATAGTGACGAACGAACTCCACGAGGCTGACCACGCGTCCGTAGCCCAAGTGTTGCAATTGGGTTACGACTTCGCCGACATCCACATAGTTATTGAACAGGCCGATGATGACGCAAGCACCTGCAGGATCGTGCCGTGACGCCCAATCCGAGGCGGTGGCAACGCCAATCCCATCCACTTCCTGGAGTGAAGTGTCACGATCCAGAAACCCACTGATCCCAACACCCTCTCCGGCCAGATAATCACGAACCCGCTGGCCGGCCAATCGCGCGCCGTAGATCAGCACGTGCTCGAAGGTCTGCCCCTCAAACATGACTGCCTCCCGAGGCGACCCGTACCAATACCGCATGGCCGTTGAGATTGTGGAGGAAGCGGAAATCCTGGTTCGCGGTAGTGAACTCGTTGACCAGCCTCGTGACGCCTTCGCAGCCAAAGAAATCATAGTCATCGAACACGACAACCGCGCCGACAACCAGACGCGGCAGCGCCCACTCCAGCACGCTTCGCGCGGACTCATAGACATCCACATCGATGTGCAAAAAGGCCAGCCGAGAACCGACGTATTCGGCGTTGTGCTCCGGGAACATGCCCTCAAGCAGATGAACCCGGTCAGTTACGCCACAACGCGCAGCCAGTGCTTCCACCAATTGGATATTCGTGTCGCTGTGCTCCCCGCCCTCGTAACGGGTATCCAGGTTGCCGGCCTTGACCACGCCGGTGAACGTGTCGGCCAGGAACACCTTGCGTCCCGGCCGATGACTGGCCATTGCCAACAGGCAACCAGAACCGCCGCGCCACACACCGACCTCAAGAAAATCACCTTCGACACTGTCCAGTTGGCGGGCCAGCGACCACAGCTCATACAACCGGTACTTATCCACCAGCGTGTTTTGCTGGACGAGCGTCAGCGCTTGCTCGAAGGATTTGTCCCCGCACCACGGCGCATAGCTCGAATACGGCAACAGCCGCTCATGGCGGATTTCCGGCGACTTGGCATGTGCCCAGGAAACCGTACCGCGCAAATAGCGGTAGCTCAGGCCGGTCAGTTTTCTCTTCAACCAGGCCATGTCAGTTGCGCTCCGAGATTGCCATCTGTGCGTGGAATTCGTCACGCGGCAGGAACGGATAGAGATCTTCCAACGCGCCGGTTTCCGGTTTGCCCTGTTCATTGATACGGGTCATGACCCGCGGCACCCGTGCCTCTTCGATTTGCACCAGCACTTCGCAGATCACCGGGCCGCTGCGCTCAAGTACATCGGTCAGCGCTGCATCCAGTCCCTCGTGGGCCTCGATGCGGGCATAGCCGACGCCATAGGCTGCGGACAATTGCTGCAAATCAGGGAGCTTCAGGCCACTGGTGTCGTCGGCCCCTACCAGCAATTTGAAGTGCATGTTCTGTGAGGTGCGGATCGAGGCGTAGCCCTGGTTGTTGATCACAAAGCACTTGATCGGCAGGTTCTGCGCGGCCAGGGTGGCCAGCTCCTGGATGTTCAGTTGCACGCCGCCGTCACCTTCGACACAGATCGTCTGCTTACGTCCGGATGCCAGGCAAGCACCGATGGCCGACGGCACGCCGAAGCCCATCGAGCCGGTGCCGCGGTTGTGGAAGCAGCGCTGATCCTTTTTCAGGCGCAGGTTGAGCAGGAACAATTCGGACGCGAACCCGGAGCTGCCGGGGGCAATCACATCGCCCTCGCTCAACAGGTCCGACAGGCGATCGGTGAAGTGATACATGCTCACGCCTTCGCTGTCGTCGGCGTGCTCAGGTTGCAGCAGTGGATAACGCTTGCGCCAGGCAGCGATCTGCGCCCGCCAGGCGGAGTAATCAGGCAGCCCGGCGGCCTTGACCGCCGTAGCGAGGCCTTCGATGAACGGCTTGACGTCAGCCACGACCTTGACCTCGACCGGCATCTGCAGCTTGGCGATTTCCGCCGGATCGATGTCGACCACGACTTTCTTGGCATACGGTGCGAAATGCGCATGGTTGTAGGCCGTGAGCGCCATGTCCAGGCGTGAGCCCAACACAATCAGCAGGTCACAATTCTGCAGGGTGAAGTTGGCCCAACGCGGCGCGATCGAACCTGGGCGACCGCCAAACAGCGGATGCTCGTCTTCGATCAGGTCCATGGACAGCCACGTCGGCATGACGGGGACGCCCGCCGATTCCATCAGTGCATTGAAAGCTTCGACAGCACCGGCCATGCGAATACCGCTACCGGCAATAATGCCCGGACGCTTGGCGGCCTTGAGCAATTCCAGGGTGCGGTTTACCGACTCGCTGACATCGACGGCTGCGGCCACCGGCGGCAACTGGGCACGGCGCAGCTGCGTTGGATCGATCTGCACCGCTTGGACATCCAGCGGTACGTCCAGCCACACCGGGCCACGACGTCCGGTCAGAGCGGCATGCTCCAACTCATCGAATACCTCGGCGACCGCCAGCGGATCGGTCAGGGTCACCGCTTTCTTGGTGATCGACGACACGATGGAGACGATGTCGGCCTCTTGCACGCCGAGCATCCGCAAGCCGGTCCCTGCCTTGAGGTCAGCCGTCTTCACCTGCCCGGAAATAAAGAACACCGGAGTGGAATCAAGCCAGGCGCCCAGGGTCGCCGTCACGGCGTTGGTGGCGCCCGGCCCGCAGGTGGTCATGCAAGCACTTGGCCCGCCGGTGAGCTTACCGGCCGCTTCGGCAGCAATGCCGGCCGCTTGTTCATGCAGGCACAGGATCGGCTCGAGGTCGGGATGACGTCCCAAGGCGTCGTTCAAATGCATGGCGCCGCCACCTGGCAGGAAGTACACCTGCTTGATGCCCAGTTCCGCCAGTCGGTTCATGATGTAGTCAGCTACACGCATTTTGGTACTCATCTCTCAAAACCCCAATTCGCCGAGCGCTCGGCTCAATTCAATTCGTTCAGAAACTCAAGCGCCGACCAGAACCCGGCACCATGATCCTTGTGGCCCTGCCACACTTCGGGAATAAAACTCAGCTGCGGATACTGCTTGAGCTGCGCCCAGGTCGCCGGCCAGTCCACGTCCCCGGTGCCCATGAGCACGCCTTCGCCGTTGCTGCCCTTGGCATCGGCCACGTGCAGGTGCGCCGAATGCGGCAGCAGCAGGGCCAGGGCAGCCTGGAAGTCGAGGCCGAAATGGAAGCAGGCCATTTGCAGGTGCGAGAGATCCAGGCACAGACGCATGTTCATCGCCTTGGCCTGTTCGGCCAGCTCCTGGGGCATCATGAAAATGTTCTGGTGACGTTGCCCGCCGAAATGCCAAGGGAACGGTGCCATGTTCTGCGGGATCAACTCGGTGCGACCGAAGTCGATCTGGGCGCAGGACTCACGGAAACGCCGATACAGTTCGGCCCGGTGGCTGAGGGGGAAAGGTTCGTCGGCCGAGAAGCCGCCGACGTTTGCCACGATCAGCAACGAATCGGCCTTGGGGAAGAACTCGGCGATCTGCAACGTCGCATCCACCACCCGTTGCAGGTTGACGATGGAGCGCTGGCGGTAGTCCAGGTCGTCCGCCGCCAGGTCCAGCAGTTCGCTGTTCTCGAACAGCTCAGGCGCGTGCACCACCAGACGCGAGCATTCGACGGTACGCAGGTAGGCCTGTGGCGCCACGCTCAGGTCGCGGTAGGACAGATGGAATTCGAACAGGTCAGGTTTGATCCACTGGTCGTATTGCAGGAAGTCGTGGTAACGCACCGGCACGCCCCAGAGAATCGGCATGGCGTATTCACGGCGAACCTCCTGCTGTGCGACCAGGTCACTGTCGAACAGGAAATCGCCCTGGGCAATGGCGCGTCCGGCCGGCTTACCCAGCAGATCAGCCAACCGATACGGCGGCAGGCCCTGGCCGGGACTCGCAACGCGCAGCATGTCTTGGGAGAACGTTTCGCCAGGTTCGATAGCCCGGACCGCAATCACGCTCTTGCCCAGGTTCTCACGATTGAGCAATTCCCCCTGGCTGGCATGGCGCCCCGGCCCGGTCCACGGCAGGGCTTTCTCGACTTGGCGGATACCCTCTACCAGTTGCCGAAACTCTTCGGGTTCAAGGCTCGCCAGATGGTCAGGTCCTTCCATACTACGATCCAGGGTGATGTGACGCTCGATCAGCTTGGCGCCCAATGCCACTGCGGCGATGCTGATGGCCGTGCCACGCTCATGGCCCGAATACCCCACCAGGTCATGCAACTGGCGCAAACGCGCCAGGTAACCGAGCTGGATATCGGTTTCCGGAGCCGGGTAGGTACTGTTGCAGTGCAGCAGCGCGAAAGGAACACCCAGGCCCTTGAGTTGTTCGATGGCCCGAATAATCTCGTGTTCCAGCGACATGCCGGTGGACAGGACCAACGGTTTGCCCAGCGAAGCGGCTTTGGCGATCAGGTACGGGTTGCACAGGTCGGCGGAGGCGATTTTCAGCGCCGGAACGTCAAAGCCGGCCAGCACATCGACACTCGGCTCGTCCCAGGGCGTGCAGATGTAGCTGATGCCCTTCTGCGCGCAGTACTCGCGGATCAGTCGGTGCTCATCCACACTCAGCTCGACTTTATCCAGCAGGTCCTGGATATATTCCACGCCCAGGTCTTCGGCCCGGGAGCCGTCGGCCTTGGTACGGTACAGCGCCTCGCGATTACGCAGCTGGAACTTCACGCAGTCGGCCCCCGCCTCGATGGACGCGTCCACCAGTTGCCGGGCCAGTTCCACCGAGCCGTTGTGGTTGTTGCCCACTTCCGCGATGACAAATGTATGTTGCTCACCGATGGTCACGCCATCGATGCTGAAGATCGGCTTGCTCATTGAATTTTGGTCCGCCAGGAAGTGACACCGTTGGATTCAAAACGGAAATCGGTGGTTCGGCAGCCAAGCGCTCTGACCTTCTCGGTCACGGCCTGGCGGTGCTGGGGTTGTACGAAGAACAGGAAGAAACCGCCGCCACCGGCTCCGAGCAACTTGCCGCCCAGGGAGCCCGCGTCCACGGCGCACTCGTAGATCTGGTCAAGCACACTGTCGCTGACCGCCTGGGAGAATTGTTTCTTGAGCATCCAGCCTTCATGCAGGCAGCGGCCGAAATCGTGCAGCTCGCCACGAATCAGGTGGTGGTGCATGCGCCGGCACAGCGACACGCTTTCGGTCAGCAGCAGGCTTTGCTCACTCTTGCTGCTCATTTCCGCGCGCTGTTGCACATGGAGCTTGCCGGAGTCATGGGAAATACGGGTATCGCAGAGTACCAGGCACTCTTCCAGCTCGTTGCAGATCGAATCCTCGAGACGGATCGGGTGAACCAGGTTGCGCCCCTCGCGAAACTCGATCAGGTTGAAGCCACCGAACGCCGAAGCGTACTGGTCCTGCCAGCCACCGGCGATGCCGAAGCACAGGCGCTCGGCCTGGAATGCCAGTTCTGCCACTTCATAGGTGGTCCAACGATCGCGACGCAACTCGTTGAACGCTGCGATCACCGCCGTGGCGACCGCCGACGAGCCGCCCAGGCCCGAGCCCACCGGAAAATCGGAACGCATGTACAGGTCCAGCCCATAGTTGGGTTGGATCACCGACACGATGGTTGCCAGCAGGCCCTTGTCGGCATGCTCCAGCAACTCATCCAGGGAATCATAGGATTCGCGGGTTCCCAGGTCCTCGGAGAAGATCCGAATCACGCTGTCGGTCCGCGGAATCAACGTGGCATGGGAGTACAGCCCGACGGTGCAACTGAGCACCGCCGCCGGATTTTCCACGAAATAATAGGTCAGGTCCGAACCGCCACCGCTGAAACTCATCCGCACTGGCGCCCTTGCCCGGGCCAGCACCGGCACTTCCTGGTTGGCGGCCAGTCGTGCCGGGGTGACGACGTCCACCAGGCAACCGGCCTCGTCCACCACCGGAATCGCGTTGTAGCTCAGGTCGAAGATCTTGAGCATTTCTTCGCGCGAAGCACCGACCTTGACCGAACGGTATGCGGTGTTCATGCACTCGGTGACTGGCACGCTCGTTTCACCGCCCTGGAGCAGATAACGACGCAGGTCACCGTTGGTCAATACGCCTTCCAGGTGCCAATGCTCGTTGACCACGAAGACGATTTGCAGATCGCCTGTCTCGATGCACTCTACGGCGTCGAGAATGGTCTGGTTCATGTAGACGGTTTGTGTTCTGGCCAGTTGGTTCATGGCTGGATGGCCTCCTCGAATCCCGACTTGAAGGCACTCAAGGCGTCGGGCGTTCCGATATCGATGAAGGGTCCGCTATAGGCGCAGACCTTGAGCGAGCGGCGCCGAATCAGCATCGGCAGGATGTCCTGTTCCATCGAGCAGGGCTGGACGACGCAGTGTTGCAAGGCGTCGGCCGTGAATGCATAGACGCCGGCATTGACCACACCCGGTCCGGACAAGCCCTTTTCCTTGAGCGCCAGCAGTTGCAGATCTTCGGCACATTCCAGGCTGCCGTAGCGAGAGCGGTCGTCGACCTCAACACCCACCAGCACATTGCCGGGGGCGGTCATGGCCAACCGATAGGCCCGACGGTCGAGCCAGGTGTCGGCATTGAGCACCAGGAAGCGCCCTTCGGGTGGCATCTGCCGCAAGGCATGCAGAATGGCCCCGCCGGTGCCCATGGGCTGTTCCTCGACCACTATCTGCAGATCCAGGCCGGTTTCGGCCATCAGGGACGGCAGCAGTTCGGCCAATTGATCGGCCCGGTAGTGCGCGCACAATACGGCCTGGGTCATGCCGGCCTGCTTCAGCTCCGCCAGCACCAACGCTAGGAACGGCCGGCCGTGGATATCCACCACGGCTTTCTGCGAACCCTGGAGCACGGCACTCAGGCGAGTGCCGAAACCACCACACAGGACGTAGGCACGCATCAGCGATCCAGCCCGAAGAAATGTTCCAGGCAGCGGGCCGCATGACCCAGATGCTCCTCGCCCAGTCCCGGCCAGACGCCGATCCAGAAGGTGTCGTTCATGATTTTGTCGGTCACCGTCAACTCGCCGCTGATGCGGAAGTTACGGCCCAGCATGTAAGGCTGGCGCACCAGGTTGCCGGCGAACAACAACCGCGTGCCGACGTTCTGGCTGTCCAGATAGCGCAACAGCTCGACGCGCTTGATGCCGCAGCCGTCGCGCAGAGTCACAGGGAAGCCGAACCACGAAGGGTCACTGTCCGGGGTCGCCTCGGGCAGGATGAGGAAGTCGCTGCAATTGGCCAACCGCTCGCTGAGCCAGCGGAAGTTACGCTTGCGCGCAGCCGTGAAATCCTCCACACGGTCCATCTGCGCCAAGGCACAGGCGGCCTGCATGTCAGTGATCTTCAGGTTATAACCCAGGTGCGAATAGGTGTACTTGTGGTCATAGCCTTCCGGCAGCTCGCCCATCTGCTTGCAGAAGCGCTGCTTGCAGGTGTTGTCCTGGCCGGGCTCGCAATAGCAATCACGGCCCCAGTCGCGGAAAGATTCCATGATGCGCTTGAGCAACGGGCTGTCGGTGAACACCGCGCCGCCCTCGCCCATGGTGATGTGGTGCGCCGGGTAGAAGCTCAAGGTACCGATGTCGCCGAAGGTACCGACCATGCGGCCCTTATAGGTCGAGCCCAGGGCATCGCAGCAGTCTTCGATCAGCCACAGTTTGTATTTGTCGCACAGCGCCCGCACCACACCCAGGTCATAGGGGTTGCCCAAGGTATGAGCGAGCATGATGGCCTTGGTCTTCGGTCCGATGGCCGCTTCAATCTTGGCCGGATCGATGTTGTACGTACCCAGTTCGACATCGACAAACACCGGTACCGCGCCAAACTGCAGGATCGGATTAACGGTGGTCGGGAAGCCGGCGGCGACACCAATCACTTCATCGCCGGGCTTGATCGCGCGATCCCCCAGGCGCGGGGAGGTCAAGGCGGAAAACGCCAGCAGGTTGGCCGATGAGCCCGAATTGGTGGTCAACACGCAACGACGCCCCAGGTATTGGGCCAGGCGTTTTTCGAAAGCCTCGTTGAACCGGCCGGTGGTCAACCAACCATCCAGCACCGCCTCGGTCATCGATTGCAATTCCGCGGCGCCAATGACCTTACCGGCCGGCGGCACACTGCTCTGCCCGGCCACGAACACCTGCGGAGCGAGCGCCGACTGCGCATAGCGCCCCACCAGCTCGACAATTTGTTGGCGCAGTTGCGTAGTACTTTCACTCATGGGTATCGCCTTGGTAGTCCGCGATCTGCTTGCGGGTAAAGGAGTGCATGTCCTGGCCGTTCTGCCAGGCCAGGTGCCAGGCCAGCGTGCGCTCGAGACTGGTCGCGAGGGACCAGCGCGGCATCCAGCCGAGCTCTTCGCGTGCCTTGCTGGAATCGAGTGCCAGCAAACCGGCCTCGTGGGGTTGAGCCAATGGATCGACTGTCCAGCGCACCGGCGTCGGCCATTGCCCGGCGAGCAGGCCGACGATGGTTTCGACCGTGGCGACGTTGTCGCTCTGCGGACCGAAGTTCCAGGCGCCGACGTGACGCTCAGCGTCCTCCACCAGCGCCCTGGCCAGCATCAGGTAACCCATCAGCGGCTCAAGGGCGTGTTGCCAGGGACGAGTTGCCTGTGGATAACGCAGCACCACTTCCTCATCGTTCTGCCAGGCGCGAAAAATATCCGGCACCAGCCGCTCCGGCGACCAGTCACCACCGCCGATGACATTGCCGGCCCGAGCCGTCGCCAGCGCGATGCCGGCATCCTGCAGGAACGAATTGCGATAAGAGGCACATAGCAATTCAACGCACGCCTTGCTGTTGCTGTAGGGGTCGAAGCCGCCCAAGGCGTCGTATTCACGATAGGGCAAGACCCACTCGCGGTTTTCGTAGCATTTATCAGTGGTGACCACGACCACCGCCCGTACGCTTGGGCAATGACGAACGGCTTCGAGCAGATTGACCGTGCCCATGACGTTGGTGGCATAAGTCTGGACGGGATTGCGATAGGCCTCGCGAACCAGGGGTTGCGCAGCGAGATGCATGACCACGTCCGGCTGGAATGCCCCAAGTACCGAGGACAGCGCGGCGCCGTCGCAGATGTCCGCCAGATCACCGGGGATCAGCGCATCCACGCCTGCGACGGACCATAAAGCGGGCGTGGTTTCAGCGGGCAACGCAAAGCCGCGGACCTCGGCCCCCAACTGACGCAGCCACAGTGCCAACCAGCCACCCTTGAAGCCCGTATGGCCGGTCAGGAAGACCTTTTTACCCATCCAGAATGCGTTCAAGTCCAGAGTTTCCATTCGGCCTGGCCGCTGTTCCAGCGTTCCTCAAGGAAGACGCGGTCGCGCAACGTATCCATCGGCTGCCAGAAACCACGGTGCAGATGACTCATCAACTGCCCCTGTCGCGCGAGGTTGCGCATTGGCTCGTATTCCCAGGTGGTGGTGTCGTCTTCAATGCCATCGAGCGCAGCAGGCTCGAGCACGAAAAAGCCGCCATTGATCCAGCCACCATCGCCCTGGGGCTTTTCCTGGAATCCCCTGACGCATGCACCTTCGAGCTCCATCGCGCCAAAACGGCCGGGTGGCTGGACGGTGGTGACCGTAGCCAGTTTGCCGTGCTGTTGATGGAACTCGATCAGCTCGCGGATGTTGACGTCGGAAACGCCGTCGCCATAGGTGAAGCAGAACGTCTCGTCGCCCAGATATTCGCGCACGCGCTTGAGACGACCGCCAGTACCCGTAACCTCGCCGGTATCCACCAGGGTGACACGCCAAGGTTCGGCCTTGCCCTGATGGATGTGCATGCTGTTCTTGGCCATGTCGAACGTCACGTCCGACATGTGCAGGAAGTAGTTGGCGAAATACTCCTTGATGACGTAACCCTTGTAGCCCAGGCAGACCACGAAGTCGTTGATGCCGTAGTGAGAGTAGATTTTCATGATGTGCCAGATGATTGGCTTGCCACCAATCTCAATCATCGGCTTGGGCTTGAGATGCGACTCCTCGCTAATGCGAGTGCCCAGTCCTCCAGCCAGAATTACTGCCTTCATATGCCTCTCTCTCATCAGCGTCAAAGACGCTCCACTGCTCACAAGAGACGCCAATTATTCGGCGTCGCTGCCGGTAATACAGGCGCTGATAACTGAGAAAGCAATTATGGTGCCACTGATTGGAGGCCCAATATTACGGGGCCTGGCGGCAATAAGAGGGGGGGCGGGCTGGGGTGGAGAAGATTGACAGTCAACATCTGCGTTGCCAGAACCACCGCAATCGCGAGCCTGCTCGCAATTGCGGTGGTCCGCCTGCTATGCGACTGATGCCTTACACGCGGGTTTGGCCAATCAGTGTCGACCACGGCACCTGGGCCACCGGACCGAGGGTGTAACCAGAACCGGTCAAGGCCAGGTTGCCGTTGTAGTTGGGGTCCTGCGCCATGGCTTCCTGCCATTTGCCGAGCAGTGCCTGGCGAGCCTCGGGCGATGACGGCAGGGTGCCTGGGTTGACGACCTGGACGTAAGGCGTCCACACCGTGAGGTAGCCGGCCTGTGCGGCTCGCAGGCATAGATCCACATCCCCAAACCCCTCGGCGAACAACGTATCGTCCACGCCATCGAGTGCCTGGAACAGCTGCGTGGAAATCATCAGGCAGGCGAAGGACACCGCCGAGCAATTCTGCTCCGCCACCAGGCGGTTCATGTAACCCCGCGCATCCGCGGGTTCGCCGACGAACGCCGAACCCACTACGCCATTGAGGCCCAGAATCAGGCCAGCCTGCGTAATATGCCCCTGGCGGTCGATCAGCCTGGCGCCGACCACACCGACTTCCGGACGCTGGGCATGGTTGAGCAACAGCTCGATCCAGTTGACGTTCACGACCTCGCTGTCCACCGCCAGGGTGAGCAGGTACTCGCCCTTGGCCTGTTGGCTGGCCTGATTGACCAGTGTCGCCGTAGCCAGCCCAGGCTCCACTTCAATGAAACGTACGCGGCTGGCCTGGTGTCCCTGGCTGCGGAGCCAGTCTTTCAACGCTGCGCCATGGATCGGATGCTCGGCCACCAGCAGCTCGAAACGTTGGTAACGGGTACGTTGCAGGACGTTGACAATGCAACGTTGCAACGTCACCAGTTCGCCCTCGCCATGGAGAATGATCGATACCAGCGGACGCTCGATAAAGCGATAGTCGATTTTGTAGACACCCGGCACCAGCGAACCGACATCAGCCTTGTAGCCCCGTGCCGCGAGATGGCGGAGCAAGGCCTTGCGCTCGTCGGCATTGTCGCCCTCCTGCCCTGCCTTGCAGACCAGCAACGCTTCGTCCAGGTGCGCCAGGCCACTCATGCCGCCCTGTTCGATCAAGCGCAGGAGCAGTTCGAACTCCAGTGCCTCCTTGAAATCGCGCGAGTAGCCACCGGCCTGCACCAGCACCTCACGACGAACCAGCCAGTGCCGCGCCATCAACGACGGTACGCTCAACAACAGATCCAGATTGAAGCCGGGGCGGAACACATCGACCAGGGTTTCGTCGGGCTGGCGCTGGAATTCGTCCATCGCCACGGCCCGGCATTGCGGTGCGTCGAGCAACTCCAGGCTTGCATGCATCAGACCGGATGGCGTCAGTTCATCCCCCGCTTCGGCCAGGACGACCCAGTCGCAATCAATCTGACCCACGACCTGGTTGATCTTGTCGACATAATTGCTTTCGGTGACTTTGACGAAATGCAGGGTGTTATGGACGGTGGTTTCGGCCGGCAGGTCGCCGGTGGTGAACACAATGATTTTGAATGCCCGACAGGCCCCATTGATCACGCTGTCGAAGGTGGCCTGCAAGCGGGTGAAATCCGCTTCCAGGTCCAGGAGCAGGATGCCGAAGGTCGGTCCACCCTTGTGGCCCGCCAGGTACCGACTGATCTGCTGGACCTGTGCCGCGTTCGGCTCACGCCCATCGAGCCAACGCAACAAGCGGCCCGACCGCATGGTTTCGAAAAGACTGGAGTGGTCCTGCAGCATCACGTCCTCCAGCCGCTGTGCCCACTCGCTCAACCGCTCGGCCTCGACTTGGGCACCGCCTTCCTCGAGCAAGGCAGCCAACTGCTGCACCACGTCGCGATTGAAAGCATTGAGCATAAAGGCTTTGAGCAGCCGCTCATTGAGCGGCTCGGCACTGGCGTTGCGCTGTGGCCGCGCCAGTTCTTTCTGCTTGAGCAGCGCCGCTTCCAGCTCATTCAACTGGACCCGCCCGGCCGGTATCGCGTGCATGAGGAATTCAAGCCTGGACAGGGATTCGAAAAACGGCTGGTTGTAGAACGGAAGCTCGACGAACTGCGTCGGCTCGAAACGACAAATGGGCCCTTGCAACTGGGAGTGCCAGGCCGCCTCGAACAACTTGGCCAGGGCAAAAGCTGCACGCTGGCTCAGGTAATTGCCAATTTCCTCCAGGCTTTCCACCGCTTGCGACGGCGCCCCCCGGCCCAATCCGAACGTCGAATCCAGGGCCGTCACCAAGCGTTCACGTAACGCTACGGTGCCCCCATCACGATAGCTCAGCACCGCGGCCAACTGACTGGCTTCCAGGGTCGAAGGACTTTCCAGGGCGTGGACCCCATAAGGGATCGGCAGGACACGGACCTTGGCCGCCGCCATCAGCGCACAGCCATGACCCAGTTCCTGCCAGGCCGGATCGAAATCCGCCGGCAACGCGGCATACCAGCGCTGGACCACTTCGGTCCGGCTGACGGCGTTGATCAATGAAGGGCAATGCCCGGCATAAGCGGCCAAGCGCTCCTGGGCGGACGCATCGGCGAAGTCCTCGACGCCCTTGCGATCCCTGCGGTAATAGTCCACGCGGGAAGCATGGGCTTCGAACGTCAGGGCATAACCCTGGCACGCCGAATAATCGTCATGGCCGGCCAGGAACTCCAGCGACTGGTCGAGGGCCTCCGGCAGCAGGAACGCGTCCACGTCAATCATCGCCAGGTATGGCGTCTGCACATGTTCGAGCCCTTGACGCAGCTTGTTGGCGAAGTGACCGGCGTCGGCTCGATGCACATAACGCACGCCCGGTAATGTCTCCACACTGTCGGCGTCCGGCTCGGCGGACGAATCGAGGACGAGTTGGGCACAGGGGTAAGCGGCGTAGTAACGCAATGCCCGGCGCAACGCCTGCGGTTGCTCATGGGCCAACAGGACCAGGGTAAAACGCTCGTTCAACGGAGCGGATGGATCATTGGCAATACTGCGTTGCATATGAATTCCTTAACGAGCGAGTCGCCCAATCGGCGGCATTATGTTCATGGCACGTCGCGGCGTTGGCTGGATCATCAATCCGGCAGCCAGCCGTCGGCCCAATAGCGCAGGTTGTCGCCGCGCAACATGAAATCGCGCAGCACCACTTCACGCAGTTGGTCACCCATCCGATAACTGGCCTGTGGGTCGGACAGGTGCATGCGGATCGCATCCAGCCATTCCTGCGTGCTGTTGGTCTTCACCTTGGTACAGGGTAGATGACCCCGATAGGCTTCGGTATCGGTACAGATGACCGGGTACCCACAAACCCCATACTCCAGCAGCCTGAGGTTGCTCTTGCAGTCGTTGAAAATGTGCTGTTCCAGCGGAGCCAGGGCCAGGTCCAGGTTCAGGCTCGCCAGCTTGGCCGGATATTCCGACAGCGGGACGCCGGCATGGTATTCATGCACATAGGGTCTGAGGGAATCCGGACACATGCCGAAGAAGACCCATTCGACTTCATCCGCCAGCTCGCGTACCACCTCGGCAATGATTTCCAGGTCTCCCCGATGGCTGGTACCGCCGCCCCAACCCACCCGGGGCTTGATCGACGTACGGCGCTGGCTGGTCAGCCGATGCCACAGATGCGGCGCCAGCATGTTCGGCACTACGCGGATATCGTGATGAAGACCGGACAATGCATCCGCCAGCGCGAATGTCGAGACCACCACCCGATCACACAGAGCAATGCCGCGCTCCAACAGGTTAACGATGTCGTCGGGCATGTTGCGGGTGTGATCGTTCTTTTCAGGGATCTTCGCCACATAGTCATCGAGTTCGTAGATGCGCATGGCGTTGGAATAGGTTTTCACCTGGACGATGTCGTTGAACTTGCCGCTGTTGTAGCGTCCCTGGAGCACGATCACATCCGGTGACTGGCGCTCGATCTCAATGATCGACGGCATCTCATAGGACACCCGTCCGACGATCCGCCCGGTGGCTCGCAGTTCGATCAGCGGCTGGCTCACGCGGTAATGGCCGATGGCGGAACTGTTGAGGGCCAGGCCCAGGACCGAAGGCAGCGGACGACTGTATAAAGGATTCCAACCGGTGCGTTGGCCCGGCGCCAGGCCAAAACTGTTGCCGGCCAGGCTCAGGTTCCGGTTGTAGGCCGGATCGTTGGCGATCCAGGGCAACCAGCGCTGGTAGAACGACTCCTGCTCTTGTTCCACGCGTTGCTTCCAGGACGCTTCACGCGCGCTCCCGGCAAAAGGGGTCAGGACTACGTTGGCATAAGGCGTGGTCACCACCAGGTAACCTTGCCTGCCGACCTCAAGGCACAACTCGAGAAAGTTGATGCCCGGTGTTTCAATGGCAGGCGACAGCCCCCCGACGGTATCGAATACCGTCCTGCGCACCAATAGGCAATGACCGCTCACGGCGCTCCAGTTCTGCACCACCTGCAAGCGCTGCATGTAGCCCCCGGCGGTGACCTGCTCGTTCGCAAACGGCCGGCCGGCCAAGCCATCGAGCCCCAACACCAGGCCCGAGTCAATGACCTGCCCTTGCATGTTCAGAGTCCGCGGGCCGACGATCCCCACTTCAGGGCGCTGGGCATGGTTCAGCAATTCGTCCAGCCAGGCCGCGTCATGGGTCACACAGAACGGACTGAGCAACAGCAGGTAATCGCCTTGAGCTTGCCCGACAGCAAAATTGCGCACCTGCGCTTCGTTGCCCAACTCTTCCGAGAAAAAAATCCGCAACTTGTCGCTGCCCAGTTCTGCCATGGCCGTCAGCCAGTTACGCATCTCGGCGGTTTCGCTGCCGTTGTCGACGACGATGACTTCGTAATGCTCGTAGGCAGTGGTCGTCAACAGATTGCTGATGCAATTTTCCAACGCCGCCAGTTGATCCTTGACGCTGATAATGATCGACACCAGCGGACGCTGGGGGTGCAGGTATTCGATCCGCGGAATCAACGGCAACGGCCCGGGATGCAACCGATGCTCGACACCCAGACGCTGCAGATGTGCCGTCACCAGTCTGGGGCTCTGCTCGATTACCTGCGACTGCGAAAGCCATTGGGCAAAGTCCAGGGTCGACTCCACCTGGATTTCCGCCAGGTGTTCGATGGTCTGCGGCCCCTGAGTCTCCACCAGGCGCCAGAGCAGGTCATGGGGCGCCAATTCACCCAGGCCCGCATCGAAGCCACCCAGTGCCTGTACCCGCTCGCGAGCGAAGGCCAGGGTCCTGCCCACATAGGGATAGGCCCGCATCAGGTCGAGATTGAAATCCGGCTTGAAGATCGGCTCCGAAGACTTGCCATCCTCCAGCGCGCCTTCGTCACTGTAGACACAAGCGATGCCAGGCATGGCGTTGATCCGCTCGGCCAGCACCAGCAAGGCCGACTCCCGCAATCGGTCACCGGCGCGCAACAGATAGAACCAGTCGGCACCGTCCAGCCGAGGCAGCATGTCGTTGAGGCCACTCACCCAATCCGTTGGCAACGCCATGCGCAGCACATTGCCTTCGAGTGCACCGCGACCGTTGGAAAACAACAGCACCGGCTCACTGGCATAGAGTTGTCCAGCGATGCTGTCGAGGGTCAGCGATACTGCCTCGGCGTCTTCCTCGAAATCGAACACCACCGGCACGATACCCGGGCGCCGGGGCCAGAGTTCAACCTGATGGAGAACCACCCGTTGGCGCGCCGCGTCAAAGCGTCGACAGTCCAGCCACTGGGCGTAAAGTTCGTCGTAACTCTCCGTGTCGGTACCGACCTGATAACCGACGACGGCTTGTCGACTGGCCATCAACGAATTAAGGTTCAATTCTTCCCAGCCGTGCGGCTGGCCTGGCTTGACCTGATCGAGGGTCTGATAGCGGATCCAGCCCGCCGCTGGCGCGGATTCGCCACTGCGCTCCGCCAACATCCGGGACAGCCACGTCCACTCGACGACGGTGGCATCGACAATGTCAGGACGATGGGACAGGCGTTGTGGATACAACCGTTCGAGGCTGTCGAGACTGCACAGCTCCACCAGGTTGCCGCGCCGCAGCAGGCAGATGAACAACGCCAGATCGAGCAATGCGACAAATCCCTGGCCGGCCTGGGCCAGCGCTGGCAACAGGGACTCGATATCGGCCAGGCGCATCATGGCGCCAGAGAAACCACCGAAGATATTGCGTGGCGTGGACTCGATATAGGCCAACAGATCGTCGCCCTTGTACAGCCCTTCAAACAGGGCGATGCCGACGTTCTCCAGGCGAATCGGCAAGACGTAGCCGTCGGCATCGATGTAGTGGCGCTTACTGATGACCAACCGGGCGTCGGCATGCGTGTCGAGGGCCTGCGCCTGTTGACGCACGCAGGAGCCAAGCAACTTATCGTCATCGCAGAGAAACTTGATGTACGCGCCGCCCGCCTCTTCCAGGCACCGCAACAGGTTCTGCTGGAACCCCAGCCGCTGGGGATTGCGCAGATAGCGCACCGCGACGCGGGAAGATTCCTGCAATGCGTCGACGATCTGGCGGATGTCATCACCGGGGCAATCGTCGCACACGATGATTTCGAGGTTTTCGTAGTCCTGGTCCAGAGCGCTCTTGAGTGACTCGCGAAAAAAGCGCGGGTTGAATGCGGGAATGACAATGCTGACAAGAGGTGTTGGTTTCACGCGAAAGACTCTCGGCCGGCCGGTGCTCCGACCCTTGTGGCGAGGCGCTTGCCGTGGTGACGGGATATGCCGTGGCGAGGGAGCTTGCTCCCGTTGGATCGGTCCGACGCCTCGGGCGTAGCAGACCTTCTTGCGAGCGCTTCGCACTCAAGCGGGAGCAAGCTCCCTCGCCACAGTCTCATTTCAATCAATTGACAACATTACCCACCATCAGATCTTGTTGAACAACCCCAGTTGGGTGATCTTGCTGAACGCCAGTTGCGATGCCTGCAGCATAGTCTGTTGCAACGTCAGGCGCGTCATCACCTCGGCCGGATCGGAATCGCGGATCGCCGACTGGGTCTGAGAGTTGGCCAGAACAAAGCTGTGATTGGTGTCGGCCTGGGTATCGAGCGCTTGTCCACGACCACCGACCGAACTCAACCCACTGGTCAACTGGTCCGTACCGCTGGCCAGATTACCGATACCGGAAGCCAGCGCCGCGAGCATTTTCTGACCGGCGATCGCATCGCCCTCGATTGGCGTACTCAAGGCAGCCTTCAACTGGTTCACGGTATCCAGGATGTTCTGGGTTTCGTGGGTATTGACTGCAATGCTGAATTGATCGTTGGCCGCCGGTGCGCCATTGAGCGTAAAACTCACCCCGGACGCAGTGGCGACGTTGCCTGCCAGGGTTCCGCTGGAAATCACCTGGCTGCTGCTGGTCAGCGGCGCGGCGTACAGTTCGAAATCCGTGGCACTGGTGAATTTCAGCACCGCCGAACCCGTCGGGAAACTGGCGTGATAGGCAACCGGATCGGTGATCTGACTGTCGGTGATCTGCGTTGCGGTGGAGTTGCCCGGGCTGCGCGCCACGGTAAATGTGTCGGGTTTGGCAGCCAGGGTGAACGTGCGACCGGGCAATACGGCGCCAGCGACGTCACCGGACTTGAGGTTGACGTTCAGGGTCAGGTCGACACCGCGAAAGTTCACGTTCTGCCCGGCCTGGGTGTTGGGAGTGATGACGCCGCCCTGGCTGGCTTCAGCGGTCACGTCGTTGCCGCTTGAATCAGTGATCTTCAGCTGGGTGCCGCTGGTGAACTCAACGGTGTAGGGTTCACCGCTGCGGAACTGGCTGTTGTAGGTAACGGCGGACGACACCTGGCCGTTGGTCAGTACCACGCGGCCATCATCTACCGCCGGAGCGGTCATGGTGACCTGGGTGCGGCTGGTGTTGATGGCCTGCTGGAACACTTCCCAGCCGGTGCTGTTGGTGGCCATCGACATGGTGTCACCCACTGGAAGATCCAGGGTCATCTGGTCGCCGTTGTAGCTGTAGCTGCCATCGCCGTTGCGGGTGAACGGCACGACATCGCCCTTGGAGCCGGCGAAAATGTACTTGCCGTTTTCATCCTTGGTGTTCATCAGGCTCAACAACTGGTCTTCTATCGACCCCAGCTCCGAAGCGACGGATTTACGGTCTGAGTCGGTGTAACCGGCGTTACCGGCGCTCACAGCCAGTTCCTTCGCCCGCTGCAGCACGTTATTGATACTGGTCATCACCGCTTCAGTCGTGCCCAGGGTCGCCTTGATCGTGCTGACGTTGGTTTCGTACTGGGACAGCATGGAGGCCTGGTTACCCAGTTGCAGCAGACGCGAAGCACCTACCGGATCGTCGGCGGCGGTGTTGATACGCACCAGACTGCTGGCTTCTTCGCTGCTCTTGACCACGTTGGCGAAGTTTTTCTGGTAGTTCGCAGCCGTGCTTTCGTAGAACTGAGAAGTAGAAATGCGCATGGGCTACGGCTCCTTAAAGACTGTTGATCAATGTGCTGAAGATTTGCTGCGCCGCCTTGATGATCTGCGAAGACGCGGTGTAGTACTGCTGGAACTTGACCAGGTTGCCGGTTTCCTCGTCCAGGTCCACACCAGACAGTGAGTCGCGGGCGTTCTTGGCGTTGTTCAGGATCGCGCCAGTGGCAGCGCTGTCGAGCTTGCCCTGGGCAGCCTTGGAACCTACGCCCTCCACCAGCTTGCCGTAGGCATCGCTCAGGGAAATACCGCCACTGGAGGAACCGGTGTCGACGGTCTTGGCGGTCTGCAAACCGGCCAGGATGGTGCCGTTACGGTTGTCCAGGCTGCCCGCCTTGCTGACGCTGACGTTGATCGCGGCACCGTTGGACGGTGCTCCAGCGATGGACATGGCGAAGCTGACGGTACGCTGTACCGGAGGCACCGACGAATCCATGATCGGGTTGCCGCTGGCGTCCTTGAGCGGGACGCTCAGGTTCAACGTGTTGCTTTGGCCGGGAGTGATCGTGCCAGCGCTGAGTGTGTTGCCCTGGGCATCGAGCAGTTGATAAGCCTGGCTGGTGCCATCGGCGGAGGTCGCCCCGAACAACACCTTGACCGGCATGGAGGTCTTGATGCCGTTCTGGATGACGGTCGTCGTGGCCGCGTCGTAGATGTCCAGATTGGTCGTCAGGGTCGGCTGGCCGCTGGCCGGGATGGTCAGCGTGCCGCTGCCGCCCGGCGCAATGGCGGCACCCAGCGGCGCGGCGATCGCCAACCGCTTGGAGTCGGTCATCTCGGTCTTGATGTTGCCCGCCGCGTTGCGGGTCGGCGTGATCTTGAACGAGTCGCCGGCGGCTGCGGTGCCGTTGGCGAAGGTCATTGAGAAGCCGTCGATTACCGGTGGCGGTGTGGTCGCGGTGCTGAACGCGCCCATCGACGAGCCATCGGGCAAGCGCTGGACGGTGTAGTTGGTACCGCTGGTGAAGGTCACCTTGTAGTCGTTGGTGGTCAGTCGGCCAGCGTCGGTGATGGCCACGTTGAAGTTGCCGGAACCTGCGCTGTTATTGAGCGCGGCAACGCTGCGCTGACTGACCTGCGTGGCACTGTTGATGTCGTTGAACAGGTTGGAACCAAAGGCACCGTTCATGTCGATACCCGACGCCTGCACGGTGTTCATCTGGTCAGCGACCACCAGGGCAACGCGGCCCAGTTCATTCATGGCCGGGTCGAGTACGGTGTTGCGATAGCGCATCAGGCCACCGATCTCGCCACCGGTAAGCACCGAGGTGAGATCCATGGAGCTGGAGCCACTGTTGAGCTGGATACCCATGCGTCCCGGATCGTTCTTGTCCGGTACGGCTTCAAGGGTATTGACGATGGTGCCCATCACCAGCGGCTGGCCGGAACCCAGGTAGATGTCCAGGCTGCTGCCGTTCTCCACGACCTGGGTACCGGTGAAGGTCGACAGTTGGCGAATGGCTTCGCCACGGGAGTCCAGCAGATCATTGGGCGCGCCGCCGGCGTTGGAGACTTCGGCGATTTTCTTGTTCAGTTGGGCAATGGTGACAGCCAGGTCGTTGACCTGGTTGACCATGTTCGACAAGTTGCCGTTGATGTTCTGGCTCTGCTCGGTCAACTGGCTGGAAATCGAGTTGAACCGGTTGCTCAAGGCCTGGGCATCGCTGAGCAGCAACTGGCGGGACGCATCGTCCCCCGGCTTGGCATTGACGTTCTGCACCGAGGCGAAGAACTTGGTCAGCGCACCGTTGAGGCCGGTACCGCTGTCCGACAGCAGCGAGTCCAGCGGAGTGATCTGCCCCTGGTAGGCCGCCGCATCGCTGTTGAGCGAGGTGGTGGTTTTCAGCTGTGCTTCAAGGTAGGAGTTGTAGACCCGACGCACGTCGGCCAGGGTCGTACCCGAGCCAATGAACACGTTGCCGTATTGATTGGAGGCCTTGGTGGTCTGCACGGTCTGCTGACGCGAATACCCGGCGGTATCGACGTTGGCAATGTTGTTACCCGTGGTCACCAATGCGGTCTGGCTGGCTGACAGACCCGACATCCCTATATTGAGCAAACTCATGGTTCAGACCTTATAAAGTCGTGGTGGCGCCTGCGGATGCGTAGTTCTGGGAACTGGTCATCTGCCGGGCTATATGCGAAATCTTGCTGGCGTAGTGCGGGTCGGTGGCGTAACCGGCCTTCTGCAACTCGCGTACAAACTGTTCCGGGTTATCGGCCGACTTCAGCACAGCTTGATAGCGACTGTTGCTTTGCAGCAGATTGACCAGGTCATGGAAGCTGTCACGGTACGAGGCGTAGGAACGGAACTCGGCCGTCTCCTTGACCATCTCGCCATTGCGAAACTCACTGGTGATTGCCCGCGCCGAATCGCCTTTCCAGTTCTGGCTGGCCTTGATGCCGAACAGGTTGTGACTGCTGCTGCCGTCGGGTTGACGCATGACCGATTTGCCCCAACCGGTTTCCAGGGCAGCCTGGGCCACCAGGTAACGCGGGTCGACACCGATGCGGTCCGCCGCTTCCTTGGCCATCGGCAACATGGCGTTGACGAACTCGTCGGCATCGCGGAAGGCTTTGCGGGCCGGCGCCAGCGGTGGCTGCGCCACGGCACGCCCATAGACCTGCATGTCCCCGCTCGACTCGGAAGCCTTGAGCGCGGCCAGCCAGTCGCCGTTGGCCATTTCGCCGGAGGCGGACCGGGTGGCGGCGACGGCGCGATCCGAGCGAATGTTCTGCGCCGGCACATCGGTAGCGGCATTGGTCGATGCCGAAGGCACCAGGCCGGCCAGCAGGCGGTCGGCCAGTTTCGGCGGCAAAGCCAGGCGACGCTGGTTGAGCAGTTCCATGTCGTTGCGATGACTGCCCTCGCCCGCCCCTTGCGGTGCGCTGACGGCCCGCGAAGCCCAGAGCGGACGCTGGCCACTGTGGCGGGACAAAGGCCCGTCGGTGGGCAATGTTCCGGCGGCCACCGGGGTAGGCACCGCCTTGATCTTGTCCAGCGCCTCTTGCTGCTTGGCAGCCGACGCCGCAGCGGCTTCGCCCGGCGCCAAAGGTTTGTTCTTGGACATCTGGCGCAGCAGGACATCGGCCAGGCCGATACCGCCCCCCTCGCGAGACATGGAAACGGCCAACTGCTGGTCGTACATTTCCTGATACTGCTTGGCTTCAGGCGTATTCATGGGATTGTCCTTGCCCAACGCCTCGGTGGCAGAACGCATGGACTTGAGCATTTCGCCGAGGAACAGCGATTCGAATTCCTGGGCCACTTTGCGCAGGTTGCCATCGCTGTTCTTGTCGCCAACCTTGAGCTGGTTCAGACGGTTCAGGTCCGAGTAAGAGCCCGAATCTCCACTGATCAAAGCGCCCTTGCGCATATCCATGGTCCGTTCCTCAAATCACGATCAGGTCGGCTTGCAACGCGCCAGCCTGCTTCAAGGCTTCGAGAATCGCCATCAGGTCGCCCGGTGCCGCGCCGACCTGGTTCACCGCCCGGACGATTTCATCCAGGGTAGTGCCCGGGCCGAACTTGAACATCGGCTTGGCTTCCTGTTCGGCATTGACCCGCGACCGGGGCACGACAGCAGTCTGGCCATTGGACAGCGGGCCAGGCTGGCTCACGATCGGGTCTTCGGTGATGGTCACGGTCAGGCTGCCATGGGTCACAGCGGCCGGCGAAACCTTGACGTTCTGGCCGATCACGATGGTGCCGGTGCGCGAGTTGATGATGACCTTCGCCACGGCCTGGCCCGGGTCGACCTCGAGGTTTTCCAGGATCGACAGATAGTCGACGCGCTGGCTCGGGTCCAGGGGCGCGGTGACGCGGATCGAGCCACCGTCGATAGCCTGGGCCACACCTGGACCGAGCATGTCGTTGATCTTGTCGACGATGCGCTTGGCGGTGGTGAAGTCGGAACGGTTGAGGTTCAGCGTCAGGCTGTTGCCCTGGTTGAAGCCGCTCGGCACTGCACGCTCCACCGACGCACCGCCAGGGATGCGACCGGCCGACGGAACGTTGACGGTGATCTTCGAACCGTCGCGGCCCTCGGCGTCGAAACCGCCGACCACCAGGTTGCCCTGGGCGATGGCGTAGACGTTGCCGTCGATACCCTTGAGCGGCGTCAACAGCAAGGTGCCGCCCCGCAGGCTCTTGGAGTTACCGATGGACGACACGGTGACGTCAACCTGCTGACCAGGCTTGGCGAACGCCGGCAGATCGGCACTGATCGACACCGCCGCGACGTTCTTCAACTGGACGTTGCCGGAACCTGGCGGCACCTTGATGCCGAACTGCGACAACATGTTGTTGAAGGTCTGCAGGGTGAACGGGGTCTGGGTGGTCTGGTCGCCGGTGCCGTTCAGGCCTACGACCAGGCCGTAGCCGATCAACTGGTTGGAACGCACGCCGGAAATGCTGGCGATATCCTTCAGGCGCTCGGCATGAGCGCCGAAGGCTGTGGACATCAACAACGCACCCATCAACAGCTGTTTGAGATTCAACCGCTTAAGATTCAACTGGGCCACCTAGAAAGGGAACTTCGGGCTGAGGAAGAAACGGTCGAACCAGCCCGGCTGACTCGCATCGGCAAAGGCACCGGTACCCGAGTACGTGATGCGCGCATCCGCTACACGAGTCGAGGAAACGGTATTGTCGGTCGCAATGTCATCCGCACGAACCATGCCGGCGATGCGCACCAGTTCGTCACCAGTGTTGAGCGTCAACCACTTCTCGCCGCGCACAACGATGATGCCGTTGGGCAATACATCAGCGACGGTCACGGTGATGGAACCGGTCAGGCTGTTGCTCTGGCCGGACTTGCTGTCGCCCTTGGTAGCCCGGTCGGAGCCGTAACCGGCGTTGAGGCTCAGGTCGTTGCTGCCGATCGGGTTGTTGGTGGTCAGGCTGGAGCCGAACAACGAGGTGAGGCCGACACTGGTGTTGCTGGTCTTGTCCACCTGGGAGTTGGCGTTCTTGCTCGCCTGGGTCCGCTCGTTCAGGGTGATGGTGATGATGTCACCGACCCGGAATGCCTTGCGGTCGCTGTACAGATTCTGTTCGAAACCGGCCTGGTAGATCGAGCCGTTGTTGGCGGCGGCCGGCAACGGCGTGCGCGGCAACACCGGAGCGTAGTATGGGTCATTGGGCCTGGGCGTTGGCGCGACACATCCCGCAAGCGCGGTGATCCCACCCAGTGCCAGTACAGATACAAAGCGTTTCATGACCCTACCTCTCGGTGTTGCAGGCGACCTTGAGGCCGCCCTATAGAAGTGATTACAGATTCTGCGTAACGAACGAAAGCATCTGGTCGGCGGTGGAGATCACCTTGGAGTTCATTTCGTAGGCGCGCTGGGTGGTGATCATGTTGACCATCTCTTCAACGGTGCTCACGTTGGAGGTTTCCAGGGTGTTCTGCAGCGTGGTGCCGAAACCGTTCAAGCCTGGGGTGCCGATTTGCGGCGCACCGCTGGCAGCGGTTTCCAGGAACAGGTTGTTGCCTACCGCTTGCAGCCCGGCCGGGTTGATGAAGTCGGCGGTCTGCAGGTTGCCGATCACCTGGGCGGCCGGGTTGCCCGCCACGGTGATGGACACCGTCCCGTCACGGCCCACGGTGAAGGTCTGGGCATCGTTCGGGATGATGATGGCCGGCTCCAGGGCGAAGCCGCTGGCGTTGACGATCTGGCCATTGGAATCCAGGTGGAACGTACCGTCACGTGTATAGGACGTGGTGCCGTCCGGCTGCAGGATCTGGAAGAAACCGCGACCGTCGATGGCCATGTCCAGCGGCTGCTCGGTGGTTTGCAGGCTGCCGGCGGTGAAGTTTTTCTGGGTGCCGACAATGCGCACACCGGTACCGACTTGCAGGCCCGACGGCAGTTCGCTGTCCTGGGTCGACTGGGCACCTGGTTGACGCTTGACCTGGTACAGCAAGTCCTGGAATTCGGCGCGGTCACGTTTGAAACCCGTGGTCGAGACGTTCGCCAGGTTGTTGGAAATGGTGGTCAGGTTGGTGTCCTGGGCGGACAGGCCTGTTTTGGCAACCCACAGAGCCGGAAGCATTCGATTCTCCTCGTACGCCTGATTTTCGGCGCGACGCTTTAATTAATGGTTAGATCTGCAAGACCCGAGCCATGGCCTCGTCGCCTTCTTTGGCGGTGTTCATCATTTTCACGTGAAGCTCGAATTGCTTGGCCAGGGCCAGCACCGAAGTCATCTCGTCCACAGCATTGACGTTGCTCGCTTCCTGGAACCCCGACACCAGTTGCACGTTGGCGTCGATCGGTGCCGGCTGGCCGTCCTTGGTACGAATGGAACCGTCCAGGCCCTTGGTCATGTTCTTGAGGTCCGGGTTGACCAGCTTGATGCGGTCCACTTCAGCCATCACGCGTGGGCCTTCGCCCATGGCGCGGATGCTGATGGTCCCGTCCTGACCGATTTCGATCTTCTGCTCCGGCGGCACGGCGATAGGACCGCCGTTGCCCATCACCGGCATGCCGTTGCCGGCCCGGAGCACGCCCAGGGCGTCGACGTTGAGGCTGCCGGTGCGCACATAGCTTTCACCGCCATCAGGGTTCTGCACGGCCATCCAGCCCGGCCCGCTGACCGCCACGTCGAGGTCGCGACCGGTTTGCACCAGAGCGCCAGGAGTGAAGTCGGTGGCAGGCCGCTCGGACATGGCAAACGCCCGCGCCGGAAAGCTGTCGCCGAACACCGGCATCGAACGTGCCTGCTCCAGGTCTTTCTGAAAGCCATTGGTGGAGATGTTCGCCAGGTTGTTGGCATGGGCCCGCTGCGCCAGCGCGTTCTGACTGGCGCCAGTCATTGCCACATAAAGGTACTTGTCCACTGTCGTTCCTCTGCATGCCGGACGTTTGCCGCCCACTGCTGTACTGCTCAGCCATAAGCAATTTGCAGACCAACTTTTTTCTGGCGGCTTGGGGCCCGGCAAACAAAGGACTTGCAGGGTTTTGCGGTGAAGAAGGAAATGTAGCGAAGACGAAAAACCGGCGGTGACATGCCGCTGAAAGGCAAAGGATTACCGTGCAGCAGACTCGCCACAGCCAACGGATTACATCCCAGGCTCCTTGCCCACCTCATACTCCCGCAACTTATTGGCAATGGTGGTATGGGAAACCCCCAGTCGCTTGCCCAACTGCCGGCTGCTGGGATGTTCGGAGTAGAGTCGTTCCAGTACCGCCTTCTCGAATCGCCCGACAATCTCGTCCAACCCACCGTCCAGGGAAAAGTCGCCCAGGGGCTGGCGCACGCCATAGTCCGGCAGGCGGATATGCTCGGCCTTCACCGTCCCCCCGTCACACAGGGAAACCGCCTGGAACAGCACGTTTTCCAACTGCCGGACATTGCCCGGCCAATGGTAATGACTGAGGCGATCCATCGCCGCCGGGGCCAGTTTCGGCAGTGCACAGCCGATCTGGCGGCTGGCCTGGTCAAGAAAGTGTTCCACCAGCGGCGCCAGGCCATCGAGGCATTCGCGCAACGGCGGGATGTGCAGGGACAGGACATTCAAGCGGTGATACAGGTCCTGGCGAAACTCCCCTCGGGCACAGAGCTCGGACAAATCCACCTGGGTCGCGCAGATTACCCGGACGTCCAGATACACCTCCTCATCGCTGCCAACCCGACGGAAGCAACCGTCCTGCAAAAAGCGCAGCAGTTTCACCTGCAGGCGCGGGCTCATTTCCCCCACCCCGTCAAGAAACAAGGTGCCGCCAGCCGTCAACTCCAGCAGACCGAGCTTGCCTTCGGCGCGGGCGCCTTCGAAGGCACCCGGGCCGTAGCCGAACAGTTCGGTCTCGGCCATGGACTCCGGCAGCCCGGCGCAGTTGAGCGCCATCAGCGGCGACTGCCCACGCGGGCTCGCCAGGTGGCAGGCACGGGCCAGCAGCTCCTTGCCGGTGCCGGTTTCGCCTTCGATCAATAGCGGCGCGTCCAGCGGGGCCATGCGCCGGGCTTCGCGGACTACCGCGGCCATCACTTTCGAGCTCTGGAAAATACTGTCGAAGCCACGCAGTTCCTGCTTGCGCACGTTGTAGATGCGCTCACCGACCCGGTCGGCCCGATGCAGCGTCAATACCGCACCGGCCATGGCCTCGCTGTCGTCATGCTCCGATTGCAGCGGGGCAATGTCGGCCAGAAATACATCGCCCTTGACCTTGACCCGCAGCCCATTGATGCGCGACTGGTTGGCGCGTACCAACTCCGGCAGGTCGAAATCCTCGGCATAACGCGACAGCGGGATCCCCGGCACCTCGTCCACCCGCACCCCGAGCAACTGTGCCGCCGCCCGGTTCGCCGCGACGATGGAGCCGCCCATGTCGATGGACAACACCGGAAACTCCAGGGCGCCGAGCAACGCATTGAGCTCCATGTGCCGACGCTCGCTGGGCATCAGCCCTACCCGCTTGACGCCGAACACGCCGGCAATGCCCTCGAATTTCGGGCGCAACGCCTGGAATTGAATATTGATCAGGTTCGGGCAGTGCAGGTAGATCGCATTGCCATGCTCGCCACCGACTTCGCCCCGGGCGACGTTGATGCCGTATTCCACCAGCAGGTTGAGAATGTCCCGCAGGATGCCGATGCGGTTCTGGCAATGGACTTTGATACGCATAGGGGAGACCTGGAGCTCGTTGAGAGGCGTTTTTTCTGAGACTGAGTGCAAATAACCGTCAAGATTATGTGACAGCTGTAGGCCATTTCCTAGCTGAGAATCCAACCAGCACCGGATCACCGCCTCATACGTAACGAAAACTTTACGAAATCTCCCCATGCAACTCGAACATCTCGCCGCTGCCCCGCTGCACATTCGCCTGCTTCGCGCTATCTCTAATGCATCGCTGGACATAACAACAAAACAGTCTTCCCCTCGAGGGAAATCAGCAGGAGAGCAGCATGAAGCAGACGCAGTACGTGGCTCGCGAGCCCGATGCGCAAGGTTTTATCCACTACCCCGCCGAAGAACATGCGGTGTGGCACACGCTGATTACCCGCCAGCTGACAGTCATCGAAGGCCGTGCGTGCCAGGAATACCTGGATGGCATCGACAAGCTTGACCTGCCCCACGACCGCATCCCGCAGTTGGGGGAAATCAACAAGGTGCTGGGTGCGACCACGGGCTGGCAAGTTGCCCGGGTACCGGCGCTGATCCCCTTCCAGACCTTTTTTGAATTGCTCGCCAGTAAACAGTTTCCAGTGGCGACCTTCATTCGCACCCGGGAAGAACTGGACTACCTGCAAGAACCGGACATTTTCCACGAGATCTTCGGCCACTGCCCGCTGCTGACCAACCCCTGGTTCGCCGAATTCACCCACACCTACGGCAAGCTCGGCCTGCAGGCGTCCAAGGAAGAGCGTGTCTACCTGGCGCGCCTGTACTGGATGACCATCGAGTTCGGGCTGGTGGAAACAGCACAGGGCCGGCGCATCTACGGGGGCGGCATCCTGTCTTCACCCAAGGAAACCGTGTACTGCCTGTCGGACGAGCCGGAGCACCAGGCCTTCGATCCGCTGGAAGCCATGCGCACGCCGTATCGCATCGACATCCTGCAACCGGTGTATTTCGTCTTGCCAGAGCTCAAGCGTCTGTTCGACCTGGCTCATGAAGACATCATGGGCATGGTCAAGCGCGGTCGGGAACTGGGCCTGCATGCACCGAAATTTCCGCCGAAAGCCGCCTGAATGGCGTTTTTTGATTCCAAGTGAGTCTGTTGCACTGCGCAGCTTTGCTTTAGCGTGGGTGCATCGACGTTCTTTCCAATTCGATCCAGGAACACACCATGAACACTCTGAACCAAGCCCATTGCGAAGCCTGCCGTGCCGACGCCCCACAGGTCAGCGACGAAGAACTGCCGGTACTGATCAAGCAGATCCCGGACTGGAACATCGAAGTGCGCGACGGCGTGATGCAGCTGGAAAAGGTTTTCCTGTTCAAGAATTTCAAGCACGCCCTGGCATTTACCAACGCCGTCGGTGAAATTTCCGAAGCCGAAGGTCATCACCCGGGCCTGCTCACCGAGTGGGGCAAAGTCACCGTGACCTGGTGGAGCCACTCGATCAAGGGCCTGCACCGCAATGACTTCATCATGGCCGCGCGCACCGATGACGTGGCCAAGACCGCCGAGGGCCGCAAGTAATGCATTTCGACGCCATCGGCCGGGTGCCCGGCGACCCGATCCTCGGCCTGATGGAGGCCTACAGCGCGGACAACAACCCGAACAAGTTCGACCTGGGCGTGGGCGTCTATAAAGACGCCCAGGGCCTGACGCCGATTCTCGAATCGGTGAAACAGGCCGAGCGACGGCTGGTGGATCAGCAGACCACCAAGACTTACATCGGCGGTCATGGCGACGCTGCTTTCGGCCAGATGATCACTGCGCTCGTCCTGGGTGCCGACGCCTCGCAGATCGCCGAAAAACGCGCCGGCGCCACCCAGACCCCGGGGGGTACCGGTGCCCTGCGCCTGAGCGCCGACTTCATCGCCCAATGCCTGCCGGGCCGTGGCGTATGGCTGAGCAACCCGACCTGGCCGATCCACGAAACCATCTTCGCCACCGCCGGCGTCAAGGCGAGCCACTATCCCTACGTGGGCAGCGACAATCGCCTGGATTTCGAGGCGATGCTGGCGACCCTCAGCCAGGCACCGAAGGGTGACGTGGTCCTGCTGCACGCGTGCTGCCACAACCCCACCGGTTTCGACCTGTCCCAGGATCAATGGCGCCAGGTGCTGGAGGTGGTACGCAGCCGTGAGCTGTTGCCGCTGATCGACTTCGCCTATCAGGGCTTCGGCGACGGACTGGAACAGGATGCCTGGGCAGTCCGGTTGTTCGCCCAGGCGTTGCCCGAGGTGTTGATCACCAGTTCCTGCTCGAAGAACTTCGGCTTGTACTGCGACCGCACCGGTGCGTTGATCGTCTGCGCCCGCGATGCCGACAAGCTGGTGGACATCCGCAGCCAGCTGGCCAACATCGCCCGCAACCTGTGGTCGACACCGCCGGATCATGGCGCCGCGGTGGTGGCGACAATCCTGGGCAACCCGGAACTCAAGCGGCTGTGGGCCGACGAAGTGCAAGCCATGCGCTTGCGCATCGCCCAGCTACGCAGTGGCCTGCTGGACGCCCTCGAACCCTACGGCCTGCGGGAGCGCTTCGCCCATATCGGCGTGCAACGCGGAATGTTTTCCTACACCGGCCTGTCGCCCGAGCAGGTCAAGCAACTACGCGAGCGCCACAGCGTGTACATGGTTGGCACGGGCCGGGCAAACGTGGCCGGTATCGATGCGACGCGCCTGGACCGGCTGGCCGAGGCGATTGCGGACGTTTGCAAGTAACTGCTGTACCTGCCCAACCCTGTGGGGAAAGGCTTTATCTGTGGCGGGGGGATTTTTATCTGTGGCGAGGGGATTTATCCCCTCACCACAAAAGCTAGTCATTCCATCACTGCAACCCAGTCCACTCGCTGACGAACTCCGCGGTATCTTCCTTCGGCGCCGTCCGCGCTTCTTTCTGCGGTGTGCCCAGGTAAAGGAAGCCAATCACCTCTTCCCCCACATCAAGACCCAGCCCCTTGGCCACGTGCGGCGAGTAGGCCAGTTCGCCCGTACGCCACACGCCCCCAACGCCTTGGGCATAGGCTGCCAGCAGGATCCCGTGGGCAGCACAGCCGGCGGCCAGCAATTGCTCGGATTTCGGGACTTTGAAATGGTCCTGCAAACGAGCGATCACCACCACGACCAACGGTGCCCGCAGCGGGCCATTGAGGGCTTTTTCCACAACCGCCTCGGAGACCAGCGGATCATTGAATCGCGCTGCGTCGGCCAACAGTTCGCCCATGCGATAGCGCGCCTGCCCTTCGACCGTCAGGAAACGCCATGGCCGCAACTGGCCATGATCGGGAGCGCGCATCGCTGCGGCGAACATGATCTCCCGCTGTTCAGGCGTGGGTGCCGGTTCCACCAGGCGTGGAACGGAAACACGGTTGAGCAAAGCATCGAGAGCCTGCATCGGCCATCTCCCTGAAAAAATGTTTGGCTATTCTAGTGTCCTGTACGGCGAGTCCGTTAGCGCAAATTGGCCGTCGACGCACACGCCAGTCGCGCCGGGTGCGGTTTACATGCCGCTTAGCGTGGGTAGAATGGCGCCCTCTCCTTTCACCCGAGCGGACTTCATGGCGTTGCCGACCCTGCGGATCATTGGCTTCATCATCGGCATATTCCTGATCACCCTGGCGATCTTCATGGTCGTGCCCATGGCCACCCTGTTGATTTTCGAGCGCACCGGCGACCTGCCATCGTTCCTCTGGTCCAGCATGATCACCTTCGTCGCCGGCCTGGCCCTGGTGCTTCCCGGACGCCCCGAGCATGTGCACCTGCGCCCGCGGGACATGTACCTGCTGACGGTCAGCAGCTGGCTGGTGGTGTGCATCTTTGCCGCGCTGCCATTCCTGCTGACCCAGCACATCAGCTACACGGACTCGTTCTTTGAAAGCATGTCGGGGATCACCGCCACCGGCGCCACAGTCCTGAGCGGCCTCGACACCATGTCCCCGGGTATTCTGATGTGGCGCTCGCTGCTGCACTGGCTCGGCGGGATCGGCTTCATCGGCATGGCGGTGGCGATCCTGCCGCTGTTGCGCATCGGTGGCATGCGCCTGTTCCAGACCGAATCCTCGGACCGTTCGGAAAAAGTCATGCCCCGCTCCCACATGGTGGCGCGGCTGATCGTGGCGTCCTACATCGGCATTACCATTCTCGGCACCCTGGCACTCTGGTGGGCCGGGATGAGCCCATTCGATGCCGTCAACCATTCGATGTCGGCGATCTCGACCGGCGGCTTCTCCACCTCGGACCTGTCCCTGGCCAAATGGACCGAGCCGGCGGTGCACTGGGTCGCCATCGTTATCATGATCCTCGGCAGCCTGCCGTTCGCCCTGTACGTTTCGATGCTGCGCGGCCATCGCCGGGCGCTGATCAAGGACCAGCAGGTCCAGGGCCTGATCGGCGTGCTGCTGGTGACCTGGCTGGTGCTCGGCACCTGGTACTGGGCCACCACCGACCTGCATTGGCTGGACGCGCTACGGCACGTGGCTCTGAACGTGACATCGATTATCACCACCACTGGTTTCGCCTTGGGGGACTACAGCCTCTGGGGCAATTTCTCGCTGATGCTGTTCTTCTACCTGGGGTTCGTCGGCGGCTGTTCGGGGTCGACGGCCGGCGGGATCAAGATCTTCCGCTTCCAGGTCGCCTACATACTGCTGCGGGCCAACCTCATGCAACTGATTCACCCCCGTGCGGTGATCAAGCAGAAATACAACGGTCACCGCCTCGACGAAGAAATCGTGCGTTCGATCCTGACGTTTTCGTTCTTTTTCGCCATCACCATCTGCGTGATCGCCCTGCTGCTGTCGCTGCTGGGGGTGGAGTGGATGACGGCGCTGACCGGCGCGGCCAGCACCGTGTCCGGTGTCGGCCCCGGGTTGGGGGAGACCATTGGCCCGGCCGGCAACTTCGCACCGTTACCGGACGCCGCCAAGTGGATTCTGTCCGGTGGCATGCTGCTGGGCAGACTGGAAATCATCACGGTGTTCGTGTTGTGCATCCCGGCGTTCTGGCGTCACTGACCGCTTTGGCGAATCTCGCCGCCCGGTATTCGCCGGGCGTGGCATCGAACCAGCGGCGGAAGGCGCGAAAGAAATTGCTCGGGTCGGCAAACCCCAACAGATAGGCGATCTGCAGCAAGGTCATGGCCGGCTGCGCCAGGTACTGCTCGGCCAGTTCGCGACGGGTATCGTCGAGCAGGGCCTGGAAACTGGTGCCCTCCTCCTGCAAGCGCCGTTGCAGGGTGCGCTGGGACAAATGCAGCGCCTGCGCCACCACGTCGCGCTTGGGTTCGCCCTGGGGCAACAACCGACACAACACCTGGCGCGCCTTGTGGGTCACCCGGCTTTCCGAGAAGCGCGCCAGGTACTCACCGGCAAACCGGTCGTGGAGCTGCGCCATGGCCTCGTTGGCCGTGGGCAACGGTGCCTCCATGTCGGCCTGCTTGAAGACCAGCGCATCAAAGGGCGCACCGAACACCAGCGGCGCGCAGAACACCTGTTGATAAGGTGTCCGGTCGACCGGTTCGGCCCCCTGGAACAGCACCTTGACCGGATGCAGGGTACGTCCGGTCAACCAGTTGCACAGGCTCAGCGCACAGGCCAGAGACGCCTCGGTACTTTGCCGGGTGGTGGGGAGATGATCGCCGTGCACCGTCAGAATCAGCGCGTAGTTGCCTTCCATCTGGCGGATGCTCACATCGGCACTTTCGGCAATGATCCGCTGGTAACGCACCAGTCTCTGGAAACCTTCGATCAGCGTCCGGCTTGACATCAGGGCGTAACCGACCACATGGAACGACGCCGGGCGTACCACCTTGCCCATGTTCAGGCCAATGGCCGGGTTGCCCGACAGCTCCACCGCCCGTTGCCAGAGCCGCGTCATCGAATCCTGGGGGAAACGCGCGTCCGGATCTTCCAACGCGTCAAAGTCCAGCCCCAATTGATTGAACAGCACACGACAATCCAGGCCGTCCATTTCCAGCGCCTTGACAATCCCCATCGCCCAGCTTGAAGAAGTCGTTCGTTCGCTCATGACGTATCGCTTGCCTGACAAGCCGCAGAGTACGGCCGGATTTGCGAAGGATACTAAAGTGGCGCTCATTGTCACTGGCCGTTGCAGATGATCGCTCTAGACTTGAAAACAGAACCCTCACCAAAGAGCCAGCAGTCTTGGAAAACATCAGAGAATTCAAGAGTTTTGCCGACTTCTATCCGTACTACCTGGGCGAGCACAGCAACAGCACCTGCCGACGGCTGCACTTCATCGGCACCTCGCTGGTCATTCTGATTCTCATCCTGGCCGTTGTCGCAACGGCCTGGTGGTGGTTGATCGCCTTGCCGGTGGCCGGCTACGGCTTTGCCTGGGTCGGGCACTTCTTCTTCGAAAAGAACCGGCCAGCCACCTTCAAGCACCCGCTCTACAGCCTGTTGGGCGATTTCGTCATGTACCGCGACATGCTACGGGGCAAGGTTCCGTTTTAGGAAAGAGCCATTCCCTGTGGCAGGGCTCAGGCCGGTTCGGCGAGTTTGAGGGCCTTGAGCCGGGCTTCGCGCGCCTGGGCATCGGCCAGCCGGTACAACTCGATCGAGCCGTCCCAGTGTTCGATCAACGCCGTACAGGATTCGACCCAGTCGCCGCAGTTGAGGTATTCGACCTCCCCCACCTGGCGGATCTCGGCGTGGTGAATGTGCCCGCAGACCACGCCATGCAATTCGCGCTTCACGCACTCATGGGCGATGGCTTCTTCGAAGTCGCTGATGAAGCTGACGGCGGTCTTGACCTTGTGCTTGAGGTACGCCGATAACGACCAGTAGCCGTAGCCATAGCGAGCCCGCCAATGGTTGAGCCAGCGGTTGAGCGTAAGGGTGAATTCGTAGGCCCAATCCCCGAGAAACGCCAACCAACGGTGATAGCGGGTAATGACATCGAACTGGTCGCCGTGAATCACCAGCAGGTGCCGGCCATCGGCGGTGACGTGCACCGCCTCGTCTACCAATTGGATATTGCCCAGGATCAGCTTCGAATAGCGGCGCAGGAATTCGTCGTGATTGCCGGTGACGTAGATCACCTCGGTGCCACGCTTGCTCATGGTCAGCAAACGGCGGATGACGTTGGTGTGGGCCTGGGGCCAGTACATGCCGCCGCGCAGTTTCCAGCCATCGATGATGTCACCGACCAGATAGATCTTGTCGGCGTGATAGCCCTTGAGGAATTGCGACAAATGTTCGGCCTGGCAATCCCGGGTACCGAGGTGCACATCGGAAATCCACAGGGTGCGGACACGTTGCTTGCGGCTGGGTCTGGCGAGCTCGGCGCTGGTCATGAGCACCCCCTCTGATCGTTTTCACCACTGTGCACAGCAGCGGTTAATGGTCCGTGACAGGCACATGTCGATTACATGACAAGGCAACGCGACACACCTTCGGTTATGCTGGCGGCCTGCCCGGGAGACCGCGATGAGACCGATCCTCACGCTGCGCCACTACAGCCATGACCTGATTGTCCACAGCCACGACCACTCCCAACTGGTCTTCGGCTTGTCGGGCGCGCTGGATTTCGAGGTGGAGGGTCGTGGCAGCCAGGTGGTGCAGCAGAGCTTCGTGGTGGTGCCGGCCGGCGCTCATCATGCTTGCGGCAGCCCGCGCGGCAGCCGGTGCCTGGTGTTGGACGTCCCGGACGCTGAGTGGGTCGCTCAGTGCCTGGGGGATCACGCCGACGCCAGCCGGCGCTTGCTGGACAGCACCGCCCGCCGGCCCCTGGATGCTGGACAAAGCCAGTTGGTCAGCTGGCTCGCGGGAAGCCCGGTCAACGATCCGCTGATCGCCCAGCAAGGAGCGGTACTGCTGCTGGCCAGCCTGAATGGTACTCACCAGGAACCGACCGGTCGGCGGCGCCTGCCCTACGCAGCCCTCGACGCGCACATCGACCAATACGCCGCCTATCCCCTGCAAGTGGCGGACCTGGCCCGGATCGCGGGACTTTCCGCTGCTCGCCTGCATGCCCGTTTCGTCGCCGAATGCGGGCAGACGCCGATGGACTACATCCGCAGCCGCCGCTTGCACAAGGCTGTAGCGCTGCTGCGCGACTCGGACCTGCCCATCGGCGAGATCGCCAACCGGGTCGGCTACAGCTCCCAGAGCGCCTTCGCCGCGGCGATACTGCGCGAATTCGGCACCTCGCCGGGCAAACTGCGGCGCTGGCGCTAGCCTGGCGCTAAAAAACGCCAGGATCGCGACAGACTCGCACCTCTTCAAAGGTTTAAATATTCACCTGTGGGAGCGGGCTCGCTCGCGAACGCGGTGTATCCGTCAACATAGCAGCGGCTGACACACCGCATTCGCGAGCAAGCCCGCTCCCACAAGGGAACTGTGTCAACCGAGGGACATCAGTTCTTCACCTCCGTCAGCTTTGGTTTATCTGCTCTAAGGACTGCAATGACTCCCCGTACCGCCCTGGGCGCCCTGCATATCGGCGCACTGATGTTTGGCCTGACCGGTGTGTTCGGCAAACTCGCCGCCGCCTCGCCGACGATCATCGTCTTTGGCCGCGCCGTTTTTGCCGTGCTGGCCCTGACGGTGTTCGCCCGCTTCGCCAGCCATTCCCCATGGCAGAAACTCCGGCCGCGGGACGGCTGGCGGCTACTGCTCAGCGGACTGCTGTTGACTGGGCATTGGGTGAGTTTTTTCATCGCGGTGAAAGTCGCCGGGGTGGCGATCGCCACGCTGGGGTTTGCCAGTTTCCCGGCCTTCACGGTGCTGCTGGAAGGATTGGTGTTTCGTGAACGGATTCGGGCCAATGAAATCCTGCTGGTGGTGTTGGTGAGCATCGGCCTGGTGCTGGTCACGCCGGACTTCGACCTGGCCAGCGGCACCACCACCGGCCTGCTATGGGCAGTGGCATCAGGACTGCTGTTTTCCCTGCTGTCGCTGACCAACCGTGCCGGCGCAGGCTTCGTGCCGCCCGTGCAGGCGGCCCTGTGTCAAAACCTGGTGGTGGGGGTATGCCTGTTGCCGCTGGCCGCGCCACAACTGAGCGCGGTGCGTGCCCTCGACTGGCTGTGGATCGGCCTGCTCGGCGTGTTCTGCACCGGCCTGGCCCACAGCCTGTTCGTCGCCAGCCTGGAGGTGATCAAGGCCCGCACGGCGGCGGTGGTATTCGCCATGGAGCCGGTCTACGGCATCAGCATGGCCTGGCTGCTGTTCGGTGAGACCCCGACGTTGCGCATGCTGTCAGGCGGCGCGCTGATCATCGCCGCCATCGTGATGTCGAGCCAGCTAAGCGGCGCGAAAAAACCGATGGCTGGCAGTGAAGCGCCCTCTCACTGAACCCGGTCGTTGTGCCCCAGGTCCCGCTCCGGGTCGATCCGGTCACGGACCCGCTGCTTGAGCACCTTGGCCTCGGGGAAACCGCCGTCAGCCTTGCGCTCCCAGATCTGCTCGCCATCGCAACCGATGTGGAACACCCCGCCGGTGCCCGGCACCAGGGACACCTTGCCCAGATCGTCACCGAAGGTGCTGAGCAGTTCCTGGGCCAGCCAGGCAGCGCGCAGCAACCATTGGCACTGGGTGCAATAGGTAATGATGATTTCCGGTTTTTGCTCGGTCATTGCGGGTCGACTCGTGGCTTCGAAGGCGCCGCTATAATACTCGCCTTTGACCGTCCGCCCGAGACTGACGATGCGCCGCCTGCTGCCTTGCCTGTTCCTGTTGCTATTGCCCTTGTTCGGCCATGCCAGCGAGCCCGCCGGCGAAACCTCGCGGCCGAAGATCGGCCTGGTACTGTCCGGCGGCGCGGCGCGAGGCCTGGCCCACATCGGCGTGCTCAAGGCCCTGGAAGAGCAAGGCATCAAGATCGATGCCATTGCCGGCACCAGCATGGGCGCCGTGATCGGCGGGTTGTACGCTTCGGGGTACAAGATCGACGAACTGGAAAAACTCGCCCTGAGCATCGACTGGCAACAAGCCCTGTCCGACGCCCCGCCTCGCAAGGACGTGCCGTTCCGGCGCAAACAGGACGACCGGGATTTCCTGGTCAAACAGAAACTGAGCTTTCGCGATGACGGCAGCCTCGGCCTGCCGCTGGGCGTCATCCAGGGACAGAACCTGGCCCTGCTGCTCGAGAGCCTGCTGGCCCACACCAGTGACACCCGCGACTTCGATAAACTGCCGATTCCTTTCCGCGCCGTCGCCACTGACATCGCCAGCGGTGAAAAGGTCGTGTTTCGCAAAGGCCACCTGCCCAAGGTGATTCGCGCCAGCATGTCGATCCCGGCGGTGTTCGCCCCGGTGGAGCTGGACGGTCGGTTGCTGGTCGATGGAGGCATGAGCGACAACATTCCGTTGGACGTGGCGCGGGAAATGGGCGTGGACATGGCCATCGTGGTCGACATTGGCACCCCGTTGCGCAATCGCAAGCAACTGGTCACGGTGGTCGATGTCCTGAACCAGTCGACCACGTTGATGACCCGACGCAACTCCGAAGAACAACTGGCAACGCTGAACAAAGGTGACGTACTGATCCAGCCGGCCCTGGCGAGCTTCGGTCCAACCGATTTTGGCCGGGCCCGGGACATGATCGATGCCGGCTACCGTGCCACACAGATCCTCAAGGCCCGCCTGGCACTGCTTCGCCCTGCCGAACCGACCGATGTCGAACTCATGGCGGCACGTACTCCCAGCCAGCGTACGCCGGTCATCACCGCCATTCGCGTGGAGAACGACTCGAAAGTGGGCGACGACGTGATTCGCTATTACGTTCGCCAGCGCATTGGCGAACCACTGGACCTGGGACGCCTGCAAACCGACATGGGCACGCTGTATGGCCTGGACTACTTCGAACAGGTGCAATACCGCGTGGTGCACAAGGGCCCGGATAACACGCTGGTGATCAGTGCCCGAGGCAAACGTACCGGCACCGACTACCTGCGGCTGGGGCTGAGCCTGTCGGACGACATGCGTGGCGACAGCGCCTTCAACCTCGGCGCCAGCTATCGGGTCAACGGTATCAACCGCCTCGGCGCAGAGTGGCTGACCCGGGCGCAGATCGGCGACAGGCAGGAACTGTACAGCGAGTTCTACCAACCGCTGGACGTGGGCTCGCGCTACTTCATCGCGCCCTATGGGCAATTCGAATCCCGCAACGTCGAGGCGATCCTGGACAACGATCCGATCGCCCAATACCGCGTTGAACGCTATGGCCTGGGCCTCAACCTGGGTCGGCAGATCGGCAACAGCGGTGAGATCCGTTTCGGCGTCGGCCAGGCCTGGGGCAAGGCGGATGTGCGGATCGGCGATCACAGCCAGCCCAGCGAGGATTTCAATGAAGGTTTCTACGAACTGAAATATTCGTTCGACTCTCTCGACAACGTGTACTTCCCCCACGAAGGCGAAGACATCGGCCTGACCTGGCGCCAGTACGAACCCGGGCTGGGGTCCGACCAGCGTTACCGCCAATGGGAGTTCAAACTGGACAAAGCCCTGAGCAGCGGGCCGGACACCTTCATTCTGGGTGGACGCTATGGCCGCACGCTCGACACCGCGCAAATCGTGACGTCGAGCTTCGTGCTTGGCGGCGCGCGGCAGTTGTCGGGTTTTCGCGAAGACGGGATTTCCGGGCAGAACATGAGCCTGATGCGCGCCGTGTATTACCGTCGACTGACGCCGCGAGCCTACCTGCCCCTGGACTTTCCGCTGTACCTCGGCGGCTCCCTGGAGCGCGGCCGGGCCTGGAACAACGACAACGAATTCGACAGCGGCTATATCAATGCCGCCAGTATTTTCCTCGGGTTCGACACGCCGTTGGGGCCGCTGAGTTTCAGTTACGGCTTTAACGACGATGATGAGCAGGCGGTATATCTGAACCTGGGGCAGACGTTCTGATCGGCTGTGCAGTTTCCAAAGGAATATTGGTTATCTGACAGGCCGCCTTCGCGAGCAAGCCCACATTCCTGAGCGTCCACAGAACTGGTGTGGGAGCGGGCTTGCTCGCGAAGAGGCCAGTTGAGGCCCCATCAATTTCAGCTGTCAGCGAATCCCGGCCAGCAGCACCCGGGCGGTCTCTTTGAGGGGTTCATCGCCTTCCTGGAGCAATTCTTCAAGCAGGGTGATCGCCGTCTTCAAGTCGCCATCATCGATGCAGTTCTGCGCCTGCTCCAGTTTTTCAGCGTGTTCCGGCGCTTCGGGTTCAAGGGACATGGACTCCAGGGACAGAGCCTCAGACTCAGGCTCGAAGGGCAGCGCTTCCAGCTCCAGCGACTGCTCTTCATTGGCAAACCCGTCGAGAAAGGCGTCGTCCAGCGACTCGGTTTCCAGTGGTGCACTCCATTGCAGCTCCGGCTCGTCGAACCCCGAAAGTGACAACTCTTGGGAGACGTCAACGGCAGGCGTCGCGCCGGCGTTTTTTTCCTCGATGTTGTCCTGTTCATTGGTCAGGTCCCAATTGCTGTCCATGGACAGTGCATCCAGATCCAACTCGAATTCGTCGTCGGGCACGTGCACCGGCGCCGACACAGGAGCGAGGGCTTCAGGGGCTTGAGGCGCTGACGGTGTCACCACGGGTGCGGCAACCATCGCGACCTTCGGGTAACGCCCACGAATATCTTCCAGCGTCCTGGCATCGACGCCCTGCGCCGACAAGTGATGTTCCTGGGCCTGAAAGCCGATGGCATCGCCCTGTTTACCCAGTACCTCCAGCAACTTGAGGCCCAGGTCGGTGCGCTCCGGCTCCGCCAGCAATGCCGCCCGCAACAACCCCGCGGCTTCGGTGAAGCGGCCATAGGTCAGGTAGATCCCGACACCCTCCAGCACGTCCCCCAACGGCGCATCACCGTTGTTGAACGACGAAGCGACCTCAGGCTGCTGCGTATCGGCCGCCGATGCGTAGGTTTCAGCGTTGTCTTCGAGCATCGGTTCGGGACGTTCCGGCATCGGCTGTACGTCGGCCTGCTCCTGTCGACGACGGATGAACAGCAGCAACGCAAGCAACCCCAGAAGAGCCACCAGCCCCGCCACCCATAGCCAATTGACACCCTCGGGCTCGGGCTGCTCTGCCACAGGTTGTGACGGCGTCACTGACTGCGACTCAACCACTGGTGCGTCCTTCGCCACCTCAGTTGCCGGAGGCACAGAGGGTGGCGCAGCAGATGTAGCCGGGACCGGTGGGACCTCGGCCAGTTTCGCCTGCAACTCACTGATCTGCTTGCGCTGACCAGCAATTTCTTCGTCCTGGGCCTGCAGTCGGGCCTGTAACTCGTCGATGGTTTTCTGTTGTTGCTGGTTCTGCAGCGCGCTGGCGGCCAGTTGCTCGTCCGCAGCGACAGCGGCTGGTGTGGCTGCCGTTTCTGCCGGGGACGGCAACACCGCCGAATCGGGCAGCAGCAGGCGCTGGCCGATGGAAAGTCGCTCGCTGCCCGGGTTCAGGGCCTGGATCCCTTGCATCAGTTCATGTATCGAAGCGCCGCTGCCGGCATCGTGCAGACGTTTGGCGATGAGCCAGGGGTTGTCGCCCTGCACGACGGTGTAACGCTTGCCCTGGGTCGCCGGGGGCGGCTTGATGGCTGGCGCCGACGGGGACCGGGGAGCAGCGGCAGGTTCGTCGGAAGCGGGCACGATACCTGGCGTACCCGGTGGGTCGATCAGCACGGTGTATTCATGCAAGAGCCGACCGTTGGGCTGATTGAGCTGCACCAGGAAATTGAGGAACGGTTCTTCCACCGGTTTGTTGGAAGTGACCCGGATGAAACTGCGCTCGCCACGTATTACCGGGGTAAAGCGCAGGTTACTGAGAAAGAACACCCGCTCCACGCCGGCACGCTTGAAGTCGTCCGGGCTGGCCAGGCTGGCTGACAGATCGGCCTCGCTGAGCCCGTCCGCATCGACCAGGGCGATATCGGCGCGCAACGGCTGGTTCAAGGCGGAATGGAGCGTGATCTCTCCCAGCCCCAGCGCAGAGGCCAAAGCCGGATACCCCAATGCACCCAAGACAACTGACACGTTGACCCAACTGCGCAACGTGAACTGCAAACTTTCAAGCATGGGTATCCCTTTCGATTCGAACGCTTCCAATACGATTGCTTAGTACTGGTTATAGTTCGCTAATCGCTGAATCTCAAAAGTCGGGATACCGCCGATATGCCTCAGGATTTTTCCAGATTGGCCAGGATCCTGCCGTGAACCCGCATGCACACCCGCATGTCCTCTTCGTCGATGCCTTCGAACAGCTCCCGACGCAGTTGCGTGGCAATGGTTTCAATTTGCTCGATCAACGGCCGGGCCGGGGCGCAGAGCACGATCTTCTTGGCCCTGCGGTCCTCGGCCACGGCCTGGCGCTGCACCAGCCCCTGGGTTTCCAGGCTGTCGAGCAAACGAGCCAGGGTCGGCCCTTCGACGGCAACGCTCTGGGCCAGTTCGCGCTGGGTCGGCGCGTGTTCGAAGCGGGCCAGATGCAGCAGCACCAGCCAGCGTGCCTGAGACAGGCCCAGTCCGGCCAGGCGCCGGTCCAGTTCGGCACGCCAGCCCCGGGACATCTGCGCCAGTTGCATGCCAAAACGGTGTTGATCGGTTAACGACATAGAAAACTCATCAGATCTGAAATAGGAGAAATACTAATTATTAGTCAGCTAAGCATGCACATTGGATTCAAGCAAGGCCCGCCCCGCACTGAATCGTTAAAGGCGTGCAACTTACTGATCAGACTTCGAATTCCGATTGCAACGCAGCCCTCACGCAATACAGGACCCCTTCCGGTACCCGGCCGACGAACAGCGCCGCCACTTCCGCCACCGTTGGCAACTCGCCCTCCCCATCCAGGAACGCATCCTGCACCTCGCCCATCAGGTCTTCGGGCAGGTCCAGGGCCTGCTCCAGCGACAATTGCTGCTGGCCTATGGCTTCGGCCAGCATCGTGTAGACGTTTTTCTCCGAGCACTGGAGCTGTCCGGCGATCTGCAACGGGGTCATGCCGGCCCGGGCCAGGGTGATCAGCTCATGACGTACATCGGCCACCGCCTTCGGCGCCTCGGCCTCGCCGCCCAGCACCAGGAGGAAGGCCTCGCCATAGCGCTCCAGCTTGCGCGCGCCAACGCCGCTGACCCGGGCCATCTCCGCCAGGGAAGTGGGTTGGCTGCGCAGCATCTCCAACAGCGTCGAGTCGGGGAAGATGACGTACGGCGGCACGGCGTGTTCCTCGGCCAACTTGCGCCGCAAGGCACGCAAGGCTTCCCACTGATCGCGCTCTTCGCCACGGACCAGTTGGCTGGCCTGGCTCTTGCTGCTCTTGACCGCGGTCGCCGGCTTGAGATCACGGCGCAGTTCCAGGCTCACCTCGCCCTTGAGCAGCGGCCGGCAGGTCTCACTCAGGCGCAGGCCGCCATAGCCTTCCAGGTCGATGTCCACCAGGCCGCGGGCCACGAGCTGGCGGAACAGCGAACGCCATTCACTCTCGGAGCGGGCCTTGCCGACACCGTACACCGACAGGTGCTGATGGCCGAAACTGCGGACCTTTTCGTTGTCCTTGCCCAGCAAGACATCCACCAGATGCCCCACGCCATAGCGCTGGCCGGTGCGGAAGATGGTCGATAGCGCCTGGCGCGCCGGTTCGGTAGCGTCCCAGGTTTCCACGCCATCGACACAGTTGTCGCAGTGCCCGCACGGCTGGAGCATGTCTTCGTCGAAATAGGCCAGCAAGGTCTGACGGCGGCAACGGGTTTCTTCACACAGCGAGAGCATGGCATCGAGCTTGTGCTGCTCCAGGCGCTTGTGGCGTTCGTCACCTTCGGAGTTCTGCAACATCTGCTTGAGCATCACCACGTCCTGAAGGCCATAGGCCATCCAGGCATCGGCCGGCAAGCCATCCCGGCCGGCACGACCGGTTTCCTGGTAATAGGCCTCGAGGGATTTGGGCAGGTCCAGGTGCGCCACGAAACGCACGTTGGGCTTGTCGATGCCCATGCCGAACGCCACGGTGGCCACCATGATCAAGCCCTCTTCATTGAGAAAGCGCTTCTGGTGATAGGCCCGCAACTCGTTGGGCAACCCGGCGTGATAGGGCAACGCCGGAAACCCCTGGTCGCAGAGGAACGCCGAGACTTCATCGACTTTTTTTCGTGACAGGCAATAGACGATGCCCGCATCGCTGCGCCGCTCGGCGAGGAACGCCAGCAACTGTTTGCGGGGCTGCTCCTTGGGCACGATGCGGTAGAAGATATTGGGGCGGTCAAAGCTGGAAAGGAACCGCTCGGCGTCTTGCAAATGCAGACGCTCGACGATTTCTTCCCGGGTCCGTTTGTCGGCGGTGGCGGTCAGGGCGATGCGCGGTACATCGGGGAACAGCTCCGCCAGCTGCCCCAGTTGCAGGTATTCGCGACGGAAGTCGTGGCCCCACTGGGACACACAGTGGGCCTCGTCGATGGCGAACAGGGCGATTTCCAGGCTTTGCAGGAAGGCCAGCATGCGCGGCTGCACCAGCCTTTCCGGAGCCAGGTAGAGCATTTTCAACTCACCGCGCCGGATCCGCGCCGCCAGGTCGCGCTGCTGCTCGGCACTGAGGGTGGAGTTCAGTGAAGCGGCGGCAATGCCCAGTTCCTCGAGCGTCGCGACCTGGTCGTCCATCAAGGCGATCAGCGGCGAAACCACCACTGCCAGGCCATTGCGCAACAACGCCGGGACCTGGAAGCACAAGGACTTGCCGCCGCCGGTGGGCATCAACACCAGCGCATCGCCACCGCTGGCCACGCGCTCAATAATGGCACCCTGACGGCCACGAAAACTGTCGTAGCCGAAGATGTCCTTGAGGACGCGTTGAGCCTGTTCGAGCATAGAAACTCCAAAAATCACCGAAACATCCCTGCAAGGCTGGTTCAGAACCGAACATGCTGCACCGGGTAAATCGTAAGTGCGCGTTTCGAACCGCTGGGGCATCGCAGGGCATCACAAAACGCGGCAGTATACCCGAGGCCTTTCGTACAGAGGGTGTTGCTGACAAGAGGTGTTGAGATTCCGGAAGGCCAAACAAGGTCTCTGTGGCAGGCAAATCTGCCAAGCGGCTGGCCTGGGCGCTCAAGAAGGCCTAGAATTCCCGCATTGTTTATTCCCCCAAGGTAGCCTGTAATGTCCTTCGCTGAGCAACTGACCCGCCTGCAAGTCTTCCTCGACGCCGATGAGCTGCACGACGAAGCACTGGACTACGTGGCCGCTCACGGCTACCTGACCGCCCTGTCGATCTGCTCCGAGCAGGTGCCGGATCGCGAGTGGATCGATGCCCTCTTCGCCGAAGAGCCGCATTACACCGACGAAGCCCAACGCATCGAAATCGAAGCCACGCTGGTCGGCCTCAAGGCGCACATTGCCCGTCAACTGGCGTCCGACGAAGAATTCGAGCTGCCCTGCGAGCTGGACCTGGGCGATGACCCGGACGATTCGGAACTGCGTGGCTGGTGCATCGGTTTCATGGAAGGCGTGTTCCTGCGCGAAGCGGCCTGGTTCGAAACCGCCGAAGAGGAAGTCAGCGAAATGCTGCTGCCGATCATGGTCGGCTCCGGCCTGTTCGACGAGCAACCGGAGTTCTCCGACATCGCCGCCGATGCCAACCTGATGGACGACATGATCGTACAGATCCCGGAAGCCCTCACCGCGCTGTACCTGCTGTGCAACGCTCCGGACGAGAAGCCGGCGATCCTCAAGCCTCGTCACCACTAAGACGCAGCCTATGGACAACCCCATAGGCAACCGCCCCCTGATGTTGCGCTACGTGCTGCTGGCCATCGGCTGGCTGAGCGTGGCATTGGGGGTGATCGGGATTTTCCTGCCAGTACTGCCCACTACGCCCTTCCTGCTTCTGGCAGCGGCCTGCTTCGCCCGCAGTTCGCCGCGTTTCTACCAATGGCTGGTGGAGCACCCACGACTCGGGCCGTGGATCAAGGATTACCTCAGCGGCAACGGCATCCCGCTCAAGGGCAAGGTCTACGCCATCGGGTTGATGTGGGCGAGCATTCTGCTGTCATGCTACCTGGTGCCCTTGCCGTGGGCACGGGGGTTCATGTTGACGAGTGCGGTGTTGGTGACGGTTTATATCCTCAGGCAGAAAACACTGTGCAAGCCCTGAAGGCAGCGGGTCGGGCACTGGATAACGTCGAACATCGCTAGCCACTCCGCCCTTGATCGTTCACACGCTCTGCGTGGGAATGCCTCAACGGACGCTCTGCGTTCGGCTCTGGGAGACGCAGAGCGTCCCAGGCTGCATTCCCACGCAGAGCGTGGGAACGATCAATCAACTGTGTTTATTGAGCTGTGGGACGCTGCTGGAGCGGGCTACACCGCCTTGCGCCATTGCCTACAAGTACGCCAGAATCCGCCGGCTTGTGCACCAGGGGGGCGAGATCTATCGTTTGCCGGTCGCTGACGAATCAGCGATCGGGTTTGGTAGCCCGTCCTCCACATGACGCACAGCGTCACTACCTTCAACGGTGTCTTTTTGGCATTCGTCTTATGGTGGCCATGCGCAGGGCGCCCTCGGGCGCGCCGGCTTTCCATGTGGTCCGGTCTACCAACCTTCGTATGGCCGCCACCCTAATGAGATGGTCAGCCCAGTACGGGAGCCTCGGTAAATCTAAACTTACCGGGGTTCTCACTGACTTGCGGAGACCTCGTTTGGTAGCGAGGGTGATGGCTCCTTTCATTACACATGGAGCTTCATCTTATGTTCAAAGTAACTCCCAATCCGCCAGACGCCGACCCCACATCCTCATATGACAAAGCCGCCGATCGCGCCCTCGACTTTTACCTGAACCCCAAACCGAGCGAGTCCGAGATCAATCCGCCCTTCGATCAGCTCTTTGCCGTCGTCAATGGCATCGAGACTGAAGTCCTGCTCGCCAACCTCAGCGAAACCCTGGCCTCGGCCAATGCCATGGTCAGTGATCTGGCCTTCGAGCTGAACGGTTCCCGGCGGCATGTGGCGTTGGGTATCCAGCAATTGATTGAACTGGGCGCATTGCTCGCGAACCGGGCACTGGACAATGTCGAACATCGCTAGCCACTCCGCCCTTGATCATTCCCACGCTCTGCTTGGGAATGCCTCAACGGACGTTCTGCGTTCGGCTCTTGGAGACGCAGAGCGTCCCAGGCTGCATTACCACGCAGAGCGTGGGAACGATCGAAACCCGGAAACGGCGGGTTTGCCATTTCAGCTCAGCTCACACCGTATCCACCTTCAACGAATGATCATTCAACATCCCATTGATGATGGTCGCCGTGTCCGCCCCGCCCGCAATCATCCCCCCTGCGCCCGGTGTCACGCCGTAGTGGTTGGCGAGGTCGACGCCGGCCAGGTCGATGGTCTGGTTCGGCGTCGCGCCGGCGGTGGCGCTGACGTCAATGCTGGTGATGACCGATGCGCCGCTGCCGGTGACGGTGAAGTGCAGGTAGTCGTCCAGGGAGGCGCTGGTGCCGTTCTCTCCCAGCAGCAGTTGTGACAGGTCAAGTTTGTCGAGACCGGGGGTGAAGTCGGTGATCACGTCATGGCCGCTATTACCTGCCATCCACTGGAAGGTATCGGCGCCGCTGCCGCCAGTGAGGGTGTTGTTGCCCAAGCCGCCGATCAGGATGTCATCGCCGCCACCGCCATTGAGCACGTCATGACCCAGTCCGCCGTCGATGCGGTTGTTGGCCCCGTCGCCGGTGAGGGTGTCGTTGAAGTTCGAACCGACGAGGTTTTCGATACCGCCCAGGGTGTCGGTACCGGCGCCTAGCGTGTTTTGCGCGGCGAGCAGGCCCAGGTTCACCGTGACACCGGCGGTGGCATGGGCGTAGCTGGCGGTGTCGTTGCCGGTGCCGCCATCGAGCAGGTCATTGCCCGCGCCGCTGTAGAGCAAATCGTTGCCCGCTCCGCCGTGCAAGGTATTGTTGCCCGAGCCGGCACTGAGGATGTCGTTGCCGTCTCCACCATTGAGGAGGTTGTCGCCATTGCCGGCCAACAATACGTCATCTCCCGTGGTGCCGGTCAACGTATGGCCCGCCTGATAGCTGATGCTCACCGCCGCACTGTCGCTGCCGCCGTGGTTATCGCTGGCGGTATAGCTGCCGTGGTAATCCGGTGCGCTGTCCTGGGCGCCGGCATAGTTGACGGTCAGGGTCAGTTGATAGTTTTCCGCGGCGTTGGCGTTGCCGCCACCGGGGTTGGGGATGTTGGTGAGGTGGATCTGGTAGTTGCCGTCCGCTGTCGCTGTGAACGAAGCCCCATCGTTGATCGCGATGAACGGTCCGCCATTGAGGGAATACTCCATAGCAATGCGACCGGCCGACAGATTGTGGTCCAGGGTCAGGGTTTCACCTTGCTTGAGACTGATGTTGAGGCGATCCTCATCGTTGGTATTGTTGTTGGACACCATCCCCAGTGCACCGCTGACCACCAGCACCGCCGTCATGGCGGCGGGATTGGCGACGAAGGTACTGCGGTCGAGATTGATCGACTGCACGTTGTTGCCGGTGAAGCTGACCGTGCCAGTGCTGCCGGTGAAGTCCGCGCCTTTGCCGACCCAACCGGTGTTGAAGCTGGTGGGTGCAGCGGTCAGCGGATCGCCATTGGCGTCACTGTCGTTGCCCAGCAACAGTTCTCCCGGTACCACGATATTGCCCGACAGCACGTTGGTGATGACGTTGTCGCCCATCGCCACGGGTGGACTGTTAGGCACGACGTTAATCACCAGGCTGGAACTCGCCAGGTCGCCATCGTTGTCACTGACGGTGTAGGCGATGTTTTCGCTGATCACCGTACTGGTGGTGGTCTGAGAGGTGTAGCTGTACTCGCCGCTGTCGAGGTTGATCACCAGCGTGCCGTTGTGGGCGGTGGCGATGCTCACGCTGTTGTTCACGCTGTTGAACGTGCCATGGTTGGCCCCGCCACTGGCCGTCAATGCACCCTGACCACCGTTGGCGGCCGGGTCATAGCTGTACGTGGTGCCATCGACCACCAGGCTTTTGACATAGCCTCCGTCGGCGCCGAACGTACCGCCCTCGCCCAACAGGCTGCCGGTGACCGGCACGCCTTGCACGGTGCCGGACAATACCGAGTTGAGCTGGTTGAGATCGGTCACCACCACGGCGGTGGTGTTGGTATGGGTGCTGCCATCGTAGGCCAGCGGGTCGAGGTTGGCATTGCTGACCCCGCTGCCCAGGCCGATGGCGTAGTTCTTGATGCCGTTGGCGTCGAGGAAGGCTTTCCAGGCGGCTTCGTCTGCCGCACCGGTTTCCTGGCCCGACGTCGGTTTGCCGTCAGAGAAGAAGTAACCGATGTTCTGCGCCCCGGTCAGTTGCCCGGAGGTGACGAACGCAGTCTTGGCCGCCGCCACTGCCGCATCGTAGTTGGTCCCGCCGCCCGCCGTCAGGCTGGTGAGCAGCGTCTTGGCGGTCGCCACATCGACCCATACCGAGGTCTGGTCGGTGGCGCTGCTGCTGAAGGTCACCAACTGGACCTTCACATCGCCCATGTCATCATATTTATCCAGCAAGGCACCGATGGCCTGCTTCGCCAAATCCAGCCGCGAAAGCCCCGGCATGCCGGAAGCATCGGCCATGCTGCCGGACACATCGAGCACGATCAGCAGGTTCGAATCGATCTCCACCGCCGTCACTGAACGTTCCGATGCAACGGCGCTGGGCACATCGTCGACGATGCTCACCACCAGGTTGCCGGTAACGGTGTTGCCCAGGGAATCCGTGGCCTGATAGGTGAAGCTTTCGCTCAAGGCGTTCGGACCGTCATTGGCGTGGGGGGTCGTCGTGGCGGGCGAGGTCAGGGTGTAGGTGTAGGAGCCGTCAGGATGCAGCAGCAGTTGACCATAAGCCCCCGTGGCGTTGCCCACCAGGGTGAAGGTCACCGCGCCAGTGGCACCCGACACCGAACCGACCAGGCTGCCGCTGGCCGTTTCGCCGGTACCGCTCGGATCGCTGCCAGTGACTGTGCCAGGGGCCAGGTCCTGGCCGTCCTGATTCAGATCGAGGGCTTTTTCATAGACGGTAATGTCGTGGTCCGTTTCGGCAACAAGGCAGCTGTTGTGTACATCGATGGTGATCGTAGTGGTGCTCTCATCCCCATCGCCATCGCGCACGGTGTAGGTGAACACATCCGTGGCGCCGGGTGCGCCGACGCTGTCCGGGTTGCTGTGGTAGACCGCGTTGCCATTGGCATCCAGGGTCAGGTAGCCGTAGGTACCGTTGATCTGGGTGTTCAGACCGCCAACAACCGGGGTTGAAGTGTCGCCGCCAACCCGTACGCCGATGACGGTACCGCCGTCGGCGCCGAGCACGTCGTTGTCCAGCACGTTACCGCTGACCGTCCCGCCCTCCACCACCGCGGCTGTGTCGCAATAAGCATTTGGCACATCGTCGACGATGTTGATGACGATGGTGCTGGTGACGGTGTTGCCCAAGGAGTCCGTGGCTTGATAGGTGAAACTTTCACTGAGCGCGTTCGGGCCATCATTGGCATTGGGCGTTGTCGTTGCGGGCGAGGTCAGGGTGTAGGTGTAGGAGCCGTCCGGGTTGAGTAACAACTGCCCGTGGGTGCCGGTGGCGTCGCTCACCAAGGTGAAGGTCACGGCGCCAACGGCACCGGTTACCGCCCCCACGAGACTGCCGGTAGCGGTTTCACTGGTGGCGCTCGGGTCGCTGCCGGTGACAGTGCCGGGGGCCAGGTCCAGGCCATCCTGATTCAGATCGAGGGCTTTTTCGTGGACGCTGATGTCTTGATCCGGCGTGGCGACCAGGCATACGTCGTGTACGTCGATGGTGATGGTAGTGGTGCTTTCATCACCGTCGGCATCGCGCACGGTGTAAGTGAACACGTCCGTGGCGCCGGGGGCACTGACGCTGTCCGGGTTGCTGTGGTAGACCGCGTTGCCATTGGCATCCAGGGTCAGGTAGCCGTAGGTGCCATTGATCTGGGTGTTGAGACCGCCAATCGCCGGAGTCGAGGTGTCGTCACCGGCGCGTACACCAATCACCGCACCACTGGCAGCAGGCCCATCGGCACCGCCCACGTCGTTGTCCAGGACATTGCCGCTGACTGTCCCGCCTTCATTCACCGAGGCAGAATCGGCGTGGGCGGTGGGCAGGTCGTCGACGATGTTCACATCGAGATTGCCGGTTGCCGTGGTGCCGTTGTCATCCGTGGCGACGACGGTGAATTGCTCGCTGAGGCTGTTGGCACCGTTGGCGTTCGGATGGGCTTCGTTGTCCAGCAGGGTGTAGCTGTAGCTGACCACCCCGGTGGCCGCGTTGAAGCCGGTGATGGTCAGGGTGTTGCCCAGCGCCGTGGTGATGGACTGTGGAAAACCTGCCGCCACCCCGCCGCTGACGACCGTGATGCCGCCGACACTCAAGGTCTGCACGCCGTCCAGTGCGGTCACGGTGAAGGTGCCGTTTTGAGTCAGCGCTGATGTATCAGGACTGCTGCCGTCGCTGAGGTTTTTCTCCTGCACCGTCAGCTCGCCGCCGTCGGTATCCAAGCCGGTGATGATCACCGGATCGTCGTTGTTGTGCACCTGCAGCACCAGGTTCGCGGTGCTGGTGTCGCCGTCTGCATCGGTCAGGGTGTAGGTGAAGGTGTCAGTGCCGTTGCCGCCACCGTGCAAACCTTTGAAATCCGTGTCGGCGGGGTTGAGGGTGTAGGTGTAGGAACCATCGGCGTTGAGCACCAGGGTGCCGTAGGTGCCGGTAAACGTGCCCGGCGTGATCGGGCCGGAAGCGACGTGGTCGGCACCTTCGGTGTCGTTGCCCAGCACGCTGCCGGTCAAGGTCAGGTTGGTTTCCGAGGCGGTGCTGGCGTTGCTGTCGTCCACGGCGTGCGGCAGGTCGTCGATGATGTTCACATCAAGGTTGCCGGTTGCCGTGGTGCCGTTGTCATCGGTGACCACGACGTTGAATTGCTCGCTGAGGCTGTTGGCACCGTTGGCGTTCGGATGGGCTTCGTTGTCCAGCAGGGTGTAGCTGTAGCTGACCACCCCGGTGGCCGCGTTGAAGCCGGTGATGGTCAGGGTGTTGCCCAGCGCCGTGGTGATGGACTGTGGAAAACCTGCCGCCACCCCGCCGCTGACGACCGTGATGCCGCCGACACTCAAGGTCTGCACACCGTCCAGCGCGGTCACGGTGAAGGTGCCGTTTTGAGTCAGCGCTGATGTATCAGGACTGCTGCCGTCGCTGAGGTTTTTCTCCTGCACCGTCAGCTCGCCGCCGTCGGTATCCAAGCCGGTGATGATCACCGGATCGTCGTTGTTGTGCACCTGCAGCACCAGGTTCGCGGTGCTGGTGTCGCCGTCTGCATCGGTCAGGGTGTAGGTGAAGGTGTCAGTGCCGTTGCCGCCACCGTGCAAACCTTTGAAATCCGTGCCGGCGGGGTTGAGGGTGTAGGTGTAGGAACCATCGGCGTTGAGCACCAGGGTGCCGTAGGTGCCGGTGAACGTGCCCGGCGTGATCGGGCCGGAAGCGACGTGGTCGGCACCTTCGGTGTCGTTGCCCAGCACGCTGCCGGTCAAGGTCAGGTTGGTTTCCGAGGCGGTGCTGGCGTTGCTGTCGTCCACGGCGTGCGGCAGGTCGTCGATGATGTTCACATCAAGGTTGCCGGTTGCCGTGGTGCCGTTGTCATCGGTGACCACGACGTTGAATTGCTCGCTGAGGCTGTTGGCGCCGTTGGCGTTCGGATGGGCTTCGTTGTCCAGCAGGGTGTAGCTGTAGCTGACCACCCCGGTGGCCGCGTTGAAGCCGGTGATGGTCAGGGTGTTGCCCAGCGCCGTGGTGATGGACTGTGGAAAACCTGCCGCCACCCCGCCGCTGACGACCGTGATGCCGCCGACGCTCAAGGTCTGCACACCGTCCAGTGCGGTCACGGTGAAGGTGCCGTTTTGGGTCAGGGCTGGCGCATCCGGGCTCGTGCCGTCGCTGAGATTTCTCTCCTGCACCGTCAGCTCACCACCCTCGGTGTCCAGGCCAGTGATGATCACCGGATCGTCGTTGTTGTGCACCTGCAGCACCAGGTTCGCGGTGCTGGTATCGCCGTCTGCATCGGTCAGGGTGTAGGTGAAGGTTTCGGTCCCGCTTCCCCCGCCATGCAGTGCCACGAATTGCGGGTCGCTGGTATCCAGGGTGTAGGTGTACGTACCGTTGGGGTTGAGCACCAGGGTGCCGTAGGTGCCGGTGAACGTCCCGCCGATGATCGGCCCGCTGTCTGGGCCGGTGGGAATACGGTCGGCGCCCTGGTGGTCGTTGGGCAATACGTTGCCGGTGAGGGTGGCCAGGGTTTCCGATGCGATGCTGGCATTGCTGTCATCGATCGCCTGGGGCACGTCGTCGGTGATATTGACGTCCAGGGTGCCGGTGGCGCTGTCGCCATCGGTGTCCACCGCCACGACCGGGAACTGTTCGGTGAGGGTATTGGCACCGTCGCCGGTGGGATGGGTTTCATTGTCGAGCAAGGTGTAGGTGTAGCTGACTACTCCGGTGGCGGGGTTGTAGCCGGTGATGGTCAGGGTATTGCCCAGCGCGGTGGTGATGGCCTGGGGGAAGCCTGCGGGCACGCCACCGGCAATCACGCTGATGCCGCCGATGCTCAAGCTGCTCAACCCGTCAGGGGCATTGACGGTGAAGGTGCCGCTCTGTACCAATGCGCCCGGATTGCTGGCTGAGCCGTCGGCCAGGTTGGCCTCGTTGACGGTCAGTTCGCCGCCCTCCACGTTCAGGCCATCGAGGGTCACGGGATTGTCCGGTGGTTCAGGGGTCACGGGTGGCACAGTTTGATTGTCGCCATTGTCATTCCCATCGCCAGCCAGACGTACCAGCGGAAACTCGGGAACCCCGTTGAACCCGGCCGTAGGGAACCCGATCTGCGGTGCAACGGTACCGCCCACTTCCTCCAGCAGCACAAAGCTGTGCCCTCCACCCAAGGCACCGGGCGCATTACCGGCGCCGGGCCCTGCGGCCGTGGCTTCGCCGGTCTGGGTCGGGTCGGCACCGGCGGCGATGGCTTGCTGCAGTTTCTGCACGTCGGTCAGTTGCCCGACCGTCGGGGTCACCGCTTCAGGCGTATCGACATGGGGTACCTGGTGGGCGAGCAGCTGCGTAGAGAGTGTCAGGTTGCTTTCACGGCCCAAAGTCAGCTCCTGGCCGTTCGCAAGGTGCACGGCCACCGCTCCTTCAGCACCGGTGATCAGGTGCTCGCCGGCATACAGCCGGTCCCCTTCGACCAGAGGACGCCGCTGGCCTGCGGCCGTCTCTGCGAAAACCTGCCCCACAATCTTGCTGACTGTACCGATGAGCGCTGCCATGTGCATCCCTCCGTTGCCAACCACGGTCGGCACTTTGATGGGTGAAGAAATCCCCGTGCTTAGGGACAACCAGGAAATCTGGAAAATCTGCCAGCTTTCGCAGGCTCAAGAAGCGCTAGCCATTCGCCACAACGACAAAAAACCGTCACCTTGAAGACCTGCCCATTCAACCCTGTTAGCACCTCTTCACATTGTTTAAAAATTCCAATGGAACTTTTATTTGACGTCTAAAAGCCGTCAGAGCCCGCAATTTCAAAGGACTTACCCTTGAACAATGTGCTGCTTTTTTCCGGGCACATAAGTTTTTTTCGGCATAAGACTTATGAGAAATTCTTCTTAGGTTTCCTTCAGGATGTTCTTAGCTGTGTTGTTACAAGGTTGAAACGGTTTTGATCTTAAATACGTCAATATTCTGGCGACACAGAAGCACAACAGACCTCAGGAGATGCACCCCATGCGCGTTTTATCCCCTCTTTGCAGCGCGGTTTTGCTGGCGATGGCCTGCTCTTCTTCTGCGCAGGCCATGTCGCTGACCGAAGCGATCCAGAGCACCATCGCGACTCACCCTGAATTGGCACAACGGGTGGACAGCCGTCTGTCGGCCAACGAAGACGTCAAGGTCGCCAGGGGGGGCTTCTTTCCGTCGGTGGATTTGAATGCCGGCTACGGCCGTGGCTATAGCGACAACCCCAACACCCGTGCACAGGGCAATCACAACACCAACACCCTGAATTACACCCAGTCGGAGCTGCGCCTGCGGCAGATGCTCTTTGACGGGTTCAACACCAGCAATGAGGTGGAGCGCACCAAGGGCGTGGTCAATTCCCGGGCCTATTACGCACAAGGCACCGCCCAGGACCTGGCCCTGCGTACCATCGAGGTCTACCTCGAAGTGCTCAAGCGTCGAGAACTGGTGACCCTGGCCAAGAACAACCTGCAGGCGCACCTGCGGGTCAATGACCAGATCGGCCTGCGCACCCAGCGCGGCGTGGGCAGCACGGCCGATTCCGACCAGTCCAATGCCCGTCGGGCGCTGGCGGAGAACAACTACGACACCGCCCAGGTCGACCTCGCCGACGCCGAGGCGAACTTCTACAGCGTGGTCGGGCGCATGCCCGATGAACTGGAAACACCGCCATCGACCAAGGGCGAAATCCCCGCCGACCTGCGCGAAGCCCAGCAGAGCATGGTGGAGAATCACCCCTACTTGAAATCGGCCCAGGCCGACGTGCAGTCCGCCGAGAGCCAATATGAAGTAGCCAAGTCGCCGTTCTACCCACGCTTCGACGCCGAGGCCGCGGTGGGCGCCAATAACAACATCGGTGGCGAAGAAGGTCACGACAACAACTGGCGGGTCGGTGTGGTGATGAACTACAACCTGTTCCGCGGCGGCAGCGACAAGGCACGGCTGGCGTCCAACGCGCACCAGATCGACCAGGCCATGGACATTCGCAATAACGCCTTGCGCCAGCTCAATGAAGACACGCGCCTGGCCTGGAACGCGATGCTCAACGCTCGCAAGCAGACCCCCACAGCCCGGGAATATGCCGACACCACTGCCCGCGTGCGCGCGGCCTACCAGGATCAGTTCGGCCTCGGCCAGCGGACCCTGCTCGACCTGCTCGACAGTGAAAACGAGCTGTACAACGCCAACCGTCGCTACACCGAAGTGCGCTACACCGAGGAATACTCAATGTACCGGGTGCTGGCGAACATGGGCCTGTTGTTGAGCAAACAACGGATCGTGCTGCCGGCGGACGCCATCGCCCAGACCGAAGTCAAGAGCGAAGCACGGCTGCCCGAATTGAAGTAGCCCACTGGGAGCGATCAATGTGACCAGCATGGAACCCGCTATCCCCGGCGCCGACCCGCGCCTGAGCTTCGATGACCCTCTGCTGGATGGTCTGTTGATCCTCTGCAAACTCCATGGCGCGACGGTCAGCCGCGCCAGCCTCAGCGCCGGGCTTCCAATGGCGCACCAACGGCTGAGCCTGGACCTGCTGCCTCGTGCAGCGGCCCGGGCCGGTTTGCAGGCACGGGTGCTGCGCCGTGGCCTGGGCGAGATTTCACCGCTCAATCTACCGGTGATGCTGCTGTTGGCCGGTGGTCGTTGCGCGGTATTGCGACGCTGGCACGAGGACGGCCGGGCATTGATCCTGCCCTGCGAAGCCGACGGCGGCGAGCAATGGGTCAGCCGCGAGGAACTGAGCGCCGATTATGCTGGCCAGGCGTTGTTCGCCCGGCCGCGCCATGAACTCGAAGACCTGCGCTCGCCCCTGGTGCCACGGGTCGAAGCGTGGTTCCGCGACACCTTGAAATTGTCGCGCTGGCTGTATAGCGATGCGATCCTGGCGAGTCTGCTCATCAACCTGCTGGGGTTGATGGTGCCGCTGTTCGTCATGCAGACCTACGACCGCGTGGTGCCGAACCAGGCCACGTCTACCCTGTGGGTGTTGGCCGTGGGGCTGTTGATCGGCACCGGCTTCGAGCTGGTACTGCGAGTGGTGCGCGCGCACCTGCTGGACAGCGCCGGCAAGAAAACCGACGTGATCCTCTCCGCCACCCTGTTTGAGCGCATCACCGGCATGGCGATGAAGGTCCGGCCGGTGACCATCGGCGGGTTCGCCCAGAGCATCCATGACTTCCAGGGCCTGCGGGAATTTCTCACCGCCGTGACCCTCACCAGCCTGATCGACCTGCCCTTTGCCGTGCTGATGCTGTTGGTGATCGGTTTGCTGGGGGGCTGGTTGGTGGTCATTCCGGTGGTGGCGTTCCCCATCACAGTGATCTTCGCGCTGATCATCCAGGTGCGTTTGCGCGACACCGTACAAAAGAGCCTGGCCCTCGGCGCCCAGCGCCAGGCCTTGCTGATCGAAACCCTCGGCGGCCTGGAAACCCTCAAGGCCTGCAGCGCGGAAAGCGAGCGCCAGCACCAATGGGAAAGCACCCACGGCGCCCTCACCCGCCTGGACAGCCACGCGCGCAACCTCTCGGCACTGGCGACCAACGGCACTCTGTTCCTGCAGCAATTGGCCGGCATGACCACCATCGTCGCCGGGGTCTACAGCATCATCGCCGGCAATCTCAGCGTCGGCGCGCTGGTGGCGTCCTACATGCTTGGCAGCCGGGTCCTGGCGCCACTGGGGCAGATCGCCGGGCTGATCACCCGTTACCAGCAGGCGCAACTGACCATGCGCAGCACCGACGCCCTGATGGCCTTGCCCCAGGAACGCGATGCCAGGCAGCGGCCACTGGACCGCACCCAATTGCAGGGGGCACTGGACGTCCACGGCGTGACCTTCCACTACAACGACCAGAGCACACCGGCGCTGTCGAACGCGAGCTTCCAGCTCAAGGCCGGTGAACGGGTCGGGATCATCGGTCGCAGTGGCTCGGGCAAAAGTACCCTGGCGCGTCTGGTGATGGGATTCTACGAACCGCAGGAGGGCCAGTTGCTGCTCGACGGCCTGGACCTGCGGCAACTGGACGTCGCCGACCTGCGCCAACAGATCGGCTATGTCGCCCATGACCTGCCGCTGCTGGCCGGCAGCCTTCGCGACAACCTGACCCTCGGCGCCCGCTACATCAGCGATGCCCGCATGCTCGAAGTGGCGGAATTGACCGGCGTCGGCGAACTGGCTCGCCAGCATCCCCAAGGCTTCGACCGCCCGGTGGGCGAGCGCGGGCAGTTGCTGTCCGGCGGCCAGCGCCAAGCCGTGCTGCTGGCCCGGGCCCTGCTGCTCGATCCACCGATCCTGCTGTTGGACGAACCCACCAGCGCCATGGACAACAGCAGCGAAGACACTTTGCGGCAAAAGCTCCACACCCACATTCAGGGCAAGACCTTGCTACTGGTCACCCACCGCACCTCGATGCTGAGCCTGGTGGATCGACTGGTGGTGCTGGATAGCGGCCGGATCGTGGCCGACGGGCCAAAAGAGGTAGTGATCGAGGCGCTGCGCAAGGGTCGGGTCGGTTCCGGGACGGCCTAGCAAGCTCCCTCGCCACAAAGGCAACACCCAGTTTATCTACCTAATCGACGGGTATCCTCCTATGTCTGCTCAAGTCCCGGATCCAGCCGCCCGAAGCTACTTCAGCAGTTTCAGCAAAAGTGCCGAAAGCGAGTTCATGCCGGAAACCGCCGGTGCGGCGCTGCAGGATTCGCCCCGCCGATCCCGCGTCACCGTGTGGCTGGCCGCCGGGCTGATCGTCACCGCACTGGTGTGGGCGAAACTGGCGATCCTGCAGGAAGTCACCACCGGCGAGGGCAAAGCGATTCCGTCGAGCAAGGTCCAGGTGATCCAGAACCTGGAGGGCGGCATCGTCACCGAGATTTTCGTGCGCGAAGGCCAGATGGTGAACAAGGGCGATACTCTGCTGCGCCTCGACGACACGCGGTACCGGTCGAACAAGGGCGAAAGCGAGGCCGACCGCTATGCATTGATGGCCCAGGTCCAGCGCCTGTCGGCGGAGGCCGAGGGGCGGCCGTTCCAGGTATCGGCCGAGGTGACGGCCAAGGCCCCGCAAGTGGCCGAGGACGAGCGCGCGCTATATGAACAACGACAACGGCGCCTGGCCAGCGAACAACGGACTCTGACCGAACAACTGCGCCAGAAGACCCAGGAGCTGGCGGAGTTTCGCTCCAAGCAAGCCCAGTTCAGTTCCAGCCTGGCCCTGCTGCAAGAGGAAATGAACATGTCCGCGCCGCTGGTGAGCACCGGTGCGGTATCGCCGGTGGAGATCCTGCGGCTCAAGCGCAGCGCGGTGGAGATCCGTGGCTCGCTCAACGCCACCACCCTGGCAATCCCCCGGGCCGAATCGGCGATCAACGAAATCAAGAGCAAGATCGACGAATCGGAACAGACGTTCCGCTCCGACGCGGCCAAGGAGCTCAACGAGAAACGCACGGACCTGTCGAAAATCACCGCATCGAGCATCGCCATCGACGACCGCGTGACCCGCACCACCGTGGTTTCCCCGGTGCATGGGGTGATCAAGCAGCTCAAGGTCAACACCATCGGCGGCGTGGTGCAGCCGGGCAGCGACATGGTGGAAATCGTGCCCATGGAAGACAACCTGCTGATCGAAGCCAAGGTCCGCCCGCAGGACGTTGCCTTCCTCAATCCGGGCCAGAAAGCCATGGTCAAGTTCAGCGCCTACGACTACACGATCTACGGCGGGCTGAGTGCTCGGCTCGAACTGATCGGCGCCGACACCATCACCGACGATAAGGGCAACAGCTTCTACCTGATCCAGGTGCGTACCGATAAGAACCATTTGGGTGGCGACACCAAACCGCTGCTGATCATCCCGGGGATGGTGGCGACGGTGGATATTATTACCGGGGAGAAAAGTGTGCTGGATTACCTGCTCAAGCCGGTGCTGAAGGCGCGGACCGAGGCGATGCGCGAGCGGTAGTTCGGGTTTGAATCTTCAGTGAATGTCTATCGCCTTCGCGAGAACGACCACTATTTTCCAGCATGATTACGCTGATAGGTCTCCGCCCCCATCGCCGCAATCTGCCCTTCGATCAGCGCTTCGAACGGCCTCAGCAATGCCTCGAAACTCGCCGGCGCTTCCAGGATCTGCAACGCCTGGACAACCGCCTCCACCGTCGACAATGCGCCCGGTCCCGGCGCCTTGCGCAAGCGATAACGGGATACCCTGCCGTCGGCCAGCGTCACCCTCGGCAACGCCGCCAGCGAAGGATTGAGGTGCAGCAACTTGCGCGCCTTGCGCCAGGTGCCGTCCGGCACGACCAATAGCAGCGGATCGTCAGACGGCCCATAGGCCTGCATCGGCTGCGCATCCTCGCCGGGAAACAGCAGGCAGGCTTGATAACCCGGTCGATTTAGCAATGCAGGCAGATGCTTGAACACTTCACCGACGATCAACTCGGCGTTGTTGAGCCCCAGCGCCGCCAGGCGGGCGGTATTCAAGGCATGGTTCACTTCGCTGGGGTGTTGCAGCAGCAAGACCCGGGTGCGGCTGTCGAGGCTGGGGATCAGCGGGCACAGGCAATGGCTTTGCGGCCTGTGGCAACGCGGGCAATGAATTCTGGACATCGTCACCTCAGGCCTGGTGGAGCTGCGCTTTAAGCAGGTCGCGGAAAGTCTGGATCAGCGGCTCGCGGCTGCGACCCCGGCGCACGATCATCGAAAACGGCGCCTGATAGCCGAACGTAGCCGGCAGCAGCACCCGCAAGTCACCCTTGTCGACCCAGGCCTGGGCGTAATGCTCGGGCAGGTAGCCGATGTAGGCACCGGACAAGACCAGGATCAGTTGCGCCTCCATGCTCTCCACCGTCGCGGCGCTGTGCTTGAAGCCATGGCGGGCCAGTTCGGCCTGGCTCCAGTAACCGCGCCCGACCATCCTCTGCTGGGTGATGAGCTGTTCGGGGATGCGCCGCTCGTTGAACAGCGGGTGGCGGTTGCTGCAGTACAACCAGTGCTGCTCGCGGTACAGCGGCATGTACACCAGCCCGCTCATGCGCGTGGAAAACGCGCCAATGGCCAGGTCCAGGCGATTGTCCTGTACGCCGAGTTGCAGTTCGTAGGGGCTCATGACCGACAAGTGCAAGTGCACCGCCGGGTGTTCAAGGCTGTAGGCGCCGATGACCTCGGCGAAGGGCAGAGCCTTGTCGCTGACGGTGGAGTCGATCACCCCCAGGTTCAACGTGCCACGCAATTCGCCTTTCAGGGCTGCGGCGTACTGCTCGAAACCTTCGAGCTCACCCAACAGGCGCAAGGTTTCCTGATGGAACAACTCGCCCTTGCTGGTCAGGCTGAACCCGCCACGGCCACGATGACACAACACCAGGCCCAAGGCCGATTCCAGCTGGCTCATGTAGGTGCTGATGGCCGAGGTGGAAAGGTTGAGCTCATGCTGAGCATTGGCGAAACCCTGGTGCCGGACCACGCTGACGAAGATTCGTAGCAGTTTCAGGTCGGGTAGAGCGTTCATTGGGGGTTCTCCATACCAGCGTTCACTGCAAAACTTTGTGGCGAGGGGACCACTACTTCCCAATCCAAACAGGGGGACGGCGCTGACGCGAAGTCTATCGCCCCGCCCGCCATTAGTTTAGAAAAATCTGAACTAAGTATTTGCCCCCAACGATTCTTCTTGCCCACCGCTTTTCGCAGAATCGGCCCCTGATAACTAAAACAAACGATGAGGCCTTACCCGTGGACAAGATTCTTCACCAACCACTGGGCGGCAACGAAATGCCGCGCTTCGGCGGCATCGCCACCATGATGCGACTTCCCCACGTGCCCACCGCCGCCGGCCTGGACGCTGCCTTCGTCGGCGTGCCGCTGGACATCGGCACCTCCCTTCGCGCCGGCACCCGTTTCGGGCCGCGGGAGATCCGCGCCGAATCCGTGATGATCCGCCCCTACAACATGGCCACCGGCGCCGCACCGTTCGACTCACTGTCGGTGGCCGACATCGGCGACGTGGCGATCAACACCTTCAACCTGCTGGACGCGGTGCGGATCATCGAAGAGTCGTACCACAAGATTCTCGAACACAACGTCATCCCCCTGACCCTGGGGGGCGATCACACCATCACCCTGCCGATCCTGCGGGCCATCCACAAGAAGCACGGCAAGGTCGGCCTGGTGCACATAGACGCCCACGCCGATGTGAACGATCACATGTTCGGCGAGAAAATCGCCCACGGCACCACCTTCCGCCGCGCCGTCGAAGAAGGCTTGCTCGATTGCGACCGCGTGGTGCAAATCGGCCTGCGGGCCCAGGGCTACACCGCCGATGACTTCAACTGGAGCCGCCGCCAGGGTTTTCGCGTGGTCCAGGCCGAAGAGTGCTGGCACCATTCCCTGGCACCGCTGATGGCCGAAGTCCGGGAGAAAGTCGGTGGCGGTCCGGTGTACCTGAGTTTCGATATCGACGGCATCGACCCGGCCTGGGCCCCTGGCACCGGCACTCCGGAAATCGGTGGCCTGACCACCATCCAGGCCATCGAAATCGTGCGCGGCTGCCAGGGCCTCGACCTGGTCGGTTGCGACCTGGTGGAAGTCTCGCCACCGTACGACACCACCGGCAACACCTCGCTGCTGGGCGCCAACCTGCTGTACGAGATGCTCTGCGTACTACCCGGCGTGGCCCATCGCTGAGGCGTCGTCATGAACGAACAGGATCAAGTACTCAAGGCCGCCGCAGAGTTGGTGTCGGCCTTCGCTCGCAACGACCGCGACGCCTACTTTGGCGCATTCGCCGCTGATGCGAGTTTCGTGTTCCACACCCTCGAACAGCCCCTGCTGTCTCGCGATGCCTACCAGGCGTTGTGGGACCGCTGGCGCTCCGAGGAGGGTTTCGAGGTGCTCTCGTGCACGTCGAGCAACGCCTTCGTCAGCCTGCAGGGGGGCGTGGCGGTTTTCATCCATGACGTGGCCACCGAGCTGCGCATGTCAGGGGAGCGACACTTTAGCCAGGAGCGCGAAACCATTGTGTTTCGCCAAGAACAACAAGGCCTGTGGCTGGCCTGTCACGAACATTTGTCCGCAATGCCGGAAGGGCTGCCATCCCCTTAGCAACAGGCGACATTCCACATCCGATGAATGCGCCTCGATGATCGGAGCAGATCATGCATAACAATAACGATAATAGCCTTACGCAAATCGAAACCAACGGCGTCGAACAGATTCCGGACCACGAACGAACCGCCGGCCCGGGCGACCTGTTCCGGCTGATCTTCGGCGGCGCCAATACCTTCGCCACCGCCGTGCTCGGCAGCTTCCCGGTACTGTTCGGCCTTTCCTTCCAGGCCGGCGTCTGGGCGATTGTGCTGGGGGTGCTGGTGGGATCGGTGATCCTCGCGCCAATGGGTCTGTTCGGCCCACTCAACGGCACCAACAACGCAGTGTCTTCCGGTGCGCACTTCGGCGTGCACGGGCGGATCGTCGGCTCGTTCCTGTCGCTGCTGACCGCCATCGCGTTCTTCTCGCTGTCGGTGTGGAGTTCCGGGGACGCGCTGATCGGTGGCGCCAAGCGTTTGATCGGCGTGCCGGAAACCGACCTGAGCCTGGGGCTGGCCTACGGCCTGTTCGCTCTGCTGGTGCTGACGGTATGCATCTACGGCTTCCGCTTCATGCTGTGGGTCAACCGCATCGCCGTGTGGGCCGCCAGCCTGCTGTTCCTGCTGGGTATCTTTGCCTTCGCACCGACCTTCGACAGCCAGTTCGCCGGCACCGTCGGCCTCGGCCAGCCGGGTTTCTGGGCAGCCTTCATCGGCGCGGCGCTGGTGGCCATGAGCAACCCGATTTCCTTCGGTGCGTTCCTCGGTGACTGGTCGCGCTACATCCCGCGCGATACTCCCAAGCGGCGCATCATGGCGGCGGTGATCGCCGCGCAACTGGCGACGCTGATTCCGTTCCTGTTCGGCCTCGCCACCGCCACCATCGTGGCGATCAAGGCACCGGACTACATCGCAGCGAATAACTACGTGGGCGGGCTGCTGGCCGTGTCGCCAACCTGGTTCTTCCTGCCGGTGTGCCTGATTGCGGTGATCGGCGGCATGTCCACCGGCACCACGTCGCTGTATGGCACCGGGTTGGACATGTCCAGCGTGTTTCCGCGGGTACTGTCGCGGGTCAAGGCGACGCTGTTGATCGGCGTGCTGTCGATTGCCTTCATCTTCATCGGGCGCTTCGCGGCGAACCTGGTGCAAAGCGTGTCGACCTTCGCCGTGCTGATCATCACCTGCACCACCCCATGGATGGTGATCATGATCATCGGCCTGCTGGTGCGGCGCGGCTTCTACTGCCCGGATGATCTGCAAGTCTTCACCCGCGGCGAAACCGGCGGCCGCTACTGGTTCAGCCACGGCTGGAACTGGCGTGGCCTGGGGGCCTGGATCCCCAGCGCACTGGTCGGGCTGTGCTTCGTCAACCTGCCGGGGCAGTTCGTCGGGCCATTGGGTGAGCTGGCCGGCGGCATCGACATCAGCCTGCCGGTGACTCTGGGCCTGGCTTCGGTGGTGTACCTGGTGTTGCTGGGGGTGTTCCCGGAACCGGCGGCGGTGTATGGGCCGGATGATCCGCGCAGTAACGATTCGGCACCCAGCGCTGGGCCAAGCACTGTGGCGAGGGGATTTATCCCCGCTGGAGCGCGAAGCGGTCCCAAAGCCTGATACCTCGGTGCACCAGACAGATTTGAGTCGACTGCTCGGGGGCCGCTGCGCACCCCAGCGGGGATAAATCCCCTCGCCACAAAAGCATCACTCATCCCGACCTTCTTATAAAAAATACAATCGGAGACACGCCATCATGGCCTTGGATTTAATCGTCGTTCTCATCTACGCCGCCGGCATGATCGCCCTCGGCTGGTACGGCATGCGCCGCGCCAAAACCCGTGACGACTACCTGGTCGCCGGGCGCAACCTGGGCCCGGGTTTCTACCTGGGCACCATGGCCGCCACGGTGTTGGGCGGCGCGTCCACCATCGGCACCGTGCGCCTGGGTTATGTCCATGGGATTTCCGGGTTCTGGCTGTGCGGCGCCATCGGCCTGGGCATCGTCGGCCTGAGCCTGTTCCTGGCCAAGCCGTTGCTCAAACTGAAGATCTATACCGTCACCCAGGTGCTGGAGCGCCGCTACAACCCGGCCGCACGCCACGCCAGTGCGCTGATCATGCTGGTTTATGCGCTGATGATCGGGGCCACGTCGACCATCGCCATCGGCACCGTCATGCAGGTGCTGTTCGGCCTGCCCTTCTGGGCCTCGATCCTGGTGGGCGGCGGCGTCGTGGTGCTGTACTCCACCATCGGCGGCATGTGGTCGCTGACCCTCACCGACATCGTGCAATTCCTGATCATGACCGTCGGCCTGGTGTTCCTGCTGATGCCAATGTCCATCGTCGACGCCGGCGGTTGGGATGCGATGGTGGCGAAACTGCCGGCCAGCTACTTCGATTTCACCGCGATCGGCTGGGACACCATCATCACTTACTTCCTGATCTACTTCTTCGGCATCTTCATCGGCCAGGATATCTGGCAGCGGGTGTTCACCGCTCGCAGCGAAGGCGTGGCCAAAATGGCCGGCACCGCCGCCGGCTTGTACTGCGTGCTGTACGGCCTGGCCGGAGCGCTGATCGGCATGGCGGCCAAGGTGTTGCTGCCGGACCTCGCCAACGTCAACAACGCCTTTGCCAGCGTGGTCCAGACCAGCCTGCCCAGCGGCATTCGTGGGCTGGTGGTCGCCGCGGCACTGGCTGCGTTAATGTCCACTGCGGCGGCGGGCTTGCTCGCGGCCTCGACCACCGTGGTCCAGGATCTGCTGCCCCGCTTGCGCCAAGGCAGTGAAGGCACCGGCGCCGACGCCCATGAAAACCGCATCGCCACCCTGTTGATGGGCGTGGTGGTGCTGGGCATCGCCCTGGTGGTCAGCGACGTGATCAGCGCCCTGACCCTGGCCTACAACTTGTTGGTGGGCGGCATGCTGATCCCGCTGATCGGCGCCATCTACTGGAAACGCGCCACCACCGCGGGGGCGATCACCAGTATGTCGCTGGGCTTTCTGACAGCGCTGTTCTTCATGCTCAAGGATGGCCTGGACGCCAACACGCCGATCTACTACAGCCTGGGCGTGGCGCTGGTGAGTTTTGTGGTGGTGAGTCTGTTGTCGCCACGCTCGAACGTGGTGGCGAAGATGGTCTGATAGTCGGTAAACGACTGTGGGAGCGAGCCTGCTCGCGATGGCGGCGTATCAGCGACTACATATGCTGCTGGTACAACGCATTCGCGAGCAGGCTCGCTCCCACAAAAAATCGACCTGACAGGTAATCAGCGGCGACGCGGCTGGCGGCGGCGTTGCTCGTCATCGGTGCGAATTGGAATCGGCTGCATGGGCGGTTCGATCAGGCCGAGCGCGACACCCAGGTCGTGAAGCCAGTTCTGGATTTTCTCTTTCATCGTGGTGCCCCCTCAGGGTCGTGCGAGCGGCAGATTTCTGTGGCCCCTTCGCGTTGATAATAGTCCGATGTGCTGCGCAATGCTCGTCTCTGTTTGCAATGATCTGTTACTGAATTGATCCAAATCCCGAGCCCGTAGGTCAAGCCGATTGGGCCGTCGCCACGGGCGTTCGCGGCCAGGCCTGTTGCTGCAACTCGATCCAGGCGTTCAGGTTGGCCCCGACCATGCCTTTGCGCCACATCAGCCAGGTCGTGGCGCTGGCAAACGGCTCGGCCAACGGGTGCACCGCCACCCGCTCGCGGCCCGGCATACTGGCCAGCATCGACTCGGACAACAACGCCACCCCGGACCCGGCAATCACGCACGCCAGCATCCCCTGGTAAGACTCGATCTCCATCGCCCGGCCCATGGTTGCGTGATCATGGGAAAACCAGGCCTCCAGGCGCATGCGGTACGAACAACCCCGGCGAAAAGTAAACACGGAGCGGCCCTGCACATCCAGCGCACTGCGCACCGGCGGATGATCGGCTTCGGTGATCACCACCAATCGCTCGTCGCACAACGGCACGCCGTCCAGCCCCGCCAGTTCCAGCGGGCCATCCACCAGCGCCGCATCGAGCCGCCCGGTGAGCAGGCCCTCAAGCAATTCGCCGCTGGGCCCGGACTGCACTTGCAGGTTCACCGCCGGATACGCCCGGTGATAACTGGCCAGCAGGTCCGGCAGATGTATCGCCGCCGTGCTGTACATGGTGCCCAACACAAACTCCCCGGCCGGTTGCCCGCCCTGCACGGCCGCATGGGCTTCGTCGTGCAAGGCAAAGAGCTTGGCCGCATAGTCCAACAGGACTTTTCCTGCTGGCGATAGCTGCAAACGCTGACGCTCCCGCAGGAAAAGATCCACACCCAGTTGCTCCTCAAGCTGCTTGAGCCGGGTCGACAGATTCGACGGTACCCGGTGCAGGCGCTCGGCGGCACGGGTGATGGACCCTTCCTCGGCCACGGCCTGGAAGATCCGCAACTGACTGAACTCCACGACATTCTCCAAAAAGGAACAAGTTACTCACTATTATTCATTTTTATTGAAAGTCAATCGGTTCTAGCCTGACGGTCATTCGCCTCAATGTGGAGAACGACCATGTCGCCCCTTGTTCGCTTGCTCGCCAGCTTCATCGCCTTGATGATGGCCATGGGCATCGGCCGCTTCGCCCTTACACCTCAGTTACCTCATCTCATCGGCGAAGGTCAGATCGACTTGACCGCCGCCGGTCTGATTGCAGCCGCCAACTACCTGGGTTATTTCCTCGGCGCGCTGGACGCGATGTTCGCCCAGCGCCCGGAACAAGTGCGTCGACGTTTGCTCGGCGGCCTGTGGCTATGCGTGCTACTGACCCTGGCATCGTTCTGGGCCTGGGGCTTCTGGCCGCACCTGGCGCTGCGCTTCGGCACGGGCGTGGCGAGTGCCTGGGTGCTGGTGATGATCACGGCCTTGAGCCAACCCCTGGCAGCCGCGGCGGGACGGCCACGACTGGGTGCGCTGGTATTTGCCGGACCGGGGCTGGGGATTTTTCTCACAGGCCTGCTGGCCTTGGGCTCGAACCTGTTGGGCCAGACGTCCGCCACGCTGTGGCTGGTGTATGCCGGAGTGGCCTTGACGATGCTGCTGGTGGTGCTGCCGATCCTGCCGCAACCCGCTGCTGCGGTAACCGTTGCGCCGCCGGCCGGCTCTTCGCCGAACCGTGGCATTGCCCGGCTCGGCGTGGTGTACGCCTTGTACGGCGTGGGCTACATCATCCCCGCGACGTTCCTGTCGCAGATGGCCTCGGCGCAATTCCACGGTCAATGGCAGGCCGACCTGTTCTGGCCCTGCTTCGGCCTGGCCGCCGCCCTCGGTGTGCTGCTGGTGAGCCTGCGTCGGCCGGCGCCGAACAGCACCGGCCGCTGGTTGATCGGCACGTTATGGTTGCAGGCCGCCGGGGTGTTCGCCTGCCTGCTGGGGAACGGGCCAGGGCTGGCACTGGGGGTCATCCTGTGTGGCACGCCGTTCCTGGCGTGCATGCAACTGGTGATGCTGCGCTCCCGGGAACTGGCGCCCCATGCCAACCAGCGCAACGCCGGGTTGCTGACCGCCTGCTTTGCCGTGGGCCAGCTCAGCGGGCCGCTACTGGCGGCGCTGAGCAGCCACTTCAGCGGTGGCCTGCAACCGGCACTGATCGTTGCCGGCTGCGGACTGGTGCTGGCCGGTGGGTTGCTGCTACCCCGCCGGAGCGCGATGGCCCCCTGCCCCCAAACTGCCTTGCGTTGATCAGGCCTGGCCGACAGAGCTGAACGATGGGCTCGGTTGCGCGACCGACTCACGCCGCGCCAGGGCAAAATACAATACTCCGCCAAGGAAGCAGCCGGTGAACCAGGCGAAGTTGGCCATCGGTTGCAACAGCGGTGTGAAGGTGATCGCCACGCCCATCAGCGTCGCCGGTGCCAACGCCTTGACCGCCGTCCAATTGATACCGCCGCTGTAGTAATAACGCCCGCTCGGGCTGTCATCGAACAGCGCATCGACGTCAATCCACTGCTTTTTGATCAGGTAGAAGTCAACCAGCAGAATGCCGAACAGTGGGCCGATGAAGGCTGCCAGCACATCCAGGGTGTAATGGATCACTTCAGGATTGTTGAACAGGTTCCAGGGCGTGATGAAAATCGACGCCAGCGCAGCGATCATGCCGCCGGCACGCCAACTGATCTTGCTGGGGGTGACGTTGGCGAAGTCGAAGGCCGGCGAGACGAAGTTGGCAACAATATTGATGCCGACGGTGGCCGTCACGAAGGCGAAGGCCCCCAGCAACACCGCCACATTGTTGTCGACGCGCGCCACGGTGGCGATCGGGTCATGGAGCATTTCGCCGAACACCGGCAAGGTCCCGGAAACAATCACCACGGTGACCAGCGAGAACGCCAGGAAATTCACCGGCAGCCCCCAGAAATTACCCCGGCGCACGTCAGACATGCTCCGGCAGTAGCGGCTGAAATCGCCAAAATTGAGGGTCGGCCCGGAAAAGTACGACACCACCAGGGCCGTCGCCACGATCACCTGACCAAACGCCTGCCAGCCGGACAGGGATTTTTCCGTCAGGGTAAAGCTGATGTTGTTCCAACCGGCCTTCCATACGATCCAGCCGGCCAGCAGAAACATCACGGCATAGACCACTGGCCCCGCCCAGTCGATGAAACGGCGGATCGACTCCATGCCCGCCCAGAACACCAGCGCCTGGACGAACCACAGGCTGAGGAAACCAAACCAACCCAGGTAAGACAAACCGGCGAAATGCGGCGTCGCGAAGACTTCCATTGAAGGAAAAAACCGCAACACCACGATGATCAGCGCACTGGAGGCCAGGTACGTCTGTATGCCGTACCACGCGACGGCAATCAAGCCGCGAATCACCGCCGGGATGTTCGCGCCGAACACTCCGAACGCCAGCCGACAGATCACCGGATACGGAACCGCCGCCTGCTGGCTCGGCCTGGCCACCAGATTAGCGATCACCTGCACGATGCAAATCCCGCCCAACAGCGCGATCAACACCTGCCAACTCGCCAGCCCCAACGCGAACAGGCTGGCGGCGAACACATAGCCACCGACGCTGTGCACATCGCTCATCCAGAACGCGAAAATGTTGTACCAATTCCATTTCTGCGGCAGCGGGCCCAAATCCTGGTTATAGAGGCGGGGGCTGTAGCCGTTGGGCAATTGCTCAGACATCGGGGAGGCTCCTTATGGATACCGCCGTGCCCCCGAGATGATCTGCTCACCATACTGCGCACGGGAGCCGGCATGGTTTGTATACGAAGCGATACGCAGAATGCGTGCCATAGCAGGAAAATGTGAGACAAACCACGGCGTGCCGCGGGATTTCATAGCGCGCAGGAAGGGACATACGCCCACGAACAGGGCGCGAATGCATGCTAAAGGTGCAGAATTTTGTATACAGCCAGATCAAAAGGTTAGACCCAGCACTTTGTGGCGAGGGGATTCATCCCCTCGCCACAAAAACATCCTTTCCGACACAAATGCTGTAGTCGACTGAAAGATCAGCTCAACTCAATACGATCCGCATGAATGACAATCTGCCCATTCTTGTACAGCGCACCAATGGCTTTCTTGAAGTTGCCCTTGCTCACGCCAAACAGGCTGCTGATCAGCGCCGGATCGCTCTTGTCGCTGACTGGCAGGGTGCCGTTGTTGTCGCGCAACTTGGCGAGGATCTTGGCATTCAGGCTGGTGGCGGCTTCCTGGCCCACCGGCTGCAGGCTCAGGCTGATCTTGCCGTCCGCACGGATTTCCTTGATGTAGCCTTTTTCCTGCTTGCCTGGGCGCAGAAACTTAAAGACTTCGTTCTTGTGGATAAGTCCCCAGTGGCGGTTATTGATGATCGCCTTGAAGCCCATGTCGGTGGCCTCGGCAACCAGCAGATCCACTTCCTGTCCCGGCGTGTAGTTGGCCGGCGTCTTGTCCAGGTAACGGTCCAGGCGTGCAGTGGCAGTGATCCGGCGGGTGTGCTTGTCGAGATAGACATGCACCACACAATAATCCCCGGCGGCCATCTGGCGTTTCTCTTCCGAGAACGGCAGCAACAGATCCTTGGGCAGGCCCCAGTCGAGGAACACACCGATGCTGTTGACTTCAACCACTTTCAGGCTGGCGAATTCACCGACCTGGACTTTGGGTTTTTCCGTGGTTGCGATCAGTTTGTCGTCGCTGTCCAGATAAATGAAAACATTGAGCCAGTCTTCATCTTCGCTGGGAATATCCTTGGGAATATAACGATTGGGCAAAAGAATTTCGCCGTCCGCACCACCGTCCAGATATAAACCGAAGTTCGTATGTTTAACCACTTGCAAACTGTTGTAGCGCCCGACTAAAGCCATTTCCGAATACCCTCGTTGCGTGGGCGGCATTCTACCCGGTTTTGCGGTGCGATTCGTGGACAGCGGAAAGCACCCGCCCCGACCTTGATTTTCCAGGGTTTTCATCTCTGGAGCGGCCATTCGTCAGGCAGACGATACCCATGCGACCGATTCGCACAGGCCAGTTGACGGTATATTTCCTTGACGGTTGTTATTTAAAACAGTGGCTTAGGACAATGACTGCGGTATAAATCCACCCATTAACCAGCCCTATCCAGATCAATCAGCGGGATATCAGCCAAGCAAGGGCCATGTATTTCCTGTACGATGCCTGGCCCAATTAATTATCGACAGGTTAATGGCCGCCATGCGTGTAAAAGCATCCAACAGCAAAGCAAAGCCAGCTCCAGCCGTTGAAACCAGCGAATCGATCAACGACCAGATCGCTGCGTTCCTCAAATCCGGCGGTGAAATCCAGCAAATCGCCAAAGGCGTCAGCGGCCAGACATTCGGCCCATCCAAGCAGATCAGCCTGGGCAAGAAGTAATCCCCGCATCACCTGGTCCCAAAGCGCTTTGAGCTTCGAAGCGCTTGGACTGGAACCTCCCCTGCCACATCCCACCTGTAAAAATCGACGAACGGCCTTCACCGCCAGGTATTCGTGGGTATGCTTGCACCTCTCTAGCTCAAGCGTTCCAGCTTATCCTGCTCCTCGCTAATTCACGGAGTGAAGCATGCGTATCCCCATTGCCTTGCTGACCATCAGCCTGCTGGCCTGCTCTCCTGTCCACGGACAGATCTTCCAGCGCGAACTCGGCGACTTCGACCTCAAGCTCGGCACCAGCCCCACCCGCAGCATGGCCCAAGGCCTCGTCACGCCTTCGAGCACCGGCTCATTTCACGGTGGCCTGGACCTGAGCCACGACAGCGGCTGGTACTTTGGACAATGGTCACCCAGCGCCGGCCTGACCTCCTCCGCCGACCTCGAAGTGGATTCCTACATGGGTTTCAAACACCCCTTCGACCAGACCCTGGGTTACGAAGTCGGCCTGATCCACTACAGCTACCCCACTGTCGACACCCTCGACAGCCAGGAACTCTATGGTGGCCTGACCGTGCTCGGCAGCCGTTTCGGCGCAGCCTTGAGCAACGACCCGGACAAACAGAACAGCACGCTGTTCGCCGACCTGGGCGGTAACGTGCCGTTCGGCATCGGCATCAGCGCCAAATACACCACCCACCAGCTCAATACGCCGGTTTCGGTCGAGAACGGCTATGTAGGCAGTTTCAGCGACTGGTCGTTGAAAATTTCCCGCCCGTGGCGCGGCATCGACCTGGACCTGATCTACAGCGACTCCAGCCTCAGCGGCAGCAGCTGTTCGGCCTACTCCGGCCACAACAGCGAATGCGACGGCCTGCTGACCCTGAAGATGGCCCATCCGTTTTACTAGGCTGAACTGCCGCGCGCCTGCCATGCTCAAACAAAACACCGATGGCTTCGCAAGGACTCGCTCATGTCGCGCTGGTTTACACGCACCGTCACGTTTATCGCCCTGCTGCTGTTACTCACGGCCTGCAGCCGCATCGGCCTGGCCTACCGCAACCTCGACCTGATCATCCCTTGGACCCTCAACGACTATCTGGAGATCAACGGCGAGCAAAAAGACTGGTTCAACGAACGCCTCAAGGAGCACCTGAGCTGGCACTGCACCACCCAACTACCCGGTTACCTCGATTGGCTGGACCGCTTGAAGACCATGGTCCAGACCGATCAGGTGACCGACGAAGCCCTGCAGCAGCGCACCCGGGAAGCCAAGGCCGCCATCGCCGAAACCGCTCGGGAAATCACCCCGTCAGCCATCGAATTGCTGCAAGGCCTGAACGACGAACAAGTCGCCGACATGGACGCCGCGTTCATCAAAGACCAGCGCAAGCGCCAGCAGGAATACCTCAAACCGTCGCTGCAACGGCAAATCCAGGAACGCAGCGAACGCATGGAAAAACGCCTGAACGACTGGCTCGGCCCCCTCAACATCGCCCAACGTCAGCGCGTGGTGGCCTGGTCCACCGCCTTGGGCGACCAGAACCAGCAGTGGATCGCCAACCGCGCCCACTGGCAAAACCAGTTCAGCGCCGCCGTGGCCCAGCGCCACGCCCCCGATTTTCCGAAACGCATCGAACAACTGCTGATCAACCGCGAAAGCCTCTGGACCCCGGCCTACCGCGAGGCCTACAACAACACCGAAGCCCAGGCCCGCAGCCTGCTGATCGACCTGATGGCCGACAGCACCCCGCCCCAGCGCGAACGACTGCTGAAGAAAATCGACGGGGTGAAGAAGGACTTTACTGATTTGAAATGCCTGAAAGCGGCCCGCTCTTAAGACCACCACAAGACTAATGTGGGAGCGGGCTTGCCCGCGAAAGCGGTGTAACAGCTAACGATATGTTGACTGACACTCCGCATTCGCGGGCAAGCTGAACTGGCCTAATGATTTTGGACACTTCAATCGGGCGCTATGATGGCGCCCAAATCTGAGGTGTTTGGATATGCGTAAATCTTATTCGAGTG
>NZ_VIUE01000005.1 GCF_007828215.1 Pseudomonas sp. SJZ074 | reverse complement strand
TGCTGAATGGGCATAAAAAATCCGATACCAGAGGACTGGTATCGGATTTTCTAGAAAGCCCGGCTTGGACTCAAATGCTTAAGTGAACAGCATTACGAACCGGTCGGGGCTTTTCCTGCTGCATTTGCCGGCTTGTCTATTGGAACAGCGACTCGCTCGACAGGCCATTCTTCTCCAGGATCTCGCGCAAACGCTTGAGGCCCTCCACCTGAATCTGTCTCACCCGCTCACGGGTCAAACCAATCTCCAGGCCTACGTCTTCCAGGGTGCTGCTCTCATGGCCACGCAGGCCAAAGCGGCGGATTACCACCTCCCGCTGCTTGTCGGTCAGTTCCGAAAGCCATTGGTCGATGCTCTGGGACAAGTCGTCGTCCTGAAGCAATTCACAAGGGTCCGTAGGGCGCTCGTCAGTGAGGGTGTCCAGGAGGGTCTTGTCCGAGTCCGGGCCCAGCGAGACGTCCACCGAGGAAACCCGCTCATTGAGCCCAAGCATACGCTTGACCTCGCCCACCGGTTTTTCCAGCAGGTTGGCGATCTCTTCGGGTGAAGGCTCATGATCGAGCTTCTGGGTCAGCTCACGGGCGGCTCGCAGGTAGACGTTAAGCTCCTTGACAACATGAATCGGCAACCGGATGGTGCGCGTCTGATTCATGATCGCCCGTTCGATGGTCTGGCGGATCCACCAGGTGGCGTAGGTCGAGAAGCGGAAGCCTCGCTCGGGATCGAATTTCTCCACGGCGCGAATCAACCCCAGGTTGCCCTCTTCGATCAGGTCCAACAGCGAAAGCCCACGATTGACGTAGCGTCGGGCGATTTTCACCACCAGGCGCAGGTTGCTTTCAATCATGCGTTTGCGACCCGCTGGGTCACCGCTTTGCGACAGGCGCGCAAAATGAACTTCTTCCTCGGGGGAGAGCAGCGGCGAGAAACCGATTTCGTTGAGGTACAGCTGAGTGGCGTCCAGCGCCCGGGTGTAATCGATGTACTTATGTTGTTTAAGTGAAGCGGAGTGTCTGGATTTGGCACGAACGGAAGGAGGAGACGCTCCCTCATCATTCGACATCGAATCCATAGCGATGCCGGTCTCCATCAGGAGAACCTCATCGTCGATGTCAAACTCCGGCACTTCTTTACTGAGAGCCATTGTTATAGTCCTTTGGTGAGTTCGACCTCAAGCTCAAGCGACGCCTTTATCCTTGGCAACGCTGGAGCCTGTTCCCTCTACGTGACGGAACAGGCTGACAACCAAATCAACGACGTGGCAGGAATTGCAGTGGATCTACCGGTTTACCTTGTCGGCGAATCTCAAAGTGCAGTTTCACCCGGTCTGTACCCGTTGACCCCATTTCGGCAATTGTCTGTCCGACCTTGACCTGCTGCCCCTCCCGAACCAACAGCCTGCGGTTGTGACCGTAGGCACTGACGTAGGTATCGCTGTGTTTGATGATCACGAGTTCGCCGTAGCCCCTCAAACCACTCCCGGCGTACACAACCGTGCCATCAGACGCGGCTAAAACAGGCTGTCCCAAATCCCCGGCGATATCAATTCCTTTATTCAAACTACCGTTTGAAGAGAATTTTCCAATGAGAACGCCATTAGAAGGCCATCCCCAGCCAGTCGGGGCGGGGCCTGCAGGCGGCAGTGGAGCAGGCGCCGGTTTGCTCGCGACGGACGGTACTGGCGGCGTCGCAGCCCCGACCGGCCGGCGAATGACCGTGGTTTTGCTCGAAGATGAAGGGGTCGAATCCGACTGCGTGACGACCGCGGTAGGCGTTGAGCCGCTGCGACCATCGAAGCGAATCGTCTGACCTGGATGAATCGTATAAGGCGCAGGAATATTGTTCCGCGCCGCAAGGGACTTGTAGTCCCAACCGTAGCGAAAAGCGATGGAAAACAGTGTATCGCCACGACGGACTACATACTGACCGGTCGTTACTGTAGGACGCTGCGGTGCAGCATTGTTGCGATCGACAACCCGGACATTACCGGACGGTGTACTGGAACAACCGACCAGCAACGTACTCAAGACAAGGCCAGTCACCAGGCGCTGAAAGCTCGTGATACCCATACGCTGCGCAATGACTGTGAGACTCACCCGCTGCTCCCTTTGTGGTGGCTGAAAAATTGGAAACTGCCTGCCCAGGCAGACACGATGCAACTATAACGAGGCACGATCATGCCTCTATTAATGAAGCGCCAAGCACTGTCGCACACGTTTGCTCGACGCCATTGGGTCTTGTTCGGCACTGGGGTGCCGCTGTAAGACACAACCCACGCCGTGGAATTCAGCGTCCGTTTATCAATGCTCAGGCCAATGGCCCGTTGAGCAGCGGCACGAACCGTACGGCTCCCAGGACATGGCGTGAAAAACCGTGTTCTTCACGCACGATCAACATCAACTGCTGAACCTCACCGGAACCCACCGGAATGACCATCCGCCCGCCGGGGGCGAGTTGATCCAGCAAGGCTTGGGGCACATCGGTGGCCACCGCGGTAACGATGATGCCGTTATAAGGCGCCAGCGCCGGCCAGCCCTCCCAGCCATCGCCCCAGCGAAACACCACGTTGCGCAGGTTCAGTTCAACCAGGCGTTCCTTGGCGCGATCCTGCAGCACCTTGATCCGCTCCACGGAAAACACCCGCTCCACCAGTTGCGACAGCACTGCCGTCTGGTAGCCCGAGCCAGTGCCGATTTCCAGCACCTTGTCCAACGGTCCCGCCTCCAGCAGCAACTCGCTCATGCGGGCCACCATATAAGGCTGGGAAATGGTCTGGTTGTGGCCGATCGGCAACGCCGTGTCTTCATAGGCGCGATGGGCCAGGGCTTCATCGACGAACAGATGCCGAGGCGTACGGCGAATCACTTCCAGCACCTGGGCGTTGGACAGGCCTTCTTCGTAGAGCCGCTGAATCAGTCGCTCTCGGGTACGCTGGGAGGTCATGCCGATCCCCCGGCGCAGCATATCGTCTTGCTCGCGCATCAACGCAGTCCCTCCAGCCAGCCATCGAGGTGTCGAAAGGCATCGTTGAAGGTACGGTCGAGCTGCAACGGGGTGATCGAGACGTATCCCTGCATCACCGCATGGAAATCGGTGCCCGGCCCACCGTCCTCCGCATCGCCGGCGGCGGCGATCCAGTAACCGGCCTTGCCTCGCGGGTCGACCACGTGCATGGGCTTGGCGGCGCGGGCACGATGGCCCAGGCGCGTAAGCTGGATGCCACGGATGTGATCCAGGGGCAGGTTCGGGATATTCACGTTCAGCACCGTGCGCGGCGGCAGATCCAGTTCGCCATGGGCCTCTACCAGCTTGCGGGCGAAGTAGGCGGCGGTGGGCAAGTTATCGACCTGCCGGGAAACAAACGAAAAGGCAAACGACGGGTGCTCCAGGAAGCGACCTTCCAGGGCGGCGGCGACCGTACCGGAATACAGCACGTCATCCCCCAGGTTCGCGCCCAGGTTGATGCCCGAGACCACCATGTCCGGCTCGCGCTCCAGCAACCCATGGATGCCCAGATGCACGCAATCGGTCGGGGTGCCATTGAGGCTGATGAAACCGTTATCCAGATAGCAGGGGTGCAACGGACGGTCGAGCGTCAGCGAGCTGCTGGCGCCGCTTTTGTCCTGGTCCGGGGCGATCACCACGCACTCGGCAAAATCCGCCAGCGCAGCATAAAGCGCGGCAAGACCGGGGGCTGTCACCCCGTCGTCGTTAGAAATCAGAATACGCATGGGCTGTCCGTCTGCCCTACCGGCACCAGATCGACGAGTTCGCGCACCAAGACAGTGGCGAAACATCCGGCCGGCAGGACGAATTCCAGTTGCAGAATGTCAGGCGAGGGATAATGCCACGACAGCCCGCTAATGGGCAGTCGCAGGATGCGACGTTCGTGATTCATTCCCGCGTTGACTAACCAATCACGCAAGTCCGCTTCGCCCTCGGCGACGGCCTGTTCCAGATCGTGGATCACACCCGAGGCCGGTGAAGGGCCTTCGCCCCATTGTGGCCCGGTCGGGTGCAGATCGAGGATCGCCAGGCGCGGATCGTTGCATTCGGCCTCACCGGCCGGGAAAAAACTGCGGCTGTCGGTGAAGGCCAGCAAGTCACCCACTTGGGCTTGTTGCCAGGTACCGTCGGCCACCCGCGCCGCCAATAGACGGTTGAACAGGAAACTGCGGGCCGCGGACAACAGCCGCGAACGCACGTTGCGTTGCTCCGGCAAAGCCTTGCGTGCCGCCCAGCCACGGGCGTCGACGACGTTGCCGCCATCATGACCAAAACGCTGGGCACCGTAATAATTGGGAATACCCTGGCGGACGATCTGTTGCAGGCGCGCGTCGATGGCCGCCGGATCGCCCTTGAATTGGGTCAGGCGCAAGGTGAAACCATTGGCCGAGTGCGCGCCGCGTTGCAGCTTGCGCCTATGACGCACGGTCTTGAGGATCTTCAGCGTGTCGTTCACTGCCGCCGATAGGTCCGGGTCCGCCTTGCCCGGCAATTGAACACTGAACCATTGCCGGGTCAGGGCCTGACGGTCCTTGAGCCCGGCGTAGCTGACGGTGCGCAGCGGCACGCCGGCAGCCTTGGCAATTCGCCGGGCAGCCTCCTCGGTGTTCAAGCCGCGCTTTTCGACCCAGATCCACAAATGCTCGCCATCGCCGGTCAACGGAATGTCGAGCACTTCATCGACCTGGAAATCTTCGGCAGTGGCCTTGAGCACCGCGCTGCCCAGCGACTCGCCATAGGCACGCGGCCCCAACAGTTCCAGTTCGGTCATGGGCGCAGCAACAAGGCAACGGAATGGACGGCAATGCCTTCTTCGCGACCGACAAAACCGAGCCTCTCGGTGGTGGTGGCTTTCACGTTCACCTGGTCCAGCTCAACTTGGAGATCCTCGGCAATCAATTGACGCATGGCCTCGATGTGCGGCGCCATTTTCGGCGCCTGTGCGACGATGGTGTTATCGACATTGCCGACCTTCCAGCCCTTAGCGTGGACCAGCGAGACCACATGACGCAGCAGCACACGACTGTCGACGCCCTTGAATCGAGGATCGGTGTCGGGGAAATGCTTGCCGATATCGCCCAGGGCCGCCGCGCCGAGCAATGCGTCACTCAGGGCGTGCAGCAGGACATCACCATCAGAATGCGCGAGTAGCCCGAAGCCGTGCGCGATACGCACGCCACCCAGGGTAATAAAGTCGCCTTCAGTGAAACGGTGAACATCGTAGCCGTGGCCAATACGCATAAAAAAACGCCCTGATTTCTGTCAGGGCGTGATTCTACCTGCATTAGACGTTTAGAGCGCGCGCATGATGTTGCAGATGATCATCAATGAAACTGGCGATGAAGAAGTAGCTGTGGTCGTAGCCCGGTTGCAGGCGCAACTCCAAGGGATGACCCGCCGCCTTCGCCGCCTGCTGCAAGGCTTCGGGCTTGAGCTGGTTGGCCAGGAAATCATCGCGATCGCCCTGGTCCACCAACAACGGCAGCTTCTCATCAGCCTCGGCAATCAGCGCGCAGGCATCCCATTCACGCCATTTCGAGCGGTCTTCCCCGAGGTAACGGGAGAAGGCTTTCTGACCCCATGGGCAATCCATCGGATTGTTGATCGGTGAAAAGGCCGACACCGAACGATAACGTCCCGGGTTGCGCAAGGCGCAGACCAGCGCGCCGTGGCCGCCCATGGAGTGACCGCTGATGCTGCGCTTGTCCGACGCCGGAAAATGCGCTTCGACCAACGCCGGCAATTCCTGCACCACGTAGTCATACATCCGATAGTGCCGCGCCCAGGGTTCCTGGGTGGCGTTCAGGTAGAACCCCGCGCCCAGGCCGAAGTCCCAGGCGTTGTCCGGATCGCCCGGCACGTCGGCGCCACGCGGGCTGGTGTCCGGCGCGACGATGATCAGCCCCAGCTCGGCAGCCATGCGCTGGGCGCCGGCCTTCTGCATGAAGTTCTCGTCGGTGCAGGTCAGCCCGGACAACCAATACAGCACGGGCAACTTGCCGCCTTGTTCGGCTTGCGGTGGTAGGTACACGGCAAACACCATGTCACAGCCAAGCACTTCGGAGCGGTGTCGGTAACGCTTGTGCCAGCCGCCGAAGCTTTTCTGACAGGAAATATTTTCGAGGTTCATAACTTCACCTCAGCCGTAAGCCGCGAGCCACAAGCGGCAAGAAAAAGCACCGCGCTTCACTTGCCGCTTGTAGCTTGTAGCTTGCAGCTGCTCTTAAAAATGAATGACGGTACGGATGCTCTTGCCTTCATGCATCAGGTCGAATGCCTTGTTGATATCTTCCAAGCCCATGGTGTGGGTGATGAAGGTATCCAGCGGGATTTCGCCCTTCTCGGCCATTTCCACATAGCTGGGCAGCTCGCTGCGACCGCGCACGCCGCCGAACGCCGAACCGCGCCAGACGCGCCCTGTCACCAGTTGGAACGGACGGGTGGCGATTTCCTGGCCGGCACCGGCCACGCCGATGATCACCGACTCGCCCCAACCCTTGTGGCAGCACTCCAGTGCGGCACGCATCAGCTGGACGTTGCCGATGCATTCGAAGGAAAAGTCCACGCCGCCGTCGGTCATGTCGACGATGACTTCCTGGATCGGACGGTCGAAGTCTTTCGGGTTCACGCAATCGGTGGCGCCCAACTGCTTGGCAATCTCGAACTTGGCCGGGTTGATGTCGATGGCGATGATGCGCGATGCCTTGGCCTTCACGGCACCGATCACCGCCGACAGGCCGATGCCGCCCAGGCCGAAGATGGCCACGGTGTCACCCGGCTTGACCTTGGCGGTGTTGATCACCGCGCCGATACCGGTGGTGACGCCGCAACCCAGCAGGCAGACCTTTTCCAAGGGTGCTTCCTTCGGGATTTTCGCAACGGAGATTTCCGGCAACACAGTGTATTCGGAGAACGTCGAGGTCCCCATGTAGTGGAAAATGGTTTCGCCCTTGTAGGAAAAGCGCGAAGTGCCGTCTGGCATCAGACCTTTGCCCTGCGTGGCGCGAATGGCCTGGCAGAGGTTGGTCTTGCCCGACTTACAGAATTTGCACTGGCCGCATTCCGGCGTGTAGAGCGGGATCACGTGATCACCCACCGCGACCGAGGTCACGCCCTCACCGATGGCTTCGACGATTGCACCACCTTCGTGGCCGAGGATCGACGGAAAGATGCCTTCCGGGTCGGCGCCCGACAGGGTGTATGCGTCGGTATGGCAAACACCGGAAGCCACCACACGCAACAGCACTTCACCCGCCTTGGGCATGGCGACGTCGACTTCAACGATTTCCAGGGGTTTCTTGGCCTCGAAGGCAACGGCAGCGCGCGACTTGATCATCCGGTCTCTCCATCAAATAAAAACAAGACCGGGAGTGTAATCCGCCGCTGGACGATGAATAATCCAGCCAAAAGCAAAACATTATTGCCATACAGGGATAATCCTTCATGTCCGATAACCGCTGGGAAGGGATCGACGAATTCGTCGCCGTGGCCGAGTGCAGCCAATTCACTGCCGCCGCCGAACGCCTCGGGGTTTCCTCCTCTCACATCAGTCGACAAATCGTACGGCTTGAAGAGCGGCTACAGACACGGCTGCTGTATCGCAGCACCCGTCGGGTGACCCTGACCGAGGCTGGGCAGACTTTTTTGCAACATTGCCAACGGTTGCAGGATGGCCGTGAGGAAGCACTCCGGGCGGTGGGCGATCTCACCAGCGAACCCAAGGGCATGTTGCGAATGACCTGTGCGGTAGCCTATGGCGAGCGGTTCATCGTGCCGTTGGTGACACGGTTCATGGGGCTTTATCCACAATTGCGGGTAGACATCGAACTGAGCAATCGCCCCCTCGACCTGGTCCACGAAGGGCTGGACCTGGCGATTCGCCTGGGTCGTTTGCAGGACTCACGCCTGATTGCCACGCGCCTCGCACCGCGTCGCATGTACCTGTGCGCCTCACCGTCTTACCTGGAACGCTATGGCCGCCCCCATAGCCTGTCGGAATTGAGCCGTCATAACTGTCTGATCGGCAGTTCCGACCTCTGGCAACTGGAACAGAACGGGCGGGAATTTTCCCAACGCGTGCAGGGAAACTGGCGTTGCAACAGCGGCCAGGCGGTGCTGGAGGCGACCCTGCAAGGGGTCGGGTTGTGTCAGTTGCCGGATTACTACGTGTTGGAGCATTTGCACAGCGGCGCGCTGATCTCGCTGTTGGAGGCGCATCAGCCACCGAATACGGCGGTGTGGGCGCTGTATCCACAGCAACGGCATCTGTCGCCGAAGGTGCGCAAGCTGGTGGACTACTTGAAGGAAGGGTTGGCGCAGCGACCGGAGTATCGGGGGTAGCTGTCAGCAGCATTTTTGGTGATTGGACGATCGCCTTCGAGAGCAAGCCCCACAGGGATTTCAGTGAAACCAATCTTTCATACCACCAAGATTCCCTGTGGGAGCGGGCTTGCTCGCGAAGGGCGCAACACGGTATCCGGTCGAACAATAAATCCCTTAGAGACGATGCGCCCAACGCTGGCGCAACCACTCCAGGTCTTCTGGCCGGGTGACCTTGATGTTGTCCGACCGCCCTTCGATCAACCGAGGCGCCTGGCCCGCCCACTCCATGGCCGAAGCTTCATCGGTAATCACCGCATCCGCCACCAGGCTGTCGGCCAATGCCCGATGCAGGGCCCCAAGGCGAAACATCTGCGGGGTATAGGCTTGCCAGATCACGCTGCGATCAACGGTTTCCAGCACACGACCGTGCTTGTCGACGCGTTTGAGGGTGTCGCGCGCCGGAACGGCCAGCAAGCCGCCAACCGGATCGTTCGCCAGCTCGCTGAGCAAGGTGTCCAGATCGTCCCTGGACAGGTTGGGCCGGGCGGCATCATGCACCAGTACCCAATCGTGATCGTCGGCGCCCTGGGCATGCAGGTGCAGCAAGGCATTGAGCACCGAATCCGAACGCTGCGCGCCACCGTCCACCCGCTGGATGCGAGTGTCGCTGGCACAGGCCAGGGTCGACCAGTACGGATCATCGTGTGCAATGCAGACCACCACGCCCTTGACGGTCGGATGGTCGAGGAAACAGCCGAGGCTGTGTTCAAGAATTGTGCGTCCGCCCAGTTGCAGGTATTGCTTGGGACGGTCCGCGGCCATACGGGCTCCGACGCCCGCGGCAGGAATCACGGCCCAGAAGGCCGGCAAGCGGATACTCATTGGGCCAACTGGTAGAGGGTTTCGCCCTCCTTGACCATACCCAATTCATGGCGAGCCCGCTCTTCAACGGTCTCCATGCCTTTTTTCAATTCCATCACTTCGGCGTCCATTACCCGGTTACGCTCCAGCAATGCCTCGTTCTCGGCGTGCTGGTCGGCAATCTGCTGTGTCAGGTCGGCCACTTGCGCCAGGCTGCCATTACCCACCCACAGGCGGTACTGCAGGCCGGCCAGCAACAGGAGCAAGACAAGAAACAACCAATTGGGACTGCGCATCGAATATCAGGTATCCAGTGAAAAAAGACCGCCATGCCAAACTTTGCAGCGTCTGATAGCACGAAGCCTGGAAAACCCAGGCTTGTGCTTGATAAGGCATCAGATTAGAGGGAAAACCGCCACCGAGGCGAGTTTTCCGTCCTAACCCGCTGTCTTTTTACCATTTACCGCTTAACCGCGAAACTCGCCGCGACCGTTGTACTTGGCCTTGCCATTCAACTGCTCTTCGATCCGCAGCAGTTGGTTGTACTTGGAAACGCGGTCGGAACGGCACAGCGAACCGGTCTTGATCTGTCCTGCCGCGGTGCCCACGGCCAGGTCCGCGATGGTCGAATCCTCGGTTTCACCGGAGCGGTGGGAGATCACCGCGGTGTAGCCGGCGGCCTTGGCCATCTGGATGGCTTCCAGGGTCTCGGTCAGGGTGCCGATCTGGTTGAACTTGATCAGGATCGAGTTGGCGATCTTCTTATCGATGCCTTCTTTCAGGATCTTGGTGTTGGTCACGAACAGATCGTCGCCCACCAGCTGGGTTTTCTCGCCGATCTTGTCGGTGAGGATTTTCCAGCCAGCCCAGTCGGACTCGTCCAGACCGTCTTCGATGGAGATGATCGGGTAGCGCTCGGTCAGGCCCTTGAGGTAGTCGGCAAAACCTTCGGCCGTGAATACCTGGCCTTCACCGGACAGGTTGTACTTGCCGTCTTCGAAGAACTCGCTGGCGGCGCAGTCCAAGGCCAGGGTCACGTCGGTGCCCAGCTTGTAGCCAGCATTGGCCACGGCTTCGGAGATCACTTTCAGCGCATCTTCGTTGGACGCCAGGTTCGGTGCGAAACCGCCTTCGTCGCCCACCGCGGTGCTCAGGCCACGGGCCTTCAGCACAGCCTTGAGGTGATGGAAAATCTCGGTGCCCATGCGCAGGCCTTCGGAGAAGGACTTGGCGCCAACCGGCTGCACCATGAACTCCTGGATGTCGACGTTGTTGTCGGCATGCTCGCCGCCGTTGATGATGTTCATCATCGGCACCGGCATCGAGTAGACGCCCGGGGTACCGTTGAGGTTGGCGATGTGCGCGTACAGCGGCAGGTCCTGGTCCTGGGCGGCAGCCTTGGCGGCGGCCAGGGAGACGGCGAGGATCGCGTTGGCGCCCAGGGAGGCTTTGTTCTCGGTACCGTCGAGCTTGATCATGGCCAGGTCGAGGGCCTTCTGGTCGGCAGGATCCTTGCCCAGCAACAGGTCACGGATCGGACCGTTGATGTTGGCAACGGCCTTCAGTACGCCCTTGCCCAGGTAACGGCTCTTGTCGCCATCACGCAGCTCCAGCGCTTCGCGCGAGCCAGTGGAAGCACCGGACGGCGCGCAGGCGCTGCCGATGATGCCGTTGTCGAGAAGCACGTCCGCTTCAACAGTGGGGTTGCCACGGGAGTCGAGAACTTCACGACCTTTGATGTCGACGATTTTTGCCATTGTTGTAAACACTCCAAAGTTGACGAAACGCTGTAGGGGTACTGCCGGATGACGATGGAAGTTCAAGGGCGCCATCGCGGGCAAGCCTTGCTGCCACCCGAGCCAGAGCGATAATCGAGCGGTACTTTACCGGAGAAAACCGCGTTACGCGGTTTCTATCGTCGGAAAACCCTTGACCAGCTCGTCCAGCGCCTTGAGCTGAGACAGGAAAGGTTCCAGCTTGTTCAGGCGCAGGGCGCAAGGGCCGTCGCACTTGGCGTTGTCCGGATCGGGGTGGGCTTCCAGGAACAGGCCGGCCAGGGACTGGCTCATGCCCGCCTTGGCCAGGTCGGTGACCTGGGCGCGACGACCGCCGGCGGAGTCGGAACGTCCGCCAGGCATCTGCAGCGCGTGGGTCACGTCGAAGAACACCGGGTATTCGAACTGCTTCATGATGCCGAAGCCGAGCATGTCCACCACCAGGTTGTTGTAGCCGAAGCTCGAACCGCGCTCGCAGAGGATCAACTGGTCGTTCCCGGCCTCTTCGCACTTGCTCAGGATGTGTTTCATTTCCTGGGGCGCAAGGAACTGGGCTTTCTTGATGTTGATCACCGCGCCGGTCTTGGCCATCGCCACCACCAGGTCGGTCTGGCGCGACAGGAAGGCCGGCAGCTGGATGATGTCGCAGACCTCGGCGACGACCGCGGCCTGGGCAGGCTCGTGGACGTCGGTGATGATCGGCACGCCGAAGGCTTGCTTGATGTCCTGGAAAATCCGCATGCCTTCTTCCAGGCCCGGACCACGGTAGGAGGTCACGGACGAGCGGTTGGCCTTGTCGAAGCTGGCCTTGAACACGTAGGGGATACCCAGTTTCTGGGTGACCTTGACGTATTCTTCGCAGACCTGCATCGCCATGTCGCGGCTTTCCAGCACGTTCATGCCGCCGAACAGCACCATGGGCTTGTCGTTGGCGATCTCGATGTCGCCGACGCGGATGATCTTCTGGGCCATCGTCTTATGCCTTTTTCTGGTGTTGGGCCAAAGCGGCTTTCACAAAACCACTGAACAGCGGATGACCGTCGCGCGGCGTCGAGGTGAACTCGGGGTGGAACTGGCAGGCGACGAACCATGGATGGTCCTGGGCCTCGACCACTTCCACCAACGCGCCATCACCGGAGCGACCGGAGATCTTCAGGCCAGCCTCGATCAGTTGCGGCAGCAGGTTGTTGTTCACTTCGTAGCGGTGACGGTGACGCTCGACGATCACGTCCTTGGCGTAGCACTGGTGCACCAGGGAGCCGGCTTCGAGCAGGCATTCCTGGGCGCCCAGGCGCATGGTGCCGCCCAGATCGGAGGCTTCGGTACGGATTTCCACCGCGCCGGTGGCGTCTGCCCACTCGGTGATCAAGCCCACGACCGGGTGGCCGCTGGCGCGATCGAACTCGGTGGAGTTGGCGTCTTTCCAGCCCATGACGTTACGGGCGAATTCGATGACCGCCACTTGCATACCCAGGCAGATACCCAGGTAAGGCACCTTGTTTTCGCGAGCGTATTGCACGGCGGTGATCTTGCCTTCCACGCCGCGCAAGCCGAAGCCGCCCGGTACGAGGATCGCATCGGCGCCTTCGAGCAGGCCGGTGCCCTGGTTCTCGATGTCTTCGGAGTCGATGTAGCGCAGGTTGACCTTGGTGCGGTTGCTGATGCCGGCGTGACTCATCGCCTCGATCAGCGACTTGTAGGCATCCAGCAGTTCCATGTACTTGCCGACCATGGCGATGGTGACTTCGTGCTCAGGGTTGAGCTTGGCATCGACCACGGCGTCCCATTCGGACAGGTCGGCGCCAGCGCATTGCAGGCCGAAACGCTCGACGACGAAATCGTCCAGACCCTGGGAGTGCAGGATGCCCGGAATCTTGTAGATGGTGTCGGCGTCTTCCAGGCCGATGACCGCGCGCTCTTCAACGTTGGTGAACTGGGCGATCTTGCGGCGCGACGAGATGTCGATCGGGTGATCGGAGCGGCAGATCAGCACGTCCGGCTGCAGGCCGATGGAACGCAGTTCCTTGACCGAATGCTGGGTCGGCTTGGTCTTGGTTTCGCCAGCGGTGGCGATGTACGGGACCAGGGTCAGGTGCATCAGCATCGCGCGCTTGGCGCCGATTTCGAAACGCAACTGGCGGATGGCTTCGAGGAATGGCTGGGACTCGATATCGCCCACGGTCCCGCCGATTTCGACCATCGCCACGTCGGCGTCGCCGGCACCCTTGATGATGCGGCGCTTGATTTCGTCGGTGATGTGCGGGATGACCTGGATGGTCGCGCCCAGGTAGTCACCACGACGCTCCTTGCGCAGCACGTGTTCGTAGACACGACCGGTGGTGAAGTTGTTGTTCTGGGTCATGGTCGTGCGGATGAACCGCTCGTAGTGGCCCAGGTCCAGGTCGGTCTCGGCGCCGTCGTGGGTGACGAACACTTCACCGTGCTGGAACGGGCTCATGGTGCCCGGGTCGACGTTGATGTACGGGTCCAGCTTGAGCATGGTGACCTTAAGCCCCCGCGCCTCCAGGATGGCCGCCAATGAAGCCGAGGCAATGCCTTTCCCCAATGAAGAAACAACACCGCCCGTGACGAATATGTAGCGCGTCATGAAAAACCCTAGAAGTCTGCGTTAAAGCGGTCCGAGCCGCCGGGGAAAGCGAAGGAAGGCCGAAGCCCCCGATCACCTGCATTAATCACAGTGCACCTTTCAAAAAAACCGCCGCGTTGGGACAGACCGGAAGACAAATCACCGGTACGTTGCTCGCTACACATTTTTTGGAATCGCCCAGCAAAGACTGCTTGGTAATCGGCAACTCCTGCAATTCAGGCGAATCCACAGAAGTTGTATCAAGAAGGGAGCGTAGTCTACCGGAAAGCCCCTTTCAGCTCAAACCCAGATCTTGGTTTCCTGGCGTCCAGATCAATCGCCAACTGCCATCCGCTTGTGCATCAAGCCCGGCCAGGTTGGCCACCGCCAGCAATTGCTCGCCTTGATAGAGCAGCGGCAATCGGCCGCGAACGAACGCCGGCACGCCCTTTTCATTGAGCAAACGCTTGAGATCACGATGGCCACGACCCGCTAACGCCAGCACCTCGCCGCCTTGACGATAGCGCACGCTAAACGCCCCCGCAGGCGGCTGGCCGATAAGCGCCAACCGACCGTTGCCCGGCAAGCGCAGCGGCAGCGCCGCATCCGCCCAGTCGACGGGGCCTGGCGGCGAACATAGCCAGTGGTCGGATAACCACCAGACCCGCCCGGCGGCCCGGTGCAACTCGCCGCCGGCCAGGCGCCAGATTGGCCGGGCACCGTCCGCGGCATCGCGCAACGAGTCCCAGCCCACCCAGTGATCGCTGTCGGGCAGCAGGGTCAGCGGTGCCAGCCAGTGGCTCAACGCGTTGCGCTGACGGGCCGGTGACAACGCCCGCAACGGCGCCAGCACCAGCGATTGCAGCCCAAGCCAGTCGAACGCATCCGGCGTCACGGCCTGGGCCAAGTCGATCCGCGCCAAATCGTCCAGCAAGCCTTGGGCTTCGCCCATATGCGCAGCACTTCGGGCCAGGGTTGCCGAGGCTTGCGGCCAGTGCCCGGCCAGCGCAGGAAAAACCCGCTGGCGCAGGTAGTTGCGCGCGTACCGGTGATCATCGTTGGACGGGTCGTCGATCCAGCTCAAGCCCTGTTGCGTCGCATAAGTTTCCAGCTCGGTACGGGATACCTCGAGCAAGGGCCGCAGCAGATGCCCCAGTCCCAAAGGCCGCTGCCGTGGCATCGCCGCCAAGCCCCTCACCCCTGCCCCCCGCAGCAGGCGAAACAACAAGGTTTCGGCCTGATCATCACGGTGCTGGGCGGTGAGCAGCACTTCATTGCCATGGGTGGCCGCCACGAACGCGCCATAACGCGCCTCCCGAGCGGCACGCTCGATGCTGGCGCCAGGACGCACTTGTACATTCACCACGTCCAGCGGTACGCCAAGGGTCGCGCAGACCGAACGGCAATGATCCGGCCACGCCTCGGCCGCTGCCTGAAGGCCGTGATGCACATGGATCGCACTCAGCGCGGGCAAGGCGTGGTGTTGCGAAAGGGTCGCGAGCAGGTGCAACAGGACGGTGGAGTCGAGGCCGCCGGAGAAGGCGATGCGCCAGGTGATGGCGTTGCGCCAGGGAGATAGCTGTGTGAGGAGCCGGGTTGGCAGGTCGATGCTTGTGTTCATGGGTTTCAGCCTTGGCACAAATCAAATGTGGGAGCGGGCTTGCTCGCGAAGGCGGTGAATCAGTCAACACATGGGTTGAATGTTAAACCGCTTTCGCGAGCAAGCCCGCTCCCACACTGGCTCCCCACACAACTGCTGGAAGCTTGGTCAGATCAGAGACCGTAGCTCATCAACCGCTCGTAGCGACGGGCCAGCAGCGCGTCGTTGTCGAACTTCTTCAGCATCGACAATTGCGAACTCAGCTCTGCTCGGATCAGCGCGGCAGCCGCGACCGGATCACGGTGGGCACCGCCCACGGGTTCGTTGATCACTTTGTCCACGATCCCCAGGCCTTTGAGACGCTCGGCGGTGATACCCATGGCTTCCGCGGCGTCCGGCGCCTTCTCGGCGGTTTTCCACAGGATCGAGGCGCAGCCTTCCGGCGAGATCACCGCGTAGGTGGAATACTGCAGCATGTTCAACTGGTCGCAGACGCCGATGGCCAACGCACCACCGGAACCGCCTTCACCGATGACGGTGGCGATGATCGGGGTTTTCAGCCGTGCCATGACCCGCAGGTTCCAGGCAATCGCTTCGCTCTGGTTGCGCTCTTCGGCGTCGATGCCCGGGTAGGCGCCCGGGGTGTCGATGAAGGTCAGGATCGGCATCTTGAAGCGCTCGGCCATCTCCATCAGGCGGCACGCCTTGCGGTAGCCTTCCGGACGCGGCATACCGAAGTTGCGGCGGACTTTCTCGCGCACTTCGCGGCCCTTCTGGTGACCGATGACCATCACCGGCTGGTCGTCCAGGCGGGCGACACCGCCGACGATCGCGGCATCATCGGAGAAGTGACGGTCGCCGTGCAGCTCGTCGAACTCGGTGAAGATGTGATCGATGTAGTCCAGGGTGTATGGACGACGCGGATGACGCGCCAGGCGCGCGATCTGCCAGCTGGTCAGCTTGCCGAAGATGTCTTCGGTCAGCGTACGGCTCTTGTCCTGCAGACGAGAGATCTCATCGCCGATATTCAGCGAATTGTCATTACCGACCAAGCGCAACTCTTCGATCTTGGCTTGCAGGTCGGCGATCGGCTGTTCGAAATCTAGAAAATTCGGGTTCATAGGCGTCCGTCTTGGGTCGACGTCCAAGAAAGCTTGGGCCGGCCGGTTGTCTATTCGCGCCCTACCTTAAGGGAGAGGCGCGTTCAGGTCGAGATTAAAAATTCGGGTCGCGGTCAGGGACACTCCAAGTCCAGGAGTGGCCCCTGGCCGTCAACGGTATTGGAGGAAGACGTTGTCTTTGCCGAACTGGTCACGCAAGGCTTGAATCAACGCATCCGCCGGATCGATCCGCCAGCCCTCGCCGAACTGCAGCACGGCCTTGGCGTCGGGGCGCACGTACTCCATGGTGATCGGACAAGCACCGCGATGGCGCTTGAACAACTCGCCCAGCCAGCGTAGCTGGTCGCCCTTGAGGTCCTGGGTCTGCAACTTCAGGCGCAGGCTCTCGGCGAGGTTGGTCCGGGCATCTTCCATGCTCATCACCCGCTTGACCCGCAGCCTGAGGCCACCGGAGAAGTCATCGTTGCTGACCTCGCCTTCCACCACCACCATCGCGTCGGTCTGCAACAGCGACTGCGCCGAGTGGAACGCATCGGCAAACAACGACGCCTCGATGCGCCCGGAACGGTCGTCGAGGGTGATGAAGCCCATCTTGTCGCCCTTTTTGTTTTTCATCACCCGCAGGGCGATGATCATCCCGGCGACGGTTTGCGTATCCCGAGCCGGCTTCAGGTCGATGATGCGCTGGCGGGCGAAGCGGCGGATTTCACCTTCGTATTCATCGATCGGGTGGCCGGTGAGGTACAGCCCCAGGGTGTCTTTCTCGCCTTTGAGGCGCTCCTTGAGGGTCAGCTCCTTGGCCTTGCGATGGTTGCCGTAGACATCAGCGTCTTCTTCGACGAACAGGCCGCCAAACAGGTCGGCGTGGCCGCTGTCATGGGTGCGGGCGGTCTGTTCGGCGGCCTTGATCGCTTCTTCCATGGCCGCCAGCAACACCGCGCGGTTGCGGTCGATGTTGGCCTGGTAGGCCTTGGGTTCGTCATGGAAGTAAGGACCCAGTCGGTCCAGTGCGCCGCTGCGGATCAAGCCATCGAGGGTGCGCTTGTTGATACGCTTGAGGTCGACCCGGGCACAGAAATCGAACAAGTCCTTGAACGGTCCATCCTGGCGTGCCTCGGTGATGGCTTCTACCGGCCCCTCACCCACGCCCTTGATCGCGCCCAGGCCATAAATGATGCGGCCCTCGTCGTTCACCGTGAACTTGAACTCCGAAGCGTTCACGTCCGGTGCGTCGAGGCGCAGCTTCATGGTCCGCACTTCTTCGATCAGGGTCACGACCTTGTCGGTGTTGTGCATATCCGCCGACAGTACGGCGGCCATGAACGGCGCTGGATAATGAGCCTTCAACCACGCGGTCTGGTACGACACCAGGCCATAGGCGGCAGAGTGGGATTTGTTGAAGCCGTAGCCGGCGAATTTTTCCACCAGGTCGAAGATGTTACCGGCCAGGTCCGCATCGATGCCGTTGTTCGCACAGCCCTCGATGAAACCGCCGCGCTGCTTGGCCATCTCCTCGGGTTTTTTCTTACCCATGGCTCGACGCAGCATGTCCGCGCCGCCGAGGGTGTAGCCGGCCATCACCTGGGCAATCTGCATCACCTGTTCCTGATACAGGATGATGCCGTAGGTTGGCGCCAGCACTGGCTTGAGGCCGTCGTACTGATAATCCGGGTGCGGATACGCCAGTTCGGCGCGACCGTGCTTACGGTTGATGAAGTCATCCACCATGCCCGATTGCAGCGGCCCCGGACGGAACAGGGCCACCAGTGCGATCAGGTCTTCCAGGCAGTCGGGCTTGAGCTTCTTGATCAGCTCCTTCATGCCCCGGGATTCAAGCTGGAACACTGCCGTGGTTTCGGCCTTCTGCAACAGGCTGTAGGTCGGCTTGTCGTCCAGCGGGATGAAGGCAATGTCCAGCGGCTCTTCGCCCAGCTTGGCGCGGTCGCGGTTGATGGTTTTCAGCGCCCAGTCGATGATGGTCAGGGTCCGCAGGCCGAGGAAGTCGAACTTCACCAGGCCCGCGGCCTCGACGTCATCCTTGTCGAACTGGGTGACCAGGCCGTCGCCCTCTTCATCGCAATAGATCGGCGAGAAGTCGGTCAGCTTGGTCGGCGCGATGACCACGCCACCGGCGTGCTTGCCGACGTTACGCACCACGCCTTCAAGCTTGCGGGCCATCTCCCAGATTTCCGCGGCCTCTTCGTCGACCTTGATGAAGTCCCGCAGGATCTCTTCCTGCTCGTAGGCTTTTTCCAGGGTCATGCCGACTTCGAACGGAATCATCTTCGACAGACGATCCGCCAGGCCGTAGGACTTGCCCTGCACCCGCGCCACGTCACGCACCACAGCCTTGGCGGCCATGGAACCGAAGGTGATGATCTGGCTCACCGCGTTGCGGCCGTATTTCTCCGCCACGTAGTCAATGACCCGGTCGCGGCCGTCCATGCAGAAGTCGACGTCGAAGTCGGGCATGGATACCCGTTCCGGGTTGAGGAAACGTTCGAACAGCAGGTCATATTCCAACGGGTCGAGGTCGGTGATCTTCTGCACGTAGGCCACCAGCGACCCGGCACCCGATCCACGGCCAGGGCCCACCGGCACGCCGTTGTTCTTGGCCCACTGGATGAAGTCCATCACGATCAGGAAGTAACCGGGAAAACCCATCTGGATGATGATATCCAGTTCGAAATTCAACCGGTCGACATACACCTGGCGCCTGGCTTCGTAATCTGGGGTGGTGTCCTTGGGCAACAGGACGCTCAGGCGCTCTTCGAGGCCGTCGAACGACACCTTGCGGAAATATTCGTCGATGGTCATGCCATCGGGAATCGGGAAGTTAGGCAGGAAGTGCTTGCCCAGCTTCACTTCGATATTGCAACGCTTGGCGATCTCGACGGTGTTTTCCAGCGCCTCGGGCAGGTCGCTGAACAACTCGGCCATTTCCTCGGCGCTCTTGAGGTATTGCTGGTCGCTGTAGTTCTTTGGCCGGCGCGGGTCATCGAGGGCCCGGCCCTCGCCGATGCAGACGCGGGTTTCGTGGGCTTCGAAGTCTTCCTGTTTGATGAAGCGCACATCGTTGGTCGCTACCAGTGGCGCGCCGATCTTGTCGGCCAGCGCCACGGCGGCATGCAGGTGTTCTTCGTCATTGGGGCGATTGGTACGCTGCACCTCGATGTAGAAGCGGTCCGGAAATACCGTCATCCAGTCACGGGCCAGCGTCTCGGCTTCCTCGGTGTTGCCGCTGAGCAGGGCCAGGCCGATTTCACCCTCCTTGGCCGCCGACAGCATGATCAGGCCTTCGCTGGCCTCGACCACCCATTCGCGCTCGATGATGATCGAGCCGTTGCGCTGGCCATCGATGAAGCCGCGGGAGATCAACTCGGTCAGGTTGCGGTAACCCACGGCGTTCATCACCAGCAGGCTGATACGGCTCAACGGTGCGTCCGGATCCTTGCTGGACAACCACAGGTCGGCACCGCAGATCGGTTTGATCCCGCCACCCATGGCGGTCTTGTAGAACTTGACCAGCGAACACATGTTGTTCTGGTCGGTGACCGCCACGGCAGGCATGTTCATGCCCACCAGGGTCTTGACCAGTGGCTTGATCCGCACCAGACCGTCGACCAGGGAATATTCAGTGTGCAGGCGTAGATGAACGAATGAAGCCGGCATAGTGATCCTGCGTTAAGTCATGAAAACAACTAGGCCCGGATTGTACCGGGCCTTGGGCAAAACATCAGCCAAGAGTGTCGGACCTTGAAAATCCGAACACGGCTTTTGTGGTGAGGGGATTTATCCCCGCTGGGGCGCGAAGCGGCCCTGAAACCTGATAACCCGTTATGTCTGACAGACTTCGGGACTGCTTCGCAGTCCAGCGGGGATAAATCCCCTCGCCACAAAAGCAGCGTTCGTCTTAAGAAACAGGGTACTGACTGTTTATGATCATCCCTTCACGGGCTTCATAAGCCAGCCGCACCGGCGCGAACGAGCGCCGATGGATCGGTGTTGGCCCCAGTCGCGCCAAGGCTTCCAGATGCACCGGCGTCGGGTAGCCCTTATGGCCACCAATGCCATAGCCTGGGTAAATCAGTTCAAAGGCGCTCATCTCCCGGTCACGGCTGACCTTGGCCAGGATCGATGCCGCCGCGATAGCCGGCACCTTCGCATCGCCCTGGATCACCGCCTCGGCGCGCATCGACAGTTTCGGGCAACGATTGCCATCGATCATCGCCAGCTTCGGCATGATGTGCAGGCCTTGTACCGCACGCTGCATGGCGAGCATGGTGGCGTGCAGGATATTCAGCTCGTCGATTTCTTCGACCTCGGCCCGGGCGATGCACCAGCTCAGGGCCTTCTCGCAGATTTCGTCGTAGAGCTTCTCGCGACGGGCTTCGGTGAGCTTCTTGGAATCGTTGAGGCCCAGGATCGGCCGCTTCGGGTCGAGAATCACCGCTGCCGTCACCACTGCGCCGCACAATGGACCGCGGCCCACTTCATCGACGCCCGCTACCAGCTCTTCGACTTCGGCGACCAGGTTGAAGTCCAGGCCCATCTGCTGCTTCGAATGCTTCATGGCTTGGCACCGATCAAGGTCAGTACCGCGTCTGCCGCCTGGTTGGAGGCATCGCGACGCAACGTGCGGTGAATTTCATCAAAGCCCCGGGTCTGTTCCTGGCCACCGTCGATCAACGGCGCCAGCGTGTTGGCCAATGCATCGGCGGTTGCATCGTCCTGCAGCAACTCGGGCACCAGCAAACGCTGGGCCAGCAGGTTCGGCAAGGAGATGTAAGGGCTCTTGACCATGCGCTTGAGGATCCAGAACGTCAGCGGTGCCAGACGATAGGCGACCACCATCGGGCGCTTGTACAGTAACGCTTCAAGGGTAGCAGTGCCGGAGGCAATCAACACTGCGTCGCACGCCGCCAACGCCTGGTGGGAGCGACCGTCGAGCAGCGTGACGGGCAAATCGCGGCCGGCCAGCAATGCTTCGAGCTGCTCACGCCGCTGCGCACTGGCACACGGCAACACAAAGCGCACGCCGGGACGCATCGCCCGGAGGCGTTCGGCGGCATCGAAAAACAAGCCGCCCAGGCGACTCACTTCGCCGCCCCGGCTGCCCGGCATCAAGGCCACTAATGGTCCGTCGGGCAAACCCAACGCCTGGCGGGCAGCCTCGCGGTCGGCTTCCAGGGGAATGGTGTCGGCCAGGGTATGCCCGACAAACCGCACCGGCACACCCTTCTCCTCATAGAACCTGGCTTCGAACGGCAGCAGCGTCAGCATCAGGTCGCAGCCTTCGCGAATCTTCAATACGCGCTTCTGCCGCCAGGCCCAGACCGAGGGACTGACGTAGTGCACGGTCTTGATCCCGGCCTGACGCAACTTGAGTTCGATGTTGAGGGTGAAATCCGGCGCATCGATGCCGATGAACACATCCGGTTTTTCGTCAATGAGGGTCGCAATCAGCTTCTTGCGCCGGGCCAGCAGCTCTCGCAGCCGACCGAGCACTTCCACCAACCCCATCACCGACAGGCGCTCCATCGGGAAATAGGAGGTCAGCCCCTCAGCCTGCATCAATGGCCCGCCGACGCCGATGAACTCGACCGCCGGATGCTGCACCTTGAGCGCTCGCATCAGGCCTGCACCCAGGATATCGCCGGAAGCTTCGCCCGCCACCAGCGCAACACGCAAATGGCCCATGGTCAGCGAGTGATGCCGCGGGTCGAAGATTGGATGGAATCGCGGAACACCGCGACTTCCGGGAACTGGGTCGATGCTTCGGCCAACTCGACAAGCGCCTGTTCGATGGTCAATCCCTGGCGATACACAACCTTATAGGCGCGACGCAATGCGGTGATCGCGTCTTCGCTGAAACCACGCCGACGCATGCCTTCGAAGTTCATGCTGCGGGCTTCGGCCGGATTACCGAACACGGTGACATACGCCGGGACGTCCTTGCCGATGGCGGTGCCCATGCCGGAAAAGCTGTGGGCACCGATATGGCAGTACTGGTGGACCAGGGTGAAGCCGGACAGGATCGCCCAGTCATCCACGTGGACATGGCCCGCCAACGCGGTGTTGTTGACCAGGATGCAATGGTTGCCAATGACGCTGTCGTGGCCGATGTGGGCATAGGCCATGATCAGGTTATGGTCGCCCAGGGTCGTTTCCGAACGATCCTGAACGGTGCCACGGTGAATCGTCACACCCTCGCGGATCACATTGTGATCGCCGATGACCAGGCGGGTTTCTTCACCCTTGTATTTGAGATCGGGCGTGTCCTCGCCTACCGTAGAAAACTGGTAGATACGATTATGCCGGCCGATCCGGGTCGGTCCCTTGAGCACCACATGCGGGCCGATCACCGTACCCTCGCCGATTTCCACACCTGCGCCGATAATCGACCAAGGGCCGACCTCGACGTCGTCGGCCAGGACGGCCGTCGGATCGATGATTGCGCGAGGGTCAATCAAACTCATAGCTTGCGTTCCGCGCAAATGATTTCAGCAGAGCAGACAGGCTTGCCGTCGACCGAAGCCTGGCATTCGAACTTCCAGATCTGGCGCTTGCAACTGATGAACGTGGCTTCGAGGATCAACTGATCGCCCGGGGTCACCGGCTGGCGGAAACGCAACTTGTCGGACCCGACGAAGTAGTAGAGCGTGCCGTCCGCGGGCTTCACGTCCATGATCTTGAATCCAAGGATCCCGGCAGCCTGAGCCATGGCCTCGATGATCAGCACGCCGGGCATGATGGGGTGCGCAGGGAAATGACCATTGAAGAATGGTTCGTTGATGCTGACATTCTTGTAGGCGCGAATGCGCTTGCCCTCAACATCCAGCTCCACTACCCGATCCACAAGCAGGAACGGGTAACGGTGAGGCAGGTATTCGCGAATCTCGTTGATGTCCATCATTTCGGGGGGAAGCCTATGTAAAGATTGGGAGGTGCGCGATAGACGCGCGCTCCGCTAGCAAATCAAGGAAGCCTGGCGGCCGTGCACACTTGATATGGAAATGGTATCAGCCATCTGATGAAGCATTACCGTCAGGGGTCACTTCCCCTACAAGCTTTTCCAGCTGTCGCAGGCGTCGCGCGATATCATCGAGCTGACGAATACGGGCCGCGCTCTTGCGCCATTCAGCCGCCGGCTGCATAGCCGTACCGGAAGAATAGGCACCCGGCTCGGTAATCGAGTGGGTCACCATGGTCATTCCGGTCAGGAAAACGTTGTCACAGATCTCGATGTGCCCCACCAGCCCCACGCCACCGGCGAGCATGCAGTGCTTGCCGATCCTGGTGCTGCCGGAGATACCCACGCAGGCCGCCATGGCGGTGTGGTCACCGACCTGGACGTTGTGGGCGATCTGGATCTGGTTGTCCAATTTCACGCCATTGCCGATGACAGTGTCAGCCAGCGCGCCACGGTCGATGGCGGTATTGACGCCGATCTCCACGTCATCGCCGACGGTGACGCCACCAATCTGGGCAATCTTCTGCCAGACGCCCTTCTCGTTGGCGAAACCGAATCCTTCACCGCCCAGCACCGCGCCGGACTGGATCACCACCCGTTTGCCGATGCGCACATCGTGATACAGCGTGACCCGGGGAGCCAGCCAGCCACCTTCGCCGATCTCACTACGGGCACCGACGAAACAATGGGCACCCAGCGTGACCCCGGCACCGATCCGCGCCGCACTCTCGATGACCACGAAAGGACCGATGCTGGCCGTCGGATCGACCACCGCATCCGTCGCAATCACCGCACTGGGATGAATGCCGGCAGCCGCCTTGGGCTTGGGGTCGAACAGATGGGAAATCCGCGCATACGCCAGGTAGGGATCGGGCACGATCAGGGCGTCACCGGCAAAACCTTCGGCATCGGCAGCCTTGAGCAACAAAGCGGCGGCCCGGCTATCAGCCAGGTACTTGCGATATTGAGGATTTGCCAGGAAGCTCAACTGAGCTGGGCCAGCCTCTTGTAAAGTGGCTAGCCCAGTGATTGCCTTCTCCGGGTCGCCACGCAAGGTGGCTCCGAGGAACTCGGCCAACTGACCGAGTTTTATAGTCGCTGTCATGGATTACTTCAGCTGATTCATGCGCTCGATGACCTGGCGCGTGATGTCGTACTGAGGCTTGACGTCGATCACTGCACCACGCTCGAACACCAGGTCAAAACCACCTTTCTTGATGACTTCTTCGACGGCGCTGTCGAGCTTCGGCTTGAGCTGCTTGAGCATTTCACGGTCGGCAACGGCTTTCGCTTCGTTCAGCTCCTTGGACTGGAACTGAAAGTCACGGGCCTTTTGCTTGAACTCAAGCTCCAGGCGCTCACGCTCGCCCTGGGCCATCTTGTCGCCACCGGCGACCAGGCGATCCTGGATGCCTTTGGCACTGCTTTCCAGGCTCTTGAGCTTGGTCAGTTGCGGGCCGAACTTTTTCTCCGCGTCCACGGCGTATTTCTTTGCCGCGTCGGATTCCAGCAAGGCCATCTGATAGTTCAGTACGGCGATCTTCATGTCGGCAAAAGCCGGACCTGCGACCAGTACGGTCGCCAGGAGAACCAATTGAGTCAACTTACGCACGATGTACTCCTACAAAATTCATTGTCGTTATCTTGGGTCAGACGCTTAGAACGTCTGGCCGAGGGAGAATTGGAACACTTGGGTTTCAGCGTCGTCCGGTTTCTTGATCGGCATCGCCAGCGCGAAGCTCAAAGGACCGAGGGCGGTCACCCACGTCACGCCTACACCAACGGAACTGGCCATGTTGCTGAGGCTAATGTCGTTGCACTGAGTATTGGACTTGGTGCCGTTAGCGTTGGTGGTGTCGCTGCACTTGGAGTCGAATACGTTACCCACGTCCCAGAAGACCGAGGTCCGCAACGAACGCTGGTCCTTGACGAACGGCATCGGGAACAGAACCTCAAGACCACCCTGGATGAGTACGTTGCCACCGAAGGGCAGCGGATCCTGGTCCGGGTCGGCGATGGTACCTGGGTTGGTGCCCCGGCTCGGGGTACTGCGCGGCCCCAGCGTGCTGTCCTTGAAGCCACGTACCGAGTTGAAACCACCTGCGTAATAGTTCTCGTAGAACGGCAAGCCATCTGTCGAACCGTAGCCATCACCATAACCCAGCTCGGTATGCAGGCGCATGGTGTAGGTGTCGGTCAACGGCTGGAACAGTTGGCCGCGATAATCGAGCTTGAAGAACGACAGGTCGCTGCCAGGAATGGTGCTTTCCAGGACCAGGCTCTGGGAATGACCACGCGTCGCCAGCACGCCCTTGTTCAGGGTCGATTCGGACCAGCCGGCAGACGCCTTGAAGTTCAGGTAGCTGTCGCCTTCTTTCTTGACGAAGTCGAAGATCTCGTCGACGGTGTATTTACCGGTGTTGATCTTGTCCTGCTGGGCAGTCAGACCGAACGTCAGGCGCGAGGTCTCGCTGATCGGGTAACCGATGTTGGCGCCGACACCGTAGCTGTCCACCGCATAGCTGGAGATATCGGAGTCGAGCTCGTCATAGTCGGTGGTGCGATAGAAGGCGTTGTAGCCCAGGCTCACACCGTCGGCAGTCCAGTAGGGGTCCACGAAACCGAAGTTGTAACGGGTCTGGTATTCGCTGCGGGTCAGGCCGACGCTGACTTTGTTACCGGTACCCAGGAAGTTGTTCTGGGTGATCGAGCCACCGAGAATCAGACCGGCGCTCTGGGCAAAACCGACACTGGCGGTGATCGAGCCGGAAGCCTGCTCTTCGACGCTGTAGTTCACATCGACCTGGTCATCGACGCCCGGCACTGCCGGTGTCTCGACGTTGACTTCCTTGAAGAAGCCGAGGCGCTCCAGACGGGTCTTGGATTGGTCGATCAGGTAGGTTGAAGCCCAGCCACCTTCCATCTGGCGCATTTCACGGCGCAGCACCTCGTCCTCGGACTTGGTGTTGCCCCGGAAGTTGATACGGTTGACATAGGCGCGCTTGCCCGGGTCCACGGCGAAGGTGATGTCGACGGTGTGGTCTTCATCGTGTGGCTGCGGCACGCCGTTGACGTTGGCAAAAGTATAGCCTTCGTTACCCAGGCGACGGGTGATCAGCTCGGACGTGGTGGTCATCAACTTGCGCGAGAACACCTGGCCTTTCTGTACCAGCAGCAACGACTTGACCTGGTCTTCAGGCACCTTCAGGTCACCGCTGAGCTTGACGTCGCGAACCGTGTACTTCTCGCCTTCGTTGACGTTGACGGTGATGTAGACGTGCTTCTTGTCCGGGGTAATGGATACCTGGGTCGAAGCGATGTCCATGTTGATGTAGCCGCGGTCCAGGTAGTAGGAACGCAGGCGCTCCAGGTCACCGGAGAGTTTTTCACGGGCGTACTTGTCATCGTTCTTGAAGAACGACAGCCAGTTGGTGGTCTTGAGTTCGAACAGGTCGATCAGGTCTTCGTCGGGGAAAACCGTGTTGCCCACCACGTTGATGTGCTGGATGGCCGCCACGGTGCCTTCGTTGATGTTGACCTTCAGGCCGACACGGTTGCGCGGCTGCGGCACCACTTCGGTGTCGACGGTGGCCGAGTAGCGACCCTGGGCGACGTACTGGCGCTGCAGCTCGTTACGCACACCTTCGAGGGTCGCGCGCTGGAAGATCTCGCCTTCGGCCAGACCGGATTGCTTGAGGCCTTTCATCAGGTCTTCGGTTGAGATCGCCTTGTTGCCTTCGATCTCGATGCTGGCGACCGACGGCCGTTCGACGACCGTGATGACCAGGACGTTACCGTCACGGCCCAGCTGGATATCCTGAAAGAAACCGGTCTTGAACAGCGCACGAGTGGACTCCACCAGGCGCCGATCATCCGCCTGCTCGCCGACGTTCAACGGCAAGGCACCAAAGACGCTACCCGCGGAAACCCGCTGGAGGCCGTTGACACGAATATCAGAGATAGTGAAGGACTCGGCGTGAACTTCGGCGATCATCAACACGGTAAATACCGCGGTTAGCAGCAGACGTTTCATGAAGTCCTTTCTTATTCCAACTGGCAATAAACAAACTGCCGCAAAATGCGGCAGATTCGCAATTCAGCGAAGCGTTACAGACGACCCAGATCGTTGACCAAGGCAAGCAACATCACCCCGACCACCAAGCTGATACCGATCTGTATCCCCCAACCTTGAACCCGATCCGACAAGGGACGACCACGCGCCCACTCGATCAGATAGAACAGCAGATGCCCCCCATCCAATACCGGGATAGGCAGCAAATTCAGAACCCCCAGGCTAATGCTCAGATAAGCAAGGAAATTCAGGAAATCAGCAACGCCCGACTGGGCAGAAGCGCCCGCCACTTTAGCAATGGTTATCGGTCCACTCAAGTTTTTTACCGAGAGCTCGCCGAACAACATTTTCTTCAGTGAGTCGAGGGTCAGGACACTCATGGTCCAGGTACGACGTGCACCCTCGCCAATCGCCGCAACCGGACCGAAGCTGACCTCGCGGATCATCTCCGGCGGCCAGTCGACAGCCTTGACACCCGCCCCCAGGTAGCCTGCCGGGGTCTTGCTCTCGCCACGGGAGGCCAAGGCCACCGGGACGTCGATTGGAGCACCGTCGCGCTCGACGCGCAGCACAATTTTGGTATCAGGACGTACACGAACCGCGTCGACCACCTGCTGCCAGTCAGTGACCGATTGACCATCAAGGGCCAACAGGCGATCGCCGGTCTTCAGCCCGGCAGCCTGGGCCGGCCCCTTCGGGTCGAGCTCGGCCAATACCGGCGGCAGTGCCGGACGCCAGGGGCGGATGCCCAGGGAACGGATCGGATCCGGCTCATCAGCCCCCTTGAGCCAGTTATCGAGAACCAGTTCCCGCGGAGAATCCGTCGTCGAGCCTTGCTCGCGCACCATCAACTGCAACGAACCACTCTCACCCAGGCGACGCACGAGTTGCAGGTTGACGGCGGCCCAGCCGGAAGTCGGCTCGCCATCGATGGCAACGATTTCCTCACCGGCGCTCAATCCGGCCCGGGCCGCGACGCTGCCGGCCTCGACCGCACCAATGACAGGACGTACTTGCTCGCTCCCCAACATGGCCAGCGCCCAGAAGAACACCATGGCCAGCAGGAAATTGGCGATCGGCCCCGCCGCCACGATGGCGATGCGCTGCCGGACAGTCTTGCGGTTGAAGGATTGATCGAGCTGATCGACGGGCACCTCACCCTCACGCTCGTCGAGCATCTTTACGTAGCCGCCCAGCGGGATGGCGGCCACGACGAATTCGGTGCCCTGCTTGTCATGCCAGCGCAGCAAGGGCATGCCGAAGCCGACGGAAAACCGCAGGACTTTCACGCCGCAGCGACGGGCGACCCAGAAATGACCGAATTCGTGAAAAGTAACCAGCACACCCAATGCCACCAGGGTGCCGACAATCATATAGAGCGCGCTCATCTGTTTTCTCCGCAATCCTGTCCAGGGCAGTCCCGGCTAACGTACCGCAGCCTCAACGTCCATGGCGCCTCAGCCATTGCCCCGCCAACTCGCGGGCCCGGGCGTCCGCGGTGAACACCGCGTCGAGGTCATCGAGGGCAACCACAGCCTCAAGATTCAAGACTTCCTCGATGATACTCGCGATTTCGAGGTAACGGACACGCCCATCAAGAAACGCGGCGACCGCCACTTCATTGGCGGCGTTCAGCATGGCCGGGGCACTGTTGCCCGCCTCGGCCGCCTGCCGCGCCAGGCGCAGGCAAGGGAAGCGTTGCTCATCGGGTGCCTGGAAATCCAGGCGGGCGACGGCAAACAGGTCCAGCGGGGCCACACCCGAATCGATTCGATCCGGCCAGGCCAGCGCGTTGGCGATGGGCGTGCGCATGTCCGGGTTGCCCAATTGGGCCAGCACCGAACCGTCTACATAATCCACCAGCGAGTGGATCACACTCTGCGGATGAATCACCACCTCGACCTGGGACGGCCTTGCATCGAAAAGCCAGCAAGCCTCGATCAGCTCAAGGCCCTTATTCATCATGCTGGCTGAATCCACGGAAATCTTGCGGCCCATGGACCAGTTCGGATGGGCACAGGCCTGCTCGGGTGAAACATGTTCCAATTCTATCAGCGGCGTCTGCCGGAACGGACCGCCGGAAGCGGTCAGCAAGATCCGCCGGACACCCACGGCGCCCAGGCCACGGGAGAAATCCCGTGGCATGCATTGAAAAATCGCATTGTGTTCACTGTCGATCGGCAGCAGTACCGAACCACTTTTACCCACTGCCTGCATGAACAACGCGCCGGACATGACCAGCGCTTCCTTGTTGGCCAACAGGATCTTCTTGCCGGCCTTCACCGCAGCCAGCGTCGGGCGCAGCCCCGCAGCACCGACGATCGCCGCCATCACTGCATCGACTTCAGGATCGGAGGCCACTTCGCACAGGCCCTCCTCACCTACCAGCACGCGGGTCTGCAAGCCGGCTGCACGCAAGTCATCCTGCAGCGCCCGTGCCACGCCGACCTCGGGCACCACGGCAAACCGTGGGGTGTGACGAATGCATAACGCCAGCAACTCGCTCAGGCGCGTGAAGCCGCTGAGGGCGAACACCTGGTAGCGCTCCGGGTGCCGGCCGATGACGTCCAGCGTACTCAGGCCGATCGAACCGGTAGCACCCAGGACAGTGATCTGCTGGGGGCGACTCACGACGCCGCCATCCACAGCAGCACAGCGAAGATCGGGACCGCTGCGGTCAGACTGTCGATACGATCCAGCACACCGCCGTGGCCAGGCAGCAGATTGCTACTATCCTTTATCCCGGACTGGCGCTTGAACATGCTTTCGGTCAGGTCCCCGACTACCGAAACGAAGACAATCAGGGCGGCGCCAAACAGACCGATCAGCAACTGGCCGGCCGTCCATTCCCGCATGACGCCAACGATCGTCGTAATCACCAGGCTCAAGGCCAGGCCACCGTAGACCCCTTCCCAACTCTTCCCGGGACTGACTTTGGGCGCGAGCTTGCGCTTGCCGAATGCCTTACCGGAGAAGTAGGCGCCGACGTCAGCCCCCCAGACCAGCACCATCACCGCCATGATCTGCCAGTTGCCCAGCGCACCTTGCTTGATCCAGATGAGCCCCTGCCAGGCCGGCAGCAGGATCAACAGGCCGATCATCAGTTTGGTCGCGGCGTTGGCCCAATGATGGGTCGTTTGCGGGTAGGTCAACACCAGGAAGGTTGCCGCTGTCCACCAAAGCACCGAAGCACCCAGCACCCAGGGCGCAATACCGGGCACCACGTACATGACAAAGAGCATCGCCGCCACGACGGCAGCGTAGGTCACACGGGCCGACTGCGCGGCAAAGCCGGCCAGCCGCGCCCACTCCCACGCCCCCAGTGTCACGACCAGCCCGATGAACAGGGCGAAGCCGGCACCATCAAGCAGGAAGAAGCCACACAGGGCGATGGGTAACAGGATCAGTGCAGTGATGATTCGTTGTTTGAGCATTAAACCCGGGCTCCAGCTTCGATCTGCTCGCTCGTTTTACCGAAACGACGCTGACGGGAAGCGAAATCAGCCAGCGCAACGCGCATGGCTTCGTGTTTGAAGTCCGGCCAGAACAGGTCGGAGAAGTACAGCTCGGCGTAAGCCAGCTGCCAAAGGAGGAAATTACTGATGCGATGTTCGCCACCGGTGCGGATGCACAGGTCCGGCAAGGGCAAGTCGCCCGTGGCCAGACAGGTCTGCAGCAGTTCAGGCGTGATGTCTTCCGGCCGCAAGTGCCCGGCCTGGACTTCCCGCGCCAGCCGCTGGGCTGCCTGGGCAATGTCCCACTGACCGCCGTAGTTGGCGGCGATCTGCAGGACAAACCGATCGGCGCCGGCCGTCGCGGCCTCGGCGTCGCGCATCGCAGCCTGCAACTCTGGATGGAAGCGCGCGCGATCACCGATGATGCGCAGGCTGATGCTGTTCTCGTTGAGGCGCTTGGCCTCACGACGCAAGGCTTTGAGGAACAACTCCATCAAGGCACTGACCTCGTCGGCCGGGCGCTGCCAGTTTTCGCTGGAAAACGCGAACAGGGTCAGCACCTCGACGCCAGCCTCGGCGCACACCTCGATGACCGCGCGAACCGCATCGACCCCCGCCTTGTGCCCGGCGACACCGGGCATGAAGCGTTTCTTGGCCCAGCGGTTGTTGCCGTCCATGATGATCGCTACGTGGCGCGGCACCGCGAACGACGCGGCCTGCTTGGTCTTATCCATGAAAACGAGACCCTTATACGGCCATCAGATCCGCTTCTTTCTGCTTGGTGGCCGCATCGATATCAGCCTCTGCCTTGTCGGTCAGTTTCTGGATATCGGCCGCCGCGCGACGTTCTTCGTCTTCGCTGATCTCCTTGTCCTTGGCCAACTTCTTCAGTTCGCCCAGGGCATCGCGTCGAATATTGCGCACGGCGACGCGCGCATCTTCGGCAGCGCTGCGCGCCTGCTTGGTGAAGCCCTTGCGGGTTTCCTCGGTCAGGGCAGGCATGGAGATGAGCAGCAACTCGCCCAGGTTGGTCGGGTTGAGATTCAAGCCGGCGCTCTGGATCGCCTTGTCGACCGCCGCGAGCATGTTGCGCTCAAAGGCCACGACCTGCAGGGTCCGCGAATCCTTTACGGTAATATTAGCGACGCTGGTGATAGGGGTGTCGGCGCCATAATAAGGGACCATCACGCTGCCCAGGATGTCCGGGTGAGCCTTGCCGGTACGAATCTGGCCAAATGCGTGACTCAGGGACTCCAGGGATTTCTGCATACGCGCTTGGGCGTCTTTCTTGATTTCATTGATCATTGTTGAACTTCCTCGATCAGGGTTCCTTCGGCGCCACCGTGCACGATATTCAGCAGGGCACCGGGCTTGTTCATGTTGAAGACACGCAACGGCATCTTGTGGTCGCGGCACAGACAGATAGCCGTCAGGTCCATGACACCCAGCTTGCGATCCAGCACTTCATCGTAGGTCAGATGATCGAACTTCTCGGCATGCGGGTCCTTGAACGGGTCGGCGGTGTAGACACCATCGACCTTGGTTGCCTTGAGCACGACATCGGCATCGATTTCGATCGCTCGCAGGCAAGCCGCCGAATCCGTGGTGAAGAACGGATTACCGGTACCAGCGGCAAAAATCACCACTTCCTTGGAGTTGAGGTGGCGCATGGCTTTGCGGCGATCGTAGTGATCGGTCACGCCAACCATGGAAATGGCCGACATCACGATGGCCGAGATATTGGCACGCTCCAAGGCGTCGCGCATAGCCAGGGCGTTCATCACAGTGGCCAGCATGCCCATATGGTCGCCCGTGACCCGATCCATGCCGGCCGCGCTCAGCGCTGCACCACGGAACAGGTTGCCGCCGCCGATAACCAGGCCGACCTGAACGCCGATCCCGACCAGTTGACCTACTTCGAGGGCCATGCGGTCCAGCACTTTCGGATCGATCCCGAACTCTTCCGAGCCCATCAGGGCCTCGCCGCTAAGCTTGAGTAGAATGCGTTTATAGCGAGCCTGATAACCACTGCCCTGCTGAGCCATTGCGAATCTCTCCTGCGGCGTATTTACGAAAATTCTGGGCAGACTATTTTGCAGCCTGCACTCACTCTAGCGTGACGCTGACACAGCGCCATCGGAACACGGCTTTGTAAGTCAGTTCCGACAGGAAACCAATAAAAATCGGCATCCTCATCCGAAAAGAGGCTGCGCGCGTGAGCGGGCAGCCTCTTCTGGGCGACAGTTGTAAAACCTGTCTTATTGCTTGTTGGCAGCAGCTAACTGGGCGGCAACTTCTTCGGCGAAGTTGTCGACCGGCTTCTCGATGCCCTCGCCTACTTTGAAGTAGGTGAAGGAGACGATTTCAGCACCGGCTTTCTTCGCCAGGTCACCGACCTTGACTTCAGGATTCTTGACGAACGCCTGCTCGACCAGGCTGGCTTCAGCCAGGAACTTGGAGATACGACCGGCCACCATCTTCTCGGCGATGTCGGCAGGCTTGCCCTTGAGCTTCTCTTCGTTCAGTTGCAGGAAAACGGCTTTTTCGCGCTCGATCGCTTCAGCCGAAACGTCCGAAGGCAGCAGGAACTCAGGGTTGGTCGCTGCTACGTGCATGGCGATGTCTTTCGCCAGCTCGGTGTCGCCGCCCTTCAGGACAACCGCAACGCCGATCTTGTTGCCGTGCAGGTAAGTACCGACCACGTCACCTTCAACGCGAACCAGACGACGGATATTGACGTTCTCGCCGGTCTTGCCAACCAACACCAGGCGCGCTTGTTCCTGAGCTTCGATCAGCGGAGCGGCATCGGTCATTTTCTCAGCAAAGGCTTTCTCGACGCTGGCAGCGACGAATGCCTTGAAGTCATCCTGCAGAGCCAGGAAGTCGGTCTGGGAGTTGACTTCCAGCAGAACGGCGGCCTTACCGTTGTCCTTGACGGCGATGGCGCCTTCAGCGGCAACGTTGCCAGCCTTCTTGGCAGCCTTGATGGCGCCCGAAGCACGCATGTCATCAATGGCTTTCTCGATGTCGCCGCCAGCCTTGGTCAAGGCTTTCTTGCAGTCCATCATGCCTTCGCCGGTACGCTCGCGCAGTTCTTTGACCAACGCTGCAGTAATCTCTGCCATTTCAAAATCCTCTTGGATAGGTTTTCAACCATTCCACCCGATCGAACGGGCGATCAATTCTTCCTGGAAAACCGTTGTTTATAGACCGCGACAGATGACAAACAGGTAGCTGCGCTGGCGACAAATGGTTTTCGAGGTGGCAAAAAGGGGGCCAAGCCCCCTTTTTGCTTACTGAGTCAACGCCAGGGGCGTCAATTACTCAGCGGCTGCTGCCGGAGCTTCTTCAGCGAAGACTTCGGTACCGCCTTGAACGTTGTTGCGACCACGGATAACAGCGTCAGCCATCGAACCCATGTACAGCTGGATGGCGCGGATGGCGTCATCGTTGCCTGGGATGATGTAGTCAACGCCTTCCGGGCTGCTGTTGGTATCGACAACGCCGATGACCGGGATACCCAGCTTGTTGGCTTCGGTGATCGCGATGCGCTCGTGGTCAACGTCGATCACGAACAGCGCGTCAGGCAGACCGCCCATGTCCTTGATACCGCCCAGGGAGCGGTCCAGCTTCTCAAGATCGCGAGTGCGCATCAGCGCTTCTTTCTTGGTCAGCTTGGCGAAAGTGCCGTCTTCGGACTGGACTTCAAGATCACGCAGACGCTTGATGGAAGCGCGGATGGTCTTGAAGTTGGTCAGCATGCCGCCCAACCAGCGGTGATCGACGTACGGCGAACCGCAACGTGCTGCTTCTTCAGCAACGATCTTGCCAGCGGAACGCTTGGTGCCGACGAACAGAATCTTGTTTTTGCCCTGGGCCAGGCGCTCTACGAAGGTCAGTGCTTCGTTGAACATCGGCAGGGTTTTTTCAAGGTTGATGATGTGGATCTTGTTACGCGCGCCGAAAATGTACTTGCCCATTTTCGGGTTCCAGTAACGGGTCTGGTGACCGAAGTGCACACCGGCCTTCAGCATATCGCGCATGTTGACTTGGGACATGATAGTTCCTTGATAAGTCGGGTTTGGCCTCCACGTATCCCAATGACCAACCAGCGGCTATATAAACCGAAGGCACCCAGGTCATCGTGTCGACACGTGTGTGGATTTAAGCTCACGGGGTCATCCCCGGAAAGCGGCGCATTTTATACCACAGCAAGGGCGAAAACGGAACCCGGATTCTGAAAACCTCTTGTGGCGAGGGGATTTATCCCCGCGGGGGCGCGCAGCGGCCCCATACCAGGCGATTCAATCGACTTGATACACCATGCTGCCTGATTCGGGGCTGCTGCGCGCCCCCGCGGGGATAAATCCCCTCGCCACTGAGTTCGGGCTGGGGAGCTCTTTGTACGGTTCGTCTGTTAGAATCGCGTTTTCAGGGCCGTGCTGGTCATCATCCGCCGCCCATTTCGTTTCGAACAGCGCCGCCGGGCGCAGAGAGAGCCTGTATGACCGTCACCCTCAAGACCCCCGAGGACATCGCAAAAATGCGCGTCGCCGGCAAGCTTGCCGCCGAAGTCCTGGAAATGATCGCCGATTACGTCAAGCCGGGCGTGACCACCGAAGAGCTGGACCGCATCTGCCACGACTACATCGTCAACGAGCAGAAAGCCATTCCGGCGCCGCTCAACTACAAGGGCTTCCCGAAGTCGATCTGCACTTCGATCAACCACGTGGTCTGCCACGGCATTCCCAACGAGAAACCGTTGAAGGATGGCGACACGCTGAACATCGACGTCACCGTGATCAAGGACGGCTATCACGGCGACACCAGCCGCATGTTCCATGTCGGCAACGTGCCGGAGTGGGCCCAGCGCCTGTCGAAAGTCACCCAGGAATGCATGTACATGGCCATTGAACTGGTGAAGCCGGGTTGCCGCCTGGGGGACATCGGTGAAGTGATCCAGAAGCATGCGCAGAAGAACGGTTTTTCGGTGGTGCGTGAGTTCTGCGGCCACGGCATTGGCAAGGTCTTCCACGAAGAGCCGCAGATCCTGCACTACGGTCGTGCCGGCACCGGCATGGAACTCCAGGCGGGCATGACCTTCACCATCGAGCCGATGATCAACCAGGGTCGCGCCGACACCAAGGTCCTGGGCGACGGTTGGACCGCCATCACCAAGGACCGCAAGCTGTCGGCCCAATGGGAACACACCCTGCTGGTGACCGAGACCGGATACGAGATCTTCACCCTGCGCAGCGACGACACCATCCCTCGCGTTTCCGCCTGAGCGAAACCAGCGTACCGCTATAGATAGATAGAAAGGAAAGCCATTCGATGCCGCAGGTGGATCCCGAACTCTTCGACCGTGGCCAGTTCCAGGCTGAACTGGCCCTGAAGGCAAGCCCCATCCCGGCCTTCAAGAAGGCGATCCGCCAGGCCCACGAAGTACTCGACCAGCGCTTTCGCAATGGCCGGGATATCCGCCGGCTGATCGAGGACCGCGCCTGGTTCGTCGACAATATCCTGCAGAAGGCCTGGGAGCAGTTCGACTGGAGCCTGGATGCCGACATCGCCCTGGTGGCAGTGGGAGGCTACGGGCGTGGCGAATTGCACCCTTACTCCGATATCGACCTGCTGATCCTGCTCGACAGCGCCGATCATGAGATCTTTCGCGACTCCATCGAACGTTTCCTGACGCTGCTGTGGGATATCGGCCTGGAGGTTGGCCAGAGCGTGCGCTCGGTGCAGGAATGCGCCGATGAGGCCCGCGCCGACCTGACGGTGGTGACCAACCTGATGGAAAGTCGCACCATTGCCGGCCCCGAGCAGCTGCGCCAGCGCATGCTCGAGGTGACCAGCACGGCGCACATGTGGCCGAGCAAGGATTTCTTCCTGGCCAAGCGCGCCGAGCAGAAGGCCCGCCATCACAAATACAACGACACCGAGTACAACCTGGAACCCAACGTCAAGGGCTCGCCCGGGGGGCTGCGGGACATCCAGACGATCCTCTGGGTCGCCCGCCGCCAGTACGGCACGCTGAACCTGCGTAACCTGGCCGGCGAGGGTTTCCTGGTGGAAAGCGAGAACGCCTTGCTGGCTTCATCACAGGAATTCTTGTGGAAGGTCCGCTACGCATTGCACATGCTCGCCGGGCGCTCTGAAGACCGCTTGCTGTTCGATCACCAGCGCTCCATCGCGAGCCTGCTGGGCTTCGAGGGCCAGGATGCCAAGCAGGCCATCGAAAACTTCATGCAGCAGTATTACCGGGTGGTGATGAGCATCGCCCAGCTCAGCGAACTGATCATCCAGCATTTCGAGGAAGTCATCCTCGCTCCGGAAGACAGTGCGCCACCGCAGCCGATCAACTCCCGGTTCCAGTTGCATGACGGGTACATCGAAGCACGCAACGCCAACGTGTTCCGTCGCACCCCCTTCGCCATGCTCGAAATCTTCGTGCTGATGGCCCAGCAGCCGGAAATCAAGGGTGTACGCGCCGATACCATTCGCCTGCTGCGGGAAAACCGTCACCTGATCGATGAAGACTTCCGCCACGACATCCGCAACACCAGCCTGTTCATCGAGCTGTTCAAGTGCAAGATCGGCGTGCACCGCAACCTGCGACGCATGAACCGTTACGGGATCCTCGGGCGCTACCTGCCGGAGTTCGGCTTTATCGTCGGGCAGATGCAGCATGACCTGTTCCACATCTATACGGTCGATGCCCATACCCTGAACCTGATCAAGCACCTGCGTAAGTTGCAGTACACCCAGGTGTCGGAGAAATTCCCGCTGGCCAGCAAGCTCATGGGCAAGCTGCCCAAGCCCGAGCTGATCTACATGGCTGGGCTGTACCACGACATTGGCAAGGGCCGCCACGGTGACCACTCCGAAATCGGCGCGGTGGATGCCGAGGCGTTCTGTCAGCGCCATCAATTGCCCCTGTGGGACAGCCGGCTGATCGTCTGGCTGGTGCAGAACCACCTGGTGATGTCGACCACCGCCCAGCGCAAGGACCTGTCCGACCCGCAGGTGATCCACGATTTCGCCCAGATCGTCGGCGATGAAACGCGCCTGGATTACCTCTATGTGCTGACGGTGGCCGACATCAACGCCACCAATCCGACCTTGTGGAACTCCTGGCGGGCCAGCCTGTTGCGCCAGCTTTACACCGAGACCAAGCGGGCCTTGCGCCGGGGCCTGGAAAACCCGGTGGACCGCGAAGAGCAGATCCGTCGCACCCAAAGCGCTGCCCTGGATATCCTGGTGCGCGGTGGCACCGACCCGGACGACGTCGAGCAGCTCTGGTCGCAACTGGGCGACGATTATTTCCTGCGCCACACCGCTGGCGACGTGGCCTGGCACAGCGACGCGATCCTGCAGCAACCGGCCGATGGCGGGCCGCTGGTGTTGATCAAGGAAACCACGCAGCGCGAGTTCGAAGGCGGCACGCAGATCTTCATCTACGCGCCGGACCAACATGACTTCTTCGCCGTGACCGTGGCCGCGATGGACCAGCTCAACCTCAACATCCACGATGCGCGGATCATCACGTCCAGCAGCCAGTTCACCCTCGACACCTATATCGTGCTCGACACCGACGGCGATTCGATTGGCGATAACCCTGCACGGATCAAGCAGATTCGCGACGGCCTCACCGAAGCCTTGCGCAACCCGGCGGACTACCCGACCATCATCCAGCGGCGGGTGCCACGCCAGCTCAAGCACTTCGCGTTCGCCCCGCAGGTGACGATCCACAACGATGCCCAGCGCCAGATCACGGTGCTGGAACTCAGCGCCCCGGACCGCCCCGGCTTGCTGGCACGGGTCGGTCATATTTTCCTGGAGTTCGACTTGTCGTTGCAGAACGCCAAGATCGCTACCCTTGGCGAGCGGGTGGAAGACGTCTTCTTTATCACCGACGCCCATAACCAGCCGTTGTCCGATCCCCTGCTGTGCAGTCGCCTGCAGGACGCGATCGTCCAGCATTTGAGCGTCAACCAGGAACCCGATGCCAGCCTGACACGCATCAACATCTGAACCCACAAACTTCCTTTTGTGGGAGCGGGCTTGCTCGCGAAAGCGGAGTGTCAGTCGACCTCTCTATAGCTGATACACCGCTTTCGCGAGCAAGCCCGCTCCCACAGGACAGTGCCCCATATTGAAGAGGCCCCAATGAACAACGCCCTGAACCAGTTGCAGCCCTACCCGTTCGAAAAGCTTCGCGCCCTGCTGGGCAGCGTCACGCCCAACCCGGACAAGCTGCCGATTGCGTTGTCCATCGGCGAACCCAAGCACCGCTCACCCAGCTTCGTCGCCGAGGCTCTGGCCGCCAACCTGGATCAGATGGCCGTTTATCCAACCACCCTGGGCATTCCAACCTTGCGCGAAGCCATTACTGGCTGGTGCGAACGTCGTTTCAATGTACCGAACGGCTGGCTCGACCCGGCGCGCCATGTGCTACCGGTCAACGGCACCCGTGAAGCGCTGTTCGCCTTCACCCAGACCGTGGTCAACCGTGGCGACGATGCCTTGGTAGTCAGCCCGAATCCGTTCTACCAGATCTACGAAGGCGCCGCGTTCCTGGCCGGGGCCAAGCCGCACTACCTGCCGTGCCTGGACGAAAACGGCTTCAACCCGGACTTCGACGCCGTTTCACCGGACATCTGGAAACGCTGTCAGATCCTGTTCCTGTGCTCCCCTGGCAACCCGACCGGCGCATTGATTCCGGTGGACGTGCTGAAGAAACTCATCGCCCTGGCCGACGAGTACGATTTCGTGATCGCCGCCGACGAGTGCTACAGCGAACTGTACTTCGACGAACAGACCCCGCCCCCGGGCCTGCTCAGCGCTTGCGTCGAACTCGGCCGCCAGGATTTCAAGCGCTGCGTGGTGTTCCACAGCCTGTCCAAGCGCTCCAACCTGCCAGGCCTGCGCTCCGGTTTCGTGGCCGGCGACGCGGACATCCTCAAAGGTTTCCTGCTGTACCGCACTTACCACGGCTGCGCGATGCCGGTGCAGACCCAACTGGCGAGCATCGCCGCATGGAACGACGAGGAACATGTACGGGCCAACCGGACGCTGTACCGAGAGAAGTTCGACGCCGTGCTGGACATCCTCAGCCCGGTGCTGGACGTTCAACGCCCCGACGGCAGCTTCTACCTGTGGCCGAACGTGGCGGGCGACGACGCAGCCTTCTGCCGGGACCTGTTCGAACAGGAACACGTGACCGTGGTGCCGGGTTCCTACCTGTCCCGAGAAGTGGATGGCGTCAACCCTGGCGCCGGGCGCGTACGCATGGCCCTGGTCGCACCGCTGGCGGAATGTGTGGAAGCGGCGGAGCGGATTCGGGCGTTCATTCAGCGGCGCGGGTGATGGACCGTTTCGGTTGAACACTGAAGTTCTGTGGCGAGAGAGCTTGCTCTAACGGGATTGATCGTTCCCACGCTCCGCGTGGGCATGCATCCCGTGACGCTCTGCGTCACTTTCCAGAAGCGGAACGCGGAGCGTCCCTGGCGGCATTCCCACGCGGAGCGTGGGAACGATCAGTGTGGGCCGGGTGGTCGGTATCTATTGCATCAAGTCCGAAGCTCTACCCGGTCCAGGCACTTGTTCGCCAACAACATCCCCAACTCAATCATCTGGGCCACTCCCAATGCTACATGTCGTCGCGAGCCGTCCTGATCGAAGGCAAGGTCATTGAGCATTGCATTGGCAGACGCCAGGGTTTCGCTGAGATTGGCCAGTAACACTTCGGTGTCGACACCGTCAGCCACAGTGAATAACTGTACTGAGGGCTTGGGGGCAGACTCGCAGTCGTCAGGCTTGAGGTAAAGATCCAACGCGCGATCAGCGGCTTCTTGCAGCTTTTCAGGGGCGTAGTCGCCGTAGGGGAACGTGGAGGCTGGTTTTGGGGGATTCGGCGTTTCTTTGATCATGTTATTGCTCCTAGAGAATTGGGAGCCGCCACCGAGTCTTCTCACGGACCGGAGGGTGGCAGCCATACGCGGGGTGAGAATCCGAGTCTCTAGGAACCCGGCCATGCCGAAGCATGCCCGCGCACAGCCGCCATAACAATGCGCAGACGAAAAGCGCCTGCACTTTATATGGTCGGCGCCTGCACGCCTAGAGGAGATCGGATTCTCACGTCCGGTCGCTGAATTGGCAGCGACCCCCAGAGGCTAGAGCCCTCGCTTCCGACGGACAACCTTAAAAACTTGTCGGAAACTTCGGTGCGTCTGTCAGACCGCACTTCCTGTGGCGAGGGGATTTAGCTCTGCAACACCGCCACCAAACCTTAAATGGCATTTGGAAGGCCGCAGCCGAAACCGTCCGGTCATGGCATAATCCTTCACCTTTTATTTCCGGCACCTGCAAAGGGGGCAGTTCCTTGACCGATTCAAGCAAAACGTTGCACCTTTTCGGCATCAAAGCCTGCGACACCATGAAAAAGGCGCGTACCTGGCTCGATGAACACGCTGTGCACTACGATTTTCACGACTATAAAATTGCCGGCATCGACCGTGAGCACCTGACCCAATGGTGCAACGAGCATGGCTGGCAAGTGGTGTTGAATAGGGCCGGTACGACCTTTCGCAAGCTCGACGACGAACGCAAAGCCGATCTCGACCAGTCGAAAGCCATCGAACTGATGCTCGCCCAACCCTCGATGATCAAGCGCCCGGTGCTCGATCTCGGTGACCGAACCCTGATTGGCTTCAAGCCAGATATCTATGCGGCAGAAATCAAGTAAGCCTGCCCAGTCCATTTTGTTGAGGTAATGTTCATGTCCACTACCCTGTTCAGCCTGGCCTTCGGTGTCGGCACTCAAAACCGTCAAGGCGCCTGGCTGGAAGTGTTCTACGCACAGCCACTGCTCAACCCGTCGGCCGATATCGTCAAGGCCATCGCGCCGATCCTGGGCTACAGCGAAGGCAACCAGGCCATCACCTTCACCACCGCCCAGGCTTCGCAACTGGCTGAAGCCCTCAAGGGTGTCGATGCCGCACAAGCCGCGTTGCTGACCCGCCTGGCCGAAAGCCACAAGCCGCTGGTCGCCACCCTGCTGGCTGAAGATGCGCAACTGAGCTCCACCCCCGAGGCCTACCTCAAGCTGCACCTGCTGTCCCATCGCCTGGTCAAGCCCCATGGCCTGAACCTGGCCGGCATTTTCCCGTTGCTGCCGAACGTGGCCTGGACCAGCCAGGGCGCGATCGACCTCAGCGAACTGGCCGAGCACCAGCTCGAAGCCCGCCTGCGTGGCGAGTTGCTGGAAGTGTTCTCGGTGGACAAGTTCCCGAAAATGACTGACTACGTGGTTCCGGCCGGCGTGCGTATCGCCGATGCCGCACGGATCCGCCTGGGCGCCTACGTGGGCGAAGGCACCACCGTGATGCACGAAGGTTTCGTCAACTTCAACGCCGGCACCGAAGGCCCGGGCATGATCGAAGGGCGTGTCTCGGCGGGCGTGTTCGTCGGCAAGGGCTCGGACCTGGGCGGCGGTTGCTCCACCATGGGCACCCTGTCGGGTGGTGGCAACATCGTGATCAAGGTCGGCGAAGGCTGCCTGATCGGTGCCAACGCCGGTATCGGTATTCCATTGGGCGACCGCAACACCGTGGAATCGGGCCTGTACGTGACCGCCGGTACCAAGGTGGCGTTGCTGGATGAAAACAACCAGCTGGTCAAAGTGGTCAAGGCCCGCGACCTGGCCGGCCAGCCTGACCTGCTGTTCCGTCGCAACTCCGAAACCGGCGCGGTGGAATGCAAGACCCACAAGTCGGCCATCGAGCTGAACGAAGCACTGCACGCGCATAACTAAGCCGCTTCACCGTCACCTGTGGGAGCAAGCCCGCTCCCACAGCGTCCGGCGTAACCCGGCAGGGCCCGAAAGCATGTTGATCCAATCCCCCTGGCGTGCCGATTTCCCGGCCATCGCCGCCCTGCAACGGCAAGGCCAGACCTACCTGGACAACGCCGCTACCACGCAAAAACCCCAGGCCCTGCTGGATGCCCTGGCGCATTACTACACCAACGGCGCGGCCAACGTGCACCGCGCGCAACACCTGCCGGGCGCCCATGCCACCCAGGCGTTCGAAGACAGTCGCCTCAAGGTGTCGCAATGGCTCAATGCGGGGGAATGCGGGCAGATCGTGTTTACCCACGGCGCCACTTCGGCGCTGAACCTCCTGGCCTACGGGCTGGAACATTTATTCAATCCAGGCGATGAAATCGTCATCAGCGCCCTGGAGCACCACGCCAACCTGCTGCCCTGGCAGCAACTAGCCGAGCGCCGCTCGTTGACGCTGGTGGTGTTGCCGCTCGACACCCACGGCGTCATCAACCTCGACGCCGCCGCCGACCTGATTGGCCCGCGTACACGCTTGCTGGCGGTGAGCCAGCTGTCCAACGTGCTGGGCACCTGGCAACCCTTGCCGCCGCTCTTGGCCCTGGCCAAGGCCCAAGGCGCCCTGACGGTCATCGACGGTGCCCAGGGTGTGGTCCACGGACGTCACGATGTGCAGGCCCTGGGCTGTGATTTCTACGTATTTTCTAGCCACAAGCTCTATGGGCCCGAAGGGCTGGGTGCGCTGTTCGGCCGCAACGAAGCCCTTGGCGAGCTGCGTCATTGGCAGTTCGGCGGCGAAATGGTGCAACAGGCCGACTACCACCGCGCCACGTTCCGCCCCGCCCCCCTGGGTTTCGAAGCCGGCACACCGCCCATCGCCAGCGTGATCGGCCTGGGGGCGACCCTGGATTATCTGTCCGGCCTCGACGCACAAGATGTCATTGACCATGAGCGCGCGTTGCACGACTACCTGCTCCACGGCCTGCTGGCGCGCAACGGCGTGCGCCTGGTGGGCAATCCACGGCTGGCATTGGTCAGTTTCGTAGTGGACGGCGTGCACAACGCCGACCTCGCTCATCTATTGACCGAACAAGGCATTGCCGTACGCGCCGGGCATCACTGCGCCATGCCACTGTTCAAGCATCTGCAGTTGTCGGGCGCGATCCGGGTGTCGCTGGCGCTGTACAACGACTCAGCCGATATCGAGCGTTTCTTCGAAGCCCTCGACCAGGCCCTGGAGATGCTGCGATGAACCTGCCCGCCGATGCCGCCACGGCGCTGCAAATCTTCCAGGACGCCTCGGGCTGGGAACAACGCGCCCGGCTGTTGATGCAATGGGGCGAGCGTCTGCCGCCCTTGGGCGAGACGGAAAAGTGCGATGCCAACCTGGTCAGCGGTTGTGAAAGCCAGGTGTGGCTGGTGGGCCAGTTACAGGATGGGCACTGGCAATTCTCTGCGGCCAGCGATGCGCGGTTGATTCGTGGGCTGGTGGCGCTGCTGCTGGCGCGGGTCAACGGGTTGACCGCCGCCGAGTTGCAGCAGGTGGATTTGCCGGGGTGGTTCAGTGAGTTGGGATTATCGCGCCAGCTTTCGCCGTCGCGCAGCAATGGGTTGAATGCGGTGTTACAGCGGATGCACCAACTGGCACAATGATTGTGGCGAGGGATTTATCCCCTCGCCACAAAAGCCGTTACTGCCCGCTCTTTAGCCTGTCAACCGGCCGCCGCACACCCGCCACGATCTTATCCACAGCCTTGGTCGCCGCGACCATGCCAAACGTCGCCGTTACCATCATCACCGCGCCAAACCCGCCGGCGCAGTCGAGCTTCACGCCGTCGCCGACGAAACTCTTCTGCAAGCAAATGCTGCCGTCCGGTTTCGGGTAGCGCAGTTGTTCGGTGGAGAACACACAGGGCACGCTGTAGTGACGGGTCACGGTACGGGAAAAACCGTAGTCGCGGCGCAGGGTAGAACGGACTTTCGAAGCCAGCGGGTCATTGAAGGTACGGTTCAGATCGCAGACCTGGATCAGCGTCGGGTCGATCTGCCCGCCCGCGCCGCCGGTGGTGATGATCTGGATCTTGCGGCGCTTGCACCAGGCGATCAGCGCCGCCTTGGCGTTGACACTGTCAATACAGTCGATCACGCAGTCGATGTTCGGCGTGATGTACTCGGCCATGGTGTCGCGGGTGACGAAGTCCGCCACGGCGTGCACCGTGCAATCGGGATTGATCCCGCGCAGGCGCTCGGCCATCACCTCGACCTTGGGTTTGCCGACGGTGCTGTCCAGGGCGTGCAACTGGCGGTTGGCGTTGCTGACACAGACATCGTCCAGGTCGAACAGCGAAATCTCGCCCACGCCACACCGGGCAATGGCTTCCGCCGCCCAGGAACCGACGCCACCCACCCCGACAATCGCCACATGGGCCGCCCGCAGGCGCTCCAGGCCTTCGAGGCCATACAAACGGGCGATGCCGGCAAACCGTGGATCTTCTGTACTCATGACCATTACCCTGAAAACCGGCGCGCATTATAGGGCACCGGAAACCAATCGGTCGTCGTTTTGCTATAAGATAACCGCCATTTTGTGAGTGCTGGCCGAACATTAACCGATGGCCAGACTCAGATCCTGTGGGAGCGGGCTTGCTCGCGAAAGCGGTGTGTCAGGCAATACATGTGTGACTGATACACCGCTTTCGCGAGCAAGCCCGCTCCCACATGGGATCTATGTCTCTATTCCCTGATCCGGAGCTTTCCATGACGGCCCACGCCGACCTCTCGCCGACCCTGCAACTCGCCTGCGACCTGATCCGCCGTCCGTCCGTGACGCCGGTGGATGCCGATTGCCAGAAACTGATGATGCAGCGCCTGGGCGATGCAGGTTTCAAGCTCGAGCCGATGCGCATCGAGGATGTGGATAACTTCTGGGCCAGCCATGGCAAGCACGACGGTCCGGTACTGTGCTTCGCCGGGCACACCGACGTAGTGCCGACCGGTCCGGTGCAGGCCTGGCAGCTCGACCCGTTCGATGCGGTCATCGACGACCAAGGCATGCTCTGTGGCCGTGGCGCGGCCGACATGAAGGGCAGCCTCGCGGCGATGGTAGTGGCGGCTGAGCGGTTCGTCGCCGACTACCCGGACCACAAGGGCTCGATCACGTTCCTGATCACCAGTGATGAAGAAGGTCCGGCCCACCACGGCACCAAGGCCGTGGTCGAGCGCCTCAAGGCCCGCCAGGAGCGCCTGGACTGGTGCATCGTCGGCGAGCCGTCGAGCACCACCCTGGTGGGCGACGTGGTCAAGAACGGCCGTCGCGGCTCCCTCGGTGCGAAGCTGACCGTGCGCGGCAAGCAAGGCCACGTGGCCTACCCGCACCTGGCGAAGAACCCGATCCACCTGGCGGCTCCGGCGTTGGCGGAACTGGCCGCCGAGCATTGGGACCATGGCAACGATTTCTTCCCGCCCACCAGTTTCCAGATCTCCAACCTCAACGCTGGCACCGGCGCGACCAACGTGATCCCGGGTGACCTGGTGGCGGTGTTCAACTTCCGCTTCTCCACCGAGTCCACTGTCGAAGGCCTGCAACAGCGCGTCGCTGACATTCTCGACAAGCATCAGCTGGACTGGCACATCGACTGGGCCCTGTCCGGCCTGCCGTTCCTCACCGAGCCGGGCGCGCTGCTGGACGCCGTATCGTCGAGCATCAAGGACGTGACCGGTCGCGAAACCCAGGCCTCCACCAGCGGCGGCACATCCGACGGTCGTTTCATCGCCACCATGGGCACCCAAGTGGTGGAACTGGGGCCGGTCAACGCGACCATCCACCAGGTCAACGAACGCGTGCTGGCGGCCGATCTCGATGTACTGACCGAGATCTATTACAAAACGCTGGTCAAGTTGCTCGCCTGATGCTCGCGTGTCCGATCTGCAGTGAACCGCTGAACGCGGTGGATAATGGCGTGGCCTGCGCGGCCGGGCATCGGTTCGACCGCGCCCGCCAGGGCTACTTGAACCTGTTGCCGGTGCAACACAAGAACAGCCGCGACCCTGGCGACAACCAGGCCATGGTCGAAGCCCGTCGCGACTTCCTCAATGCCGGGCACTACGCCCCCGTCGCCCGCCGCCTGGCCGAACTGGCGGCTGAGCGTAACCCCGGCCGCTGGCTGGACATCGGCTGTGGCGAGGGCTATTACACCGCGCAGATCGCCGACGCGCTGCCTGATGCCGATGGTTATGCCCTGGACATTTCCCGCGAGGCAGTCAAGCGCGCCTGTAAACGCGACCCACAGCTGACCTGGTTGATCGCCAGCATGGCGCGGGTGCCGCTGGCTGACGGCTGCTGCCAATTCCTGGCGAGCGTGTTCAGCCCGCTGGACTGGCAGGAGGCCAAGCGCCTGCTCAGCCCCGGTGGTGGCCTGATGAAAGTCGGTCCCACCCGCGGTCACCTGATGGAGTTGCGCGAACGCCTGTACGACGAAGTGCGCGAGTACACCGATGACAAGCATCTGGCCCTGGTCCCTTCGGGCATGGCGCTGGCGCACAGCGAAACCCTGGAATTCAAGCTGGTCCTGAAACACGGCCAGGACCGTGCCAACCTGTTGGCGATGACGCCCCACGGCTGGCGCGCCAGTGCCGAGCGCCGCGCCAGCGTGATCGAGCAGGCCGAGCCGTTCGAAGTCACGGTGTCGATGCGCTACGATTATTTCGTTCTTCAATAACCGATCAAATCCGCGAATGGATTTTTCAAGACCGCAGTGAGGATATCCATGCGCCAACCCGATATCGAGATCTACCTCAAAGACGCTGACGTCGACCACAAGGCCATCGCCGCCTGGCTGACCCAGGCGCTGGGCCCGTGCAGCGAATGGACCCAGAAAGGCCAGACCTACAAGTGCAAGGCCGGCGACATCTCGGTGACCTGGCTGCCCAAGGCCGTGGGCAAATGGAACAGCCTGTACCTGGAAAGCGACCGGACCCCATGGGATGACGACATCGCCTGCGCCCGTGCCGCATTTGCCGCACTGAATGTCGAAGTGCGTTGCGCGCCTGGTTCGTGGGTTGAAGAGGAAGGGGAAGAGTCGGCTGATCGCTGGATTCGCATCAGTGCCGATGGGGAAGAAGAGATTACCTGGCGGACTGCCTGACGCAGCCTTTGAGGATGTAAAGCAAATCCCCTGTGGGAGCGAGCAGGCTCGCTCCCACAGGGATCCCTGGTATGGCTGAAAAAGGTTACAACCCCACCACATCCTCAGCCTGCAAACCCTTCTGCCCTTGCACCACCGCATATTCGACCTGTTGGCCTTCGGTCAACGAACGGTGGCCCTCACCGCGGATCGCGCGGTAATGCACGAATACATCCGCTCCACCTTCGCGCTGGATGAAGCCGTATCCCTTGGCGTCATTGAACCATTTCACATTGCCGGTCTCGCGCGCTGCCATCTGCTCATACCCCATTGTTATTATTGAACGGCTTTTCATGGGAAAGCCTCGGGAATGTCGGCCGTGCCCGAGGGCGTCGGTGACAGACTGCCGAGTATATTACAGCGCCCAAAACTCTCAACTGGCGTGCGGGTCGCCATTTTTGCCGATTTGCAATGTGATCGCTGCGTTTTCACGACCTAGAAGACACCTTGATCCTCCATGATATAACTGAAGTTATCCCCCGCCGGGCCGTCGAGGGTAAGCCGGACCACCGGAACACGCCGTCCTGTCGTGTTGAAAAAATCCCGCTGCATATTCTTGGCCTCTTCGACACCCTGCTCATTCGTGCCGAAATGGAAGAACGCCTTGATCGGAAGGTTGGGTGTATCTTGTGGCCAAGTCTTGATGACTACTTCGTTGTGTTGCCAATCCGGATGTTCCGCATCCGGGTGTTCCCGAGCGGCAAGACTCAAGGCAAACCCCGCCTGATCGACGCCAAAACTACACTGATGACGGTACCGGTCAGGGGCACTCGGATACTGTTGAAAGTGCGCGCGCCAAGCGTCCAGCGTCGTGATGTTTTGAGTGATACAGGGCCCGCTGTCCTGGGGAAACTCGTAACCGACCCCGCAACCATTGGATGCCCTGCGCACGGATTCGCCATCGTAGGGGTACGCACAAAGTACCTGCAGTGGATAACTGCCATTGGCAAAGGACCGGGCTGGCTCAAGGATCAGGCCCTGGACACGATTGCCCGGTAGATGGTTCATACCCAGCCCGGCTCGCAGGTAACTGAACGAAACACCCCCCAGGTTGATAGCACTAAAACTCGGATTCCAAACATGATAGGCCGTGGAGTAGCCCGCTGTGCGCATCAAGATCCCGCTGCAATAGAACGCCGCCCTGTTATTCAGACAACTGGTGTTCGTGCTTGCAAACAGCACATTGAGTTCTTTGGCAACCCGATCCCCCTCACTCGTCCACGTTGCCACATGGAACGGTATATTCGGCCCCCAATTCGAAGCGATGCCATTGAGACGTTGGTAGGCGCTTATCGAGTAAGGGCCCGTCGGGAGTTGGCCCTCGCTGCGAATTTGCCAACGGCCATCGGCACCGACTGTCGTACTGGCTAACAGGGTGCCTAAATGGCTCCTTGCCACTTGAATGGTCGCCCCCGCAATGCCTGTGCCGGAGAACAATAACCATGGCTCACCCAGACTGTTTTCCATCGGCGAGGTGATCACGGGGGGATCCGGTGTATCGGTCACGGTAAAGGCCACATTTTCCCCCCAATCGGACGTTTCCCCCATTTAAGGTCTGGTGGCTTGCTATCGAATAGGGCCCGACCGGGAGCGCCACCGTACTGCGAACCTGCCAGCGGCCTTCGGCGTCAACTGTCGTACTGGCTATCCATGTGCCGGTATGGCTCGTTGCTATTTGCACCGTCGCTCCCGGGATTCCTGTACCGGACAGCCATGGCAGACGGTAACTTGAACCGTTTAATCCGGGCGTCTCAATCGTCGGGCGGGACAGTGCCAACGCGAGTGCCGTAAGCGGAGTACACACTGAACACACCCATGCGCTAAACAACAATATCTTCCAGTAATCTTTCATGATCGGCCCTCTCCATTCGAAGCTACGACGAATGTATGACGCTGATCCAACGACGCGTCTACTGGCAGACCTGACAGGTACATGCACCGCAATACCGGAAACCACAAAAGCCTCGAATAAAGAACCCAGCAACATCGCCGCTTTTTTGCCGATCCCAGGCGAATCCGGCACACTAACGACCCGAGCAGTTGCTCGGTTCCATCCACTCACGCAGAAGCCGTATGACCCGCTCCCCGTTCCGCCGTCTTGTGTTTGGCACCTTGCGCCGACTGTTGTACCTCTGGGTTCGCTCAGAGACGATCAACCAGTCGTCCTTCACCCTCAACCTCGACCGCAGTCGTCCGGTGTTCTACGTCCTGCAAGATCCCTCGCTCACCGACCTGGCGGTACTCGACGCCGAGTGCACCAAGGCCGGCCTGCCCCGCCCGGTGTTGCCGGTGTCGGTGGGCAACCTGCTGGAACCGGCGGCATTCTTCTACCTGACGCCGGCGCCGGATTGGCTCGGACGCCAGGACAAGCGCGGCGCGCCACCGACCCTGACGCGACTGGTCAACGTGTTGACCCACGACGCCGCCGAAGATGCGCAGATCATCCCGGTCAGTGTGTTCTGGGGTCAGTCGCCCGACAGCGAATCCAGCCCGTGGAAACTGTTGTTCGCCGACAGCTGGGCCGTCACCGGACGCCTGCGTCGCCTGTTGAGCATCATGATCCTGGGACGCAAGACCCGCGTGCAGTTCTCTGCGCCGATTCATCTGCGCAACCTGATCGAGCACGACAAAGGCCACGAACGTACCGTGCGCATGGCCCAGCGGATCCTGCGAGTGCATTTCCGCAACCTGAAGGCGGCGGTCATCGGCCCCGACCTTTCTCATCGGCGCAACCTGGTCAAGGGCCTGGTGAACCAGCCATTGGTCAAGCAAGCGATTGCCGACGAGGCCGAGCGGGAAAAAATCTCGGCGGAAAAAGCCAAGGCACTGGCCCTGCGCTACGGCAACGAAATCGCCTCGGACTACACCTACACCGCCATTCGTTTCCTGGAAGTGGTGCTGAGCTGGTTCTGGAACAAGATCTACGATGGCATCAAGGTCAACAATATCGAAGGCGTGCAAAACATCGCCCCAGGCCATGAAGTCATTTATGTGCCGTGCCACCGCAGCCACATCGACTACCTGCTGCTGTCATACCTGCTGTTCCGCAATGGCCTGACCCCACCGCATATCGCCGCCGGCATCAACCTCAACATGCCGGTGGTCGGCAGCCTGCTGCGCCGTGGCGGGGCGTTCTTCATGCGCCGCACCTTCAAGGGCAACCCGCTCTACACCGCGGTGTTCAATGAATACCTGCACACGCTGTTCACCAAGGGTTTTCCGGTGGAGTACTTCGTCGAAGGCGGTCGTTCGCGCACCGGACGCATGCTGCAACCCAAGACCGGCATGCTCGCCATCACCTTACGCAGCTTCCTGCGTTCATCGCGCACACCCATTGTGTTCGTGCCGGTGTACATCGGCTATGAGCGGGTGCTGGAAGGTCGTACGTACCTGGGTGAGTTACGCGGGGCCAGCAAGAAGAAGGAATCGATCTTCGACATCTTCAAGGTCATCGGAGCCCTCAAGCAACGCTTCGGCCAGGTGGCGGTGAACTTCGGCGAACCGATCAAACTGGCTGAGTTCCTCGATGGCGAACAGCCGGATTGGCGCCAGCAGGAATTGGGGCCGCAGTTCAAACCGGCCTGGCTCAACGCGACCACCCATCGCCTGGGTGAACGCGTGGCCCGGCACCTGAACGAAGCCGCCGCCATCAATCCGGTCAATCTCGTGGCCCTGGCGCTGTTGTCCACCAGCCGCCTGGCACTCGACGATCAGGCCATGGCCCGGGTGTTGGACCTGTACCTGGCGTTGCTGCGCAAAGTACCGTACTCCCCCCACACCACATTGCCCGAAGGGGATGGCCGGGCGCTGATCGAACACGTGAAAGGCATGGACCTGCTGTCGGAACAGAACGATGCCCTGGGCAAGATCCTGTACCTGGATGAGCAGAATGCGGTGCTGATGACTTACTACCGCAACAATGTGCTGCACATCTTCGCCCTGCCGGCGTTGCTGGCGAGCTTCTTCCAGAGTGCTTCGCGCATGAGCCGCGAGCAGATCCTGCGCTACACCCACGCCTTGTACCCGTACCTGCAATCGGAGTTGTTCATTCGCTGGTCACTGGAACAACTGGACGACGTGATCGACCAGTGGCTCGAAGCGTTCGTCGAACAGGGCCTGCTGCGTTTCGAAAATAACCTGTACCTGCGTCCGGCGCCGAGTTCGCGGCACTTCGTGTTGCTGACCCTGCTGTCCAAGAGCATCGCCCAGGCCCTGCAACGCTTCTACATGACCGTCTCGCTGTTGCTCAACAGCGGTCAGAACAGCATCAGTGCCGAAGAGCTGGAAGATCTCTGCACCGTCATGGCCCAGCGCCTGTCGATCTTGCATGGCCTGAACGCACCGGAATTCTTCGACAAGACCCTGTTCCGCCATTTCATCCAGACGATGCTGGACCTCGATGTTCTGCGCCGGGACGAAGCCGGCAAGCTAAGCTATCACGAACTGCTGGGCGAACTGGCCGAAGGCGCCGCCAAACGGGTGCTGCCGGCGGAGATTCGTTTGTCGATCCGCCAAGTGGCGTTGCATCGCAGTGAAGATGCGGCGGATCAGGTTGCTCCGGTGACCCAGGATTGATTCCCACCGGCGCCAGGCTGTTTCCTGGTGCCCTCGAACAAGGAATTGCGCCATGAAAAAAATGACCCTGCTGGCCATTGCCGCACTGCTCGGCGCCTGCTCCAGCGCGCCGCTGGCGAGCAAGAACTACCTCGCCGGCGAAGTGTTCTATTTGCAACGCATTGCCCTGCCGCCCAGCGCGACCCTGCGCGTGAGCCTGCAAGATGTTTCACTGGCCGACGCTCCTGCGGTGGTGCTCGATGAGCAGAGCGGCCCGATCAAAGGCCAGGTCCCGCTGCCGTTCCGCCTCAGTTATGATCCCGCCCAGGTCAAGCCCGGCCATCGTTATGCCGTGAGCGCCCGCATCGAAGTGGACGGCCAGTTGATGTTCATCACCACTGAACAACACGCCGTACAACTCGATGGTCAGGATCCGCAGCCGTTGAAGATTCGCGTCAACGCCGCACGCTGATTGCTTTTTTCCAACTTTTACAAGGACGCCATTATGCTCCGCTCTACCCTCCGTTTCACCGGCCTGTGCGCGGGTCTGTTGATCTGCGCCAATGCCATGGCTCTGTCCCTGGGTGATCTGTCGCAAAAAGATGCCACGGGAGGTCTCAAGGACGCCTTGACCCAGGGCGCGCAGGTGGCGGTCAAACAACTGGGCACACCCGGCGGCTTCAGCAACAACCCGGATGTGAAAATAGAATTGCCCGGCAAGCTGGGCAAAGTCGCCAGCAAAATGAAAGCCTTTGGCATGGGTGATCAGGTCGATCAACTGGAAGCCAGCATGAACCAGGCAGCCGAGACAGCCGTGGTCCAGGCCCAGCCGATTCTGGTCAATGCCGTGAAGAATATGAGCGTGGACGATGCCAAGGGCATCTTGAGCGGTGGCAACGACTCGGCGACGCAGTACCTGAACAAGAGCAGCCGCGAGCAGATCCGCGCCAAGTTCCTGCCCATCGTCAAACAAGCCACCGACAAGGTCGGCCTGGCCCAGAAATACAATGCCTTTGCCGGCCAGGCCGCGACGTTCGGTGTATTGGATGCCAAAAGCGCCAACGTCGAAAACTACGTGACCGAGCAGGCACTGGACGGCTTGTTCGAAATGATCGGCAAGCAGGAAGCCGCGATTCGCCAGAACCCGGCGGCCGCGGCTACCAGCCTGGCGAAGAAGGTGTTTGGTAGCCTCTGAACGCGATAAGCAACTGTGGGAGCGAGCCTGCTCGCGATAGCGGCTTCAGCCATGACCTCGTCGTTGGCTGTTACACCGCTATCGCGAGCAGGCTCGCTCCCACATTGCTTTGCGGTGGACGGCAAATCTGCGATCACCTCGGCCCCTGTGGGAGCCGGGCTTGCCCGCGATGACGGTGGCACAAACAACATCGATGCAAGCTGATCCACCGCTTTCGCGAGCAAGCCCGCTCCCACAAAAAGACTTGGTGTTCATAGCCTCTCAGTCAGGTTTTCTTGACCCTGAACCAGGCCGCGTACAACGCCGGCAGGAACAGCAACGTCAACGCCGTCGCCACGATCAGCCCGCCCATGATCGCCACCGCCATTGGGCCGAAAAACAGACTGCGCGACAGGGGAATCATTGCCAGCACTGCCGCCAGTGCGGTGAGCACGATCGGACGGAAGCGTCGCACCGTGGCTTCGATGATCGCCTGCCACGGTGTCAGCCCCGCCTCAATGTCCTGTTCGATCTGGTCCACCAGGATCACCGAGTTGCGCATGATCATCCCCGACAAGGCGATGGTGCCCAGCATGGCGACGAAACCGAACGGCTGGCGGAACACCAGCAGGAACAGCGTGACGCCAATCAGCCCCAGGGGCGCCGTCAGAAACACCATGGCCGTGCGTGAGAAACTGCGCAGTTGGAGCATCAGCAAGGTCAGCACCACCACGATGAACAACGGTACCCCAGCGTTCACCGACTTCTGCCCTCGGGTCGAATCCTCGACGGTACCACCGACTTCCAACAGGTAACCGTCCGGCAACTCAGCGCGAATCGGGTCCAGGGTCGGGAAGATCTGCTGCACCAGGGACGCCGGTTGTTCCTTGCCGTAGATATCGGCCCGCACCGTCACGCTGGGCAGGCGATTGCGATGCCAGATCACCCCCTCTTCAAAGCCGTATTCCAGCGTCGCGATCTGTGACAGCGCGACACTCTGGCCATTCTCGGTAGGCACCGCCAGGCTCGGCAGTAGCGTCAGTTCGGTGCGCTCATGCACCGTGCCACGCAACAGGATCTCGATCAGTTCGTTGTCCTCCCGGTACTGGCTGACGCTGGAGCCGATCAGGGAACTCTGCAGGAACTTCGACAGGTCGGCGGTGCTCACGCCCAGGGCCCGGGCACGCTCCTGGTCGACGTTCAGGTACACGACTTTGCTCGGTTCTTCCCAATCCAGATGCACGTTCGTCACGTAGGGGTTTTCGCGAACTTTCGTCGCCACTTTCCGCGCCAGGGCGCGGACTTCTTCAATGTGCTCGCCGGTCACCCGGAACTGCACCGGGTACCCCACGGGCGGGCCGTTTTCCAGGCGCGTGACCCGGGAGCGCATGGTCGGGAACTGTTCGTTCAGGGTACTGATCAACCAGCTGCGCAGGGGCTCACGGTCTTCGATGGTCTTGGCCAGCACCACGAACTGGGCAAAGCTCGGTGCCGGAAGTTGTTGATCCAGTGGGAGGTAGAAACGTGGCGAACCGGTGCCGACATAGGCCACGTAATTGTCAATGCCCGGATGGTCCTTGAGCATCGCCTCCAGGCGCTTGACCTGTTCGGCGGTGTTGCTCAGGGAGGCGCCTTCCTCCAGCTTCAGATCGACCATCAATTCCAGTCGCCCCGACGCCGGGAAGAACTGCTGCGGGACAAAACGGAACAGCATCACCGAGCCGATGAACAACAGCACGGTCAAGGCGATGACGGTTTTGCGCCGACGCACGCACCACTCCACCAAGCGCCGGATCCGTTGGTAGAACGGCGTGCCGTAAGGGTCGGGCTGACCGTGACCAATGCCGTGCCTGGCCGCATGAATTTTTGCCAGGTCCGGCAGAAGTTTTTCCCCCAGGTAGGGCACGAACACCACGGCAGCCACCCAGGAGGCCAGCAGCGCGAGGGTCACCACCTGGAAGATCGAACGGGTATATTCGCCGGTGCCCGATTGCGCCGTGGCGATCGGCAGGAAGCCCGCCGCCGTGATCAGCGTACCGGTGAGCATCGGGAATGCCGTGCTCGTCCAGGCGTAGCTGGCCGCCTTGATCCGGTCGAAACCCTGCTCCATCTTGATCGCCATCATCTCCACCGCAATGATCGCGTCGTCCACCAGCAACCCGAGCGCCAGCACCAGCGCGCCCAGGGAAATCTTGTGCAGGCCAATCCCCAGGTAATACATCGCCGCGAAGGTCATCGCCAGCACCAGCGGAATCGCCAGGGCGACCACCATCCCGGTGCGTAGCCCCAGGGAAAAGAAGCTCACCAGCAAGACGATGGTCAGGGCTTCCACCAGCACCTGGACGAACTCACCGACGCCGGTCTTCACCGCCGCCGGCTGGTCTGACACCTTGCGCAACTGCATGCCGGCCGGCAGATTGTTCTGGATCCGGGCAAATTCGGTTTCCAGCGCCTTGCCCAGGATCAGGATGTCGCCACCCTCCTTCATCGCCACGGCCAGACCAATGGCATCTTCGCCCATGAAGCGCATGCGTGGCGCCGGTGGCTCGTTGAAACCGCGACGCACGTCCGCCACGTCGTCGATACGGAATGTGCGGTCGGCGACCCGGATCGGAAAGTTGCGGATCTCTTCCACGGTCTGGAAATTGCCCGATACCCGTAGCTGCAAACGCTCGCTACCGGTTTCGAAAAAGCCCGCGGTGGAGACCGCGTTCTGCTTTTCCAGGGCCTGCTGGACCGCCGACAAAGGCAGGCCGAGGGTTGCCAGCTTGACGTTCGACAGCTCAATCCAGATTTTCTCGTCCTGCAGACCGAGCAACTCGACCTTGCCCACATCCTTGACCCGTTGCAGCTGGATCTGGACACGGTCGGCGTAGTCCTTGAGCACGCCGTAGTCGAAACCATCGCCGGTCAGGGCGTAGATGTTGCCAAAGGTGGTGCCGAATTCATCGTTGAAGAACGGCCCCTGAACACCTTGCGGCAAGGTGTGGCGGATATCGTTGACCTTCTTGCGGATCTGGTACCACAACTCAGGGATCTGCGCAGAATGCATGGAGTCCCGGGCCATGAAGGTCACCTGGGACTCACCCGGACGGGAAAACGAGACGATCTTCTCGTAGTCACCGGTCTCCATCAGCTTCTTTTCGATCCGCTCGGTGACCTGGCGCGACACTTCTTCAGCCGTGGCCCCTGGCCAGTTGGTACTGATGACCATGGCCTTGAAGGTGAACGGAGGGTCTTCGCTCTGACCGAGCTTGGTGTAGGAAAGCGCGCCGACAATGGCCAGCAACAGCATCAGGAATAGTACGATCTGGCGATTACGCAACGCCCATTCGGAAAGATTGAAACCCATCGGGGATTACTCCTTGGCCGCCAGGTTGACCACGCGGTTGGAGCGATCCACCGGCCGTACCTGCTGGCCGTCGAGGAGCACATGCACGCCAGCCGCCACCACCCAGTCGTTGGCACTGAGGCCCTCAAGCACCGGAACGGTCTTTTCACCGAAGGCGCCGACCCGCACCGGGACCTTCTTCAAGGTGTTGTTGGGGTTGACCACCCAGACGTACGTCGCGCCGTTTTCAGCCGTCAGGGCCGACAGCGGCACCGACAACGGCACCTTATCGACGGTCTGGATGAACACCCGGGCGCTCTGACCCAATTCGGCCGGAACGCTGCCCCCAGTGAACGCGACACGGGCGGCGAAGGTACGGGACTTCGGATCGGCGGCGGGCGAGAGTTCACGGATATGTCCATTGAAACGCTGGCCCGGCTGGCTCCACAGTTCGACCGAGACCGGTTGGCCGATCTTGAACCGACCAAAACTCTGTTCCGGCAGGCTGATGAGCACTTCACGCTCGCCATCGGTGGCGAGGGTGAAGACGGTCTGCCCGGCCTGCACCACTTGGCCGACTTCCACCGAACGCCGGGCGACCACACCATCCTGGGGCGCCCGCAATACCGAATAGCTGGCCTGGTTGCTGGAAACGTCGAACTCCGCCTGGATCTGCTTGAGACGCGCGGCGCCGGAGCGGTAGAGGTTCTCGGCGTTGTCGTACTGGGAACGGCTGACCATCTGCCGGTCCAGCAGTGTTTTGTAGCGATCACGCTCGGCACGCACCAGGTTCAGGTTGGCCTCGGCCGCAGCCACCTGGGCCCGGGTCGCTTCCAGTTGCAAGCGCACGTCCTGGGGGTCGAGTTCGGCCAGTGGTTGGTTAGCCTTGACCCGCTGCCCCTCTTCGACCAGTCGTCGGCTCACTTTACCGCCAATGCGAAAAGCCAGGTCCGGCTCGAAACGGGCCCGCACTTCGCCGGGATAACTGTCCGTCGCCTGGGCCGAAGGCTCTGGTTTCACGACCATGGCAGGGCGCACGGCGACCGGTACCGGTTCGTCATGACCACACGCAGACAATAAAAAAGCCAGGCTGACTGGCACGGCGAGGGGCAATGCATAGCGGAACATGGCGGCAGACCTTTCGCTAATGGTGCTTGGAATAATTATACTGGCGGGTATGTTATTAATAGCAAACTCACCAGTCCAGTATTAAAGCGAAGAATGTCGAACAATCTTTCACCCCCCAGCGGGCCTGGCCGTCCGAAGGATCTGGTCAAGCGCCAGGCCATTCTCGACGCTGCCAAACGGCTGTTCATAGAATTGGGTTATGCCAATACCAGCATGGATACCGTCGCCACTGAAGCGGGCGTGTCGAAGCTGACGGTCTACAGCCACTTCAACGATAAGGAAACGCTGTTTTCCGCCGCCGTGATTGCCAAGTGCGAAGAGCAGGTGCCACCACTGTTCTTCGAGTGGCCGGAGGGCGTGCCGATTGAACGCGTGCTGTTGAACATCGCCCGTGGCTTCCATCTGCTGGTCAACAGCGACGAATCGGTGAACCTGCATCGGGTAATCATGGCCCTGGGCAGCCAGGACTCCAGGCTTTCGACGATTTTCTACCAGGCCGGTCCCGAGCGGATGCTCTCGGGCATGGAGCGGCTGCTGACCAAGGTCAACCAGAGCGGCGCCCTGTGCATCGACAAACCCCGCCATGCGGCGGAGCATTTCTTCTGCCTGATCAAGGGCGCAGCGAATTTCCGCTTACTGTATGGCTGCGGCGCGCCGTTGGAGGCAGAAGCGGCCGAAGAGCATGTTCAGGAGGTGGTGGGGTTGTTCATGCGGGCTTATCGGCCTTAATTCCCGGTGTACTGAAGGGCCTCATCGCGAGCAGGCTCGCTCCCACAGGTGTTGGTGTGGGCCACAACATCGGTGAACGACGCCGAACCAGTGTGGGAGCGAGCCTGCTCGCGGTGAAGACACCCCGGTCTCAGGCCTTGAGCGCCTTTTTGGGGTAGATATCGTAGCGACTGGATTTGCCATCGAGCCCATGGCCCGGTTTCGGCCCTTCGATGCACGGCGCCTTGCGCGGGCGCTTGACCACCACCCGGTGCGTCGCCAGGGCCAGGGCCGCGGCCAGCAAGGCAGGGGCGTCGGGGTCGTCGCCGACCAAGGGCCGGAACAGGCGCATTTCCTTTTTCACCAGGGCGGTTTTCTCACGATGGGGAAACATCGGGTCCAGGTAGATCACCTGGGGCGGCTCGCCTTCCCAGTTTTGCATCACCTCGATGGAATTGCCCTTGAGCAAGTGCATGCGCGCCACGATGGGCGCCACGTCGAAATCCTCCGCGCCACGGGCTAGACCGTCCTCCAGTAATGCGCCGATCAGCGGCTGGCGCTCGATCAGGCTCATCTCGCAGCCCAGGCTGGCCAGCACGAAGGCGTCCTTGCCCAACCCGGCCGTGGCATCCAGAACACGGGGACGCACCCCCTGGGCAATCCCGACGGCCTTGGCGATCATCTGGCCGCTGCCGCCACCGTACAACCGGCGATGGGCCGCGCCGCCCTCGACAAAATCCACCCGCACCGGCCCCGGCGCGTCCGGCCCCAGCTGCTGCAATTGCAGCCCGTGTTCGCCGACCTGCAGGGCAAACTCGCCATCGTCCATCTGCAAGGGCAGGCCAAGGCGCTGGGCCCAGTCCTCGGCCTGAGGCTGGAAGGCCGCACCCAGGGCCTCGACGTGGATGCGGCAGGCCGCGGGTTGCTCACTCATGGAAGTTGTTCATTATGGAAACATGCTCAAAAAATTAAGGATCGGCAAAAACGGCCGATAACAACGGTGAACGGCATTTTGCCAGAGCTGAGCGTCGACCGAAAAAAATGTCAGACATTCATTCCACATCGATAGGCGTTATCTCCCGTTACGGTGATTACAGCCTGCGCAACACCCAGGCCCTGAGCCGCGTCAGTCACCTGTGGCAAGATTTTTTTGCCCGGGCCCTGGCCGATCAGTTGGGTGAAAACGCACCCGCGCCCGGCAGCTACCAGCCCGTCGCACTCGATGAGGCCGTTGAACCGACCCTCGGCGCCGAACTGCTGGACCACATCGTCAGCCAGCGCACCTGCGATGTGAAAGAGACCCAGGTCAAACCGCCTGAGCCGCTGTTCCTGCCCATCGCCGAATTCGAACTGGACCTGCTGGACAAGCCGTTCCCACCCTTCCCACCGGAAGAAATCAGCGCACAGCAAAAACAGCAGAACTTCGAGAGCAATTGGGTTCGTCCCATTGTCCTCGCTGCTGGCCAACCATTACCGGAACCCGGCCCGGCACCGCAGCCACGCCCATTGCACCTGCCGATTGCCGAATTCGAACTCGATCTGCTGGACAAGCCATTCCCGCCGTTCCCGGAAGAAGAAATCGTCGCCCAACAGAAAGCGCTGGACTTCGACACCCGCTGGGCACGCCCGATCGTGCTGCAGAACCTGCGCATCGCCGCCTGATCACCTACAGATCCACCAAGGCCCCACATCCAGGTGGAAGTGGTTTCGGTGGGCTGCGTTGTAGTCCGGGCTCAAGACCACACTGAACATGTCACAGGCACCGTCGCGCACCTGGTGCAGGAAACGCGCGTCGGCATTGTCCTTCGGCCAGTCCCGGAGGACGCTGACCGTGCGACCATCGGCCAGGCGAAACCCGGCGATGTCCAACGCACTAGCCGTGGCATGCTGGCTGCGCGCGCCGCTTTCACGGCCGTACATGTTGCGACAGGCGAAGCTTCCGAGGTGATCGACTCGGGTCACTTTCTGCCCATAGGCGGCCTGTGCGGCCGGTTGCAGCGCATGATGCTCGAACAAGGCGAATGCCACCGCCAGGGAGCAACTGGCGAGGAAACTGCTGCTCAGCGCCACCTCGCCACCCTGCACCCGCAGCACATTGGTCAACGGGCAACTGGCGGCCGGGTTGCTGTCGGCCTGGTGGGCGACCCGCAGCCCCGAGGTGGCCAAGGCCTGCTCACACAATTGCGGGTCATTGCGCAAGGCCATGAGTTTGTAGCGGGTCAGCAGGTTCGGTGGCGCCCGGACGTCCAGGGGTGCCCAGGGATTCCACTGCGGCGGCACCGACAACCAGCCCCGCCACACCCCCAACACCGCGACGCCGACAATCAGCACCAGCAACAACATCAAGCCTTTGGCAATTCTCACGACCGAGCATCAACCCTTGAACAGCTGGTTGGCCTGCTTGAACGTCATCGAGCGGCGGGTAAAGGTGAACGTGCCCTGCTGGCGGATTTCCCCAGCGGCGCGCATGAACTCACCGTACGCCGCCAAGGCCAGGGCCGAGCCGACGCTGATGCGCCTGACACCCAGCTCGCTCAACTGCGCGAGTGTCAGGTCCAGCGCCCCGGACATCAGCACGTTCACCGGTTTCGGCGCCACGGCTTGCACCACCGCGAGCACTTGCTCGGCAGTACTCAACCCAGGGGCATAGAGCACGTCTGCACCGGCGTCGGCGAATGCTTTCAGGCGACGGATCGTGTCATTCAGATCGGGGTTGCCGTGCAGGAAGTTCTCCGCCCGGGCAGTCAGCAGGAACGGGTACGGCAGGCTGCGTACCGCTTCGGCCGCGGCCTTGACCCGCGCCACGGCATGCTCGAAGCAATAGATCGGGCTCTCTTCGCGTCCCGTGGCATCCTCGATGGACCCGCCGACCGCGCCGGCTTCTGCCGCGCGCAGCAGGTTGCGGGCGCAATCTTCGGGGGCGTCGGCGAAACCGTTCTCGAAATCGACCGCCACCGGCAGGTCAGTGGCGGCCACGATCGCGCGGACATTGGCCAAGGTGTCTTCCAGCCCCAGCGCGCCATCCGGGCGGCCCAGGGAAAAAGCGTGACCGGCGCTGGTGGTGGCCAAGGCCTCGAACCCCAGGCTGGCCAACATTTTCGCGGAACCGGCGTCCCACGGGTTGGGAATGACAAAAGCCTCTTCACGTTCGTGCAAAGCTTTGAACGCCTGGGCCCGACGGGTTTGCGCATCCATGGAGGTTACTCCTGAGCAGAGAAGGATTTCAGCCTCAGAGCAAACCCAGTTGCTCGGCGGCGGGCTCTCTATATAACTCAGGCAAGGCCGGCAAGCCAGGCAATCGCTGCATCAGCCGGCTATGAAAACGCAGCGCCAGTTTCGCCGCCAGCAGATTGTCGGCGGTGTGCAGGAAGATGTAGGGCGTGCGCCCTTCTTCGATCCAGCCGGCGATTTTTTCCACCCAGGGCGTCAGGAATGGCTCGTTGGCCTCCAGCACCGGATGACCGATGAAGCGCACCTGCGGATATTGGGTGAAGGCCGCCGGCCGGGGTGGTACCCGCGGCTTTTTCGATTGGGCATGGAGCACGGCAGGATCGGTGGAAGTGCAACTGAACAGGGCCCGGGGATCGAGGCAGATACGCTCGACACCACGATCGAGCAGCAGGCGATTGAGTTGCCGTTCGGCATCGCCTTTGGCAAAGAACTCATCGTGACGGACCTCCACCGCCAGCGGGCGCTGCAAGGCGTCGATAAACCCCGCCAGTTCCGCTAATCGATTTGGCGTGAACGCCTTGGACAGCTGCAGCCAGAGTGGCGAAACCCGTTCGCCCAAAGGGCTGAGCAACTGCAGGAAAGTGTCGACGGCCGTCTGGTGCTCGCGCAGATCGCCGTTGTGGCTGATCTCACCGGGAAACTTGGCGGTAAAGCGAAAGTGCGCGGGCATGGTTTCGGCCCAACGCTGCACGATGGCCGCGGACGGGCTCGCGTAGAAGGTCGTGTTGCCTTCCACGGCGTTGAACACTTGGGAATACAGATTCAGGAAGTCGGAGCTTCTGGCGTCCAGGGGATAGAGATAGTCACGCCAGGCGTTTTCGCTCCAGGAGGGGCAGCCGAGGTAGTAAGACAACGCCATCAGATGTAGAGGTCGAGCCCCAGCACTTCCATATCCCAATCGACGAAGCCGGCGGTGCTCAGGTAACTGGCGAGGGCCGTGGCGACACTGCGGCTCATGGAGCGGTGGTAGAGCATGTCTTGCTGGCGAGCGGGGAGATTGCTCAAGCGCTGTGCGGAAGCTTTGGCGGCGCGGGCGGCCAGTTGCTCTTCAGACGGAAACTCCAATTCGCCATCGACGTCGTCGAAGGATTCCTGATCAGCGACCTTGCCCGTCCTGGGCCGGCGCTTGATGGGATAAGACTGCGGTGAATATCCGTCTATACGCATAACAGAATGCTCAATATCAATGATGGCAATTTAGCGGCACTTTCCCAGCCGCGCAAACGCGCAAGTGATAACTAGAACACATAAAGTCGAAAAGGTTTAAAAACCGGGCAAAAAAATGACGACTGGTGATATCAGGTGTGACTTTTTGCGGTGCAAATGACTTTTGAGGATCCCGGGAGACCTTGGATCTGGAAGCCTTTGTGGCGCGGGAGCTCCCTCGCCACAACACTGTCCGCTTGAGAGTGGGATTATCGTTCCGACTTGGGGGTAGCGACTTTATCTCGCAGGTACACCGGCTGAGCATCGTCGGCCGGGATGGCTTCGCCGCGCTCCCAAGCGAAACGGGCCAGGGCCAACAGGTCTTCGGCGTGTGGCAGCAGGCTGGCGTCCTGACCACTGAGCTTGACGGCGATGCGCTCGCCATAGCCCCAACCGGTACCGGCGCCAAACCACTCACCCGCCGCATCTGCCGGCAAAGCCGCTACTTCGGGCGGCAGCACGGCTTCGGCACCCACCAGACGCATCTCGCCAGCGATCTCGCGGTAGCAGCCCCAGTACACCTCGTCCATGCGTGCATCGATGGCTGCCGCCACCTGATGGGCGCCGTTTTCACGCAAGGCACGCTGGGCCAGCACCGCCAGGTTCGACACCGGCAACACTGGGCGCTGCAATGCGAACGCCAGCCCCTGTACGACGCCGATGGCGATGCGCACACCGGTGAAGGCCCCCGGGCCACGACCAAAGGCAATCGCATCCACAGCCTGCAAGGTAGTACCGGCATCGCTGAGCAACTGCTGGATCATCGGCAACAGTTTCTGAGCGTGCAGGCGTGGAATCACCTCGTAATGGCTCGTGACCTTGCCGTCGTGCAGCAGGGCAACGGAGCAAGCTTCAGTCGCGGTGTCCAGGGCCAGCAAGGTGCTCATCGATGTGTCCGTCAATCAGGGGAAAAAAGGGGGCGCCAGTATAAACAACTACGGCCCGCAAGCGGGCCGTAGTTGGTGCAACCGAGCAGACTTTTCAGCTCAACGCTTCAAGCACCTTGCCGGTGATCGCATCGACCGTGCCAACGCCCGGGATGTGGCTGTACTTGGGCTTGCCGCCGGTCTTGGCGGACAACTTCTGATAGAAGTCCACCAGCGGCTTGGTCTGGGAATGGTAGACCGACAGGCGATGACGCACGGTTTCTTCGGTGTCGTCCTTGCGCTGCACCAGTTCTTCACCGGTGAGGTCGTCCTTGCCAGCCACTTTCGGCGGGTTATAGACGGTGTGGTAGACGCGGCCGGAAGGCTCGTGGACGCGGCGCCCGGCGATGCGCTGGACGATCTCTTCGTCGTCGACGGCGATTTCAACGACGTGATCCAGTTCAACGCCGGCTTCCACCAGGGCTTCGGCCTGGGGAATGGTGCGTGGGAAACCGTCGAAGAGGAAGCCCTTGGCGCAGTCGGATTGAGCGATGCGATCCTTGACCAGGGCAATGATCAGGTCATCCGACACCAGGCCGCCGGCATCCATGATGCTCTTGGCCTTGATGCCCAGCTCGGTGCCGGCCTTGACCGCTGCACGCAGCATGTCGCCGGTGGAGATTTGCGGGATACCGAATTTTTCGGTGATGAACTTTGCCTGAGTACCTTTACCGGCCCCGGGAGCTCCCAGCAGAATGACGCGCATCGATGTGCTCCTCAATTTTTATATGTAAAACGCTCGGATTCGCCTCGTCGGGCCAATCTCGGAAAACTGGAATCGTGACCGCCCAAACGGCCAAAGGCTGATCAAGATACACAGCGGGCCCGACCCACACAAGCCGCCGAAAGTCGGAGGAACCGGCGTCCGGCGCGACCTTTGGAGGGGGTGGCGAGAGTCGCAACCGGGCAACAAAGTGTCGCCCGGCCGACCTGCCGCCATTTCTGCACGGCACCACCCGGCGACACCGGGCGAGCCGTTTCGAGGCGCCGCTTGAGCTTAGCCGGTGTTGCGCAATCCGGCGGCGATACCCGCCACAGACACCAGCAATGCTTGCTCCACGGGGCTGCCCTGGGCGACGTCCTGTTGCCGCGAGCGGGCCAGCAGTTCGGCCTGCAACAGGTGCAGGGGGTCGAGATAGGTGTTGCGCAGGCGAATGAATTCGAGCGTCTCTGGGCTATGTGCCAGTAGTTGAGACTGGCCGGTCAACCCCAGCACCACGGAGCAGGCCTGCGACAATAGGTCGCGTAAATGCGCACCCAAAGGTCGCAGTGCCGGCTCCACCAGACGCTCGTCGTAGGAGCGCGCAATATCGGCATCGGCCTTGGCCAGCACCATTTCCAGCATGTCGATGCGGGTACGGAAGAACGGCCACTGCTCGCGCATCTGCCCCAGCAATTGGCCCTCGCCCCGCTCCAGGGCCTTGCCCAGGGCGGTTTCCCAGCCGAGCCAGGCCGGCAGCATCAGGCGGGTCTGGGTCCAGCCGAAAATCCACGGAATCGCCCGCAGGCTTTCGATGCCACCGGCCCGGCGCTTGGCCGGCCGACTGCCCAGGGGCAAGCGTCCCAATTCCTGCTCCGGGGTGGACTGCCGGAAGTACTCGACGAACTGTGGGTTTTCCCGCACCACGGCACGGTAGGCATTGACGCCGTCGGCCGCCAGTTCGTCCATCAGGTGGCGCCATTCGGGCGTAGGTGGTGGCGGTGGGAGCAGGGTCGCTTCGAGCACGGCCGCGAGGTACAGATTGAGGTTCTGTTCGGCGATGTCCGGCAGGCCGAATTTGAAACGAATCATTTCGCCCTGCTCAGTGGTGCGGAAACGCCCCGCCACCGATCCCGGGGGCTGGGACAGAATCGCCGCGTGGGCCGGACCGCCGCCACGGCCGACCGTACCGCCACGGCCATGGAATAGCAGTAATTCGACCTGCTGCTCGCGACAGATCTCCACCAGACGTTCCTGGGCCCGATACTGTGCCCAGGCCGCCGCGGTGGTCCCCGCGTCCTTGGCCGAATCGGAATAGCCGATCATCACTTCCTGGGGCCCATGAAGGCGTGCGCGATAGCCCGGCAGCAGCAACAGCCGCTCGATCACCGGTCCAGCGTTGTCCAGATCGGCCAGGGTTTCGAACAATGGCACCACCCGCATCGGCCGCAGCACCCCGGCCTCTTTCAGCAGCAGTTGCACCGCCAGCACATCGGAAGCCGCGCCAGCCATGGAAATCACATAGGAACCCAGGGACGCCGCCGGCGCCGCCGCGACCTCCCGGCAGGTGGCCAGGACTTCCGCCGTATCGGCCGACGGCTTGAAGTTCGTCGGCAGCAATGGCCGACGATTATTCAGTTCGTCCAACAAGAAGCCGATGCGCTGCTCCTCGCTCCACTCCTCATAGCGCCCCAGCCCCAGGTAGTCGGTGATTTCAGTCATGGCCGCCGTGTGCCGGGTCGAATCCTGGCGCACGTCGAGCCGTACCAGGAATAACCCGAAGGTCACCGCGCGGCGCAGGCAATCGAGCAGCGGACCGTCGGCGATCACGCCCATGCCGCAGTCGTGCAGCGACTGGTAGCACAGCTCCAGGGGATCCAGCAGCTCGCGGTTGTCCTGCAATACATCCGCGCTCGCCGGTGTGGTGGCTTTCAAGGATGCCTGGGCCCAATTGCGCGTGGCACGCAGGCGTTCACGCAGTTGCTTGAGCACGGCACGGTAGGGTTCGGCGCTGTCGCCGGCCTGGGCACGCAAGGCCTCGCTGGCCTTCTGCATGGACAGGTCGGCGGCCAGTTGATCGACGTCGCGCAGATACAAATCCGCCGCCATCCACCGCGCCAGCAACAGCACTTCACGGGTCACCGCGGCGGTGACATTCGGATTGCCGTCGCGGTCACCGCCCATCCACGAGGCAAAGCGCACCGGCGCCGCCTCCAACGGCAGGCGCAGCCCGGTGGCGGCATGCAGGGCCTGGTCGGCCTTGCGCAGGTAATTGGGGATGGCCTGCCACAGCGAGTGCTCGATCACCGCGAAGCCCCACTTGGCCTCGTCCACGGGGGTCGGCCGGGTGCGGCGGATTTCCTCGGTGTGCCAGGCTTCGGCGATCAGCCGTTGCAGGCGCTCGTGGATCTGCGCACGCTCGGCACTGGTCTGGTCGCGGTGATCCTGGGCCGCCAGTTGCGCGGCGATGGCATCGTATTTCTGGATCAGGGTACGGCGGGCGACTTCGGTGGGGTGGGCCGTGAGCACCAGCTCGATCTCCAGGCGCCCCAGCTGCCGCGCCAGGGACTCGGCGGCATGGCCTTCGGTGCGCAACCGGGCGAGCAACTCAGGCAACACCCGCGCCTCGAATGGCGCTGGTTGCGACTCTTCGCGGCGGTGGATCAGTTGGTACTGCTCGGCAATGTTCGCCAGGTTGAGGAACTGGTTGAACGCCCGCGCCACCGGCAGCAGTTCGTCTTCGCTCAACTGGTTGAGACTGGCACTGAGTTCGGCATCCACGGAGCCGCGTCGATCGGCCTTGGCGCCCTTGCGGATCTGCTCGATCTTGTCGAGAAACCTGTCCCCGTACTGTTCGCGGATGGTATTGCCCAGCAGCTCGCCGAGCAGGTGGACATCCTCGCGCAAGCGGGCATCGATATCGGTCATCAGCAGTTCTCCAGCAAAAAAGGTCCGGACAGCTCTTGGGTGAGACGTTCACAAGAGAGTGCCGATGCCAGTCACGTATGACAAGCGACGAAGGGTCTTTAAACCTTGTCGGACGAAGACAGCCACTCGTCAAAAAAAGAACGTCTTTGCGAAGCAGGACACTAGTCTCAACAGTAAGCCACACGACGGCTTGTCACTCACCGCACCTGCCACGAGCAGGTTTAATGAGGCCATCATGAAAATCCGTGAGCTTGCCCAGCATTGGGAAGAGAACGCCAAGGGCCACCTGACCCAGACCGGCTACACCATTCACCTGGACATGGAAGCCGCCGCGCGCCTCGCCGCGATCTGCGACATGTACCCCAAGCGCCAGCCCGAGGAACTGCTGGGCGAACTGATCGGGGCTGCCCTGGAGGAATTGGAAGCGAGTTTCCCGTACATCAAGGGCTCCCAAGTGGTCGCCACCGATGAGGAAGGCGACCCGCTGTATGAAGACGTCGGCCCGACGCCGCGTTTCCTCGCCCTGTCCCGGCGTCATTTGCATCAACTCAGTTCACAGAACGACGAGTCCAAGCACTGATCCCTCCTCCCCCTGTTCCAGCGCCATGAGCGGCGCTGGAATACCGCTGCGCGCCAGGAAAGTTCAGCCTTTTTTGCGCCTGACCAATCAGTCAGCAATGCTTTTTGGCGATTGGCCATCTTTGCTGAACTTTTGAAAAACGCCTCGGGTCACACCGAGTAACCATACTGGAACGATTGTTTAAATAAACGCGCCTGGCACCAGCATCTAAACGGACGTCAAGGCTTCGGTTCCGGCATGGATTTGTAGTTTCCCAGGAGTTTTCCAATGGAGTTGAAGCCTATGAATACCTGCACTGCCAAACCCTCATTCAATGGCCTGCGTGGTCTGAAGTTGGCTGCCCTGGCCATCGGAAGCAGCTTCATCCTCGCAGGATGCGCCGGCAATCCCCCTTCGGAGCAGTACGCAGTCACGCAATCGGCCGTCAACAGCGCGGTCAGCGCCGGCGGTACCGAATTCGCCGCGGTGGAAATGAAGTCGGCTCAGGACAAACTCAAGCAAGCCGAGCTGGCCATGCACGACAAGAAATACGACGAAGCCAAGCGTCTGGCCGAACAGGCCGAGTGGGACGCCCGCGTCGCCGAACGCAAGGCCCAGGCCGCCAAGGCCGAACAGGCACTCAAGGATTCCCAGAAAGGGGTTCAGGAACTGCGTCAGGAAGGCATGAACAAGGTTCAGTAAGCCGTTCACGCCACGACGTACTTCTCATCGATAAAAGGACGACAGACTATGATGCACAAACATTTGATGATGCCCGCCCTGCTCGCTGCCTGCGTAGCCCTGGCCGCTTGCTCCCACGATCCGAACGTCAACCTGGAACAGGCCCGCACCAACTACAACGGCCTGCAGGCCAACCCGGCAGCGACCAAGGTGGCCGCGCTGGAAACCAAGGACGCCGCCGATTTCCTGGCCAAGGCCGACAAGGCTTACCTGGACCGGGAAGACGAAGCCAAGGTCGATCAATTGGCCTACCTGACCAACCAGCGTGTCGAAGTGGCCAAGCAGACCATTGCCCTGCGTACCGCTGAGATGGAGTTGAAAAACGCCGGCGACGAACGCGCCCGTGCCTTGCTCGACGCCCGCAACGCGCAGATCAAGCAACTGCAGGACAGCCTCAACGCCAAGCAGACCGAACGCGGTACCCTGGTGACCTTCGGTGACGTGCTGTTTGCCACCAACAAGTCCGATCTGCGTTCCAGCGGCTTGGCCAACGTGAATAAGCTGGCGCAGTTCCTCCAGGAAAACCCTGACCGCAAGGTGATCGTCGAAGGCTACACCGACAGCACCGGTTCGGATTCCTACAACCAATCGCTGTCCGAACGCCGCGCCAGCTCCGTGCGCACCGCCCTGGTGAACATGGGTGTCGATCCGAGTCGCATCATGATCCAGGGTTATGGCAAGGAATTCCCGGTGGCCGACAACAACAGCGTTTCGGGTCGGGCCATGAACCGTCGGGTGGAAGTCACCATCTCCAACGACAACCAACCAGTAGCACCACGCTCGAGCATGAGCGCCAACTGATCGATCAGGCAATAGAAACAGCCCCGCTTGATTCGCTCAGGCGGGGCTCTTTATCGAACGAACACTTTCCCCTGTGGGGCGAGCCTGCTCGCGATGGCGTCAGTTCAGCCAGTCATGCATCGGCTGACACTCCGCCATCGCGAGCAGGCTCGCTCCCACAGGGATCATCGAAATTCATGGCATCACGGCTGAAGCTTCTGCGGCGTCTCCTGCCCCATGCACCGCACCGCGCGTTTCTTGTCATTGATCAGCACGCCCGTCAGGCCTTTCTGTTCGGTGTCGAACAGCACCAGCACGCCATCGATGCACTGGGCCACCTGGGACGCCGGCTCCAGGGAAACCTTGTAGTCTTCGCCCGGCATGGTCTTGAGCATGGTGAACTCATTGAGCAACAGCGCATCCTCGGGCTTGGCGAAGTGCAGGTAACCGTAGTACCACAGCACCGCGACGGTGCCGAGGATGCTGCAGATACCGGTGATGATCAGGGGGATGGCGTTGCGTTCTTCGCTCATTGCGGGCTCTCTGGAGATTCAGCGGGTGATTTCGGGTAATTCGGGACTTCGCCGAGGCGGCGCAGCCCGTCGAAGTGTTGCGGATCGTCGAGGTAGCGCAACATCACGGTGCGCCAGACCGGGTCGGCGAACGTCTGCACGTGCCCGCCACGGGTCAGTTGCAGGACCCGCGGCGGCGGCGCAGCTTGATACAGGCGGATACCGTTGGAAAGAGGCACGATGGGATCGTCGAGGCTGTGGTAGATCAATTTCGGCACGCCATTCAATTGCGCGATGGAGCCGATGGCGCTGTCACCGTCAGGCACCAGCCAGGACAAGGGTACCTGGAAGGCCCAGGTCAGCCACGACGTGCTCAGGGCAAAGCGTCCAACATCGCGATAGCTGGCGGGCACGCCGTCGAGTACCAGGGCCTTGAGTTGCTGCTGGCGCTGCGGGTGATCGACCAGGTAATGCACCGCCAGCGCGCCACCCAGGCTTTGGCCGAGCAGCACCAACGGCTTGCCTTGAACCTCCGGCGCCTGGTCGAGCCATTTGAATGCCGTATCGAGGTCCTGGTAGATCGCCGGCAGGCTCGCTTCGCCTTCGGACAAGCCATAACCGCGATAGTCCACCATCAGCACCTGATAACCCTGCTCCGGCAGCCACCAGCTACCGCCCAAGTGCCAGGCGAGGTTGCCGCCGTTACCGTGAAGGTGCAGCACCGTACCCCTGACCTCGACCCCCTGCTTGACCGGCAGCCACCAGCCGTGGAGCTTCAAGCCATCGGTGGTGAGCAGGGTGACGTCACGGTATTCGAGTCGCGCCCGCTCCGGGGTGAAGGGCTGGCCGCGCTCGGGGTAGAACAACAGCGAACTGCAGCCGCCAAGGGCCAGTAGCAGGCAAATGATGCCGAGGGTTCGCATCCGGTGAACCTCGCATAAATTTGAAGTTGAAGCACAGTCCCTGTGGGAGCGGGCTTGCTCGCGAAGGCGTCGGGTCAGCAACTTACCGGGTGACTGACATACCGCCTTCGCGAGCAAGCTCGCTCCCACGGGGGTCGGTGTTGGTCAAAGGATATTGGAATAATCCGCTTCGATCCGGTCCAGGCTCAGATGGTTCAGGAAGTTCGAGAAACACATCCAGGCCGACAGTGCGTTCATGTCACGGAACTGGTCGGGCAGATATTTGGGTGGCACCACCAGGCCTTCGTCCACCAGTTGCCGCAGGGTACGCATATCCTCCAGGGTGGTCTTGCCGCAGAACAGCAGCGGCACCTGCTCCAGTTTGCCTTTACGCACGGCCAACTGAATGTAGTTGTAAACCATGATGAAGCCCTTGAGGTAGGACAAGTCTTTGGTAAATGGCAGACCGTTCGGCACCGAGCCACGGAAAACCCGGCTGGCATTGCCGTAGCTTTCGGCCATTTCAAAGCCCTGCTCGCGGAAGAACTCGAAGACCTGCAGGAAGTCGGCCCCTTCCTCCACCATATGGATGGCGCGGGTGCGGTTGGTGAGCTTGCGCAGGCGACTCGGGTAGGAGGCAAATGTGATGATCTCCATCAGGATCGCCAGGCCTTCCTGGGTCACGGTGGACGAGGGCGGGCCCTTGGACAGGAACGTGCAGATCGGCTGATTCAAGCCGTTGAGGGTCGTACCGACGTGCACCAGCCCTTCATGGACCTCCAGGGCCCGCACGTCCCGTTCATTGAACATCGCATCGGCGCGAATCTTGATGTAGTCGGCACCCGCCGCCGCATCCGCGACGATCCCGTCGGACTCGAACACCCGAATGGTTTCCTCGGCTTCGCCAAAGACCCGGTTGAGGCGGTGCTGCAGCAGGCCGACCGCTTCCTTGGCGCTAAGGACTTTGGGCTCGTCCTTCAAATCGCCACGGCCATCGATGTTGTTCAGATAGTCGGACAGCATCAGGCCCAGGTCGGACAGGGTCGGGTCGCCGGCATGGAAGGCGTCGGAGGCGGCGCCGTAGAGCTCCTGGGAAATCAGCCCGAAGTCCTCGGTGCCGCGCGCTTCGAGCATGCGCACCACCATGCGGTATTCCTTGCACATGCGACGCATGATCTGGCCGACCGGGTTGAACTGCCCGAGCTGACGGGTAATGTCGCGCTCGATGTTCTGGAACTCCAGCTTGACCTTGCTGGAATCGAAAGACAGCGGTCGGTTGAGGTAATAATCACGGTCTACGGCAGGCGGTTCCTTGCCCTTGGCCTTGAGAAACCCTTTGCGGATGTTCTCGTCCCATTTCACCGCGTCGAGAATGCGAATCGGCGTTTGCGCCAGCACTATGCGATCGGACAAGGTGCGTATCGTCTGCTGGTAATCGTCCACCCGGAACTCCTGTGAAAAACGTCCACTCGTTGCTGTTATCGATGCCTGAGTCTATTGGGCTTTGAGCCGCTGGTAACGCACGGCTTCCGAGAACACATCGGAATTGGCCGGATCGTCCAGGTAACTGAAGACCTTGCTCATGTCGCTGTCCACCAAGACCCCGTCGCCCTCCTCGCTCCGGTTCGGCTGGCCGCTGAGGATTTTCTGGCCGATGGCCTGGTTGATCTGTTCCATGTCCAGGTTGTAGACCACCAGTTCCTGCTTGTCGGTCAGTTCGAAACCAGCGATCACGAAATGCCCACCGTACCGGGCCGGTACCTTGGCCGACAGGTACCAGCGGCTGCCGTGACGGGAAACGGTCAGAGGAATGGCTTCCCGCTCCTGGGGCCTGGCCCTGAAATAACTGATGGCCTGGTAGCGGTGCCTGCCGACTTTCGTCAGTTCCAGGTTCAGCGGCTCGCCCCAGGCGTTGGTACTGGTCCAGTGGCCGAGCAAGCCCTTGGGCGCGACCTCGGCGTCGGGCAACGGCGCCTTGAAGGACACCAGGCAGCCGCTGAGCAGCAGCAACGACACGGCCATTACAACGGCACGCCAGGCTTTCATTGGAACTCCCTATGGCATATGGCAGCTTTGTCCTTTGTGGTGAGGGGATTTATCCCCGCTGGGCTGCGCAGCAGACCCAAACCCTTCAACGCGGTCTACCTGACGCACCGAGTTGTTGGGTTTCAGGGCCGCTACGCGCCCCAGCGGGGATGAATCCCCTCGCCACAGGGACTGTGGTGTCCCTTAACGGGTTACACCGACGCCAATACCAAGTGCATGTAGCGGGTCAAAATGCCGAGCATGTCTTCACCGCCGACAGGCTCGGTACCATTGAGCAAGCCCTGATATTCCATCCGTCCGATAATCGCCGTCAACACTTTGGCATCCTGTTGCGGCTCGCGGGAGCCCAACACCTGGAAAAACTGACAGGTGCCGTGCAGCAGGATCTGCTGGTGCGAGCGCACCAGTTCCGCCAGACGCGGGTTGAGCAGCGCTTCCTGGCGGAAGGCCTGCTCGGCCATCAGGTAGTCGCGGCGGCTGTCCAGTTGATGCTGCACGTAGTCAGCAGTCATCCGGGCAATGTCATCGGCCAGTTGCGAACGGGATTCGGGGCTGCCGTCGCCGTACGCGACCATTTCCCGCAGCAAGCCTTCGTTGTTGGTCCATAGCTTGGCCATGAACGCCGCGCTGCGTTCCACGTACTGGGCGAAGGTATCGGTGAGCAGGTCATCGATGTCCTTGAAATAATACGTAGTGGCCGACAACGGCACGCCCGCTTCGGCGGCCACAGCCCGGTGTCGCACGGCTCGCACACCATCGCGCACCACAATGCGCATGGCCGCATCGAGAATCTCCTGGCGACGCTGTTCACTGCCCTGTCGGCTCGCCTTGCGGCCCTGGTACTGAACACTTTCAGCGACTGCAGTGGCGACGCCCGCTGCACCTTCTGGAGACATTGCACGATTCACGACAGGTCTTTCCTCGCTATTTCAAAAGTAACCAATTGATACGTTTGTACCAGACAGGCAATAAAAAACCGCCCTTCCAGGCGGTTTTTTAATTGAAACACTTACGCTTGAGGCCGCATGTGCGGGAAGAGGATCACATCCCGGATCGACGGTGAGTTGGTCAGCAACATCACCAGGCGATCGATACCGATCCCTTCGCCGGCCGTGGGCGGCATGCCGTACTCCAGGGCGCGCACGAAATCGGCGTCGTAGTGCATGGCTTCGTCGTCGCCGGCGTCCTTGTCGGCCACCTGGGCCATGAAGCGCTCGGCCTGGTCCTCGGCGTCATTGAGCTCGGAGTAGGCGTTGGCGATTTCGCGGCCGCCGATGAACAACTCGAAGCGGTCGGTCACGTTCGGGTTATCGTCGTTGCGGCGAGCCAGCGGCGACACTTCGAACGGGTATTGGGTAATGAAGTGCGGCTGCTCCAGCTTGTGCTCCACCAGCTCTTCGAAAATCATCACCTGCAACTTGCCCAGGCCTTCGAAGCCGAGCACCTTGGCACCGGCCTTCTTGGCGATGGCGCGGGCCTTGTCGATGTCGTTGAGGTCATCGGCGGTGATTTCAGGGTTGTATTTGAGGATCGAATCGAACACCGACAGGCGAGCGAACGGCTCACCGAAGTGGAACACCTTGTCGCCGTACGGCACGTTGGTAGTCCCGAGAACAAGCTGCGCCAGCTCGCGGAACAGCTCCTCGGTCAGGTCCATGTTGTCTTCGTAGTCGGCGTAGGCCTGGTAGAACTCGAGCATGGTGAACTCGGGGTTGTGCCGGGTCGAAACGCCTTCGTTACGGAAGTTGCGGTTGATCTCGAAGACTTTTTCAAACCCGCCGACCACCAGCCGCTTGAGGTACAGCTCCGGCGCGATGCGCAGGAACATTTCCATGTCCAGGGCGTTGTGGTGGGTTTCGAACGGCTTGGCCGCCGCGCCGCCGGGAATGGTCTGCAGCATCGGCGTCTCGACTTCCAGGAAGTCACGCTTCATCAGGAAGCTGCGGATGTGGGCGATCACTTGGGAGCGCACGCGGAACGTCTGGCGCACGTCTTCGTTGACGATCAGGTCGACGTAGCGCTGGCGGTAGCGCTGCTCGGTGTCGGTCAGGCCGTGATGCTTGTCCGGCAACGGGCGCAGGGATTTGGTCAGCAGGCGCACGCTGGTCATTTCGACGTACAAGTCACCCTTGCCGGAACGGGCCAGGGTGCCTTCGGCGGCAATGATGTCGCCCAGGTCCCAGGTCTTGACGGCGGCCAGGGTTTCTTCCGGCAGGGTCTTGCGGTTGACGTAGACCTGGATGCGACCGGTCATGTCCTGGATCACCAGGAACGAACCACGGTCGAGCATGATACGACCGGCCACCTTGACTGGAATCGCCGCCTCGGCCAGCTCTTCCTTGGTCTTGTCCGCGTACTTCTTCTGCAGGGCGTCGCAGTAGGCGTCGCGGCGGAAGTCGTTGGGGAAGGCCTGGCCCTTGTTGCGCTCGGCAGCAAGCTTTTCCTTGCGCAGGGCGATCAGGGAGTTTTCTTCCTGTTGCAGGGCTTGCGGGTCGAGTTCTAGGTCGCTCATGTCTTTAAGGATTCCATCACAGGTTCGTTGCCCCTGGCTCCGGGGCCAGAGTTTGCCGACGGGCCGCGCTTTCGCAAAAGCGTGCCCGCCTGCCGCATGGGTGTCGCGTTACAGCCCTTGTTTGAGGCTCGCTTCCAGATATTCGTCGATGTCGCCGTCCAGCACCTTGTCGCAGTCACTGCGTTCGATGTTGGTGCGCAGGTCCTTGATGCGCGAGGCATCGAGCACATAGGAACGGATCTGGTGACCCCAACCGATGTCGGACTTGCTGTCTTCCAGGGCCTGGGACGCCGCGTTGCGCTTCTGGATCTCCTGCTCGTACAAGCGGGCCCGAAGCATTTTCATCGCGGTGTCTTTGTTGGCGTGCTGGGACCGTTCGTTCTGGCAACTGACCACGGTGTTGGTCGGTACGTGGGTGATCCGTACCGCCGAGTCGGTGGTGTTGACGTGCTGACCACCGGCGCCCGAGGAGCGGTAGGTGTCGATGCGCAGGTCTGCCGGGTTGATCTCGATTTCCACCTTGTCGTCGATCTCGGGGGAAACGAACACCGCCGAGAACGAGGTGTGGCGACGGTTGCCGGAGTCGAACGGGCTCTTGCGCACCAGACGATGCACACCGATCTCGGTACGCAGCCAGCCAAAGGCGTATTCACCCTTGATGTGCACGGTGGCGCCCTTGATCCCGGCGACTTCGCCGGCCGACAGCTCCATGATGGTCGCGTCGAAGCCACGTTTGTCGGCCCAGCGCAGGTACATGCGCAGCAGGATGTTGGCCCAGTCCTGGGCTTCGGTGCCACCAGAACCGGCCTGGATGTCCAGGTAGGCGTTGTTCATGTCCATCTCGCCGCTGAACATGCGGCGGAACTCCAGCTTGGCCAGGGCCTCGTCCAGGCGTGTCAGCTCGGCGACCACGTCACCGACCGCGCCTTCGTCGTTTTCTTCGACAGCCATGTCCAGCAGGTCGCGGCAATCGGCCAGGCCACTGGACAATTCGTCCAGGGTTTCGACGATCTGTGCCAGCGCAGAGCGCTCACGGCCCAGCTCCTGGGCGTACTCAGGTTTGTTCCAGACACTCGGATCTTCAAGCTCGCGGTTGACCTCGGTCAGACGCTCATGCTTTTGATCGTAGTCAAAGATACCCCCGAATAGTTTCGGAGCGCTCGGACAGGTCCTTGATGGTGTTCAGGATCGGGTTGATTTCCATGACGGGCAGCACTCATTGGCGAACTTTTGAAAGCCGGCGAGTATAACGTAATCAAGCGCCAGCGGCAGCCCGCCTGGCGGCTTGAGGGGGTAATGAGGTTCAGATTGAATCAACCACCGGGCTCAACACCGAACCTTGTTGCAAGGGGTGTGACGCCCCGTAGCACCGCCGGGCTGCGTAAGGGCTGCGATCTTCCCACTGACACTTTAATCTCAAGCGAAAGATCAAAAGATCGTCCGAACGCGGCCCGAGCCTTCGCCAGCTCCTACAACAAGGCCCGAGGTCTCGCTGCAACGTTCACGCCGACGCCTGCCGCACCTGATTCTCCAGCTCGACCTTCAATCCCGGCTCCAGCTTGAGTTGCCGCGCCAGTTCATCGAGGTAGGACTTTTCCATGAAGTTTTCCTCGTCCACCAGCATCACGCTGGCGATGTACATTTCCGCGGCCATTTCCGGGGTGCCAGCGGCGCGGGCGACATCGGTGGGGTCCAAGGGCTTGTTGAGCTCGGCATGCAGCCAGTGCCGCAGCTCCTGGTCGTTGTCGAGCCTGGTGAATTCGCCTTCGATCAATTGCCGCTCACGCTCATCCACATGACCGTCGGCCTTGGCCGCCGCGACCAACGCCTTGAGGATGGCCTGGCTGTGCTGCTCGACCTGCGCCGCAGGGACGCGGTCCAGGGTCTGGGGCTCCGTTTGCGGCGCGCGGCCCTGCTGGGCCTGCCAGTTGCCATAGGCCTTGTAGGCGATTACACCCAGCGCGGCGAGACCGCCGTAGAGCGCGACCTTGCCGCCGGTCTTGCGGATTCTCTTGTTGCCCAGCAGCAAGCCCATGGCGCCCGCCGCCAATGCTCCGCCGCCGGCACCGGAGAGCAGGCCGCCAAGCCCGCCCGCCCCGGCCTTGCCGCCCAGCAGGTCGCCAAGCCCACCGGCCGGCTTGTTCTGCGCGCCGCCCGCCTTGTTCTGCAAAAGGTCCTGGCCGGACTTGAGCAGCTGATCGAGCAATCCACGGGTATTCATTTTCGTTGCCTCCCTATGTTCGGGTAACCGGATGAGCAAGGCCATCAGCCTAAATCGAAAGTGCCCGGCGTCGTGGGGCGAGATTGCTTCGAGATGTTGCTCATCTCTTCGAGCGCTTCCACTCTCCTTCAGGAAAAACGATATAGACTGCAGAACATCGATAAAAACAGCCCACCGGGTATTCGCCCATGATGACCCTGCGTCAGATCCGTCATTTCATCGCTGTAGCCGAGACCGGCTCGATTTCCGCCGCCGCGCAAGCCGCGTTCATTTCCCAATCCACCCTGACCCTGGCCATCCAGCAACTGGAGCAGGAGATCGGTGTCAGTCTGTTCAACCGCCATGCCAAGGGCATGACCCTGACCCATCAAGGCCATCAGTTCCTGCGCCAGGCCCACCTGATCCTCGCCACTGTCGATAACGCCAAGCGCAGCCTGCAGCAAAGTACCGACCAGGTGGCCGGCCATCTGACCGTCGGGGTCACCAGCCTGGTCGCCGGCTACTACCTGGCGGACCTGTTGACCCGCTTCCAGCGCGCCTACCCGAATGTGGTGATCCGCGTGATGGAAGACGAGCGACCTTATATCGAGCATCTGCTGGTCAGCGGTGAAATCGATGTCGGCGTGCTCATCCTTTCCAACCTCGAAGATCGCCATGCCTTGCAGACCGAAGTACTGACCCATTCCCCGCACCGCTTATGGCTGCCGGCCCAGCATCCACTGCTGGAACACGACAGTATCAGTCTGGCGGATGTCGCTTGCGAACCGTTGATCCAACTGAACGTCGATGAGATGGAGCGCAACGCCCAGCGCCTGTGGCGCGGTGCCGGCCTGCAACCGAAGATCACGCTACGCACCGCCTCTACCGAGGCGGTGCGTAGCCTGGTGGCGGCGGGACTGGGGATGTCGATCCAACCGGACATGACGTACCGCCCCTGGTCCCTGGAGGGCGACATCATCGAAGCGCGCCCGATCGCCGACCTCAACCAGACCCTCGACGTCGGGCTGGCCTGGCGCCGCGGCACGTCACGACCGGCGCTGGTCGATCCATTCCTGACCGTCGCCCGGGAACAACCCCACGGCGGGCGCAAGCCATCTATTTAATCGAATGCAGACTTGAGTATTTAGAATTTGTCGGCCCACCGGCTCCGCACTAGTCTTGCTGCATCCTCCGGGCCATTCAAAAAGAGAAAATCAAACATGGCTGGCACGCAAACTCCACTGTGCACCGCGTTGCTGATCGATGGGGAGCTCGTTTCCGGCGAGGGTTTTGTCGAGCCGATCCTCAACCCGGCCACCGGCGAGGTCCTGGTCTCTATCGCCGAGGCCAGCATCGAACAGGTCGAGGCAGCGATCCTGGCCGCCCACCACGCCTTCGACGGATGGTCGCGCACCACCCCGCAACAACGCTCGAACCTGCTTCTGGAGATCGCTGGCGCCATCGAAAAGCATGCCGATCACCTGGCCCGCCTCGAATCGCTGAACTGCGGCAAGCCACTGCACCTGGCGCGACAGGACGACCTCAGCGCCACAGTGGATGTGTTCCGTTTCTTCGCCGGCGCCGTACGCTGCCAGACCGGCCAGCTCTGCGGTGAGTACCTGCCCGGCTACACCAGCATGGTCCGCCGCGACCCCATCGGCGTGGTCGCGTCCATCGCCCCATGGAATTACCCGATCATGATGGCCGCCTGGAAAATCGCCCCAGCCCTGGCCGCCGGCAATACCCTGGTGTTCAAGCCCTCGGAACATACGCCGCTGTCCATCCTCGCCCTGGCGCCACTGCTGGCCGAGATCCTGCCCCGGGGTGTCATCAACGTCATCTGCGGAGGCGGCGAAGGGGTCGGCAGCCATCTGGTCAGCCATCCCAAGGTGCGCATGGTCTCGCTGACCGGCGATATCGTCACCGGCCAGAAAATCCTTCAGGCCGCGGCGAAAACCCTCAAGCGCACGCACCTGGAGCTGGGTGGCAAGGCCCCCGTGATCGTCTGCGACGATGCCGACATCCACGCGGTGGTCGATGGTGTGCGCACCTACGGGTATTACAACGCCGGGCAGGACTGCACCGCGGCCTGCCGGATCTACGCCCAGGGCGCCATTCACGACCGGCTGGTGACCGAACTCGGCGCGGCGGTCAGCAGCCTGCGCTTTGCCGGAAAACGCGACGCCGACAACGAAATCGGCCCGTTGATCAGCATTCGCCAACGCGACCGCGTCGCCAGTTTCGTCGAACGCGCCCTCGGCCAGCCGCACATCGAGCGCATCACCGGCGCGGCGGTGCATTCCGGTGCCGGCTTCTATTACCAACCGACTTTGCTGGCCGGCTGCAAGCAAAGCGATGAAATCGTCCAGAGAGAAGTGTTCGGCCCGGTGGTCACCGTGACCCGCTTCGACGAACTCAGCCAGGCGATGGATTGGGCCAACGATTCCGAATACGGCCTGGCGTCCTCGGTATGGACCCAGAACCTGGACAAGGCGATGCAGGTGGCGGCGCGCCTGCAATACGGCTGCACCTGGATCAACAGTCACTTCATGCTGGTCAGCGAAATGCCCCACGGCGGCCTCAAGCGCTCGGGTTATGGCAAAGACCTCTCCAGCGACTCGCTCCAGGACTACAGCGTGGTGCGTCACATCATGGCCCGCCACGGCCAGCATTTATAAACAGCACTACGCTGATAACAGGCCATCCATGGCGCTTCACCCGTTGAAAACACTGCCCCGACCATAATTAAAGCAAGAGGGATTCCCATGTACGCGCACAACACCGTATTGCTCAGTGCAATCACCCTGGCGCTGCTGACCAGCGTCAGCGTCCAGGCCGCCGAACCGCTAAAGACCGTCGGCGCGGGCGAAGGCCAGCTGGATATTGTCGCCTGGCCGGGTTACATCGAGCGGGGCGAAAGCGACAAGGCCTACGATTGGGTGACCGGTTTCGAGAAGGAAACCGGTTGCAAGGTCAACGTGAAAACCGCCGCGACCTCCGACGAGATGGTCAGCCTGATGAGCAAAGGTGGCTACGACCTGGTCACTGCCTCGGGCGATGCTTCGTTGCGACTGATCGCCGGCAAGCGGGTGCAGCCGATCAATACCGCGTTGATCCCCAACTGGAAGAACCTCGATCCGCGCCTCAAGGACGCGCCGTGGTACGTGGTCAACCAGCAGACCTACGGCACGCCGTATCAGTGGGGGCCGAACGTGCTGATGTACAACACCGACGTGTTCAAGCAGGCGCCCACCAGTTGGAGCGTGTTGTTCAGTGCCCAGAGCCTGCCCGATGGCAAGCCGAACAAGGGGCGCGTGCAGGCCTACGACGGGCCGATCTACATCGCCGATGCGGCGTTGTACCTCAAGACGGCCAGGCCCGAGCTGGGCATCAAGGATCCGTATCAACTCGACGAAACCCAGTACAAAGCCGTGCTGGAGCTGCTGCGGGCCCAGCAACCGTTGATACACCGCTACTGGCATGACACCACCGTGCAGATGAGTGATTTCAAGAACGAAGGCGTGGTGGCGTCCGGCGCCTGGCCGTACCAGGTCAACGGCCTGATCAACGAAAAACAACCGATCGCCTCGACCATTCCGAAGGAGGGCGCCACCGGCTGGGCCGACACCACCATGCTCCACGCCGAGGCCAAGCACCCCAACTGTGCCTACAAATGGATGGACTGGTCGCTGCAACCGAAGGTCCAGGGTGACGTGGCTGCCTGGTTCGGCTCCTTGCCGGCAGTGCCTGCGGCGTGCCAGGGCAGCGAGCTGCTGGGGGCCGAAGGGTGCAAGACCAACGGCTTCGACCAGTTCGACAAGATCGCCTTCTGGAAAACCCCACAGGCCGAGGGCGGCAAGTTCGTGCCGTACAGCCGCTGGACCCAGGATTACATCGCGATCATGGGCGGGCGGTAGGGTTATTCCGTCGCCACGAAAAGTGGCGACGAACACTGCCTTTGTGGCGAGGGGATTTATCCCCTCGCCACAGGTTCGGTGCCCGTCATCATTAATGATTCAACAGCAGTTGCGCTTATGGAGCACCGCACCATGACACTCGCAGTCCAGTTCACCCAGGTTTCCCGTCAATTCGGCGAGGTGAAGGCCGTTGACCGGGTCTCCATCGACATCGAGGACGGCGAATTCTTTTCCATGCTGGGCCCCTCCGGGTCGGGCAAGACCACCTGCCTGCGGCTGATTGCCGGTTTCGAACAGCCGAGCGCCGGCTCCATCCGCATCCATGGCGAAGAGGCCGCCGGATTGCCGCCCTATCAACGGGACGTCAATACGGTGTTCCAGGATTACGCGCTCTTTCCCCACATGAACGTGCGCGACAATGTGGCCTACGGCCTGAAAGTCAAAGGCGTCGCCAAGGTGGAGCGAATCCAGCGCGCCGACGAAGCTCTGGAGATGGTGGCCCTGGGCGGCTATGGCGAGCGCAAACCGGTGCAACTCTCCGGTGGCCAACGTCAGCGCGTAGCCCTGGCGCGTGCACTGGTCAATCGCCCGCGGGTGTTGCTGTTGGACGAACCCTTGGGGGCCCTCGACCTGAAGCTGCGCGAACAGATGCAGGGCGAATTGAAGAAACTGCAACGCCAGTTGGGTATCACATTCGTTTTCGTCACCCATGACCAGACCGAGGCCCTGTCAATGTCCGACCGGGTGGCGGTGTTCAACAAGGGCCGCATCGAGCAGGTGGATACGCCGCGCAACCTGTACATGAAACCGGCGACCACCTTCGTCGCGGAGTTTGTCGGTACCTCGAACGTGATTCGCGGCGAGCTGGCGCGACAGCTGAGCGGTTATCCACAGCCGTTTTCGATCCGCCCGGAACATGTGCGTTTCGCCGAGGGCCCGTTGGGCGGCCATGAAATCGAAGTCCAGGGACTGCTTCACGACATTCAATACCAGGGCAGCGCCACCCGCTTCGAGTTGAAACTGGAAAACGGCCAGACCCTGAATCTCAGCCAGGCCAACACTCAGTGGACCGACAGCAGCGCCCTGCACCAGACCGGCCAGCAGCTCACGGTCCGCTGGGCCCGCGAGGCGATGATCGCTCTGCACGATACCGTCGGCGGCGAGGCCTGAGATGAACACACTAGCCCTGCCCCGGACACCCGCGCCAGGCTCGCTGCGACGGTTTTCCAACCTGCTCTACCGGCGACCCAACCTGTATCTGTCGATGCTGCTGGTGCCGCCGCTGATCTGGTTCGGCGCGATCTATCTGGGGTCACTGCTGACCTTGCTGTGGCAAGGTTTCTATACCTTCGACGATTTCACCATGGCAGTCACACCCGACCTGACCCTGGCGAATTTCGCGGCGTTGTTCCAACCGTCGAACTTCGACATCATCCTGCGCACCGTGAGCATGGCCATCGCGGTGTCCATCGCCAGCGCCGTCGTCGCGTTCCCCATCGCCTATTACATGGCGCGCTACACCAGCGGCAAGACCAAGGCGTTTTTCTACATCACGGTGATGTTGCCCATGTGGGCCAGCTACATCGTCAAGGCCTATGCCTGGACATTATTGCTGGCCAAGGGCGGCGTGGCGCAGTGGTTCATTCAGCACCTTGGCCTGGAGCCGGTGTTGCAGTTCGTGTTGAGCATCCCCGGCGTCGGCGGCAGCACGTTGTCCACGTCGCACCTGGGACGTTTCCTGGTTTTTGTCTATATCTGGCTGCCGTTCATGATCCTGCCGATCCAGGCGTCCCTGGAGCGCCTGCCGCCCTCGCTGCTGCAAGCCTCGGCGGACTTGGGCGCCAGGCCCCGCCAGACGTTCATGCAAGTGGTCCTGCCGCTGTCGGTCCCGGGCATCGCCGCCGGTTCGATTTTCACCTTTTCGCTGACCCTGGGGGATTTCATCGTGCCCCAACTGGTGGGCCCACCGGGCTATTTCGTCGGCAGCATGGTCTACGCCCAGCAAGGCGCCATCGGCAACATGCCCATGGCCGCAGCCTTCACGCTGGTGCCCATCGTGCTGATCGCCATTTACCTGTCTATCGTCAAGCGCCTGGGGGCTTTCGATGCACTCTGATTCTTCATCCCGGGCTTCATGGGGTTTGCGCATCGCAGCTTGGGGCGGGCTGGTGTTCCTGCACTTCCCGATCCTGATCATCTTCCTCTACGCCTTCAACACCGAGGACGCCGCGTTCAGCTTCCCGCCCAAGGGCCTGACCCTGAAATGGTTCAGCGTGGCTTTCGCCCGTGCGGATGTACTGGAGGCGATCAAGTTGTCGTTGCAGGTGGCGAGCATCGCCACTCTGATCGCCATGGTGCTCGGCACGTTGGCCTCGGCCGCGCTGTACCGCCGCGACTTCTTCGGCAAGCAGGGGATTTCGCTGATGCTGATCCTGCCCATTGCCCTGCCGGGGATCATCACCGGCATCGCGTTGCTGGCCACATTCAAGACCCTGGGGATCGAACCGGGCATATTCACCATCGTCGTCGGCCACGCGACCTTCTGTGTAGTGATCGTCTACAACAACGTCATCGCCCGGCTGCGCCGCACCTCCCACAACCTGATCGAGGCCTCGATGGACCTGGGGGCGGATGGCTGGCAGACCTTCCGCTACATCATCCTGCCCAATCTCGGCTCGGCCCTGCTGGCCGGCGGCATGCTGGCGTTCGCACTGTCGTTCGACGAAATCATCGTCACCACCTTCACCGCCGGCCACGAACGCACCCTGCCGCTCTGGCTGCTCAACCAGCTCAGCCGCCCCCGCGACGTGCCGGTGACCAACGTCGTCGCCATGCTGGTGATGCTGGTGACCATGCTGCCGATACTCGGCGCCTATTACCTGACCCGTGGGGGTGAGAGCGTGGCGGGTAGCGGGGGGAAATAACTCGCCAATGGATAACCAGATCGCCTGTGGGAGCGGGCTTGCTCGCGAAGCCGGTGTTTCAGTCATGGATAGGTTGGATGACACACCGCATTCGCGAGCAAGCCCGCTCCCACCAAGACCACAAACAAGACTCAAGAGGACATGGACATGCAAACCAAACTGCTGATCAACGGTCGCCTGGTGAACGGCGAAGGTCCCGGACAGGCCGTGTTCAACCCGGCGCTGGGTCGGGTGCTGGTGGAAATCAACGAAGCCAGCGAAGCCCAGGTCGATGCCGCCGTGCGCGCCGCCGATGACGCCTTCGACAGCTGGTCGCAGGTCCCGCCCAAGGACCGCTCCCTATTGCTGCTCAAACTGGCCGACGCCATTGAAGCCCATGGCGAAGAACTGGCGAAGCTGGAATCGGACAACTGCGGCAAACCCCTGGGCGCCGCCCTGAACGACGAGATCCCGGCCATCGCCGACGTGTTCCGTTTCTTTGCCGGCGCCAGTCGCTGCATGAACGGCTCGGCGGGAGGCGAATACCTGCCGGGGCATACCTCGATGATCCGTCGCGACCCGGTGGGCGTGATTGCTTCCATCGCGCCCTGGAACTATCCGCTGATGATGGTTGCCTGGAAAATCGCCCCGGCCCTGGCCGCCGGTAATACCGTGGTACTCAAGCCATCGGAACAGACGCCCCTGACGGCATTGCGCCTGGCGGAGCTGGCCTCGGAGATTTTCCCGGCGGGTGTACTCAACGTGGTGTTCGGTCGTGGGCAGACCGTCGGCCAGCCGTTGATCACTCATCCGAAAGTGCGCATGGTCTCGCTGACCGGCTCCATTGCCACTGGCTCGCACATCATTTCCAGCACCGCCGACAGCGTCAAGCGCACCCACATGGAACTGGGCGGCAAGGCCCCGGTCATCATCTTCGACGACGCCGACATCGACGCCGCCGTGGAAGGCATCCGCACCTTCGGTTTCTACAATGCCGGCCAGGATTGCACCGCTGCCTGTCGCATCTATGCCCAGCAAGGCGTCTATGACCAGTTCGTCGAAAAACTCGGCGCCGCGGTGGGCAGCATCAAGTACGGTCTGCAAACCGCACCGGACACTGAGATGGGCCCGCTGATCACCGCCCAGCATCGCGACCGCGTGGCCGGGCTCGTCGAGCGCGCCATCGCCCAGCCGCATATCCGTTTGATCACCGGTGGCAAGGCCGTGGACGGCAACGGATTCTTCTTCGAACCGACGGTACTGGCCGATGCCCAGCAGGACGACGAGATCGTGCGCCGGGAGGTCTTCGGCCCGGTGGTGTCCGTCACGCCGTTCCTCGATGAAGCACAGGTGCTGGATTGGGCCAATGATTCGGACTACGGCCTGGCCTCATCGGTATGGACCCGCGACGTCGGCCGGGCCCATCGCCTCTCGGCACGCTTGCAATACGGCTGCACCTGGGTGAATACCCACTTCATGCTCGTCAGCGAAATGCCCCATGGTGGTCAGAAACATTCCGGGTATGGCAAGGACATGTCCATGTACGGGCTGGAGGACTACACAGTGGTACGGCATGTGATGTTCAAGCATTGAGCGCAATAAGTATCTGGAAACACATGCTCACAGCCTGCCCGCCTTGGTCTTGCTAAGGTTTCCGTCAACCGGTGCACCCTCGCTGGTTGACGGAAATCCTGGCAGGCCCTAGGGTTGTCTACAACGTATACACCCAAGGGTATCTCTCATGGCCTCGCCTGTTTTGTCGTTTCGTGTGGAAGAAGGTCTGGCCCAGCAGCTGGACTTGTTAGCCGCCGCCACCGAGCGCGACCGTCAGTATCACCTCAAGCGTGCACTGGTCCGATATGTGGAAGCCGAGTCCTGGCATCTGCAAGCCATCAGCGAAGGCATGGCAGATGCCGACGCTGGAAATCTGACCGATCTGGATGCCGTGAAGGCTAAGTGGGCAAAGCGTGCTGCGCATCGTACTGACAGATAAAGCACAAAGTGACCTCGATTCGATTCATGAACACTATCAGGGTGCCATCGGCACGCAAGACGCCACCGATGTCATCACCTTCATTCTGGAGGCGCTGCAACAGCTGCAGCGTTTCCCCGGCTGCGGCCGTCCTTCAGTCGTTCCGGATGTTCGAGAACTGGTGCTGACACGCTACCCATTCGTTGCACCTTACCGGGTCGTGCAAGATCAATTGCAGATCCTGCGCATATTGCACCAGCGCACAGAACGTCCCCGGGACTGGTCGATGGAATAAGCATTGACGCCGCCCGGACCGGCTCCAGTACGACAACCGGCTCAAAACCGCGAAACACTCCTCATCGCATCCACCAGGTAACGCATGGCGATCCGGTCGTTTTCCGACAGCTCGCGGTAGCGTTCCACCAGTCGCAGTTCCTCCAGGCTAAGGCGCCGCGTCCGGCGCGCGCTATGCAGGCATGGAAGAAGCCCCAGCATTTCGGCAATGCCCTGTAGTTTCGTCATGAACGGTGTCCTTGTGTACGTCGAATTGATTCCCGGAGCCTGCCGGGCCCGCGGACGGAACCCCTTGCCAAGCTAAGAATAGGGGCGATTCACACAGCGAGGAGGCAGTTTTAGAGTAATTAGTCAAAAAAATGCAGAGGCCTCCAAGAAAAAAGAAATATCTGTAAGGAAATTTAACCGAGCCACGCTTTCCTTTTCTCAGTCGTCGACGTATCCCCTATGATTTTGCGCCTCGGTGAACCGATCCGGTTCTCAGGCATCTGTTTTAACGTTCGTTTGGCCAAAGGCATGTCCGAACTCCTTTATCAGTTGTATCAGTCCCTGTTGCCAGGAACGGCTGGGGATTGTTTCGAGAAAGGTTGTATTTATGCATCGCAGGAACCTGCTCAAGGCCTCCATGGCTTTTGCCGCCTATACCGGACTCACGGCTTCAGGCCTCATGGCCGCACGAGCCTGGGCCGCCGATCAGACGGCAGACGGCGAAGCCCGTCCCTTCGACTTCAAGACCTTGAAAGACCAGGCCAAGCGGCTGGCCGGACAACGGTACGTCGATACCAAGCAAGTCTTGCCAGAAACACTGGCTATGATGTCGCCACTGCAGTTCAACGCTATCCGGTATGACGCCAACCATTCGCTGTGGAATGAGCTGGATGGCCAACTTGACGTACAGTTTTTTCACGTCGGCATGGGGTTCAAGCAGCCGGTGCGCATGCACAGTGTCGATCCGAAGAGCCGCCTGGCCCGTGAAGTACACTTCCGCCCGGAGTTGTTCAACTACGAGAAAACCACGGTCAACACCGCGCAACTGAAGGGTGACCTGGGGTTCTCCGGGTTCCGCGCCTTCAAGGCGCCGGAACTGGATCGCCACGACATCGTTTCGTTTCTGGGTGCCAGTTATTTCCGCGCCGTGGACGCCACTGGTCAGTACGGGCTCTCGGCCCGCGGACTGGCAATCGATACGTATGCCAAGCACCCCGAAGAATTTCCGGATTTCACTCAGTTCTGGTTCGAAACCCCGGACAAGAACAGCACCCGTTTCGTGGTCTATGCCCTGCTCGACTCCCCCAGCGCCACCGGCGCTTATCGTTTTGACATCGATTGCCAGCCCACACGGGTCGTGATGGAAGTCGACGCCCATATCAATGCGCGTACCGCCATCGAGCAATTGGGCATTGCGCCGATGACCAGCATGTTCAGTTGCGGCACCGTCGAGCGACGCATGTGCGACACCATTCACCCGCAGATCCACGACTCCGACCGACTGGCCATGTGGCGCGGCAACGGCGAATGGGTCTGCCGTCCGCTGAACAACCCCGCCACCCTGCAATTCAACGCCTTTGCCGACAAGAATCCGAAAGGCTTCGGCCTGGTGCAGACCGACCATAGCTTCGAGAGCTACCAGGACACGGTCGATTGGTACAGCAAGCGCCCAAGCCTGTGGGTCGAGCCGACAACGGCCTGGGGTGAAGGCTCTGTGGATCTGCTGGAAATTCCTACAACCGGCGAAACCCTGGATAACATCGTCGCGTTCTGGTCGCCGAAGAAACCGGTCGCGGCCGGCGATTCGCTGAACTACGGCTACAAACTCTACTGGAGCGCCCTGCCACCGGTAAGCACCGAGCTGGCCCAGGTCCACGCGAGCCGTTCCGGCATGGGGGGGTTCATCGAAGGTTGGGCACCGGGCGAGCATTACCCGACCGTCTGGGCCCGACGCTTTGCAGTGGACTTCAGTGGCGGCGGTCTCGACCAGCTACCTCCTGGAACCGGTATCGAACCAGTGGTGACCTGCTCCCATGGCGAGGTGAAAGACTTCAACGTGCTGGTAATGGATGCGATCAAGGGCTATCGCATCACCTTCGACTGGTACCCGACCGATGACCGCGTGGACCCGGTGCAGATGCGCCTGTTCATTCGCAGCAAGGACCGGACCCTGAGCGAGACCTGGCTGTACCAGTACTTCCCGCCCGCACCGGATAAGCGCAAGTATCCCGGACAGTGATCGGGTGCCTGGGCTTGCTCGCGAAGACGGCAGTACAGGCACCAATGATCGCAGAGATGAAAAAGCCCCGGCCAATGACGACCGGGGCTTTTTGCTTTACTGGGCACTCAGTCCCGCAGATCCGACTCATGGATCGGCTGGTCCCGATGGGTCGCCCGCTGATACTGCGCCGGCCAGACGGCCTTGCGCCCACCCAGGTCATCATCGGCATGCAACGCCCAGTAGGGGTCGCGCAACAACTCGCGGGCCAGGAAAATGATGTCGGCCTGGCAGGTGCGCAGGATGTGCTCGGCCTGGGCCGGTTCGGTAATCATGCCAACGGTGCCGGTGGCGATTTCCGACTCTTTGCGCACCCGTTCAGCAAAACGCGTCTGGTAACCCGGACCGGTCGGGATTTCCGCATTCGCCGCGGTACCGCCCGATGACACATCGATCAGATCCACCCCCAACGCCCTGAATCGCCGCGCCAACTCGACAGTCTCGTCGGGATTCCAGCCGTCCTCGACCCAGTCGGTGGCAGAGACGCGCACGAACACCGGCAACTCCTGGGGCCATACGGCCCTGACCGCTTCGGTGACCTGCAGCACCAGCCGGATACGGTTCTCGAACGACCCACCATATTGATCGCGCCGCTGATTGCTCAGCGGAGACAGAAATTGATGCAGCAGGTAACCATGGGCCGCGTGGACCTCGACCACCTTGAACCCGGCCGTCAAGGCGCGTCTGGCCGCCTCCACGAACGCCTGGATGACGGCGTTGATCTGTCCTTCGTCCAGTTGAGACGGCTGCGTGTGCTGCGGGTCGAAGGCAATCGGCGAGGGACCGACCGGCACCCAGCCGCCATCCGCAGGCTTCACGCTGCCATGCTTGCCCAACCAGGGCCGCCAGGTACTGGCCTTGCGCCCGGCGTGGGCCAGTTGAATGCCCGGCACTGCGCCCTGGGCGGTGATAAAACGCGTGATGCGTTGCAGGGGCTCGATCTGTTCATCGTTCCACAGCCCCAGGTCCTGGGCGGTGATGCGGCCATCGGCGGTGACGGCGGTGGCTTCGGTGAACACCAGGCCGGCGCCGCCCACGGCACGGCTACCGAGGTGCACCAGATGCCAGTCGTTGGCCAGGCCATCGACACTTGAATACTGGCACATCGGTGATACCGCGATGCGATTGGGCAGGGTCAATTGGCGTACGGTATAGGGTTCAAGCAGCAGACTCATGGGGCACCTCTTCGAATCAGTGGGCAGGCTCCAGGTTCTGTTTGAAAAGTCGACGAGTGACAAAAGGTGCAGCACCCGCCCCCGCGGGCAAAGAAAATGGACAAGACGTCACAAGGGCTATCAACCAGTGTTTAGAGCCTAGTCGACAACGTGGGATAAGGCAGGGTTCCGCGTTTAAAACAAGCTCCTGTGGCGAGGGAAGATCATCGCCCCGGAAATCCATGTGCCTACCGCGGCTCGATATGGGCAATCATCAACTGCACCGTTTCCTGACCACGAAACTCGTTGAGGTCGAGTTTGTAGGCCAGTTCAACCCAGCGTACGGTCGGGTTCGGCCAGACGTCGCGGTCGATGCCAAAGGCGATGCCGTCGAGCTTCACCGAACCGCATTCGCTCTTGAGGACCACCTTCAGGTGCCGCTCGCCCACCACTCGCTGCTCCACCAGCTGGAACACACCGTGGAACATCGGCTCTGGAAAATGCTGGCCCCAGGGTCCGGCATGACGCAGCGCCCGGGCCAGTTCCAGATGAAACTCTTCCACCGCCAGGGTGCCATCCGACAACAGCCGCCCGGTCAGGTCTTCCTCACGCAACTGCCTGCGCACTTCCGCATCGAAAGCCTCGGCGAACAACGGGAAATTCGCCTCTGGCAATGACAGTCCTGCCGCCATGGCATGCCCGCCGTACTTGGTGATCAGGGTCGGATGTTGCGCCGCCACGACGCTCAGGGCGTCGCGAATATGAAATCCCTGCACCGAGCGGCCAGAGCCCTTGAGCATGCCGTCTCCGGCATCGGCGAAAGCAATGGTCGGACGGAAGTAACGCTCTTTCATGCGGGAGGCAAGGATCCCGATGACGCCCTGGTGCCACTGCGGATCGAACAGGCACAGGCCGAACGGCATCGATTCCACCGGCAGCTCCTTGAGCTGGGCCAGCGCCTCACGCTGCATGCCCTGCTCGATGGATTTGCGATCCTGATTCATGCCATCCAGTTGCGCGGCCATCTCCCTGGCCAGCGCCTCGTCGTCGGTGAGCAGGCATTCGATGCCCAGGCTCATGTCGTCCAGGCGCCCCGCCGCATTCAGGCGCGGCCCCAGGATGAAGCCGAGATCGGTGGAGGTAATGCGCGAGTGATCACGCTTGGCCACTTCCAGAATGGCTTTGATGCCGGGGCGCGCGCGCCCGGCGCGAATGCGCTCCAGCCCCTGATGCACGAGGATCCGGTTGTTGGCGTCCAGGGGCACCACGTCGGCCACACTGCCCAGGGCCACCAGGTCCAGCAGTTCACCGATGTTCGGCTGCGGTTTGCTGGCGTACCAACCCAGGCTGCGCAGCCGCGCGCGCAGCGCCATCAACACGTAGAAAATCACCCCGACCCCGGCCAGCGCCTTGCTCGGGAATTCGCAGCCCGGCTGGTTCGGATTGACGATGGCATCGGCCGCCGGCAACTCGATGCCCGGCAAGTGGTGGTCGGTTACCAGTACCTTGAGCCCGGCCGCTTTCGCCGCCGCCACGCCTTCCACACTGGAAATGCCGTTGTCCACCGTGATCAACAATTGCGGCTCGCGGGTCAGGGCGACTTCGACGATTTCCGGGGTCAGCCCATAGCCGTATTCGAAGCGATTGGGCACCAGATAGTCGACATGGGCCGCGCCCAGCAGGCGCAGCCCCAGCAGGCCCACGGTACTGGCCGTCGCGCCGTCGGCATCGAAGTCGCCGACGATCAGGATCCGTTGGCGCTGCTCCAGGGCCACCACCAGCAGATCCACCGCCGCATCGATGCCCTTGAGTTGCTGGTAGGGAATCAGGCGCGCCAGACTCTTGTCCAGTTCGGCCTCGGACTGCACGCCGCGTGCCGCGTAAAGGCGGGTCAGCAGGGGCGGCAGGTCACCGAGGAACGGCAGGGTGTCGGGGAGCTGGCGGGGTTCTATGCGCATGGGGGGACAGACATTTCTCTATTAATTATGGAAGTTCTGGCGAAGAAGCTTATGTGGGAGCGGGCTTGCTCGCGAATGCGGTACGGCATGCAGCCGCGCATCGACTGATACACCGCATTCGCGAGCAAGCCCGCTTTCACAGTGGCCCGATCAACCGCGCTCGCCCAGCAACCACTGCAACTGGACTTCATGCTGGCCACGGTCGTCGGTCACGAATATTGTCCCTTCGCTGATCATGACATCCCACTTGATCACGCGGGGCATGTCCTGGGCCAGGGTTTCCAGCACGTCCTGGGGCACAGCCGCGATGTTGACGTTCTTCAGGCCCTTTACCGCCGGGATCACCTTGCCCTCCCAGACCCGCAAGCTGCCATAAGCCAGCAGGCTGGTGCGTTCGGTACGGCGCGAGCACCAGGTCAGGCGATCGACGTCGGGCTGACCGACTTCGATCCAGTGCAGCACGCGGTCATCCAGGCTTTTTTCCCACAGTGCTGGTTCATCGACATCTGACAGACCGCGACCAAACGACAGCAGCTCGTTGTACCAGAGCGCGTAGGCCAGCAACCGCACAGTCATGCGTTCCTCGGTTTCCGAAGGATGGCGGGCGATGGTCTGCTTCACATTCTCGTAGACGTTGCGGTCGAGGTCGGTGAGGTTCAGTTCAAACTTGTAGGTCGTGGACGGCTGGGCCATGAACGGGCTTCTTGATACGTGGAAAGGCGGCAAGTCTAACCGATGAAACGGCAAATCCACGAATTGCCGACCATCAACCCGCGGCGACGGATGCTGGCCTATGATAAAACGCTCCATTCGTTCCGTTTTGTCCTACAGGATCTTTCATGTCGCTCACAGCCAAACCCCTTGCCGGGGTCAAAGTCATCGAACTCGGCACCCTGATCGCCGGGCCTTTTGCCTCGCGGATCTGTGCGGAATTCGGTGCCGAAGTGGTCAAGGTCGAATCGCCTGACGGCGGTGACCCACTGCGCAAGTGGCGCAAATTGTATGAAGGCACCTCCCTGTGGTGGTTCGTCCAGGCGCGCAACAAGAAATCCTTGACCCTGAACCTGAAACACCCCAACGGCCTGGCGATTCTGAAACAGCTGATTGGCGAAGCCGACATCCTGATCGAGAACTTTCGCCCCGGCGTACTGGAAAAGCTCGGCCTGGGCTGGGAGGTGCTGCACGCACTGAATCCTAAGCTGGTGATGGTGCGCCTCTCCGGGTTCGGCCAGACCGGGCCGATGAAAGATCAGCCTGGGTTTGGCGCAGTGGGCGAATCCATGGGCGGCCTGCGCTACATCACTGGGTTCGAAGACCGTCCGCCGGTGCGCACCGGGATTTCCATCGGTGATTCTATCGCCGCCCTTTGGGGCGTGATTGGCGCACTGATGGCCTTGCGTCACCGCGAAGTCAACGGCGGCAGCGGACAAGTGGTGGACGTGGCGTTGTACGAGGCGATATTCGCCATGATGGAAAGCATGGTGCCGGAGTTCGACGTGTTCGGTTTTATCCGCGAGCGCACCGGCAACATCATGCCCGGCATCACCCCGTCATCGATTCACACCAGCGCCGATGGCAAGCATGTGCAGATCGGTGCCAATGGTGACGCGATCTTCAAGCGGTTCATGCAGCTCATCGGTCGTGACGACCTGGCCAATGATCCGCAACTGGCCGGCAACGACGGCCGTGACAGTCGCCGCGACGAGCTGTACGGCGTCATAGACCGCTGGGTCAATTCACTGCCGCTCGATACCGTCATCGAACAATTGAACCGTGCAGAAGTGCCGGCCAGCCGGATCTTCAGCGCCGAAGACATGTTCAACGACCCACAATTCCTGGCCCGTGAAATGTTCCTGCAAGCCAAGCTGCCAGACGGCAAGGCGTTCAAGATGCCGGGTATCGTACCGAAACTGTCCGACACGCCGGGCAGCGCCGAATGGGTCGGGCCCACGCTGGGGGAACATAATGCCCAGGTGCTTGGCGAACTTGGCTATGACGCGCAGCAAGTCGCTCGCCTGCGCGCGGAGGGGGCAATCTGAAGCTGTCGAACGTGGAACCGTCCGTTGAGGCATTTCCACGCCAGGCGGCAAACGATAGGCAAAAAGAAACCCCGAGAAGTGGGGAGACGACTCGGGGTTAAACGTGACCATTCGAGGTCCGTGCAACAAGCGACAAGCACCGGAGCACAATGCTCGATCTTGCTGGTAAAAGGTCTGACTCCTCAGGTGGTAGGAAGGTTCCCACAACCTGCCATTCAATTCGCTGCGGTCATGACCTTGTCGCGATCCAGATTACGCAGTGCCGCGATCACACAGGGCTCCAGGCGCCCCTCGGCGATCAATACATCCCGATGCAGACCATCGACCACATCCGTCAGTTGACGCTTGTCGGTCAACTGCGCCTGATTGAACACCCTCTCAACCATAATGGCTCCAGAAGCATTTTTCAGCGTCACAAGGCATTCGCCACCGGCGCCGGAGGGGGTCAGCGTGACCTGATACGGGCTCAAAGCCTCACCCAGCAATAGGCTGATACTTTCCATTCGATCACCCTTCAATAGTCCGAAAACAACTGCGTGTACACAGTAAATGACCGTGGGCCGCAGTAGAAAGTTCGTCAGCGCACCGAACCGGCGCTGTTCAACCGAGCATGCGCGTTCAATATGACAGGGAAAGAACAGCTTTCGCGGGTCGCCATTTTTCATCGCCTGCTTGCATCAGGCCAGGATCCTCTGCGAACGCCGCCATCGCCGCCCAGCATCGCTCCAGCCGCCCAGAAGACCGCGCAACTGTCCATCGGCGCCGTAGAATGGCACCGACCAATGGTGGATATCCCGTAATCCACTATTGAACATCAACTGGCGGTCGCTGAAGCGGGACTGTCCGGTTCGCAGTTGCTCCATCATTTCTCCATGCAACAATTCAGCCGTGGCCGCCGGAAACGCGGGGCAATCGGTCAGGCGTGTTCCTCGCAGCTTTTCGAAGCGAGTCGCGAACTGTTCCTCGTAGCTCTTGTTGCACATGAGCAAGCGCCCTTCCAGATCACGGATGAAAATCGGATCGGGGATGGCATCCATCAAGGCCCTCTGGAGCATCACCTGGTCGCTGAGGACGGCTTCGGCCTTGTGGCGTTGATCGATCTGTATCTGCAGGCGGCGATTCCACAGCAGCGACAGAAGGCCGGAGACGCCGAACACGACGACGCACCAGTAGCCCCATTGGGACACCCGCAACCAAAGCGACGGCGCCTTGCTGGGGATGACACCCGCCATCCACTTGGAACGCAGGGCACGCATTTCCTCGGCCGGAAATGCTTCCAGTGCCTTGTTCAGGATACTCAGCAGCGGCAGCAGATCCTGACGTACGGCCAGATAGTCCGGCTCCCATTTGCCATCGAGGTTTTTCCCTACCTTCAACTGTCCCGCCGGGTAGAGATGCACCCCGGTCTCGTTTTCGATGGTGGCATGGGCTTCCCCACTTTCGACCAGGGCCCTCGCCTCTGCGTAGGTCTTGACCGTGCGCAGCGCGACGGAAGGGTGATCACGGCGGATTTCCGTCTCCAAGGCATGCCGTGCTGGCAGCGCCAGGACCTTTCCCTCCAGCTGTTCCAGCGAACGGAGCGCCGGCTCTCCGTCGCGACCGACGAATACCCAGCCGGAACCGCCAAATGCGTGACTGAAGTTGAGAAAATCCCGGCGTTCGTCGTTCATCGCCAGGGTGGTCGTCATATCGGCCTCGCCCCGTTCCAGCATCGCCAGTAACTGGTCGGGGGAGAACGACTCCCGGTGCACGAACTCGAGGCCCGTCATGCGCGCAATACGCAGGAGGATGTCGTTGTTCAGGCCGTTCCATTGCCCACGTTCATTCTTGAACAGGTACACCGGAAACTGCATCGAGGCCACGACGACCCTGGGGTGTTCCTGGATCCACTGCAATTCCTGCGCATCCAGCACCAGCCGCTCGCCGGACTGAAACGGCGGCGCTTCAAAGGCTGCCAATTGTGCCGCCACGCTCCATTGCATCCAGCACATCAAGGCCAGCCCTGTCATCCAGCTCAGCGCTGGTTTGCATTTGATAAAAAACAACATCTGCATTTCCTTCGAGATGACTCGCCCGTCCCTCCCAGGGGCGAAAACCCGATCAGTTTGGCATGCAGAAACAAGAAAGCCCGTCAGGAGACGGGCTTCAAAATGTGACAGGTTTCAGCGGTCAGAGAGGCTTGCCACGGTTGCCATGCTGACTGACAAAGGCCTGCACGGCTTTCAGGTCATTAGGCAGCACTGTGCAGCGCTCTTCTCGCTCAAACAAATCCGAAAGATGTGCAGGTAGTTCAAGCGCTTTTCCTACACCCGCTTTCTCCACCGCTTCCGGAAACTTGACCGGGTGAGCGGTCCCCAGGATCACCATTGGGATATCCAGACTGCGGCGGCACTCACGGGCAGCCCGCACGCCGATGGCCGTGTGCGGATCAAGCAGCTCGCCGCTCTGCCCGAACACCTCGGCAATGGTTTCGCAAGTCTGTGCGTCGTCCACCGCCAGGGAGTCGAACAGCTTGCGGGCTTCGGTCCAGCGCTCGGCCTCGACGCTGAAACCGCCACCCTGGCGGAAACTGTCCATCAGGCCGGCAATCGCCGCACCGTTGCGACCGTGCAGGTCGAACAACAGGCGCTCGAAGTTCGACGACACCATGATGTCCATGGAGGGCGACAGCGTGGCGTGCAGGGTTTCTTTGACGTACTGGTTGCCGCTCATGAAGCGGTGCAGGATATCGTTGCGGTTGGTGGCGACGACCAGTTGATTGATCGGCAGCCCCATGTTGCGCGCCAGGTAGCCGGCGAAGATGTCGCCAAAGTTGCCGGTAGGCACCGAGAACGACACCGAACGGGCCGGACCGCCCAGCTGCAGGGCCGCATGGAAGTAATAGACGATCTGGGCCATGATCCGCGCCCAGTTGATCGAGTTCACTGCCACCAGCCGTGTGCCCTTGAGGAAGCCCTGGTCGGCGAAACTGGCTTTGACCATTTCCTGGCAGTCATCGAAGTTGCCTTCGATGGCGATGTTGTGGATGTTATCGCCGAAGATCGTCGTCATCTGCCGGCGTTGCACTTCCGAGACGCGGTTGTGCGGATGCAGGATGAAGATGTCGACGTTCTCGCAGTGCTTGCAACCTTCGATGGCGGCCGAACCGGTGTCTCCGGAGGTTGCGCCGACAATGACCACGCGCTCGCCACGCTTGTGCAGCACGTAGTCCAGCAGACGACCGAGCAATTGCAGGGCGAAGTCCTTGAATGCCAGGGTCGGGCCGTGGAACAGCTCCATCACCCATTCATTACCGTTGAGCTGACGCAGCGGAGCGATGGCGTTGTGGGAAAAGACGCCATAGGTCTCTTCCAGGATCTTCTTGAAGTCGGCGTCCGGGATGCTGCCGGTGACGAACGGACGCATGACCCGGAAGGCCAGCTCGTGATACGGAAGGCCGGCCCAGGAGGCAATTTCCTCTTGGGTGAAACGCGGCAGGTTCTCCGGCACATAGAGGCCGCCATCCGTGGCCAGCCCAGCCAGCAGGACATCTTCGAAATTCAGGGCCGGTGCCTGGCCGCGGGTGCTGATATAGCGCATAAGGGCAAACCTTTGGTTTGAGCTTCGAGCTTCAAGCCGCAAGCTACAAATTGAAAGCGGATCGGCTTTTACTTGCAGCTTGAGGCTCGAAGCTTGCAGCTTTGATTAATTCAGATGTTCTACGCGGATACGGACTACAGGGCCAACGACGTCCTGCAGGGCCTCCAGCGCGGCGATCGCATCGTTGATACGCTGCTCGACCACACGGTGGGTCAGCAGAATCATCGGCACCAGGCCATCGTGCTCCTCGACTTCCTTCTGCATGATCGACTCGATGTTGATGCCGCGCTCCGACAGGATGCTCGCCACCTGTGCCAGTACGCCCGGATGGTCCTTGGCCTGAATGCGCAAGTAGTAGGCACTTTCGCACGCTTCGATCGGAAGAATCGGATGAGCCGACAGCGAGTCCGGTTGGAACGCCAGGTGCGGCACACGGTTTTCCGGATCGGACGTCATGGCACGCACCACGTCCACCAGGTCGGCCACGACCGACGAGGCGGTCGGTTCCATGCCGGCGCCAGCGCCGTAGAACAGAGTCGAGCCAGAGGCGTCACCGTTGACCATCACGGCGTTCATCACACCGTTGACGTTGGCGATCAGGCGGTCGGCCGGGATCAGCGTCGGATGCACGCGCAGCTCGATGCCACTGGCGGTGCTGCGGGCAACCCCCAGGTGCTTGATGCGATAGCCCAAGGCTTCGGCATAGTTCACGTCAGCGGTAGTCAGCTGGGTGATGCCTTCGGTGTAGGCCTTGTCGAACTGCAGCGGGATGCCAAAGGCGATGGACGCCAGGATCGTCAACTTGTGTGCCGCATCGATGCCTTCCACGTCGAACGTCGGATCGGCCTCGGCGTAACCCAGGGCTTGGGCTTCGGTGAGCACGTCCTCGAAGGTCCGGCCCTTCTCGCGCATTTCGGTGAGAATGAAGTTACCGGTGCCGTTGATGATACCGGCCACCCAATTGATGCGGTTGGCCGACAGACCTTCGCGGATGGCTTTGATCACCGGGATGCCGCCGGCCACGGCGGCTTCGAACGCCACGATCACGCCTTTTTCACGGGCCTTGGCGAAAATTTCGTTACCGTGCACGGCGATCAGCGCCTTGTTGGCAGTGACCACGTGCTTGCCGTTCTCGATGGCCTTGAGCACCAGATCACGAGCCACGGTGTAGCCGCCCATCAACTCGATGACGATATCGACTTCAGGGTTGGCTGCCACGGCGAATACATCGTTGGTAATCGAAATACCGGTCGTCTGGAACTGAGGCTTTGGCGTACGCATGGCAATTTGTGCCACTTGGATTCCACGCCCGGCACGGCGGGCAATCTCCTCGGCGTTACGCTGAAGTACGTTGAAGGTGCCGCCACCGACGGTACCTAACCCACAGATGCCTACTTTGACCGGATTCACTCTTGACTCCCCATGAAACGGCCGACACAAGGTCGGCCGTGAAATACAGCCGCGCAGCAACGCGGCTCTGCGTTTAACGGCCCGGCGAAGGTTTTCGCCGAGCCATGCTCTTCATCAGCACATTGCCCATGATTATTTCGCGCCAAGGGCCAGTTTGGCGACTTGCGGCGCCGGCTGGTAGCCCGGAATTACCTGACCATCAGCCAAAACAATTGCCGGCGTACCGTTCACGCCTATTGACTGCCCCAGAGCAAACTGCTTGGAAACCGGGTTATCGCACTTGGCGGACTTGATTTCCTTGCCATCGACCATCTTGTCCATGGCCGCTTTCTTGTCCTTGGAGCACCATACGGCCTGCAACTGCTCATCGCCCGGCGAGCCCAGGCCCTGACGCGGGAACGCGACGTAGCGCACTTCGATGCCGCGCTTGTTCAGCTCCGGCACTTCGGCGTGCAGCTTGTGGCAATACGGGCACGTGGTGTCGGTGAACACCGTGATGTGGGATTTGGTTTCACCCACCGCCGGATAGACCACGGTTTCAGCAACCGGAATGCCGTTGATCAGCTTGGAAACGCCCTGGCGCTCGGTCAATTCGGTGAGGTTGACGGGCTTGCCGTCCTTGAGCTCGAACAGGTTGCCCTGGACGATGTACTGACCGTCGGCGCTGGCGTAGAGCACGCGGCTGCCCTTGAGCTTGACTTCATACAGGCCGGCCATCGGGCTGGCGGAGATGGCTTCGATCGGTACTTCGAGCTGAAGGTTTTCCAGGCTCTTGCGAATAGCCTTGTCCGCCGCGTCGTCGGCGATGGCAAAGGTGCTGGCCAACGCAATGGCAGCGGCGGTGAACATCTGGATCAAACGCATGGGAACTCCTGAGGCGAACAAATGGGACGGAGAACGCCAACCCGCAGATCCGGTTCCGGCCGCCCACTGTGCAAACCGGCCAAGCCTACCACATAAGGCCGGCGGGGCCGAATGCCGTTGATGCAAGGCATTGAGGATGCATTTTTTGTGGGAGCGGGCTTGCTCGCGAATGCGGCGTGTCAGTCGCCATTGACTCCACTGATGCACCGCTTTCGCGAGCAAGCCCGCTCCCACAAGGTTTAGCCTTGACTCAAAACCTCAGTCCTGCTTGTACACAGGATTCTTCGTTCAGCCGCGCGGATGATGCCTGGCATGCAGATCCTGCAACCGCGCCCGGGCGACATGGGTGTAGATCTGGGTGGTGGACAGGTCGCTGTGGCCCAGCAGCATCTGCACCACCCGCAGGTCGGCGCCGTGGTTGAGCAGGTGCGTGGCAAAGGCATGGCGCAAGGTGTGGGGCGAGAGGGATTTACCGATCCCGGCGACCTTGGCCTGGTGCTTGATGCGGTGCCAGAACGTCTGGCGAGTCATCTGATCGCCGTTACGACTCGGGAACAATACGTCACTAGGGCGACCGCCAAGCAGCTCATGACGAGCGTCCCGCAGGTAGCGCTCGACCCAGACGATCGCCTCCTCGCCCATTGGTACGAGGCGCTCCTTGCTGCCTTTACCCATCACCCGCAAGACCCCCTGGCGCAGGTTGACCTGCTCCAGCGTCAGGCTGATCAACTCGGTGACACGCAGGCCGCAGGCGTACAAGACCTCCAGCATGGCCCGGTCGCGCTGGCCGATGGCTTCGCTGAGGTCCGGCGCCGCCAGCAGCGCCTCCACATCGGCTTCAGAGAGGGATTTGGGCAGCGGACGCCCTAACTGAGGCATCTCCACCCGCAAGGTCGGATCCACCGCGATCAGCTTTTCTCGCAGCAAGTAACGATAGAACCCACGCACACCGGAGAGAAAACGCGCAGTTGAGCGCGGTTTGTAGTTCTGCTCCAGGCGCCATGCCAGGTGATCGAGGATCAGCTCCCGGCCGGCATCGGCCAATTCCAGGTTCTTCTCCTGCAACCAGCCGTTGAACAGCGCCAGGTCGCTGCGGTAGGCGTCACGGGTATTGTCGGAAAGCCCTTTCTCCAGCCACAGGGCGTCGAGAAACTGGTCTATCAGCGGATGATCGATGGCTGGCATAAACACTCTTGGCGGATGCGCAAGCACGCTGCATCCATACGATAAAGAAAGTACGCAGGGTGCTCAAAGAGCAAATCGCAGGCAACAAAAAAGCAGCCCTCAGGCTGCTTTTTTTGCATCGGAAGCTGGACTCAGGCCAGTTTTTCCTTGATGCGAGCTGCTTTACCGGACAGGTCACGCAGGTAGTACAGCTTGGCTTTACGTACGTCACCGCGACGCTTCACAGCCATGCTGTCGATTTGCGGGCTGTAGGTCTGGAAAGTACGCTCTACGCCAACACCGTTGGAGATTTTACGAACGGTGAAAGCACTGTTCACGCCACGGTTACGCTTGGCGATAACGACGCCTTCGAACGCTTGCAGACGGGAACGATCACCTTCCTTCACTTTCACCTGGACGACAATGGTGTCACCCGGGGCAAAGGTAGGGATTTCTTTGGTCATCTGCTCTGCTTCGAGTGCAAGGATGATTTTGTTAGTCATGCTGTGCTCCTAAGGCAAGTCTCGGACTTACCATCGATACGTTGTTAACTATCGTCCCGCTCGCGGATGTATTCCTCGAGCAGCTTCTTCTCTTCTCCAGAAAGCGAGCGGCTTTCCAGAAGATCGGCGCGTCGTTCCCAGGTCCGACCAAGGGACTGCTGTAAACGCCAACGCCGGATGTGCGCGTGGTTGCCACTTAGCAACACGTCGGGAACACGCTGATCCGCATACACCTCCGGTCGGGTGTAGTGCGGGCAATCCAGCAGACCATCCGTAAAGGAATCTTCCTCAGCGGAATCTGCATGCCCTAAAGCTCCAGGCAGCAGTCGTGTAACCGCATCGATCAGGACCATCGCCGGCAGCTCGCCGCCAGACAGTACATAGTCGCCAACCGACCACTCTTCATCGACATGAGCTTCAATGAAACGCTCGTCAATGCCTTCATAACGACCGGCAATCAGGATCAATGCATCCGAATTCGCCAGTTCGCGTACCGCCGACTGAGTCAGTTGGCGGCCTTGGGGCGACAGGTAGATCACCTTCGCACCTTCCCCGGCTGCCGCCCTGGCCTGAACCAGTGCATCTTCCAGGGGCTTGATCTTCATCACCATGCCCGGACCACCGCCAAACGGGCGATCGTCCACAGTGTGATGCCGATCCGTGGTGTAGTCCCGCGGATTCCAACAGGTCAGCTGCAATAGCTCCTGTTTCACCGCGCGGCTGGTTATGCCGTACTCGCTGATGGCGGAAAACATCTCGGGAAACAATGTGATGACTTCAACGCGCAAGTTGGCCACGTTCAGAAATCCGCATCCCATTCCACCTTCATCTCGCCTGCCTCCAGGTCAACGGCCAACACGCACTGCCCGGTATAGGGCAACAGGCGTTCGCGATCATCCAGACTGCCGACGCAAGGCTTTACCACCATGACATCGTTCGAACCGGTCTCGAGCAGGTGATCGATTTTCCCGAGCAATTGCCCGAGATGGTCGATGACCTTCAGCCCTACCAGCTGGTACCAGTAGTACTCGCCGTCGGTCAGTTCAGGGAACAGGCTGCGCGGCACGCAGATCTCATAACCGGCCAGAAGACGCGCTTCTTCACGATCATCGAGACCCTTGAGCTTTGCGACCAGGAACTTGTCGTTCCCGCGTCCGCTGACCAGCTCAACCTGTTTCACGCTGCCTTCGCGCTTGAGCGTCCAGGCTTTGTAGTCCAACAGGTTCTTGATCGGATCAGTAAAGGAATACACCTTCACTTCGCCGCGAACGCCATGTACAGAATAGATTTTGCCGACAACGATCAGATCATCAGCATCTTTTGGCGTCGCGTTCATATTGCTCAGGCCGCAGCCTTAGCCGATTCCTTCAACAACTGAGCAACGCGCTCAGAAGGTTGTGCACCAACGCTCAGCCAGTAGGCAACGCGCTCTTGGTTCACGGACAGACGAACTTCCTGACCACGGGCGATAGGGTTGAAGAAACCAACCTGCTCTTTGTGGGAACCGTCGCGCGGGTTGCGGCTGTCGGTTACGGTCAGGTGGTAAAACGGGCGCTTTTTGGAGCCGCCAAGGGCAAGACGGATTGTTAGCATGTGAACATCGTTCCTGTAGTCGGTGCTGCAAATCTAAATGCACAGCGGGCATGGGTGCCCGAAAGGCCGCATATTCTAAGGAATATCCAGACTTTTGCAAATGACTTTTTCCGGCGGGTGCCGGGCTGCCATTCAGATCTGCGACGATCAGCGCCCGCGAATGACGGGTTGGCTGGAGATCCCACGTCCCCGTGAGTTGCACCGGCATGACTGCCGGTGCGTGGATTCCTACATCTTGGGCATGCCGCCGCCGGGCAGCATGCCGCCCATGCCGCGCATCATTTTGGCCATCCCGCCCTTGGTGGAGAACTTCTTCATCATCTTCTGCATCTGCTTGTGCTGCTTGATCAAGCGACCGATGTCCTGCACCTGGGTGCCGGAACCCATGGCGATACGGCGCTTGCGCGAACCGCTGATCAGGTCAGGGTCGCGGCGCTCGGCCGGGGTCATGGAGTTGATGATGGCTTCCATCTGCTTGAACTGCTTTTCAGCCGCGCCCTGGGCGTTGCCCATCTGCGCCAGGTTCACGCCGCCGATGTTCGGCAGTTTGTCCATGAGCCCGCCGAGGCCGCCCATGTTCTTCATTTGTTGCAGCTGGTCGCGGAAGTCTTCGAGGTCGAAGCCCTTGCCCTTCTTTAATTTCTTCGCAAGCTTGTCGGCTTTTTCCTTGTCGAGGGTCTGCTCGGCCTGCTCGATCAGGCTGAGCACGTCGCCCATGCCCAGGATGCGCGAGGCGATGCGCTCAGGGTGGAACGGTTCGAGCGCTTCGCTCTTCTCGCCCATACCGATGAACTTGATCGGCTTGCCAGTGATGGCCCGTACCGACAGCGCGGCACCGCCACGGGCATCGCCGTCGACCTTGGTCAGGATCACGCCGGTCAGCGGCAGCGCATCACCGAAGGCCTTGGCGGTGTTGGCCGCGTCCTGGCCGGTCATGGCATCGACCACGAACAGGGTTTCCACCGGGTTGACCGCGGCATGCAGCGCCTTGATCTCGCCCATCATTTCTTCATCGATGTGCAGGCGACCGGCGGTGTCGACGATGACCACGTCGATGAACTTGAGCTTCGCTTCCTTGATGGCCGCCTGGGCGATGTCCACCGGCTTCTGGCTCAGGTCGGACGGGAAAAACGTCACGCCGATGTCGTTGGCCAGGGTTTCCAGCTGCTTGATCGCCGCCGGACGGTAGACGTCCGCGGACACCACCATCACCGACTTCTTCTTGCGCTCCTTGAGCAGGCGCGCCAGCTTGCCGGCGGTGGTGGTCTTGCCCGCGCCCTGCAGACCGGCCATCAGCACCACCGCTGGCGGTACGGCGGCGAGGTTCAGGTCTTCGTTGGCGGCGCCCATCAGGCTTTCGAGCTCGGCCTGGACGATCTTCACGAACGCCTGGCCCGGCGTCAGGCTGCGCGACACTTCGGTGCCGACGGCGCGTTCCTTGACCGAATTGACGAAGTCCTTGACCACCGGCAGGGCAACGTCGGCTTCGAGCAACGCCATGCGCACTTCGCGCAGGGTGTCTTTGATGTTGTCCTCGGTCAGCTTAGCCTTGCCGGTGACATGGCGCAGCGTCTGCGAGAGACGGTCGGTTAGGTTTTCAAACATGCGCGATCCTTTCAGGCCCGTACGAGGCCGGGATAATGGCGGCCCAGACCGTGAAAAATGTGCTCGGCGAGCCTGCGGCGTGGGCAGGTCGCGGATTATAGCGAAGAAGCGTGCCACGTACACCTCGCGGCGGCCTTTCGTGCAGGATGGGTTCTATGCCAAACTCAGCGCCTTTCGGGCTTGCCTAACAGGATTTATGCTCCCCTTGTCACCCAGCTTGCTTGCCTCCCTCGTCGCCGCCTGCCTATACGCCGCGGCGACCCTCTATCACGGCACCCGCCTGGCCACCGGTGCCAAGGCGAACAAACGCCTGCTGGTCACGCTCGGCGTGCTGGCGGTGCTCGGCCACGCGGCCAGCCTTTATACCCACCTGATGACGCCGATCGGCCTGGGCCTGGACTTCTTCAACGCCGCCAGCCTGATCGCCGTCGCGGTGATCGCCCTGACACTGCTGGCCTGTTCGCGCATCCCGGTGGAAAACCTGCTGGTGCTGCTCTTCCCATTGGGGCTGGCCACGGTGCTGCTGGCGCAGTTCGCGCCGTCGGGCACGGTGCAGGTCATCGACGAAGAACCGGGCATTCTCGCCCACATCCTGCTGTCGATCCTCGCTTATGGCCTGTTCACCATCGCCGTGTTCCAGGCCTTGCTGCTGCTGGTCCAGGACCACCAGCTCAAGAACAAGCACCCGTCCGGACTGATCCGCAACTTCCCGCCGCTGCAAACCATGGAGAGCCTGCTGTTCGGCTTCCTCTGGGCCGGCTGGGCCCTGTTGTCGATGTCGCTGATCTCCGGCTGGCTGTTCGTCGAGAACCTGTTCGCCCAGCACCTGGTGCACAAGACCCTGCTGGCCTGCCTGGCGTGGGTGGTGTTCAGTGTGCTGCTGTGGGGCCGCAACCGTCTCGGCTGGCGCGGCCATAAAGCCATTCGCTGGACCCTGGCCGGTTTCTGCCTGCTGATGTTGGCGTACTTCGGTAGCAAACTGGTCCGTGAATACATCCTGCATATCTGACGGACGGCGCTGATGGATAGGTTGCCCGCGGGGCCACTGCTCGCTGTACTGGTCGTGCTGATTCTCTGGGCGGCCCTGTTTACCGCCATCGAAGCCGCCCGGCACCATCTGTTGGCCCAGCGCAAGGCTTCGCGCGCCGGCGACAAGCCGCTGGCGAAGCTGGACTTCCCCCTGACCAGCCTGATTCTGTGCAATACCCTGTGTCGCGCCCTGGCGCTGGTGATCGGCACCTTGCTAGCGATCTTTACCTGGCTGGAAAACGGCCCCTGGATCGCCTGGCTCGCCATCAGTGCGGCACTGTTGGTGTTCGCCGACTACCTGCCACGCACCCTGGCCACCCGCCACCCGGACGCGATACTGGCGCTGGGCAACACCCTCCTTGGCGTACCATTGAAACTGATTTACCCCCTGGCCTGGCTATTGAACAACCTGAGTGAGTGGCTGCTGCGACCCTTTGCCCGCAAGACCAGCGCCGTCCAGCAAAGCGACGAGGAAATGCCCACACCGGCGCGCGTCGAGCATGAACATGAGCAGAGCATCGGCCGGCCGCATCCGGTTTCCGGCATCCACGCCCTCGACAACATCACCGTCAACGACATCCTGGTCCCCCGCAGCGAAGTCGACGGCATCAACCTCGACGATCCCATTGGCGAGATCATCGAGCAGTTGCTCCTGAATCGGCGCACCCGCCTGCCAGTGTTCCACAGCGACATCAACCAGGTCGAAGCCGTGCTCAACACCCGCCAGATCCGCCATCTGCTGGCGGACGCGAGCCTGACCCAGGAGGCGCTGCTAGCCGCTTGCCACGAACCTTACTTCGTGCCCGAAAGCACACCGCTGCAGCTGCAACTGCTGAACTTCCACAAGCAGCAACGGCGCCTCGGTATGGTGGTGGACGAATATGGCGAAGTGCTGGGTATCGTCACCCTGGAAGACATCCTCGAAGAAATCGTCGGTGAGTTCGAAAGCGAGCACAGCCTCGACAACCCTCACGTCCATCCGCAGCCGGACGGGCGCCTGATGATCGATGGCGCGGCGTCGATTCGCGAATTGAACAAGACCCTCGGCTGGCACCTGCCTTGCGATGGACCCAAGACCCTCAACGGGTTGGTGACCGAAGCGCTGGAAACCATTCCCGAAAGCCCGGTCTGCCTGAAAATCGGTCGCTATCGCCTGGAAATCATCGAGACCGTGGACAACCGCGTCAGCCAGGTGCTGGCATGGCATAACAGTTCGGCGCCAACGGCTGCTTGAATTCTCCCTGTGGCGAGGGGATTTATCCCCTCGCCACAAAGTTCACCACCAGCACCACCCCTAGCCGTTCAACCATAATAATTCGCTCCAACGGAGCACATGACTGTCAGGGATAACTGCATGACTACCACCACCTGCAACGACGCCGTGTCTGCCCAGCCGACGAACTCCACCACCCGCGTGGCGACCGCGAGCTTCATCGGCACGGCCATCGAGTTCTATGATTTCTACGTCTATGCCACGGCTGCTGCCCTGGTGATCGGGCCGGTGTTCTTCCCACAGACGTCAGGCACGGCACAGATGCTGTCGTCCTTCCTGACATTCGGCATCGCTTTCCTCGCCCGTCCACTGGGCTCGGCGCTGTTCGGCCACTTTGGCGACCGGATCGGGCGCAAGTCCACGCTGGTGGCGTCACTGCTGCTGATGGGCGTGTGCACCACACTCATCGGCGTGCTGCCCGGGTATGCCAGCATTGGCGCCTGGGCACCGTTCCTGCTGTGCCTGCTGCGTTTCGGCCAGGGGCTGGGCCTGGGTGGTGAATGGGGCGGCGCCGCGCTGCTCGCCACCGAAAACGCCCCCAAGGGCAAGCGTGCCTGGTTCGGCATGTTCCCTCAACTGGGCCCTTCCATTGGCTTCCTGGCAGCCAATGGGCTGTTCCTGACCCTGGCGATGAGCCTGGACGACGAGCAGTTCCGCTCCTGGGGCTGGCGGATTCCGTTCCTACTCAGTGCCGTACTGGTGATCGTCGGCCTCTATGTGCGACTCAAACTCCATGAAACCCCGGTCTTCGCCAATGCCGTCGCCCGTCAGGAACGGGTGAAAGTGCCGCTGGTCGAGCTGTTCAGCCAGTATTGGGGGCCGACCTTGCTGGGCGCGGTGGCGATGGTGGTGTGTTATGCGCTGTTCTATATTTCCACGGTGTTCTCCCTGAGCTACGGCGTCGCCACCCTTGGCTACAGCCGCGAGACGTTCCTCGCCCTGCTGTGTTTTGCCGTGCTGTTCATGGCCGCCGCCACGCCCTTGTCGGCCTGGGCCAGCGACCGCTTCGGGCGCAAGCCCGTGCTGGTCACCGGTGGTGTGCTGGCCATAGCCTCGGGTTTTCTCATGGAGCCCCTGCTGACCCAGGGTTCGACTGCGGGCGTGGCGCTGTTCCTGTGCATCGAGCTGTTCCTGATGGGCGTGACCTTCGCCCCCATGGGTGCCTTGCTACCGGAGCTGTTTCCGACACACGTGCGTTACACCGGCGCGTCGGCCGCCTACAACCTGGGCGGCATCGTTGGCGCCTCGGCCGCCCCGTTCTTTGCCCAGAAACTGGTGGCGATGGGCGGCTTGAGCTATGTCGGTGGCTATGTATCAGCCGCTGCCGTACTCAGCGTGATCGCGGTGCTGTGCCTGAAAGAAACCCGGCATAACGATTTGAACCGGGTCGAGTGAAACCCGGCAGCCTCTACCCACTATGACGAGGGAGCTTGCTCCCTCGCCACAGAAGCTCCATCGCCACGGCAATCCCTTGCCGCAGACCTGTCACAACGCTGAACAACACACCATGAAATAGCCGCTAACAATCGCCCACCATTGAAACCACCCCCCACCTGCCCCATCTAAGCTCCATACTCCATTGCGCAGGTGCCCCATGAGCGACCAGCACTCTACTGAAGCCACGAACGAATACGCTGACTCCGAACACATCGAACACACCGTTTCCGGCACCGGCCTGGCGCTGCCCGGCCAGAACCTGCCGGACAAGGTCTACATCATCCCCATCCATAATCGTCCATTCTTCCCGGCTCAGGTGCTGCCGGTCATCGTCAATGAAGAACCCTGGGCCGAAACCCTGGAACTGGTGGCCAAGTCCGAACATCATTCCCTGGCGCTGTTCTTCATGGATACTCCCCAGGAAGACCCACGCCATTTCGATACGTCGGCGCTGCCGCTGTACGGCACGCTGGTCAAGGTGCATCACGCCAGTCGCGAGGCGGGCAAATTGCAATTCGTTGCCCAGGGCCTGACCCGCGTGCGCATCCGCACCTGGCTCAAGCACCATCGTCCACCGTACCTGGTGGAAGTCGAATACCCGCATCAGCCCAGCGAGCCGACCGACGAGGTCAAGGCCTATGGCATGGCGCTGATCAATGCGATCAAGGAACTGCTGCCGCTGAACCCGCTGTACAGCGAAGAGCTGAAGAACTACCTCAACCGCTTCAGCCCCAACGATCCGTCGCCGCTGACGGACTTCGCCGCCGCACTCACCTCCGCCACCGGCAACGAACTGCAGGAAGTGCTCGATTGCGTGCCCATGCTCAAGCGCATGGAAAAAGTGCTGCCGATGCTGCGCAAGGAAGTCGAAGTGGCGCGGTTGCAGAAAGAGATTTCCGCCGAGGTCAACAGCAAGATCGGCGAACATCAGCGCCAGTTCTTCCTCAAGGAACAGCTCAAGGTCATTCAGCAGGAATTGGGGCTGACCAAGGACGATCGTAGCGCCGACCTCGAACAGTTCGAGCAGCGACTGGAGGGCAAGGCGCTGCCGGCCCAGGCCCAGAAGCGTATCGAAGAGGAAATGAACAAGCTTTCCATCCTGGAAACCGGTTCGCCGGAATACGCCGTCACCCGCAACTACCTCGATTGGGCGACCTCGGTGCCGTGGGGCGTATACGGCCAGGACAAGCTCGATCTCAAGCACGCGCGCAAGGTGCTCGACCAGCACCACGCCGGCCTGGACGACATCAAGGACCGTATCCTCGAATTCCTCGCCGTCGGTGCCTACAAAGGCGAGATCAGCGGCTCCATCGTGCTGCTCGTGGGCCCGCCGGGCGTGGGCAAGACCAGCGTCGGCAAGTCCATTGCCGAGTCCCTCGGCCGGCCGTTCTACCGTTTCAGCGTCGGCGGCATGCGCGACGAGGCCGAGATCAAGGGCCATCGGCGTACCTACATCGGCGCCCAGCCGGGCAAACTGGTACAGGCGCTCAAAGACGTCGAAGTGATGAACCCGGTGATCATGCTCGACGAGATCGACAAGATGGGCCAGAGCTACCAGGGCGATCCAGCCTCGGCCTTGCTGGAAACCCTCGACCCGGAGCAGAACGTCGAGTTTCTCGATCACTACCTGGACATGCGCCTGGACCTGTCCAAGGTGCTCTTCGTGTGCACCGCCAACACCCTGGACTCGATCCCCGGCCCGCTGCTGGACCGGATGGAAGTGATTCGCTTGTCGGGCTACATCACCGAAGAAAAGGTCGCCATCGCCAAGCGCCACCTGTGGCCCAAGCAACTGGCCAAGGCTGGGGTGTCCAAGGGCAGCCTGAGCATCAGCGACGGGGCCTTGAAGACGTTGATCGACGGCTACGCCCGCGAAGCCGGGGTTCGGCAGCTGGAGAAGCAGCTGGGCAAACTGGTGCGCAAGGCGGTGATGAAGCTGATCGACGAGCCAAAGGCGGTGATCAAGCTCGGGCCGAAGGACCTTGAAGCGTCCCTGGGCAAACCGGTGTTCCGCAACGAGCAGGTGCTGTCTGGCATCGGCGTGATTACCGGCCTGGCCTGGACCAGCATGGGCGGTGCCACCCTGCCGATCGAAGCAACGCGCATCCACACCCACAATCGCGGCTTCAAACTCACCGGACAACTGGGCGACGTGATGAAGGAATCGGCGGAAATCGCCCACAGCTATGTCAGCTCGCATTTGAAGCAGTTCGGCGGCGACCCGAAGTTCTTCGACGAAGCCTTCGTCCATCTGCATGTGCCCGAAGGCGCCACGCCCAAGGACGGCCCGAGCGCCGGGGTGACCATGGCCAGCGCGCTGCTGTCCCTGGCCCGCAACCAGCCACCGAAGAAAGGCGTCGCCATGACCGGCGAGCTGACCCTCACCGGGCACGTGTTGCCCATTGGCGGGGTCCGCGAAAAGGTCATCGCGGCGCGCCGGCAGAAGATTCTCGAACTGATCCTGCCGGAAGCCAACCGGGGTAACTTCGAAGAGCTGCCGGACTACCTGAAGGAAGGCGTCACGGTGCACTTCGCCAAGCGCTTTGCGGATGTGGCGAAGGTGTTGTTCTGAAGATGATGTAGCGACCGCGCGGGCCTCATCGCGAGCAGGCTCGCTCCCACATTGAAAATTGTGTTGCTCACAATACTCTGTGGGAGCGAGCCTGCTCGCGAAACGGCATCAGCCACAACACATTCCTAGCTGACACACCCTGTAGCATCTTCGGTTATGCTCACCATTCGTCGTGAATGCCGGAGCCCCCATGTCCCTTACCCGCCTGCTCGTCCCCGTCAGCCTTGCCCTGCTGAGCGCTTGCGCCACGCAACCGAAAAACAACGTGACCGTGGAGAAACTCAGCGAGTGCCCGGTGCGGCTCAACAACGGGCAGAACATGATCCTCAGCTTGCCCAGCAACCCGACCACCGGGTATCGCTGGGCCATCCAGGACTCAGCGGGCGGTGTGTTGAAAGCGCTGGGCCCTGAGGTCTACCGCAACCCGGAAGACGCCGGCATCGTCGGTGCCGCTGGCGTGTCGACCTGGCGCTTCCAGGCATTCGCCGCCGGTACCGGCCGGTTGCGCCTGACTTATCAGCAGCCCTGGGCTCCCGAAGTGCCCCCCGTGGAAACCTTCGACTGTGCCATTGCGGTGAATTGATAACGGGCCGGCTGATCCTCGCACTTCAGAACAAGTGTTTCAGCCCAAGGGTCATCATCACATTCGAGTTTTCAATACCCGCGGAGTCGGCGAAGGTTTCGCGGTAGTCATCGGAGCGACTGGAGAGGTCGACGCTGCCTTTTTTATTTCGCATGCGACTCCAGGCGCCCTCCACGAAAAGTTTTGTATTGTCCGTCACGAAATAGCCCAGGTTTCCCACCAGCGCATAATAATGCTGACGTTTTGTTTTACCGACAAAATTTTTATCGGCCAGATAGTGCTCATCGAAGTCTGTGGCTGACACCCAGCGGCTGTACTTGAGCGCGCCCTCCATATCGAAACGCTGATAACGATAACTTCCTACCAAGCCAACATAGGGGGTTTTGAATCGTTGTTTGTAGTCAATCACCGTGACACCGGCCGGAATTTCACCGATATCTGCACCGTTGTTGTAGTCATATGATCCGCCTCTGGCCCTGAAGCTGAAGCGGCTTTCCTGATAACCCGCCATCAAACCGAAACGATAAGCGGGTTGGTTGATCAGCCAACCCGTTAGATGAAGATCGAACTCGTTGGCGTATTGCAGGGTGGTATCGGGATGGACGCTTCGATCCGACCATTTGCTCTGTCGAGCATCCATCCAGTCATAGTCCTCCATGTGGCCGTCCTTGCTGGTGATTGTCGTCCAGCCTGAGGCCCCGACCGACACCCATGGCAGCACGTCCCAATCCAGGGAGCCTTTGATGACAGCGGCATTGCTGTACTCCCAATTCAGTTGGCTGGCTTTTCTTCCTCCCTCCTCGGGAAAGTAGACCCGCTCTTTGGCCTGACCACTGAGCACCCCCATATTAATACCAAGCGTCAATCTTTCATTGGTATATAACGAGTCCGTATTATCGGCAGTAGCTGCAAAACTAACCGACGCGAGTGTCATGATTATAAACCGCTGTAGTCGCTTGGCCGTCTTGACCCCTGGCATGAACATTTCGTTTCTCCCTGAAAATTTTACAGGCGGCAACCTCATAACAACAATGAGACTTCTAACACCGCACCCGTCTTACGAAGTGGAGCTTTTTATATCAACGTAAAGTTATTCAGCAAGAAACGAATTTAAAACGCGACCAAACAAAATGTGCCAGGAAGTTGCACATATTGCGCACCTTGATCGGACGGTCTTCGCGCCTCCGATGAAAACGCCCCGCACCGCCCACGGCCAGGCATCGATCAAAGATCACGCTCGACGCATTAATTGGCTAAAATGCCCGCCTTTTCACCCTGCCGCTGGAACCGCCGTGAGCAACGACCCTGATCGCCTATTCGCCCAACCCTTGGCCCAAGTGCCGGACTTCGCCTTCAACGAGGACGTCGTGCGGGTATTTCCGGACATGATCAAGCGCTCGGTGCCGGGTTACCCGACCATTGTCGAAAACCTCGGTGTGCTTGCCGCGCAATTCGCCCAGCCGGGCAGCGTGCTCTATGACCTGGGCTCCTCCCTGGGCGCGGTGACCCAGGCGCTGCGCCGCCACGTACGCACCGACGGTTGCCGGGTGATCGCTGTGGATAACTCTGCGGCCATGGTCGAGCGCTGCCGCGAATACCTTAACGGCCAGGACTCGATGTTCCAGGAGCTGCTGCCGGTGGAAGTGATCGAGGGCGACATCCTGGCCTTGGAATTCCAGCCGGCCTCGGTGGTGGCGCTGAACTTCACCCTGCAGTTCATCGCACCGGATCAGCGCACGGCCTTGTTGAGCCGCATCCGCCAATCCCTGCTGCCCGGCGGCGCCCTGATCTTGTCGGAAAAGCTGCGCTTCAACGATGCGCAGGAGCATGCGCTGCTCACTGACCTGCACGTCGCGTTCAAGCGCGCCAACGGCTACAGCGAGCTGGAAATTGCCCAGAAACGCAGTGCCATCGAAAACGTCATGAAGCCCGACAGCCTCGAGGAACACCGCGAACGCCTGCTGGCGGCCGGGTTCTCGAAAGTCGTGCCATGGTTCCAGTGTCTTAACTTCGCCTCGTTGATTGCCCTGCCATGATTGATCTGTCCCCCCTCGCCCGCCGCCTGGCCGGCACGCCCCTGGCCGATTGGGCCGCGACGCTGCAGGCGCAACTCGACACCAAAATGGAAAAGGGCCATGGCGACCTGGAGCGCTGGCAGAGTGCCCTTGATGCCTTGCCGGTGCTGCAGCCGAGCGAAATCGACCTGTTGAACGGGCTGACCCTCGACACCGATTGCAGCGACGAAACCCGCGCCCGAATGCGCGCCGCGCTGATGGGCTTGTCGCCGTGGCGCAAGGGGCCGTTCGATCTGTTTGGCGTGCACGTGGACACCGAATGGCGCTCGGACTGGAAGTGGTCCCGGGTGGCGCCGCACCTGGACCTCAAGGGCAAGCGCATCCTCGATGTGGGCTGCGGCAACGGTTACTACATGTGGCGGATGCTCGGCGCCGGGGCTGACACGGTGATCGGCGTAGACCCCAACTGGCTGTTCTTCTGCCAATTCCAGGCGGTGCAGCGCTACCTGTCGCAGCCCAATGCCTGGCACCTGCCGTTCCCATTCGAAGACTTGCCGCCGGATCTGGAAGGCTTCGACACGGTTTTTTCCATGGGCGTGTTCTACCACCGCCGCTCCCCTATCGAGCACTTGCTGGCCCTCAAGAACTGCCTGGTCAAGAACGGTGAGCTGGTACTGGAAACCCTGGTGATAGAGGGCGACGAGCATCAGGTGCTGGTGCCTGAGGATCGCTACGCACAGATGCGCAACGTGTGGTTCCTGCCATCGGTGCCAGCCTTGGAGCGCTGGCTGCGCCGCGCTGGTTTCAGCGACGTGCGCTGCGTGGACGTGAGCCTGACCACCGTGGAAGAACAACGCAGCACGGAGTGGATGAAGTATCAGTCGCTGAGCGATTTTCTCGACCCCGAAGACTCCAGCAAGACCATCGAAGGCTTGCCGGCGCCAATGCGGGCGGTGATTGTGGCGCGTAAATAAATAGATCACCCCCCCCATTTCCAGTGGGAGCGAGCCTGCTCGCGATAGCGGTGAATCAGTCAAAGGTGTGTTAACTGACACTCCGCTATCGCGAGCAGGCTCGCTCCCACAAGGGGATTCGGTGTTCAGTCCTGGGGTTTGGCCCTGCGCGCCTTGAAGAACTCGCTCAGCATCGTGCTGCATTCTTCCGCCAACACCCCGCCCTCGAACATCACCCGATGGTTCAGGAACGCCTGGCTGAAAAACTGCCCCTGGCTCTGCACGATACCGGCCTTGGGTTCGAGGGCACCGTAGACAACCCGGGCGATGCGGGAATGGACGATCAGGCCGGCGCACATGCTGCACGGTTCGAGCGTCACATAGAGGGTACTGCCGGGCAGGCGATAATTGCTCACGGCCTGGGCGGCGGCGCGGATGGCGACCATTTCCGCGTGGGCGCTGGGGTCGTGGCCGCTGATCGGGCAGTTGAAGCCGCGCCCGATGATCTCGCCGTCCTGCACCAGCACCGCGCCCACCGGCACCTCGCCCAAGGCCGCCCCTTGCGCGGCCAGCGCCAGGGCTTCGCGCATGAAGTCCTGGTCGCGGCTGCGATCGATGATCCGAGCGGGACGAATCTGACGCATCACGCCACCTCGATGGCGGCCATCAGGCCGGTTTCCATGTGGTCGATCACATGGCAGTGGAACATCCACACACCCGGGTTATCCGCCACCAGCGCCACCTGTGCCCGCTCGTTCTTGCCCAGCAGGTAGGTGTCGGTGAAATACGGAATGACCTTGTGGCGGTTGGACGCGATCACCTTGAAGCTCATCCCGTGCAAATGGACTGGATGCTGATATTGAGTCATGTTCTTCAATTCGAAGATGTAGCTCTTGCCCTTTTTCAGCGTGGCAATCGGCCGGTCGGCGCAGGTCTTGTCGGTGATGTCCCAGGCCTTGCCGTTGATCTGCCACAGGCTTGGCGGCTTGCCGTTGTCGACATTGACCGACACCGAACCGACCCACTCGAAATTGAAGTTGAGTTTCTCGGCATTGGCCAGGTCCGGCTCGGACACCGGATTGGCCGGCAACGCGGGTGGCCATTGGGTCGGCGCATCGTTGTTGGGCACCGACCGCAGGGTGCCCAGGCGCACCGGGCCGTTGCGCAACGACAATTCTTCCCCGGCCGGCGGCGCCTTGATGGCCAGGCAGATGCGCATGCCCGGGCCGAGCCAGTACTCCTTGCCCAGCGGGCGCGGCTCGATGGGATTGCCGTCCAGGGCATAGATCTGCGCTTCGACCCCGGGAATGTTGATCCGGTAGGTCAGGGTGTTGTCGAGGTTGAGCAGGCGCACCCGCGTGATCTGCCCGGCCGGCAAGTCAATTACCGCCTCCGGCACACCGTTGATGGTCGCCAGTCGCCCGGCCGTCCCGCCACGGGCCGCCTCGCGGGGAATGCTGAACTCAACGAACTGGCCTTGCTCGTCCACATGCCAGCTCTTGAGGCTCAAGGTTTGCTCGTACTTGAACCCGGTGGGCTCGCGCTCCTCGATGATCAACGGCCCTACCAAGCCACGCCCCAACTCTTCGCTGCTGTTGACGTGCGGGTGATACCAGTAGCTGCCGGCGTCCGGCACACGGAACTTGTAATCGAAGTATTCCCCCGGCAGCACCGGGAGTTGCGAGACGTACGGTACACCGTCCATTTCCAGCGGCAGACGGATCCCGTGCCAATGGATCGTAGTCGCCACCGGCAGGTGATTGATGAAGCGCACCCGCAGCCACTCGCCCTGGCGCACCCGCAACTCGGTCCCCGGCGCCGATGGTCCAAAGGCCCAGGCCTGGGTCTTGTGCCCGGCCACCAACTCGACGTCCAGAGGCGCAGCAATCAACTCATAGTCGTGCCCAGCCTCGGCATCCGCCCGCTTGCCCAACCAATACCGCGATGCGCCTCCCGCGCCAACGCCCACGACAACAAGACCGGCCAGGCCACCGAGTATTTGGCGACGGGTAAACGACATGAAGGCAACCACCTATTGAATCCGCGGCGAACCGGCAGGTCCGCAAAAGGCGAATACGATACACCCGCAATTGAGAAAGATTAAGTGAAGGATTGTCGCGACCCCGTTCGAACATTGGTCACCACAGCGCCCAAATGCTCAGACTAGGCTCTGTACGAAAAGTCTTGAGACGAAGGTCAGGCAAGGCGAAAACAGCCGAGGAAGCGCAGTGTACTGGAGTACATGAGCATTGCGAGGCTGTTTTCAACGCAGCATGGACGAGTATCAAGGCTTTTCGTACAGAGCCTAAGTCGCAATTTCGTTCGAAACGCTGGTTGTCCACTGCGTTACGAATGCGCTCACCCGCTGTTCAATGTGACTTTCAACCGTGCGCAAGCGCAATAACGGAAGACTGCATTTGCCCAGGATGCTGTTTTTCAAAGCGTCAAGTTCCGCCTGCTCCGGCGTGTCATGGCTGCCTCCATCAACTTCAATGACACCTAGCGGCGTCTTCCCGACTTTGAAATAAATTACGAAATCACAACTGGCACCGTTACTCATGAATGCCTGCTCTCGCGGCGTCAGGCTAGTGTTGAGGATGGAAGCCACTTGAATCAGTGGGATCTGCGAGCGGAATCTGAGCCCTCGGCAAGCCGCAGGCTCCAACGTCTCGCGCAATATCTGTGCGACGATCTGCTCGGATTTGTAAGTGGAGTCCTCCGACCGTAGCCGCTGATTAAGACGCTCAAGCGATTGGTCGTATTCCTTGTAAAGCAGGTCAAAGGCCGATATCACCGGTGCACGATGCACCTGCCTTTCTTCGGCGTAGTATTCGATGTAGCGCACCAACGCCGCGATATGCCCGTTGTTCGCAGTGAAAACATCATCTCCCGTGACCAGCGTAAAGCGATTTTTAGCGCGGGACACCGCCACGTTCACCATGCGCGGATCATCCACGAATGCGAGGAACTTCTGGGTAGTCGTCTTTTTATCCAACACCGTGGAGAAGACGATTTCTTCGCACTCCCGGCCCTGGAACTTATGTACGGTGTCATTGACGAAGTCAGCCGGCAGCAGCGTGCCCGATAGTGCGGCCTGGGCCCTGAATGGAGCAATGAGGCCCCTGCCATCCTCGCCCTCCCAGGCACTTTTGCCCTCACTGTCGAGCGTCGCCAGCAGCGATTCCAATTCGCGAAGGTTGGTTGTCCGTCGTGCGTGGTTGCCCTTGGCGGTGATCAACAACGACAGCGGTTTTTCCCCATTGTCCTTTGTCATCGGGACCAGTTGCCCCTCGTAGAACTGCTGGTTACAGAACTGAATGATTCTCGGATGACAGCGGTAGTGTTCTTTAAGCAACGTTCTCGGAATAGAACCGTTGAAAACCCTGACGCATGAATCGAGCAGGCTGTGCTTCTCGCAATCGTAGTGATCCTTATACTCGGGCGCAGCCAGGCCCAGCTTTGCCGGGATGTGCGCCAACTGTTTCCTATCACCGACAATGATCAGATTCTTTGCGCAGCCCAAAGCCAATATTCCTGGAACGATGTCCTGCTGCGAGGCTTCGTCGATGATCACGTAGTCGAGTATCGTCCCGCTTTGAAGCGAGTTGATGATTGAATGTGTACTGCTGGAAATGATCGGATAACGCTTCACGAACTCATCGAATCTGCACTTGTAAGTCTCGGCTTCAAAGGCCTCAGGGGTCGGTACATGTTGATGCAAGTGTTGTTTGAGGTACTTCATCGAGCTGCCGGTCAGCTCATCCAGCAGCGCCTGATAATTGCCGATTCTCAACGCTTGCTGATGGCCTTCCAGCGCTGCGTTTTTTTCCTGCAACGCCTTGTCGTAATAGTGCAGTTGCAGGCCATAGAACGTCGACTTGCGTTTCTCCCAATTATCGAATGGCCTGGTGCGCAAGATGCTGAAATTGAACAGCAACTCGATTCGATCCTTGATCCTGATGCGACCGCCGCCAAGATGAGTCAAATACGCCATCAGATCAGCGGACTTTTGCGCAGTGAGCTTGTACTTCTCCAGGTCCGGCACCCGTATGCCGTTGTCCTGCTGCCATTCCTGCAAGTAGCGCTTCTCGACTTCCAGTTCAGCGATTTCAATCTGCAACTGCGCCACCGCATTGCAGGCATGCAAATAGCCCTTGAGTTGGTGCAGGACAGCCTGGATGCGCTCCATTGATGGCGCGGTTTCGGTAGGTGGTGAAGGTCGAGAACGCGGATTGGCGAAAAATGTCTCGCGATTTCTGCTGCTGCCCAGCTCGGCGACCAAATAATCAAGCCCCGACTTGCCCAGTTTTTCACAGACATTCGCAACGGCCGAATTATTGTTGGAGACCACCGCTACGTTTTTTCCACGCAACAGGATGTTAGCGATGATGTTCAGGATGGTCTGGGTCTTGCCAGTGCCGGGAGGGCCTTCGATAAGACTGACTTGGGAGGCCAAAGCCCGCTCAACAGCTTGGAGCTGGCTTTCGTTGATACCAAACGGAAAGATTAAATGACCCGCTTGCCTCTGCTGACCATTCTGCCCGGTGCAGTACGCGTGCAGTGCTGTACCTGCGCACAACGGAACTGCAGTCAGCTGACGCAGCACATTGTCAGCGATCTTTTTGTCATCCGGCTTCTCGGCCTGGGTGACCCGCCCGTTAGCCACAGAAAGGAAATACTCAAAGACCGGGTCGTCATTAAACTTCGTCGATGCGACCAGCTCGATAGCGTCCAGCTTGAACAGGTATTTCCTGGCGCCTTTGGGATACTGGACTATGGCGTATTTTTCTCCATAGATCACAGCCTCCTTGATAGGATCATGTACCGCACAGCCCTGCTTGCACAGGTAGCTGTTCCCCACCACTCGGGTAGGAACGACTTCACATTCTTCGAGCGGATAGAGCACCTTCTTACCGCAAGGAAGATGACAAACAAGCGAAAACCCTGCGCTACCCTCGTTCTTGATTGTCCAGTTGCTGATCTGTCCGGTCCTGTCTTCACCGCGTACCTTGATAGAAACCATACATTCCTTAGTCAGGCTCGTTCATGCCTGGATACGTCCATGTTGTCTGAAGTTTCATCTGGTTGACCCGACAATTCAATACTATTGCGCCATCACTCCTCACTCGAACATCAGCATCCATGGATGCATAACCTCCAGCCATGCAAGCGGATTGCCGCGGGACGAACGGGTCGATGATAGGTGCTTCCAAGCGCGGGTGAAGGCGGCAAATCGTAGAGAAAGATGACAGCACCATCAGGCGCCGTCGTCACTTACTGCTGTCGTAGTTGGAAGATGTGAGCTACCGCGCCTTCTCGCCCCGCGGCGTGAAGAACGCCAGCGCCGCCGCGACAACGAACAACGCAGGCACATCGCCGAGCAAGTGGCCGTAGTGGCTCATTCCGTCCATTCCGACACCGAAGGACTGCACAGCCATGATCGCGCCATGCACCACGCTCGACCACACGGTGAACCAGATCAGACTCACAGGTATGCCTGTTGATCAGGCATCTCGACCACCTCCTTTAACGCTGCACGCGCCCGTGCATGGCTGCGCAGATAGCGGGACTCTTCAACAGACGGGCGAGGAACTCCAGATGGGTAACTTCATGCCGCAGGGGCCTCTGCGGACAAGACGGCTTTCGGGTATTGAAAAAAGGATGCGCTACGCCTGATCTTGTCAGCTAACGATTAAGCTCGGAAAAAAACGATTAGAAAACAAGAGTTACGCACAAAAACAGTTATTTCTAGCAATCCTCACCAGAGCTGAGGAAAGGGTTAAACATGATCCAAGTCTCCAGCTCGCAAATGGCGGTTTTAAAGCCAGAGGGAACATCAATCTGACCGGCCAAAGACGCCCGCTCCACAGCGGGTCATCTCCCCAGTTAATCCTTATCAGCTTGCCGGATTGCGCGCCATCACGATCCAAGCCGCGCCGTTGATCATCACCGACCTCTCGCCAGCGAGGCCCGCGAAGGCGGCACGGGCCGCGGCCCAGGCTCGGGCGCGGATGTCATCGGGTTGATCAGCGAGCACAAGTGACAGCGGGCCGCCCTCGAACGCCATCCTCACCGCGTCGTCGATCGCCGCGTCCCGCGTTTTGCCCTCGCCGAATGGGATGGAAGCATCAAAGGGTGTGATAGTGATATCGGTGAAGCCGGCCGCTGTCAGGATACGCATCACCCGCCCCCGATCACCGAACGAGAATGGGCCGGGCGCTTCGGGACCGGGCGGCGCGGGTAGCGGGACGATGTCCTTGATCGCCCCCATCGGCAGGCGCACCCAATCGTTCTCGGCCACGCCGCGCCAGCAGACGAAAGCGACCCGCCCGCCCGGCCGAAGCGCGCGGCGCATATGGGCGAACGCCCCAGTCGGATCTTCGAAGAACATCACCCCGAAACGCGAGAACAGGATGTCGAACGCGCCCTCGGGCAGCTCGGTGCTGCTGGCGTCGGCCACTCGGAACAGGACCGGCGTATCCTGTGGCGCAAGCGCACGTGCTCGGTCGATCAGCGGTTCGGAGATGTCCACGCCCAGCACATAGCCGCCCGCGCCGACGCGAGCGGCCAGATCCAGACTTGACGCACCCGCGCCGCAACCGACGTCCAGCACGCGTTCGTCCGTGACGGGCGCGGCGGCTTCGATCGCGGCCCGGCCGAACACCGCCATCATGGCGTCCAGCCGAGCCTGGTTGGCGGCCCAGTACTCCCCGCTTTGGCCATTCCAGTCGGCAACCTGATGGGCATTTTGCTCTGTCATGGGATCTCCCTGTTCTGATTCGTTCTTAATAGACGGGAATCTGCGCGCTCAAACCAGCATCGATTGCTGAGCGAAGATACCCGCCATCGCGCCCTGCGATGATGCCTGGGTGACCGAGGGCAAAAATGGCGTGGCGAGGTCGCCGGCGGCGTAGATGCCGGGCATGCTGGTCTGGCGGCGCTCGTCGACTTTGAGGACGATGCCGGCGGGCGTATCCACCGTGGCGAGGCCCAGTGATTCATGCAGGCTTGTGCACGGCTTGCTGCGCGGATGGGCGAACAGGATGTCGACCGCGACATTGGGGCTGGTGTCGAGATTGACCGTGCTGATATGACCCTTTTGATGGGCGATCTCGACGATCCGGCCATCGACGACAGATATGTTGCGGTGCGCCAGATCGGCCCGGATATCGGGCGGGATGTCATGACCATCGGCGAAGACCGTCAACGTGTCAGTCCAATCGTGGTACAGCCTGACATAATTGTGCGCCTGCGGGCCGGACCAGACGAGGCCCCAATGCTGGCCGGCGTTTTCAAAACCGTCGCAATACGGACACGGCACGATGGACGTGCCCCAGCTTTCGGCGAAGCCCGGAACATCAGGCATCTGGTCGACGACGCCATAGCTCAGGATCAAGCGGCGCGCCCCAAGACATTCGCCATCGCCAGTGAGGACGGAGAAATGGTCAATGGTGCCGGAGATGCTCTCGGCCCGGGCGTTGACCAGTCTGATCGTGGGGTAGCGCGCCAACTGCTGCCGCGCCTCTGCCAGGATGTCCAGCGGTGGCTTGTGATCGTGGCCGAGCAGGCCATGGGAGTGGCCAGCGAAGCGATTGCGCGGCAGGCCGGTATCGAGAACCGTGACCTTGCGGCGAGCACGGCCGAGCTGCAGGGCGGCGGCGAGGCCGGCAAAGCTGCCGCCGATGATAATGACGTCATTCATGGTGATGGGCTCCGCGCTGTGGGTGGAGGAGATAGGTTGCGGCTTTAAGATACTTTAAAGTACCATAATTCCAGAATTAGAATACTGTCAAGTACTGGAATTTTTATGTCCGAAAACAGCCAGGCCCGACGCGGCCGGCCCGCCAACGAAGCGCTTGGCCAAACGATCATCGACGCAGCGTACGAACTCTTTGTGGAATTGGGTTTTCAAGCGACGACCATGGACAAAGTCGCCCAGCGGGCGAAGATATCCAAGCTAAGCATCTATCGGCACTTCGAGAACAAGGAGGCGCTGTTCAGCGCGGCCATCGCGGTCCATTGCCAGCAGTTTGCGCCACAGGCCCTTTTTGAAGGCGTCGACGGCTCGGCCGAAGATCAGCTCATGGCGGTGGGATCAACCTTGCTTCGCACGCTGTTGAGCCCGGACGTACGCAGTGTCGAAGCCATGATCACGGCCGACAAAACCAATCAAAAAACGTTAAGCCAACGCCAATACGAAGCCGGCCCCGCCTATGTTATCGCCCAAATCGAGGCCCTGTTGCGTCAGTTGCACGCGAAGGCGGTTCTGAACGTGCCCGATCCTCGCCAGTCCGCCCGCTTGTTTACCGCGCTTTTCAAAGGATCCGATCTGCTGATCATCGCTCGCTTCGATGAGGCGAGAGCAGAGGACGACAGCGAAATCGAATCCTATTGCCGGTCGGCCGTCGCCATGTTTATCGCCGCGCACGCGACGCGAGCTGCCGCCGACCAGACAGTGCCAGACTGAAAATGCAAAAAGCCCGCAGTTACGCGGGCTTTAAGTACTTCAATGCGCTTTGTGCCGGTCTATGCCAGACGCGGGATCACTCCCACTCAATCGTCGCCGGCGGCTTGCTCGACACGTCATACGTCACGCGGGAGATACCGTCGATTTCGTTGATAATGCGACCGGAAACGGTTTCCAGCAGCTCGTACGGCAGGTGTGCCCAACGAGCGGTCATGAAGTCGATGGTTTCCACCGCACGCAGGGCCACGACCCAGGCGTAACGACGGCCATCGCCCACCACGCCAACCGATTTCACCGGCTGGAACACCACGAACGCCTGGCTGACCTTGTGGTACCAGTCAGCCTTGCGCAGTTCCTCGATGAAGATGTGGTCGGCGCGACGCAGCAGGTCGGCGTATTCCTTCTTCACTTCACCGAGGATCCGCACGCCCAGGCCCGGGCCCGGGAATGGGTGGCGGTAGACCATGTCGTACGGCAGGCCCAGTTCCAGGCCGAGGCGACGAACCTCGTCCTTGAACAGCTCGCGCAGCGGCTCAACCAGCTTGAGGTTCATTTCTTCCGGCAGGCCACCGACGTTGTGGTGGGACTTGATCACGTGGGCCTTGCCGCTCTTGGCGCCGGCCGACTCGATCACGTCGGGGTAGATGGTGCCTTGGGCCAGGTACTTGATGTTGTCGAGTTTGCAGGATTCGGCATCGAACACGTCAATGAAGGTACGACCGATGATCTTGCGCTTTTTCTCCGGGTCGGATTCGCCGGCCAGGTTGGCCAGGAACTGCTCTTCGGCGTTGGCGCGGATGACCTTGACGCCCATGTTCTCGGCGAACATGGCCATCACTTGCTCGCCTTCGTGCAGGCGCAGCAGGCCGTTGTCGACGAAGACGCAGGTCAGTTGATCACCGATGGCCTTGTGCAGCAGCGCGGCGACTACCGAGGAGTCGACACCGCCGGACAGACCCAGCAGTACGTTGTCGGTACCGACCTGGGCGCGCACCTGGGCGATGGCGTCTTCAGCGATTTTCGACGGTGTCCACAGGGCTTCGCATTCGCAGATGTCGAGGATGAAGCGCGACAGGATGCGGCCACCCTGCTTGGTGTGGGTCACTTCCGGGTGGAATTGCACGCCGTAGTAGCGACGCTCGTCGCTGAACATGCCGGCAATCGGGCAGCTCGGGGTGCTGGCGAGGATGTGGAAGTCTTCCGGCATCCTGGTGACCTTGTCACCGTGGCTCATCCACACGTCCAGGCCGAACAGGCCATCGGCGTCGACATGGTCTTCGATGCCATCCAGCAGGCGGCTCTTGCCGACCACGTCAACGCGGGCATAGCCGAATTCACGCAGGTCGGAGCCTTCCACCTTGCCACCGAGCTGCTCGGCCATGGTCTGCATGCCGTAGCAGATGCCGAAAACCGGTACACCCAGGTCGAACACCGCTTGCGGGCAGCGCGGGCTGTTGGCTTCGTGCACGGACTCGGGGCCGCCGGCGAGGATGACGCCTTTGGGAGCGAACTCGCGAATCGCTTCGTCATCCATGTCGAACGGATGCAATTCGCAGTACACGCCGATTTCACGCACGCGGCGGGCAATCAGTTGGGTGTACTGGGAACCGAAGTCGAGGATCAGGATGCGGTGAGCGTGAATGTCGAGGGCCATGACTCATTCTCTGATGCAGCTGCAAGCTTCAAGCCGCAAGCTGCAAGTTGATCGGGTAGAACGCGATAGCGGCTGCAGCACCACTATCGCTTGTAGCTTGAAGCTCCTAACTCGCAGCTCGAGGCGTTAGCCGACCCGGTAGTTCGGCGCTTCCTTGGTGATCTGTACGTCGTGAACATGGGACTCGGCCATGCCGGCGCCGGTGATGCGTACGAACTCCGGCTTGGTGCGCATCTCTTCGATGTTGGCACTGCCGGTGTAGCCCATCGAGGAACGCAGGCCACCCATCAGTTGATGGATGATGGCGGTCAAGGTGCCTTTGTATGGCACGCGACCTTCGATGCCTTCCGGCACCAGCTTCTCGGCACCCGCGGAGGAGTCCTGGAAGTAACGATCGGAAGAGCCCTGGGCCTGGGACATGGCGCCCAGCGACCCCATGCCGCGGTAAGCCTTGTAGCTACGGCCCTGGAACAGCTCGATCTCGCCCGGCGCTTCTTCGGTACCGGCGAACATCGAACCCATCATCACGCTGTAGGCACCGGCAACGATGGCCTTGGACAGGTCACCGGAGAAACGGATGCCGCCGTCGGCGATCAACGGGACGCCAGTGCCTTCAAGGGCAGCGGCAACGTTGGCGATGGCGCTGATCTGCGGCACGCCGACACCGGCGACGATCCGTGTGGTGCAGATCGAGCCAGGGCCGATACCGACCTTGACCGCGTCGGCGCCGGCTTCGGCCAGGGCCTTGGCGGCAGCGCCGGTGGCGATGTTGCCGCCGATTACCTGCACGTCAGGGAAGTTCTGCTTGACCCAGCGAACGCGGTCGATCACGCCTTTAGAGTGACCGTGGGCGGTGTCGACCACCACCACGTCAACGCCGGCATTGACCAGGGCGGCGACGCGGTCGCCGGTGTCCTTGCCGGTACCGACCGCAGCGCCGACGCGCAGACGACCCTGGTCGTCCTTGCTCGCCAGCGGGTAGGCCTTGGCTTTTTCGATGTCGTTGACGGTCATCATGCCCTTGAGGGCGAATTTTTCGTCGACGATCAGCACGCGCTCGATGCGGTGCTTGTGCAGCAACTCGCGGACTTCGTCCTTGCTGGTGCCTTCCTTGACCGTGACCAGACGCTCTTTAGGCGTCATCACTTGGCGCACGGAAGCATCGAGACGGTTCTCGAAACGCACGTCGCGGGAGGTGACGATGCCGACCAGGTCGCCATCGTGCAGTACCGGAACGCCGGAGATGTTGTGCATACGGGTCAGTTCGAACAGATCCCGGACGGTGGCGTCAGCCTCGATGGTGATCGGATCCTTGACCACGCCAGCCTCGAACCGCTTGACCTTGCGCACTTCGGCGGCCTGCTGTTCGATGGTCATGTTCTTGTGGATGATACCGATACCGCCTTCCTGAGCCATAGCAATGGCCAGACGGGCTTCGGTCACGGTGTCCATGGCAGCGGAAACCAGCGGGATATTCAGTTCGATGCCACGGGTGAGACGGGATTTGAGGCTGACTTCGTTAGGCAGCACCTCGGAATAACCAGGCACTAGGAGAATGTCGTCGAAGGTCAGGGCTTCTTGGCTGATACGCAGCATCGCGGGGGCTCCCGAGCGGGAAAATGGAAGCGCGCCATTATACTCATGCACACCGTCTGGCTCAATGTAAAACTCTGTCTATTATTGGCGGGCTGATTGATGGAGCTAAAGCACAACAATCCTTGCCGCACAACAGATCCTGTGTGCCTATCTACAGCTCCACCCGAACCCAACTCACCGGCTGGTCCAGCCAATCAGCAAACTCATCGAGAAACGACTGCTTGAACCCCGCTTCCAGCCAGTTATTGAAAATGAACCCCAGGTTGGAGAATGCGCACGGCTGCAAGAACAGGAACCCGTTGATGTCGTCTTCATGCCCGCATTCGGGGCAGGTGAAGTTGTCGGTGCGACCCGGCATCCAGTCTTCCAGGCTTTCGAACAGCGCCTCGCCGACCTCTTTGCGGCACTCGGCACAGCCGGCCTCTTCAAGGAAACCCTTGGCCGGCGTATAGATGCAACGCTTGGTGATGATCTCCAGGCCGTTGATCGCGTCGCCGAATGGCAGTGCATCAGGCTGCAGGACCACCTCGCGGGCGCCGGGGGCGATGGCGTGGCCCATGCGATTGCCGGTGCGTGCGCAGGTGGTCAGTTGTTCCTCGACGATATTCTTGCGCACCAGCCAGCGCACGATGGCCCGGGCCCGAGGTTCATGGACCGGCAGGGTGGAGATTCTCGGAACGATGATGCTTTGCGAATTCATGATGCGGCCTGACGGTTTACGTTGCGATGCGCTGGGAGGCCGGCAGCTTAATCCCTGGCCGAGCCAGGTCAAGCGCTCAGGTAGCGCCCGATCAGCGCGAGGCCACTGGCAAGCACCAGCCACGTCACCAGACGCACGAACGTCTCGCGGGACATCCTCATGGTCAGGCGACGCCCTATCCACAGCCCCAGCGCCATGGCCGGCAATAAACACAGCGCCAGTACCAACAAGGGTAGTTCGGCATACACGCCCGCGACAGCGAACAGACTCAGGCGCACCACGGTGCTGCAACTGATCAGCGCGCTTTGGGTGGCCCGGGCCGGTTCCTTGGGCAAGCGGCTGTTCAAATAGATTGCATATAAAAAGCCGCCGCTGCCGAACAAGGCCCCGAACATCCCGCCCACCGTGCCCATCGGGATCGCCCACAGCGCCGACAGTTGCGCGGGCCGGGTCTTTATCCACAGGCTGTAGATCGCATAAGCGCTGATGAACAGGCCCATCAACAGCAACAGCAGGTCAGACTTGAGGTTGAGCAGGAAAATCACGCCCAGGGTGCAACCTACCGCCATGCACGGCAACAAGCGCAGCAATTCCGGCCGGGCAACATCCTTGCGCGACGGCAGCAGGTTGCCGAACGCCGCGACAAAATCCAGCAGCACCAGTAGCGGCACGATTTTCGACAGCGGCAGGAACAGCAGCAGAATCGGCGCGGCTACCAGAGCGGTGCCGAACCCGGCAATGCCGAACACAATGTAGGCCAGGGCGATGGCAAGGCCGATCACCAGCCAATCCGTGGGTGCGAATGCCCATTGGCCTAACCACGAGAAGAGGTTCATCCGGCACTTCCTTGCTGACGAAGCGGCGACTTTAGCCAGAGCTCGTAGGCTTATCCAGCAATTATGATGACTTCACCATTGCAATCGCGAGCAGGCTCGCTCCCACAAGGACGGCGTAGGACCCTGTGGGAGCGGGCTTGCTCGCGAAGAAGGCGACGCGCTCTAATTCTTTGCACTCATGGAGATTCAGCCACAAATGCCCTTATCATGCCGCCCATGATTAAAGATCCCTTTGCCCGCCTGGGCCTGGACCGTGAGGTCCTGACTGTCAGCCAGCTCAATGGCCGTGCGCGGGTGTTGCTCGAAGACGTATTCAGCAACATCTGGGTCGAGGGCGAAATCTCCAACCTCGCCCGCCCTGCCTCCGGCCATGTGTATTTCACCCTCAAGGACAGCGGTGCCCAGGTGCGTTGTGCACTGTTCCGGCAGAACGCCGTGCGGGTGCGCCAGACCTTGAAGGACGGGTTGGCGGTCAAGGTACGCGGCAAGGTCTCGCTGTTCGAGGGCCGTGGCGACTACCAGTTGATTCTCGACACCGTAGAGCCGGCCGGCGACGGTGCCCTGCGCCTGGCCTTCGATGCCTTGAAGGAAAAGCTCAGCGCCGAAGGCCTGTTCAGCGCCGAGCGCAAGATGCCCCTGCCCGCCCATCCACAACGCATCGGCATCATCAGTTCGCCCACCGGCGCGGTGATCCGCGACATCATCAGCGTGTTCCGTCGCCGTGCGCCGCAGATTGCCCTGACGCTGATCCCCACCGCCGTGCAGGGTCGCGAAGCCACCGCACAGATCGTCCGCGCGCTGAAACTGGCGGACGCCCGGGGCTTCGATGCGCTGATCCTGGCCCGAGGCGGCGGTTCGCTGGAAGACTTGTGGTGCTTCAATGAAGAAGCCGTGGCCCGGGCCGTGGACGCCTGCGTGACACCGATTGTCAGCGCCGTCGGCCATGAAACTGACGTGTCTATCAGCGATTTCGTCGCCGACGTACGCGCCCCGACGCCATCCGCCGCCGCTGAACTGCTGGCGCCGGATGCCGGTGACCTGGTGCGCAGGGTTGAAAGCCTGCATCGGCGGCTGGTGATGCGTATGCGTGACCGCTTGATGCGCGATCAACTGCGTCTCGAAGGCCTGACCCGACGATTGCGTCACCCCGGTGAACGCCTGCGCCAGCAAGCCCAGCGCCTGGACGACCTGGACATGCGCCTGCGCCGGGCTTTCGAACGCAGCCTCAATACCCGTCGCGAACGTCTGATCCGCCTGGAAACCCGACTGGCTGGCCAACATCCGGGCCGTCATCTGGCACTGCTGCGCCAGCGCCTGGACAGCCTGGCCGAACGCCTGCCCCGGGCCATGCGCGAAGGCTTGAAAGCGCGACGCGTGCAATTGCACAACCAGATGCAGACACTGCACATTGTCAGCCCCCTGGCGACCCTCGGCCGCGGCTACAGCATTCTGCTGGACGAACGCGGCCATGCGATCCGCAGTGCCGGACAGACCCAGACCGGCCAGCGCCTGACGGCCCGGCTCGGCGAAGGCGAATTGCTGGTAAGGGTCGAAGACAATCACCTGACGCCGGTCACCCTTTCTCTACTGGATTGATCCATGCCGCGATTTCTAACACCTCTGCTTTTGCTGTGCCTGACCTTCAATGCCCATGCCGACAGTTACATCACCCGCCTGCTGAACAAACCGGTGCCCGGCGGCGTGGCCGTGGTCGACCTGGGCACCGCGGCCCAGGCGCCGAAAGCCAGCTATCAAGGCAAGCCGGTGCTGGTGGTCAAGGAACAGAACAACTGGCTGGCGATTGTCGGCATCCCGCTGACCGTCCAGCCGGGCACCCAGCAGATCAGCAGCGGCGGCGGCACCCACCCGTTCGTGGTCGGCTATAAAAAATACCCCGAGCAGCACATCACCCTGAAGAACAAGCGCCAGGTCAATCCGAACCCGGCGGACCTCAAGCGCATCGACGCCGAGCTGGCCGTGCAGTTGAAGGCCTACCGCAGCTTCAGCCCGAACATCCCCAGCAACCTGCTGCTGGACAAGCCGGTCAATGGCCCGCTGTCGAGCCGGTTTGGCGTGCGTCGTTTCTTCAACGGCGAAGAGCGCAACCCCCACGCCGGCCTGGACTTCGCCGTGCCCGCCGGCACGCCGATCAAGACACCGGCGGCCGGCAGGGTGATCCTCACTGGCAATTACTTCTTCAACGGCAACACCGTGTTCGTCGACCATGGCCAGGGCTTCATCAGCATGTTCTGCCATATGTCGAAGATCGATGTGAAGGTGGGCCAACAATTGGCCCGAGGCGCGGTAGTGGGCAAGGTCGGCGCCACCGGTCGAGCGACCGGGCCCCACATGCACTGGAACATCAGCCTGAACGATGCGCGGGTGGATCCGGCGATTTTCATCGGGGCGTTCGAACCCTGAAAGAGTGAGGCAAGGCGACTGGCCTCTTCGCGAGCAAGCCCGCTCCCACAGGATCGACGCTGTACCTGTGGGAGCGGGCTTGCTCGCGAAGGCTTAAGCTGCATCCACCCATATTCAAGGGATTGCCAAGTCAGAAACATCGACGCAATAAAAATACAAAAACCCGAATAGCACGCGATTAAATCTCGCAAAAACGCCCTAAAGCAGAACTTCTCTCAATTTTTTCCGACTGCTTGCGATCCTCCCCCCACACGGTTAGGGTTGAAGGCATGAAAACCTCTCATACCCTCATCCAGCTTCGCCAGCACCGCAGCCTGTGCCTCGTCAGCGCACGACTGCCGGGCTGAATCGCGGCACCCCGTCCAGGCTGTAGAGCCACCCCGTTCGAACCACCGGCAGGCCGCCTTTTTCCGGCCACGACAATAAGGATTCCGCCCATGAGCATGCTCAAAGACCCGTCTTCCAAATACCGCGCCTTCCCGACCATCAACCTGCCGGATCGTACCTGGCCGTCGAAGACCATCACCGCCGCGCCGATCTGGTGCAGCTCCGACCTGCGCGACGGCAACCAGTCGCTGATCGAGCCGATGGATGCGGTCAAGAAACTGCGCTTCTGGAAAACCCTGGTCGCCGTGGGCGTCAAGGAAATCGAAGCGTCGTTCCCGGCCGCCTCGCAAACCGATTTCGACTTCGTGCGCACCCTCATCGAAGAAGGCCACATCCCGGACGACACCACCATCCAGGTGCTGACCCAGGCCCGTGAAGACCTGATCGCCCGGACCTTCGAGTCCCTGCGCGGCGCGAAGAAAGCCATCGTCCACCTCTACAACGCCACCTGCCCGTCGTTCCGCCGCATCGTGTTCAACCAGGACAAGGACGGCGTCAAGGAAATCGCGGTGAACGCGGCCAAGCTGTTCGTCAAATATGCCGCCCAACAGCCGGAAACCCAGTGGCAGTTCGAATACTCGCCAGAGACGTTCAGCGCCACTGAGCTGGAGTTTGCCAAGGAAGTCTGCGACGCGGTGATCGAAGTCTGGAACCCGACTCCCGAGCGCAAGGTGATCCTCAACCTGCCCGCCACCGTGGAAGTCGCCACCCCGAACGTCTACGCCGACCAGATCGAGTGGTTCCACCGCAACATCAGCCGTCGTGACAGCGTGCTCATCAGCCTGCACACCCACAACGACCGTGGTACCGGTGTGGCCGCCACCGAGCTGGGCCTGATGGCCGGTGCCGACCGTGTCGAAGGCTGCCTGTTCGGCAACGGCGAGCGCACCGGCAACGTCGACCTGGTGACCGTGGCGCTGAACCTCTACACCCAGGGCATCAACCCTGAGCTGGATTTCTCCGACATCGATGGCGTGCGCAAAGTGGTCGAAGAGTGCAACCAGATCCCGGTGCACCCACGTCACCCCTACGTCGGAGACCTGGTTCACACCGCGTTCTCCGGCTCGCACCAGGACGCTATCCGCAAGGGCTTTGCCCAGCAGAAATCCGACACGCTGTGGGAAGTGCCGTACCTGCCGATCGACCCGGCCGACATCGGCCGCAGCTACGAGGCGGTGATTCGCGTCAACAGCCAGTCGGGCAAGGGCGGCATCGCCTACCTGCTGGAACAGGAATATGGCATCAGCCTGCCGCGCCGCATGCAGATCGAGTTCAGCCAGGTGGTTCAGCGCGAGACCGACCGCCTCGGCCTGGAAATGACCGCCCAGCAGATCCACAGCCTGCTGCAACGCGAATACCTGCAAGCCAACACCCCATATGCGCTGGTCAGCCATCGCCTGCAGGAAGAAAACGGCAACAGCGCCGTGGAAGTGGAAGTCGCCAGCAAGGGCCAGGGCGAAACCAACCTGCACTGGCGCGGCAAGGGCAACGGCGCGCTGGAGGCACTGGTGGCCGGCCTGCCAATTCCGGTGGAGATCATGGACTACAACGAACACGCCATCGGCGCCGGCACCAACGCCAAGGCAGCGGCGTACATCGAACTGCGGGTCAACGGTGAACGCGCGGTGCACGGCGTGGGCATCGATGAAAACATCACCACGGCCAGCTTCAAGGCCCTGTTCAGCGCGCTGAACCGTTCGCTGAGCCAGCCTGAGGCCAAGGCGGCCTGATTCGCGGCCGAAATGCAAAAGGCCCCGGGGTGTGAACCCTGGGGCCTTTTTTGTTTGGCGGTGGTCTTGTGCTATCTGTCATGGCCCCATCGCGAGCAGGCTCGCTCCCACAGGTTCCATGTAGCCCCTGTGGGAGCGAGCCTGCTCGCGATGGCGATCTGTCAGGCAACAACAATCTCAGGCATGGGTATCGACAGAACCGGCCATGGCCTGCAACAACGCTGCCCGCAAGGTCTGCAAAGCGGCCTGGGTGCCCATGATCTGGGTCTGGATGGCCATGGCCTGCTGGGCCTTCTGCTCTTCATTGGCCTGGCTTTTCTCCACGCGGGCCAGTTCGGCCTGCTGCTGGGCCAACAGCTTTTCGGTCTGCTCAATCTGCTTTTTCAGTTGCTCGATGACATCCACACCGCTGCTGGCAGGCGCACCGGCGATATTGGCGCCACTGGTATCGACTTTCAGTGCCTTTTCCTTCTCGTCGGCGGCATCAGTCGATGCCGGCGAAGTGGCCGTCGTTTCTTCGGCGGCCCCGCCGATCCGGGTCTTTGGGGCCGAGAGTGGGTAAGGATTTACGGTAGTTGCGCTGATCGTGGTCATGGGGACTCCTCCTTGGCTGACCCGTTATCGGCATGCAACAGCGCTTCTTAAGAGCTGAATCGTTTCAATCAGATGAATTCGAAACGGTCGGCATCCAGGTTCGCCGGAAAGCGCTTGCGATAGGCCGCCAGGTCCGCCGCATTCAAACTCACCATGAACACACCATCGGCCTCCCCTGCACTGAGCAAGGTTTCGCCCTGGAAGTCCAGCACCTGACTGTCGCCGGTATAGGCGAAGCCCTTGCCGTCGGTACCGATGCGGTTCACTGCCGCCACGTAGCACAGGTTCTCGATGGCGCGGGCCGGCAGCAGGCGGTTCCAATGCTGGCGCCGGGCGCCCGGCCAGTTGGCGGTGTACAGCAACAGGTCGGTGTCCTCGGCGTCGCGACTCCAGGCCGGGAAACGCAGGTCGTAGCAAATCAGCGGACGGACCCGCCACCCCTTGAGCTCGAACAGCACTTGCCGCTCACCCGGTGTGTAGTGATCGTGTTCGCCGGCCATGCGGAACAGATGGCGCTTGTCGTAGTGCAGCACCTCACCATCCGGTCGCACCCAGAGCAAGCGGTTGCGATGGCTGCCATCAGCGGCCTGGACAATCAGACTGCCGGTGATTACCGCATCCAGCCTTGCCGCCTGGGTCCGCATCCAGACGCTGGTGGGCCCGTGTTCAGGCTCCGCCAGGGTTTGCGACTCCATGGAAAACCCGGTGGTGAACATTTCCGGCAGGATGACCAGGTCGGCCCCCCGCGCCTGCTCCAGCAAGCTTTCGAAATGTTCCAGGTTGGCCTGGCGGTCATGCCACGCCAGGGTAGTCTGGATCAAGGCGATATTGAGGTTCGGCAATGCACTCAGATCACGCATAGTTTTTCCGCCGCTTCGCGCAGCGTCTCCTCGCGTTTGGCGAAGCACAGCCGCACCAGGCGCTGGCCTTGGGGTGGCTCCCGGTAGAACACCGACACCGGAATCGTCGCCACGCCGTGCTCACGGGTCATCCAGACCGCCATGTCGACATCGTTCAGGTCCGGGCGGATGTGCGAATAATCCACCAACTGGAAATAGGTACCGGTCACGCGCTTGAAGCTGAACCGCGACGGGGCCAGCAGATCGCAAAACAGGTCACGCTTGGCCTGGTAGAAACCCGGCAGCTCTTCCACATGCTCGGGATGCGCCGCCATGTAGTCAGCCAAGGCGTATTGCAGCGGTGTCACGCCACAGAAGCTGACGTACTGATGCACCTTGCGCAGCTCCGCCGTCAGGGCCGGTGGCGCCACGACGTAGCCGGTTTTCCAGCCGGTAACGTGGTAGGTCTTGCCGAACGAACTGACCACGAAGGCGCGGCGGTACAGTTCCTCATGGGCGAGGACGCTGGCATGGGACACACCGTCGAACACCAGGTGTTCATAAACTTCATCACTGATCAGGTAGATATCGCGATCACGGATCAACGCCGCCAATTGATCCAGCTCGGCGCGACTGATCAGGGCGCCGCTGGGGTTGTGGGGCGTGTTGAGGATGATCATCCGCGTACGCGGGCTCAGGGCTTCGCCGAGCTTCTGGAAATCGATGGAGAAATCATCCAGGCCCAACTGAACATGTACGCAACGGCCACCGGCCAGTTGGACGGAGGGTTCGTAGCTGTCATAGCAAGGGTCGAACACGATCACTTCATCGCCGCTTTGGACCACCGCCGCGATGGCGCAGAAAATCGCCTGGGTCGCGCCGGGGGTCACAGTGACTTCCTGGTCGGCGTCGACCTGGGCGCCATAACTGCGGGCAATCTTCGCCGCGATCTGCTGACGCAGGGCCGGCAGCCCGGTCATGGGCGAATACTGGTTATGACCTTGGGCAATATGCCGGCCTACCGCATCGCGCAAGGCCTGCGGGCCATCGAAATCGGGAAACCCCTGGGACAGGTTGAGCGCACCGGTCTGCGCGGCGAGCTGGGACATCTGGGTGAAAATGGTGATGCCGACATTCGGCAGCTTGCTGGTGATCATCAGGGGGTCTCTGCGTCTGCACCCGGGCTCTGGCGCGGCGCGGGAGAGGTCGAGAATAGCCCAAAAAAAAGCTGCAAGCAGCAAGCTACAAGCCGGTGCGCCGAACTTGTGGCTTGCAGCTCGCAGCTTGCAGCTGCTTCTATTTCTTGTCGCGACGCTTCTTGTCGGCCTTCTTGTGGTGCGACATCAAGCGGCGCTTCTTGTTGACCTGACGGTCGGTGAGCGTGTTCTTGTTGCCTTCGTACGGGTTCTCGCCGCCCTTGAACTCGATGCGGATCGGCGTGCCAACCAGCTTCAGGACACGGCGATAGGTGTTTTCCAGGTAACGGACGTACGACTTGGGCACCTTCTCGATCTGGTTGCCGTGGATCACGATGATCGGCGGGTTGGCGCCGCCCAGGTGAGCGTAACGCAGCTTGATCCGGCGGTTGTTGACCATCGGTGGCGCGTGTTCGCCAACCGCGTCTTCCAGGATCTGGGTCAGGCGGTTGGTCGGCCAGCGGGTGACCGCCGACTTGAAGGAGTTCTGCACCGAGGCGTAGAGGTTGCCCACGCCCGTGCCGTGCAGGGCCGAGATGAAGTGAATGTCAGCGAAGTCGACGAAGAACAGCCGGCGCTGCAACTCCACCTTGACGAAATCGCGCTCGCTCGGCGTCATGCCGTCCCACTTGTTGATCGCGATCACCAGCGCACGACCGGCCTCCAAGGCGAAGCCCAGCAGGTTCAAGTCGTGATCGACCACGCCTTCGCGGGCATCCATCACGAAGATCACCACGTTGGCGTCCTTGATGGCCTGCAACGTCTTGACCACGGAGAACTTCTCGACTTCCTCGTGGATCTTGCCGCGCTTGCGCACACCGGCGGTGTCGATCAGCGTGTACTTCTCTTCGTTGCGCTCGAAGGGGATGTAGATACTGTCGCGGGTGGTGCCGGGCTGGTCGTACACGATGACCCGGTCTTCGCCGAGCATGCGGTTGACCAGCGTCGACTTGCCCACGTTCGGACGGCCGATGATCGCGATCTTGATCCCGTCCTTTTCGCTCGGGCCCGGAATGCGCTTGGCTTCCTCGCCTTCGGCAACGACCTCTTCTTCGCCTTCTTCCGGCTCGTCTTCGTCGTCTTTCGGGAAATCAGCCAGGGCGACTTCCAGCAACTGGCTGATGCCGCGACCGTGGGCACCGGCAATCGGAATCGCCTGGCCCATGCCCAACGGCGCGAACTCGGCGCGGGCCATGTCCGGATCGATATTGTCGACCTTGTTGGCGACCACGTGGGAGCGCTTGTTACGTTTGCGCAAATGCTCGGCGATCATCTGGTCGGCGGCAGTAAAACCAGCCTTGGCGTCTACCAGGAACAGCACCACATCCGCTTCTTCAATGGCGAGCAGCGACTGCTCGGCCATTTTTTCGTCCATGCCATGTTCATCACCGGAGATACCGCCGGTGTCGATCAGGATGTAGGTACGCCCTTGCCACTTGGCCTCACCGTATTGGCGATCACGGGTCAGACCGGACAAGTCGCCAACGATGGCGTCTCGAGTCCTGGTCAGGCGATTGAACAAGGTGGACTTGCCGACGTTCGGTCGGCCCACCAGGGCGATTACGGGAACCATGCGGCTCTCCACTTCGTTATTTCAGAAAATACAAAAGCCGCTGCGAGGCAGCGGCTGGTGCTCGGAGGCAGTCCTGTGAGAGCGGGCTTGCTCACGAATGCGGTGTGTCAGTTAACAAATTCTCTTCTGATACACCGTATTCGCGAGCAAGCCCGCTCTCACAATGGACGGGCCGCTTGAGATCTAGCCCCAAGCATAGTCTTACTTGATGGTCAGGGCTTCCAGTTTGCCGCTGTTGCCATACACATAAATCATGTTGCCTGCCACCAGCGGACGGGCACGCAGGCCGTCGCTGTCGATACGCTCGCGGCCGACGAAACGACCGTCCACCTGGCTCAGCAGGTGCAGGTAACCTTCCAGGTCACCGACTGCAACGTAGCTGGAGAACACTTCCGGAGCCGACAGTTGACGGCGGGCCAGGGAATCGTTGCTCCACAATGCGGTGGTGGAACGTTCGTCGACGCCTTCAACCGTGCCCGAGGACAGGCTGACATAGACGCTGCCGAAACCCTGGGCGACACCGGCGTAGCTGGACGCATCGCGCTGCCACAACGGACGACCGCTTTCCAGGTCCAGCGCCGCGACGCGACCCTGGTAGCTGGCGACGTAGATCGTGCCGCCGGACAGCAGCAGGCCGCCATCGATGTCGACCACGCGCTCCAGTTCCGAACGACCTTGTGGAACGGCAACACGCTGCTCCCACACCGGCACGCCGTTGGAGATGTCCAGGGCAACCACTTTACCGGTGGACAACCCGGCCACCGCGAGGCGGTTGGTAACGATCGGCGCGCTGGTGCCACGCAGGGTCAGGACCGCCGGAGTGCTGTCGTACAACCAGCGCTGGTTGCCGGTAGCAGCATCCAGGCCGATCAGACGGTCATCCTGGGTCTGGACCACCACCACATCACCGTTGGAAGCCGGCGGTGCGAGTACTTCGCTGGTCACGCGGGCGCGCCATTTCTCTTCACCGTTGCTGGCGTCCAGGGCGACGATTTCCCCCTTGAGCGTGCCGATCATGACCAGCCCGTAACCCACGCCAACGGCGCCGGACACCGGCAGCTCAAGATCTTTTTCCCATTTGACGTCGCCGTTCAGGCGATCCATCGCCATCACCACGCCCGTGACGTCACCGGCATAGATGGTGTCGCCGTCGATGGCCGGCACCAGCATGTTGTAGGTTTCGCCCTGGCCGTCGCCGATGGAGCGGCTCCACTGCTTCTGCAGCACGACTTCTTCTTTGAAGTCGGTCAGTTCAGCCGGCGGCAGTTCTTTCTTGCTGTTGCTGCTGCAACCCGCGGCCAGAATGGCCAGAGCCAGCAATGCTGCATGTTTCCAACGGATCACGTCACGCATCCCCTTTGGCCAGGTCGTCCAGCTTGATTTGCAGGCCACCGACTGCGGCTTCGTCCGACAGCGCAGCCTTGGCTTTTTGGTAGGCCGCATAGGCCTCATCAGCACGACCCAGCTGTACCAGCAAGTCGCCCTTGAGTTCTTCGCGGGTCGCCAGGAACGCCTTGTCGGCATCGCCGTCGAGCAGCTTCAATGCATCTTCGGTCTTGTTCTGAGCCGCCAGCACCTGCGCCAGGCGCTGACGCGCCACTTCACCCAGGGTCGGATTGGCAGGCTTGTCGACGATCCCCTTGAGCTCGGTGGCCGCGTCGTCCAGCTTGCCGCTGTCTACCGCGACCTTGGCCACGAACAGACGACCGTACTGCGCGTAGGCGGTGCCGCCGTATTCGCTGTTGAGCTTGCCAGCCAGGTCCGCCACGCGGGCGGCGTCAGGCTTGCCGTCCGGGGTCAGGGTGGTTTCCAGCAACTGCTGATAGAGCATCGAGGCGCCTTGCGACTGGTTGCTCTGGTATTTCTGGAACGCCTGCCAGCCGAATACGATGACCAGCGCCAACAGGCCGCCAGTGACCAGCGGCTTGCCGTTACGACTCCACCAGTCCTTCAAATCCGCCAGCTGTTCATCTTCGGTACTCGACACCCCAATACTCCTTAATCGCTAAATCGGCTGTTTAGACAGCTTCAACCCTGCACGACGCAGGTGGCCAGGTGTGCAGCAAGTGCATCCCAGGCAATACTTTGTTGTTCGCCCTGGCCACGCAGGGGTTTGAAACCTACCACTTGTTGGGCCAGTTCGTCGTCACCCAGGATCAGTGCATACAGCGCACCGCTCTTGTCGGCCTTCTTGAACTGGCTCTTGAAGCTGCCGCCACCGGCGTTGATCTGCAGGCGCAGGCCAGGCAACTGATCGCGGACCCGTTCGCTCAGCGCCAGGGCCGCCAGTTCGGCCGCTTCACCGAAAGCACACAGGTAGACGTCGACCTGACGGGAAAGCGCTTCCGGCACCTTGTCCAGGGCTTCAAGCATCAGCACCAGACGCTCGATGCCCATGGCAAAGCCCACGCCTGGCGTCGGCTTGCCACCCATCTGCTCCACCAGGCCGTCGTAGCGGCCGCCGGCACACACGGTGCCCTGGGCGCCAAGCTTGTCGGTCACCCATTCGAAGACGGTCTTGCTGTAGTAATCCAGGCCACGGACCAACTTGGGGTTGATCACGTAAGGAATGCCCACGGCGTCCAGGCGCGCCTTCAAGCCTTCGAAGTGCGCACGGGATTCGTCGTCGAGGTAGTCGGCCATTTTCGGCGCGTCAGCCAGGATCGCCTGGGTATCGGCGTTCTTGGTGTCGAGCACGCGCAACGGATTGGTCTTCAGACGGCGTTGGCTGTCTTCGTCGAGCTTGTCCAGGTGCGCGGAAAGAAATTCCACCAACGCCTCACGGTAGCGGCCACGGGACTCGCTGGTGCCCAGGCTGTTGAGCTCAAGCTTGACCGCGTCACGAAGGCCCAGCTCGCCCCACAGGCGCCAGGTCATGACGATCAGCTCGGCATCGATGTCCGGACCGTCGAGGTTGAACACTTCCAGGCCGATCTGGTGGAACTGACGATAGCGACCCTTCTGCGGCCGCTCGTGACGGAACATCGGACCGATGTACCAGAGCTTCTGCACCTGGCCGCCACCGGTAATGCCGTGTTCGAGCACTGCACGCACACAGGCCGCCGTGCCTTCGGGGCGCAGGGTCAGGGAGTCGCCATTGCGGTCCTCGAAGGTGTACATCTCTTTTTCGACGATGTCGGTCACTTCGCCGATGGAGCGCTTGAACAGCTCGGTGAACTCGACGATTGGCATGCGGATCTGCCGATAACCGTAGTTATCCAGCAGGCGCGCCACGGTGCCCTCGAAATAGCGCCACAGGGGCGTCTGCTCGGGCAGGATGTCGTTCATGCCACGAATGGCTTGCAGAGACTTGCTCACGTCTATTCCTTAATCTTTCGACTTAACCGCGCGCGATGACCGCAGCGTCGGCTTCGACCTTTTCGGCCGCTTTCTCGCGGATCAGCCGTTCCAGCTCATCCACCAGATTGTCATTCGTCAACTTCTGCGACGGCTTGCCGTCAATGTAAATCAGATTCGGCGTACCGCCGGTGAGGCCGATATGGGCCTCCTTGGCTTCGCCCGGCCCGTTGACCACACAGCCGATCACCGCGACATCCAACGGCACCAGCAGGTCTTCGAGTCGCCCCTCCAGCTCGTTCATGGTCTTGACCACATCGAAATTCTGCCGCGAGCAGCTCGGGCAGGCGATGAAGTTGATGCCACGGGAACGCAGGTGCAGGGACTTGAGAATGTCGTAGCCGACTTTCACTTCCTCGACCGGATCAGCCGCCAACGAGATGCGGATGGTATCGCCAATTCCTTCGGCGAGCAGCATACCGAGGCCGACGGCGGATTTCACCGTGCCCGAACGCAACCCACCGGCTTCGGTGATGCCCAGGTGCAGGGGCTGAACGATTTCCTTGGCCAGCAGGCGATAGGCTTCGACGGCCATGAACACGTCGGAGGCTTTCACGCTGACCTTGAAATCCTGGAAATTCAGCCGTTCGAGGTGCTCGACATGGCGCAGCGCCGACTCCACCAGGGCCGCCGGTGTAGGTTCGCCATATTTCTTTTGCAGGTCTTTTTCCAGGGAACCGGCGTTCACACCGATGCGAATCGGGATGCCACGGTCGCGGGCAGCATCCACCACGGCGCGCACGCGGTCTTCACGACCGATGTTACCCGGGTTGATGCGCAGGCAATCGACGCCCAGCTCGGCCACGCGCAGGGCGATGCGGTAGTCGAAGTGGATATCGGCCACCAGGGGAACCTTGACCAGTTGCTTGATTTTGCCGAACGCCTCGGCAGCGTCCATGTCCGGCACGGAAACCCGCACGATGTCGACACCGGCGGCTTCCAGACGGTTGATCTGCGCGACCGTGGCGGCCACGTCATTGGTGTCGCTGTTGGTCATGCTCTGCACAGCGATAGGCGCATCGCCGCCCACGGGCACGTTACCAACCCAGATCTTGCGGGATTCGCGACGTTTGATTGGAGATTCGCCGTGCATGACTTATTGACCCAACTTCAGGCGAGCGGTCTCGCCACTGGTGAACGGAGCGACGTCGACCGGCTGGCCGTTGTAGCTGACCTGCGCGCCACGGGCATAGCCCAGGCGTACGGCGAATGGTGGCTTGCCATTGATGGTAGTGCTGTCGCCCTTGCGCTTGAGCCCACTGAACAGCACCTTGCCGTTGCCGTCGGTAACCTGCGTCCAGCAGTCGGCGGTGAATTGAATCTGCACCTGGCCTTCACCTGCGGCCGGCGCCACGGGAGCTGCCGGCGTCGCTGCCGGAGCTGCCGAAGTAGCAGGCGCCGGAGCAGCCACGGTCGGCGCAGGTGTGCTCGGGGCCACCGGTGCGCTGGTGGTAGGAGCGGGAGTGCCGGGCACAGCGGGGGCAACAGCCGGGGCGGCAGGCGCGCCCTGCTCGGCACCGGCTTCGGCATCAGCGCCGTCCTGGCCTTGCGGCAATGCCAGGCTGGTTTCGCCTTCCGCCTGGCCTTCGAGCACAGCCTGGTCCTCCGGCTCGTCCAGCGGATGGATCCGCGTGGTGCCGTCGGCGCCCTCCACTTCCACGTGCTCCGGCGCCATGGCGACCGATTCCTTACTGCGTAGCGAGGCTTGATCCTGCCACCAGACGAAACCGCCCCCAATCACCGCAATCAGCAATAGCAGGCTGACGATTCGCAAAATGGTGTGGGAAACACGCACCGGCTCCTCGATGCGACCCAGGCTGTGCACATTGCTGCCCTGGGCGTCGGACCCGGTGTACTGATCGAATTGCTGGACCAGCATGGTCTGGTCCATGTCGAGTAATTTGGCGTAGGCACGGATGTAGCCCCGGGCAAAGGTATGCCCCGGCAATTTGTCGAACGCGCCCGCTTCCAGATTGCTCAGGGAAGCCACGGTGAGATTGAGCTTGAGGGCTACTTGGGCCAGCGACCAACCATTGCTTTCGCGGGCTTGACGCAGGGTCTCACCGGGGTTCACGCGAGTCGCTGCTACCACTTCAGGATGCGCCGCTTTCATCATTGCTCCGACAGGTATTGCTGATATTCCGGCGTACCGGGATAGAGTCTTTTTAGTTGCAGGCCATAACTGGCGGCCTTGTCACGATCTTCGAATACGTGCGCCAGCCGAACGCCGAGCAATAGACTACGTGCATTTTGCTCGCTCAGCAGACTAAAACGTTCGTAATAGTCCCGCGCGGGCACATATTGCCTGTCTTCGTAGGACAACTCAGCCATTTCCAGCAAGGCTCGCGGTTGCTGGCGGTTGAGCCGCAGCGCCTTTTCCAATTGCTGGCGGGCCAGGTCACGCTGGCCGAGTTTCGCGGCGGTCATGCCGAGGTTCTCGAAAACCCGCGAACGCTCAGGGTAAAGGGTATCCGCGGCGGCCTGTTCGAAGCGTTCGTAGGCTTCCTTGTAACGCTGTTGCTCGTAGAGAAAACTGCCGTAGTTGTTCAGGATCCGTGCATCCTGGGGCCGGCTGGACAGTGCCTTGCGAAAGTGCTCGTCGGCCAGCTCCGGTTCCAGCTCAGCCTGGAACACCAGGGCCAGGGCCGCGTTGGCGTCGGCATCGGAACTGTCCAGCTCCAGGGCCTTCTTGAGCGGTACCTTGGCCCGCTCGGTCATGCCCTGCTGCAGGTAGCCGATGCCCAGTTGCACATAGGCCACACGCGCTTCGTCACGCCCCTTGCTGGTTTTCATCGGGTTGTAGTCACCCGACAGAACACAACCGGCGCACAGACCGGCGAACAGCAACAGCAGCGCGAAGCGCAGGGACATAGAGTTCCTCTCTTAGTGACCGTTCGCAGCGTTCTGCACATCGTCGGCGGCGTTCAACTCGCGCACGGCAATGTAGCGTTCGCTGCGACGGGTGCGATCCAGCACCTGCCCGACCAATTGACCGCACGCCGCATCGATGTCTTCGCCGCGGGTGGTACGCACGGTGACGTTGAAGCCCGCGTGATGAAGCTGATCCTGAAAGCGACGGATCGCGTTGTTGCTCGGACGCTCGTAACCGGAGTGCGGGAACGGGTTGAACGGAATCAGGTTGATCTTGCACGGGATGTTCTTGAGCAGTTCGATCATCTCGACCGCATGCTCGACCTTGTCGTTCACATCCTTGAGCAGGGTGTACTCGATGGTCAGCACGCGCTTTTCGCCCAAGGCCGACATGTAGCGCTGGCACGAGTCCAGCAGCATCTTAAGCGGATACTTCTTGTTGATCGGCACCAACTGGTTACGCAATGCGTCATTGGGTGCGTGCAGCGACAACGCCAGGGAGACGTCGATGTGCTTGGCCAGCTCATCGATCATCGGCACCACGCCAGACGTGGACAGGGTCACGCGGCGCTTGGAAATGCCATAGCCCAGGTCATCCATCATCAGATGCATGGCGGACACGACGTTGTCGAAGTTCAGCAGCGGCTCACCCATGCCCATCATCACCACGTTGGTGATGGCACGGTCGACGGTCGCCGGGACGCTGCCAAAGGATTTGTTGGCAATCCACACCTGGCCGATCACTTCGGCGGCGGTAAGGTTGCTGTTGAAGCCTTGCTTGCCGGTGGAGCAGAAACTGCAATCCAGGGCACAGCCTGCCTGGGACGAAACGCACAAGGTGCCGCGCTTGCCCTGGGGAATGTAGACGGTCTCGACGCAGCTGCCGGACGCCACGCGCACCACCCATTTACGGGTGCCGTCGCTGGAAATGTCCTGGCTGACCACTTCGGGGCCGCGAATCTCGGCAACGGCCTTGAGCTTTTCACGCAAGGCCTTGCCGACATTCGTCATGGCGTCGAAATCGTCGACGCCAAAGTGGTGAATCCATTTCATTACCTGACCGGCACGGAAACGCTTCTCCCCGATCGAGTCGAAGAATTTCTCCATTTCCGGCTGGGTCAGGCCCAACAGGTTGGTTTTGCCGTTCGATGTAGTCATGGATTCACCTTCACTCAAAAGCCTGGGCTTAGCGAGTGGTTACTTCAGTAGCGGAGAAAAAGTAAGCAATTTCGCGGGCAGCAGCGGCTTCGGAGTCCGAACCGTGAACGGCGTTGGCGTCGATGGACTGTGCGAAGTCGGCACGGATGGTGCCTGGAGCGGCTTCTTTAGGGTTGGTGGCGCCCATCAGCTCACGGTTGCGAGCGATGGCGTTTTCGCCTTCCAGCACCTGAACGACAACCGGACCGGAAGTCATGAACGCAACCAGCTCACCGAAGAAACCACGCTCGCTGTGCTCAGCGTAGAAGCCTTCGGCTTCGGCCTTGGACAGTTGCTTCATTTTCGAAGCGACGACGCGCAGGCCGGCGTCTTCGAAGCGGGTGACGATCTTGCCGATCACGTTTTTAGCAACGGCGTCAGGCTTGATGATGGAGAAAGTACGTTGAACAGCCATGGTGTAACTCCAGAAACGGTAATGTGCGAAAAATTAAACCCGCGAATTATACGCGGGTTATCGGGTATTGCCTAACTGCGTACAGCGCAGACTCAGTCTGCTTCTTCTATCCAGGCGGCTTGAATGGCTTCAAGTACTTTCTCGCCACCGCGGGCCGGATCGTCGCTGAACTCCGGCAATGCCAACACCCACTGGTGCAGATCGACGAAGTTCACGTACCGCGGGTCTACATCAGGCTTGGCCTCGGTCAGCTGGATCGCAATCTCCAGCACATCAATCCATTTCAGACTCATGATGGTTTCCCGGATCAGTGCGGCGCTTCGGCGGCGTGGTTAAGCGAATATTTCGGGATCTCGACGGTCAGGTCTTCCGTACCGACGATGGCCTGGCAACCCAGACGCGACTGCGGTTCCAGCCCCCAGGCGCGATCGAGGAAATCTTCTTCCAGATCGTCCGCCTCTTCCAGCGAATCGAAGCCCTCGCGAATGATGCAATGGCAGGTCGTGCAGGCGCAGACACCGCCACAGGCGCTTTCCATTTCAATATGGTGTTCATGGGCCAGATCAAGGATGGATATCCCAGGCTCAGCCTCCACCACCTTGCCCTCTGGGCAGAACTTCTCGTGGGGCAAAAAAATCACCTGCGGCATCAATTACTCCTCGATTTCATTCAGGTTACGCCCCGCCAGGGCGGCTTTGACCGTTGAATCCAGGCGGCGGGCGGCAAAGGCATCAGTGACTTGCGACAGACGCTTGGTCTGCTGCTCGATGGCATAGCCATCGGTGCCCTTGATCAATTCGGACAATTCCTGCATCTGCAATTCGATGACCATGCGCTCTTCGGCGTCCAGCAGACGCTCGCCGTCGGCTTCGAGGGCGCCCTGCACGGCTTCGATCAGTCGCTGGGCGTCGACTTGCTGCTCGCGCAACACGCGGGCCACCTTGTCGTCGCCGGCATATTGGAAGGAATCCTTGAGCATCCGGGCGATTTCGCCGTCGGTCAGGCCGTAGGACGGCTTGACCTGAATGCTCGCCTCGACGCCCGAACCCAGCTCGCGGGCGGAAACATTGAGCAGGCCGTCGGCATCGACCTGGAAGGTCACGCGGATCTTCGCCGCGCCAGCCACCATGGCCGGAATGCCGCGCAATTCGAAGCGCGCCAGGGAGCGGCAGTCGCTGATCAGCTCACGCTCGCCTTGCAGCACGTGGATCATCATGGCCGACTGGCCGTCTTTATAAGTGGTGAAATCCTGGGCACGGGCGACGGGGATGGTGGTGTTGCGCGGAATCACCTTCTCCATCAGGCCGCCCATGGTTTCCAGACCCAGGGACAGCGGAATCACGTCAAGCAGCAGCAGTTCGCCGCCGTCGCGCTTGTTGCCGGCCAGGGTATCGGCCTGAATCGCGGCACCGATGGCGACCACCTGGTCGGGGTCGATTTCGGTCAGTGGTTGACGGCCAAAGGCCTCGGCAACGGCTTCGCGAACCCGAGGCACGCGGGTCGACCCGCCCACCATGACCACGGCCTTGACGTCTTCCAGCTCCACGCCGGAATCGCGCACGGCGCGGCGGCAGGCCTTGAGGCTGCGGGCGACCATGGGTTCGATCAGGGCATCGAAGGCTTCGCGGGTCAGCGCGGCTTTCCAGTCGCCATAAGCGACTTCAACAGTGGCGGCGTCGGTCAAGGCTTCCTTGGCGGCACAGGCGGTTTGCAGCAGGTGGCGTTGCGCACCCGGGTCGAGGTCGGCGGACAAGCCGGCTTGCTCGATGATCCAGCCGGCAATGGCGTGGTCGAAGTCATCGCCGCCCAGGGCGCTATCGCCACCGGTGGCCAGGACTTCGAAGACCCCGCCGGTCAGGCGCAGGATGGAGATATCGAAGGTGCCGCCGCCCAGGTCATAGATGGCGACCAGGCCTTCGGCGTGTTGATCCAGACCGTAGGCCACCGCCGCAGCGGTCGGCTCGTTGAGCAGGCGCAGCACGTTCAGGCCGGCCAGCTTGGCCGCGTCCTTGGTGGCCTGGCGTTGGGCGTCATCGAAGTAGGCCGGGACGGTGATGACCGCACCCACCAATTCACCGCCCAGCGCCGCTTCGGCGCGTTGACGCAGGACCTTGAGGATGTCGGCCGACACTTCCACCGGGCTTTTCGGGCCCTGCACGGTCTCGATGAACGGCATGTGGGATTCGCCACCGACGAAGCGGTACGGCAGTTGATCGCCCAATTGCTTGACGTCGGACAGACCACGACCCATCAAGCGCTTGACCGAAACAATAGTGTTCAACGGATCGGTGGCGGCGGCCAGCTTGGCCGACTCGCCCACTTCGACACGGTCGACGTGGTAACGGACGGCGGACGGCAGGATCACCCGGCCCTGCTCATCGGCCAGCGGCTCGGAAAGACCGCTGCGCAACGCAGCGACCAGGGAATTGGTGGTACCCAAGTCGATCCCCACAGCCAGGCGACGCTGGTGCGGTTGTGGACTTTGGCCGGGTTCGGCGATCTGCAGTAGGGCCATCGTAATCAGGACTTATCTGTAATCAGGCGTGCGACCGGAGCGGCACTGGGTTAATCGTCGAGGCGCTCTTCTAGCTGGCGCACTTCGTAGGTGAGCTTGTCGAGGAACTGCATGCGCCGCATCAGGCGTTCGGCCTGTTCGCGTTGCGCGGCATCGTTCCAGCAGGCTGCGAAGCTTTCGTTCAGGGTTTGCTGGGCGTCCTTCAAGCGGCGCTTGAACGCGGCGACACCCGCCAGGTCGGCACTGTCCTGCAGGTCTTCGAGTTCTTCGCGCCACTGCATCTGCTGCAGAAGAAACTCGGGATCGTGCACCGTGACTTCCAGGGGCAGCTCATGACCGCTGATGGCAAGCAGGTATCGCGCGCGCTTGGCCGGGCTCTTGAGCGTCTGGTAGGCCTCGTTGAGGTTCGCGGACTGCTCGAGCGCCCGCCGTTGCTCAGCCTCGGAGGCATCCGCGAAGCGGTCCGGATGGACACCCCGGGCCAGCTCGAGGTAACGCGCCGATAACTCATCGAGATCCAGGCTGAAACCCGGCTGCATCTGAAACAAAGCGAAATGACAAGGAGTACCCACGAGCTGCCTCAGATGTTGAAGCTTTCGCCGCAGCCACACTCACCGCGCACGTTGGGGTTGTTGAACTTGAAGCCTTCGTTCAACCCTTCCTTGACGAAATCCAGCTCAGTGCCGTCCAGGTACGTCAGGCTCTTCGGGTCGATGATCACTTTCTGACCATGACTCTCGAACACCTGATCGTCTTCGCCGACTTCATCGACGAATTCCAGTACATAGGCAAGGCCGGAACAACCCGTGGTGCGAACACCCAGGCGGATGCCCTCGCCCTTGCCGCGTCCTGCAAGGGAACGCTGTACATGCCTGGCGGCTGCTTCTGTCATCTGGATAGCCATGGAAACTCCTTACCTGTCGCGGTTCAGATCAAGCCTTTCTTCTGCTTGTAGTCGCGAACGGCAGCCTTGATGGCGTCTTCAGCGAGTACCGAGCAGTGGATTTTCACTGGCGGCAGGGCCAGTTCTTCGGCCAGCTGGGTGTTTTTGATGGTTTCGGCTTCATCAAGGGTCTTGCCCTTCATCCACTCGGTGGCCAGGGAGCTTGACGCAATGGCCGAACCGCAGCCGTAGGTCTTGAACTTGGCATCTTCGATGATGCCTTGCTCGTTGACCTTGATCTGCAGGCGCATCACGTCGCCGCACGCAGGCGCGCCGACCATGCCGGTGCCGACATCAGGATCCTGCGCGTCCATCTTGCCGACGTTGCGCGGGTTCTCGTAGTGGTCGATGACCTTTTCGCTATATGCCATTTGCTTCAATCCTCATCAGTGGAGCCGCTCTGGTGGCGACTTCTCAGTGCGCCGCCCATTCGATTTTCGAAATGTCGACGCCGTCTTTGTACATGTCCCATAGCGGCGACAGTGCGCGCAGCTTGGTGACCGCCTCGCAGACTTTCTGCGCGGCGTAATCGATTTCTTCTTCGGTGGTGAAGCGGCCGAAGGTGAAGCGGATCGAGCTGTGGGCCAGTTCGTCGTTGCGGCCCAGGGCGCGCAGTACATACGACGGCTCGAGGGACGCCGAGGTGCACGCCGAACCGGACGACACGGCCAGGTCCTTGAGCGCCATGATCAGCGACTCGCCTTCAACGTAATTGAAGCTCAGGTTCAGGTTGTGCGGTACGCGAGCGGTCATGCTGCCGTTGACGTAGAGCTCTTCCAGGTGCTCGACCTGCTTGTAGAAGCGGTCGCTCAGGGCCTTGATGCGCACGTTCTCGGCGGCCATGTCTTCCTTGGCCACGCGGAATGCTTCGCCCATGCCGACGATCTGGTGGGTCGCCAGGGTGCCGGAACGCATGCCACGCTCGTGACCGCCACCATGCATGGTCGCTTCGAGGCGAACACGCGGCTTGCGGCTCACGTACAGCGCGCCGATACCTTTAGGGCCATAGGTTTTGTGGGCGGAGAACGACATCAGGTCGACTTTGAGCTTCGACAGGTCGATGTCGACCTTGCCGGTGGACTGGGCCGCGTCGACGTGGAACAGAACGCCGCGGGAGCGGGTCAGTTCGCCGATGGCCGCGATGTCGTTGACGGTGCCGATTTCGTTGTTCACGTGCATGATCGAAACCAGGATGGTGTCGTCGCGCAGCGCGGCTTCGACCATGGCCGGGGTGATCAGACCGTCTTCGCCAGGCTCGATGTAGGTGACTTCGAAACCTTCACGCTCCAGTTGGCGCGTGGTGTCCAGGACAGCCTTGTGCTCGATCTTGGAGGTGATCAGGTGCTTGCCCTTGGTGTGATAGAAGTGCGCGACACCCTTGATTGCCAGGTTGTCGGACTCGGTGGCACCGGAGGTCCAGACGATTTCACGCGGGTCGGCGTTGACCAGGTCGGCGACCTGGCGACGGGCGTTCTCGACCGACTCCTCGGCCTTCCAGCCGAACACGTGGGAGCGGGAGGCCGGGTTACCGAAGTTTCCGTCGACCAGCAGGCATTCACTCATTTTCTGCGCGACACGCGGGTCAACCGGGGTGGTCGCAGAGTAATCAAGGTAAATCGGCAATTTCATGGACTCTCTCCTAAATCAGGCTGGCTGGCGTTCCGCGTGCTCTGCGGCAGTCATTCGACGGCGGACGCTTCAATCTTGTCCAGGTGCGGCGCCTTGCTATTGCAACGGCGCTGGTCCTGACGCTGGGCTACTTCTTGCACCTCACGGCGGGTAACAAGGTCAGCCAAGCTGATACCGCTCAGAAACTCGTGGATCTGCAGGCTCAAGTCGCACCACAGATGATGGGTCAGGCAAGTATCACCGCCATGGCAGTCGCCCAACCCCTGACATTTGGTCGCATCGACCGATTCGTTCACCGCATCGATCACCTGGGCGACCTGGATGCCTTGCATGTCGCGCGACAGCTGATAGCCGCCACCAGGACCACGCACACTGGACACCAGGTTGCTGCGACGCAGCTTGGCGAACAGCTGTTCAAGATAAGACAGGGAAATGCCCTGGCGCTCGGAGATATCGGCCAGGGACACCGGCCCGTGCTGCGCATGCAATGCCAGGTCCAGCATCGCGGTCACGGCGTATCGGCCTTTTGTAGTCAGTCGCATGGACAATTACCACGGAGTTCGGAATGGGGCGAGTATGCAATTCCCGAGTAATTAAGTCAACTATAAGACCTAGTGGAGCACTCGGGTTTACCCGCGAAAGAGCGCGCGCATGATAGCAAAGGCTTGGCGGGCAGGACAGTGACACCGCGTTATCGTTCATCGCGAGCAGGCTCGCTCCCACAGGGATCGCATAAACGCCACGATTCAATGTAGGAGCGGGCTTGCTCGCGAAGGGGCCAGCCAGGTTTCAGCCGACCTGGCTCTGATCCTTGTCCTTCACGCACGCGAAATCTTCCTCGCGCAGCTCAGGCAGGTCCTTGGCACAATAATTACTGCCCAGGTCCTTCAGGGCGCCGCACATCCCCTCCAGGCGCCCGTCGACGGCCTGCAGGTGATCGAGCAACTGGTTGATGGCGCGGGCGACCGGGTCGGGCATGTCTTCACCGACACCGTAGGCGTCGAAGCCGATTTTCTCGGCCATGGCCTTGCGTCGGGCGTCCTGCTCGTCATCGGATTTGACGATGATCCGCCCGGGAATGCCCACCACGGTCGCGCCGGGCGGCACGGCCTTGGTGACCACGGCGTTGGAGCCGACCTTCGCCCCCGCCCCGACGGTGAACGGGCCGAGCACCTTGGCGCCCGCGCCGACCACCACACCATCGCCCAGGGTCGGGTGGCGCTTGCCCTTGTTCCAACTGGTACCGCCCAGCGTCACCCCCTGATACAGAGTCACGTCATCGCCGATCTCAGCGGTTTCGCCGATGACAATGCCCATGCCGTGGTCGATGAAGAACCGGCGACCGACCTTGGCCCCCGGATGGATCTCGATCCCGGTGAGCCAGCGACCGAAGTTGGATACCAACCGTGCCAGCCACTTCCAGCCAAGGTTCCACAGGGCGCCGGACAGCCGATGGATCCAGATGGCGTGCATCCCCGGGTAGCAGGTCAACACTTCAAAGGCGTTGCGCGCCGCCGGGTCACGATGGAAAACGCTTTGGATATCTTCACGCAAACGATCGAACATTTTAATCCTTCCGCTTAATCAGCTCGCCACGGGCCGCTTTCTGGGTTTCCGTGAGGATGCCGCGCAATATATTCATCTCCGCCCGGCTGACCGAGCTTCGTCCGTACAACCGACGCAGGCGCGCCATCAAGTGCCTAGGCTTGTCCGGGTCGAGGAATTCGATGTCCACCAGGGTCTGCTCCAGGTGTTCATAGAATCGCTCCAGTTCGTCCATGGTCGCCAGTGTCTCACTGCGCGGCGACGTCGCCTCGAATTTTTCGACCTTGCTTGGCTTACCTTCGGCCGCCAGCCAGGCCATGCGCACTTCATAGCTCAACACCTGCACCGCCGCCCCGAGGTTCAAGGAACTGAATCCGGGGTCGGAAGGGATATGCACGTGAAAGTGACATCGCTGCAGCTCGTCATTGGTCAGGCCGGAGTCTTCACGACCGAACACCAACGCGATTTCGATACCCTGCGCGGCTTCCTCGACCACTTTCGTCCCACATTCGCGGGGATCGAGCAACGGCCAGGGGATGCGGCGGTCACGAGCACTGGTGCCGAGCACCAGGTTGCAGCCCGCCAAGGCGTCTTCCAGAGTGGCGACGACCTGCGCACCCGCCAGGATGTCACCGGCACCGGACGCCCGGGCGTCGGCTTCGTGATGGGGAAACAAGCGAGGCTCGACCAGCACCAGCCGCGACAGGCCCATGTTCTTCATGGCCCGCGCAGCTCCGCCGATATTGCCCGGATGGCTGGTATTGACCAGGACGACACGAATGTTCTGCAACAAGGGAGGCGCTCTCGAACACGACAAAGGGAGCAAATCTTACCTAAGCACCTACCGTTAAGCTATGAAAGCGAACGCCAACCTTCTCCTCGGAAAACTTTCTGATAGAATGCGCGGCTTTCTTTAACAACCTTAGGTGACACATCCATGCAGCCCATGCTGAATATCGCGCTGCGCGCCGCCCGCAGCGCCAGTGAACTGATCTTCCGCTCCATCGAGCGCCTGGATACCATCAAGGTCGATGAAAAAGACGCCAAGGACTACGTGTCCGAGGTCGATCGCGCCGCCGAACAGAAAATCGTCGATGCCCTGCGCAAGGCTTACCCGAACCACTCCATCCTCGGTGAAGAGACCGGCATGCACGCCGGCACCGGCATCGAGGGTGAAGAGTACCTGTGGATCATCGATCCGCTGGACGGCACCACCAACTTCCTGCGCGGCATTCCTCACTTCGCCGTCAGCATCGCCTGCAAATACCGTGGCCGCCTGGAACACGCTGTCGTGCTGGACCCGGTTCGCCAGGAAGAATTCACCGCCAGCCGTGGCCGTGGCGCCCAACTGAACGGTCGTCGCCTGCGCGTCAGCGGCCGCACCAGCCTGGACGGCGCCCTGCTGGGTACCGGCTTCCCGTTCCGCGATGATCAGATGGACAACCTGGACAACTACCTGGGCATGTTCCGCGCCCTGGTCGGCCAGACCGCCGGCATCCGCTGCGCTGGCGCCGCCAGCCTGGACCTGGCTTATGTGGCGGCCGGTCGTTTCGACGCATTCTGGGAGTCGGGCCTGTCCGAGTGGGACATGGCGGCAGGCGCCCTGCTGATCCAGGAAGCCGGTGGCTTGGTGAGCGACTTCACCGGCGGCCACGACTTCCTTGAAAAAGGCCACATCGTTGCTGGCAACACCAAATGCTTCAAGGCTGTGCTGACTGCTATCCAGCCGCATCTGCCGGCTTCGTTGAAGCGTTAAGCATCCCGGCTACAGAAAAAGCACCTTTCGGGGTGCTTTTTTTATGCCTCAGTTTTATGGATGAACCCGATCCCTGTGCCGGGCATGAAATTTGAGTTCACTGAAGTTCCAGTGTGGGAGCGGGCTTGCTCGCGAAAGCGGTGGGTCAGTCGATGTCTGGTTTGAATGCCAGTCCGCATTCGCGAGCAAGCCCGCTCCCACAGGATTGAGTGATGGATCCTGGAATCCGGGCATAAAAAAAGCACCCCGAAGGGTGCTTCTTCAAAACATTCAGATCACTGCGCCGGTTGGTTCTGGCCCAGGATCAGTTGGCCTTCCTTGCTCACCGGGATCTGGTTGCCCGGGTCGCGGTCCATGCGGACTTTACCTTCTTTGCCGTCGAGCATGTAGCGAACGTCGTAGCCTACCACCTTGTCGCTGATGTCATTGACCGTGTTGCAGCGCGTCTGGGTGGTGGTGTAGGTGTCGCGCTCCTGCATGCCTTCCTGAATCTTGTTACCGGCATAACCACCACCGGCCGCACCCGCCACGGTGGCGATTTTCTTGCCGGTGCCGCCGCCGATCTGGTTACCCAACAGGCCACCCGCCACGGCGCCCAACACAGTACCGGCAATCTGATGTTGATCCTGGACCGGCCGCTGCCGGGTCACGGTGACGTCCTTGCAGACCTCACGCGGGGTTTTGATCTGAGTCTTGACCGGCTCCACTGCCAGCACCTGCGCATACTCAGGACCACTTTTCACCAAGCTGTAGGTGGCGACCGCACCACCGGCAGTAACACCGACAGCACCCAATACCGCACCAACCAGCATCGATTTGTTCACTTGAACCTCCTGGGCATCACCAGCGGAATAATCCGCGCTTCTCCCAGCCTTGGAGCATAAAAAAAGGCGCGAGTTCAATTCGCGCCTTTTCAGCGGTGACGGGCGGAGCGACGCGCCTTACGGGCGGTCGTCCACTTCCGTTTCGGTGGCCGCAGGAGGAATCAGGTCCTCGGAGTTCAGGTTCAGCCAGATCAGCACCACGTTGGCGATGTAGATCGACGAGTAGGTACCCGCCAATACACCGATAAACAGCGCAATGGAGAATCCGAACAGGTTGTCGCCACCAAAGAACAGCAGCGCGGCAATCGCCAGCAAGGTGGAGATCGACGTCGCCATGGTCCGCAGCAGGGTCTGGGTGGTCGAGATGTTGATGTTCTCGATCAACGAGGCCTTGCGCAGCACGCGGAAGTTCTCACGCACCCGGTCGAACACCACGATGGTGTCGTTGAGCGAGTAACCGATGATCGCCAGCACCGCCGCCAGCACCGTCAGGTCGAAGGTGATCTGGAAGAACGACAGGATACCCACCGTCACGGCCACGTCGTGGATCAGCGAGACAATGGCGCCCACCGCGAATTTCCACTGAAAGCGGAAGGCCAGGTAAAGCAGGATACCGCCCAGCGCCATCAGCATGCCGAGGCCGCCCTGGTCGCGCAGTTCTTCACCCACTTGCGGGCCCACGAACTCGACGCGCTTGACCTTCGCCGGGTTGTCGCCACCGGCCTTCTGCAAGGCATCGGCAACCTGGTGGCCCAGTTGCGGATCTTCACCCGGCATGCGCACCAGCAGGTCGGTGGTTGCACCGAAGCTCTGTACGATGGCTTCGTGGTAACCGGACGTTGCCAGTTGCTCACGCACCTTGGTCACATCGGCCGGACGCTCGTAGGTCAGCTCGATGAGCGTACCGCCGGTAAAGTCCAGGCCGTAGTTCAGGCCCTTGGTGGCCCAGCTGAACAACGCCAGCACGGTAAGGAACAATGTGACGCCGAACGCAACGTTGCGAACGCCCATGAAGTTGATTGTACGTAACATGGCAGCCCCTTAAATCCACAACTTCTTGAAGTCACGACCGCCAAAGATCAGGTTGACCATTGCGCGGGTCACCATGATGGCTGTGAACATCGAGGTAAAGATCCCGAGGGACATGGTCACTGCGAAGCCCTTGACCGGGCCGGTGCCCATGGCGAAGAGAATCCCGCCCACCAGCAACGTGGTCAGGTTGGCGTCGAGAATCGCAGTGAATGCCCGGCCGAAGCCTTCGTTGATTGCCCGCTGGATCGACATGCCCGCGGCGATCTCTTCACGTATCCGCGAGAAGATCAGCACGTTGGCGTCCACCGCCATACCCATGGTCAATACGATACCGGCGATACCCGGCAGGGTCAGCGTGGCACCCAGCAGCGACATCAAGGCCAGCAGCATCACCATGTTCACCGCCAGCGCGACGGTGGCGATGAGGCCGAAGAAGCGGTAGATAGCGATGATGAACAGCGACACGAACAGCATGCCCCACAGCGACGCATCGATACCCTTGGTGATGTTGTCCGCACCCAGGCTCGGGCCGATGGTGCGTTCTTCAGCGAAGTACATCGGTGCGGCCAGGCCACCGGCGCGCAGCAGCAGCGCCAGCTCGGAGGATTCACCCTGGCCGTTCAGGCCGGTGATGCGGAACTGGCTGCCCAGTGGCGACTGGATGGTCGCCAAACTGATGATCTTCTTCTCTTCCTTGAACGCCTGCACCGCGACGTCTTTTTCGACGCCGTCGACCACTTGCTTGGTATAGGTGGTGATCGGCTTCTGCTCAATGAAGATCACCGCCATGCTGCGACCGACATTGCTGCGCGTGGCGCGGCTCATCAGTTCGCCGCCGTGGCCGTCGAGGTGGATGTTCACCTGTGGACGACCGTGCTCGTCGAAGCTCGCCTTGGCGTCGGTGACCTGGTCACCGGTGATGATCAGGCCGCGCTCGATCTGCGCCGCCGGGCGGTTGCCCTCACGGAACTCGAAGCTCTCGGAAGTGGCCTTGGACGCACCCGGCTCGGCCGCGAGGCGGAACTCCAGGTTGGCGGTCTTGCCGAGGATACGCTTGGCCTCGGCGGTGTCCTGCACACCCGGCAGCTCGACCACGATGCGGTTGGCACCCTGGCGCTGCACGATCGGTTCGGCCACACCCAGCTCGTTGACGCGGTTACGCACCGTGGTCAAGTTCTGCTTGATGGAGTATTCGCGGATTTCCGCCAGCTTGGCCGGGGTCATCGCCAGACGCAGCACCGGTTGACCATTGAGGTCGGCCGGCACAATGTCGAAATCGTTGAAGGTTTTGCGGACCAGTGCACGGGCCTGCTCGCGGGTATCTTCATCGCTGAAGCCCAGCTGAATGGCACCGTTGAAGGCCGGCAGGCTGCGATAGCGCACGCGCTCCTTACGCAACAGACTCTTGACGTCGCCTTCGTAGACTTTCATCCGCGCGTCGAGGGCTTTGTCCATGTCCACTTCCAGCAGGAAGTGCACACCGCCGGACAAGTCCAGGCCCAGCTTCATCGGATGCGCGCCGAATTTGCGCAGCCATTGCGGGGTGGTCTGGGCCAGGTTCAGAGCTACGACGTAATCGTCGCCCAACGCCTTGCGCACCACGTCCTTGGCCGGCAGTTGGTCTTCAGCCTTGACCAGGCGCAACAGGCCGCCCTTGCCATTTTCGGCAACAGACGCAGCCTTGACTTCGATACCGGAGGTCTTGAGGGCCGCGCTCGCACGGTCCAGATCCGCCTGGGTGACCTGCAAGGCAGTGCTTGCGCCACTGACCTGAATGGCCGGGTCATCCGGGTAGAGGTTGGGAGCGGAATAAATCAGACCGACCGCCAGCACCGCCAGGATCAGTACATATTTCCACAGAGGGTATTTGTTCAGCATCACGCCGCCCGCTTATGACGCGGGGCGCCTTGCGCGCCCCGTCGATTGAAGAGATGTTTGAAACCTTAGATCGCTTTCAGCGTGCCTTTAGGCAGCGTGGCCGCGATAGCGCCCTTCTGGAACTTCATTTCAACGGTGTCGGACACTTCCAGTACCACGAAGTCATCGGCCACTTTGGTGATCTTGCCGGCGATACCGCCAGTGGTCACCACTTCGTCGCCCTTCTGCAGGCTGCTGAGCAGGTTCTTCTGCTCTTTGGCGCGCTTGGCCTGTGGACGCCAGATCATCAGGTAGAAGATGACCAGGAAGCCGACCAGGAAAATCCACTCGAAACCGCCACCCATAGGCGCAGCTGCAGGGGCAGCGGCATCAGCCATGGCGTTAGAGATAAAAAAGCTCATTTAGCACTCCAGTTGCAAGTATTGAATCTAGGGATCGGAAAACTCAGTCCAAAGGCGGCACAGGCAACCCGCGCTTGGCATAGAAGGCCTCGACGAAGGCGGCCAATGTACCCTGTTGGATAGCCTCGCGCAAACCAGCCATAAGCACCTGATAATGGCGCAAATTGTGGATGGTATTGAGCATACTGCCGAGCATTTCGCCGCACTTGTCCAAATGATGCAGATAAGCGCGGGAGAAGTTCCGGCAGGTGTAGCAATCGCAGGTCGGATCCAGCGGCGAATCATCATGGCGATGGAACGCGTTACGGATCTTCAGCACACCGGTGTCGATGAACAGATGCCCATTGCGGGCATTACGGGTTGGCATCACGCAATCGAACATGTCCACCCCGCGGCGCACACCCTCAACCAGATCTTCCGGTTTGCCAACGCCCATAAGGTAACGAGGTTTGTCAGCGGGCATCTGGCCCGGCAGATAATCCAGCACCTTGATCATCTCGTGCTTCGGTTCGCCCACCGACAGGCCGCCAATCGCCAGGCCGTCGAAGCCGATCTTGTCCAGGCCTTCCAGCGAGCGCATGCGCAGGTCCTGGTGCATGCCGCCCTGGACGATACCGAACAGCGCCGCGGTGTTGTCGCCATGGGCATTCTTCGAACGCTGGGCCCAGCGCAACGACAGCTCCATGGACACCCGCGCCACGTCTTCATCGGCCGGATACGGCGTGCATTCGTCGAAGATCATCACGATGTCCGAGCCCAGGTCGCGCTGCACCTGCATCGACTCTTCCGGGCCCATGAACACCTTGGAACCGTCCACCGGAGAAGCGAAGGTCACGCCCTCCTCCTTGATCTTGCGCATCGCGCCCAGGCTGAACACCTGGAAACCGCCGGAGTCGGTCAGGATCGGGCCTTTCCACTGCATGAAATCGTGCAGGTCGCCGTGGGCCTTGATCACCTCCATACCCGGGCGCAGCCACAAGTGGAAGGTGTTGCCGAGGATGATCTGCGCGCCAATCGCCTCGATGTCCCGTGGCAGCATGCCCTTGACCGTGCCGTAGGTGCCCACCGGCATGAACGCCGGGGTTTCCACGGTTCCGCGGGGGAAGGTCAGACGACCGCGACGAGCCTTGCCATCGGTGGCGAGCAACTCGAAGGACATGCGACAGGTGCGACTCATACTGTTTCCTCGGGTCCGCGTGGCGCGGGGTTACGGGTGATGAACATCGCATCACCGTAGCTGAAAAAGCGGTATCCATGCTCGACGGCGGCCTTGTAGGCGGCCATGGCTTCGGGATAACCGGCGAACGCCGAAACCAGCATCAACAGCGTGGATTCGGGCAAATGAAAGTTGGTGACCAGGGCATCGACCACATGGAACGGCCGGCCCGGGTAAATGAAAATGTCGGTGTCGCCACTGAACGGCTTGAGCACGCCATCGCGAGCAGCGCTTTCCAGGGACCGCACACTGGTGGTCCCCACCGCCACCACCCGCCCACCGCGCGCGCGACAGGCCGCTACCGCATCGACCACGTCCTGGCTCACTTCCAGCCATTCGCTGTGCATGTGGTGGTCTTCGATGCGCTCGACCCGCACCGGCTGGAACGTCCCGGCGCCGACGTGCAGCGTCACGAACGTGGTCTCCACGCCCTTGGCGGCAATCGCCTCCAACAACGGCTGATCAAAATGCAGCCCCGCCGTCGGCGCCGCCACCGCCCCCAGGCGCTCGGCGTACACGGTCTGATAACGCTCGCGGTCCGAACCTTCGTCCGGGCGATCTATATAAGGAGGCAACGGCATGTGCCCGACACGGTCGAGCAGCGGCAACACCTCTTCGGCAAATTCCAGCTCGAACAACGCATCATGCCGCGCCACCATCACCGCCTCGCCACCACCGTCGATGAGAATCGACGAACCCGGCTTGGGCGACTTGCTGGAGCGCACATGGGCCAGCACACGATGACTGTCCAGCACCCGCTCCACCAGAATCTCCAGCTTGCCGCCGGAGGCCTTCTGGCCAAACAACCGCGCCGGAATCACCCGGGTATTGTTGAACACCATCAAATCGCCAGGGCGCAAATGCTCAAGCAAATCAGTGAATTGACGGTGAGCCATGGCACCGCTGACCCCATCCAGGGTCAACAGTCGACTGGCGCGACGCTCGGCCAGAGGGTGGCGAGCGATCAGCGAATCCGGGAGTTCGAAGGTAAAGTCAGCAACACGCATGATGGGGTTCGTCTAGCAGGGCCGGAAAGTCTAGCGGAATTATCAAAAATTCACCATGAAACGTGATTGACCAACGGTAGGCACCTCTCTATACTTCGCCGCCATTGAGCCCTGATGGCGGAATTGGTAGACGCGGCGGATTCAAAATCCGTTTTCGAAAGGAGTGGGAGTTCGAGTCTCCCTCGGGGCACCATTTTAAAGAAAGACCTTGAAATTCAAGGTCTTTTTTTTCGTCTGCAGGAAAGTGATTGACCATGCCCTTTTGTGGCGAGGGGATTTATCCCCGTTGGGTCGCGAAGCGGCCCCAACCACCAAACCTGTGGCAAGGAAGAATCTGTGGCTAGTAGGAACCTGTGGCGAGGGAGCTTGCTCCCGCTTGAGCGCAAAGCGCTCACAAAAATGCCCCTACCTCCGCCGACGCTCCGCCTTGCAACGCCCAATTGATCCACCGCCCCTCCTCACCCGCTGACAAAGGACTTCACCCCATGGAATTGCTGCTGGAAACGGTCGCTCTTTACTCGCTGAAGCTGGCTTATGAGACGGAGGGGCATAGTCCGATTTTGCGGGATGATCCGTTGATGGGGGACTATGATCGGGAGGTGTTTGGGCTGCTGGTGCGGCGGGGGGATATTCAGGGGATTCAAGCTAAGATAGAGCGCTGCCTGGATCTTGTCCAAGGGACGCTTGGGGGCGTTGATACAGTTTTGGGCCGCGAATTGCAGCGCCTGGCGATAGACTTTAGTTCTGCACAGAAACTGATTCAGTTCGAGGACCCGCTCATCGCGCTCAGTTGTTATTTGAAAGATATTCAGTAACCCAGTACGCCGCCCCTCTTACAGAACAACAGGCGCCCATGTGGGATCGCTAATATGACTCAAACTACCGACGAGGCCCAGGGCGCACAAGCCAGCGGATTCTGGCGTAGTTGTAGGCAAAGGCGCAACGCGATGTGAGCTCTAGGGTGCGACCTGACGGTGGGTGGTTACGATGAAGGGGCTGCCGTCCAGGGCGCTTTGCTCCAAGACAATCCTGTTCTTTTCCACCTCTTTGATGCGCGCTTGCCCCGATGCCCCTGCCGGGTAGATATCACTGAGGTTGGGCATGCTAGGGCCGACAAACTGCGCCACCGTCAGAGGCGAAATATCCTTGCCATCCACCGTGTACGTCTTGGGCACCGTCTTCATTTGCTCCAATGTGAACGAAAGGTACTCGCTATCGGCACTCCAGCTACCCGCGCCATTGACGCTGTACTCAAAGCGATAGGGTTTCGAAGGCTCTGTCCCCACCAGCGCGATCACCCCGCTCAGATTGTAATGGTTGTTGGCGAAGTATTCGGTCATGCCCTTGAACTCGAACTGAACGCCGCCGCCATTGGGATAGCTGAACTCTTCGGTCCAACGGCCAATGAAATGGCTTTTGTAGTAGTCAGCCCTCATGTCGGCCAACCAGGATGAGATGCTAGGGAGCCCTGCCATCAAACCAACAATGGCTACAACAGCGGCCCAGCCTTTTACAGAGTACTGCTTAAGTGTCGAGACAATGCTCATTGAAAGCTCCTAATCCATGAGGAGGCGTGCAGCACTCCGGTTCTCCTAAGCAAGTATTGCCGTAAAGCATGCCCCGGTCCCTCGGGAGAAATTCTTGCGCATCCTATCGGCGTTCAATTCAACAACTTGAGTTTCTTCGGCGATTTATCCTCATTCCTGACGTGTCGTCGACAAGGGAAAACCAGCGGTTGTTCAGGGCGGCCCTTCTCTTCGCACAAGAAAGGCCTAGTTGGGCAAGGCCTTTCCTGTACTGAGGTCAAGCGCCTCGGCTATCTCACCTCAACAATATCCAACGCCCGATTCGCCAATAGCTCACTCAACTCAATCACCTGTTGAATCCCCAACGCCACATGCCGCCGCGATCCGTCGAGATCGAACGCCAGATCACTGATCATGGCATTGGCCGAAGCCAGGTTCTCACTGAGGCTGGCAAGCAGGCATTCAGAATCCACATCAGAAGCGATGCGAAAGATGGTGTTGGGATTGTCGGACGTTTCTTTGTCAGGCTTGGGATTTAGATAGAAATCCAACGCTCGCGTAGCAGCGTCGTCGATTTTCTTGTTACGCGCAGTCTGGGCGCGGGAGACATGTTCGTCGGTAACTGGAGGATTCGGTGTAATTTTGACCATGGTCTTAGCTCTCTTTGGTTGAGGCTACGACCCGCTCGCGACTAAACGATGGGTGGCAGCTGTACGCAGGTTAGTCGACCGACGAGCTAAGAAATCGGCGCGCCCAAGGGCGCCCTGCGCACAGCCACCATCGAGCGCAGGGATGGGGAATACCTGACTGATGGACGCTTGAGCGACTTAGCTACGACGGGCGACTAAACCCGATCACTGATGAGCAGTGACAGGACTCAAACTACCGACGCTGCCCAGGGCGCACAAGCCGGCGGATTCTGGCGTAGTTGTAGGGAAAGGCGCAAGGCGATGTGAGTTCTAGGGCACAACCTGACGGTGGGTGGTCACGATGAAGGGGCTGCCCGCCCCGGGCACTTTGCTCCAAAACAATCCTGTTGTTCTCCACTTCCTTGATACGCGCCTGGTCCGATCCCCCTGCCGGGTAGATATCACTGAGGTTGGGCATGTTAGAGCCGGCAACGGCACCCCACCTACCTTTGTAAAAATACCATCATATTTCTTTGAACTCTTCTACCAGCAGTTCGACAAACTTGTCCTTCGCACGATGAACTTCAACATTCTTGTTCCACATAAAATAATTTTGTATAGGCGTCAAATCATCAAACATATACCCACTTATACTTCCAATGTTTTTGAACTGTTCATACATCCCCCTCGGAACTAAGGAAGCTCCGGCACCGGAGCTAACGCAGCCAAGAATGGTGCCATAACTGGCTATATCAATTATGGAGCTCGACACCTCATGCATCCTCAGCCAGTTTTCCAGCGATCCCCTATACGGGCATCTCTCTGGCCACATGAATATATCCATGCCACTTAAATCCTGCGGTTCACTTATCCGCGCCGCCGTCGCAGAAGCGATCAACACCAGCTCTTCCTTGTAAATCTCAGTGGCAGCAATATCCGGATGCTCAGGTCTGACAGCGATGATTGCCCCATCCAGTTTATGGCTCACCACATCAATTAATAAGTGCGACCAATCGCCAGTACCAAATTGCATTTGCACCAGAGGATAGAGATGATGGTACCTTGACAACAACTTGGGCAATCTACCTGTAGCTGACGATTCAATAGCGCCAATTCTCAAACTTCCCGAGGGCGCAGCCATAGGATCGAGAGCTCTTTGTGACTCCTGACACAAGGACAATATTCTATTCGTGTAGCCAAGAAATAATTTACCGGCAGGACTGATGACGAGCCCTCTTCCTTGCCTTATGAACAAGGAAACGCCAAGCTCCCTTTCTAAAATTTTAATCCTATTCGTAATATTTGACGGAACACAGTGCAACAGTGTAGCAGCACGAACAATACTACCTTGATCGGCCACGGTCTTGAACATAGTTAGCTGAGAGAGCTCCATCCCACTACTCACTGAAAGTGAATTATTTGCTGAGTATAAGTCACTTGTTGCACACCCTCAAGTCGCTTAACATTTAGAAGCTGATTTTCAAGGAAGGTAAATCAGAACATTCTAAGAGAATTAAATAATTCGATCATTTTCAAGGAAAGATACCTATGAACTCAGCATCACAGCAACGTCGCTTCGATATATTTGAAAGCAAGTCTATGCAAGAGTTTGGGGAGTTTTTTGTTGAGTCACTACCCAAGCACATACGAAACTTGAAAATTCCCGGACGAACCATATTTGAAAATCACCGCAGGGAACCCTCGCCAGCTCACATAGTGCAAATATCCGAACTTCAAGATGCCATGCTTGAGGTGCTTCGCCATCCAATTACACAAGAAGCCCATTTCCATACTGAAAGCGCATTCAGAGCCTTCCTTAGAAAGCAAACGGTGGACCCTACTGTTCTGATGTTTTTCAATGGATGGAATGAAACTCACAAAACCACTAGTTTAGTTTCAGCTAAAATCATCATGCGGTTATCAGCAGACGCGATATCTTTACCGGCTGAAAAGCGAGCTGGCTATAACAACGTTATGGCACACATGCATGAAGTTGTGAAAGACGATTTCGGGCTTGGACACCAAGGCCACGATGGCATGTACGAATATATGACATCAGCTTTTGGAGCAACAGCTTGGGTTGAAGATCAGTATAAATTAAATGAATGTAACGAATTTTCACAGTTTCTATATGACACTGGAGTTGCGGAATATAAATCCCCACTTAACTCAGCGGCGCATAAGGGCTCGATATTGGATGCCATGATGGTTTCGATTTCTTCAGAGCTATGGAATGGTCGGGAGTATAATTTCATCGCTCAACACATAGAAAATAAGTTACTCGAGGTTAATCCGGACATGAGAGCGGATACTTTGCGCTTTCGCAACGCCAAAAGTTATGTAATGGGTCATGCCGGTGAAGTGGAAAACAAGCATGGCTTGCATGCTTTGGCCGCGGCACAAGCCTATGGCCGAACGGTAGGTATAAATTTTAAGCCAAGCCGATTAAAAGGAATTATGCTTAGTTACAACGAACGAGTAGGAAAAGCTTTTGCGGCAATGCACAACGCCCTGAGCTCATATACGTAGGCTTACTATGCCGCAGAAAAACTCCAATTATCCCCTGCAACAAGTCGCAGGCTAACCGACCTCCAAGAGAAACCAGTTTCAACTTAAGGGAATGCCATGATCTGGAAATTCAAGCTTCTACAGGATCTCCTATATGGATTTTGATCAAGCTATGGTCGCGCTGGGCTTTTTTGCCTTTTGCGGCGGTTTGATAGATGCAGCGGTAGGGGGTGGCGGGCTTGTACAAGTCCCAGCACTTTTACATGCCCTCCCCCAGCAAAGCCTGGCCACAGTTTTCGGGACTAATAAATTTGCCGTTCTGGCGGGAAATACCTCTTCCATATTCAGCTATCTGAAACGAATTACCATCGTATGGAGGCTGATGCTTCCCACCATGTGTTCAGCGTTTGTCTTTGCTTTCCTTGGGGCCGCCGTAGTATCCATTGCGCCCAAAAAGCTGATGGAATTTGTTGTCTTTTTCATCCTGATAGTCATGGCTATTTATACCTTCAAGGAAAAAAGACTTGGGCTGGTAGGCTCCAACAAACACTACGGAACGAAGGAGATTGCGTTAGGTACTCTTCTTGGCGGCTTGATCGGTTTCTATGATGGTGTCTTTGGCCCTGGTAGCGGTAGTCTACTGCTTTTCATCTTTGTTAAGTTTTTTGGTTTCGACTTTTTAAACGCATCAGCGTCGGCAAAGTTGGTTAATCTTGGCACGTTTAGCGCAGCACTTATGTTTTTTGTTCCGTCTGGGAATGTCTTATGGGCGGTAGGGGGCGTGGTCGCTCTGTGCAATATCGCCGGCTCGCTCACCGGTGTCTTTTTGGCACTGCGTTATGGAAGCGGCTTTATAAGAGTTTTCTTCCTAGTGTTGCTTGTTTTTTTAATAGGCCGGATGGGACTGACTATTTTTTCGTAGGTAATCCTACTCCTGCAAACGCCTGCATAAGGTTCGCGGCGTGTGGTTCGGTGCCTGGGCCACGCTGATCAGGCTCGGTAGCTCGTTTAACCCTCACTTGTTGCCTACCAGTGATTTGGTTGTCCCAAGCCCGCCCCATTTTGGCGAAGCGACGCATTAGGCGCCCTCGCCCTTCTCCGACGCCTCATCGCTGTGCACCACCACCAGCAACTGCGCCTGAACATCCCCCACCGAACGCAACCGATGCGGTTTCTGCGCATTGAAATGCAAGGCATCCCCGCGGTTTAGCAACACGCGCTCGTTCATGAAGTCCACTTCCACCTGGCCCTCATGCACGAACAGGAACTCCTCTCCGGTGTGTTCCTTGAACGCGTGATGGGCCGTGAATTCGGCCTCTGGATAGAGGATGAAGGGCAGCAGGCTGCGCTCTGACACCTGGTGGGCCAATACCGCGTATTCGGAGCTGCCGCTGCTCGCCGCGAGGGATTGGCGGTCTTCGCTGCGCACCAGGCTGTAGCTGTCGAGAGAGACGTTTTCTTCGGAGAACAGCTCCTCGACTTTCACGCTCAGGGCCTTGGCGAGCTTGAGTGCTGTGGCGATGGAGGGCGTGCTCAAGCCCCGCTCCACCTTGGACAGGTAGCTCTTGGTCATCCCGGTTTTTTCGGCCAGGACGTCCAGTGTCATGCCGAGTTTTTTCCTGAGCAATTTCAAGCGAATGGACATAGGTAACCAACATTTCCAGAGAAACGGACAATCTGCGATTGCAAATGACACTTTGTGTCATATAGTCTATTTAGTGTCATCAGCACCTTCCTTTCACAGCTTCCATGACGCGGATCAAGAACGGTCAAAGAACGAATCAGGAGAACGGGTATGAGCAAGACACTGGCGACGCCCAAGGACCAGTTGGTCCAGCATGCTGTTAACCAGATGCAGAAAACACTGCCGGATAATACGTGGACTGTACGACAAAAGCTGGCCCTGACCTGCCGCATCCTGTTCGAGAACGGCCACGACTCAGGGCTGGCGGGGCAGATTACCGCGCGTGGGCCGCAACCTGGCACCTATTACACCCAGCAATTGGGCCTGGGCTTCGATGAGATCACCGCCGGCAACCTGTTGCTGGTCAATGAAGACCTCGAGGTGCTGGAGGGCCATGGCATGCCCAACCCGGCCAACCGCTTTCACACTTGGGTCTACCGCGCCCGGCCGGATGTGAATTGCATCATTCACACCCACCCGACCCACATCGCCGCGCTGTCGATGCTCGAAGTGCCGCTGCAGATTTCCCACATGGACCTCTGCCCGCTGTACGACGACTGCGCCTTCCTGGAGGGCTGGCCGGGTGTGCCGGTGGGTAACGAGGAAGGCGAATTGATCGCCGGTGCCCTGGGTGACAAGCGCGCCATCCTGCTTTCCCACCACGGCCAGTTGTCCACCGGTGCCACCGTGGAAGAAGCCTGCAACATCGCCCAACTGATCGAACGCGCCGCGAAGCTGCAATTGCTGGCCATGGCCGCCGGCGAGGTGAAACCGATCCTGCCTCACCTGGGCCGCGAAGCCCACGACTGGATCGCCCGCCCCAAGCGTCACGCGGCCGCCTTCAACTACTACGCCCGGCAGACCCTGCGCCAACACGCCGATTGCTTGAACTGAACCCACCAGGAGCGAAGCCATGTCTACCCCCAACATCCACGGCATCATCGGCTACACCATCACGCCCTTCTCCAGCGACGGCCAGGGCTTGGACCTGGACGCACTGGGCCGGTCCATCGACCGTCTGATCGACAGCGGCGTGCATGCCATCGCGCCCCTGGGCAGCACCGGCGAAGGCGCCTACCTGAGCGACGCCGAGTGGGACCAGGTCAGCGAGTTCAGCATCGCCCGCGTCGCCGGCCGGGTGCCGACCGTGGTCAGCGTGTCTGACCTGACCACCGCCAAGGCGGTGCGCCGCGCACGCTTTGCCCAGGCGAAGGGCGCCGATGTGGTGATGGTGTTGCCGGCCTCGTACTGGAAACTGAGCGAGGCGGAAATCCTCGCGCACTACCAGGCCATCGGCGCCAGCATCGACCTGCCCATCATGCTCTACAACAACCCCGCCACCAGCGGCATCGACATGTCGGTGGAGCTGATCCTGCGGATTTTCAACGCGGTGGATAACGTCACCATGGTCAAGGAAAGCACTGGCGACATTCAGCGCATGCACAAGCTGCAGTTGCTGGGCGAAGGCCAGGTGCCGTTCTACAACGGTTGCAACCCGCTGGCGCTGGAAGCCTTCGCCGCCGGCGCCAAGGGCTGGTGCACCGCCGCGCCGAACCTGATCCCGCAGCTCAACCTCGACCTGTATGCGGCCGTACTGGCCAACGACCTGAGCCAGGCCCGGGCGTTGTTCTATCGTCAATTGCCGCTGCTGGACTTCATCCTCAAGGGCGGTTTGCCTGCCACCATCAAGGCCGGCTTGCGTACGCTTGGCCTGGAGGTTGGCGATCCACGTCTGCCGGTTTTCCCATTGGATGAGGCGCGTAACCAGCAACTGCAGACGATGTTGAAACAGCTGCGCTGATTGAGAGTTCTAATCTTGCGACGGACAGGTAGCGCCCTAACCTGTCCGCTCGCTCCCTTGGGGGTCACTTGAGATGAAGACCTATCAACCGTTGAACTGCGACCTGCATGATTACCTGGAAATTGCCTGCCTGTATGGCTACACGCTGGACATCGAACTGACTGACGGCCAACGCCTGACCGCCCGTGCAATCACCACGCGCACCGCCCCCACGCGGGAGGAGTTTCTTGATGTGGACACTGCGGAAGGTCGCCGAGAGATTCGACTCGATCAGTTGCTGGCGATTACGCCGCAGGATCACAACGCCCGGTTTGGACGGGTTGTGCTGGCGAGTGGGTAATCCGTTCAGACGCGCCCCTCAACGCTCTGTCCCAAACAACTTGTCGGCAAGCTGCCGACCTCGCTCCAGCCCTTCAACCGTCAACCAGATCGATTTGTTCCTGTTTACCGGATTGCTGATGAGGCCTTGTTCATGCAATCGGTTCATGACTTCGAAGTCGAAACCTTTCCAAGCGTTTCCGTCGTCGGAACTGAAGGCTGCCAACAAGGCAAGCACAGCTTCTTCTATCAATTTGTCATCGTAATTCATGGTCGCTACTCCACGCATGTTTAGCTGGTAACGCCGGATCAGCATCAGCATCCCCTAAACTCTACTGGTCAAAGATAAGCAGTGAGTTTAGCTATTCTGGCGCGGGTGGGTTGTTCCATGACAGCACGGATTCATAAGCTCAAACCGAGCTGACGCTTCAGCTTATTCAAACAGCTAGCCCTACCTGCATTGAGGAAACCGGAACGACCACTTCAGAAACCTCCTACATCGCGCCCCTATCTTCCCGCGTTAGCGTCTGTCCCGCACTCACTGGACGAGACTCACTACGTGGCGACACGCACAAAAGACATCCCCCAGGTCCGAAACCCGCCCGGTGGTGACGGGCATTACGTCACCTATCGGGACATGACCGCCAGCGAACTGGCCGAGCGCAAGGCCCGACAGCAAGCTTATGAAGCCATGCTTGCCCGGCAGGCTGCCTATGAACGGGAGCGTTGGGCCACGCTAGATAAAAAGCCCGTACTCAGCGTCGCGGGAAGCGTGTTTGCCAAGAGCTGCAAGCTCCCCGATGGCATCATCGATTACAACAACCCCAACGGCTACGTCCCGGCCGATCTGGTCAAGCAGTATGGCGATCTCATGTGGCTCGGCGGCCGCAGCGCCGATCCATCCGGCACGGTCCCCCTCATGCAGATCGGCGCGGGCGCGGTTCCGCTTACGTTGGGCAGGCTCGCGCTGGGCAGTTCCGCGGCTACTACGGCGGCTACCGCTGGCGGCACCGTCGGCGCAGCACTGCTGACCGGCATCGTCGCCCTGCTCTGGCCTTCCAGCCTGGACGACAGCGCGCTCTACAGCGAAGACCAGCTACGTAACCTCAAGCAAGCCCGCAGTCGCATGCGCCTGAACATCGAGCAACAGGCCGACGGCAGCCTCAAGGGCTACGGTTTCTACACCGGTCAGAATCGCGACTGGGAAATGGTCGACGTTGTCCAGTTCACTCCGCGAGCCGACCAGTTCGTTGCCGACCTGGGTGATGGCATCGAACTGATCTGGACACCGGCCACTAACCCGGCCGACACCCTCGGCATCCCCGCCCTGGAGGCCGCGCCGCAGGCGCCTCCCATCTGGATCTACCCGCCGACGCCAATGGCCGACAGCATCATTGTCGACCCGATTTATCCGCCGGAGTACAGGGATTTCATACTGGTGTTTCCGGCGGATTCGGGGGTTCGGCCGGTTTATGTGGTTTTGAGTGTTCCGGGGGATCATAAGTACCACAAACCTCCCTCGCTGCTTCCAGCCTTCCCAGATGCTAAAACGACTCCATCTAAAACGTTTGTACGTGGTGGCGGTGTTAAGCGTCGAAGGTGGAAGGATCGCGCCGGAAGAATCTATGAATGGGACTCACAGCACGGAGCTGTAGAGCTATATACAAAACAAGGGAAACATCTTGGTGAATACGACCCAATGACTGGCGAACAAACAAAACCGGCCGATCCAACAAGGAGAGTAGAAAAGTGAAGCCCATCGTTGAAATTTTTGACATGACAACAGAAGAACTAATAGAGACAGTAGAAATTCCAAGCGCCTACATAGACCAGTTGGCTGTGCTTATGGGCTGGACAAAGCCTGAGGATTTTTGCTTCGTCTATGATTTGTTACCGCAGCAGCTAAAGACGATAGAAGAGTGGACTCACACAACACTTGATGGTGATAACCGAATTATTCAAATCGTCTGCCTTGAGTAAGGCATGAGGACTAAGCTGGATCACTGAGGAGTAGGACCAAGAGAACGGTGGGTTGATCCTGAAGGAGCAACCCTCGAGCAAACAGACATTAGTTGGCAGCAGGGTATTCACTAATCCAGCTTTTGGATGCCTGGGTCGGCATCACCTCACCAGCCTGTTCCAGAGCCAACCGATGCAAGGTGACAGCCGCGAGTTCAAGATCACCCCAGCTCACATCAAAACCCCATTCACCCACCTGGGCGATGGCGAATAGCGACAGGTCTTCCAAGGGTTTGAGCACCGGAAATTGGTGAATGTATTCGCGTAGGTCCACGTCGTGGCGTTTACCGTTGACGAACTCCACCTGCAAGGCATATTTGCCAGGGACAGGTCTCACGCTTTTTATTTTAGCTTTGCTGATCATCGGTCAGTTCCTCCGGTTCTGTTCATCCCACACCCGTTGCAAGTCAACGGTGTGAGTCGCCGCCGCTGATGCTGCGCATTCATCCTGAAGTGCGTACCGCCGACCCGCTCACTGGTGAGCCGTGACAGGACCCAAGCTACCGGTGAGGTCCAAGGTGCACAAGCCAGCGGATTCTGGCGTAGTTTGGCAAAGGCGATGTGGGCTGGAGGGCATCTGCACTCTCTCAACTCTATCTGATCAAAATCGATAAACTGCGTTGGACGGTTTGGGGCTGCTGCGCAGCCCAGCGGGGCGGTGCGACGTTTCGCTGAATCCCCTCGCCACAGGTGGGTGGATACCCTGGGGTAACTGCCAGCTCAGAAGCCGCAGCCATTAGCTGAAACCACGCTTCGACAGGGTTGGCCGTGACTTCCGGCGAGGGACCGGGGCGACGCGCACCCTCAACTCTCTTTTCCAAACAACCGGTCAGCAAGCTGGCGAACCTCGCTCCAGCCCTTCAGCCGTCAACCAGATCGATTTGCGCCTCGGCTTATTCAGCCCCTCAACAGCCAGCCCTACCTGCATTGAGGAAACCGGAACGACCACTTCAGAAACCTCCTACATCGCGCCCCTATCTTCCCGCGTTAGCGTCTGTCCCGCACTCACTGGACGAGACTCACTACGTGGCGACACGCAAAAAAGACATTCCTCAAGTCCGAAACCCGCCCGGCGGTGACGGGCATTACGTCACCTATCGGGACATGACCGCCAGCGAACTGGCCGAGCGCGAGGCCCGACAGCAAGCTTATGAAGCCATGCTTGCCCGGCAGGCTGCCTATGAACGGGAGCGTTGGGCCACGCTAGATAAAAAGCCCGTACTCAGCGTCGCGGGAAGCGTGTTTGCCAAGAGCTGTAAGCTCCCCGATGGCATCATCGATTACAACAACCCCAACGGCTACGTCCCGGCCGATCTGGTCAAGCAGTATGGCGATCTCATGTGGCTCGGCGGCCGCAGCGCCGATTCATCCGGCACGGTCCCCCTCAAGCAGATCGGCGCGGGCGCGGTTCCGCTTACGTTGGGCAGGCTCGCGCTGGGCAGTTCCGCGACTTCTACGGCGGCTACCGCTGGCGGCACCGTCGGCGCAGCACTGCTGACCGGCATCGTCGCCCTGCTCTGGCCTTCCAGCCTGGACGACAGCGCGCTCTACAGCGAAGACCAGCTACGTAACCTCAAGCAAGCCCGCAGTCGCATGCGCCTGAACATCGAGCAACAGGCCGACGGCAGCCTCAAGGGCTACGGTTTCTACACCGGTCAGAATCGCGACTGGGAAATGGTCGACGTTATCCAGTTCACTCCGCGAGCTGACCAGTTCGTTGCCGACCTGGGTGATGGCATCGAACTGATCTGGACACCGGCCACTAACCCGGCCGACACCCTCGGCATCCCAGCCCTGGAGGCCGCACCCCAGGCGCCTCCCATCTGGATCTACCCGCCGACGTCGATGGCCGACAGCATCATTGTCGATCCGATCTATCCGCCGGAGTACAAGGATTTCATTCTGGTGTTTCCGGCGGATTCGGGGGTTCGACCGGTTTATGTCGTTGCCTCGGTCAGGCGAAGCGGTAACGCCGATCATGACTATCATCCAGCGCCAGAAACCGAAGAAATTACCGGTATTCCAAATCTAAAATCCGCAAAAAAGAAAACACCTAAACAAGCAGGGGCAGGCCTTAGAGAGCGGTGGGTTGATCCTAAAGGAAGAACTATTTATGAATGGGATTCCAGACATGGTGAGCTCGAGGCATACCGCGCAAGCGATGGAAGCCATTTAGGCGCGTTCGATCACGAAACGGGTCTGCAAGTAAGTCAGGCTAGAAAAAACCGCAGCATTAAAAAATACTTGTGAGGATTTCAATGGGTTTGAAGCTTAAATTGGATTGGTACGACAAAAAAACCGAACTGGCTGAAGGCAAAGAATACTCGAAAGACTTGGGGGACGATTTGTCGGTAATCACCGCTTTGGATCTGGAAAGCGAACCGGAGATATATGACGGAGGCTTTGATGTGCTCGCTGGATGGATACCTATCATCCAACCCTTCTTTGATCACCCAATCGATCCAGAGAAGTTCGACTATCAGATTGGATTTCGATACCGAACCAAGTGGTGAAATGACCAGCCATCTGATCCGTTTTTCACTCTTGCGGTTTGGGGCTGCTGCGCAGCCCAGCGGGGCGGTGCGACGTTTCGCTGAATCCCCTCGCCACAGGTGGGTGGATACCCTGGGGAAACTCCCAGCTCAGAAGGCGCAGCCACAGCACGCCCAGCAAAAATATTTCCCCTCCATCCCCTCCCGCAAAGCCCCCATCCTCTCCAGCAAAGTTCTCGGCAAATCCGCCCCCCGATAATTCCCCCTTCACTCGCACTCCCCTTACCCGCCAGCCTCACATAAACCTAAATGAACCTACGCACCTTCATCCGCAGCTATTGCTTTGATTCCAGGTTCGTAACGAACGCACTGACTCGGCTGCACCGGGCGCTTTCGTTTTTGGCCGGTTACCTGGCACAGCAGGGCTTCGACTCCAGCATATGGCCGGCGCCCCGTGACGAGGACGCGCTGGAGCTGCGCGGTAGCGGTGTTTGCCTTGAGTTGGCGGCGACGGTGTTCAGCCATGCGCGGGAGGGCATTGTGCTAGTTGATCCTTACGGTCGGGTCATCAGCGTGAACGAGGCCTTCACCCGCCTCACCGGTTACGGGCAAGACGAGGTGAAGGGCCGGGATTTGAATTCCCATCGCATGGTGCGGCGGCTCACGGCGTTTTATGCGCCGATGAAGACCGCGCTGGATTTCCACGGGCACTGGTCCGGCGAGATTCAAAGCAACCACAAGGATGGTCGGGAGATGACGTTGCGCATCAGCATCAGTGCCGTGCATGACCGTCACGGTAACGTGCAGCACTATGTGGCGCTGCTCAGCGACATGACGCAGGTGAAGCAACGCCTTCAGTTACTGGAGCGCGATGCCCGTTATGACGCCCTCACGCAACTGCCCAATCGGTTGCTGTTGGCCGAGCGGATGCGTCAGGCGCTGGGCAAGGCGCGGATTCACCAACACAAGGTGGCCATTGCGTTCATTGATCTGGACGGGTTCAAGGCGCTGAACGACAGTTACGGACATGACTGGGGAGATCGGGTGTTGCAGATTGTCGCGGCGCGGATCAATGCGACGTTGCGTGAGGGCGATACATTGGCGCGCCTCGGTGGCGATGAGTTTGTGGCGGGGCTGGTGGATTTGCAGGCGGTGGAGGACAGCGAGCCGCTGCTCAAGCGGATGCTGGCGGCGGCCAGTGCGCCGATCTTGATTGGCGCGCAAACGGTGGAGATCGCCGCCAGTATCGGCGTGGCGTTCTTTCCGGAGCATGGGCAGGAAGTCGATGGGCTGATCAGCAAGGCGGACCAGGCGATGTACCTGTCGAAAAAGGCCGGCGGCAATCGTCTGGCGTTTTGTCCGACCCGTTTCATTTCCCTCAATAACGGAGCCTGACGGTGGTGCCGACGGTTCGTTCGCTGCCGGGCATCACCCCATAGTCACCGGCGCCCAGCAGTGAGTAGACGGCGGTGATGTAGCGACGGTCGAAGACATTGCGTACCCAACCTTCCACTTCCCACCCACGGTCCTGGCTGCGCAGCCCCAGGCGCAGGTTGGTGAGGCCGTAACTGGGTTGATAGCTGCCTTCGCCGCCTTCGAGGGTGCCGGAGTAGCCGGTGCGGAAGCTGTAGTCGATGCCGCTGAAGGCTTCCAGCCCGTAGGGCAGCGGATGGGTGTGGTCGAGGCCGCTGCTGAGGTTCCATTCCGGCGCATTGTAGAGCCGGTCGCCGCTGAGGTCGCAGGTCCATTGGCCCGAGGCCGGTGGGCACGGGGCGTTGGGGAAGCTGCGGTAGCGCGCATCGCTCCAGGCCAGGCCCAGGCGCCCGGTGAGTTGAGGGGTGAGTTGCCAGGCGGAGTCCAGCTCGATGCCGCGCAGGCGGACCTTGCCGACGTTGATCAGATTGTCCCGCAGCGGCGGCGCGAACATGGACGTCGGCGGGCTGTAGGTGAGCGCCTGATAGTTGTCGACGTCGGTCTGGTAGACGGCGAGGTCGAGCAATGCGCGCTCATCCCAGAAGCGCGTCTTCATGCCCAGTTCCAGGGACGTGGCGCGCTCCGGCTCGAAGGTGGGCGCGGTGAACGGGCCGACCACGTCGAAGTTGATGCCGCCGGCCTTGTAGCCCCGCGACCAACTGACGTAGCCCATTACCGCATCGCTGAAGCGGTAGCTGGCGCTGAGGAGACTGGAGAGGTTGTTTTCCTTTATCGAATCCTCGCGGTAATACGCACCGCCGAGGGCAATGTCGCGCAGCAATTGCCCGCCGGCCTGGAATACCGGCGGCAACCCCGTCAGCGGGGCGAGATTGCTGACGTCGCGGGAGATCCAGCCGTCCTTGCGCTCCTGGCTGTAGCGCAGGCCGCCGGTGAGTTCCAGCGGGTCGATCGGCCGCCATGAGAGCTGGCCGAAAATGGCTCGGCTGTCGCCCTTCTGTTCGCCGTCATAGCGTTGCCGGGCGCCGTCCAGCAGCATCGCCGGCACCTGCTTCGGATCGGTGAAGGTGATGCCATAGAGCTTGCGCAAGGCTTCCAGCTGATCGCCGACGAACCAGGCCGCGGCGTCCTTACCAAAATCGGCGTCGATCTCGCGGTCAAGCTGTTGGCGCAGGTAATAGAGCCCGGCCACGTAGTCGACGGACGAACCGACCGTGCCGGACAGGCGCCATTCCTGGCTGAACTGCCGGTGGCCCAGCTCGGTTTCGGACTCGGCCACGGACAGCGTCGTGCTGTCGCTGTCGCGGGTGGCGTGGTAGTCCCAGTCGCGGTAGGCGGTGATGCTGGTCAAGCGCATCGCCTCGTCCAGGTCCCAATTCAATTCCAGTGAGACACCGTTCTGCAGGGTTTGCGGATGACCCGGCGCGTCGATGCGTGCCTCGCGCTTGTAAGGGTCGGGCTCCGGCAGCGGATAGCCGAGGAACTGGGCGCGCTTGCGGGTCTGTTGGCTGTAGTGATTGACCAGCAGGACGTTGCCGGCTTCGTTTTGCTCGGCATAGTCGGCGATCAGGCGCGCGCTGAAGTCGGCGGTCGGCGTCCACAGCAACTGGCCGCGCAGGCCATGGCTGTCGGCATCGCCGAGGCGGGCGCCGTCTTGCAGGTTTTCCACGGCGCCATCGGTGGCGCTGTCGAAAACATTCAGTCGGCCGGCGAGCACATCGTCCTGCAACGGCCCGGAAACCGTCCCGCGATATTCCCGCAGGCCGCGCTCGCCGTAGCTGGCTTCGAGGTTGGCTTCAGGCTGAAAGGTTGGCTGGCGGGTGATGATGTTCAGCGCGCCCGCGGTAGTGTTCTTGCCAAAGAGGGTGCCCTGGGGCCCGCGCAGCACTTCGATGCGCTCGATGTCCATCAACTCGGTGAAGGCCATGCCCTGGCGCGCCTGGTAAACGCCATCGACGTAGGTACCGACGCTGCCCTCCAGGCCATCGTTGTAGGCGGTGGCGCCGAAGCCGCGCAGGCCGAAGCCGGCAAAGCGGGCGTCATGTCCGGAAACTACCAGGCCGGGCACGCGCTGTTGGATGTCTTGCAGCCGGTGCAGGCCGGCCTCGTCCAGTTGCTCGCCGTAAAGGACGTTGATCGGGATCGGCACATCTTGCGGATCCTCCTCGCGGCGACGAGCGGTCACCGTGGTTTCCTCCAAGACCAGGGGGCCGGGCGACACCGCAGGCACGGTCGGCGATGGCGCTTGCTCAGCACAGGCCCACGTCCAGGGCAATGCCGTCAGACTGCCAAGCAAGAGCCGCCGGTAACGCCGACCGAGCACGCTATTGCTCCCGGGCCATCGGCCGACGCACCCTGCTCGAGCCCGTCAGTGCCTTGAGCCACGCCAACAATTCACGGCTGTCGGCGGGCTTGAGCAGAACCGCATCGAAGGCCAGGTCCTCGGGATAGCCCTCCGGCCTGCGGGGCGGCACGGCCGAATAGAGCAGCACCGGGCAATCGTGCCCGTGCTCGCGCACCTGTCGCAGCAATGCCCAGCCGTCCATGCCGGGCATCATCTGGTCGCTGATCAGCAGGTCGACCGGCTGCTGGGCCAGGCAGGCCAAGGCGTCTTCGCCGTTCGCCGCGAGGCTCACGTCAAACCCGTAGCCGGCCAACAGGTCATATAGCCATTCGCCGTTCTGCTCGACATCGTCCACCAGCAGCACGTGCTGGCCTCGGCCATCGAACGGCTCGGCATGGTTATCGACAATACCGTTTTCCAGTTCGTGTTCCTGGGCGCAGTTCAATTGCAGGCGAAAACTGAAGCGGCTGCCGCCCTGCTCGCCGGCCTGGAGTTCGAGCCGACTGCCCATGCGCTCCAGCAGTTGCGTGACGATGGACAAGCCCAACCCACTGCCTTCGTAGCGTTGCGCGTTGCGACCGCGACGGAACGGTTGCAGCAGCTGTTCGAACTCTAGTGGATCGATGCCGATGCCGCTGTCGATCACGCTGAAACACAGCACCACGCTGTCAGCCGTCGCCCCTGGAGCAGCGCTCACTTCGAAACGGATCCGGCCGTTACGGGTGAACTTCGCCGCGTTGGCCAACAGGTTCATCAGGACCTGCCGCAGCCGTTTGAAATCGGCCTCAACCAGCGCCGGCAAATCCGGCACCAGAACGGCTTCAAAAGTGTTGCCCTGCCGCGCGGCGAGGAAGCCCGCCTCCTCTTCGATCTCTTTCAGAAACCCGTACAAATAGCCGGGCGCGAGGGTCAGTTGCATCTGCTCCAATTCTCCCTGGGAGAACTCGAGCATTTCGTCGATCAGTTCCAGTTGCTGACGGGCGTTGCGCTCGATATGGGCCGGGTACTCCCGGTTCAGCCCCGCGTGCAGCAGGCGCGAATAATCGATGATGCGCACCAGCGGCGAGCGCAGGTCATGGCTGATGCGGGCCATCAACGCACTGCGTGCCGCCAGCGATTCGCGCAACTGTGCCGTGCGCAGCGCCACGGTGCTTTCCAGGCGCTCGTGCTCGGCCTGGCGCTGCTGTTCGAGGGTGAACAGAGCGTGCTTTTCCCGATACCGACTGCGGCTGACTTCGATGATCAATGTGCACACCAGTAACGCCACGCCGGGCAATGTCGATGACAGGCTCTGTTTGCTTTGCGGGGACTGCCAGGGCAACTGTTCCTGGGGGAAGAAGAATCGCATCAACAACTGCGACAGCAGCAGCCCCGGCACCAGCCACGCCATCCAGTTGTAAGTGAGCCGCCTGCGCCATGCCATGAACAGCGTGGCGAGAAGCGCACCGTAAAAGCTCAAAAGCGACGCCTGGATCATCTGCGCGCCCTGGACCGGATCGACCTTCAACCACCAGATTCGGCCAAAGGCACAGCCCAACAGCGGCACCCAATAGCTCCAGCCAATGATTCTGGGCAGCCGGGCCACCTGTAACAACACGCGCATGTAGGCGAGGAACAGAACGAACGAGGTCACGCTGAGGCAGGCCAGTAGCTCACGTGTCCAGCCGAGCGCCGCGGGCCAGTAGACCAAGTAGCCATTCACGGTGCAGGTCAGCAGGATATAGCTCAGCACCGCCCCCGCATTCACGCTCAGCAAGCGGGAGCGCAGGATCCAGCCAACGATCAGCCCGAACGGGACCACCAGCAGGACAATGCCCAGGGTCAGACCGTCGCTCAGGTAGGTCTGTTGCTGGCTGCGCAGCAACGCCGGTTCGGACCACAGCTGCGGCTCCAGCAGCAACTGGAAATTGCTGGTCACCCGGATGAACAAGGTGGTGCTCTGCCCGGCCGCCAACGTGACCGGGAACGCCGGTTGGCGCGCCGGCGGTTGTGGCCATTCGGCCAGGGGATGGGCGCTACCAGCCCGGACCTCGCGCCAGTGTCCGTCGACAGGTTGATGGATGCGGATGTCCTCCAGGCGCGGCGCGCCGATTACCAGCAAACGCGAACAGGCCCTGGCGCTTGCATTGGTGAGTTGCAGTTTCAACCAGAATGCCGAGCGGCTGTAGCCTTGCGTCGGCCAAGTCGGGGTCGCGGTGCTGAATCGCCCGTCGGGCAGTTGCGCGACGTCCTCCAGACTCAACCTGGCCTGGGGATCTTCGAAAACCTGCATCGCGGGCATCACGTCCAACTGTTCAGCCTGGCAGGCGTCCACGGGCGCTGCGCGCAACAGGCCGGCGGACAACAGCGTCATCGCCAGCAGCAGAAATTGCACGAGCCGCATCAGGCGCGCCCGGCCGACTCGGCATCGGTGATGCCCAGGGTTTGCTGGCGAAATTGACTGGGGGTCATGCCGATGCGTTGGCGGAAGGCCGTAGTGAAGTTGCAGGCATTGCGAAAACCGATCAATTCAGCCACGTCTTGCACGCTCATGGCGCTTTCGCTCAGCAAGGTCTGGCCTCGACGCAACCGCGCATCGCGAATGTAAGCGAACACGGTCAGGCCCAGGTACTCGCGAAATATCCGCGAAAGGCGTTTTTCATGGGTACCGACTTTTTGCGCCAGTTGCACGAGGGAGGGCATATCGTCGAGATGTTGCTCAATCCAGCGCATCGCGGCGCGCAGCACAATTTCGTCACCCTCCGGCTCCGGGTCCGTCGGGTTGTGCTGAAGGGGCGGCGGCGCGCGCCAGGTCAATTGCAGGTGGATCTTGATTCGCGCCAGCACTTCCTCGGGGGCGCAGGATTTGGGGATGTAATCGACCGCGCCCACGGTCAGCCCTTCCAGGCGCTCGAAGGTGCTGTTGGCCGAGGACAAGAAGAGAATGGGCGTCTGCCGGGTCGATGGCGCCTCGCGCAGCAGCCGGCACAGGCTGAAACCGTCCATGTGCGGCATGTGCACATCCAGCACGATCAAGTCGGGACGCAATGCCAGCGCTCGCTGATACCCCTGGTGAGCATCGCTGGCCAGGGAAATGCGCCAGGGTTGCGCCTTCAGCAGTATCAGCGTCGCACGGAGATCCTCCGGAACATCGTCGATCAGCAGAATATGCGGCAGCGAATCGGAAGACACCGTCGCGCTTCCAGCCTCAGCCGCCCTCCTTTCGTCTCGTCCGTCGTCCATTCGCTGCGTTCTCTTGTCGTGCTTTCGCCAACCCCACTGCCGAAAGGCAAAGGTATCGCAAAGACAATCGAGGGGTGGGTAAAAATTGTCATACCAATAGCGGCAGGTGGGGCGAAGACTTGAAGGGAACGGATCGTTCGTGGCTTAACTGACTGGCATCAGGCTGGGGGGTGGTTTTTTGGGGAGTTGAGGTTGCGGCTGTTATGCATCCCAGCGGGGAACAATCCCCTCGCCACAGAACGGCCCAGTCGTTATGCAGTGTTTACAGCATTGTGCTTGCCAAACCCACCATGCTCCCGATACCAGGCCACCGTGTCCGCAATGGTCACTTCCAGATCCCGGAAGCGTAGCCCCAGCGCTTGCTCGCTCTTGCGAGGGTTGAAACAGGTGCGATGCTCCTCGCGTATCACCAGCCGCAACGTCGCCAGACTCAACAGAATCGGCTTGCCGGTCAGCCGGGCATAGATTTCCTGCACCGTCGCAAAGGCGTATAGCAAGGGCAGCGGCAGTTGCCGCGAAGGTGTTTTGACGCCCGCGATCCGTCCCAGCACAGGCACCAACTGCCCCATGGTCATATGCCGGCCCGCCGCGAGGTAGCGCTCGCCTCGCTGTCCCAGTCTGGCTGCGGCAATCAGAGCCCAGGCCACGTCGCGGGCATCGACCACGGCAAAGCTGCCGGGGATCAACCCGGGCAACTTGCCATTCACGACGTCATCGACCAGTTGCCCCGAAGACGTCGGGCCCATGTCGCCAGGCCCCCACATCCAGCCGGGCAGGACCATGCAAGCGTGCATGTCGGGGTAGGCATCCAGGAAAGACAGGACGACACTGTCGGCGAGGATCTTGCTGCGGTAGTAATCGTCCGCATCGACCTCGGCCCGCAGGCAGGTTTCGTCGATGGACGCGCCGGGCTCACCGTCGAGCACGGCGATTGACGAGGTGTGAATAAATCGGCGTATGCCCGCGCGGTACGCCTGATGAAGCAGATCTCGGGTGCCCGTGACGTTGATCGCTTCGAGCGCCGCCCAGTGGCTGCCGCCCTTGTAGTTATCGCGAAAGAACGCCGCCGTGTGGAACACCGTGTCGCAGCCTTGCAGCGAGGCGGCGAAGGCGTTGACATCGGCCATGTCGCCGACAATCAGCTCCACGTCGGGCAGGTCACTGAATTGCTGTTCACCTTTGCTTCTGGAGCGGACCAGGGCTTTGACCGCGTAGCCACACGCAACCAGTTCCCGTACCAGGTTGTTACCCAGCAAGCCGGTTGCCCCGGTCACAAATATGTTTTGCATGGTTCAGCCCTCCCCCTGTTCGGCGGACGGCAGCAGCACCGCGCTGTCGAAGAACACTTCTTCATGGGTAGCCAGGCCGTCCTTGAAGATGAAATGCGCCGCAAAGTGCACAGTGATGTGCCGGCCATGGGGCAGTATCACTCGCTCCGGCAACATCAGGGGGGCGGTGAAGGTGCCGCACAGTACGGCGACCAGCGCCAGTCGGTCCTCGGCGACCATGAAAGGGCTAAAGTTGATTTCAGCGTCGGGCAGCGCTTCGAACAATGCGACTTCCCGTTTGCGCATGGCCTCGCGACCAATCTGAATGCCCGAGCCATCGAGGTAGATGAAGTCCTCGCTCACCAATGCAAGCATCGCCTCCACATCACGGCAATTGAAGGCTCTTGAGGCGCGTTCCGCATAGTCGTTGGGGCCGGTGGTCATAGAGTCCACTCCATGGGTTTCGAAGGGCCGTAGATATACCGTCGGCGCCATTTTTGAAAAACAGCGACTGCTGCATAATGGCTTTGCATATATGCAAACCAGGGAAGAAAGGACGCATGGCATTGCAAGCGAATTGGGACGATCTTCGACTGCTGCTGGCCGTCTCGCGGCGCGGTAGCTTTCTTCAAGCGGGACAGTTGTTAGGAATCGCGGCGTCCACGGTGTCCCGTCGTCTGACGCAATTGGAAAGCGCCTTGGGCGAACCCCTTGTCGAGCGGGGCGTCGAAGGCTGTTGGCTGACCTCGCGAGGCCAGTCGCTGGTGGAAGTCGCCCTGGCCGCGGAAACCGGTTTGCGCCGACAAACCGTTGCGAGCCCGACCGGGCGCCAGGCCGAGCTCAGTGGCAGCGTGCTGGTCAGTGCCGGGGAAGGCTTCTCCTCCTCCGTACTGGAGGCCGCGAGCCGCTTCACCACCCTGCACCCCCGTTGTTCAGTAGAATTACTGGTCACCGCCGAGTTCCACAAGATCGTCCGCGGCGTGGCCGACATCGGGGTGCGCACCGCGCATCTGGGTGAGCCATCACTGATTTACAAGCATATAGACCGAGTCGCTTATGGCGTCTTCGCCGATGCAGACTATTTGAAGCGCTCTCCAGGGCTCACCCCGGCCACGGCCCATATCGCCTTGCTTCCTCCGCTGGACATGCTGCCGCAATTGCGCGCGGCAAAAGCCGGCGGCCTGGAGCGCGGGCCGATCAGCGTGAATTCATTCACGGCACAACTTGAGGCAGTGCGGCGCGGCATGGGGGTGGCGGTATTGCCTCGGGTCTTGGCGCAGGACCTGATCGAGGTGTTTGCGGAGCTGCCTATTCCAGACCTGGAGGTCTATCTGGTGAGCCGGCCCCAGGCGTTGAAGCAGGCGCATATCAAATGTTTTTTCGGGATTTTGGAACAGGTGTTGCTGGAAGGTGTGTCCGGGGGCTGAGGACCTGGAAGGACGTCCGCGCCTGCGCTTAACCCCATCAACGTCAATCAGTGAAAATCAGCTGCACTCATGAAATCACCAAACCCATCGTCATCGTCGACGACCGCGAATTCCAGAAGGTAGCTGGCACTGACATGCCCGTTGGGCACAACGTAGCTCGCCAGCAACCCATGCAGGTCGTTGCACAGGTCGGTTCTCGACGAGTAGGCGCCGATACCGTAATTGGGGTCGAAGAGCCTCCCCGTCTGGCCCACATCGAAGGACACCCCGATCGCATGACCACCGGCGCCTTCCGGCCCACCGGAGAAGTAGAACGAGACAACGAAGTGGCGGGCGCCGGCTCTCTGGAGGATGTCGAGGACGATGTGGCTGGCAACACCGTCGACGTAGGCAGTCTCGCTGACCGTACTGGCTCCCATGATGCCCTCGGCGGTAGTGCCCATGGCCATCAACACTTCGAATCCTTCCATAGCCTGGGTCAGCTTGCGCTGGGTTTCGATAACCGCCTGGTTCTCGGCCCGCAATGCATCAAAACAGTTATAAGGTGCGCCGAGCTTAATCCATAGCGTACTGAAACCGAAGCACACCCCCAGACTGTCCACGCCAAACCAGGGAATTCCACCGCCAAGCAGGTCACCCTGCCCTTCCCATCTTCTATTCTGCTGCGCTCGGGGGAAGGTGAACATGGAGTTTCTCCAGGCTGGGTGATGGCGGCTCCAGTGAAAAGTAGACGACAAGCGAACTGTTCGCCAGGTACGCGCCTTTGATAGACCTAGACCCTGATCAACTGTCGCTACTGCCTCTGGAATCGATATCGCGTCGCGCAAGAGGTGCTACAAATACCCGTGCAGGACATGACACCTGAGTTCCGAACGCCTGTTCCGACTACCTGACCTGGAGAATAGAAGCCATGGAAAAATGGGTGATCTATGCCTGCATCTCAATGTTCTTTGCCGGCTTCACATCGGTGATCGCCAAGATGGGGCTCAACGGCATATCAGCCGAACTGGGGCTGACCGTTCGTACATTATTCGTGTGCATGTTTGTGCTGGTATTCGCCGCATGGGCGGTGCCGGTTCAACACATCGCACAGATCAACCAGCAAAACCTGCTGTGGCTTGGAGCCTCCGGCGTTACCACGGCGCTGTCCTGGATCTTCTACTACAAGGCGTTGAAACTGGGCGACGTCGCTACCATTGCCTTGATTGACAGAGGCAGCGTACTGGTCACCATGCTGTTGGCGTGGCTCATCCTGCGGGAAGTGATCACCTTGCGCACGCTGATAGGCGCGGCGCTGATAGTGGGCGGGTTGGTCGTCATCGCTAAAAAGCCGTGACCCCCTCAAACTATGCGCTTGCACGAATCCCCTGTGGGAGCGAGCCTGCTCGCGATGGCGGCCCTGCATTCAACCTATTCGCCGACAGCCACTCCGCTTCGCAAACAGGTTCAGTTCAAACACCCAGCATTCCACGAAACCCTCTCGCCGCGTAATACGACTGCACGCCGTTGTGGTACACGAACACCCGGCCATAACGCCGGTCACCGAATATCGCCCCCTCCAGCGAGCGAATCTCAGCGGGTGTGGCCAGCCAGCTGGACGTTTTCAAATCAAATGCCTCCAGCGCCTGCAGCTCGCGGTACTGATCCTCCGTCAACAGGGTGATGCCCATCTCTGCGGCCAGCTCGAGCGCGCTGCCCCGAGGTTTGTTTTCCTTGCGCGCGTCCAGGGCGGCGCGGTCATAGCAAAGGCTTCTGCGGCCGGCCGGGGTTTCCCTGGCGCAATCGCAGAAGGTCACGCGCCCGGTATGCTTGTCGTGGCCGATCACGTCCGGCTCGCCTCCGGTGGTTTCCATGGCCTGGAGGGTTTTCAGCGCGGTAGGGTTGCTTTCGAGCCGGGCCTGGATGTCAGGCCATTGAAGGTCCGGGTGACGATGGAGGTTTTGTTCAAAGCGGGATTTCAGGGTGTACAGGAGGCTTTCCTGTTCTGTTTTTTTCATGGCGTTGACGTCCTAGAACAAAGTGCCGGTGAACACCTGGGCGTTATGGAACTTCGAGTGTCCGGCCACCGCATTCGTATATTGCTCGACCAGGTCATAGGCGCCCAAGTCGACCATTTCGATGTTATTCGGTGCGGTGATGGACTTGGTCATGGGCTGGATGACCAGGCCTTTCACCACGGGCGGGCCTGGGTTGATCAAGGCGTTCAAGATTTTCCTGACCATGGTGGTCTTGGCGAACACATCCGTGGTCGAGGTACTGGCAAGACTGCCATTGGTGCCCAGCAGACCGACCAGGCAATAGAAGACCCAACACGGCGACATCTGCCAGCCATACTTGGCTTCGTTGAGCGACGCATCCACGCTGCCTTTGCACTCGACGATGATGTATTCCTCCACCACGCCGCTGATCAGGTTGCGCTTGACCCATATCTGGTCGATGCCATTGGTGCGACCTGAAGAGGCTTTGCCGATCTTCATCTGGTATTCGTTGCCGAGGACGGTAATCAGCAGTTTGGCGGCAGCATATTCCCCACGGGTTTCGCTGGCGAAATGTATGGCGTTGGAGTTCTCCAGGTTCTGGAAGTGGTTCTGGATTCTGTTTCCCGATTTTCTGTCATGGACCGAGAACTTGTGGGAAATCCACCCATGGGTTTGCAGCCAGTTATAGACCTTTGCCTGCGCGGTCGGGTCCGAGCTGAGCAGGTTCCAGTAGTTGAGCGCAATCGGATCGGGCACGGGTTGACACAAGACGGCTCGGCGTTCGATGACCTGTTGGGCGGCATAGGTTGTGACAGGGTTGGTTGTCCCGAATACCTGTTCGACGTCGGGATGGTAGTAGCTGCCTTTGGTGAACTGCTTGTCCCGTGCGACGGCCTCCTTGATCTTCAGGGCGTCCAGGGTGTCCAGCAAGACCAGTTGATCGGCTCGGTCAGGATTGCCGTAATCCGAAGTGAGGCCATGCCTGTTGGTGATTTGATTGACGACATGCCTCCATTCCTTTCCTGTGGTATCCACCTGGGTGATGCCCAGGCTGCCGATGGGCGTGAAGGGATAGCTGCCGGTCGTCAGGGTCAGTGGCTTGGCGTCGAATGCGGTGTCGGGGGTGAAGAACAGGTTGGTTTTCTTACCATCGCGCTTTTCCTTGGGGGCCAGCTCCATGATTTTTACATTCAATGGATCAATCAGGCTGGTGTAGTCATTAAGCTGGTTCACAGGAATCCCTCCCGATGTATCCGGCGCGGATATTTCACTCTAGACAGGGGAATTCGGGACGTCCAGCCGGGGGAAGTGGCTGTGCGGCAACTGTTGGTATCGGGTAATTGACAGGCCGCTATCGCGAGCAGGCTCGCTCCCACAGGGGGACTGCGGTATTACACCGGACCTGTGGGAGCGGGCTTGCTCGCGAACGCGTCGATACATTCAACATCGAGGTGACTGACAGGCCGCCTTCGTCGGATCGCCGCCCGGAGCAAGCCCGCTCCCACAGGGCGTCGTGCCTGACCTCTTTACGCCTGATAACCCACTGGCATCTCATGCCGCGTCGCCGTCTTCTCTTCGTGATAATGCGGCCTCCCCGCCGGGGACCTCATCAATGCCGAATTCGCCAGTACCGTTTCCGTGAGCAGGCAATCCTGCCCTCCAAACCAGCAAGCCAAGGCCGAGTTCCTATTGCCATGCATGTCCACCACCACCGGCCAGTTCTCCAGGCCGCCGGCGTCGCTGGATGGGATGTCGGGGTAGTGTTTGGGCGGCAGGACCAGCGCGTCGCCGGGGCGTAGCCACAGATCGGCCAGGTAGATCTCCCGTGCCGCAGGCCGCCAGCGTGCGACGCTGATGACCAGTGGCAGGCGCCCGTAGCGAGAGAAGAAGGCGTGGGGGAAGTTGTGGTATTCGAGGTCGGTGGGGTTGTAGGTCAGCAGTTCACGCATGCGCTCCGGCCCCAGATACGGGGATTGATGGCCGGCCCATTTGCCGTAGGTGTATTGGCCCAGGATCAACTGGTCGTACTCGAAGCGCAGGCATTCGCCATTGGCGAGCAGGGTCATGCCGAAGGCTTGTGCCGTTTCCTTCGTGGCCCAAATGGGCTCGTAGCGTACTTCCTTGGCATGGAAGTCGAATTGCTTGATCCGATAGGAGCCGGTGCTCGTCGGCACTTCACGGTCCCACCAGGTGATGCCGGAATAGCGAGCCCCCAGCAGCAGGTCGGGGTTTTCAGGTGTCAGGGAGATCAGCTTGCCGCGCACACAGGCACTGGGCTGGGCCAGGCCATGGTCGTTGAACAGATAAGGAGAGGTTCGCGGATCGAGCGCTACTTCCACGCCCTCGTCGATAAAAGAAACACTGTTGAAGACTTGCATCGTCAGGGACCACTCACGCAAGAAAGCACGGGAGACCCGGCCGGACAGCCGGGTCTGTCTGTTGGTTATCAACTATACGGACGATGTACTTCGCGGAACCAGTCCATGCCGTGGGGCAGACGCCATGGCCGGACGGCGGCGCGCTTTTCGACTTGGGTCAGGCACATGGCGTTCATCCAGTAGTGCACCAGCAATAGATGGAACACGTCGTCGCCACGCCGATCCCAGATCACATCGTCTTGCTGGCGACCCGGCTCGATGGGTTTGAGCCGGCAGTCGTTCTGATCATGCATGCCTTGCAGACAGGTCCCCGTCTCGTAGTTGATCAGCAGCACCGGGTGGTTGATTTCCGGATAGGGTTTTTCCAGCTCGGGCATGTACCAGTACTGCCCCAGGTTGTGCCTGTCCGGGGTTTGCATGGCGATACGGGTCTTGTTCTGCGGGTCAGTCGCCAGGGCCGGTTTGGAGTCGGTGTTGTTGCGCACGATATACAGCAAGGTGCACGGGTCTTCCTGGGTCTTTTCCGTCTGCACCACCTTGACCCTGCCGAACGAGTCATGACACAGGCGCGCCGAGACTTTCACCGTTGGGTTGAGGTCTTTGCCCGCCTGGCCGAAGCCGGCGATGAGCCCGTCGACGCCCGGCGTTTCCAGGTCGTTGCCCGCCAGCACATAAGTGAGTCCAGCCAATGGGTTTGGCACCATGTGCTTGGTCAACGCTTCCCAACGCTGGAGCGCCTTCTCGCTGGCACCATTCAGCAACAGCGCCTCACGCATACGGCGCCCCGGGTAGTAACGCTTGTCGCGAGGCCAGCGCTCAGTGGCCATCAATAGCTTGTGCCCGCCTTTTTGCTTCACCAGTGAGGCCAGCGCATCCCAGAACTGTTCAAAGTCTTCGCTGGAGGCGTCCGCAGCCGGCGGGGTGTGAAAGGTTTCGTGGGTTTCCTTGCTCTTGTTGTCGACGAACACTAGCCGCAGGGCTGGGCCGGTTGCCGCCGCGACAGATGCCTTGAGCCGATTGGAGCGGCCGAGAACAATCGTCGACTCCTGCCAGTCCGCTTTGATTTCCGCCTTGTAGCTGGTGTACCACTGGTAGGCCTGCTCCACTGCCGTGCGGGTTGCGCCACTGTCGATGAAGTAATAGACCGGCGAAAGGGTCAATTCCACAATCGCGGGATCGTCGGCCAGCGACTCGCGCCACTTGCTGAAATCCGCATTACAGTTATTGGGCTCCATCGAGTTGAAGTTGATCGAATGGGTGCCACCCCGCGTGGTCAGGTTGGCCTTGCGATGGGCCAGGTTTTTCTTGACCGTTTCCGAAATCGAGGTCGAGGCGCTGCCGCTGACGAAAGCGCCGTACTCGGCCTTGACCATCGCATCGAGGGTGTTGGTCTGGCTGAGATAGCTCTTGAGCGCGGTCATCGCGTAGTTCAGCGAGCCGCCGACGGTGACCTCACTGACGATATCGACACCGAAAGCGAGGAAGAAGTCGAAGAATGGCTGCGGATTGTCCTCGTCGAAAGCCTTGGGCAGTGCCTTGACCCGCTCCTTGAAGACTTCGGTGGCGTTGGCGGGGTCGACCGCAAGCGTCAGTTTCCACAGCCGTGCCGTGTGGCTGTAAAGCGCAGCCTCACGCTCCTCGAAGGTTTTGATGTCACTGCCGAACGTGACTTTGAAACCCGCGGCAAAGGCACCGTATTTACCAGCCCCCTCGACGCTCGATTGGGTATGGCTTTCATAATCGTCGCGGGAAGAGAACGTCTCGACCGTGGAGTTGTCCTGGGAGACCACCGTGCTCATGGTGACGTGCTGACCCACGTTATAAGACGTGGCCTTGTACGGCACGGCCCGCTTACCCGACTCGGTATCACCGACCTTTTGACATTCCTTCCTGTCGCCGGCCCAGTCGAGCCGATTCAGGCCGCGCCCCAGTAATTGCGAGCCGCCGATATCACGCAGATCATTTGTGCTGCCTTGAATGCCTTCGTTCATCGCTTTCTCCCATCGCTCAGGTGGTATCAACTGATGCCAATTGACGGGATTCAGTATCAGGAGACCGCTGCCGAGCCGACAGTCCAGCGTGGTGTCAGTCCGGTATCAGTTTGGTATCAGGCAAAATGCCATCTTTTCGTTAACGTCGCGGATGCAGAGGAGTAGACTCGGGCGTCTGCCGTTGACTTCCCCTGGCGATCGACATGGACTCCAGATACCGCGTGCTCCCTGCCCTCCCCAAGCGCGATGCTTCGGTGTCCGATGGCCGCGTACTGCTGGACGCCGGGCTATTGAAAGGCTTGCGCAAACAACATGGCCTGAGCCAGGAAACCCTGGCCGAAGCCTGCCTGAACCGGCACCTGTGCGTGTCTATCGCCTCCATCAAACGCGCCGAAACCGGCAAACCGGTGCTCTACCGCACGGCCCGTCACCTGGCGACGGCCTTCGATGTCGACGTGAGTGCGTTGTTGGGCGCAGCCATGTCAACGATGCTGGTGGAGATAGAGCAATCGGTCACCCAGTTGCATGAGAAGACCCTGGCACAACAGACGCTGAAACAAGCCGACGACGCGGTCATCCGCTATGTGCTGGAACTTTCTTTTGCCATCGGGGGGTTGCCCGATGTATTGGCGCATGACATCGAACGCCTGGTCCGGCAGTTCGGCGGCGCAGTCTCCGTCATCGCCCAGGATGTCATCATCGCCCGGTTCGGCTCACCCCACGCCTATCGCAGCGACAGCGAACGTGGCCTGTTGTGTGCGTTGGCGCTGAGCCGGGAGCAATTCGTGAAGCCGGGGCACGCCTTGTTGCTGCGGCTGGTGCGCCTGGGCAACGAAGTGGCGATGCCGGAAGGCGATGCAATCCTGCTTGCGCGACAACCGCTGTCGGACCACCACGGTCACGCTCCGGTGTATGTCGCACAGAGCCTGCTTGAACAACTCGCTTCGCGCTTCGAGTTCTCCCCCACCGACGAGGCTTTTCCCACCTATCGAAAGTGTCGGCGTCTGCGCAACCTCGACGAAAACGCCCCCCGACCGTTGGTGGGACGGGCCATTGAGTTGCTGCAGTTCAAGGGCGTGATCGAGGCCACCCACGAGTGCCAGGACGGCCATGTGGTCTATGTGCGCGGCATGGCGGGCATCGGCAAGACACGGCTGGTCAGCGAGTTTTTCGACATCGCCCGGCAAAGCGGTTTCGCTTGTCACCGTGCCGATGTGCTGGACTTCGGCATGGACAACAGCCTCTGGCCGTTGGGGCAGTTGGTGGGCAGCTTGTTGGGTGTCGCTGGCACTACGTCGATCAATGCTGCGCAGCTGGAGGCCGGGTTGTCCCGCCTGAAAGTGGCGCCTGAACATTGGATGTTCCTTCAGGTCCTGACGGCTGTTTCATCCGCCGAGCCGCCCGCTTTGTATGCAGCGATGAGCAGCCCGGCCCGCACCCAGGGCCTGCTGCTGGCCTTGGTCGAGGTGTTGCGACGAATCGCGGTGCAACAGCCCTTGCTGATCGGCCTGGAGGACCTGCACTGGGGCGACGCTCCATTGTTTACGCTACTGGGCAAGCTGCTCGATGCCACGGACGAGGCGCCCATCGTCTGGCTGCTGACGTCCCGACCAGAAGGCGATCCGCTGGAAAACTCAATCCGTGCTCACGCGAACACACCCATGAGTGTGCTCGACATCGCGCCGATCCGCGCACGGGAGGCCTCTGCCCTGGCCGCTCAGTTCATTGATGTCGACCCGCATTACCGCGCCGATTGCGTCATCCGGGCCCAAGGCAACCCGCTGTACCTGACGCAGTTGCTGGCGAGTCAGGAAGGTACTTTTCCCGATAGCCTGCGACACCTGATACAGACCCGTTTTGACAAGCTGGCCTCGCACCAGCGTCACGCCCTGCACTACGCCGCGGTGCTGGGCAATCGCTTCGAACTGACGCTCTGGCGCGAGGCTCTTGGGCAGCCTGATTATTTACCGACGGCGGACATGCGCCAGGGGCTGTTACGCGAAGTCGAGCCGGGAAGCTACCTGTTCGTCCATGACCTGGTCATGCATTGCCTTTACGACGCGATCCCCGACGTGCTGCGTGAACAGTTGCACCGGACGGTGGCGAAGCTCTACCGTGAGCGCGACCGGGTGCTCCATGCCCAGCATCTGCTGCGGGCCAAAGACCCGGCAGCGTTCGATGCGCTGCTGGCGGCCATGGACGAAAAACGCCTTGCCTGTCAGTACGACAGCGTACTCGCGCTGGCACACCAATGCGCAGTGTTCGGCGAGCGCTCCCAGGGCAGTTTTACCCTTGCGTTGCTGTGCGGCCAGGCCTGTTCGGGTCTGGGCCAGACGGCACAGGCACGGGAACATTTCCAGCGGGCGCTGGCATTGGCGCAACAGCCGCAGGACCGGATCGAGGCGGCGCTCGGGCTGGCGGCGGTCCTCAATACTCTCGATTGCCTGGACGAAGAAGAACGCCTGATCGAAGACATGCTCCCCGTCGCCCAGGCCCTGCGCGCCCACACCGCACTGGCCCGGCTGCATCAGTTGCACGGCAACATCTACTTTCCGCGCGGAGACTATGTCGAATGTCGTCGCTTGCACGAAGAGGCACTCTCCTTTGCGAGGATCGGTCGGGATCTGGAAACCGAGGCAAAGGCCTTGAGCGGGATCGGTGACTCCTACTACGCCCAAGGGAACATGCAGACTGCCTACGAAGTCTTCGACCAATGCGTGCGCCTGTGCGAGCGGCATGGGTTGGTGGACGTGGAAGCAGGCAATCGCAGTGCCCGCGGCTCGGCGCAATTCTACCTGGGCCAGCCGCACCTGGCGTTGCGCGACGCCACGGATGCCATCGAATACAGTCGCCGGATCGGCAACCATCGGGCGGAAGTGTTCTCGCGCCTGACCGCCTCCTGGGTGCTGGCAGCAAGTGCTCAGCAGGCATCGGCAGAGCAGCAACTGACCTGCGCCCTTGAACTGGCGCGCAACCTGGGCGCCAGCCGTTTCGAAGCGATCCTGCTGGAAGGGCTGGCACGGGTAGCCCTGCACCAGGGTGAACGCAAGCAGGCGCAGACGTTGATCATGGACGCGGCAAACCTGGTTGAACGCTTCGATTTGCACCGTTATATCGGCCCCTGGATCTACGGCAGCCTGGCAATGATGGTCGACGATCCGCAACTCAGTGACCAGGCGCTATTGAAAGGCGAAACTCAACTCACCCAAGCCTGCCTCGCCCACAACACCCTGCGCTTTCGCGTGGCCGCCGCTGAAGCCTGCCTGCTGGCGGGGAACATCGAACAGGCAATCCGGCATGGGCAACAGATGGCGGTACTGCCTGAGTCCGCGTCGTGCGCGTGGGTCAGTCATCATGTGCGGCTGATCGATGTGGCGAGCCAATGGTTGCGGGGCGATCGAACGAAGGAGGAGTCGTTGAAAGGGATTCAACGCGCAGCGCAGCAGATGGGATTTGTGGCGACGATGCCACGGTTGCAGCCTCTGCTGGATGTTCAGTGACGCCACGGAACCTCGTTGGGTGGCCCCACGCTTTCGCGAGCAAGCCCGCTCCCACAGAAACTCTGCGGTATATGCAGTATTGAAGTACGACGCCGGACCTGTGGGAGCGAGCCTGCTCGCGATGGCGTCCGAACATTCAACACCTCTACGCTTGAACTGTCCCGTGATAACCCAGCCGCCAAGGCCTATGCTGATCCAATCCCCTCGAGAGGCCGGCCGTCATGATCCAATGCAAACGCGCCTACGAAGCACCCGCCCCCGACGATGGTCGGCGCGTGCTGGTCGACCGCCTGTGGCCGCGCAATTGTCGCAAGGATAAATTGATCATCGACGCATGGCTCCAGGACGTGGCGCCGTCTCCTGAACTGCGCAAGGCATTCAAGAGCGGTGCGATGACCTTTGATCAGTTCAAAGCGGCCTATCGCCAGGCACTGGGCGCGCAACCGCAGCATTGGTGGGAGCTGGTCGACACCGCCTGCAACGGCAACCTCACCCTGGTTTACGCCGCCCACTCGACCAGCGAAAACAATGCCGTGGTGCTGGCCGAATGGCTGGAGGATGAGCTGGAGAAACGGGGAGAGATGAGTTCGCCGGCTTGTTATTTGCCTGAGTTTCCGGACCACTGAAATTGGCGTGATCTGTAAGGTTTTTCGGCTCGACAACCATCGGAACGCGCCAGGGCAAGCCTTGCGACATCCCTATCTTCAGCTATAGCTAAGTCTTTACCACGCATTGAATGGGGCAGGGATGTCGCTCACTCGGCAAACAAGCGTTGATACCCGGCGCAGTGGTCAGCGCCCAGCATCTCAAAGGCGAACCAGTACCGGTGAACCACTTGAATAAAGCCACTCCGGGGGCTCTGCCATGACGGAAAACAAGCACACGCTCGGGATGCTCACCCTACTGGTCAGCAGCCCGCCGGATAAACGCACGGTCTTCGGTCGAGCCCTGCTTCAACTGATCAGCGACGTGGAGCAGCGGGCCATCAGCATGCTGGTGTCGGAATCCCTGAGCGACGCCACGTCGATCCTGAATTCGGACCCGGCCATTCAATGTGTCCTGCTCAGTTGGGAAATGGACGACAGCGAGGGCCACGAGGAATGCATCAAGCTGCTGACCAACCTGCGTGAACGCAACACCCGGGTACCGGTCTTCCTGATCAGCGACCGAAGTACCGCCTCCAGTATTCCCCTGGTGGTCATGCAGTACGCCGATGACTTCATCTGGCTGCCGGAGGACACCAGCCGCTTCCTCAGCGGTCGCATTCTGGCGGCCATCGAGCGCTACCGCAAAGCCTCCCTGCCCCCCATGTTCGGTGCGCTGGTCAGGTTTGCCAGTTCCTACGAATACTCCTGGCACACCCCCGGCCATGCGGGTGGCACGGCGTTTCTCAAAAGCACCGCAGGTCGGGCGTTTTACGAGTTCTTCGGAGAAAACCTGCTGCGTTCCGACCTGTCCATCTCTGTCGGGGAGCTGGGTTCACTGCTGGATCACAGCGGCCCCATCGGCCAGGGTGAACGCTATGCGGCCAAGGTGTTCGGCGCCCATCGCACGTACTACGTCACCAATGGATCCTCGATGTCCAACCGCGTGATCCTCATGGCCAGCGTCACGCGCAACCAGATCGCCCTCTGCGACCGCAATTGCCACAAATCGGCCGAACATGCGATGACCCTGTCGGGCGCGCTGCCCACCTATCTGGTCCCCACCCGCAACCGCTACGGCATCATCGGTCCGATCCTGCCGCAAACCTTGAGCGCCGAAGGGGTCAAAGCCGCCATCGCGAATAACCCGCTGGTCAAGAAAGGCATCGACCCGACACCGGTGCACGCGATCATCACCAATTCCACCTACGACGGCTTGACCTACAACGTCACCCGCGTAGAAGAATTGCTCGGGCAAAGCGTCGACCGCCTGCATTTCGACGAAGCCTGGTACGGCTATGCACGTTTCAACCCGCTGTACCGCGACCGCTTCGCCATGCACGGCGAGCCCGACGATCACGACGATTCGAAGCCGACCGTGTTCGCCACCCAGTCGACACACAAGCTGATTGCCGCCTTGTCCCAGGCCTCGATGATTCATGTGCGCAATGGCCGCAACCCGATCGAACACGGGCGGTTCAACGAGTCGTTCATGATGCACGCCTCGACGTCGCCCAACTACGCAATCATGGCCTCCTGCGACGTCAGCTCGGCCATGATGGAGGCACCGAGCGGACAGATCCTGACCAGCGAATCCATCGAGGAGGCCGTCGCGTTTCGCCAGGTCCTGTCACGCATGCACAACGAGATGTCGAGCAAGCAGGAATGGTTCTTCACCTGCTGGCAGCCGCCGTCAGTGCGCGTTGGCGCCAGCCAGATGCCGTTCCATGCAGTGGACCCGGTATTGCTCAAGACGGACCCGAGCTGCTGGGTGCTGCACCCGAACGAGGTCTGGCACGGCTTCGGCGACATCGAAGACGGCTATTGCATGCTCGACCCTATCAAGGTCTCGGTGTTGAGCCCCGGCATGGGCGACGATGGAAACCTGCTCGACTTCGGCATCCCGGCCTGCGTCCTGACGGCCTACCTGGAACACCAGGGCATCGTGGTCGAGAAGACCACCGACTTCACCATCCTGTTTCTGTTCTCCATCGGCATCACCAAAGGGAAATGGGGCACCCTGGTCAACGCCCTGCTCGACTTCAAGCGCGACTATGACGAAAACACCGAGCTGGAGCTGTGCCTGCCGGACCTGCTGGTGGCCAATCAGCAGCGCTACGCCGGCATGGGGCTCAAGGATTTGGCCGATGAAATCTTCACCGCGATGAAAAAGAACAAGACCACCTCGACCATGGCCCAGGCTTTCGGCACGTTGCCCACAGCCGTGTTCAGCCCGGTGCAGGCCTACGAAAAACTGGTGCGCAACGATGTCGAGCTGGTGCCCCTGAAGGACGCCGCGGGACGCATCGCCGCCACCGGCATCGTGCCGTACCCACCGGGCATCCCCTTGTTGATGCCGGGGGAAAACGCCGGCCCCGCGGACGGACCTTTGCTGGCTTATCTGAAAGCACTGGAGAGCTTCGACAGATCCTTTCCGGGCTTCACCCATGACACCCATGGGATCGACGTGGAGAACGGCGTTTATCAGTTACTGGTGCTGAAGTCCGGTGGGACGGATTTCGAGTGAGGTAGACACCGACTCCTGGCGCCCCTCCCTCCGGCGGCGCCCTGAGGTCAAGCCAGGAGATGCCGGGAGATCACCTTCGAGATCTCGACGATCCCGGTCTTGCCGGTGAACTCGAACTTCACCTTGCCCAGAGACGAAAAGTAGATCTCCAGCTCGGAGTCCAGATCGAAGGTGCCGGACGTTTCGACCGAGTAAGCCACGATGTTCTTGTAAGGCAGGGAGGTGAAGTCTTTCTTGCTGCCGGTGATGCCCTGTACGTTCACCGCGATGATGCGCTTGTTGGTGAAGACCACGCCGTCACGCATGGATTTGTAGGCGTCGATGACCTGCTCACCATCCAGCAGCAACGCCGTGACACGCTCGGCATATTCGTCGTTCTGCTTGAGTTTGAAGAAGCCTTTGTTGTTGAAGTCGATCATCCATAAATCCTTCGAGTTGAAAAGCGTTTCAGGCCAGTAAAGGCGGGAGGATGGGATTCTGATGCAGTTGGAGCGAACCTCACAAGGATCGGAAGAGGACCTTTTTACCGTCCGACCAAAGCACGGACCTCTGCCACAGCACCTCGATCCTGTCCCGTCGCCACCATTGAAAGCCAGTAGCCATTACCCCTCGTTTATGGTTTCCTGCCCCCGTTACGGTTGTTGGCTGAGGTCTTTGGCCCAGTGTCGGTCACAAGGGGCTCGACTCGGCCGCTGGGGACCTTGAGGTCTCTCTTCAGACGTTCCCCATACGGACGATTCTGCCCTTTTCGACCGTCAAAAACCCCCGGCAGATTGTTTTCTGCCTAGACTGCAACTGTCCCGACGTGCATTCGGTTTTGAATGAGCCTGCACGATAAATACAAAAATAAAGAGGTACTCCCGCAATGTTCAAACCTATCTGGAACGCCCTCGTCTGTACCCTCGCCCTCAGTGCATTGAGCACGGCCATGGCGGCTGATCCGGTCATCATCAAGTTCTCCCACGTGGTGGCCGAGCAAACGCCCAAGGGCCAGGGCGCATTGATGTTCAAGAAGCTGGTGGAAGAACGACTCCCGGGCAAAGTGAAGGTGGAGGTCTACCCCAACTCCTCGCTGTTCGGTGACGGTAAGGAGATGGAAGCCTTGTTGCTGGGCGATGTGCAGATGATTGCGCCATCGCTGGCCAAGTTCGAGCAATACACCAAGAGCGTGCAGTTGTTCGACTTGCCGTTCCTGTTCGATGACATTTCTGCCGTGGACCGATTCCAGTTGAGCCCTGATGGGCAGAAGCTGCTCAAGTCCATGGAAAGCAAGAACATCACCGGACTGGCTTATTGGCACAACGGCATGAAGCAGCTGTCGGCCAACAAGCCGCTGCGCGAGCCCAAGGATGCCCGTGGCCTGAAGTTCCGGGTGCAAGCGTCCGCCGTGCTGGAAGAACAGTTCAAGGCGGTGAACGCCAACCCGCGCAAGATGAGTTTCGCAGAGGTGTACCAAGGCCTGCAGACCGGCGTGGTCAATGGTGCGGAAAACCCGTACTCGAACATCTACAGCCAGAAAATGCATGAAGTTCAGAAGTACATCACCGAATCCAACCACGGTGTACTCGACTATATGCTGATCACCAACACCACGTTCTGGAACGGCCTGCAACCCGATGTCCGTGCCGAACTGGACAAGATCATCAAGGAAGTCACCACCCAGGTAAACAAAGAAGCCGAACAACTGAATCAGGATGCCAAGCAGAAAATCGTCGATGCCAAAACCACCGAAATCATCACGCTCACACCCGAGCAGCGTGGCGAATGGCGCGACAAGATGAAACCGGTGTGGAAGAAGTTCGAAGGTGACATCGGTGCTGATCTGATCAAAGCGGCCGAAGCCTCCAACAAGGCTCAGTAATGGGTTGGCCGGTGCTGCCGTTCTGGCAACACCGGCTTGTCGTCCCCCTGCAGGAGATGTCCTCCATGAACGCTTTTCGGCGCATCTGGGAACACTTCGAGGAAGGTTTCATTGCCTTCCTTCTGGCCGCCATGACGTTGGTTACTTTCGTCTATGTGGTGCTCAACAATCTCTACAGCGTTTTCTACAGCATCGGCGATAACTGGTCGGCCGTCAGTGAACCGGCGTCCGCCATTGGCGATGGCATCATGAATATGGCCCAGGCCATGACCTGGAGCAGCTCGCTGACCAAAGCGCTGTTCGGCTGGCTGATCTTTTTCGGCTTGTCGTATGGCGTGCGCACCGCCGGGCATATCGGCGTCGACGCGCTGGTGAAACTGGCCAGCAAGCCGGTGCAGCGCTTTATCGGGGTGATCGCCTGCCTGTTCTGCCTGACCTACGCCGGGCTGCTGGCCGTGGCGAGCTATGAATGGATCAATACGTTGATGATCGCGCAGATCGGCGCCGAGGACCTGGGTCAATTCGGCATCATGCAATGGCATATCGGGTTGATCGTACCGGTGGGTTTTGCCTTGGTGTTCATCCGTTTCGCGGAAATCCTCCTGCGCATCCTGAGGAATCGTCAGACAGGCCTGGGCCTGGCCGATGAAGCGGCGGAAGCTATCAAACTGACCGAACACGAGGAAGACAAGCCATGACCATTGCCTTCCTGTTTGCAGCACTGTTCATTCTGATGTTCATCGGTGTGCCCATTGCCATTTCGTTGGGGTTGGCCGGCTCACTGACCATCATTTTCTTCAGCCCGGACTCCGTGCGATCCCTGGCGATCAAGCTGTTCGAAACGTCTGAACACTACACACTGCTGGCAATTCCGTTCTTCCTGCTGGCCGGCGCGTTCATGACCACCGGCGGCGTGGCGCGACGGCTGATCGACTTCGCCAACGCCTGCGTCGGCCACATTCGCGGCGGCTTGGCGATTGCCGCGGTGCTGGCGTGCATGCTGTTTGCGGCGCTGTCCGGCTCAAGCCCGGCGACCGTAGCGGCGGTCGGCTCCATCGCCATTGCTGGCATGGTGCGCTCGGGTTATCCACAATCGTTCGGCGCCGGCATCGTGTGCAACGCCGGGACCCTGGGGATCCTGATTCCACCCTCGATCGTGATGGTGGTGTATGCCGCCGCGACCGAGACCTCCGTGGGCAAGTTGTTCATGGCCGGGGTGGTGCCTGGTTTGCTGCTGGGCCTGGCGCTGATGGTCGCGATCTACATCGTCGCGGTGAAAAAGAACCTGCCGGCCCTGCCTAGGGCGACGTTCCGCGAATGGCTGTCCACCGCGCGCAAGGCCCTGTGGGGTCTGCTGCTGATGCTCATCATCCTCGGCGGGATCTATTCGGGGATGTTCACTCCGACCGAAGCGGCTGCGGTGGCTGCGGTGTATTCGGCGTTCATCGCCTTGTTCGTCTACAAGGACCTCACGTTCCGTGAGACGCCGAAGGTACTGCTGGAGTCGGCCAAGTTGAGCATCATGCTGATGTTCATCATTGCCAACGCCATGCTCTTCGCCCATGTGCTGACCACCGAGCAACTTCCCCAACAGATCACCGCATGGGTGATCGATGCCGGGCTCACCCCCGTGACGTTCCTGCTGGTGGTGAACATCGTGCTGCTGGTTGCCGGCGCGTTCATGGAGCCATCGGCGATCATCCTGATCCTGGCACCGATTCTGTTCCCGATCGCCATGCAACTGGGCATCGACCCGATCCACCTGGGCATTATCATGGTGGTGAACCTGGAGATTGGTTTGATTACGCCGCCGGTGGGCCTGAACCTCTTCGTGACCTCGGCGGTGACCGGCATGTCCCTGCCCGCCACCATCCGCGCGGCCATGCCGTGGTTGATGATCCTGCTGGCGTTCCTGGTGCTGATTACCTATGTGCCGTGGATCTCGCTGGTCTTGCCGAACTGGTTGGGGATGAGTTAGCCCACCGGCTCTGCCGAAGTCGCGGCGGTTTTCTCCCGGACCTGGAGTTGACCGCCGTTGGTCTGAGTTGAATGAGCCCACCCGATAAATATTGATGCAAAGGGAACTTCGCAATGTTCACACCTCTTTGGAAAGCGCTCGTCTGTACCCTCGCGTTCAGTGCATTGGGCACGGCCATGGCAGCAGAACCCATCGTGATCAAATTCTCCCACGTCGTGGCCGAACAGACGCCCAAGGGCCAGGGCGCGTTGATGTTCAAGAAGCTGGTGGATGAGCGGCTGGCGGGCAAGGTGAAGGTCGAGGTGTATCCCAATTCCACCTTGTACAACGATGACAAGGAGATGGAAGCCCTGCTGCTGGGGGATGTGCAGATGATTGCGCGATCATTGGCCAAGTTCGAGCAGTACACCAGGACCGTACAGTTGTTCGACTTGCCATTTCTGTTTGACGACATGGCCGCGGTGGAGCGTTTCCAGGTGAGCCCCGAGGGCCAGAAGCTGCTCAAGTCCATGGAAAGCAAGAACATCACCGGCCTGGCCTACTGGCACAACGGCATGAAGCAGTTGTCCGCCAACAAGCCCCTGCGCACACCCGATGATGCCCGAGGCTTGATCTTCCGGATCCAGACTTCCGCGGTGCTGGAAGAACAGTTCAAGGCGGTGGGTGCCAAGGCGCAGCCGATGATTTTCTCAGTGGCGTATCAGGCTCTGCGTGCAGGCGTCGTCAATGGGGCGGAAAACCCTTATTCGAACTTTTACAACCAGAAGCTGTATGAAGTGCAGAAGTACGTCACCGAAACCAACCACGGCGCACTCGACTACATGTGGATCACGACTTCCGATTTCTGGAATGGCCTGCCACCGGATATCCGCGCCGAACTGGACAAGATCGTGGTGGAGGTGACCACCTATACCAATGGTGAGGCAGAGCGGTTGAACCAGCAGGATAAGCAGCACGTCTTGGACACCAAGCTCACCCAGATCATTACCCTCACACCGGAGCAGCGCAACGCCTGGCGGGAAAAGATGAAACCGGTATGGGCGACATTCGAAAAGGAGATCGGAGCGGATCTGCTCAAGGCAGCGCAGGCGGCCAATCAGGTTCAGTGACCGAGCTGTCGATCGACTGAACATCGCTTTCTTGTGGCGAGGGGATTTATCCCCTCGCCACAAGAGCTGTGTCGCTTTGCTGCTCTTGTTCACCCCTCCTCAGTGCCAAAGCGCATTGCGTTATGATCCGCTCCTCGTTCTGAACCCGAGCTTTACCCACACATGCCGTCCACTGCCGATATCACCACTGCCCTGCCCCCCGTCCTGGTCGGTCCGCTGCTGCGGCGGCTGGAGCCCACGCGGCTGGTGATGTGGCTGGTGGGGACGCGGTCGCTGGCATTGACGTTGCAGGTGGAGGGTGTGGGCGATCTGGCACTGGATACCGACCACTGCACGGTGGTGCCGGTGGGGCAGCACGCGTTTGTACACCTGGTCGATGTCCGACTCGATCATCCCCTGCCCCAGGACGTCGCGCTTGAATACGACCTGTTGGTGGACGGCAGCCCCATCGCCGAGTGGGCGCCGCACCTGTTGTATGGCGAGGCGAAACGGCCGAACTTCGTGCTGCACTCGCGTATCGGGCAACTGGTCCACGGCTCGTGTCGCAAGCCTCATCACCCGGCCAACGACGGTTTACTCTGTGTCGACCGACTGCTCACGCAACCCCCAGCGCAACGGCCGGCACTGTTGATGATGAGCGGCGATCAAGTCTATGCCGATGACGTCGCCGGGCCGATGCTGCGGGCGATTCATGCACTGATCGAGCGGCTGGGGTTGTTCGAGGAATGTCTGGACGGTGCGGTGGTGGAAGACAGCGCCCGGCTCTATCGACACCCGGCCAGCTACTACCATCGCGCCGATCTGTTGCCTGCCCTGGAAAGCAACGAAACCCTGCGCGAGCGATTTTTCGGCGGCGCGCGCAAGCCGATCTTCACCAGCAGCAGCGCCGACAATCACCTGGTGACCTTCGCCGAGGTCATGGCAATGTACCTGCTGGTCTGGTCGCCAGTGCCTTGGACACTGATCGATCCGCAGCCGCCCGAGCTGACCGCCGAGCGACGCCAGCGCTACGGGTTGGAGCAGCAACGCATCGATGGCTTCAAGGCCGGCCTGGATGGCGTGGCGCGGGTGTTGGCGCACCTGTCGAGCCTGATGATTTTCGACGATCACGACATCACCGATGACTGGAACCTGTCTGCACAGTGGGAAGAAACGGCCTACGGCCACCCGTTCTCCAAGCGCATCATCGGCAATACGTTGATCGCCTACATGCTGTGTCAGGGCTGGGGCAACAACCCGGATGCGTTCGAGGATGTGGTTCGCCAGACCGTAGCCCTGAGCGACACGGCACGGGACCGCTACCTCGACAGCGGGCCCCAGGACGCCCTGATCGATACCTTGCTGGGCTTCCAGCAGTGGCACTACGTGTTGCCCAGCACCCCGGCCCTGGTGGTGCTCGATACCCGTACCCGCCGCTGGCGCAGTGAACGCAACCTCAGGCACCCCTCCGGTCTGCTGGATTGGGAAGCACTGAGCGAACTGCAACAGGAACTGCTGGACCATCCTTCAGCAATCATCGTTTCGCCAGCACCGATCTTCGGGGTGAAGCTGATCGAAACTGTGCAGCGGGTGTTCAGTTGGTGTGGTTATCCACTGTTGGTGGACGCGGAAAACTGGATGGCCCACCGCGGCGCGGCCCAGGTGATCCTGAACATTTTCCGACACTCGCGGACGCCAGGGAACTACGTGGTGCTGTCAGGGGATGTGCATTATTCCTTCGTCTACGAAGTGTTGATTCCCCATCGCAAGGGCGGCCCGCGGGTCTGGCAGATCACCAGCAGCGGCATCAAGAATGAATTCCCACCGGTGCTGCTGGAATGGTTCGACCGCCTGAACCGCTGGCTCTACGCCCCACGCTCGCCCCTGAACTGGTTCACCCAGCGTCGACGCATGCGCATCGTTCCCCACACCCCGGAACATGCCGAGGCGGGTGAACGCTTGTGGAACTCGGCCGGGATCGGCCAGGTATTTTTCAATGAGCAAGGCCAGCCGGAGCAGATCTACCAGCACAACGCCAACGGCAAGCCGCCAACGCGGATGCTGGGCCCGACATCCCCTCCAGCCTGACTCCCACAGAGGGATTTGTGGTAACCATGCATCCCTCAGCCATTGCGCAAAACCGGTGGGAGCGAGCCTGCTGGCGATGACGTCCGCACATCCGACATCACCGGTTCAGGCGGACCGCTATCGCGAGCAGGCTCGCTCCCACACGGGATTGATGGCGTACGTGACGCTTGTAACAGTTCGGAAAAACGTGAGGGCCTGCTCGTGATGAAAAAAACGGGGGCCCTGTCTCCAGGGCCCCCGTTTTCATATGCCGTCAGGCAATCATGGGTACTGTTGGTAAGTCTGTCCTTGCTGCGCCGGTGCCTGGTAGTTCTGGCCCGGAATGGCCTTGAGGTTGACTTCAACGCGACGGTTCTGCGCCCGACCGTTGACGTCGGCGTTGCTGGCCACCGGATTATCCGGACCGGCCCCGCGGGCGCTCAGGTTGGCACCACTGACGCCCTGGGACGTCAGGTAGGTTGCCACGCTCTGGGCGCGACGCTGGGACAGGTCCATGTTGTGCTGACGGCTGCCGGTGCTGTCGGTGTAGCCAACGATTTCGATCTGGTTCTGGTTGAACTCCTTGAGGGAGTTGGCCAGGTTGTTCAGCGGCTGGTAGAAGCTCGATGCGATGTTCGCCGAGTCAGTGGCGAAGGTGATGTTGCCCGGCATGATCAGTTTGATCTGGTCGCCCTGGCGCTGCACTTCAACACCGGTGTTGGCCATGCTGGCCCGCAATTTCTTTTCCTGCTGGTCGGCGTAGTAGCCGTAGCCTGCCGCGGAAGCACCCACGACTGCGGCGCCGATCAACGCACCCTTGCCACGATTGTTGTGATCGATGGCCGCACCGGCCAGTGCGCCGGCCAACGCTCCGAGGCCGCCGTACTTGGCGGTCTTGCTCATCCCTGAGGAGTCCGTGGAAGCCTGGCCCTGGTTGTCATACGGGTTAGGCGACGCGCAGCCGGACAACAGGGCCACGGCGGTAGCGACAACGATCAAGCGACGCGAGGTGAACATGGGACAAGCTCCTGGGGTTTTCAGTCTGATGTGCCAGGACATGGGCAATCGACTCTGGCTGGCGTTGGAACGCAGCAAACGTTAAAAATTCCGTCACGCTGCGCTTCGCTCAGGCCGATTTTATCATTGGACGAGGCTGCGGCTTACCCCCCGGACAATCATTTCGATCTCCCGCCCATCGATCGTCAACGGTGGCAACAAGCGGATGGTCTTGCCGCGGGTGACATTGATCAACAGACCGTGGTCCCGGGCGGCACGAAGCACCAGGTCGCGGACCGGTTGCTTGAGTTCGATGCCGATCATCAATCCCTGGCCACGAATCGCCAGCACGTTCGGGTTGTCCGCCAGTTCCGCCCGCAGCCGGCCGATCAAGTGCTCGCCTTGACGCCTGGCATTGCCCACCAGGTCCTGCTCTTGGATGATATCCAATACCGTGCAGCCAACCCGGCAGGCCAGTGGATTACCACCGAAGGTGCTGCCATGACTGCCGGGAGTGAACAGCTCGGCCGCCTTGCCCCGCGCCAGGCACGCGCCAATGGGTACGCCATTGCCCAACCCTTTGGCCAGGGTCATGACATCCGGCACGATGCCCTCGTGCTGGAACGCGAACCACTGCCCGGTGCGGCCGATGCCGGTCTGGATCTCGTCAAGCATCAACAACCAGGCACGCCGGGAGCACAACTGCCGCAAAGCCTTGAGGTAGCCCGGCGATGCCATCTGCACACCGCTCTCACCCTGGATCGGTTCCACCAGTATTGCCGCGATGCGTTCACCGTGGGCCTGCTGGATGTCTTCCAGCGCGGCGAGATCGCCGAACGGCACCTTGATAAAGTCCCCCGGCAAGCGGTTGAAACCCAACCGTACCGCCGGGCCATCGCTGGCGGACAAAGTGCCTAGCGTGCGTCCATGAAAGGCGTTTTCCATGACCACCACCAAGGGCTGCTCAATGCCTTTGTGCCAGCCGTAGAGACGCGCCAACTTCAGCGCGGTCTCGTTGGCCTCGGCACCCGAGTTATTGAAAAACACCCGTTCCAACCCCGACAGTTGGGTGAGCTTTTGTGCCAGCCGTTGCTGCCAGTCGATGCTGTACAGATTCGAGGTGTGGAGCAACAGACCGGCCTGTTCGCTGATGGCGGCCACCAGCCGGGGATGGGAATGACCGACATTGGTCACCGCCACACCGGCCACCGCATCGAGGTACTCGCGACCGTCCTGGTCCCACAGGCGCGTCCCCAGCCCATGGGTGAAACTCAGGGCCAAAGGTTGGTAAGTGGTCATCAGGCAGGTGGCGGTCATGACATCAAGCTCCATCAGGTGGTTTTTTCCAGTATGGTTAGCCACCTTTGCTGGATAAACACTGCTTAACTTCAATCATTTAAAAGCCAGGCTTGATAATGGATCTGTTCCAGGCAATGACGGTTTACGTCAAAGTAGTAGAAACCGGGAGCCTGACCGCAGCGGCCCAGGCGTGCGAAATGTCCACCACCATGGTGGGTAATCACCTTCGGGCATTGGAACAACGCCTGGCGGTACGACTGATCAACCGCACGACCCGTCGACAGCGCCTGACGGAATTCGGCTCGACGTACTATCAGCGCTGCCTGGAAGTCCTGGGGCTGGTGGCCGACTCCGAGCGCCTGGCCGAGCAGACCCAAGGTGAGCCCACCGGCACGTTGCGCATCACTGCGCCGCTGACCTTCGGCACCGAACGCCTTGCGCCGGCCCTGGCCGAGTTCAGTCAGCGTTATCCGCAGGTCAAACTCGACGTGGTACTGACCAACCAGCGCCTGGACCTGCTCGACCACGGCTTCGATGCCGCCATCCGCCTCGGCCTGTCCGATCCGAAGTTGATTGCCCGGCCCTTGATCGACTACAGCCTGACGATCTGCGCTTCCAAGGCCTACCTGGCCCGCCGGGGCACCCCGGAACAGCCCGCCGACCTGCAACAGCACGACTGCCTGTCGTTCGCCTATTCCGCCGGCGACGAGTGGCGCTTCGCCCAGGACCACTGGCCCATCAACGGCCCGGATGGAGAAATCAAAGTGCCGGTGAACGGACCGATGCTGATCAACAGCTCCGCAGGCCTGCATCGCGCGGCCCTGGCCGGCATGGGTGTGGTGATGCTGCCCGATGCGCTGGTGGAACAGGACCTGAAGGATGGACACCTGGTAGCGCTGCTGCAGGATTACCAACTGCCCCATCGGCCAATGAACCTGATCTACGCCCAGGATCGCTACCGGTTGCCAAAGCTGCGCAGTTTTGTGGAGTTTGCGTTGGAGAAATGGGCGAGATCCGCTGACTAAATCCAGGAGTAGCCCTGAGAGGCTACAGAAAACCCAGCGAAACCAGAGACGGTACAGGTCATTGCCCTTGTCGATTCAATCTCGCCCTTCAGCTGACTTTCATTTGGGCTGCGCCGGCTGGTCGTTGCCCCGGGAGCAATGGCCGGCCTTTCCCGAGGAAGGCACGCACCTGCAGCGTTACAGCGCCCGCTTCCCGGCGGTGGAAATCAACAGCTCGTTCTACCGCCCGCACCGTCCCGCCACCTATGCAAAGTGGGCGGACAGCGTCGCGCCGGACTTCCGCTTCTCGGTCAAGGTGCCCAAGCAGATCACCCATGAACGGCGGTTGCGCGATTGCGACGGGCTTGTGGGTGATTTTCTCGGACAATGTTCGCAATTGGGGGAAAAGCTGGGCTGCCTGTTGATCCAATTGCCACCGTCACTGGCCTTCGATGCAGCGGTGGCCGAATCGTTTTTCAGGGCCTTGCGAGACCGCTATCAGGGCCACGCGGTGCTTGAGCCCCGACATCCAAGCTGGCTGACCGAGCACGTCACGGCATTGCTGCACGATGAACACATCGGCCGCGTCGCCGCCGATCCATCACCCCTGCCCGGTTGCGGTCAACCAGGGGGGTGGCCCGGGGTGCGTTACTACCGGCTGCACGGCTCCCCGCGGATCTATTACTCGCGCTACGAAGACATTTGGCTGGAGCAACTCGCTCAACAATTGAAACGCGAACCCGATACGCCGACCTGGTGCATCTTCGACAACACCGCCAGCGGCACCGCCATCCCCGACGCGTTGCGCTTGGAGGCGCTGATGCGCACCTGAACGCCGATGCCGGCAACAAATGCCGACCAGCCACCGGATCAACCGTGACAACACCGCCCGCGTCCAATAGATTAGGCGACCGAAAAAAAGCTCAATGCCTTTCTCGTCTTATCCAGCTAACAGAAGTAGTGAAATTTCAATGTCCGATTCCAATACCGCTGAATCCGTAGTCACCCTGTCGTCCAAAGCGGAATACGAAAACTCCATCAATCTTTCACAGCATCTGCCTCAAGCCAAGACCATCAGTGAGATGGTGTTGGATGCCTTCCAGTCGAACCGTGAGAGCGACCAGATCCGCGAACTGCGCAGCGCCATCCGCCAGGCCCACGACGCGTTCGACGATGACAAGGCCTACGAACTGATGGGCCAGCTCAAGCAACTCAAGGACGCCGAAGCGGCCGATTTCGCCGCGCTGGAAGACCTGAGCAGCCGCTTCCCCATCAGCCGGATTCTTTCCAGCTACAAGGACGACCCAGCCTTCCAGGAATTGGTCTATGGCCTGGCCCTGAAGGTGCTGAACCAGACCCACCAGGCCATCAGCAACCCGAGCGGCAGCAAGGGCAAGGCCTCGCGGGCCAAGAAGGAAGCGCAAGTGTTTGTCATCAGCAAGGACGGCATCAGCGTCACTCTGCCCCTGCGCACCCCGAGCTCCAAGCCGAACGTCGACCGTGAGGCCTTCGAATTCCTGGGTTTCAATTTCGTCGGCGAAGGGGACGAGGCCGAGCTGGAAAACGACCTGTTCCTCGACAACGACGGCACCGAACAACAGGCCACCCGCAAAAGCATCATCACCGCTTTGCAGCAGCAAAAGGCCTTTGACGGCTATAGCATCGCCCAGCAGTAAACCCGCTCCCACACGAGTCCTTCACCAGGCACAAATTCCCTGTGCCATGCAGACCTACTGTGGGAGCGGGCTTGCTCGCGAAGGCGGTCGACAGCCAACATCATCGCTAGCTGACCCACCGCTTTCGCGAGCAAGCCCGCTCCCACAAAAGTCCGAAATGACACCCATGAAAAAGCCCCGCGCTTCTCGCGAAGACGGGGCTTTTTCATGGGACTGATTGATCAGACCGCGCCGAGCCGCTCGACCATGTCTGGAAACTTCTCGACCAGTTTGATCAGCAGAGCCGCCTGGGCATTGGGTTTGGACTTCTCCTGCTCCCAATTTCTAAGCGTACCGGGGCTAGTCCTGATGCTCTTCGCAAAAACCGCCTGAGACATGTGGAGCTTGTCGCGCAGAGCAACAATTTCCTGCGCCGACACCTCGGGAGCGGGCTTGTCTTCAATCGATATCTGACGAAGGGTGATCTTGCCCTCTCGATGAGCAGCCATCTCGTCGACGCCTTGCATCAGCTCGGCAAACAGATCGCGCTTTTTCATAAGGTACCTCGTACTTTCAACTCTGCGTCTATGGCGCGCTTGAGCGTTTTTTCCTGATCCGAGGTCAGGTTTTCCAGCTCGTCCTTGTCATAAATCGCAAACATCCAGAATTGGCCATCATTCATAAGCCAATAGTAGATAACCCGCAACCCTCCTCGCTTCCCCTTGCCACGACGCTCGTCCGCCCAGCGCAACTTACGAAATCCCCCTGTACGAGGCATGAGGTCGCCGGCGCCCGGATGCTGCAGCAGATGAGTTTGAAGCAAGCGATATTCATCGTCCGTCAGGTAACGGCTTACGGTGGCAGTAAATGACGAGGTTTCAAAAAATTGAGTGCGCATGGTAAAACTATAGGCAAATTGCTTATAGTTCAACACCCACCCATCTGTTGCAGCAGATGAAAGACGATACCGCTCAAAGCTCCGTACCAAGAAAAAGCCCCGCGCTTCTCGCGAAGGCGGGGCTTTCTATATAGCGTCTGGCGCTTATGGTGCGTAGGTCAGCAGCAGCTCACTTGGCACTTTGAAGTCCAGGGACATCATGACGCTCAGGGCGGTGATGGTGAAGATCGAGAACACGAACAGCTTGCGTGCCCAGACCGTGTCATCCACGGCCTTGTAGCCGGTCCAGGCCATGTACAGCCAGTACATGCCCATGGCGGCGGCGACGGCGAGGTAGCTCATGCCGGCGTAGCCACTGAAGGTCAGCATCAAGGTCGCCACCAGGAAGGCCAGGATGTAGAGCAGGATGTGCTTCTTGGCCACGCGAATGCCACGCTTGACCGGCAACACCGGAATCGAGGCTGCCAGGTAGTCGTTGAAGCGGAAGATCGCGATGGCATAGGAATGCGGCATCTGCCACAGGCTGAACATCACCAGCAGCGTCAGCGCAGCCATGTCGAAGCTGTTGCTGACCGCCACGTAGCCGATCACCGGCGGCATCGCCCCCGACAGACTGCCCACCAACGTGCCGTGAACCGACTTGCGCTTGAGGTACAGGCTGTAGAGGCCGACGTAGATGACAAAACCGATCACTGCAAACAGCGCCGCCAACGGGTTGGCCACCCGATACAACAGCGCCACGCCGGCCACGCCCAGCACCGTGGCGAACGCCAGGGCCAGTTGTACCGGGATCAGCCCCTGGACCAGCGCACGGTTTTTGGTGCGCTCCATCTTGATGTCAATGTCGCGGTCGATGCAGTTGTTGAACACGCAACCGGACGCCACCACCAGGGAGGTGCCGATCATCGCCGCCAGGAAGATGGCCAGATCGACATGCCCTTTCGAGGCCAGGAAAAACCCGCCTGCCACAGAAAGCACGTTACCGAAAATGATCCCCGGCTTGGTGATTTGGATAAAGTGCTTTAAGGACATCCGGACTTTCCTCAGTGCGCCATCATGTTGGTGTGGATGCTGAACATGATCCACAACGACAGGCCGACCAGCAGGACGATCACCAACGCCGCGAAGACAAACGCAATCACGTTGTTACGCTGGGCGGCGGAGCGGTCAAGGTGGAGGAAGTACACCAGGTGCACCAGGACCTGGACCACGGCGAAGATCAGGACGATCCACAGGGTCAGGCTCTTGGGCAGCGATGGGTACATCACCAGGCCGAACGGGATGACGGTCAGGATCACCGACAGGATGAAGCCGATGGCATAGGACTTGACGCTGCCGTGGCTGGCGTCATGACCATCATGGGAATGTGCGTTAGCCATTTACAGGGTCCCCATCAGATAAACAACGGTGAATACGCAGATCCACACCACGTCCAGGAAGTGCCAGAACAGACTCAGGCAGCTCAGGCGGGTCTTGTTGGTGGCGGTCAGGCCATTTTTCTGGACCTGGTACATCATGATCGCCATCCAGATCAGGCCGCTGGTCACGTGCAGACCGTGGGTGCCGACCAGGGTGAAGAACCCGGACAGGAAACCGCTGCGGTTAGGACCGAAGCCCTCGGAGATCAACACGTGGAACTCGTTGATCTCCATGCCGATGAAGCCGGCCCCGAACAGGAAGGTCATGGCCAACCAACCCAGTACCTGGGTTTTCTTGCCCTTGTACAACGCCAGCATGGCGAAGCCGTAGGTGATCGAGCTGAACAGCAGCAGAGCGGTTTCGCCCAGTACGTAAGGCAGTTCGAAGATGTCGTGGCCCGACGGGCCACCGGCGACATTGTTTACCAGCACCGCGTAGGCCGCGAAGATCGACGCGAACAGAATGCAGTCGGTCATCAGGTAGAGCCAGAAACCGAATACGGTCATCTCGCCCGAGTCGTGGTGATGGTCATCGTGCCCATGGTCATGACCATGGGCGTGTCCAACATTGGTCACTAAGTTCGACATGGTTTAAGCCTGTTCCAACGAGGTTTCAACACGGGTGGCGGTGGCTGGGACTTTCCCGGCCGCGACCAGACGTTTGTGCTGCTCGGCTTCGATGCGCTCGATGACATCCACCGGCACCATGTAGCCCTGATCGTCACGGGCGGCATGGATGGCGAAATACACCACGGTGCCAACCAGGCTGGCGATCGCCAACCACCAGATGTGCCAGATCATCGCGAAACCGAACACGGTCAACAGGCCGCCCATGACCACACCGGTGGCGGTGTTGTTCGGCATGTGGATCGGCGAGTACTTGGCCGGAGTCTGGTACGCAGTACCGTTTTCCTTGGCTTCGGTGAACGGGTCGATGACGTCCGCTTTCGGCAGCACGGCGAAGTTGTAGAACGGCGGCGGCGAAGAGGTCGACCACTCCAGGGTATGGGCATTCCACGGGTCGCCGTGTTCGCACATGTTCTCTGGCTTGTTGCGGTCACGCACGCTGACGTACAGCTGGATCAGCTGGCAAGCGATACCGACGGCGATCAGCACCGCACCGAACATGGCGACGTACAGGTACGGCACCCACTCAGGGTTGGTGGTGGTGTTCAAGCGACGAGTCATGCCCATGAAGCCCAGTACATAGAGCGGCATGAACGCGACGAAGAAGCCGGTGATCCAGAACCAGAACGCGCCCTTGCCCCAGCCTTCGTGCAGCTTGAAGCCAAACGCTTTCGGGAAGTAGAAGGCGAAGCCGGCGATGTAGCCGAACACCGCGCCGCCGATGATCACGTTATGGAAGTGCGCGATCACGAACAGGCTGTTGTGCAGGACGAAGTCGGCACCCGGAATGGCTAGCAGTACGCCGGTCATGCCGCCGATGGCGAAGGTCACCATGAAGCCCAGGGTCCACATGACGTGGCTGGTGAAACGCAAGCGCCCCTGGTAGATGGTGAACAGCCAGTTGAACAGTTTCACCCCGGTCGGGATCGAAATCAGCATCGTCGCCAGGCCGAAGAAGGCGTTGACGCTGGCACCCGAGCCCATGGTGAAGAAGTGGTGCAGCCAGACCATGAAGCCCAGCACCGAGATCGCGCCGGACGCGTAGATCATCGAGTGATGGCCGAACAGTTTCTTGCCGGAGAAGGTCGAGATGACTTCGGAGAAGATCCCGAACGCCGGCAGGATCAGGATGTACACCTCGGGGTGACCCCAGGCCCAGAACAGGTTGACGTACATCATCGGATTTCCACCCAGCTCATTGGTGAAAATGTGGAAATCCATGTAGCGGTCAAGCGTCAGCAGTGCCAGGGTAGCGGTCAGGATCGGGAACGAAGCGACGATCAGTACGTTGGCCCAGGTGCAGGTCCAGGTGAAGATCGGCATGTCCATCAGTTTCATGCCCGGGGTACGCATTTTCAGCACGGTGGCCAGGAAGTTGACCCCCGTCAGCGTCGTACCCAGGCCGGATAGCTGTAGCGCCCAGATGTAGTAATCCACACCCACGCCCGGACTGTACTGCAGCCCCGACAACGGCGGATAGGCCACCCAACCGGTCTTGGCGAACTCGCCGACACCCAGGGAAACGTTGATCAGCACGACGCCGGACACCAGCAGCCAGAAGCTCAGGGAGTTCAGGAACGGGAAGGCAACGTCGCGGGCACCGATCTGCAGCGGCACTGCGAGGTTCATCAGGCCGGTGAAGAATGGCATCGCCATGAAGATGATCATGATCACACCGTGGGCGGTGAAGATCTGGTCATAGTGTTCAGGTGGCAGGTAGCCAGGCGAACCCTCGGTGGCCATGGCCAACTGGGTACGCATCATGATGGCGTCGGCAAAACCACGCAGCAGCATGACCATGGCGACGACAATGTACATCACGCCGATTTTCTTGTGGTCGACCGACGTCAGCCACTCGGTCCACAGATAGGTCCACTTCTTGAAGTAAGTGATCCCGGCGAACAACGCCAGACCACCGAGCGCGATGATGGCAAGGGTCACCATGACAATCGGCTCGTGGAACGGGATCGCTTCCCAACTTAATTTACCAAACATCGTTTACTCCTCTGCCCCGGCAGCTGAATGCGAGCTCATGTCCATCCCTTCCATGTTGTGCGCCACTTCCTTCTCATGCTTCTCGTGGTGCATCGGCTTGCCTGGATTCATCCCCTCATACTTGTCGATGATGGTCTGGAACAGGTTCGGCGTGACCGCGGAGTAGAGTTCGACTGGGTTGTTCTGGCTCGGTTTGGAAAGGGCTTCGTATTCAGCTTTTTCAAGCTGTTTAGGTGCCTTCTTCACATCGTTGACCCAGGCGTCGAAGTCTTCCTGAGTGGTGGCGATTGCTTTGAACTTCATGCCGGTGAAACCTGCGCCGCTGTAGTTGGCGGAGATCCCTTCGAGTTCGGCGTTCTGGTTGGCGATCAGGTGCAGCTTGGTCTGCATGCCCGCCATCGCATAGATCTGCCCGCCCAGGCCCGGGATGAAGAACGAGTTCATCACGGTGTCGGAGGTGACCTTGAAGTTGATCGGCGTGTGGGCCGGGAACACGATCTTGTTGACGGTGGCGATGCCTTGTTCCGGATAGATGAACAGCCACTTCCAGTCCATGGAGACCACTTCAATGGTGATCGGCTTGACATCGGAGTCCAGCGGACGATACGGGTCCAGGGCGTGGGTCGACTTGTAGGTGACATAACCCAGGGCAATGATGATCAGGACCGGGATCGTCCACACGGCCGCTTCGATCTTGGTGGAGTGCGACCACTTCGGCGTATACACGGCCTTGGTGTTGGAGGCGCGGTATTTCCAGGCGAACAGGAACGTCATGACGATAACCGGCACGACGACCAGCAACATCAGCAGCGTGGCGGTGATGATCAGGTTTCGTTCATCCAGGCCGACCTGGCCCTTGGGATCGAGCAAGGTCATGTTGCAGCCTCCCAGCAGCAACGTGCCGAGCAGCGGCAACAAGCCTAGTAATCGGGGGTACCTGTTTTTACTCATCTCACGACCTCTAAAGCAGCTTGCGCAATGCAGTTGGGTTTTGATCGCCAACACTTCACCCTGCCAAGGGTTGGCATTTTCTTGGATTTGAATAAGGGCTGCCCGTCGAGCGTCAGACGCTGTTCGACCTATCCTGGGCCAGCAGTGAGTTCTTATTCGAATTCGTCGGTAAAAGGCCTTGTTACAGCCCAATTCCATTTGGTGCAGGTAGTAGGAAGGCACCGACACCTGGGGTCGCATGGGGCGCTGGCGCCCTTCGACCACCTCTCGTGCTCAAGCCTGAGCCGGGTCGGATACTCGGTGCGGGCGATTGTAGTGAGCTGAAGCGCTGGAGACCATGTCTCATCCCGAAATAATTTTTATCCAAACCGGCAACAATCTCTTCCAGATACCGCAACGGTGCGGCATGTTATCGAAATTGATTCTCAACAAGAACCCCAGAAAAGGTAGGTCTACTACCCGCGATTCAGACAGCCTGAACGGAACGCATTGAGGTTTTTTGCCCGGCAAGAGCCCGTTTTTCGGGGGGCTCGCCCACTGGCGTTGCGCTGTTAAAAATGCCTGCTGCCGGCTCAGCAAAGATCACCACCAAGGCAAGTTTGAAAGTTTTTTTGTTACAGGACGAAGCACCTATGCATGCTGCGGACGACCCTGGAACCAGGAAATGTGTGACAACGTGTCGCACAGTGTCGCAGGTCATTCTTGCCCCGGATCAAGGCCGATCCTTCCCATCGCTGAAACGCAAAACGCCCCGGTTCTCCAACGGGAAAACCGGGGCGTTTCATCAAGGTGCTTCAGCGAAGGGTCTTGCGGTTACGCGACACCAGCAAAGGCACCAGCACCACGATCAGTACGAAGGCCAGCAAGGCCCACTGCGCCAGGGACAAGCCCAGGATCGGCGGGTACGGGGTGGAGCAGAACCCATCGACCTGGAAACCCAGGGGGAAGATTTTCGCCAGCGGCAGATCATCGACAATCGGTTGCAACACATCGATGCCGCAACTGACTGCCGGGAAGAACTGGGTATACACGTGATGTCCCGCCACTCCTGCGCCGGCCAGGGCACAGAGCACCACGATTCCCTCAAGAATCGTCAGGCTGCGACGGGTGCGCATGGCCGCGCCGATGAACGCGAAGATCGCGATCAACAACAGCGCATATCGCTGCAGGATGCACAGCGGGCACGGTGCTTCACCGAGGGCCACCTGCATGTACAGCGCACCACCGATCAGCGCCAGGCAGATCAGCCCGAGCAGCACCAGGTAGCGACGCTCGCGGCCCAACCGCATCATTTCCTCACTCATTGCGTTTTCCTTTGGATGCATGGATCGACGCACAGCCTTGCGACACCCGGCGCGCTATCGGAAGGCCGAAGTCTACACTTGGCCATGACAGTGAACGAGCGGCTTGCGCCAACTTTGGGGGGGAATAGACAGGAAAAAGGTTAAGTGCGGATTAACTTGGGGCGTGCGAAGGGTCAGTTGAGAGTGTGCAACGCCTGCCGGCCCCTTCGCTGAGCAGGCTCGCTCCCACAGGGCCTGGCGACACCCAGGAAGACACGCTTACCGCAAGCTCGTTGTGGGAGCGGGCTTGCTCGCGAAAGCGGAGTGTCAGGCAACCTCTGTGTCGACGATGCCGCCGTCTTCGCGAGCAAGCCCGCTCCCACAGTTTTTGCAGCGGTCACAACAGTGCATCCGCCGCAATTCCCTGTGGGAGCGAGCCTGCTCGCGATGAAGGCAACCCGGCTCTGCCAGGCTTGCCGCCTGCCTTTATTCCAGTGCCGCAGCCGGCCCGAAGAACTCGTAGCGGCTCTGTCCATCCGGTACGCCCAGGGCTTTGAGATGACGCTTCACAGCCGCCATGAAACCTTTCGGTCCAAGGAAATAGGCATCCAGGTCACGTTGTTCCGGCAGCCATTTGGCCAGTTGCTCCTGACTCAACAAGCCAATCCGGTCGGCCGCCGGACTCAAGCCGTCGTCTTCGTCATAGCAATAGAAACGCTTGAGCTGCGGGTGCCGCTCGGCCAGGTCGTCGATCCACTCACGGAAGGCATGGACGCGACCATTGCGTGCGCAGTGAATGAAATGCACTGGCCGCTCGGTTTGCAATGCCGCCTGCAGCATTGCCAGGGTCGGGGTGATACCAACGCCACCGCTGATCAGCACCAGTGGCTTGTCGCTGGCGGTCAGGTAGAAATCCCCGGACGGCGGGAACAGCTGGATGCTGCTGCCAACCTGGAAATCATGATGCAGGTAGTTCGATACCCGTCCACCCGGCTCGCGCTTGACGCTGATCCGGTACTGGCCGTTGTCCGCCAGTGCCGACAGCGAGTAGTTGCGACGTACTTCCTCACCGTCCAGGAACAGTTTCATGCCGATGTATTGACCTGGCTCGGCCAGCAGAATCGGTCCCTTGTCCGCGGGTTCGAAGTAGAAAGAGGTGATCTCCGAGCTTTCCTGGACCTTGGCCACCAGAATGAATTCCCGATCACCCCGCCAACCACCCGGGGCAGCGGCTTTCATGTCGTACATGCCGGCTTCGGCACCGATGAGGATATCGGCCAATTGGTTATAGGCGGCGCCCCAGGCAGAGATGACTTCGGGCGTGGCAATTTCGTTGCCCAGCACTTCGGCAATCGCCCGCAACAAGCAGGAACCGACAATCGGGTAATGCTGTGGCTCGATCTGCAAGGCGACGTGCTTGTTGACGATTTTCGCCACCAGGTCACCCAACTGGTCGAGCTGGTCGATGTGCCGCGCGTACATCAACACGCCGTTGGCCAGGGCCCGGGGTTGATCGCCACTGGCTTGGTGAGCCTGGTTGAACAGCGGTCGGACCTGGGGGTATTCGGAAAGCATCATGCGATAGAAATGAGTGATGAGCGCTTCACCACCACTTTCAAGCAATGGAACAGTGGAGCGAATGATGGCGCGTTCTTCCCGGGTAAGCATAAGGTGACTCCTCGCGTATTACGGAAACGGATACTCATGCTTATCAGTTTTCGTGCCACAAATATTTTCCTTTATTTTCAGTAAGTTAAAAATAAAGTAGTCATTAAGACACGGGGGAGGATATAGTCCTTTCGACTACACGGAGTCATTATGACCGCAACCTCCCTGCTGACCTCCCTGCTGCCACTGGTAGCGGACTTGTCCCGCGAATTGCCTGAAGGCGAGCGCTATCGCCGCTTGCTCGGAGCCTTGCGCGCCTTGCTGCCCTGCGACGCGGCGGCGTTGTTGCGGCTGGACGGGGACTGCCTGGTGCCGCTGGCGGTGGACGGCTTGAGCACCGACACCTTGGGCCGGCGTTTCCGGGTCAGCGAACACCCGCGCTTCGAAGCGTTGCTGGCCAACCCGCATCCCACCCGTTTTGCTACCGACAGCGACCTGCCCGATCCCTACGACGGGCTGGTCGATGGCCTCGACGACCACCTGGAGGTTCACGATTGCATGGGCTGCCCGCTGTTCGTCGACGAACGTCCCTGGGGCCTGCTGACCCTTGACTCACTGGATCCTGAACGCTTCGAGCCCATCGACCTCAGCGCCTTGCAAGCCTTCGCCAGCCTCGCCGCCGCCACGGTCAGCGCCGCCGAACGCATCGAGCGCCTGGCCTTGAAAGCCGAAGACGAACACCGTCGCGCCGAGGTCTATCGCCAGGCCAGCGGCCAGCAACCCCGCGACATGGTCGGGCAGAGCAAAGCTCATAAACGCCTGATGGAAGAGATCAATCTGGTGGGCGGCAGCGACCTGACCGTGTTGATCACCGGGGAAACCGGCGTCGGCAAGGAACTGGTGGCCCAGGCGATCCACGCGGCCTCCAAACGCGCCGAACAGCCACTGATCAGCCTTAACTGCGCCGCTTTGCCGGACACCCTGGTGGAAAGCGAACTCTTCGGCCATGTGCGCGGGGCGTTCACCGGAGCCACGAGCGACCGGCGCGGCAAGTTCGAGCTGGCCGATGGCGGCACCTTGTTCCTCGACGAAGTGGGCGAGTTGTCCCTGACTGTCCAGGCCAAACTGCTGCGAGTGTTGCAGAGCGGCCAATTGCAGCGCCTGGGTTCGGACAAGGAACACCGGGTCGACGTGCGCCTGATCGCCGCAACCAATCGCGACCTGGCCGAAGAAGTGCGCAACGGCCATTATCGAGCCGACTTCTATCACCGCCTGAGCGTATACCCCTTGCAGGTACCGGCACTGCGGGATCGCGGCCGGGATGTTTTGTTGCTCAGCGGTTTCTTCCTGGAGCAGAACCGCTCGCGCATGGGCCTTAACAGCCTGCGCCTGAGCAGCGACGCCCAAGCCGCGCTGCTGGCCTACGACTGGCCGGGTAACGTGCGTGAACTGGAACACCTGATCGGCCGTAGCGCCCTGAAAGCACTGGGCAGATGCCCGGTGCGCCCGAAGATCCTAAGCCTCGGCGCCCAGGATCTGGACCTGCCCCAGGCCACCGAGCCAACCTCTGAACACTCCGCTATCCACCCGGCCTTGGCGACGGCTCCCGTGACGGGAGATCTGCGCGAAGCCGTGGACGATTTCCAACGTCGGCTGATCAGCGCCAGCCTGGAACGCCATCAGCACAATTGGGCCAGCGCCGCTCGGGAACTGGGGCTGGATCGGGCGAACCTGGGGCGGATGGCGCGGCGGTTGGGGCTCAGGTAACGCCCTCAAGTTGCTCAAGTCTTGTTTATTACAAGCCGCTGCCCCGAAAATCGGAGGTCGACAGCTTTCCCCCTAAAGCCTGCCCCCAACAAGTCGATAACCCAATATCGAAAGCTGTTTTGGCGATCCTCACGTTCGCCCCACCTTTTCCACAGAAGGTTTTTATGTCTTCCAACAAAGCCCGCGCAGATTCACTTTCGCTTCTGCTGTTTACCTTGCGCAGCGGCAAGCTGATGGCAATCAACCTGCTCAAAGTCAGTGAGATCATTCCGTGCCCGCCACTGACCAAACTGCCGGAATCGCACCCGCACGTAAAAGGCATCGCGACCCTGCGTGGCACATCGCTGTCGGTGATTGACCTGAGCCGCGCCATCGGCGAGCGGCCCCTGGAAGATCCGGATGGTGGTTGCCTGATCGTTACCGACGTCAGCCGCTCCAAGCAGGGTCTGCATGTGCAGGCGGTGAGCAAGATCGTCCACTGCCTGACCACCGACATCAAGCCACCGCCTTACGGCTCCGGCGGTAACCGAGCGTTCATCACCGGCGTAACGTCAGTGGACGGCACGCTGGTGCAGGTGCTGGACATCGAGAAAGTTATCCATGGCATCGCCCCGGCGCAGATCGAAACCGCGCCCACCGAACTGAGCATGGAAGACGCCGAAGTACTGGGCAACGCACGGATCCTGGTGGTCGACGACAGCCAGGTGGCGCTGCAGCAATCGGTGCACACCCTGCGCAACCTGGGCCTGCAATGCCACACCGCCCGCAGCGCCAAGGAAGCCATCGAATGCCTGTTGGACCTGCAAGGCACGGCCGGGCAGATCAACCTCATCGTCTCCGATATCGAAATGTCGGAGATGGACGGTTACGCCCTCACCCGCACCCTTCGGGAAACACCGGACTTTGCTCACCTCTACGTGTTGCTGCACACCTCGCTGGACAGCGCCATGAACAGCGAGAAGGCCCGCCTGGCCGGCGCCAACGGGGTACTGACCAAGTTTTCCTCGCCAGAACTGACCAAGTGCCTGATCACCGCAGCCAAGGCGGTGGCCGAGCAAGGTCACTGAGTTATACCGATGGCTCGCTTCTGCGCTCCGGCGTGGGAGTGATCAGGGTCCGGCAACCTCAGGCATACTCTTGCCCTGACTTTCCGGAACGAGGCATCCCGATGAAAACCCGCACATTGATTTTCCTTGGCTTCGCTGCCCTGGCCGCCCAGGCCCACGCTTCCAGCCCGGAGGCCTGGGCCGCTTACGACAAAGCTGTGCTGGCCAGTTGCATCAAGGCCAGCGGCTTGAAGAACGCCGAACCGGTGGGCACCGCCGCGCAATTCGACGACCGGGTCGGCTACACCGCCCTGTTGCTACAAGGCCAATACCCGCAGAAACACATGAAAGGGGCGACCGGTACCGAGCTGTGCCTCTACCGCAAGAAAACCAAGACCGCCCATGTGACCGAATGGGACTCGATCCGATCCGCCACAACCGAGTAATGAGTGGCGCATAACTTGCTTCGCGAGGCTCGTCACGGCGTTTTTCTGTCGCCGTCTTCCAGTTCTCGACCGGTCGCTCAATGAATACAAGGTTTTCCTGCGTAGGCTGCGGCAAATGCTGCTCCGATCACCACGTTCCCCTGACCCTCGACGAAGCCCGGATGTGGGCGAGCGATGGCGGCCAGGTCATTGTCCTGGTGGAAGGCTTCCTACCCAATGGCCTCGGCCTGCCGATGGCGCAACGCGAGCATGCCGAACGCCGTTCCGTCAGGGTTCGGAGCGGCGGCAGCGATGCCTTCGTGGCGATCACCTTCGCCGCTTATAACGCCGGCCGTTGCCATAATCTCGACGAAGAAAACCTCTGCCGCATCTACGAACGTCGCCCGCTGGTGTGCCGCATCTATCCGATGGAAATCAACCCGCACATCCCGCTCACTCCTGCCGCCAAGGACTGCCCGCCGGAATCCTGGGAAACCGGACCGCAACTGATCGTCGGCGGGACACTGGTCGATGAAGAACTGGCCGGGCTGATCGAACGTTCCCGCCAGGCTGATCGTGAAGAAATCGCGATCAAGGACCGCATCTGTGCGGCCCTTGGGATCCGTACCACCGCGCTGAAAGGCGACGGGTTTACCGCCTATCTGCCGGAGATGGCAGCGTTCGCGGCCGCCATCGATCAGGTGCGCTTGCGGCCCACGGCGCAGGAAACCGGTGAATGGCAATTCCATCTGTCCGGGGATGACGTCGCCCGCGAGGTCATGGCCGGCGGCGCGCGAGTGGTCACAGAGGCGACCCCCGATTACGCGTTTATTTCGCTACGGGCGGCTTAGAGACGACATAAAGACCCCTTGTGGGAGCGAGCCTGCTCGCGATAGCGCTATGTCAGACAACATCAACGCTGACTGAACCGCCGCCATCGCGAGCAGGCTCGCTCCCACAGGTCATTCCAGCGCTTAACCTGCACTCCCCCCTCGCCTAACCCTCGCTGAGAATGTTAGCGTGCTTGGTATTGCCTCCAAGACGAGCCTTGCGCGATGAAAAAAACCGTACTTGCCTTCAGCCGTGTCACACCCCAGATGGTCGAGCGCCTGCAACAGGATTTCGACGTGATCGTGCCGAACCCATCGAAGGGCGACATCAATGCACAGTTCAACGAAGCTTTGCCCCACGCCCACGGCCTGATCGGTGTCGGTCGTAAACTCGGTCGCGAGCAACTGCAAGATGCCGCGAACCTGCAGGTGGTCGCCAGTGTTTCGGTGGGTTACGACAACTACGACCTGGCCTACTTCAACGAACGCGGGATCATGCTCACCAACACTCCCGATGTGCTGACCGAAAGCACCGCCGACCTGGCCTTCGCCCTGCTGATGAGCAGCGCCCGTCGCGTCGCCGAACTGGACGCCTGGACCAAAGCCGGACAATGGCAGGCGACGGTGGGGCCGCAACTGTTCGGCAGCGACGTGCACGGCAAGACCCTGGGCATCGTCGGCATGGGCAACATCGGCGCAGCCGTCGCCCGGCGTGGCCGGTTGGGGTTCAACATGCCGATACTGTACAGCGGCAACAGCCGCAAGACCGAACTGGAAAACCAGCTGGGCGCGCAGTTTCGCGAGTTGGACCAATTGCTGGCCGAGGCGGACTTCGTCTGCCTCGTCGTGCCCCTGAGCGAGAAGACCCGCCACCTGATCGGGCAACGGGAACTGTCGCTGATGAAGCCCAGCGCCATCCTGATCAACATTTCCCGCGGCCCGGTAGTGGATGAGCCGGCGCTGATCGAGGCCTTGCAGAACAACCGCATCCGCGGCGCAGGCCTGGACGTCTACGAGAAGGAACCGTTGGCCGATTCGCCGCTGTTCCAGCTGAAGAACGCCGTCACCCTGCCGCATATCGGCTCGGCGACCCACGAAACCCGTGAAGCCATGGCCAATCTCGCGGTGGATAACTTGCGCAGTGCGTTGCTGGGTGAACGACCACAGAACCTGGTCAATCCGCAGGTCTGGAAGTAACCCCTCTCACAGCCCATTCAGCGGGCGCCCAGTGCGACACCGGTCGCCGCTGAACGAGGCTTGCGAAATACCAGCACGTTCCCCAGCATCACCAATACCAGCCCGGCCAACGCCGGCATCGTCCACTGGTAGCCTTCGACAAACGCCGAGACATTCAACGCCACCACCGGGAACAGCACCGTGCAATATGCAGCTCGCTCCGGCCCCATGCGCCCTACCAGCGTCAGGTAAGCGGTGAAGCCGATCACCGAACCCGGGATCACCAGGTACAGCAGCGAACCGATGTAGCGCAGGTTCCATTCCATGTCGAAAGCAATCCCGTTGAACAGGCACCAACCCGCCAACATCATCGCACCGTAGGCCATGCCCCAGGCATTGGTGGTCAACGGCTTGAGCCCGGCTTTTTGTTGCAGGCTCGAGAGCATGTTGCCCGCCGAAAAACACAAGGTTCCCAGCAATGCCAACGCCAATCCGAGCAGCGTCTGCGGGCTCGCTTGATGGCCGGCCAGTTCCGGCCAGAACAACAGCCCCAGCCCCAGTAACCCCAACGCACCGCCCAACAGTACATTACGGGCGATCCGCTGGCCGAAGAACACCCGGGCATTGAGGGCATTCCACAGCGTCGCCGTGGAAAACACCACCGCCACCAGGCCACTGGGAATCCACTGGCTGGCCGTGAGGAAACACATGAAATTGATGCAGAACAGGCACAGCCCCTGGGCCAGGCAGATCAAATGACCACGGCGGTTCATCACCTGCAGGCGCCGGCTGAGCAGGAGCATTGCGAACAGGATCAGGGCCGCGAGACCGAAGCGATAGACAATCGATACCGGGATGGCGACGACGCCCAGTTGCAGCTTCAGCGCAATCCAGGTGGTGCCCCAAATGAGCACGGTAAGCAGGTAAAGCGAGAGGTTCATGGTGACGGCTCCTGACAATGGCGTTCAGTGTCACGCCGTCGCCCACGGAGCACTTGCGTAAACTTGCGGTTTTGTCGGCGTGAGGCTGGCACGGGACTTCCAACGGAGTAGGATGCAAGGCGTTGGAGATAACCGATCATGCCCACACTGCAAACCCTGCAAGTCTTCCAAGCCCTCAACAGCTCGCCCAATGCCCGCCTGGAGCACAGTGCCGAGCTCGGTGACGGCATGGCGGCCGCCTTGTGGACCAATCATCACGACGCCCGGGACTACGAGGCGCCGACCCACCACACGCTGTCCTGCTACATCGCCGGCGGCACCGGTACCTTTCGTCGCGAACGGCCCGACACGCTCGGGGCCCCTGACAAACTCTGCGTCCTGCCGGCGGACCATGAATCGGCCTGGGTCATCAACGGCGACATTCGCCTCGCCCATCTGTACTTCAGTGCCGAACAGTTCGCCCTCGGTTGCGTCACGCTGCTGGATCGCGAACCCCGGCAAGTGCAACTGCGCGAGGCGACCTTCCTCGACGATGAGCAACAGGCGCAACGCTTTCGCCAGTTGATCGCCCTGAATTGGAATGAACCCGGCGAACGCCTGCTGACGACCAGCCTGGCCCACGACTTGCTCAATCATCTGCTGCTCAGCCAGGTCGGCCAACGCCAGGGACTGCGCCTCAAGGGCGGGCTGGCCGCGCACCAGCGCCGGTTACTGGTGGACTACATCGACAGCCACCTGGCCGAGGCCATCAGCCTCGGGCAACTGGCGGCGCTGTGTGCGTTGTCCGAATACCACTTTGCCCGGATGTTCCGCGAAAGCTTCGGGCTGCCACCTCACCAATATGTGTTGGCAAGACGCCTGGCACAGGCGCGACACCTGCTGCGCAACACCTCACAACCGCTGGGCGACGTGGCACTGGCTTGCGGATTCGCCAGCGCCAGTCACTTCACCCATCGCTTTCGCCAGGCATTGGGGGCGACGCCTGGGGAGTATCGGCAGGCCTTCTTGCGCTGATGATGCTTGCCAACGAAAACGGGCCTGCAATGCAGGCCCGTTTTCAGTTGGGATTAAAGATAAAACGAGGCTTCAACCGTGACGCGCGGCCCGCTCGTTCTCCAGGAATTCTTCCTCCAGCATCGCATCGGCCAGGGCCACGGACTCGCTCTGGACCACAGCGGCGCGTTTACCACGCAGCTTGCCGAACAGATGTTCCAGGGCGTTCTCCAGCTTCGTTGCCGCCCCCTCGATCGCGGCCTCCAGCGAACCGGCCTTGTGTGTCACGGAAATCGGCTGATGGCCCTTTGGCCGGGCTTCGATCTGGCAACGCAGATCGTGGGGGCCAGGCTTGGCGCCGTTCTCATCCCCCAGATGGACCTCGACCCGTGTCAGGTCTTCCTCATAACGTTCGAGCGTGCTTTCGATGGTAGTACGTACCCACTCCTCCAGTCGGATGCTGCTTTGAATATGGTTATCGCTGTTGACTTGGATTTGCATAGTTCATCCCTTATTTCGGCTAGCTCGCCAGGGGCCTGTCGACGTTGGCGTAACGGCCCCTTGAGTACAGAGTCGGGCTGCCCGAGGAACAATTCAAGCCCCCGAAAAAGATAAATATTGATTTGCAAATAAAGCCGGACAACGGGCAAAAGCGCTGTTAATGTCGGGAGTTTCCTCGCCCCGCCATCTTTCGCAATTTGCGCACCGCACCGCACCGTCAACGAACATCCCGCCCCGAAACGGGCAACCACTGGAATCCCGTTCCAGAGCGTCGCGGGCTATCTTGCCGCGAACACTGACCGACAGTTTTTCCGGCATGTCCCTTGCTATCGACTTGTCGCAGCGGTCGCAGGCGGCATCAGCTGATGTTTGCGTGTACCCAGCGATGGAAAACGATCATGGAATGGCCGGTGGTCCGGTATTGCGAACTAATCCCGATCACGGCCGGTCAACAACTGCACGTTCAATCAGGCGGTGACGCATCATGGACAACCCTTTTCAGATCATTACCGACGCTTTTGCGCCGCAATATCAAATCAACCTGAGCATCCAGGGCCTCGACGGCAGCATCATGCTGACCCTGTCCAGGGCCGGGCGGATCGTCGCCAAGCGCATGATCAGTGCCCAGCAGCGCAACGACCCCGAACGGCTCAAGCGCCTGGTGCAAAGCATTCAGTTCGGCATCGCCATCGAGCAGGGACACAGCGCCGTGGCGATCCTCGAAGCCATGACCGGCGGCGACAACGTCAAGCTGCCACCACCGCGCGCTCAGGGAGCGGCCTCCGCCAGTCTCTAGATTTCTCCTTTCTCTATTTCTGCATGCTCGCTGGAACCCGCGCCGACCTTACGGTGCGGGTGCTCGATCTTCACCGACGGGAACTGCGACGACGCATAGCGCACCACCAGGATCGAGAACGCCAACAGCAGGATCCCGCCGCACAGGTAGATGATCCCCAGGTCCGGCGGGCTATGGTGGGACACGTTGGAGATCAGCAGGCGGGTCAATGCAGTGATGGCCACGTAAATCAGAAACCGTACCGGCATGTGGTTGGTCTTGAAGTAGATCCCGACCATCGCGCCCAATTCCAGATAGATGAACAGCAGCAGGATATCGTCGATCTTGATATGCCCTGCCTCGATCATCTGCAAAAACTCCATGACCGCCGCCCATGCGGTCACCGCCCCGATGGCGAACAGCGCCAGGTAGTGGAACGTCTCGACGAACAGGTTGCCCAGGGATTCGGCCAACTGATGGACGTTCTGGCGCAGGTTCTCGGCCCAGTTGATTTTCACGATGCGGTTTCCTTAGGTCGACTCGACCGATGATGCGGGTTGGACGTGACGGTTGTTCTGTATGCAGAAAAAAGGCCAGCGGCGATGAATGAGATGGCAACAAGCTGGCAACCAACACGTCCACCCCACGACAAACGTAGAAACCGGTCTACATTAAAAAGCCACTACCCAAAGGGAAAGGATTCGCTTATCCTCGCAACCTGTATATAAATACAGTACTCACAAAAAATCGGTTTCAAGGGGCACGAGACGGAACCAACCGTCGCACCCGCAACGTGATGCTTGGATTTTATTGATTCCGCAGCCTGGCTTCCCATGCTTGCGGCAGACATGCAAACAAACGAGAGGCCAGCCATGGCTGTTGAGATTCTGTACCGCAGTACACGTGATTTGGAGACTACGTTTTTGGACCGTAAGCTCGCTGATGCCCATGACCAGATGCTTGAATTGGCAGAGGTGCTGACCACTGTTCTGATGAAGAATGTGCAAGGCCTGAACGAGAAACAGGCCGAGGATGCGAGCATCTTCATGGCAAAAAACCGGGCGGCGTTTGCAGCAGCCTTCAAAAGCAACGCGGCCGCCCTCGGGGAACTTCTAGGTTCCGAAGGAAGCGAGTGAGCTTACTGTGGCACTCAATAGTAACGACGCGGGTCGGAATCGATCAGGCTGGCCAACTTGGTCAGGGCAAAACGCAGCTCGTCCTGGCTGGTAGGGGACATCAGCACCACCCTTACGCTTCGGCTGGTCCCGGAACGCTCAGCCTGGAACTGCGAGCCACTGAGCACCAGTACGCCGTTGGCCCGCGCAAGCATGGCGAACTCGTCGCCACTCCAGGGCTCAGGCAGCGTCAACCAGACATGGTACGCACAGGGCTGGGTCTTGAGTTCGAAGCTGGCAAAGATTTCCCGGGCAATCGCCTGTCGTGCGGCGGCTTCGTTGCGCTGGATGCGGACCAGTTTCCTGTCCAGGCCTTCGGCGATCAAATTGCTCGCCAGTTGCGCGGTCAACGGTGACGGCATCCAGACACTGCTGCGCACCATCGAGGTCAGCCGTGACAGCAGTTTCGGCGGACTGTAGAGATAACCGACCCGAAGCGCCGGCATGATCGACTTCGACAGGCTGGTCAGGTACACCGACCGCTCCGGCGCGAAGGCCGACAGCGGCTTGGTCGACGGATCGGTGGCAAGAAAGCCGTAGATATCATCGTCCAGGACGATGAAATCGAACTCGTCGGCCAGCGCCGCAATCTGAGCCCGACGCTTTTGCGACATGATCGCCGTCGTCGGATTCTGGCACGTCGCCACGCATACCAGCATCGCCGGTTTCTCGCGCAGGCACAGTTCGCGCAACGCCTCGGGGATGATGCCTTCGTCGTCCATCGGCACACCGCGCAGGCGACGTTCAAGACCATGGGCCAGGGAAATGATGCCCGGGTAGCAAAGTGCTTCGCAGAGCACCAGGTCGCCGGCATTGGTCAGGGCGCTCATCGCGACCATCAGGCCATGCTGGGCCCCGGCGGTGATCACCACTTGCTGCCATTGCGCATCGGGCAATGAATGGCGCAACCACTGCGCGCCTGCCTCACGATGGGCCGGGTGACCGCCGTCCGGGGCGTAATCCAGGGCGCCGGCAAAGTCGACACTTTTCGCCATACCTACCAGCGCACCACGCAGCCAGTACTCCAGGGTTTCGCTGGAAGGCTTGATGATCGAGAGATCGAGCAGCTCGGGTTGCCCAAGATTCAACGATGCGGTGCCCTGGGTTGCCGGCAGGTCCGATGGCTGCTGGCTGAGCACATAGGTGCCGCGCCCCACCTCCCCTCGCACCAGCCGACGTCGATGGGCTTCGCCATAGGCCCGACTGATGGTGCCCGGCGTGACATCCAAGGCATTGGCCAATTCCCGCAGGGTCGGCAAGCGATCACCCTCATTCAGCACCCCGTTACCGATGTCGCGCGCCAAGGCATCGGCAATCGACAGGTACATCGGCTGGTTGGACTCGCTTAGCTGGGGGACCCACATGAATGATCGCTGCCATCGTAGAAATGATGAATTTTCGAGCATATCACATCGAAGCGAAGCCACTTGAAACGGAAACATTCGAATAATTGAGTCGATTGATTCGATATCCAATGATCAAGCGACGCTTATACAGCGATTCATTAAAAATAAATTTTCAATAGATTCAGTTATTTAAACAAAAACTGATGCTAAACATCGCGAAACCTACGGACGAACCATTGAATCAATTCAATTCGGTGAAATACACTCACAAATAATCGAATCAATCGACTCAACCCTCCCCGATCACTGCGCGTTCCTGCGCCAAGTCGAGACACCATGGCCACAATCAGAAAGGATCTATCCCTGTCAGCGATCATCGCCGGCTTTATCGCCGTGATCATTTCCTATGCAGGTCCCCTCATCATCGTGTTCCAGGCAGCCAAGGAGGCACATCTGGCCGACGACGTGGTGTCCTCATGGATCTGGGCCATTTCCATCGGCAGCGGGATCACCGGCCTCTTCCTGAGCTGGCGCCTGCGTATTCCGGTGATCACCGCCTGGTCGACTCCGGGCGCGGCGTTATTGGTGTCGATGCTGCCGACCGTCACTCTGCCCCAGGCCATCGGCGCCTACGTGGTGGCGTCGTTGATCATTGCCGTGGTGGGTCTGTCCGGCGCGTTCGACAAACTGATGAGCCGCCTGCCCAAAGCCATCGCCGCCGCCATGCTCGCCGGCATCCTGTTCCGCTTCGGCGCAGAGCTGTTCACTTCGATCAAGCTGCAGCCGTCGTTGGTGTTGTCGATGATCGCGGTGTACCTGATCTGCAAGCGCTTTTCGCCACGCTACGCGATTCTGTCGGTGTTGGTGGTCGGTTGCGCGATGGCCGCCGCATCCGGGGAGCTCAACAGCGGCTCAATCACCATTGCAGTGGCTCATCCGGTCTTTATCGTCCCTGAATGGAGCTGGCATGCAATCTTCAATATTGGCCTGCCATTGGCGCTGGTGACGTTGACCGGCCAGTACGTACCGGGTATGGCGGTGTTACGGACCGCGGGCTACAACACACCGGCGCGCTCCATCATTTCGGTCACCGCGATTGGCGCGGCCCTGATGGCGCCCTTCGGCTCCCACGGTCTGAACCTGGCGGCCATTACCGCAGCGATCTGCACCGGTCGCGAAGCCCATGAGGACCGTGACAAACGCTACATCGCCGGTATCGCCTGCGGGCTGTTCTACATTCTGATGGGCATCTTCGGCGCGACGCTGGCCTCGGTGTTTTCCGCCCTGCCGAAAGAATTGATCGCCTCGCTCGCCGGTCTTGCCCTGTTCGGCGCAATCAGCGCCGGGCTGACCGGCGCCATGGCGGACGAAAAGCAGCGGGAAGCAGCCCTGATGACTTTCCTGGTGACCGCATCGGGCATGAGTTTCCTGGGGCTGGCCGCGGCATTCTGGGGCCTGATCTTCGGCCTTGTGGCGCATTTCGTGCTGACTCATACCCGGCAAAGCGAAACCGCCATCATCGCCGCAGGCAAGTGATCGTGACGGCTCAAGGTCCGCTGCGAGCCGTTTTTATCGATACAGCAAGCGCTCCGCCAATTCATCCGCCACCCGGGCCGGGGAGCGTTTCTCCGCCTGGGCATGGGCGAAGACTTCCGTCAGCCGGGCAGCGATTTTCGACAGATGGGCCGTGATGGTCGGCAGTTCTTCGCCGCGATGCTTGAGGGCGACGTAGATCAGGCCGCCGGAGTTGATCACATAATCCGGCGCGTAGAGAATCCCGCGCCTTTCCAATTGATCGGCCACTTGCAGGTTACTCAGCTGGTTATGGGCCGAGCCGGCCACGGCCGAGCAACGCAACTGCGCCACGCTGTGGCTGTTGAGCACACCGCCCAGGCCGCAGGGAGCGAGAATATCGCAAGGGGTGCTGAGCAACGCATCGTTGGCAATCGGGTGGGCGCCCAGTTGCTCCATTGCCAGTTGCACCTTGCCGGGGTCGATGTCGCTGACCAGAAGTTCGGCACCGGCCGCATGCAACTGCTCGGCCAGGGCGTACCCGACATTGCCCAGGCCCTGGATCGCCACGCGCAGGCTTTCAAGATTATCGCTGCCCAGCCGGGCCATGGCCGTGGCACGAATACCGGCAAACACGCCCATCGCCGCGTGGGGTGCCGGGTCGCCCGAGGCGGTGGTGCTGGTGACATGACGGGTCTGTTGGGCGATGCAATCCATGTCGGCCACCGAGGTTCCGCTGTCGATGGCGGTGATGTACCGGCCGTCCAGTTGCTCGATACAGCGGCCAAAGGCTTCGAACAACGCGGCTCGGCTTTCGACATGGGCCGGCCGCATGATCACCGCCACCCCACCGCCCACCGGCAGGCCGGCCAAGGCGGCTTTGTAGCTCATGCCCTGAGCCAGGCGCACGGCATCGACCACGGCACTTTCATCGTCGGGGTAGGATAGATAACGACATCCCCCCAAGGCTGGCCCTGGGCGGCTGCTATGAATGGCAATGACCGCCTTCAACCCGGTTGTCGGGTCTACGCTCAAGTGCAGCGATTCAAGGCGGGAGCTTTGCATGAGCGCAAACATCGACAGGCTCCCGAATCACTTCTGTTTGTTTCGCCAGTATAGGCGCGTAGCTGAAATTTGCTGGAGCACGCCGGAATAAGCTGCCCCGACTCTCATCTTTTCGGGCATAACCGTTACCACATCTCTCTGAGACTGGACGAAAGCCCATGGCAGAGCTAAAACGAGGCAATGTCCGGAGAGTGTGATGAAACCGCGCCAAGCCTTTTTTGAATGTCTGCACCGGTCGCCTGCGGCGCTGTTCGAAGCGGCGTTGTGGATCGCTGCCGAGCATGACCGCAACGTCGACGTACCAGCTTTGCTGAAGGATTTCAGGGATCTGCAACAGCGGGTCAGCCATGACCTGCCCCTGCTGCCCGCCGCGGAGCTGGGCCAGCCCTTGTTGCGCTGCCTGAATAACCTGGGGTTCGCCCAGGACGACTTCACACCCCTGCGTCCACGGGCAGCGCTGCTCGACAAGGTATTGGCCAGGAAGCGCGGCCAACCGCTGGCCCTCGCCCTGATTGCCCTGGAACTGGCCCGAGGCCTGGAAATACCGATGGTCGGAGTCAATTTTCCCGGCCACTTCCTGCTCCGGGTGCCCGGTGCCGATCACTTGCTCGATCCATGCGGCGGTCGCCGGCTGTATCCCAATGACTGCCGGGAACTGTTGCAACGCCAATATGGCTCGAACATGCCGCTCAAGGCTGAACACCTGGTCAGCGCCGAGCCGCTGCAGATGCTCCAGCGCCTGTCACGCAATCTACGGCAGTTGCATCTGACCAACGACGAGTACATCGACGCACTGATCGATGCCGAACGGGTCCTGGAACTGGGCAACGCCAGCGCCGCCGATTACCTGGCCCGCGCCAGCCTGTACCAGCGGCTCGACTGTCCCAATGCCGAACGCTTCGACCTGGAACATGCGCTGATGCTCAGCGACGATCCGATCCAGCGGATCCGGCTGACGGAACGTCTGGGACATCTGCCGCCGAATTCGATTGTGCATTGATCTGCAGGACTGGCAGCATTCTTGTTGACTGTCAGGCCGCCATCGCGAGCAGGCTCGCTCCCACACAGGACCGCGTGCAACGCGAACCAAAATGTGGGAGCGAACCTGCTCGCGATAGCGTCACATCAGCCAGCCCCAATCTCAGCTGGCAGGAGTATCCACCTGATTCGCCGGATGCGCTTTCTGGAACGCAGCATGGGCAGCCGCCAGCGCCGCAACACGACGAATCCGCGGATACCCTTGCAAGGACACGTTGAAACGCTCAGCCGCATACAACTGCGGGATCAGGTAGACGTCCGCCAACCCTGGCGCGGGGCCGAAACAGTAGCCTTCGTCGCCGATCAACTGCTCCACCGCCGCCAGCCCCTGGCTGATCCAGTGCCCGATCCACTCCGTCACCTGCGTTTCATCATGCCCCCACTGCCGCAGTTTGTTGAGCACGCTGACGTTGTGCAGGGGGTGAATGTCGCAACCGATCAGGGCGGCGACGCCACGTTCATGAGCTCGAACCGCCAGGTCCGGGCTGAGCAGCGGCACCTGTGGATAACGCTCCTCCAGGTACTCGATGATGGCAGGCGATTGCACCAGCAGCGCCCCCTCATCGGTGCGCAGCGCCGGTACCCGCCCTTGCGGGTTGATCGCGAGGTAGGCCGGCTGACGATGTTCGCCCCCCAGCGGTGCGATCAGGTTGACCGGCACGGCACGGTAATCCAGCCCCTTGAGTGCCAGGACGATGCGCACCCGATAAGACGAGGTGGAGCGGTAATAGGTATAGAGTTCCATGCTTGCTCCTCACCGCGCCGGCAGGATCTTGCCCCGGCATTCGCCGAAACCGATGGATGCGACACCGTCACGGCTGCAACGGGCCCGCAGGATGATTTCGTCGCCATCCTCAAGGAATTTGCGCACTTCGCCGGACGCCAGTTCGACGGGTTTCCTGCCGCCTTCGGTGATCTCCAGCAAGCTGCCGAACTGACCGTTTTCCGGCCCCGACAACGTACCCGAGCCGAACAGGTCGCCGGCCTGCAGCTGGCAGCCATTGACGCTGTGGTGTGCGACCATTTGCGCCACGGTCCAATACATGTAGCGGGTGTTGCTCAAGGTCAGGCGATGGGCCGGCAGGTTCTGCTCACGCATGGTTTCGGTCAGCAGCAGGACTTCCAATTCGATATCAAAGGCGCCGCCGTCCTGGTCACGCTTGTCCAGCAGGTACGGCAGCGGTTGCGGATCGCCTGCCGGCCGCGCCGGTTGAGGGCGACGGAACGGTTCCAGGGCCTCAGCCGTCACGACCCACGGCGAGATACTGGTCAGGAAGCTCTTCGACAGAAAAGGCCCAAGGGGCTGGTATTCCCAGGCCTGGATGTCCCGCGCTGACCAATCGTTGAGCAGGCAGAACCCGCCGATGTGGTCGGCGGCATCACCGATGGCGATGGGCTCGCCCAGTGCATTGCCCTTGCCGATCCAGATCCCCAGCTCCAGTTCGTAGTCCAGCCGCGCGCAGGGGCCGAAGGTCGGCTCGGCCTGGCCGGCGGGCAGGGTCTGGCCCTTGGGGCGGCGCACATCGGTGCCAGACGGGCGGATGGTCGAGGCGCGACCGTGGTAACCGATGGGCACGTATTTGTAGTTGGGCAACAGCGGGTTATCGGGACGAAACAGCTTGCCGACGTTCTGCGCATGTTCGATGCCGACGTAGAAGTCGGTGTAGTCGTTGATTTTCGCTGGCAGGTGCATCCGACAATCCGTCGCCAGAGGAAGCATCTTCGCCCCTTGGGCCAGGATCTGCTCGCGTTGCGCACTGTCTTCGCTCAGCAAGGTCAGCAGCCGTTCGCGCAAGGCCACCCGGGCATTGCGACCCAGCTCGAAAAATGCGTTCAACTGGCCGCCGCTCATGGCTTCGACGGCTTCACGCGCCGCGCCATCGAACAGGCCGGCCTGCAGCGCGGCCTGCAAATCGAACACATGGTCGCCAATGGCAACACCGCTACGGGGAGCACCGCCGCCGACGCTGAAGATCCCCAGCGGCAGGTTCTGCAGCGGGAAATCGGCATGGCCGTTGGCGGAGGCAACCCAGCTACGGGCAGGGGAAACTTGGGTCATGATTATCTCCGGGTCGGGTCGAACGTGACGGGCAGCGAAGCCCAACAGGCATCGTAGTCGGTTTGCAGTTGCGGGCAGTCCAGGGCGAAACGGCTCGGGCGCAGCACCTGGCTGGTTTCGAACATGAAGGCCATGGTGTTATCGATTTTCACCGGGGACAGCTCGGCATTGATCGCCTTGGTGCAGGTTTCGCCGTCCGGACCATGGGCGCTCATGCAACTGTGCAAGGACGCGCCCCCCGGCAGGAAACCTTCGGCCTTGGCATCGTAGGCGCCCTGGATCAGCCCCATGAATTCGTTCATCAGGTTGCGGTGGAACCACGGCGGACGGAAGGTTTTTTCCGCCACCATCCAGCGCGGCGGGAAGATCACGAAGTCGAGGTTGGCCAGGCCATGGACGCTGGTGGGCGAGGTCAATACCGTGAAGATCGAAGGGTCCGGATGATCGAAGCTGACCGTGCCGATAGTGTTGAACCGGCGCAGGTCATACTTGTACGGCACGTTGTTGCCGTGCCAGGCCACGACGTCGAACGGCGAATGATCCAGTTCGCAAGCCCACAACTCACCGAGGAACTTCTGCACCAGCGTGGTCGGCTGCGGGAGGTTCTCGTAATGCGCGACCGGCGCCAGGAAGTCCCGTGGGTTGGCCAGGCCGTTGCTACCGATGGGGCCGAGATCAGGCAGGCGCAACGGCGCGCCATGGTTCTCGGCGAGGTAGCCGCGAGCCTGCGGATCGAGCAGCTCGACGCGAAATTTCAGACCGCGAGGCAGCACGGCGATTTCCAGCGGCGCCAGCTCCAGTATCCCCAGCTCGGTGATGATCCGCAGTCGCCCCGACTGCGGCACGATCAGCCACTCGCCGTCGGCATTGAAGAACACCCGCTCCATGGAGCGGGTGGCCCGGTAGTGAAAGATGCTGATGCCGGCGGGCTTGTCCTGGCCGGCATTGGCCGCCATGCGCACCAGCCCGTCGATGAAGTCGGTGGGGTCGGCGGGGATGTCCAACGGGTTCCAGCGCAGGCGATTGGGGGTGACCTCGCCCAGCGCCCCGCCGGCCAGTTGGTGTTCCAGCTTGACGAAAGCCGGATGGTTGGCCGATGGCCGAATGCGATACATCCAGGTACGCCGCGCCTCGCTGCGCGCCATGGTGAACGCCGTACCGGAAAACAACTCGGCGTAGAGACCATACGGGGCCTTTTGCGGGGAGTTCTGACCGGCAGGTAGCGCGCCGGGCAGCGCTTCACTGGCAAACTCGTTGCCGAAGCCCGATTGGTACGCCAGCTCGGACGCTGTGGAATCGAGGTTCATGGAGCCTCCTGAACACCTGTTGTTTTTATCGTAATTCGATTACGCATAACGTAATTTGCTCGACGACGACCGTCAAGCTATAAAGACGCCCACTCGCTCCCGGATCCAGCGCCCCCATGGAAACCCCGCTCAATAACGGTAAACAGAAAGTCCGCTCGGCCGAAGTCGGCACCGACATTCTCAAGGCCCTGGCCGAACTCTCCCCCTCCACGTCGCTGTCGCGCCTGGCCGAACACGTGCAGATGCCGGCGAGCAAGGTTCATCGATACCTGCAGGCCTTGATTGCCAGTGGGTTCGCCGAACAGAACACCGCCACCAACCATTACGGCCTGGGGCGCGAAGCCTTGCGGGTGGGCCTGGCGGCGCTGAACGGCATGGACGTGCTGCAAGTGGCCGCCCTGCCCCTGGCGGAGCTGCGGGACGACTTGAACGAAACCTGTTTCCTGGCGGTGTGGGGCAATCACGGCGCGACCGTGGTACGGATCGAACCCGCCGTGCGCGCCGTGACCGTGGTGACGCAACTGGGTTCGGTGTTACCGCTGCTCAGTTCCTCCACCGGACTGGTGTTCAGCGCCTATCTGCCGGAACGCGAAACCATCGGGTTGCGCGAACAGGAAGTAGCAGGCATCGGCAATCATGCGCTGGCCGACGACCGCACCTATGCCTCCTTGTGCGAGCAGATCCGCGGTCGGGGACTGCACCACGTACATGGCTTGCTGATGCCGGGCGTGGACGCCCTTTCCGCGCCGGTCTTCAATGCCGTCGGCCAGATAACGGCCGTCATGACCATCGTCGGCCCGACCTCATTGTTCCATGCCGATGAGAATGGCCCGGCGGCCCAACGACTGTTGGCGGCGACCCGGGCCGTGAGTTGGCGGATGGGGTATGAGTCCGGCCCGGGATCAGCCCAGCAAGTCCGGAACCATCCGGATCAGTAAGTCATTGATATGCGCGGTGGTCAGCCAAGGATGCAAATGTTCGTCGGGCCCACTGAAGGCGACAGCATGAATCGTCTGGTGACTGCCGTTCGAGTGGTAAGGAATTTCATCCTGTTCGAAATGGCCCAGTAGATATGCAGCCAGATTTTGAGAGGACGACACCACCCGTTCGCCAAAGCCGTGGATGACAAAACTGGTGACGTAGACTTCATCGAGATCCACGCCGGGCAGATGCCTGTTCAACGCCTGCTGAAGATCTTCAATCGTCAGCGGCTTGATCGTGCGCCAAGACAGATCCATTGAGGGGTTTTCGGCAAGGCCGGTCACGATCTCCATGACAATGCGTTCAAACTCGATCAGATCCAGAGTCTTTGTCCGGTCCTCGTCGGCGAAGGAATAACGCTTGCTGAACACATTGCTGAGCCCTTGCGTGTAATGAGGCAATACTTGTTCTGCGACGCAACCCAGCGCGACATCGAACAAGGTCTCGGAAGAGTGGACCTTTGCGCTCGAAACATCGACCAATGTTGTCAAGTAGTTGGCATGGGGATTGATTCCTCGGGCCTCCAGAGCCAGGCCCAACAGTACCCGCACGGCAAAGTCCACACGGGTTTTTTTGAGCGCGAGAAGCCTTTCAGAGTGAGAGGAAAACAGCTGCAGATTCATAAGCATCCTTGTCTTGTCATTTTGTTCGAACTTCCTGTTCGATCCATTATTGATATTCGCCCAGGCCGGGCTCAGTTGATAAAGCGAGCGAGTAGAACAACCCCGCGTAACTTCAACAGGGTCGTTATACACCAGGGCTCGCGTTTATCGCGAAAAGGCAAATGTAAGCGTGCGTGAAGACTTGCAAACAGTTATCTCAGAACAGTGTCCTGATCGAAAAAACCGGACTTGTAATACTAGGCTTTTCGTACAGAGCCTAACCCATAACGCCCATGACCTTGGCCTTCGCCACCGCCTGGGTACGTCGCTGCACGCCCAATTTGCTATGTATCCGCCGCGCATGGGTTTTGACCGTGTGCAGTGAAATGAACAACCGCTCGGCAATTTGCTGATTGGAATGACCTTGGGCAATCAGCTCCAGGACTTCCAACTCTCGCTGGCTGAGCAAGGCTCCTTCAGCAATGACAGCCGGCTGTCCGACGGGCTCCACCGACTGCGCCCAACGCAACAGTTCCGGCTGGCGCAAGCGCAGCTCGCACAAGGCTTGCTGGGCGCGCCAACAGGCGACTCGCTCAAGGCCTTCTTGCATCAGAACACGGGCCTGGGAATGATCGCCGGACAGCCAGACGACTTCGGCCAACGCCAAATGCAGCTCGGTTTCCAGCCCGTGCATGCCACAGCACTGCGCCTGGGCAATCATGACCTGCAGTCGGGCCTGCGGATCCTGCCCCCGCTGCAGGTAGACCTCGGCCAATACCTGTAAGTATTCAAGCCGCGGAATCAACTCCAGAGTCGCTGGCGGCGCGTGTTTGGCCTGTGGGCCGCGAAAATGCCGCAAGACGCGGGTCAACGCTTCATGGGCCAGCTCCGGGCGGCCTTGCTGCAACCAGAACTGGCAACTGGTCTGCAGCAATACGCCACGGTACACGGTATCGGGAATATGCCGCTGCTGCATGACCCGCTCGGCTTCTCGAAGTTGCACGAACGCCTCACCGTAGTCGCCCTGGTTGGCGGCCAGGCTGGCCTTGCCGAGAAAGCCATAGAGCACTTGTTTGTCCTGGCTGTGCAAGCTCGTTTCCAGGCCCGCTTGAAACTGCTCCGCTGCCTGCTCTTCAAAACCCATGCGCAATGCCAGGCGCCCACGTCGCAGGGCAATGCGTCCCAGCAACGGGGAAAAGTCCTGACCTGGCTTTTCGAGCAACGCCTGGATCTCGCTCAGCAAATGGTCGGCCCGATGGGGCGCGCCGCGTTGCTCCAGCAATTGGGCGTGATCCAGCTCCAATAACCCCTCGAACACCAGCGAGCCTTGTGCACGCGCCAGGCACAGCGCCTGGCGATTGATCCACTGGGCCGACGCCAACTCGCCCTTGAGCAACGCCTGCTGTGTCAGTCCCGACTGGCACAGCAGCCGTGAAGCCCAGGCCTCCGGATCCAGGCTGCTCTGGGCTTGCAGAAAATGTTCGTTCGCCTGATCCCCCTCACCTGCCAGGTGCCATAGCCAGCCACTGAGGACCTGCCACCGCGCGACCAATTGGCGCTGCTGGCACGCCTTGGGCTGGGGCGCAAACCTGGCCAGTTGTTCGATACACGCCGATGCCTGGTCGAAGCGTCCGGCGAACAGCAGCGCGGCGGTAACCAAACCCACCGATTGCGGCGTACCCAGCGTCAGCGCTTCACCCTGTCGATCATGCAAGTCCAGTAACAGCACCACGGTGCGACGCTGCAAGACGTGCTCGAAATTCAGGTGTTGCAAGAGGCTGACGGCGGTTTCGAACTCTTCAGCCAGCATTGCCTGCTCGAACGCCATGGGCCAATCCTGCTCGGCCGCGAACCACTGGCAGGCCCGTCGATGCCAGGAGCGCCCTTGCGGCCACGGCTCCTCACGCACCAGCCGGGCCAGGGCCGGGAATATCTGCAACCAGTCCGAAGACTGTTCCCACGGCTCGATAAAGCACCCCAGGTCCAACAACAAGGGAAGACATTCCGCCCCCACCGTGTCACCGAACAAATGCTCGCACAGCCGCGCATTGAATCGCGGCAGATGGGCCAGCACGCGCCAGGCCTGTGCCAGGTCCGGGGTCAGCGCGCTGAACAACTCGTGTTCGAGGTAATCAAGCAAGGTGCCGGGGCGTCCCGTCGATGCGTGGCGGCGTGCCCACTCGCAACGCTCAAGCAAGGCGATGCGCACGCCCGCGCACCAGCCACCGCTGCGCTGTATCACCTCGCGGGCCGTACGGGCCGCCAGAGGACCGGGAAGATGACCGAGCAACGGTTGGATATCGTCAAGGCTGAACACCAGCGCCTTCGCGTCGAATTCGTGCAGTTCGTCATCGAGCAACAAGCGCAACCAGTTACAGTGTGGACGCCGACGGCCATTGAGCCACAGGTGCAGCGCCGGGCTGCTGGCGTTCAGCAGACGGTCGAGAAACTGGTCCAGCTCGGGATTGGGTACCCGGCAATAATCATCCAGGAACAGCCAGGTCGGCGTTTGCAAGCGCGCCAGATGGGACAACAGCGCCGCCTCCTCCAGCACCGGCAACCCGAGGGTCTGCGCCAATTGCTCGCACATCTGCTTCGCGTCCAGCGCCGCGCCCCCCAGCGGCAACCAATGCAACCGAGATCCAGCGGGAGCCTGCAGGAAACACTCGGCGAACAGCGCACTCTTGCCACTGCCCGCCGGCGCGCAGAGCAGCTTTATCCGTGCTTCGGACGTGAGCAAGGGCTCGCTCAGAGACCGGCGCGGCACATGCGTCGAAGACAGGCGCGGCAGCAATCCAGGACGGTCCGGACACGGGGTCATGGCGGTCATGTGTGAGGGTCCTTTTTATTGTTGTCTCATCACCCTAGTCCTGTGTCACCGACCTTTGGAGAAGTATTCAGCGCGCTGATCGCGGCCCATAAGGAAACGACCGGAGGGGTACCCTTGTGGCGAGGGGATAAATCCCCTAGCCACAGATAAATCCCCTCGCCACAATCAGAAGACCACCGAGGCTTAACGAACCCCACTCGAACGTAGCGCCGCCGGCGTGTAGTCGGCTGCCCTGGCCTCGAAACCATACTCATAGCTGTGCTTCTCTTCGTTCTTCATGCCCAGCGCAATGTAGCGGCCGGCGATGATGTCGTAGAGCGTCTCGAGGGTGTAGGCGGGGTTCTGGTGGTCGTAGTAAAACTGCGCATGCCCTTCGGCCACACGCCACAACTGGCCACGGCCGTCGTAGTGATCCACCAGCGCCGCCTGCCAGCTGTCTTCGTCGAAATACATGTGGCGCTTGGCATAGATGTGCCGCTCGTTGGGCTTGACCGTACCGATCACTTCCCAGACCCGGTGCAACTCGTAGCGGGTCAGGTCCTGGTTGATGTGGCCAGCCTTGATCACGTCGTCGTACTTGAGGCTCGGTGAATCGAGCTTGTAGCTGTTGTACGGAATGTACATTTCCTTCTTGCCGACCAGCTGCCAGTCGTAGCGGTCCGGTGCACCAGAGAACAGGTCGAAGTTGTCGGAAGTACGCAACCCGTCGGCGGCGGTGCCCGGGCCGTCGTAGGCCACCTGCGGGGCGCGGCGCACACGGCGCTGGCCGGCGTTGTAGATCCAGGCCAGGCGTGGCTCCTTCACCTGATCGAGGGTTTCATGCACCAGCAGCACGTTGCCGGCCAGGCGTGCTGGGGCGGTGACTTCCTGCTTGAAATAGGTCAGCACGTTGCTGGCTTTTTCCGGGTCGGCGTCCTTGATCAGGGCCGGCACAGCAGCTTCCTCTTCGAAACGGATCGGCGTGAAGCTGCCGTTGGTCTGCGGTGTGGCCTGGGTGATGATGCGCCGCAGGTTGCCACCGTGATAACGGGTGATGTGGTTCCAGATGACTTCCACCCCGTTCTTGGGAATCGGAAACGCGTAGTAGCGGTTGCCGGTGAAATTGGCCAGGCCGTTACCGTCGTTGATCGCCGTGACATTGAGCGCACTGCGCTTGGCCGATTCGTAGATTTCCGGCGGCAGCCCTACGCTGCGATGGGTCGGATAGACCGGGATCTTGTAGGTTTCCGGGTAGCGCTTGAACATCGCCACCTGGCCTTCGGAAAGCTTGTCCTTGTACTTGTCCACCGTCGCGGCGGTGATGATGAACAACGGCTTCTCATTGGCGAACGGATCCGCCAGAAAGCCTTTGCTGTCCACGGCACCGGCGTTTTTCGGGATACCACCGGTCCAGGCCGGGATCGAACCATCGGCGTTACCGGCTTTCTCCGCGCCCAGCGGCGTCAGGCTGGTGCCCAGTTTGTTCGCCTCGTCCGGCGAAACCGCCGCCATCACGTTTGCGGCCAGCAGGCTCAAAGCCAGGGCACCGCATTGCAGGATCATCTTGCGCATAGGGTTTTCCTTGTCAGCCAGATCAGAAGTTCACGCCGAAGCTCAACGCGAGGAAGTCGCGATCCTTGAGGACGTTGTAATCGCCGCCGAAAAAGTCGGTGTAGCTCAGGCTGGCGGTGTAGGTGTTGCGGTAGTCAGCATCGACGCCGAGGCTGACGGCCTTGGCACCTTCGTTGAACAGGCCGTTGGGACCGTAGCCGGCCACGTCATGGGACCAGGACAGGTTGGGTTTGAAGTTGATGCCGGCAACGACGTTGGAATAGTCGAGGATCGCCCGGGCGCGATAGCCCCATGAGGTGGAGGTGACGAAGCCATCGGTGTCACCGTTGAAGCCGTATTGGCCGTAGACCGAATCGCGGCCGTAACGCAGCTTGTCCTTGGACTCCAGCCCGCCGACATGTACCACCGCCGCCTCGCCTACCAGGGTCAGGCGATCGGCGCCCAATACCTGGTCGAAGAAGTGGGTCATGGTGCTCTGGATCTGGGTGATTTCCTTGCGGCGGTAGCCGGTGTTGTCGGCGCCCGCCCTGGTTGCTATAGGTGAAGCTGCGCCGCCGGCAATCGGGTTGAGCAAGGCCAGGGTCAGGTCGTTGGTATTGAGCTGTACCGGAGCGTTGGGGCGATAGCTGATTTCACCGGTCCATGCGGTGCCGGTGGGCAGCGTGGTGGAGAAGCTGGCGCCGTACAGGCGGATGTCCTCGGGGTATTCGAGGTAATACTGACCGCGGCCGAGCATGACGCTTTGGGCCAGGCCGGCACCGCTGCCTGGAGACAGGCCGTTGGCAATCGCAATCATTCCCGGCAAAGCCGCCAGAGTGGAGGCGCCCGCCGTCGTGGTACCGACAGTAGGCGTGCGACTGTGATAATTCATGAAGTACAGGCCGTATTCGGTGTCATCGCCGAGCCAGCGCAACGCCGTGCCCCATTGGCCGGAGTCACGGGCGTCACGGTCACCGCCCCGAGGAACGACCACCCCTTCGCTGGTTACTTCGATACCCTGGCCGAACGCCTGGGTCAGCGGTACGAACGGCGCGATAGCCGGGCTGCCCACGGTATAGCCGCTGGTGCAACCATCCGCCACCACGTCATTGCCAAAGAACGTGCCGCAGTTATCGACCACCGTCTGGTCCCACTCAAGCTGGTAGAAACCCTCGATGGTGAGCTTGTCGGTCAGGCCCTGGGAGGCGAACAGCATGTTCACCGGGATCAGGCCTTCCTTGATCTCGGCACCCGGACGGCGGAACGCGGACACGTCCACCGGGTTGATGCTGTTGATGGAGTTACCGATGAAGGTACTCTCGCCCCAACTGACCACCTGCTTGCCGGCGCGCACGGTGCCCGGCAGATCGGCAATGGAATAGTTGTGATAGACGAAGGCGTCGAGAAGCTCCGCACCGGAAGACTTGGCACCTTCCTTGCGATTGCTGTCACTGATGTCCTTGAACGGACGGCTTTCGTCCTTCAGCTCGAAGTCATACCAGTACTTGCCACGCACGAACACGCCGGTATCACCGTACTTGAGTTCGAGGTCGTGCAGCCCTTTGAAGATTTTCGAGAACGTCTCGCCCTTCTTGAAATTCAGCCGCCCATCATCACCGGTGGAAGACTGGCCCCTGCCGCCGTTGACCGTGCCGATCAAATCCTTGTCGGCATCGCTCATGCCCCAGCTCGCGCCCACGGACAGCGAGGAGTCGAACTGACCCTCGATCTCGCCAATGTTGAATGAGACGGCCTGGGCCTGGGCACAGCAACCCAAGGCCACCGCAACGGCCAGCGCCTGCGGCTTGAAGATGGCGCGCATTGTTATTGTTGTCATGCGTCTTCCCCGATGAGTGACAGAGACTTCACCCTACTGCCGCCGGTCATGGGCGATAAGCGCACCAAGGAGGTATTCACGCTGTCGCTCGAAAGGATTAGCGCCCGCACAGGACGGGGCTTTGCACACGCCATGAATGGGCTGGATAGTGGCCCATCAGTGCTATGCATGTTCGGCGCCTCGTTTCGACTGTTGCGCGCGCCGTAACAGTGCATGTCCGGATCCGGTCTGTTTCCCGATGCGCCCGATCCCTATGCTGGCCGGGCTTCCAGGGTAACGGGCCTGCAAGCCCCCGCCATGGCATCCCTCACGCCTGGCACACCGTCATTCGGATGGATTGCGTATCGGTCCATCATCCCGTGTTTATCGACGTTGGTTTGTGGCTCCTTTGCAACGTCATGTTTAGGCCGCTGCTTTTTGCAGCGGCTTTTTTTATGTGGGTTTATTTCCTGGGTAAAACTTCTTGTTTCCTACAACACCGTCGGAAACGCTCACCTGCCCGGTTTGCAAGATCAAATTTATAGTCTTTTTCGTCGACTTGGATGGCGACGACATCAATAGGCATGAATGACGGCAAATATTGCATGCCGACATGTCTATTTGAACATTCAGCTCGAAAAGGAAATCGAGATGCTGGAAGAAAAAAATATACTGGTCAATAGAGGAATACCTCGCACGCCCTCTCTTTCAAACAATGGCTTCGGCAGTAACTGGGACCACTCAACAATCACAATTAACGCAGATCTTGGACGTGATGGAATTGATATAGCCACAGACTGGGTAATCGAGGGCAACCTTTATACCGAAACAACCTACAAAGAAAATATAAAAAACATCGTCCGCATAACCGATACCGAACTCGCAAACACAAAAGCGTATGTTCGCGCTACTGCCAAGGAGGGAACCGATGCCCTCGTCCTAGAGTTAAATGCGCTGGGTCTTCTGCTGTCCAACATAACAACTGATCACCAAAAGCAAAGAACAACCGCCAATCTTTTTTATGGTCACGACCCGCTGACTCATAAAGGACGGGATCCTTATATGAAAGGATTCGATGTCCCATTTCGCATTTCGGAAAAAGACTACATCAAAGCTGCAGAACAATGGAACGCTTCTTATGCCGCTGCTTACCATGCGAAGTTCCTGGCTGAGCAAATGAAACTGCTGAATGCTCGCATCGCTACACAGAATAAGACCATTGCCGATGCCAAAGCTAAAGCCGCCGCTGCTCAAGCAAAGGTCCAGGCCGAGGCTAAACGTGTGGCCGAAGAGCGAGCGCGGCTGGAGGCAGAGGCGCAACGCAAGGCTGCGGCTGAAAAAGCCGCCGCCCAGGCGAAAGCCCAAGCCGACGCAAAACGAATGGCCGAAGAACTGGCTCGCAAAACAGCCGAAGCTGAGGCCAAACGGGTTGCAGAAGAACAGGCACGGTTGGCGGTAGAAGAACAACTCAAGGTCGCGGCTGAAGCCGTCGCCCAAGCAAAAGCCCTGGCTGACAAAGAACGCACGGCCACTATAAAAGCCCGCAAGGCAGCCAGGGCTGAGGCCAAACGCAACGCCAGACGCAGACGGCTTGCCGCGAAAGCGGCCCGGCTTCAGGCCGAAACTCAAACGACACGTAGAACGGCCACGGCTGCTCAGGCATTTCGCCTATCGGGCTCCGTCGCTGTCGCCGGCCCAGCGTTCAGCGTCGCGGGAGCAAGTCTCGCCGCCAACCCGACAACCACCTCGGCAATCACCGCTGCGCTACGCGTTGCCGTCACGGCAATCAGCGAAACCATTGCGGCGACCGCGGTACCCGCTGTCGCAGGGTTTGCGGCATTGCTCTATTCACCCAAGTTGGCGAACGGTGAATTACCGGAACGGTATGCTTTAAGTACACCACTCTCAGACCTCGCACCGACACAACACCACGATTTACACGCCATCGCGGCGGCCGGCGGGACCGTTGACTTACCTGTACGCCTCACCTCCCAAGCGACGGCGGATGGTCAGTCAGAAATCCTCGTGATCAACACTGACGGTGTAACCCACCCGTCGAAAGTCCGAGTGCTACCGGTTACCTACAACGCACAACAGAACCTCTACACCGCTACAACTGAAGACACCCCACCCAGATCCTTGACGTGGACACCGGTCGTTCAACCCGGAAACAGTTCCACTGCATTTCCAGCCGAACCACCCGGCCCACCTGCTTATACAGGCGCATCGGTAACACCCGTAGTGGGGAGAATCGATCCATTCCCTGAGATATCCCTAAACAGTTTCAATGATTATGTTTTCGTTTTCCCCATCGACTCAGGCCTGCCACCCCTGTACGTCATGTTCAGGGATCGACGTGAAGACCCTGGGATTGCGCTGGGATCGGGTACCCCGATTTCAGGCGTGTGGACGGACGCTGCATCAAAAGGTGAAGGAGCACCCATTCCGTCGCAGATTGCGGATCAATTGAGGGGGAAGAAGTTTAGGAGATTCAGGAAGTTTCGGGAGAGTTTTTGGAAGGCTGCTGCTGGGGATCCTATACTTTCGCAACATTTTGACCGGTACAATCTAGGACGAATGAAGAGAGGGTTGGCGGCAATTGTTAATAAGAATGAACGCATTGGCAGGCGGTATACTTATGAGTTGCACCACATAAAATATATCTCCCACGGAGAGGAAATTTATGACCTTGACAACATTAATCTAATGACCCCAAAACGCCATATCGAAATACATCGAGAGCACAAACAATGACCAAACTAACAATGACAGAATCAGAATTTCTCGCCTTTGTGAAAAAAATTTGCGATGTAGATTATCCATCAGATTCGGCCCACATAGCCGCGATTATGGAGTTTGAAAAAATTTCAGAGCACCCTTCCGGTTCAGATCTAATTTATTATCCAGAAGACGGTCATAACAGCCCTGAACAAATAGTAGCAAAGGTAAAAGTTTGGCGCGCCGCCAACGGCAAACCGGGATTCAAGCAACTCTGACCTTCCAGATACTTAAACGACCTGCTACTGAATAATCGGCAGCAGGCTCTCTTGACTCCGCATCGTGATGTGTCGAGTCCAGCAGCATTTGACCCTCCACTTCTCATCGGTAAAAGCATTATGCACCTCATCTATCCTAGCGACCCATTTGATAAAGAACGTCCCGATGAGCAGTACGCTGAAGAGTACGAAGCGGTAATGATCGCAGGACTGAGGACTGTGCTGTTCTCTTTTGAAGATTTCGAAGCAGGTCTTTTCAGGACTTCTGCGCCCCTCATGCCCGGAGACTCGGTTTTATATCGTGGATGGATGCTGAGACCCAACGCGTATGCCGCTTTGCTTAACCAACTGCGCGAAAAGGGCGTCATTGGAGTGACCGACGCCAGGCAATATCGACTCTGTCATCATTTGCCGCAGTGGTATCCGCTGTTGGTCGCTCACACAAGTGAAACGGTGGTGCTGGATAGCGATGCAAACTTCACTCAGGCGCTCGAGGGCCTGCAATGGCCAGGCTACTTCATCAAGGATTACGTAAAGTCGCTTAACACGGGTAATGGCAGTCTGGTGAACACTCCCGAAGGTATAGCGCCGCTTGTTGAAAAGATGCGCCAATATCGTGGCCAGATTGAAGGCGGTATATGCGTCAGACGACGAGAAGAATACCTCGAAGAAACCGAACGTCGTTACTTTGTGCTCCACGGGCAGGCCTATGGCGTCACCGACGAGGTGCCTGAGTTGGTGATCGAATGCGCGCGGCTGATCGACAGTCCTTTTTTCTCAATAGACGTAGTGCTCAGATCGGACGGTGTACTGCGGGTGATCGAGCTGGGTGACGGCCAGGTGTCAGACCGCAAAGAATGGTCCACCGAGCGCTTTGCCTGGATGTTGAGCCGCGCAGGATAAGTATATACCTGATGGAACCCGCCTTATGGGTAATGTCGGTCACTTGAGGGATTGCTTGCATCATCGTGGCGATTATTTCATCAGCATAAGCATCGTCGCGCTTAAACTGCTGTTTTATCATACCGGCTTATCCCTAACTGAAATTTTTTCGCTCCTGCATCACTGTCAGAGTTCGTCATAAGAAAAATAGCCCATACATCCTGTTTCCATTAACGATCAATTCCCAAACACCCAAACGCCTATTCCTACAACAATGTAAGAACTCCACTACAAGCCCATGAAAAATCCACTGATACGCTGAAAGTCAGTCGCAGCATTCTGCTTCGATTTTAAACTTTAGCGAGTTCTTTATGACGTCAATCAACTACAACAGCTATCGATCAAAAAAAGGTTTTAACAGCCGAGTTCGCTTCCTGGTTTTCCATTACACCGCGGCTAACTTTTCATCTTCCGTCAACGCACTCACCGGTGCCTCCGCCAGTGCCCATTACCTGATTCCGGACTTCACTGACCCAAGCTATTTGAAGGCAGGTTTCAACGAGCCGCAGATTTTCAATCTGGTGGACGAAAACAAACGAGCCTGGCACGCAGGGGTGAGCAGTTGGGGCAATCGCAGCAATTTGAACGACACGTCCATTGGAGTCGAAATTGTCAATCTGGCCGCTGACCACCAGGGGACATTCACCTTCCCGCCTTACTCGCCGCAGCAAATCGAAGCAGTGGAACAGTTGGCCCTCGACATACTTCGGCGCTATCCCGAGATCACTCCGGTCAATGTCGTGGCGCATTCGGACATCGCCGCCGGGCGCAAGAGTGACCCGGGGCCGATGTTCCCCTGGCACGCGTTGTATCTGAAAGGCATCGGCGCATGGTTCGATGACTGCACGCAGCAGTCTTTCATGCAGGCCTACCGGTGCGCGGGCGTGCCAACACGGGAACATCTGTTGGGGCTGTTCCGGAAATATGGGTATGACACGACAGCGGCCACGACGAGCGCGGGTTTCCAGCGTTTGGTACGCGCCTTCCAGTTGCACTTCCGGCCGGCGAAACATGATGGGGTGATGGACATCGAGACAGCGGCGAACCTGGCAGCCTTGGTGAAGAAATACTGTCCCTGAGCACGGTTATCGTCGGCAACGACAACCGGCCCGGGCAATAAAGGTTACACGGCGTAACGCTGCATGTTCGCCATCATTTCCTTCAACGCTTCCAGGTTGTCATTGGGATGCACGGCGTTGTCGAAATCGCAGATCTGCTGCCAATGGGCAGCAACGTCTTCGGGCGCGAAGCCCTTGCTTGGGTCGAATCCGACACCGAGGCTGCGCTCCCAACGGACCTTGCCCATCCAGCCGCCGCCCACTTCGAACAATCCGGAGGTTTCCTGGCAGGCTTCGCTGGCCAGGTACACCACCAGCGGGCTGACGAGCTCGGGCTTGAGTTGCTCGAACACCTGCGGCGGCATCAGGCCTTCGGTCATGCGCGTGCCGCCGGTGGGGGCGATGGCGTTGACCAGGATATTGTTCTTGCGACCTTCGATGGCCAGGGTACGCGTCAGGCCATAAAGGCCGAGCTTGGCCATGCCGTAGTTGGATTGGCCGAAGTTGCCGTAGATGCCGGAGGTGGAGGCCGTGAAGATCACCCGGCCATAGTTTTGCTCACGCAGGTGCGGCCAGGCGGCACGGGTGACTTTGTACGCGCCCTCGACGTGGACGCGGTAGACCAGGTCCCAATCGGCGTCGTCCATTTTGTGGAAGGTCTTGTCCCGCAGGATACCGGCGTTGTTCACCACGACATCGACCCGACCAAACGCGTCGAGGGCGTTTTGCACAAGCTTGTCGCCGTCGGTGACGGAATCGTGGTTCGCCTCGGCAATGCCCCCGGCTTCGCGGATTTCGGCGACTACCCGATCCGCTGCCGAGGCATTGGCTCCTTCTCCCTGGGCAGAGCCGCCGAGGTCATTGACCAGCACCTTGGCGCCTTGCCTGGCGAACAGCAGCGCATGGGCCCGCCCCAGCCCACCACCGGCTCCCGTAACGATCACCACCTTATCTTCGAAGCGCACAGACTCACTCATGGGCAGAACTCCAGCAGACCGAGGGTTTAAAGCCTGAGTGTCAGGCACGGGGCTGACGGTCACAATCAACACGGTTGAGAGTGAATGGTAGGCGATAAGGTGAGGGGATGATGCGGTACCAGATTCCACCCGAACCGGGTTCGGCGGCAGGTCCACCGTCGAGGCAAGCTGACCCAACGCTTTGGCGAGCAAGCCCGCTCCCACAGAGGATGGGCGGTAGGTGCAGATCTCAGGTTCAATCCGGGCAGCGGTGGGAGCCGGGCTTGCCCGCGATGACGGTCACCGACATTTCGCCGAGGCCCGCAGCCGCACCGGCTCCGCGAGCTTTTCACGAAATGCCAGGTAATGCTTGAGCACCTGCACCGGGGCTTCGGTCTGTGGATAGTGCCCGATATCGGGCAGCAGCACCGTATCCGCATTAGGGATCAGAGCCTCGTAACGCGCCACCATGTGCGCGCCGGAAATCGGATCGAATGCGCCGTCGATCACCCGCAGCGGTACCTCGCCGCGCTGCATCGCCTGGACCCAGCGGTCGCGATGTACGCGGCGCTCGGGAATGTAGCGGATGAGTTTGTGCATGATCCGTGGCCCGTCGTGTTTTTTTACCAGGCTCCAGTAATCGTCCAGTTCGCTTTCGCTGGGACCGCGCCAGGGACCAAAGATCTGTCGAAAATTCCTGGCCAGGCCTTCGCGTGAAAAAGCACGCCCCATCAGCCAGCCCAACGGACTGAGCAACAACTTCTGCGCCAGAACCGGACGATGGGTTTCCGGAAACAGGCCCCCATTGAGAAACGCGCAACTGGCGATCTCGATGCGCGCCTCACAATGTCGGGCGATCAGCTCCTGGGCCACGCTGTCACCATAATCGTGGGCCAGAATATGCACCGCTTGCCGCTCCTGCAGATGAGCCAGCAATGCCTGCTGCAGATCCGCCTGCTCCAGCAGGCTGTAGACGTGATTCGTCGGCTTGGCGGAGTCGCCAAAACCGAGCATGTCACAAGCGATCACGCGATAACGCTGTGCCAGCGGCTGCCACAGGTAATGCCAGTCCCAACTGGCGGTGGGGAAACCGTGGATCAACAGCAGCGGCTCACCATGCCCCGCCACCCAATACCGGATGGTGTGGCCCCGGAACAGGAAGGTCTGGCCACGCTGACGCCAGATGCGCAGCGGAATCTGGACCATCGGCATCAGTGTCTGTAGCCCGGGTTCTGTTGGTCGAGCTTGCGCAGCAACGCCGGCCAGGCCAGCGCACCGCCCATGCCCTGAGCGCTTTTGGTGACCCCGGCAATCATCGCCCGGGCACCGGCCAGTATGTTCGGCTCGATGGGGATCAGCTCGGCCCCGCCGTTCTGCGCCAACACCTGGATGTCACAGGCCCGCTGGAAGGTAAACATCATCAGGAAGGTATCGGCGATGGTGCCAGCGCATGTCAGCAGCCCGTGGTTGTGCAGCATCAGAAAGTGGCGATCCCCCAGGTCTGCCTGCAAGCGGGCCTTCTCTTCATGATTCAGGGCCACGCCTTCATAAGCGTGATAGGCGAGGCTCGACAACACGAACAACGACTGCTGGCTGATCGGCAATACACCCTGTTTCTGGGCCGAGACCGCCACACCGGCAGCGGTATGGGTGTGCAGCACACAGGCGACATCGTCTCGTGTCTCGTGTACCGCGCTGTGAATGGTGTAGCCGGCCGGATTGATTTCGTAAGGGCTGTCCATCAGCTTGTGGCCGGCCAGATCGACCTTGACCAGGCTCGAGGCGGTTATTTCATGGAACATCAGTCCAAATGGGTTGATCAGAAAGTCTTCGGTGCCGGGAACCTTCGCAGAAATATGAGTGAAAATCAGGTCATCCCAACCATGCAGCGCGACCAGCCGGTAGCAGGCGGCAAGATCTATACGGGTTTGCCATTCAGCGGCACTGACCTGATCCTTGATGCTGAGTGTCGATTGGATGGGCGCTATGCTCACGGCTCTGACCTCGGGCTTATCGTTATAGGTATTGGCACAAGAAAGTGAGTCTAGTCAGCCCTTACCGAAACGGTAGTTGCATTGGCAGCCAGGTTAATGGCCGAGCGGGACACCCGTGGGGAACCCGCGCGCGCTATCAACCACGCAATGCGCCGATCAACTCACCCAACCAGGGTTCGGCATCGATTTCAGGTGTAACGCTTTCGCTGGCATCCAGGCGCAACATCGGGATCACCTCGCGCACACCCAGCTCGGCGAACAACTCGCGCATCTGCTCGCCACCGCCGCAGAAGGTGTCGCCATAACTGGCATCCCCCAGGCCAATCACCGCACCGGGCAGGCCGCGAAAGAATGCCGGCAGTTGATCGCGGATTGTCGAATACAGCGGAATCAGATTATCCGGCAACTCGCCCATGCCGGTAGTGGATGTCACGGCCAACAAGGCCTGCGGACCGAATGCCTGAATATCGGCCAAGGTTGTTCGCGGGTTATGCAGGGTTTCGAAGCCTGCATCGCCGAGCAGCTTGGCGGCGTGTCGAGCGACTTCTTCAGCGGTGCCGTACACCGAGCCGGAAAGGATGGCGACTTTCATCAATCTGGTCCTGAGCCTGAATAAAAAGAAGCGTGATAGTAGCAGGCTGAACCGCAGAGCTACGATTGACGCTCGACAAGCACTAATGGCCAGTAGACATCTCATCAGGTTATTCGAATAATGCGGCACTTACATGGGCTATACAAAGGACGTGTTCCATGATCAATGCGCAACTGATGCAACTGGTGATAAATGCTTCCAATGACGGAATCGTCATCGCCGAAAAGGAAGGCGAAGACAACATTCTGATCTACGTCAACCCGGCTTTCGAACGGCTGACCGGTTATAACCGCGATGAAATCCTTTATCAGGATTGCCGTTTCCTCCAATCGGGTGATCGCGATCAACCCTCCCTGGAGCGAATTCGCCAGACCCTGGATCAAGGCGGCGCTTGTCGGGAAATCCTTCGCAACTATCGCAAGGACGGCACGCCGTTCTGGAATGAATTGTCACTGTCCACGGTAAAAAACGAGGCGGATGGTCACACCTATTTCGTGGGCGTGCAAAAAGACGTGACGGCCCAGGTCAAGGCGCAGCAACGCGTCGTCCAGCTGGAAAAGGAATTGGCCGAAGCCCGTGCGACGATTGCCCGGCTAGATGCGACGAACGGCGCAAACAAAACGACGAATTAACGGTCATTCACTACAATCACCAGTGAAAACGCAAAGTCATTTCGAGTACACCATGCAACGTGACGCCCTTCTGACTCAGGATGAGTTGGACTTTATCCGGACCATGCAACACATCCCGCAATTGAATGAGCGAGATGTGACATCCAGCCTGCTGGTCAATAGCGGGTCGCAGATCCGTGACTTGCTGACACGCCTGGCGGCAAACGAGCAGGTCACGCTGCAAGCCAACTTCGAAAACCAGCAGATGACCTTCCCGTTGCACCTTGTGGAAGATGAATTCCATACGATGCACCTGCGCCTGGGTGTGCCGAGTATCTACGAGGACGGACCGAAAGTACGCCCATGGCGCCTGACCCTCGAAGAGCCGGTGGCGTTGGAAAATGCCAGGGGCCAGCCCGGGGCCTTGTGGGTTCACGAGGTGTCTTGCAAGGGGGTATTGCTGGAAAACCGCAACCGCACCAAACCACCGAAGCAATTTATCCTGTGGTTCAGCCCTTCAGGCTACGAAAGGATTTCCTTGCGAGGCACCTTCGAACGGGAAACCGACCAAGGCTTGTACGCCTACCATTTGAACCAGAACGACCAGGACGAAACCGAACGCCTGCGTCAGTACATCCTCCAGCAACATCGCCTATCCCATCCGGCCATGCATCTCTAGCGGTCCGTACGCTTAATTCGAACGCCTGGATGATCTACCCTAGGTATCCAGGTTACCTGCCAGCAACTGACGCAAGCGCTGGTGAATCACTGTTCCGTCATTGCCCAGGCAACCGATCGATGATCCTGCCAGGCATTCCTGCATCAGGTCGGAGGCATCACCGGCCAACATCAACGGGCAATCCAGGCTCATCGCCAACCTGTTCAGGCGCTTGGGCAACTCGGCGAACGGCGCATGGTTGGACACCAGCACCAACGCCACGGGTTGAGTCTTCTGGCATACCAGGGTCAGTTCGTCGAACGGCTGGCCGACGGTCATCAACCGGATTCCCACTTCCGCCTTTGACACATATAACGCCGTCACCAGCAACTCCAGCTCACGGCACTGTCCGGCAATGGCGCTGACCAGCACGCGTCGCGACCGGTCCTCGCGCTTGAGCAAAAGCCGCTGGGAAACACGCGAGCGCAGGAATCCGTCGAAAAACAGCCATTCGCTGGTCTGCCCGAACTCTTGCTGCCGTTGCAGCAGTTGTTGCCAGAGAGGCATCAGGATGCGCTGAAACACGACCGATATCGCGTAGCTGGAAAAAATCTGCCCATAGATGCGATCCAGTTCTACGTCATCAAAGTTGGCGACTGCGACCGCGATCTGGCGCTGCCATTGTGTGTAGTCAATCCTCACCAGATCCGATGGAATCAATGCGGAAACCGGTTGCAACGATTCGGTCTTGCTCAGGATCTTGCCGATTTTACTGACAGCCACCCCACGTTCGATCCAGGCAAGGATGCTGCGTACCTTCTCGATATCCCCCATGGAATACAGGCGATGACCGCTTTCGGTACGTGTCGGCTGGATCAGGCCGTAACGACGCTCCCATGCGCGCAGGGTCACGGGATTCACCCCCGTGAGTCGCGAAACCTCGCGAATGGGAAACAGGTCTTCGCGCACCAGGCCCGCTGCTGCTTGGATAACGAACTGATCGTCGGTGATTACGCTCATTTTTGTCCTGACAGGCCCGGGCGGTAAATTGGATCCCAGTTTACTCCCTCTTAGTCGCATGATGACAAGCGCAAACCGACTGGACACGCTACTTTGTTATTTTTTGACACAAAATTTTCCATGTCGTGCCGTCATGAAAAAACACCTGGGCGACCGGTCCGACCCAGGTACAGCCGCTACAAATAGGTACATCTCGCAGTCACTGATATAGTTTTCTTCCGCTGTGAACCGAGCCCCCTCCATGCCCAGTACCGACGCTCCTATCCTGCTCACCGGCGCAGCCCAGCGTGTCGGCTTGCACTGTGCCCGGCGATTGCTGGAAGACGGTTATCCGGTCATCATCACATATCGCACCGAGCGTCCAGGCGTCCAGACGCTCCGGGATCTCGGGGCGACCGTGATGTTTGCCGACTTTTCCAGCGAAGGCGGGATCCTGGCTTTTATCGAACAGCTCAAGCAGCACACTGACCGGTTGCGGGCCATCGTGCACAACGCCTCTGCATGGCTGGTTGAAACGCCAGGCGATGAATCGGCAGCCTTCAATGCCATGTTCGGCGTGCACATGCTTGCGCCGTACCTGATCAACTTGCATTGTGCCGAGCTGCTACGGCGTTCACATCCCGCGGATATCGTGCATATCAGCGACGATGTAACCCGCAAGGGCAGCAGCAAACACATCGCCTATTGCGCCACCAAGGCTGGGCTCGACAGCCTGACCCTGTCGTTCGCAGCGAAGTTCGCACCGGCGATCAAGGTCAACGGTATTGCACCGGCCCTGCTACTGTTCAAGGCCGAAGACGACGCCGCTTATCGCGCCAGGACCCTGGCCAAGTCGGCGCTGGGCATCGAACCCGGTAGCGAAGTCATCTACCAGAGCCTGCGGTATCTGCTGGACAACCCCTATGTCACTGGCACGACCCTGACCGTCAACGGCGGGCGGCACGTCAAATAGCCTTCTTGAGGATCCATCATGGCGCTATCCCTGCCTCAGAATTACCGCGAGATCCTCATCGGCCTGGGCGAAGATCCGGAGCGCGAAGGCCTGCTGGACACACCGGCTCGTGCCGCCAAGGCCATGCAGTACCTTTGCCATGGCTACGAGCAAAGCGTCGAACAGATTGTCAATGGCGCCCTGTTCGATTCGGACAGCGACGAAATGGTGATCGTCGCCGACATCGAACTCTATTCCCTGTGCGAACATCATTTACTGCCCTTCATCGGCAAGGCTCATGTGGCTTATATTCCTACGGGCAAGGTCCTGGGGCTGTCGAAGATCGCCCGGCTGGTGGACATGTTCGCCCGCCGCCTGCAGATCCAGGAAAACCTCACCCGGCAAATCGCCGCCGCGGTGCAACAGGTTACCCAGGCCGCCGGTGTTGCGGTGGTCATCGAGGCCCAGCATATGTGCATGATGATGCGCGGTGTCGAAAAACAGAACTCGACCATGAACACTTCAGTGATGCTCGGGGCTTTTCGCGAATCCAGCACCACTCGCCAGGAGTTCCTGCAATTGATTCGACGGAGCAAGTAAATGCCACAACTTCAGCCAGCCATGGCGCGCATCCGGGTCAAGGACCTGCGCCTGCGCACTTTCATCGGGATCAACGAGGATGAAATCCTCAACAAACAGGATGTCTTGATCAACCTGACCATCCTCTACCCGGCACAGGAAGCGGTTCGTGACAACGACATCGATCATGCGCTGAACTACCGCACCATCACCAAGGCGATCATCGCCCACGTGGAAAGCAATCGCTTCGCTCTGCTGGAACGCCTGACCCAGGAGTTGCTGGACCTGGTCATGACCAACGAGTCGGTGCAATACGCCGAAGTCGAAGTCGACAAACCCCACGCCTTGCGTTTTGCCGAGTCGGTGTCGATCACTTTGGCGGCCAGCCGAGCGACTGCGTAGCCGCTTCAAGCGGCAAGCCACACGTTGTAAGCTTGGCTCCCTCAATCCATCTTGCAGCTTGAAGCTTGCCGCTTGCAGCTGTCTCGAAGAGACCACCATGACCGACCAACAACGCCTCGAACTCGAAGCCGCCGCTTTCCGTCGGCTGGTAGCCCATCTGGATAGCCGCAAGGATGTGCAGAACATCGATCTGATGAACCTTGCCGGCTTCTGCCGCAACTGCCTGTCCAAGTGGTACAAGGCCGCTGCCGATGAACGCCAGATCGAGATCAGCCTCGATGACGCCCGTGAACGGGTCTACGGCATGCCGTACGCCGAATGGAAAGCCCAATACCAGCAAGAAGCCAGCGCCGAACAGCAAGCGGCGTTCGCCAAAGGAAAACCCGATGCCTGATCTGAACACCCTGCGCACCCGTCTCCAGAGCGGCGAACACACCTTCGCCGAGACCCTGGCTTTCATCAAGGATGGCTATGACTATCAGCCCCAGCCTTTCACCAACGGCAACGTGGAGAACGCGGCCGGGCAGAACGAAGGTTCCTGCAAGACCCTCGGCCTGGCTCTGCTCGAAGGCTTGAGCGACGAAGAAGCGCTGCTGGCGTTCGGCGAGCATTACCGCTCGGTGCTGGCAACCCCCGAGGGCACAGACCACGGCAATATCCGCGCGCTGATGGTCCACGGCCTGGCGGGTGTGAAGTTTGCGGCCCAGCCCCTGCAACGCCGCTGATTTTAAAGTTGCAACCCGCATCTGTGGCGAGGGGCGGTGCGACGTTTCGCTAAATCCCCTCGCCACAACGAGCCGTTGCAAGACTCCAATTCCCACATCCCGACTTTTAAGATTGACCCGGCAACTTTATTTCGTTTGCCGCCCCCCTTCGCTCGCAGCTTGAATAGCGCACGCCTTCTTCCCTTGCGAGCCGTCCTTCATGAGCAGCGAAACCATCAGCCAATCGATTTCCGTCGTGCACCCCGTCAGCCTCAGCCACGGCAGAAACGCCGAGGTCTGGGACACCGACGGCAATCGCTACATCGACTTCGTGGGCGGCATCGGCGTGCTGAACCTCGGCCATTGCCATCCACGCGTTGTCGAGGCCATTCGCGAGCAGGCCACTCGATTGACTCATTACGCCTTCAATGCCGTGCCTCATGCGCCCTATATCGAATTGATGGAGCGCCTGACCGCGTTTGTCCCGGTGGACTACCCCATCAGCGGCATGCTCACCAACAGCGGCGCGGAGGCGGCGGAAAACGCCTTGAAGATCGTGCGCGGGGCCACGGGCCGCACCGCCGTGATCGCCTTCGACGGCGGCTTCCATGGCCGCACCCTGGCCACTCTGAACCTCAACGGCAAGGTCGCGCCCTACAAACAGAAAATCGGTGTGCTGCCGGGGCCGGTCTATCACCTGCCCTACCCCAGCAAGGACAACGGCGTGACCTGCGCAGAAGCCTTACAGGCCATGGAGCGATTGTTCAGCGTGGAGATCGACGTCAACGATGTGGCCTGTTTCATCGTCGAACCGGTACAGGGCGAGGCGGGCTTCCTGGCGCTGGACATCCCTTTTGCCCAGGCCCTGCGGCAGTTCTGTGACGACAAGGGCATCGTGCTGATCATCGATGAAATCCAGTCCGGCTTCGGGCGCACCGGCCAGCGCTTTGCGTTCTCGCGACTGGGCATCGAGCCCGACCTGATCCTCCTGGGCAAGAGCATTGCCGGCGGTGTCCCGCTGGGGGCAGTGGTGGGGCGCAAGGCTTTGCTGGACAACCTGCCCAAGGGCGGCTTGGGCGGCACCTATTCCGGCAACCCCATCGCCTGCGCCGCCGCACTGGCGACGCTGGAGGAAATGACCGATGCGCACCTGCGCGCCTGGGGTACGCAACAGGAAGAGGCGATTGTCAGCCGCTACGAATCATGGCGCCGCCGTGGACTGACACCGTTCCTGGGCCGCCTGACGGGCGTCGGCGCCATGCGTGGCATCGAACTGGTCCATGTCGACGGTACCCCGGCAGCGGCACAGTTGACCCAGTTGCTGGCGCTCGCTCGGGACGCAGGGTTATTGCTGATGCCCAGCGGAAAGTCGCGGCACATCATCCGCCTGTTGGCGCCGTTGACGACCGAACCGGCGCTGCTGGAGGAAGGCCTGGATATTCTCGAGGCGTGCCTGGCGAAGCTGGTCTGAGTTGCCATGTGGCTGACCACAAAAAACCTTGTGGGAGCGGGCTTGCTCGCGAAAGCGGAGTGTCAGGCAACTAGTCTCTAACTGACACACCGCTTTCGCGAGCAAGCCCGCTCCCACAGGATTCGGGTGGAAACGACGCCCATGAAAAAACCGGCCAAAGCCGGTTTTTTCATACCTGATGAATCAGAACGAAGCGTTCTGCAAGCCGTCCAGGTAACGCTCGGTGTCCAGGGCCGCCATGCAGCCGGCACCGGCCGAGGTGATGGCCTGGCGGTAGACGTGGTCGGCCACATCACCGGCAGCGAAGATGCCTTCGACGCTGGTAGCGGTGGCGTTGCCGTCGCGGCCGCCCTTGACCACCAGGTAACCGTCCTTGAGTTCCAACTGGCCTTCGAACAACGAGGTGTTCGGCGTGTGGCCGATGGCGATGAAGACGCCGTCGACCTTGATCTCGTCAAAGCTGCCGTCGTTGTTTTTCAGGCGGGCACCGGTCACGCCCATGTTGTCACCCAGCACTTCGTCCAGAGTGGCATTGAGCTTGAGGATGATCTTGCCTTCGGCTACGCGGGCGTTGAGCTTGTCGATCAGGATCTTCTCGGCGCGGAAGGTTTCACGACGGTGGATCAGGGTGACCGTGCTGGCGATATTGGCCAGGTACAGGGCTTCTTCGACGGCGGTGTTGCCGCCACCGACCACTGCCACCGGCTTGTTGCGGTAGAAAAAACCGTCGCAGGTAGCGCAAGCGGAAACGCCCTTGCCCATGAACGCCTCTTCCGAGGGCAGGCCCAGGTAACGGGCGCTGGCGCCGGTGGCGATGATCAGGGCATCGCAGGTGTAGGTCGCGCTGTCGCCAGTCAGGGTGTACGGCTTGGCGGCGAAATCCACGGCATTGATGTGGTCGAAGACGATCTCGGTCTCGAAACGCTCGGCGTGTTCTTTCATGCGCTCCATCAAGGCCGGGCCGGTCAGGCCGTGGACGTCGCCTGGCCAGTTGTCGACTTCGGTGGTGGTGGTCAGTTGACCGCCGGCCTGCATGCCGGTGATCAACAATGGCTTGAGGTTGGCACGGGCCGCATAAACCGCGGCGCTGTAACCGGCTGGGCCGGAACCGAGAATAATGACTCGCGAATGACGAACTTCAGACATGACCTGCTCCAATTGACCAGCCCTTGCGGGCCGGAGCGCCGGCTGAGCGGCGGGAATAAAAAAGACCGTTGATGCACTTAGGGAAGGCTTTGGTTCGACGGCCTTGAAAAAGAATGGGTGCAGCGTATCGAGGGAGCGAAGATTAAGGAAATACGGTTTAACAATCCAGCTCATAGGTGAGTTCTATGTCGGGCAGCGCCTCCAATAGAGTCGTCCGCTCAATAAACCTGTTACACGCCGTGTAGACGCTTTCCCGCGCGAGGCAAAGCCGGTAAGGTCGGCGCGTTCACCTTCTCTCGGAGCTTCCCATGCCCGCCCCCGTCCTGTCCGGCCCGCAATATCTGCAAGAAGGCCTCAAGCTGGTCTTGAGCCCGGGCCTGCGTTTGTTCGTATTGTTGCCGCTGGCGATCAACCTCGTATTGTTCGTCGGCCTGATCTACCTGGCCGGCCATCAATTCAGCCTGTGGGTCGACACATTGATGCCGTCGCTGCCGGGCTGGTTGAGTTTCCTCAGCTACATCCTCTGGCCGCTGTTCGTGGTACTGGTGGTGCTGATGGTGTTCTTTACCTTCACGATGCTCGCCAACATCATCGCCGCGCCGTTCAACGGCTTTCTGGCAGAGAAAGTCGAGGTGGTGGTCCGTGGCTCCGACGACTTCCCGGCCTTCAGTTGGGGCGAGTTGGTTGCCATGGTCCCGCGCACCCTGGCCCGGGAAGCACGCAAGCTCGGCTACTTCCTGCCCCGCGCCCTGGGGCTGTTCGTGCTGTCGTTCATTCCCGTGGTCAACCTCGTGGCCGCGCCACTGTGGTTGCTGTTCGGCGTGTGGATGATGGCGATCCAATACATCGACTACCCGGCGGACAACCACAAGCTGGGTTGGAACGAGATGCTCGCCTGGCTGCGACAGAAACGCTGGCAGAGCCTGGGTTTTGGCGGCAGCGTGTACCTGGCGCTGCTGATCCCCGTGGTCAATATCCTGATGATGCCGGCGGCCGTGGCCGGGGCGACCCTGTTCTGGGTGCGCGAGCAAGGGGCCGAGGCCGCGTTGGCGCGCCAAGGCTGAACCGGTCACAAATCCATCACCAAGGCGTCACACTGGCGAAATGGCCCCGGTCGACACTGGGGTCATGAGCACACACCTGCATATCACCCTCATCACCGAAACCTTCCCGCCGGAAATCAATGGCGTGGCCAATACCTTGGGCCGCTTGCATGAGGGTTTGTGTGCCCGAGGGCACCGGGTTGAGTTGGTGCGTCCGCGACAAGCCACCGATCAACGCCAGGCCAGCGACGATTTGCTGCTGTGCCGGGGCTGGCCGCTGCCAGGGTATCCGGGGTTGCAGTGGGGCCAGGTATCCATGCACAAACTGCTGCGGCGCTGGAAGCGTCAGCGTCCCGATGTGCTGTACATCGCCACCGAAGGGCCGTTGGGTTTGTCGGCATTGCGGGCAGCGCGACGCCTGGATATTTCGGTGGTCAGTGGCTTCCACACCAATTTCCAGCAATACACCCAGCAGTATGGTCTCGGGTTGCTCAGTCGCGCACTCACCCATTACCTGCGCTGGTTTCACAACCGCTCCAACCTGACGCTGGTGCCCAGCCTCAGCCAGCAACTGGAATTGGAACGGCGGCATTTCGAGCGCGTCATGCTGTTGTCCCGCGGCGTCGACAGCCAGTTGTTCCATCCGGTCAAGCGCTCGGTCTCCCTACGGGAAAGCTGGGGCCTGGGCGATGACGATATTGCCGTGATCCACGTTGGACGCCTGGCGCCGGAGAAGAATCTCGGCTTGCTCAAGCGTTGTTTCGACAGGCTGTGCAGTGCGTTCCCGCAGCGACGGATGAAGCTGGTGGTGATCGGCGACGGCCCGCAACGATCTGCGCTGGAGCAGGCATTGCCCGATGCGATTTTCTGCGGCACCCAACGTGGCGAGGCGCTGGCCAGCCACTACGCCAGCGGGGATGTGTTCGTCTTTCCGAGCCTGACCGAAACCTTCGGCAATGTCGTGCTGGAGGCCCTGGCGTCCGGGCTGGGTGTGGTGGCCTACGACCAGGCCGCCGCGGCACAGCATATCCGCCATGGCTATAACGGCGTGCTGGCAATGCCGGGGGATGAGGATGCGTTCTGCGATGGGGCCCGCTGGTTGCTGGAGGAGCCCGAAGCGTTACGTTGCGTGAGGCTCAATGCCCGCCAGCACGCCAGCCGCCAGGGTTGGGCGTCGGTGATCGAGCAGTTCGAGGCGCAGTTGCGGGGGGCTTGTGTGGGTGAGCAGGGGATGCCTGCGCCGTCGACGATGCGCTGATTTTTCGGTGCCAGTGCAATAGCCATCGCGAGCAGGCTCGCTCCCACAATGGATCTGGTCGAACACAGATATGCATTCGCTGAAGATCTGATTGTGGGAGCGAGCCTGCTCGCGATGGCGTCAGAGCAAACGCCGCTTAAACCAACGTCATCAGCGCTTCACGGCTGAACGGCAGGATCTCCTGCTCCCGACCTTCGCGCACTTTCTGCGCCCAGTCCGGATCCACCAGCAGCGCACGGCCTACCGCCACCAGGTCGAATTCGTCATTGTTCAGGCGCTCCAGCAGTTTCTCCAGGCTGGCCGGTTGCGCGACCTTGTCGGTATTGACCATGAACTGCAGGAACTCGCCATCCAGGCCAACGCTGCCAACGGTGATGGTCGGCTTGCCAGTGAGTTTGCGGGTCCAGCCGGCCAGGTTCAATTCGGAACCGTCGAACTCCGGCTCCCAGAAGCGACGTGTCGAGCAGTGGAAAATATCCACGCCAGCCTCGGACAGCGGCTTGAGGAACTCACCCAGGGCTTCGGGGGTCTGCACCAGGCGCGCCGTGTAATCCTGTTGTTTCCATTGGGAGAACCGGAAGATGATCGGGAATCCTTCGCCCACGGCGGCTCGCACGGCACGGATCAATTCGATGGCGAAGCGCGAACGGTTGGCCAGACTGCCACCGTAACCATCGGTGCGTTGGTTGCTGCCTTCCCAGAAGAATTGGTCCACCAGATAACCGTGGGCGCCATGAATCTCTACGCCATCCATGCCGATGCGCTGGGCGTCTTTTGCGGCTTGGGCGAAGGCGGCGATGACTTCGTCGATGTCTGCCTGGGTCATACCGTGGACCACCACCTGGCCGTCCTTGAGCTTCTCGGTCGGGCCATAGCCCGGCACGCTGGCATCCGGTTCGGTCCCGGTGCGGCGCACACTGCCCACATGCCACAACTGTGGAACGATCTTGCCGCCTTCGGCGTGCACAGCATCGACCACTTGCTGCCAGCCGGCGAGTGCTGCACCGCCGTAGAAGTGCGGCACGTTCGGATAGCCGTTGGCAGCCTTGTGCCCGACCGTCGTGCCTTCGGTGATGATCAGGCCAACCCCGGCCGCTGCGCGGCGACGGTAATATTCGATGACCTTGGCGTTCGGCACACCGCCCGGCGAAAAGGAACGGGTCATCGGTGCCATCACCACCCGGGTCGGCAGCTCGAACGCGCCGAGTTGGAAGGGTTTGAACAGGGCTTTTACGGGCATGAGGCACTCCACGGGGACAAGGTCGCAGGTCGATATGACGAGGATAATATGCAGCGCGGGGCGTGCTGGGTAGCACTATTGATTGGAGTGATTAAGGATCAAAAGCCAGCCGCCAACCCTGTGGCGAGGTGATAAATCCCCTCGCCACAGGGTTCAGTTGGGCTCTGCGGTTCAGCCCAGCGCTTTCTCGATCGCCTGGATCACAGTCGGATCATCCGGCGCCGTACGCGGCGAGAAGCGCGCCAGCACCCGGCCGTCCTTTCCGAGCAGGAATTTCTCGAAGTTCCAGGTGATGTCCCCGGGGAACTCGGCGCCCTCGCCCGCCAGCAGGCGGTAGAGCTGATGCCGGTCATGACCGTTCACTTCCAGCTTGCTGGACAGCGGAAACGTCACGCCATACTCGTGGCTGCAGAATTCCTGGATTTCTTTTTCGGTTCCCGGCTCTTGCCCGGCGAACTGATTGCAGGGCAGGCCCAGCACGCTGAAACCCTTGTCCTTGTATTGCTGATAGAGACTTTCCAGCGCCGCGTACTGAGGCGTCAGGCCACATTTGGAGGCGACGTTGACCACCAGCACGACTTGCCCCTTGAAAGGCGCCAGAGGAAGCTCCTGACCACCCAGGGCTTTCAGTTTAAGGTCGTGAAAAGCACTCATGACGAACTCCAGGTTTGCGGATCTTCGAAACAGCCATGGCCGGTAACCGACTAAAAAAGGCGCCCATGGCGCCTTTCCTGTTCATTTCAGCGTAGCGCAGAAAAATCAGTGGTGGTGACCACCTTCGCCATGGACGTGACCATGAGCCACTTCTTCCTGGCTGGCATCGCGGATGTCGACAACCTTGACCTTGAAGTTCAGGCGCTGGCCGGCCAACGGGTGGTTACCGTCTACAGTAACGTCGTCGCCGTCCAGGTCGCGGATGGTGACGATCTGCATCTGGCCATCCGGCGCCGACGCATGGAACTGCATGCCCACTTCCAGCTCGTCCACGCCTTCGAACATGCTGCGGCTCAGGATGCTGACCAGTTCGGCGGAGTATTCGCCGTAGGCGTCTTCCGGTTCAACGGTCACGTTCAGTTCGTCACCGGTGGTTTTACCTTCCAGGGCTTTTTCCAGGCCCTGGATGATGTTGCCTGCGCCATGCAGGTAGACCAGCGGAGCGCCGCCGGCAGAGCTGTCGATGACCTCACCAGCGTCGTTGGTCAGGGTATAGTCGATGGAGACAGCCTTATTGGCGGCGATCAGCATGGGGCGAGACCTTTTGCATAAGAATGAAGAACGGACAAGTCTAAACAAGGATTTGCCCGAAAGCGAACGGAACCCTGACAAACGGGCCCGTGCGCCCAGACCGACGGTCACCGGTTTCCACCAGGACGAGGAGGGTCACTGGGTGGCCGAGCTGTCCTGCGGGCATACCCAGCACCTGCGCCACCAGCCCCCCTGGCAGTCCCGGGCGTGGGTGCTGGATCCCACGCAACGTATTGAAAAAATAGGCCAGCCCTTTGATTGCGGCTGGTGTGCTCAGGCGCCGGTCAGCGATACTCTTGGTGACTGAATAAATGGTAGACGGCTATACATAGGCCTCGCCTTTGCCATGCTCCCTTAGAGAATCCGCATGCAAACTTTTTTTATCGCGCCCACCGATTTTGGTGTGGGCCTGACTTCCATCAGCCTCGGGCTGGTGCGGACCCTTGAACGGGCCGGGCTGAAGGTCGGTTTTTTCAAACCCATAGCCCAGCCTCACCCCGGCGACACCGGCCCGGAACGCTCGACCGAATTGGTGGCCCGTACCCACGGTCTCAAGCCTCCACAGCCGCTGGGCCTGGCTCATGTCGAGCGCATGCTCGGCGACGGCCAGCTCGATGAGCTGCTGGAAGAAATCATTACGCTTTATCAGCAGGCGGCCGTCGGCAAGGACGTACTGGTGGTCGAAGGCATGGTCCCGACCCGCAACGCCAGTTACGCCGCCCGGGTCAACCTGCACCTGGCCAAGAGCCTGGACGCCGAGGTGATCCTGGTGTCAGCGCCGGAAAACGAGGTACTGACCGAGCTTTCCGGACGGGTGGAGTTGCAGGCCCAACTGTTCGGCGGGCCGAAAGACCCGAAAGTGCTCGGCGTGATCCTCAACAAAGTCCGCACCGACGAAAGCATGGAAGCGTTTTCCGCCCGGCTCAAGGAGCATTCGCCCTTGCTGCGCAGCGGCGATTTCCGCCTGCTGGGCTGTATTCCCTTCCGGCCCGAACTCAACGCTCCGCGCACCCGCGATGTGGCCGACCTGATGGGCGCCCAGGTACTCAATGCCGGCGATTACGAAAGCCGGCGCATGAGCAACATCATTATTTGCGCCCGCACCATGCGCAACACCGTGGAACTGCTCAAGCCCGGCGTATTGGTGGTGACGCCGGGGGATCGCGACGACATCATCCTCGCCGTGAGCCTGGCCGCCATCAACGGCGTGCCTCTGGCCGGTCTGTTGTTGACCAGCGATACACTGCCCGACCCACGCATCATGGAACTGTGCCGTGGCGCCCTGCAGGCGGGCCTGCCGGTACTGTCGGTGAGCACGGGCTCCTATGACACCGCCAACCTGCTCAATGGCCTGAACAAGGAAATCCCGATCGACGACCGCGAACGTGCGGAGATCATCACCGATTTCGTCGCCAGCCACCTGGACGCCCAGTGGTTGCATCAGCGCTGCGGCACCCCGCGGGAAATGCGCCTGTCACCAGCGGTGTTCCGCTATCAATTGATCCAGCGCGCCCAGGCCGCCAACAAGCGCATCGTCCTGCCGGAAGGCAGCGAACCGCTGACGGTCCAGGCCGCCGCCATTTGCCAGGCCCGAGGCATCGCCCGCTGCGTACTGCTGGCCAAACCCGCCGACGTCGAAGCCGTGGCCCGCGCCCAGGGCATCGAGCTGCCGCCGGGGCTGGAAGTTCTCGACCCGGATTCGATACGCGAGCGTTACGTCGAACCGATGGTGCGACTGCGCAAGAGCAAAAGCCTGAATGCGCCGATGGCCGAGCAGCAACTGGAAGACACCGTGGTGATCGGCACGATGATGCTGGCGTTGGACGAAGTCGACGGGCTGGTGTCCGGCGTTGTCCACTCCACCGCCAACACCATCCGTCCGGCCCTGCAGTTGATCAAGACGGCACCAGGCTGCTCCCTGGTGTCATCGGTATTTTTCATGCTGTTCCCCGAGGAAGTGCTGGTGTATGGCGATTGCGTGATGAACCCGCACCCCAGCGCGGCGGAGCTGGCGGAGATCGCCCTGCAAAGCGCCGACTCGGCTGCCGCATTCGGCATCACGCCACGGGTGGCAATGCTCAGCTATTCCAGCGGCGAATCGGCCAGCGGTGAGGAAGTGGAAAAAGTCCGCGAAGCCACCCTGCTGGCCCACGAGGCGCAACATGGCTTGTTGATCGACGGCCCGCTGCAATACGACGCCGCCGCCAACGAAACCGTAGCGCGGCAACTGGCGCCCAACAGCCAGGTGGCCGGGCGGGCGACGGTGTTCATCTTCCCGGACCTGAACACCGGCAACACCACCCACAAGGCCGTCCAGCGCAGTGCCGATTGTGTCAGCCTCGGGCCGATGCTCCAGGGCCTGCGCAAACCGGTGAACGACTTGCCCCGTGGCGCCCAGGTCGATGACATCGTGTACACCATCGCCCTCACCGCGATCCAAGCCGCCAACCGACCCATGGATATTTAAATGCTGGATTTCCTGCCTGCCCCGGTGCGAGGCGTCATCGCCTCGCTGCTGCTGGCGCTCAATACCATTGCCTGCTGTACGCCACTGTTCATCGTGGCGATCGTCAAGCTCCTGCTGCCCTTCCCCGCCGCCCGACGCTTCACCGATTGGCTGATGAGCCACATCCATGAAGCCTGGATCAGCCACAACAAGGCCTGGATGAACCTGCTGCGCCGCACCCGCTGGCACCTCAGCGGCCTGGAGGGCCTGGACTACCAGCATTCGTACCTGATCACCAGCAACCACCAGAGTTGGGTCGACATCATGGTGCTGCAGTACGTGCTCAATCGCCGCGTCCGCCCGTTGAAGTTCTTTCTCAAGCAGGAGCTGATCTGGGTGCCGGTAATTGGCCTGGCCTGGTGGGCGCTGGGATTCCCGTTCATGAAACGCTACTCCAAGGCCTATCTGGAAAAGCATCCGGAAAAGAGAGGCAAAGACCTGGAAACCACCCGCAAGACCTGCGCGAAGTTTCGCAACAATCCAGTGGGCATTTTCAATTTCGCCGAAGGCACGCGCTTTACCGAAGGCAAGCATGCCCAGCAGCAGTCACCGTTCCGTTATCTGCTCAAGCCCAAGGCCGGTGGCATCGCGTTCGTGCTCGATGCCATGGGTGAACAACTGGAATCGATCATCAACGTAACCATCCATTATCCGGGCGGGCGTCCGGGTTATTGGGACTTGCTCTGCGGCAACGTGGGGGAAGTGGTGGTGCATTTCCAGGAACTGCCGATCCCGCCGCAGTTCGTCGGCAGGAACTACGACCAGGACGGCGCCTATCGCCTGGAGTTCCAGGGCTGGATCAACCAGTTGTGGCAGGACAAGGATGCACTGCTTGCGCAAATGCACCAGGAATTCCCAAACCGCCGCTGACTCCCTTGTGGGAGCGGGCTTGCACGCGAAAGCGGTGTGACAGTCGATATACATTTTGAATGTCAGTCCGCGTTCGCGAGCAAGCCCGCTCCCACAGGATCCGAGCCAATGAAAAAGCCCGTCGATGATTGCTCATCGACGGGCTTTTCGTTTGCCGTTGACGCTTAGATCGCGCCGCGGCTGCGCAGCAGATCCAGCACCTGCTTGACGCTCTCTTCCAGCGTCAGCGACTGGGTGTCGATCACCAGATCGGCGTCCAGCGGCACGTCATACGGGAAGGACTCGCCCGGGATGTTGTCGCCGGCCGCGGCGTACAGCCCTTGCGGATCGCGCTGGGCGCATACCGCCGGCGAGGCCTGGACGTAGACCGTCAGCAGGCGCTCCTTGCCGATCAGGTCCTTGGCCTGCAAACGCCCTTCGGCGCTCGGTGCAACGAATGCCGCCAGGGTCAACAGGCCGGCTTCGTTGAACTGACGGGCGACGTGGGCCGCTCGGCGCCAATTCTCGGTGCGTCCGGCACGGTCTTGCGGCAGGCCTTTGTTCAGGTCATGGCGCAGGTTCTGGCCATCGAGGACGAAGACCGCACGGCCCATGTCGAACAGCTTGCGCTCCACGGCGTAAGCCAGGGTGCTCTTGCCGGCGCCCGAAAGACCGCTGAACAGCACCGTCGCCGGCTGCTGGCCGAAGCGCTGGGCGCGTTCTTCCACCGATACATGGGCAAGCTTGCCGTGATGCGTGCTGCTGCCGTGGGCCAAGGGTTGGGCGACAATCATGCCGGCGCCGACGGTGCCATTGGTCAGGCGATCGATGACGATGAACGCGCCGGTAGTGCGGTTGCTCTCGTAACCGTCCAGGGCGATCGGCGCATCCAGGGCAATCTTCACCTTGCCGATTTCGTTGAGCTGCAGCGCGCTGGCGGGGCCCTCTTCGAGGGTGTTCACGTCGACCCGGTTGACGATGCTGGCAATGGAGCCAGGCACGTAGCTGGTCGCACGCTTGATGTCGTACTTCTTGCCCGGCAGCATCGGCTCCTCGGCCATCCACACCAGCATCGCTTCGAAGCTGTCGGTGACCGGCGGGACATTGTCGGCATGCACCAACAGGTCGCCCCGGGAGATGTCGATTTCGTCTTCCATGGTCAGGGTCACGGCCTGGCCCGGGCCGGCCTGCTCCAACTCGCCTTCGAAGGTGACGATGGATTTGACGCGGCTGCTCTTGCCCGACGGCAACACCACCACTTCGTCGCCCTTGTGCACGATGCCGCTGGCCAGGGTGCCGGCGAAACCGCGGAAGTTCAGGTTCGGACGGTTGACGTATTGCACCGGGAAGCGCAGGTCGGTGAAGTTACGGTCGCCCGCCACTTCCACGGTCTCGAGAATTTCCATCAGCGACTGGCCGGTGTACCACGGCGAGCGCTCGGACTTGTTCACCACGTTGTCGCCCTTGAGGGCCGACATCGGCACGAAGTGCATGCTGGTGGGCTTCATCTTCAAGCCTTCGGCGAACTTCAGGTAGTCGGCCTTGATCGACTCGAACACGCCCTGGTCGAAGTCCTTGAGGTCCATCTTGTTGATGGCCACGACGATGTGCTTGATGCCCAGCAACGAGGCAATGAAGCTGTGGCGACGGGTCTGGGTCTGCACGCCGTAGCGGGCGTCCACCAGAATGATCGCCAGGTCACAGGTAGAGGCACCGGTGGCCATGTTGCGGGTGTACTGCTCATGGCCGGGGGTATCGGCGATGATGAACTTGCGCTTGGCGGTGGAGAAATAGCGGTACGCGACATCGATGGTGATGCCCTGCTCGCGCTCGGCCTGGAGGCCGTCGACCAGCAACGCCAGGTCGATGTCGTCACCGGTGGTGCCGACTTTCTTCGAATCGCGGGTGATGGCTTCCAGGTGATCTTCGTAGATCATCTTGGAGTCGTGCAGCAGGCGCCCGATCAGGGTGCTCTTGCCGTCGTCGACGTTACCGCAGGTCAAAAAGCGCAACAGCTCCTTGCGCTCGTGCTGGCCCAGGTAGGCGAGGATGTCCTCGCTGATCAAATCAGATTGGTGGCTCATTGCATTCAAGCTCCGAGCTGTAAGCTTCAAGCGGCAAGCTTGTCGGCGTACAGCTAGTCAGAAATTTTGTTGATCAACCCGCCCAGCATTCGAGAAAGCTCGCGGGTTTCCATAACCCAGTTTTCAGCCAGCGAATCTGCGACGTAAGCAATATCCCGAGCAATAAGGATTTGGGTACGCAGCTCCCCGCAGGAACCTTTCGCAACCCAAAGGAAATAAATTTTCTCTTTGGCATTACGGCGCTCCATACCTTCAGCAATATTGGAAGGCACCGAAAGTGCCGAGCGGGTGATTTGATCCTTGAATCCAAAATCCCCACATCGCGCAAACTCTCTATAGATCCCTACCGCCAAATCCTTACTTCGCTGCCAAACAATCAGTTTCTCGAAATCCATTGCGAGCCATCCAATCCGGCTCGCAGCACCGTCTGCAAGCACCAAGCTGGGAAGTTACGCATTCCGCCCTTAACTTGCAGCTTGCCGCTTGTAACTCGAAGCTTAAAAGTAACCTTGACGTTTCTTATCTTCCATCGAGCCTGCGCCATCGTGGTCGATGACCCGGCCCTGGCGCTCGGAAGTTCGCGTCAGGAGCATTTCCTGAATGATGTCCGTCAGGCTCTCGGCCTCGGACTCCACCGCGCCCGTCAACGGGTAGCAGCCAAGGGTACGGAAACGCACTTTCTTCTTGACGATACGGGCCTTCTCTTCCTCGGACAGGTGTTCGAGGATGCGCTCGTCGTCGATCATGATCAGCGTGCCGTTCTTCTCGATGACTTCGCGCTCGGCAGCAAAGTACAGCGGCACGATTGGAATGCCTTCGAGGTAGATGTACTGCCAGATGTCCAGCTCGGTCCAGTTCGACAACGGGAAGACGCGGATCGACTCGCCCTTGTTGACCTTGCCGTTGTAGACGTTCCACAGCTCCGGGCGCTGGTTCTTCGGGTCCCAACGGTGCTTGCTGTCGCGAAACGAGTAGACGCGCTCCTTGGCGCGGGATTTCTCCTCATCGCGACGGGCACCGCCGAACGCGGCGTCGAAACCATACTTGTCCAACGCCTGCTTGAGGCCCTGGGTCTTCATGATGTCGGTGTGCTTGGCACTGCCGTGGGTGAACGGGTTGATGCCCTGCGCCACGCCTTCGGGGTTCACATGGGTGATCAGGTCCAGGCCCATTTCCTCGACCATGCGATCGCGGAACTTGTACATTTCCTGGAATTTCCAGCGGGTGTCGACGTGCATCACCGGAAACGGCAGCTTGCCGGGGAAAAACGCCTTGCGTGCCAGGTGCAGCATCACGGCGGAGTCTTTACCGATGGAGTACAGCATCACCGGGTTGTCGAACTCGGCGGCCACCTCGCGGATGATGTGGATGCTTTCCGCCTCCAGCTGTTTCAGATGCGTCAGTTTGTCGACCATGGCTACTCACGAAAACTTTCTTATGAACGGCCAGCGGGCCGTGTTCGAGCGAAGAATCCTAGCACAGCGATCTCTTCTATTCAGGGCGCCAACTAGATCGAAACAGCATATGGATATGCCTGGGGGTTCGGGCAACACAACAGTCTTTGTGGGAGCGGGCTTGCTCGCGAAAAGCGGTGGTTCGGTTGCGCAGAGTTTGACTGACACACCGCCTTCGCGAGCAAGCCCGCTCCCACAGGGGATTTAGGTTGTGTCAGATGGGATTCGGGCAATCGATGAAGATATGCTCCAGGGCAAAGCGTCGCGCCAGATAATCGCCCAACGCCTGCACGCCATAACGTTCGGTCGCATGATGGCCGGCGGCGACGAAGCTGATGCCGTTTTCCCGGGCGCTGTGGAAAGTCTGCTCCGACGCTTCGCCGCTGAGGTACAGGTCGACCCCGGCCGTCACCGCCTGGTCGATGTAACCCTGGCCGCCACCGGTGCACCAGCCGACCCGGCGGACCATCTGCTGTCCTTCGATCAGCAACGGCTCACGACCCATGACTTCCTGGACTCTGCGGGCGAAATCCCGAGGCGTCATCGGTTCGGACAAGGAGCCGACCAGGCCGACGACCTTGGGGTTCTCCGGGTCCAGCGGCCCTTCGACGGTGATCTCCAGTTGACGGGCCAGCTGCACGTTGTTACCGACATCGGGGTGCAGGTCCAGCGGCAGATGGTAGGCCAGCAGGCTGATATCGTGCTTGAGCAGGGTTTTCAGGCGACGCTGCTTCATCCCGGTGATGCACGGGTTCTCACCCTTCCAGAAGTAACCGTGATGCACCAGCACCAGATCGGCATCGGCCTCCACTGCGGCGTCAAGCAACGCCTGGCTGGCGGTCACGCCACTGACGATGCGCATCACCTGGGGCGCGCCTTCGACCTGCAGGCCGTTGGGGCAGTAATCGGCAATCCGGCTGCTCGCCAGGTAACGGTCCGCTTCTTCAACCAGGGTGCTCAGAGCTACGGCCATGAAAAGACTCCTAAATATCCGGTTCCGAGGCGCGCGCGGCCTCGTATAATGCGCGTCATTATGGGCGGTCTCATTCCGCCTGCAACTTTTGTAGGACGTGATAGATGCTCAAGGCGCTGCGTTTTTCCGGCTGGCCGCTGTTGGCCGGCGTGCTGGTCGCACTACTGATTATCCAGCGTTATCCCGAATGGGTTGGTCTGCCGAGCCTCGATGTCAATCTGCAGCAGGCACCGCAGAGCAAGGCGTTGTTGCAGGGGCCGGTGTCCTATGCCGATGCCGTGACCATCGCCGCGCCGGCCGTGGTCAACCTCTACACCACCAAAGTCATCAACAAACCCAGCCACCCCCTGTTTGAAGATCCGCAATTCCGGCGCTTCTTCGGTGACAACTCGCCGAAGCAGAAACGCATGGAATCGAGCCTGGGTTCGGGCGTGATCATGAGCCCGGAAGGCTACCTGCTGACCAACAACCACGTCACCAGTGGCGCCGACCAGATCGTGGTGGCCCTCAAGGATGGCCGCGAGACCCTGGCCCGGGTGATCGGTAGCGACCCGGAAACCGATCTCGCGGTATTGAAGATCGACCTCAAGAATCTGCCGGCCATCACCATCGGCCGTTCCGACAGCATCCGCATCGGTGACGTCGCCCTTGCCATCGGCAACCCCTTCGGCGTCGGCCAGACCGTGACCATGGGCATCATCAGTGCCACCGGGCGCAACCAGTTGGGCTTGAACAACTACGAAGATTTCATCCAGACCGACGCCGCGATCAACCCCGGTAACTCCGGCGGCGCGCTGGTGGATGCCAACGGCAACCTCACCGGAATCAACACGGCGATCTTCTCCAAATCCGGCGGCAGCCAGGGCATCGGTTTCGCCATCCCGGTGAAACTGGCGATGGAAGTGATGAAATCCATCATCGAGCATGGCCAGGTGATTCGTGGCTGGCTGGGTATTGAAGTGCAGCCATTGACCCAGGAGCTGGCGGAGTCCTTCGGTTTGTCCGGCCGGCCTGGCATCGTGGTGGCGGGGATTTTCCGCGATGGTCCGGCCCAGAAGGCCGGCCTGCAACTGGGTGATGTGATCCTGAGTATCGATGGTGAACCGGCCGGCGATGGCCGTCGCTCGATGAACCAGGTGGCGCGGATCAAGCCCACCGACAAAGTCACCATCCAGGTGATGCGCAACGGCAAGGAGCTCAAGCTCACCGCCGAAATCGGCCTGCGCCCACCGCCCGCGCCGGTAGCGGTCAAAGAAGAGCAGTGACCGGCAGGCTCTGAAATACTCTGTGGCGAGGGAGCTTGCTCCCGCTGGGCTGCGCAGCAGCCCTGAAACGGCCATCCTCGATAATCTGACTGATTGCCTTTAATTGTCCCGGGGCTGCTTCGCAGCCCAGCGGGAGCAAGCCCCCTCGCCCCAATAAAACACAGATAGCATAAATTCTCATTAGTAGTGTTATATTGTTTCAATTAAAACAATTGGAACAACATAACATGTCATCTCTAAAGCGGATTTCCCTCGCCAGCCTGGCCTTGGGCCTGCTGGGCGACCCGGCCTTTGCCGAGGAAACCCAGCCTCTGGAACTGGACGCCATCAGCGTCACCTCCGATTACGAATCCCCCACCGGGCCGGTGAAAGGTTATCGCGCCACCCGCTCCGCCAGCGCCACCAAAACCGACACGGCCCTGCGGGACATCCCCCAGTCGGTCAGCGTAATTCCGGCTGACGTCCTCACGGACCTGGGCACCACCAGCGTCGAACGAGCACTGGAGTTTGCCGGCGGCGTATCGAAACAGAACAACTTCGGCGGCCTGACACTTTACGAATACAGCGTGCGCGGCTTCACGACGTCAGAGTTCTACAAGGACGGTTTCAGCGCCAACCGTGGCTACCCGAGCACGCCGGACGCCGCCAACATCGAACGCATCGAGGTATTGAAGGGGCCGGCGGCCAGCCTCTATGGGCGAGGCGACCCAGGGGGCACGGTCAATATCGTCACCAAGAAACCCCAGCCCGAAGCCTTCACCACCCTACAGACCAGCGCCGGCAGTTGGGACCGCTACCGCACCGCGCTGGACGTCAATACGCCACTGGACGCCGAAGGCACGCTGCTGTCGAGGGTGAACCTGGCGGTGGAGGACAATCACAGCTTTCGCGATCACGTCGACAGCCAGCGGGTATTCGTGGCGCCTTCCATCAGTTGGCAACTGAGCCCCGACACACGCCTGTTGGTGGAGAGTGAAATCGTGCGCCACAGCTCGACGTTCGATCGGGGCATCGTCGCGCCAGGTAATCGCTGGGGCGGCATGTCCCGCTCGACCTTCCTGGGCGAACCCAACGACGGTGACATCGACAACCACAACAACATGCTCCAGGCCGCCCTCGAACACCAGCTCAACGACACTTGGCAACTGCGCCTGGCCAGTCATTACAAACAAGGCGAACTCTGGGGCTTCGCCTCCGAAGCACGTCCGCTGAATGCCGATGGCCACACCGTCAACCGCCGTTACCGCGAACGCGACAACGATTGGCACGACAGCATCACCCAGTTGGAACTGCGTGGCCTGTTCGATTCGGGACCATGGCAGCACGAACTGCTGATCGGCAGCGAATACGAGGATTACCGCAAGAACGAGCGCGTCACCACCATCAACGGCGGCAACTACCCCATCGACATCTATCAGCCCATTTACGGCCAGCCCAAACCCAACGGGCTGCGCACCGGCTCGGATTTTTTCGAGCGTGTCCAAAGCCGTGCGTTGAATCTTCAGGATCAGATCATCTTCACCGACAAACTGCGAGGCATGCTCGGCGTGCGCTACGAGCATTTCGAGCAAAGCATCGATGATCACACCACCCAGCTCACCAGCCACCAACGCCACGATGCCCTGACGCAACGGGCCGGCCTGCTGTACCAATTGACGCCTGAAGTCGGACTGTTCGCCAACGCCTCCACCTCGTTCAAGCCCAACAACGGCCTGGATGCGAGCGGCAAGACCTTCGACCCGGAGGAAGGCGTCGGCTATGAAGCCGGGATCAAGAGCGAGCTGTTCGACGATCGCTTGAGCACCACTCTGGCGGCGTTCCATATCGAAAAGGAAAACGTCCTGGCGCTGGATCCCGGCACCAACACCAGTCGCGCCATGGGCAAGGCCCGTAGTCAGGGGGTCGACCTGCAGGTCAGCGGACAACTGACCGACGCCGTCCGCGTGATCGGCGCCTTCGCCTACATCAATGCCGAAGTGACCCAGGGGGACAAGACTATTCCAACGGGTAGCCGCATCCTCGGCGTGGCCAAGCGCAGCGGCAGTCTGCTGGGCGTCTATGAATTTCAGGATGGACGCCTGCGCGGCTCGGACGTCGGCGCGGCGTTCACTTACGTGGGGGATCGTTCGGGCGAAGCCGGCAAGGACTTCGAGCTACCGGCTTATCACACCGTGGATCTGCTGGCTCATTACAAGGCCAGCGACAACGTCACCGTGGGCCTGAACCTGAACAACGTCTTCGACGAAAAATACTACGAGCGCTCCTACAGCAACTACTGGGTCACCCCCGGCAACCCGCGCAACTTCACCGTCAGTCTCACCCTCGATCTATAAAAAAGGAAGTCGGCATGAAATACCCCAAGACACTCGCCCTGCTCGGCCTGTTCCTGGCGACACAAGCCTCGGCCCACGGTTTGTGGACCGAACAACGGCGCGGCAACATTGAAGTGATTTACGGCCACGGCGCCGAGGACAACGCGTTCAAGGCACAGAAAATCAGCGGCGCCTGGGCTTATGACCTGGGCGGCAAGATGATTCCCGTCACGGTGCAACGCCTGCCCGACCACGCGCGCCTGCAACCGCTCAAACCTCCGGCCGTGCTCGCAGTGGCACTGGACAACGGCATGTGGTCGCAGACCGCCGACAAGAAGTGGATCAACGAAGGCCGCAGCAAGGTGCCCGGCGCGATCGAGTCGACCCACACGTTCAAATACAGCCTGGCCATCTATGAGCCAGGAGCGAAGCTGCCGAAGCTGGAGCCGCTCAAGTTCGTGATCCTGCCAGACGTCGACCCACTGACCGTAGGTCCCGGCCAGTCACTGCCGGTACGAGTCCTGCTGGATGGCAAGCCCGCGGCCGGTGTAAAACTGGTGGGCGATTACCGCAGCGCGCCGAACACCGTATCCACTGAAACCGACGCGGACGGCCGGGCCCAGGTGCTGGTGCGCAATGAAGGCTTGAACGTCATCGCCGCGCAGATGGAAATCCCGCTCAAGGACGACAAGGACGTGGCGACCCGTGGTGTATTTACTTCGCTGACATTCCTGGGCGAGCCGCATCACGAATGAGGCCCTGATACATAACCTGAGGGAGCGAGCCTGCTCGCGATAGCGGTGGGTCAGCAACATAGACTTGAGCTGAAAGTACGCCATCGCGAGCAGGCTCGCTCCCACAGGGGATTTGCAGCGCACTCAAATCCTTTGAACACCCGAAAACACTGTGGGAGCGGGCTTGCTCGCGAAAGCGGTGGGTCAGCAACTTAGGGGTTGGCTGACACTCCGTCTTCGCGAGCAAGCCCGCTCCCACATGGCCGGCTTGAGCCTTTAGAGCTCGCCGAGGGCCTCGATCAGCGCCTGGTTCTGCTCCGGCGTGCCAATGCTGATCCGCAGAAACTGGGCAATCCGCTCCTGCTTGAAGTGCCGCACGATCACGCCCTGCTCCCGTAGCTTCGCCGCCAACCCCGCCGCATCATGCCCGGGGTGACGGGTAAAGATGAAGTTGGCCGCCGAAGGCAACACTTCAAAACCCTTGGTCTCCAGTTGCGCCACCACCCACTCGCGGTGCTCGATGACCAGCCGGCAGGTTCGCTGGAAATACTCGCGATCATCGAACGCCGCCGCGCCGCCCACGTTTGCCAGGCGATCCAGCGGGTAGGAGTTGAAGCTGTTCTTGATCCGCTCCAGCGCTTCGATCAGATCCGGATGGCCCACCGCCAAGCCCACTCGCAACCCCGCCAGCGAACGGGACTTGGACAAGGTCTGGGTGACCAGCAGGTTGGGATAACGGTCCACCAGGCTGATGGCCGTCTCACCACCGAAGTCGATGTAGGCTTCATCGACCACCACCACCGAATCCGGGCTGGCCTTGAGCATCCGCTCCACTGCGTCGAGCGCCAGCAGGCAACCGGTCGGGGCGTTCGGGTTGGGGAAAATGATCCCGCCGTTCGGCTTGGCATAGTCCGCCGGATCGATCCGGAACTGTGCGTCGAGGGGCACGGCGTCGAACTGGATGCCATACAAGCCGCAATACACCGGATAGAAGCTGTAGCTGATGTCCGGGAACAGGATCGGCTGGTCGTGTTGCAGCAGGCCATGGAAAATGTGCGCCAGCACTTCATCCGAACCATTACCGAGGAACACCTGGTTGGCTTGCACACCGTAATAGCGGGCCACAGCGCCTTTGAGCAAGTCACTGTTGGGATCCGGGTACAGGCGCAGGTTGTCGTTCAGCTCGGTCTGCATCGCCGCAAGAGCCTTGGGCGATGGGCCGTAGGGATTCTCGTTGGTGTTGAGCTTGACCAGGCGGGTCAGCTTCGGTTGTTCGCCCGGCACATAGGACACCAGGTTCTTGACGAACGGGCTCCAGAATTTACTCATTTCAATTTCCCTGCCCATCAATGGAGGACTCATCAAGAATTCGATACTCGGCACTGCGGGCGTGGGCGCTCAGCGATTCGCCACGGGCCAGTACCGAAGCCGTCTTGCCCAGTTCGGAGGCGCCCTGCTCGGAGCAGAAGATGATCGACGAACGTTTCTGGAAGTCGTACACCCCCAGCGGCGACGAGAAACGCGCGGTGCCGGAAGTCGGCAATACGTGGTTGGGACCGGCACAGTAATCGCCCAGGGCCTCGCTGGTGTGGCGGCCCATGAAGATCGCACCGGCATGACGGATCTGCGGCAGCCAGGCCTGCGGATCGGCGACCGACAGCTCCAGGTGCTCCGGCGCGATGCGGTTGGCGACCTCGATCGCCTGCTCCATGTCATCGACCTTGATCAGCGCGCCACGGCCATTGATCGAGGTGTTGATGATCTCGGCGCGCTCCATGGTCGGCAGCAGCTTGTCGATGCTGGCGGCGACCTTGTCCAGGAACTCGGCATCCGGGCTGACCAGGATCGCCTGGGCGTCTTCGTCGTGCTCGGCCTGGGAAAACAGGTCCATGGCGATCCAGTCCGGGTCGGTCTGGCCGTCGCACACCACGAGGATTTCCGAAGGGCCGGCGATCATGTCGATACCGACCTGGCCGAACACGTGACGCTTGGCGGTGGCGACATAGATGTTACCCGGCCCGACCACCTTGTCGACCCTCGGCACGCTTTCGGTGCCGTACGCCAATGCCGCCACGGCCTGGGCGCCACCGATGGTGAACACCCGGTCCACGCCGGCGATGCAGGCAGCGGCCAGCACCAGTTCGTTGATTTCACCCCGCGGCGTCGGCACGACCATGACCACTTCAGCAACGCCGGCAACCTTGGCCGGAATCGCATTCATCAGCACAGAAGAGGGATAGGACGCCTTGCCGCCCGGCACGTACAAGCCGGCGCGGTCCAGCGGCGTCACCTTCTGGCCCAGCACCGTACCGTCGGCTTCGGTGTAGCTCCAGGAGTCCTGTTTCTGTCTTTCGTGATAGCTGCGCACCCGGGATGCAGCTTTTTCCAGGGCCTCACGCTGGGGCACAGTGATCCGGGTCAGGGCCAGCTCCAGGCGCTCGCGCGGCAGGATCAGGTCGGCCATGGACGCCACTTGCAGGCCATCGAACTTCTGGGTGAACTCCACCAGGGCGGCATCGCCACGCTCGCGCACGGCCTTGATGATATCCAGCACCCGCTGATTGACCGAGTCGTCAGACACACTTTCCCAGCTCAACAGATGATCCAGATGATGCGCGAAATCCGGATCGGCAGCGTTGAGTCGGCGAATCGAAGTGGGAGCGGTCATAGCGAGGGCCTCATTAATGGCAAATGCTCAGGCGCCCTAAGCTACCAGTCCATTCGCGTGGGCACCTGAGAAAATTGGCTATGACACGGATAGACGGGCGCGACTCGAGGTCGCGCAGGTAAATCAGCCGCGGTGTCGCGATTCCACTGCCTTGCGCAGGGTATCGATCAGAGCCTGGATACGAGCATGCTGCATTTTCATCGATGCCTTGTTGACGATCAGCCGGGAGGTGATGTCCGCGATGAAATCCTGGGGTTCCAGGCCGTTGGCCCGCAGGGTATTGCCGGTGTCGACGACGTCGATGATCTTGTCCGCCAAGCCGATCAGCGGCGCCAGCTCCATCGAACCGTACAACTTGATGATATCGACCTGACGACCCTGCTCGGCATAGTAACGCTTGGCAACGTTGACGAACTTGGTCGCCACCCGCAGACGCCCCTTGGGCTCCGGCGCACCGACCTTGCCGGCAGTCATCAGCTTGCACCGGGCGATCCGAAGGTCCAGGGGCTCATACAAGCCCTGGCCGCCGTATTCCATCAGCACATCCTTACCGGCAACGCCAAGGTCGGCGGCGCCATGCTCAACGTAAGTCGGCACATCAGTGGCACGCACGATCAGCAGGCGCACATCGGCCTGGGTCGTGGGGATGATCAGCTTACGGCTCTTGTCCGGATTCTCGGTCGGCACGATGCCCGCTTCAGCCAGAAGCGGCAGGGTGTCGTCAAGGATGCGGCCCTTGGACAGTGCGATGGTCAACATGGGAAACGTCAGTCCTTATCAAGGTACTCATGCCCGGACGCAAGCGGCGCCGGACACACATCGAAGGTGGACCACCTTCGATTTGAAACGAAATCCAGGCACATCCTTGTGCCCCATGCAGCCGGAACTAGCCCGGAACGCGGCGGATCTTGGCGCCGAGCATCTGCAGTTTTTCTTCGATGCATTCGTAGCCACGGTCGATGTGGTAGATGCGGTCGATCAGGGTATCGCCTTCGGCAATCAGGGCCGAAATCACCAGGCTGGCCGAGGCCCGCAGGTCAGTGGCCATTACTGGCGCGCCCTTGAGCTTCTCGGCGCCGGTGACGATGGCGGTGTTTCCTTCGACCTGGATCTTGGCGCCCATGCGGTGCAGTTCGTAGACGTGCATGAAGCGGTTTTCGAAGATCGTCTCAATGACCGCGCCGGTGCCTTCGGCGATGGCGTTGAGAGAAATGAACTGCGCTTGCATGTCCGTCGGGAACGCCGGATATGGCGCGGTCCGCACGTTCACGGCCTTGGGCCGCTTGCCGTGCATGTTCACTTCGATCCAGTCTTCGCCGCAGGTGACTTCGGCGCCGGCTTCCTTGAGTTTCTCCAGGACGGCTTCAAGGATGGTCGGATCAGTGTCCTTGACCTTGACGCGACCGCCGGTGACGGCGGCGGCGACCAGGTAGGTACCGGTTTCGATCCGATCCGGCATCACCTTGTAGGTGGCCGAATGCAGGCGCTCGACGCCATCGATGGTGATGGTGTCGGTACCGGCACCACTGATCTTGGCACCCATGGCGATCAGGAAGTTCGCCAGGTCCACCACTTCAGGCTCGCGAGCAGCGTTTTGCAACACGCTACGGCCCTTGGCCAGTGCAGCGGCCATCATGATGTTCTCGGTGCCGGTCACGCTGACGGTGTCGAAGAAGAAATGCGCGCCGCGCAGGCCGCCTTCAGGCGCCTTGGCCTTGATGTAGCCGCCTTCGACGTCGATGACCGCGCCCATGGCTTCCAGGCCACGGATGTGCAGGTCCACCGGGCGCGAGCCAATGGCGCAACCGCCAGGCAACGCGACTTCGGCTTCACCGAAACGGGCAACCATCGGCCCCAGCACCAGGATCGATGCCCGCATGGTTTTCACCAGCTCGTATGGGGCAACCAGGGTCTTGATGGTACGCGGGTCGATCTCGACGGCGAGTTTCTCGTCGATCACAGGCTCGATGCCCATGCGACCGAACAGCTCGATCATCGTGGTGATGTCGTGCAGGTGCGGCAGGTTGGCCACGGTCACCGGTCCATCGCACAGCAGGGTCGCGGCCAGGATCGGCAGGGCGGAGTTCTTTGCCCCGGAAATACGGATTTCGCCATCAAGACGAACGCCGCCGGTAATAATCAGTTTATCCATAAGAATCTCGAGGCCCTTGGGCTCAGGTGCGCTCGGCCCAGGCCGCGCTGCTGAAAAATTTCATCGTGACCGCGTGGATGCTGCCATCGGCAATCCATGGGTTCAAATGGGCATAGATGCTCTGCTGACGCTTCACTGGGCTCAACGCCGCCAGTTCATCGCTGATCACGTTCAGCTGGAAGTTGCAGCCTTCGCCCTCAACTTCCACCTTCGTACCAGGCAGCTTTCCTTCAAGGAAGCTCTTCACTTCTACAGCCTGCATGCTCAACCTCAATCGGCGCCCTGTGCGCGCGGGTCGCACATCATACAAAAAAGCCCCGCGCCTGCGAACCCCGCGAAGCAGGACTCTGACGGGGGGACTTTTCCAACGATGTGGGTCAGGAGTGCGCCAACAGCTCGGTCAGTTCACTGACCTGGGCTATTTCGCGCATGTCTTCGGGCATCCCACGGATGCTCCACGTTTTGCCGGCCGCCTTGGCGTCCCGCATGAAGCACAACAGCAGCGACAAGCCGACACTGCTGGATTTCTGCACCGCCGAGCAGTCAATGACCACCTCGGCGGCACTGACGGACTTGATCAGCGCCTGGCCCTGCTGGCGCAGGTCCGGACCGGTGCGATAGTCCAGCACGCCACTGAGCAACAACTCACCGGCTTCGCCCAGACGAACGGCCGACTCACCCACCGACTCGATCATTGCTCCTGCTTCTCCTTGGCTTGCTCGGTCACTTCCTTGGCCTTGGCGACTTCGCCGGCCCAACCATCGATGGTCTTGTCCAGGTCATTGCCATTGCGTTGCATCGCATCGGCGAACTGGTCGCGGAACAACTTGCCGATGTTGATGCCGTTGATGATCACGTTGCGCACCTTCCACTCGCCGTTCAGCTGTTCGAGCGTGTAGGAAACCGGGTAGATAGCACCGTTGTTGCCCTTGACCTGCATGTCGACGCTGGTGCGGGTACCACTTTCGTCCTTCGCCGGCCCAACAGTGATGCCCTGGTTGTTGTATTCGAGCAAGGCGTTGCCATAGAACTGCATCAGGCTGCGCTTGAAGTTTTCCTGGAAGCGGGTCATCTGCGCAGGGGTTGCCTTACGCGAGTACTTGACCGTCATGATGCTGCGGGAGATGCCATCGGCGTCCACCACCGGACCGACAATGCCGTTCAGCGCGTCATAGAACGCGCCCGGATCCTGCTTGTATTTCTCCTTGTTGGCAGCAAGGTCTGCCAACAACCGGGTCGTGGTGTCCTGGATGATGTCGTGGGCGGAAGGCGCCGCCAGGGCATTGGTCATCAGCGGCAGGGCTGCCAGCAGGACCAACAGGCTGCGTCGCAAGATAGAGATCATCGAAAGGCTCCTCATTTGGCGTCTTTGCTAACGGTATTGAGCAGGAATTTCCCGATCAGGTCCTCGAGCACCAGCGACGACTGCGTGTCATGGATGGTCCCACCGTCCTTGAGCAGGGTTTCTTCCCCGCCTACGCTGATACCGATGTATTTCTCACCCAGCAGGCCCGCCGTAAGGATAGATGCAGTGGAATCGGTCGGCAGGTTATCCACGCGCTTTTCCAGCTGCAGCGTCACCCGTCCGGTGAAACTGTCGCGATCCAGATCGATTGCCGTGACCTTGCCGATGGTGACACCGGCCATGGTCACCTTGGCTCTGACCGTCAAACCGGCGATATTGTCAAAATAAGCATAAAGTTTATAAGTATCGGTATTCGCGGTCGGCGCCAGGCCGCTGACGCGCAGGGCCAGCAGCAACAAAGCCAGGATGCCGGCCAGCAGGAAAAGGCCGACACCGATTTCCAGGGTGCGGTTTTGCATCAGAAATCTCCAAACATCAAGGCGGTCAGAATAAAGTCAAGGCCCAGAACCGCCAACGAGGCGTACACCACGGTCTTGGTTGTGGCACGGCTGATCCCCTCAGACGTGGGCTCGCAGTCATAGCCTTGAAACACGGCGATCCAGGTCACCACGAACGCGAATACGGCGCTCTTGATGACGCCGTTGAGCACATCGTCGAGAAAGTCGACGCTGTTTTGCATGTTGGACCAGTACGAACCTTCATAGACGCCCAGCCAGTCGACGGCCACCCATGAACCACCCCAGATCCCGACGACGCTGAAGATAATCGCCAGCACCGGCAGGGAAATGAAGCCGGCCCACAGGCGCGGGGCAATAATGTACTTGAGCGGGTCTACGCCGATCATTTCCAGGCTGGACAACTGCTCGGTGGACTTCATGTTACCGATTTCGGCCGTCAGCGCCGAACCGGCACGCCCGGCGAACAGTAACGCGGTCACCACCGGGCCGAGTTCACGCAACAGCGTCAGGGAGACCATCTGCCCGACCGCCTGCTCCGAACCGTAGCTGGACAGGATGTTGAACCCCTGCAACGCCAGCACCATGCCGATGAAGATCCCGGACACCACGATGATCACCAGGGACATCACCCCCACCGAATGCAGTTGCTTGACCAGCAGGCCAAAACCGCCACCCGTGGAGTTGCGCCCCAGCAACGCATGGGCCAGGAACAGTGTGGAACGGCCCAGTACCGCCAGCACGTCGATGCCGGAACGGCCGAACAGGCGAATTCTTTCTATCAATGATTTCTTGCGCATCAGCGCTTCCCCAACAGATCGGTACGGTAATCCGTGGCTGGAAAATGGAACGCCACCGGACCGTCCGGATCACCCTTCATGAATTGGCGAATGCGCGGGTTGTCCGAAGCCTTCAATTCCTGGGGCGTACCCTGCCCCAATACCTGGCCATCGCCGACCACATAGATGTAGTCCGCGATGCTGGCGGTTTCGGCCAGGTCGTGGGACACCACGATGCTAGTGATGCCCAGCGCATCGTTGAGCAGGCGTATCAGGCGCACCAACACGCCCATGGCGATCGGGTCCTGCCCGACGAAGGGCTCGTCGTACATGAGGATTTTCGGATCGAGGGCAATCGCCCGCGCCAGTGCGACCCGGCGCTTCATGCCGCCGGACAGCTCGTCCGGCATCAGATCGAGGGCGCCACGCAGCCCGACCGCCTGCAATTTGAGCAGGACAATGTCACGGATCATCTCTTCCGGCAGGTCGGTATGGACCCGCAGCGGGAACGCCACGTTCTCGAACACGTCGAGATCGGTGAACAGCGCGCCACTCTGGAACAGCACGCCCATGTGTTTGCGCGCATCGAACAGGTCGCTGCGCGACAGCTTGGGAAGATTCTGGCCATTGACCCAGACTTCACCGGCACTGGGGCGCAACTGCGCGCCCATCAGGCGCAGCAGCGTGGTCTTGCCGCACCCGGAAGGCCCCATGATGCCGGTCACCTTGCCGCGCGGAATGCGAATATCGATGTCATTGAAAATGCTGCGCGTCCCTCGCTTGAAGGACAGCCCCTTCAGCTCGACCGCGTAGGCGTTGTCGGCACTCATCTAAACTCCTTGCGATGCAGCCTCACATCCGAATGCCCTGGCCAGCCGATAAACGTCGCGACCGCCGGGCATCCGGACCGGCGGCGAACTATATCACTGCAACGGCCACGCGCCCAAGGGCCACCCCTGCCCGGTTAAGCCTGGCTTAAGGTAAATGAGTACATTTTATTCAAACCCGGCGAGGTGTTTGCACGAAGCATGACGAACTAGCGTGAGGGAATTGTTCATTGCCGTTATAATCGCCGCCTTTTCATCGGGCTATACGATTTCTGACATGAGCCAATCCAGCGATCTGATCCAATCGGCACAACGTACCATCCGCCTAGAGCTCGAAGCCGTGCAAGGCTTGCTGCCCCGCATCGACGCTGATTTCGTACGCGCCTGCGAGATGATTCTGACCAGCAAAGGCCGAGTCGTCGTGGTTGGCATGGGCAAGTCCGGGCACGTCGGCAACAAGATCGCCGCAACCCTGGCCAGCACGGGCACCACGGCATTCTTCGTCCACCCGGCCGAAGCCAGCCACGGTGACATGGGCATGATCACCCGGGATGACATCATCCTGGCGCTGTCCAACTCCGGCTCCACCAATGAAATCATTACGCTGCTGCCGCTGATCAAGCGTCTGGGCATCCGGCTGATCAGCCTCACCGGGAACCCGGATTCGCCGCTGGCCAAGGCCGCCGAAGTGAACCTCAACGTTCATGTAGAACACGAAGCCTGCCCGCTGAACCTGGCACCGACCTCGTCCACCACTGCGGCCCTGGTCATGGGCGATGCACTGGCCGTGGCTCTGCTGGAAGCCAGGGGGTTCACCGCGGAAGATTTTGCCTTCTCCCACCCCGGTGGAGCCCTGGGTCGCCGCCTGCTGCTGAAGGTCGAAAACGTGATGCACGCTGGTGAAGAGCTGCCCCAGGTACAACGCGGCACGCTGCTCAAGGACGCGCTCATGGAAATGACCCGCAAAGGCCTGGGCATGACAGTGATCCTCGAGGCCGACGGCAAGCTCGCCGGGATCTTCACCGACGGCGACCTGCGTCGCACCCTGGACCGCACCATCGATGTACACAGCGCCACCATCGACCAGGTCATGACACCCCACGGCAAGACGGCCCGCGCAGAAATGCTCGCCGCCGAAGCCCTGAAAATCATGGAAGACCACAAGATCAGCGCCCTGGTGGTGGTCGACGCCGAAGACCGCCCGGTGGGTGCCCTGAACATGCACGACTTGCTGCGTGCGGGAGTCATGTAAATGAACACAGACCTGCTGCAACGCGGTAAGGACATCAAGCTGGCCGTGTTCGACGTGGACGGCGTGCTGACCGACGGACGCCTGTATTTCCTCGAGGACGGCAGCGAGTTCAAGACCTTCAATACCCTCGACGGCCAAGGCATCAAGATGCTGATGGCCGCCGGTGTGCAGACGGCTATCATCAGCGGCCGCAAGACCCCGGTGGTCGAGCGGCGCGCGAAGAACCTCGGCATTCCCCACCTTTATCAGGGGCGCGAGGATAAACTGGTGGTTCTGGACGAGCTCCTGGGCCAACTCAACCTGAGCTATGAACAGGTCGCCTACCTGGGTGACGATCTGCCAGACCTGCCGGTGATTCGCCGGGTTGGCCTGGGCATGGCAGTGGCCAATGCGGCCGGTTTCGTTCGCGAACACGCCCATGGCGTCACTACCGCACGGGGCGGCGAAGGCGCGGCCCGTGAATTCTGCGAACTGATCCTGCGCGCCCAGGGCCGCCTCGAAGCGGCCAACGCCGCGTACCTGTGAGCCATCTATGCTGAGCAAGAAGATTCGCACCATCCTGCTGTTCGCGTGCATCGCGGCGATTTTCGCGGCGGTGGGCTACTGGAACATCAGCCCCGAACGCTTTCTCGATCGCCCCGCCGTCCAGGTCGAGGCGAACGATATCGACTGGTATGCGACCAACACGCATACACTGCAATACTTGCCTGATGGCAAGGTGCAGTACGAAATGACGTCAGACAAGGTCGATCACGTCAAGGCCACCGACATTACCCTGGTCGCCAATCCGGACCTGAACATGTTCCGTGGCACGGCGTTCCCCTGGCACGTGCAGAGCAAGCGCGCCGAAGTCAATTCCGGCGGTACCGAAGTGGAACTGATCGACTCGGTGCGCGTCGCGCGAACCGACGAGAAGAATCGCACGACCATCATCACCAGCACTCGCATGACCGTGTTCCCGCAACAACAATATGCGCAGACCGAGCAACCCGTTAGAATCGACGGCGCCGGTGGTGTATCGACCGGCACAGGAATGAAAGCGTATCTGAAGGAAAGCAGGATACACCTGCTATCGAACGTAAGAGGACAGTATGAAGCTCGCTAAAACCCTCCCTATTTTGCTCAGTCTGGGCGCAGCACTGGGAAGCGCGAGCGCCTGGTCTCTTCCCAATGACCGCGACCAGCCTATCCGTATCCAGGCCGACGACGCCCAATTGGACGACAAGAACGGTATCGCCACCTACAAGGGCGACGTGATCATCACCCAGGGCTCGATGAAGGTCACCGGCAATACCGTGACCATCACCCGCACCCAGTCCGGCGATATCGACGTGGTGACCTCGGTGGGCAACCTGGCTTATTTCGAGCAGCTGCAAACGGCCGGCGACACCAAGCCCGTGCAGGGCTACGGGGTGACCATCCAATACCACGCCTCCCAGGATCGCGTGGTCCTGATCGACCGTGCCAAGGTCGTCGACAAGGACAACAACGTCACCCAGGGCGAGAAAATCGTCTACGACACCAACAAGAAACTCGCCAGCGCCGGCCGCGCCACCGGCAGCAAGGTGACCGAGCAGCGTCCGCGGATCGATATGGTGATCCAGCCGAAAAAGAAAACCGAGCAAAAGGCCCAGTAATGGCAACTCTGAAAGCTCAGCACCTGGCCAAGAGCTACAAGGGCCGTCAGGTCGTGCGTGATGTCAGCCTGTCCATCGACAGCGGCCAGATCGTCGGCCTCCTCGGCCCCAACGGCGCGGGCAAGACCACCTGTTTCTACATGATCGTCGGCCTGGTCCAGGCCGATCAGGGCCGCGTCCTGATCGATGAGCTGGACGTCAGCCACCAGCCGATGCATGGCCGGGCAAAGGCCGGCATCGGCTACCTTCCACAGGAAGCGTCGATCTTTCGCAAACTGTCGGTCGCCGACAACATCATGGCGATCCTCGAAACCCGCAAGGAACTCGACAAGGCCGGTCGTCGCCAGGAACTGGAAAGCCTGTTGCAGGAATTTCACATCAGCCACATCCGCGACAACCTGGGCATGAGCTTGTCCGGCGGCGAACGGCGCCGGGTGGAAATTGCCCGCGCCCTGGCCACTGCACCGAAATTCATCCTGCTCGACGAACCATTCGCCGGCGTGGACCCGATTTCGGTGGGCGACATCAAACAGATCATCCACCATCTCAAGGCCAAGGGGATCGGCGTGCTGATCACCGACCACAACGTACGCGAGACGCTGGACATCTGCGAAACCGCCTATATCGTCAATGACGGTCAATTGATCGCTGAAGGTGACTCCGCCACCATCCTGGCCAACGAACTGGTCAAGGAAGTGTATCTGGGCCATGAGTTCCGCCTGTAAGCGCGAAGTGCCTGGCAAGCTGTACCGGCGCCGTCGATTCAACCCGGCAGCGCCTCGGGACGCTCTCAGTGAATCCCCTATCATCGGGAAACTAATTGAGAGCTACCCCTAGGCAAACACCTCGGTTTCAGGCATATAATTTGCTTAAGGTTTGGCGCTTCGGCGCCCTTGTAGTGGATGGCGCATGTGCGCCGGCGAATAAGGTGTTAAGCCCCTGCCATGAAACCATCGCTAGTCTTGAGAATGGGCCAGCAGCTGACGATGACACCGCAGCTGCAACAGGCCATCCGCCTGCTCCAATTGTCGACCCTGGACCTTCAACAGGAAATCCAGGAGGCCCTAGAATCCAATCCGATGCTCGAACGCCAGGAAGAAGGCGACGACTTCGACAACACCGATCCACTGGCCGACAACGTCGAGCAGAAACCCAATACCGAGATTCAGGAAACCTCCTACCAGGAAGAAGCCGCCCCGACGGTGGATAACCTCGAGGATGGCGAATGGAACGAACGCATCCCCAACGACCTGCCCGTGGACACGGCCTGGGAAGACGTCTACCAGACCAGTGCCAGCAGCCTGCCGAGCAGCGACGATGACGAGTGGGACTTCACCACGCGTACCTCTGCCGGTGAAAGCCTGCAAAGCCACCTCCTGTGGCAACTGAACCTGGCACCGATGTCCGATACCGATCGCCTGATCGCCGTGACACTCATCGACTGCATCAACAACCAGGGCTACCTGGACGAAACCCTCGAGGAAATCCTCGAAGCCTTCGATCCGGAGCTGGACATCGAGCTGGACGAGATCGAAGCCGTCCTGCACCGTATCCAACAGTTCGAGCCGGCCGGCATCGGCGCCCGCAACCTGGGTGAGTGCCTGCTGCTGCAACTGCGCCAGCTGCCAGCCAAGACACCGTGGCTGGCCGAAGCCAAGCGACTGGTCACCGACTATATCGACCTGCTCGGCGGCCGCGACTATAGCCAGCTGATGCGCCGTATGAAGCTCAAGGAAGATGAACTGCGCCAGGTGATCGAACTGGTCCAGAGCCTCAACCCGCGCCCTGGCTCACAGATCGAGGCCACCGAACCCGAGTACGTGGTTCCGGACGTGATCGTGCGCAAGCACAACGATCGCTGGCTGGTGGAACTGAACCAGGAATCGGTCCCCAAGCTACGGGTCAACGCCCAATATGCGGGCTTTGTAAGACGCGCCGACACCAGCGCCGACAACACCTTCATGCGCAACCAGTTGCAGGAAGCGCGCTGGTTCATCAAGAGCCTGCAGAGTCGCAACGAAACCCTGATGAAGGTCGCCACCCAGATCGTCGAGCATCAACGGGGCTTCCTGGACTATGGCGACGAAGCGATGAAACCGTTGGTCCTGCATGACATTGCCGAGGCGGTGGGCATGCACGAGTCGACAATCTCCCGGGTGACCACGCAGAAATTCATGCATACCCCACGGGGTATCTACGAATTGAAATATTTTTTCTCCAGCCACGTCAGCACCTCCGAAGGCGGCGAATGCTCTTCCACGGCCATCCGCGCGATCATCAAGAAACTGGTGGCCGCGGAAAATCAGAAAAAGCCGTTGAGTGACAGCAAGATCGCTGGTTTACTGGAGGCACAAGGCATTCAGGTGGCCCGCCGTACCGTCGCCAAGTATCGTGAATCCCTCGGGATCGCGCCTTCGAGTGAACGCAAGCGGTTGATGTAACAAGGCCACGCCACAGCGTTCCAGTGGCAGGCATTTCTGCCTGCCGCTTTATGCACTGGCAACGAAGGAGAAGCTGTATGCAAGTCAACATCAGTGGACACCAACTGGAAGTGACCGAACCCCTGCGTACCTACATCGGCGAAAAACTCGACCGATTGGAAAGGCATTTCGACAAGATCACCAACGTGCAGGTCACGATGAACGTCGAGAAGCTGCTGCAGAAAATCGAAGCCACGTTGCATATTCCCGGCGGAGAGGTGGTTGCCAATGCGGAGCACACAGACATGTATGCCGCGATTGACCTGCTGACCGACAAGCTGGATCGCCAACTCAAAAAGCATAAGGAAAAGACCCAGAGCCTCCTCCAGGGCGCTACCGGTCGTTAACCCCCCCAATCCATGATCCGACTAGAAACCATCCTGACCCCCAGCCGTTCCAAGGTGAACGTGCTGGGAGGCAGTAAAAAGAAAGCCCTCGAACAAATCGCCGACCTGATCCACCTTGACGTCGAAGGTCTGGAAATGCAGGACGTCTTCGAGGCCCTGATTGCCCGTGAAAAACTCGGTTCCACCGGTTTTGGCAACGGCATCGCCATTCCCCACTGCCGCCTCAAGGGTTGTACCGCCCCGATCAGTGCACTGGTGCACCTTGAAGCCGCCATTGATTTCGACGCCATCGACGGCGAACCGGTCGACCTGCTGTTCGTACTGCTGGTTCCGGAAGCCGCGACCGATGCGCATCTTGAGCTGCTGCGCCAGATCGCCAGCATGCTGGACCGCAAGGAAGTGCGCGAAAGACTGCGCAGCGCAAAGAGCAACGAAGACTTGTATCAGGTAGTCCTGGACGAGCAGAACGGTCATTAATCATGCGCCTGATCATCGTCAGCGGTCGCTCCGGCTCCGGTAAAAGCACGGCACTCAATGTGCTTGAGGACAGCGGCTACTATTGCATCGACAACCTGCCGGCGGGCCTGCTGCCGGAGTTGGCCGAACGGGCGCTGATTCACACCGAGCTGGCGCAACCGCTGGTGGCGGTTTCCATCGATGCACGCAACCTGCCGAGCCACCTGTCACGCTTTCCCGAACTGCTCGAGGAAGTGCGCAACCGGCATATCCAATGCGATGTGCTGTACCTGGATGCCGATGATGAAACGCTGCTCAAGCGTTTCTCCGAGACCCGACGGCGCCACCCGCTGAGCAATGCCAACCGCTCCCTGGCCGAAGCTATCGAAGACGAAAGCCAGTTGCTCGGGCCGATCGCTGACCTGGCAGACCTGAAGGTCAACACCACGAACCTGAATCTGTATCAGCTGCGCGACACCATCAAGTTGCGTCTGTTGAACCAGCCGGAGCCAGGCACGGCGTTCCTGGTGGAGTCGTTCGGCTTCAAGCGTGGCATGCCGGTAGACGCCGACCTGGTGTTCGATGTGCGTTGCCTGCCCAACCCTTATTGGAAACCGGAGCTGCGCGAGCAATCCGGGCTCGACCAGCCGGTGATCGACTACCTGGCTGCCCAACCAGATGTCGAGGAAATGTTCCAGGACATCTCCGGCTACCTGCTCAAATGGCTGCCCCGGTTTGCCGCCAGCAACCGCGCCTATGTCACGATTGCCATCGGCTGTACCGGTGGTCATCATCGCTCCGTCTACCTGACCGAGCGCCTGGGCCAACTCCTCCAACAATCCCTGAAGAACGTCCAGGTTCGCCACCGCGACCTCAGCTAAAGGATCCACATCGCGATGCCTGCTCGGGAAATTGAAATCATCAACAAGTTGGGCTTGCACGCCCGGGCTTCAGCCAAATTCGTCGGGGTTGCGGGCCAGTTCAAGGACACTACCATCCGCGTCGGTCGCACACCTGACCCTAACACCATGATCGACGGTAAAAGCATCATGGCGATGATGATGCTGGCTGCCGGCAAAGGCACCACGATCCACCTGGTAACGGAAGGGGACAAAGCGCAGGAAGCAATGGATGCGCTGGAGGCGTTGATCAAGAATTATTTTGATGAGGGCGAGTAAGCCCTCGGCCAAGTCGACTTGAGACTGGCTTTTGTGGCAAGGGGATACCCCCTGGGTTCTACGTACGCAAAAAAGGCGCGTCATTCAGAAATGACGCGCCTTTTTCATGCCCTTGGCCTCAGCTACCCGCCACCATCATCCGCTCGATCAACACCGAACCGGTGCGGATGTTGCTGCGCAGCTCCAGGTCATTCCCCACAGCCACGATCTGCTTGAACATATCGCGCATGTTGCCAGCAATGGTCACTTCCTGGACCGGGAACTGGATCTCGCCGTTTTCGACCCAGAAGCCGGCCGCGCCACGGGAATAGTCGCCGGTGACCATGTTCAGGCCGTGGCCCATCAGTTCCGTCACCAGCAGGCCCCGGCCCATCCGCCGCAGCAAGGCCACCTGGTCCTCTTCGCCATGGGTCACGAACAGGTTGTGCACGCCACCGGCATTGGCGGTGCTCGGCATGCCGAGTTTGCGGCCCGAATAGGTGCCGAGGATGTAGGACACCAGCTCCCCCCTCTCCACGAACGGCTTGGCATACGTGGCCAGGCCATCACCGTCGAAAGCCGAACTGCCCATGGCCTGCATCAAGTGCGGGCGTTCGTCGATGGTCATCCACTCCGGGAACAGTTTCTGACCCAGGGCGCCTTCGAGGAACGAGGACTTGCGATACAGGTTGCCGCCGGACACCGCCGACAGGAAGCTGCCGAACAAACCACCGGCCAGCTCGGCGGCAAACAGCACCGGCACTTCACAGGTCGGCACCGGTCGCGCGCCCAGCCGACTGGCCGCACGTTGCGCGGCTTTGCGACCAATCACCAGCGGATCCGCCAGCAGACTGCCCTGGCGGTTCACGTCGTACCAGTAATCACGCTGCATCTGGCCATTGGCCTCGGCAATCATCACGCAACTGAGGCTGTGACGGGTCGAGGCATAGCCGCCGATGAAGCCCTGGCTGTTACCGTACACCCGGCAACCCTGATGGGTATTGAGCGTCGTGCCGTCGGCATTCTTGATCCGCGGATCGGTATCGAATGCTGCCGCTTCACAACGCAACGCCTGCTCGATGGCCTGCTCGGGAGTGATATCCCAGGCGTGGAACAGATCGAAATCCCGCGTCTCCTTACACATCAGGGCGGCATCGGCCAAGCCCGAAGCTTCGTCTTCGGAGGTGTGCTGGGCAATCGCCAGTGCCGCGGCGACGGTTTCGCGAATCGCGTCCGGGCCGCTGGCCGATGTGCTGGCCGAGCCCTTGCGTTGGCCGACGTACAAGGTGATGCCGAACCCCTGGTCGCGATTGAACTCGACGGTTTCCACCTCACGCTGGCGTACCGACGTCGACAGACCCTGCTCCAGGGACACCGCCACCTCACAGGCACTGGCGCCCTGCCGTTTGGCTTCGGCAAGGATCTGCTCGACCTGCTCTTGCAGTGCCGGCAATGCTTGCGGGCCGACGCTCTGAACTGCACTCATGGCTTTCTCCACTCAAATTCTGCTTTCGGTAAGGCCTTCGAGCGACCGGGCCGGACAAGCGGCCCCCGACTGGTTATCATGGCGGCGTTTCTTTGCGGACTGCCCCCATGGTTGATTCTTACGACGACTCCCTCTACGAGGGTGAAAAAAGCAAATCCCAGGTCAAACGCGAGCTGCATGCTCTGGTTGACCTCGGCGAGCGCCTGACAACACTCAAGCCTGACTTGCTGGCCAAATTGCCCTTGACCGACGCCTTGCGCCGGGCTCTGGCCGATGCGCCCAAGCACACCGCGAACATCGCGCGTAAACGGCACCTGCAGTTCATCGGCAAACTGATGCGTGATCAGGACACTGACGCCATCCTGGTCCTGCTCGATCAACTCGACGCCTCCACCCGGCAGTACAACGAACGCTTCCATAACCTGGAACGCTGGCGCGATCGCTTGATCGCAGGCGACGACGGCACCCTGGAAAAATTCGTCGTCGACTACCCCGAGGCCGATCGCCAGCAGCTGCGCTCGCTGATCCGTCAGGCTCAGCACGAAGTCGCGCAGAACAAGCCACCGGCTTCGAGCCGTAAAATCTTCAAGTACATCCGTGAGCTGGACGAGACTCAACGCGGCCTGCGCTGAGTGATGTCCGCGGGTGGAGGCTCGTACTCCACCCGCTGTTCCTGTCATGCGCCCGTGCCACCCACGGTAATCGCATCGATCTTCAGGGTCGGCTGACCGACACCCACCGGCACCGACTGCCCGTCCTTGCCGCACGTCCCTACACCGCTGTCCAGGGCCAGGTCGTTGCCGACCATCGACACCTTGCTCATGGCCTCCGGTCCGTTACCGATCAGCGTGGCGCCCTTGACCGGCGCGGTGATCTTGCCGTCCTCGATCAGGTAGGCCTCGCTGGTGGAGAACACGAATTTGCCGCTGGTGATGTCCACCTGACCGCCGCCGAGGTTGGCGCAGTAGATGCCTTTTTTCACCGAAGCGATAATTTCCGCCGGATCGCTTTGACCGCCCAGCATGTAGGTGTTGGTCATGCGCGGCATCGGCAGGTGCGCATAAGACTCACGGCGGCCGTTGCCGGTACGGGCCACGCCCATCAGCCGGGCGTTGAGCTTGTCCTGCATGTAGCCCTTGAGCACCCCGTTCTCGATCAGCGTGGTGCACTCGGTCGGGGTGCCCTCGTCGTCGACGCTCAGCGAGCCGCGCCGCCCGGCCAAGGTGCCATCGTCGACAATGGTGCAGAGTTTCGAAGCGACCATTTCGCCCATGCGCCCGCTGTAGGCTGAACTGCCCTTGCGGTTGAAATCGCCCTCCAGGCCATGCCCCACCGCTTCGTGCAGCAGCACGCCGGACCAACCGGACCCCAGCACCACCGGCAACGTGCCAGCCGGCGCAGGAATGGCCTCCAGGTTGACCAGCGCCTGGCGCAGGGCCTCCCGGGCATAACCCATGGCGCGGTCTTCGCTGAGGAAATAGCGGTAGTCGGTACGCCCGCCTCCGCCGTGACCACCGCGCTCGCGGCGACCGTTCTGCTCGACGATCACGCTGACGTTGAAGCGCACCAGCGGCCGAACATCCGCCGCCAGGCCGCCGTCGGTGGAAGCCACCAGGATGCGTTCCCAGACACCGGCCATGCTCACGGATACCTGTTGGATGCGTGGATCGAGGGCCCGCGTGGCGACGTCGATGCGCTTGAGCAGTTCGACCTTCTCGGCCCGGCTCATGACTTCCAGCGGATTATCCGGCGCATACAACTGCGCGACATCCTGCCTGCTGAAGGCCTGCACCGTGCCGTTCTGCCCGGCCCGGGAAATCGAACGCGCCGCACGGACCGCAGCCCCTAGGGCTTCGAGGGTAATGGCATTGCTGTAGGCAAAGCCGGTTTTCTCGCCGGACTGGGCACGCACGCCCACGCCCTGGTCAAGGTTGAAACTGCCTTCCTTGACGATGCCGTCTTCCAGGGACCAGGATTCGGAAATCTGACCCTGGAAATACAGGTCGGCCGCGTCGATACCCGGACCGGCCAGGTCGCCCAGCACGCCTTGCAGGCTTTCGAGGGTCACGCCGCCGGGGGCTAGAAGGTGTTCACTGACTGAGGACAACAACCCGCTCATATGTTTTACGCCTTGAATTCGTCGTCTTGGACAGGTCGCTGTCGAGCGCCCTGCGAGAAAAAGCGCCGATGGCTGGCCACCGGCATGCGCGCCCGGATGGACGCCTGTTCGCTGCTGTCGCGCTCGGCCAGCAGCACGCCTTCGCCTTGATCCTGTTGCGCCAGCACTCGCCCCCACGGGTCGACAATGGCCGCATGACCAAAGGTCTCCCGAGGCCCCGGATGCACGCCCCCTTGGGCGGCCGCCAGCACATAACACTGGGTTTCGATGGCCCGGGCGCGAATCAGCACCTCCCAATGAGCCGCACCGGTGACGGCGGTGAACGCCGAGGGCGCCGTGATCAACTCGGCGCCGGCAGCCCGCAGCTCGCTGTACAGCTCCGGAAAACGCAAGTCATAGCAGACCGTCAGGCCGACCTTGCCCACCGGCGTATCGGCAACTACCACGTTACCGCCATAAGCATAGTCATCAGACTCGCGGTAGCGCCCACGATTGTCGGCCACATCCACGTCGAACAGGTGCAGCTTGTCGTACCGCGCCACGATCTGGCCCTGATCGTCCACCAGCAGCGAGCAGGCATGGGCCTTGGCCTCGGGCCGGTCCACCGGCGGCAGGGGCAACGTGCCGGCCACAATCCATAACCTGAGGTCACGGGCAGTCTGTTTCAACCAGGGCAGGATCGGTCCCTGACCGATGGCTTCGGCACGACCGATGTCGGCCACGTCCCGCCGTCCCATCGCCGCGAAGTTTTCCGGCAACACCGCCAGCCGAGCACCGCCAGCGGCGGCCTGCTCCAACAGCACACGGGCCCGGGCCAGGTTGGCGAGTACATCGCTTTGGCTGACCATTTGGATTACTGCGACTGGCATGGTGCTTCCTCATCTGTTGCATCGCTCACCTTGTGGGAGCAGGCTTACTCGCGAAAGCGGTGCATCTCTCAGAACAATGTTGAATGTGCCGACGCATTCGCGAGCAAGCCCGCTCCCACAGAAGTTGGCGTTGTCTATCAGAACGGTTTGTCGAAAGTGATCTTCGGCTCTTTCCACGGCCCCTTGACGTCGTATCTTACGCTGGCAAAACGCGCCACGCGGTCGCCGATCAGCTTGTCGATCAAAAACAGCGCACCGCCAACCGCCGGTGCGCCGACAATCAGCGCGGCAATCGGCAGGTTGTTGGTCACCGGCAATGTCACCTGCAACTTGGCGTCGACCCGGTCAGCCACCATGTCCAATGTCCCGTTGAGTTCCAGGTTGCTCGAAGGCCCCGTCAGGGTAATGGGTTCACGGGTCACGTAGACGCCATTGCTCGCCACCAACAGCCCCTTGACGCGATCGTAGCTCAGGCCTTTGCCGAACAGGTCGGAGAAGTCCAGCCGCAGCCGTCGGCCGATGGAGTTGAAGTTCAACAGGCCGAACACCCGCAACGCCTGGGCGCTGCCCTCGACCTCGACGAACTGGCCCTTGCTCAACGACGCATCGAGGCTGCCGGAAAAGCGCTTGGTCGCGACCCACGCCGGTGAGCCAGGCCAATTGCCGTCGACGTCCAGGTGGAAGTCCTGGCTGGTCACGCTTGGGGCGAATCCCCAGCCCTTGAGCACATCAGCCAGGTTCTTGCCGCCGATACGCCCCTTGTACCAGCTGCGGGTGGAACCGGGCACGCCTTCCCAGCCGCCACTGCCCTGCAACACCATGCCCTTGAGACCCATGTCCAGATTATTCAGCGCAATGCCCTTGCTGGTCGGACGCACCTTCAACGACCAGGCACCGATCAGATCCGGTCCCTGGAACAATTGGGCAATCGCGATATCCATGGCCGGGATCCGGGTCGGGTCCACCGATGCCAGCGGATCCGGCGCGTTCTCATCGGCTTGCACCGTCGGGTCCGCGGCCGGCAGGCGAACGTAATCGAGCTTGATCCCGATCGGAGTGCTTTTCGCATCCGGGAGGCTGGCGCTGCCCTTGGCCTGCTGGCTGTCGAGACCCAGGGCCCAGGCATCCGGCTTACGGTCGAGCTGCACCGAGGCCTGGTCCAGGGTCGTTCCCATGGCCGTGAGCTTGCCCACCTTCAGATCGACACCGCTGAGCAGTTGCTTGGCGCTGCCGCTCGGGTCCTGTCCGGCGTACTTGTTCAGCAGGTCCTGCCACGGCCCGACATCCAGTTCCGACAGTGTCCCACGCAGCCGCACCCCTTTGGCTCCCGGCAAGACAGCATCGCCGCCCCCGAGCAACAGCTCGCCGCGACCATCGGCCGGCTTCCCGCCCGGCGCTGCGTAAGTGAAGCTGGCGAGGTCGCCATAATTGACCCAGTAACGCCGCTCCGGCCCCTGCAGCGTCATGCGGAACACCGTGTCTCGCCCGGTGTCGGCCGTCATGCCGAAGGGCGCCGGCAGGTCCACCGCCACGCCCTTGAGGTTGGAACTGACCGACAACTGGCTGTCGGCGCCGTCGAGTATCACCTGCAATTGGTAAGGAACGACCCCGGAAACAGGCAACGGCTGGGTAACGTTCAGCCAGTCGGTGAGTTTTTTGACCTCCAGACGCCCGGACGCCACCACCCGGGTATTGAGCGCACCGGCACGGCCATCGGCAAAGATCTGCGCGGTCAAAGGTCGGTCGAACGCCCGGGTGGCGATGTTCTTGCCGCTCAGCCCCTTACTGCTGTCGAAGCGGAAATCGCCCTTGAGCTGAGTCAGCTCCAGCACCGGATCGCTGAGCTTGAGCCGGGCGTTGTCGGTGCTGAAGTCCACCAGGATCTTCGGTGGGTCTCCCTTGGCCAAGGGAATATCGAGTTTCACAGAACCTTGCAGGCCGCCTTCGCCTTCCCAGCCGGCGAATGTCTCAGCCGTGCCGATGGGCGCCGTCTGCAGGATTTTCAGCCCGTCCCCCAGCCCCCCGGCGAACCCGCCCTCCAGCAGCAGATGGGAATGCTGCCCATTCGGGGCATGGGGAATGTTCACCGCCACGTCCTTGACCTGGGTGTCCAGCAATTGTCCCTGGCTGGCGAAGATGCGCACGCCGCTGTCTTCGACGAAGACATCGCCGCTGACCTTGCCAACCGAAGGCCAGCCCGGCTGGAAGGCCAGTTCGGCGTCATGCACCTTGAAGAACAGGCTGATGCTGCGGGCCGCGTCCTCGGCGCCGTGGTTCAGCGAGCCCTGGTACTGGAAAAACCCTTCATCCACGGCCCCCTTGACGATGGCCGTGCGCAGCCACTCATCCAGAGCCGGGCTCAGCACCGCCGGCAGGTACTTGCCGGTGTAACGCCCGTCGCCGTCCACCAGGCCGACCCGCAAGTCCATGTAGTCTTCCTGGCTGTGATCGAAATGCAGGCGGATCAGGAAATCGCCGGCAATCCGGCCCTCCTCCCCCAGCACCTTCAGGTAGGGCGCGATCAGGGTGAAACCTTGCTGGTCGAGCTTCCAGGTCAGCCGCGCATTGGCCTGCAGGTATTGCCAGGGCTTGGCGAAGATCGGGTCCAGGTGCAGGGAAAAATCCTTGCTGTCCATGCGCAGCTCGCCGCCGCCGAGATCGCCGCTGAGGCTGCCCGAGACGTTACGCGCTGCGGGGGCACCGTGATAGGCATTGAAACCCACCGTGTCCAGGTTGGTGGCAAAGCTGACCTTGCGATCACCGGCATTCTGCGGCCGGTAGTCCACCCACACGTTGCGCAGCGCGCCAGTGAACCTGAGACGGTCGATGGCCGTCGCGACCCCCTCGGGCAAAGGCGCCAAGGCATTGAGCAGCGGCGTAATCGGAGTCAGGTCGAGACGATCGGCCTGTAGATGCCAGAGTTCTTCAGCCTTCTCGGTGGCCGCACTCTGCTGCAGTTGCAAGCGCGATTCCCAGCGGGTTTCCCCCAGGCTCATCGCCAGGGAATCGAACGTCGCGGTGAACCCGTCGCTGCCGCGCTGGAAATAGCCGTTGAGTGCCAGGTTACGGATCTGTACCGGCTTGCGCTCGGCGTAGGCGCCGCTGATGTCCGGCGCATTCAGGCGCACTGCGGCACTTTGCAGCGTGCCATTCCCCCAACTCAGCCAGAACTCGCCGCCGGCCTTGGCCTGGGAGAAATGCCATTCGCGGGTCAGGCGCTTCGGCAGCCATTTCGACCAGTCGCTCTGTGGCAGGCTCAGGTAGGCTTCGGCCTGGCCGTTCTTCCAATCGGCGGCGCGGATCCGGGTGCGCAGGTTGATTGCCAGCGGTTGCCCGTCGGGCAGGGTCAGGCGCGCATCCAGGCGCTGGCGGCTGACGCCGGTCCTGAGACTCAGGCCCACATAGGTCAGGGTCAGCGGTGCTTGATCCAGCGGCTGCAAAGTCACCTGGCTGTCCAGGATCGAAAGCTTCGAGACCATCTGCATGCGATCAAACAATTGCTGCGGGTCGAACGGTTGATCGTCCTTGACCGGCAGGCCTTCCAGGGCCCACTTGCCGTCGGCGCCTTCCTTGAGGCTGATCTTCAGGCCCCCGAGCTCCAGGTGGGCGATGCGTACCTGGCGGGCCAGCAGGCTGGCCCACAGGTCGGGCACGGCACGCACCTCGTCCAGGTGCATGGCATTGGCGCCATCGCCGATCATCACGTCGCGAGCCAGCAGAATCGGCGCCAGGCCACTCCATTTGCCCTCAAGGCTTCCAACCCGCAACGGCATGCCCAGCGTTTCGGTGGCCCGGCGCTCGATCTCGGTACGGTATTCGGCTACCAGCGGCGCCAGTTCCCGCCCCAGGCTGACATACAGCGCCAGCAGTACCAGCAGCAGCGCGCACAGACCCAAACCCCAGCGGGTCAGCACGGCCAGAATGCGGGTCAAACGCTCCATGTCAATGGACTCCCCAGGCAAAGGTATTCAAATCGGCGAGACCACCGCTTCAGGAGCCACTTCAGAGCAGCACAACGTCGTATTGTTCCTGGGAGTACATGGTCTCTACCTGGAAGCGAATCGTACGCCCGATAAAGGCCTCCAATTCCGCGACATTACCCGACTCCTCATCGAGCAGGCGGTCTACCACTTTCTGGTTCGCCAACACTCTATAGCCAGTGGCCTGGTAGGCGCGCGCCTCCCGGAGAATTTCCCTGAAGATTTCGTAACACACGGTTTCCGGGGTCTTCAGCTTGCCCCGCCCCTGGCAGGCGCTGCACGGCTCGCAGAGCACCTGCTCGAGGCTTTCCCGGGTGCGTTTACGGGTCATCTGCACCAGACCCAATTCGGTGATGCCGATGATGTTGGTCTTGGCGTGGTCGCGTTCGAGTTGTTTTTCCAGGGTTCGCAGCACCTGACGCTGATGCTCTTCGTCCTCCATGTCGATGAAGTCGATGATGATGATCCCGCCCAGGTTGCGCAGGCGCAGTTGGCGAGCAATGGCCGTGGCGGCTTCCAGATTGGTCTTGAAGATGGTTTCTTCGAGATTGCGATGGCCGACGAACGCCCCGGTGTTCACGTCGATGGTGCTCATGGCCTCGGCCGGATCGACCACCAGGTAGCCGCCGGACTTGAGCGGCACCTTGCGCTCCAGGGCCTTCTGGATTTCGTCCTCGACCCCGTACAGGTCGAAAATCGGCCGCTCGCCTGGATAATGTTCCAGGCGATCGGCGATTTCCGGCATCAGCTCGGCGACGAACTGCGTGGTTTTCTGGAAAGTTTCCCGGGAGTCGATGCGGATTTTCTCGATCTTGGGGCTGACCAGGTCCCGCAGCGTGCGCAGCGCCAGGCCCAGGTCCTCGTAGATCACGCTGGGGGTGGCGATGGTCTTGATCTGCGCGGCGATCTGGTCCCAGAGCCTGCGCAGGTAACGGATGTCCATGAGAATCTCATCGGCGCCGGCACCTTCGGCCGCGGTGCGCAGGATAAAACCACCGGTCTCCTTGATCCCTTCCTTCTCCACGCAATCGCTGACCACCTGCTTGAGGCGTTCGCGCTCGGCCTCGTCCTCGATCTTCAGGGAAATGCCGACATGAGCGGTGCGTGGCATGTACACCAGGTATCGCGACGGAATGGACAGTTGCGTGGTCAGGCGCGCGCCCTTGGAACCGATGGGGTCCTTGGTGACCTGCACCACCAGGCTCTGGCCCTCATGGACCAGCGCGCCGATGCTCTCCACGGCAGGCCCTTCGCGCATGGAAATCTCCGAGGCATGGATGAACGCCGCACGGTCCAGGCCAATATCGACGAACGCCGCCTGCATGCCCGGCAACACCCGCACCACCTTGCCTTTGTAGATGTTGCCGACAATGCCGCGTTTTTGCGTGCGCTCGACATGAACCTCTTGCAGCACACCGTTTTCAACCACCGCCACGCGCGATTCCATCGGCGTGATGTTGATCAGGATCTCTTCACTCATGGCAGGGTCTCGTTCAGGCATTTTCACGATAATGGCTGCATCTGGTCAGGCGGCGTTCAACGCACGTTCAAGGTTTGCCAACAGGGTATGCCGAAATGCTCCAGCAGTTGCGCGGTTTCGCACAGCGGCAAGCCAACTACCGCAGAATAGCTGCCCTCCAGCCCGGCAACGAATACCGCACCCAGCCCCTGGATGCCGTAGCCACCGGCCTTGTCCAAAGGTTCACCGCTGGCCCAGTAGGCCGCCGCTTCCTCTTCGCTGATAGGGCGAAAACGCACCCGACTGCGGACCACCCGGGATTCGCAGCGTTGGCCATCCAGCACGGCAATGGCGGTCAGCACCTCATGGTCGCGACCGGACAGAGCCAACAGCATCGAGCGCGCATCGCTCTGGTCCAGTGGTTTACCGAGAATCTGCCCGTCGAGCACCACCGCCGTGTCGGCGCCCAACACGCAACCACCGTCGTCGATCGGCAATGCCCGCCGCCCGGCCTCAGCCTTGCCGCGTGCCAGGCGCTCGACATAAGCCGAAGGGGTTTCGTGATTCAGGGGAGTTTCGTCAATGTCCGCGCTGATGGCGGTAAAGGACACGCCAATCTGCGTGAGCAGCTCACGCCGACGCGGCGAGCCTGAAGCGAGGTAAAGCGGTTTCATCAATGCATCTCCCGCTCAAGCCCGACCCAATCAGTTGATCTTGAAACGCAGACGCAGGCCACGCAAACCGAAGCTGACCCAAGGCCAGAGCAAGGCACTGACCAGGGCCGGCAGCACCAGTGCCAGGGTTGGCTGGCGATTGCCGGTCAGCGCGCTGAGCCATAGCTGTACCAATTGCGCCAGGCCGAATATCACCAGGATCACCAGGCATTGTTGCCACATCGGGAACATCCGCAGGCGCTGCTGTAGCGACAGCACCAGAAAGGTAATCAAGGTCAGGATCAGCGCGTTCTGCCCCAGCAGCGTTCCATAGAGCACGTCTTCGGCCAGCCCCAGACACCAGGCGGTGACCATGCCGACCTTGTGCGGCAGCGCCAATGCCCAGAAAGCCAGCAGCAAGGCCAGCCACAACGGGCGAAGGATCTCCATGAATTGCGGCAGCGGCGAAACGCTGAGCAACAGGCCCAGGGCGAAGGTCAACCAGACCATCCAGCCGTTACCGAAGTGGGTACTGCTCATTCTTCTCGTGCTCCCCTGGTGGCGGGCGTGGCGGCGGGCACTCTGGCAGCCGGGCGCGACGGTTGGGCCTCTGGTGCATGAGTGGCCGGTGCATGCGTTGCAGGCCTGGCCGGTGTCGCGGCGGGCGTTGCCGACCTGGCAGGCGTGGTAGCGGGGGTAGCAGCCGGTGTGGTTACTGGCGTAGCCGGTGTGGACACGGGCGGATTCGGCGTTGCGGCCGGCACGGGTGCGCCAGCGCCGGGGACAACCGCTTCGCCGCCCTGCCGGTCCTGGGCTTCCTGGGCCGCGGCAGCGTCGTTGGCGCGCTCCTCAGGCGTGCGGTTGTCGCTGAACACCAGCAGCAGGTAACGGCTGCGGTTCAGCGCGGCAGTGGGTACCGCACGGACAATGGCGAATGGCTGGCCGGAGTCATGGATCACTTCCTTGACCGTCGCCACCGGATATCCGGCCGGGAAGCGCTGGCCGAGGCCGGAACTGACCAGCAGGTCGCCTTCCTTGATATCGGCAGTGTCAGCCACGTGCCGCAGCTCCAGGCGTTCCGGGTTGCCGGTGCCGCTTGCAATCGCCCGCAGACCGTTGCGGTTGACCTGCACGGGGATGCTGTGGGTGGTATCGGTCAACAACAGCACGCGAGACGTGTAGGGCATCAACTCCACCACCTGGCCCATCAGGCCGCGGGCGTCGAGCACCGGCTGGCCGAGGACCACGCCGTCGCGCTCACCCTTGTTGATGACGATCCGGTGGGTAAACGGGTTGGGGTCCATGCCGATCAACTCGGCCACTTCGACCTTTTCGTTGACCAGTGCGGAAGAGTTGAGCAACTCGCGCAGCCGCACGTTCTGCTCGGTAAGGGCCGCCAGCTTCTGCAGGCGTCCCTGCAACAGCAGGTTCTCGGTCTTGAGTTTTTCGTTTTCGGCGACCAGCTCGGTCCGGCTGCCGAACTGGCTGGCCACACCTTGCCACAGCCGTTGCGGCAGGTCGGTGATCCAATAGGATTCCATCAGGACCAGCGACATCTGGCTGCGCACTGGCTTGAGCAGTGTGAAGCGGGCATCGACCACCATCAGCGCAACCGATAGCACGGCCAGCACCAGCAGGCGCACACCCAACGAGGGGCCCTTGGCAAAAAGCGGTTTAATAGGCCGCTCCTCCCAGGCAAATGTTCTCTTTATTCATACGGCATCAAACCGGCCTGGATACGAATGACAGAAGATAAACGCCAACGGGCAGCACTGCAAAGTGCTGCCCGGAAGCGAACAACATGGACCCGGCGAGACTTATTCGCTGGAGAGCAGGTCCATGGTGTGCTTGTCCATCATTTCCAGGGCGCGACCACCGCCACGGGCAACGCAGGTCAGTGGATCTTCGGCAACGATCACCGGCAGGCCGGTTTCCTGGGCCAGCAACTTGTCGAGGTCACGCAGCAACGCGCCACCACCGGTCAGCACCAGGCCGCGCTCGGCGATGTCCGATGCCAGCTCCGGCGGCGACTGCTCCAGGGCGCTCTTCACCGCCTGGACGATGGTCGCCAGGGATTCCTGCAGCGCTTCCAGCACTTCGTTGGAGTTCAGGGTGAATGCGCGAGGAACGCCTTCGGCCAGGTTACGGCCACGAACGTCGACTTCGCGGACTTCACCGCCCGGGTAGGCCGTGCCGATTTCCTGCTTGATGCGCTCGGCGGTGGATTCGCCGATCAGGCTGCCGTAGTTGCGGCGCACGTAAGTGATGATCGCTTCGTCGAAGCGGTCGCCGCCCACACGCACGGATTCGGCATAGACCACACCGTTGAGAGAGATCAGCGCGATCTCGGTGGTGCCGCCACCGATGTCGACCACCATCGAACCGCGGGCCTCTTCCACCGGCAGGCCGGCGCCGATGGCAGCGGCCATCGGTTCTTCGATCAGGAACACCTCACGGGCACCGGCGCCAAGGGCCGATTCACGGATGGCACGACGCTCCACCTGGGTGGACTTGCATGGAACGCAAATCAGCACACGAGGGCTGGGCTGCAGGAAACTGTTTTCGTGAACCTTGTTGATGAAGTACTGCAGCATCTTCTCGCAGACGCTGAAGTCGGCGATCACGCCGTCCTTCATCGGACGAATGGCTGCGATGTTGCCCGGTGTACGGCCCAGCATGCGTTTGGCTTCGGTACCAACAGCCACGACACTTTTCTGGTTACCGTGGGTGCGGATGGCCACGACCGAGGGTTCATTCAGGACGATACCGCGCTCGCGCACGTAAATAAGGGTGTTGGCAGTGCCCAGGTCAATGGAAAGATCGCTGGAAAACATGCCACGCAGTTTCTTGAACATGGGAAAGGGACCCTAGGCAACGCGTGGGTAAAAAAGTGCGGCAAACTCTAACAACGACAGGGATTTTGGGCAAGGCGCCAATATGTTAAATTGGCCGCTTTTCTGTGCACCAACCCCTACAATCGCGGCCGTAGGGCCGTAGAAATGCGGTAGTGTTCCGACAATCTAACACACGGACAGACTGCGTCCGTTCTGTTTTCCACTGGAGAATCCCATGGCGCTTGAACGCTCCGACGTGGAAAAAATCGCTCATCTGGCCTGCCTGGGCCTCAATGAAGCCGATCTTCCACATATCACTTCCGCCCTGAACAGCATTCTGGGGCTGGTCGACGAGATGCAGGCGGTCAATACCGACGGTATCGAACCGCTGGCCCACCCACTGGAAGCCAGCCAGCGCCTGCGCGCCGACGTCGTGACCGAACCCGACAACCGCGAGGCCTACCAGGCCATCGCGCCAGCGGTCGAAAACGGCCTGTACCTGGTTCCGAAAGTCATCGACTAAAGGGAAAGAGCCTCTCATGCATCACATGACACTGGCCGAGGTCGCCCGCGGACTCGCCGATAAAAAGTTTTCCTCCGAAGAGCTGACCAAGGCCCTGCTGGCGCGCATCGCCCAGCTCGACCCACAGCTCAACAGCTTCATCAGCGTTACCGAAGAGCTGGCCCTGAGCCAGGCCAGGGCGGCCGACGCTCGCCGTGCCAACGGTGAAGGCGGCGCCCTGCTCGGCGCGCCGATCGCCCACAAAGACCTGTTCTGCACCCAGGGCGTGCGCACCAGCTGCGGCTCGAAGATGCTCGACAACTTCAAGGCCCCGTACAACGCCACCGTGGTTGCCAAGCTGGCCGCCGCCGGCGCCGTGACCCTGGGCAAGACCAACATGGACGAATTCGCCATGGGTTCGGCCAACGAGTCGAGCCACTACGGCGCGGTGAAGAACCCCTGGAACCTGGAACACGTACCCGGCGGCTCGTCCGGCGGTTCCGCCGCCGCCGTGGCCGCGCGCCTGTTGCCAGCCGCGACCGCCACCGACACCGGCGGCTCGATCCGCCAGCCCGCGGCGTTCACCAACCTCACCGGCCTCAAGCCCACCTACGGTCGCGTGTCGCGCTGGGGCATGATTGCCTACGCTTCCAGCCTCGACCAGGGTGGCCCCTTGGCACGCACCGCCGAAGACTGCGCGATCCTGCTGCAAGGCATGGCCGGCTTCGACCCCAATGACTCCACCAGCATCGACGAACCGGTGCCGGACTACAGCGCCGGCCTCAACGGCTCGCTGCAAGGCCTGCGCATCGGCGTACCGAAGGAGTACTTCGGTGCCGGCCTCGATCCACGCATTGCCGACCTGATCCAGAACAGCGTCAAGGAACTGGAAAAGCTCGGCGCCGTGGTCAAGGAAATCAGCCTGCCGAACATGCAGCACGCGATTCCGGCCTATTACGTGATCGCCCCGGCGGAAGCCTCCTCGAACCTGTCGCGTTTCGACGGCGTGCGCTTCGGCTATCGCTGCGAGAACCCGGAAAACCTGATCGACCTGTACAAGCGCTCCCGTGGCGAAGGCTTCGGTGCCGAAGTGCAGCGGCGGATCATGGTCGGTACCTACGCGCTGTCCGCAGGCTACTACGACGCCTACTACCTCAAGGCGCAGAAAATCCGTCGCCTGGTGAAGAACGACTTCATGGCCGCCTTCAACGAGGTCGATATCATCCTCGGCCCGACCACGCCGAACCCGGCCTGGAAACTCGGCGCCAAGAACAGCGACCCGGTCGCTGCCTACCTGGAAGACGTCTACACCATCACCGCCAACCTCGCTGGCTTGCCGGGCCTGTCCATGCCGGCCGGTTTCGTCGATGGCCTGCCGGTGGGCGTGCAGTTGCTCGCACCGTACTTCCAGGAAGGCCGCCTGCTCAATGTGGCGCACCAGTACCAGCTCAATACCGACTGGCACACCCGCACCCCAACCGGCTTCTGAGGAGACACACATGCAATGGGAAGTCGTGATCGGGCTGGAGATTCATACCCAGCTCACCACCCGGTCGAAAATTTTTTCCGGCAGTTCCACCACGTTCGGCTCCGAACCGAACACCCAGGCCAGCCTGGTCGACCTGGGCATGCCTGGCGTGCTGCCAGTGCTCAACGCCGAAGCCGTGCGCATGGCGGTGATGTTCGGCCTGGCGATTGACGCCGAGATCGGCCAGCACAACGTGTTCGCCCGCAAGAACTACTTCTACCCGGACCTGCCCAAGGGCTACCAGATCAGCCAGATGGAACTGCCGATCGTCGGCAAGGGCCACCTGGACATCGCCCTGGAAGACGGCACGGTCAAGCGTGTCGGCATCACCCGTGCGCACCTGGAAGAAGACGCCGGCAAGAGCCTGCACGAAGAATTCAACGGCGCCACCGGCATCGACCTGAACCGTGCCGGCACGCCGCTGCTGGAAATCGTCTCCGAGCCGGACATGCGCAGCGCCAAGGAAGCCGTGGCCTACGTCAAGGCGATCCACGCCCTTGTCCGTTACCTGGGCATCTGCGACGGCAATATGGCCGAAGGCTCGCTGCGCTGCGACTGCAACGTGTCGATCCGGCCCAAGGGCCAGGCCGAGTTCGGCACCCGCTGCGAGATCAAGAACGTCAACTCGTTCCGCTTCATCGAGAAGGCGATCAACAGCGAGATCCAGCGCCAGATCGAACTGATCGAGGACGGCGGCAAGGTCATCCAGCAGACCCGCCTGTACGACCCGACCAAGGACGAGACCCGTCCGATGCGCAGCAAGGAAGAAGCCAACGACTACCGTTACTTCCCCGACCCGGACCTGCTGCCGGTGGTGATCGAAGACTCGTTCCTCGACGACGTGCGCGCCACCCTGCCGGAACTGCCGCCGCAGAAACGCGAGCGCTTCCAGGCGCAGTTCGGGCTGTCGAGCTATGACGCCAACGTCCTGGCCACCAGCCGCGAACAGGCCGATTACTTTGAGAAAGTCGTCGGCATCGGCGGCGATGCCAAACTGGCGGCCAACTGGGTAATGGTCGAACTGGGCAGCCTGCTGAACAAGCAGGGGCTGGAAATCGACGAGTCGCCGGTATCGGCCGAGCAACTGGGCGGCATGCTGCTGCGGATCAAGGACAACACCATCTCCGGCAAGATCGCCAAGATGGTCTTCGAAGCCATGGCCAACGGCGAGGGCAGCGCCGACGAGATCATCGAGAAGCGCGGCTTGAAGCAGGTCACCGACACCGGCGCCATTTCCGCCGTACTCGATGAGATGCTCGCGGCCAACGCCGAACAGGTCGCACAATACCGTGCGGCGGACGAAGCCAAGCGCGGCAAGATGTTCGGTTTCTTCGTCGGCCAGGCCATGAAAGCCTCCAAGGGCAAGGCCAACCCGCAACAGGTCAACGAACTGCTGAAAAGCAAGCTCGAGGGTTGATTGCCATGGAGCCAGCTATTCGACCTGGCTCCACTCTCCCTTGTGGGAGCGAGCCTGCTCGCGATAGCGGTGGTTCAGCTTGCATCAGTGCTGAATGTGCCGTCCTCATCGCGAGCAGGCTCGCTCCCACATTTGTATTTGGAAACTCTCGAATGATGCGTCTCCTCGGCGCCTGCGCCCTGCTGTCCCTGCTGGCCGGTTGCGCCAGCCAGAGCGGGACGGTCGATCCACACGGCTACGACCAGACCGGCGTCGCCTCTTATTACGGTGCCAGGCACCATGGCAAGCGCACCGCCAGCGGCGAGCGTTTCGACCAACACAGCCTGACCGCCGCCCATCGCCAGCTGCCGTTCGGTACCCGGGTGAAAATCACCAACCTGAGCAACAATAATGCCGTGGTGGTGCGCATCAACGACCGTGGCCCATACTCCCGAGGCCGTCTGATCGACGTGTCCCGCGAAGCCGCCGAGCAGTTGGGCATGCTGCGTACCGGCACCGCGCGGGTACGCGTGCAAGCCCTCGACGATTGATAGACGGAGCCCGGCCATTTCCCTACTTGCCGATTTACCGCTGTTCAGCCTGATCGAACTGTTCGGTGGCCTGCTGTTGCTGATTGCCGGTGCCGAGTTGCTGGTGCGGGCCGCTGTCGGCCTGGCGGCACGTTTGCAAGTACGCCCCCTGATCATCGGCCTGAGCGTCGTCGCCTTCGGCAGCAGCGCGCCGCAGATGGCCGTCAGCCTGCAAGCGACCCTGGCGCAGAACGCCGACATCGCCGTGGGCAGCGTGATCGGCAGCGGCATCTTCAACATCCTCGTGACCCTCGGCCTGTCGGCGCTGATCATTCCGCTGCGGGTCTCGCGCCAACTGGTGCGCCTGGACATCCCATTGATGATCGGTGCCAGCCTGTTGGTGTTCGTGCTGGCCTGGAACGAAGAACTGACGCGGCTGGATGGCATGCTGTTGCTGATCGCCCTGGCGATGTACCTGGGCTTGTTGCTGCGCCAGTCACGGCACTCCGGGCGTCCCCATGCCATAGCGGTCGATGTGACACCGGGGTCTTGGCTCAAGAGCCTGTCGATGATTGTCGCGGGCCTGGCGATGCTGATTTTCGCCGGGCATCTGCTGCTGGGCGCGGCAGCGGAAGTGGCCACCGACCTGGGGCTTTCCGAACGCATCATCGGCCTGACCGTCGTCGCGGTCAGCACCTCGCTGCCGGAACTCGCCACCTCGCTGATCGCCGCTTTGCGCGGCCAGCGCGACATCGCGGTGGGCAACGTGATCGGCAGCAACCTGTTCAACCTGCTGGGGGTCCTCGGGGTGACCGCCCTCGTCGCGCCGACGCCGCTTTCGGTTTCGCCGAACGCGCTGGACTTCGACCTGCCGGTGATGCTCGGCGTGGCGGTGCTGTGCCTGCCGGTGTTCTATTCCGGCTATCGGGTTACCCGCGCCGAAGGCTTGTTGCTCCTGGGCTTGTACCTGGCCTATGGGCTCCACGTGATGTCGTTCACCACCGGCATGCCCCTGGCTGGCCAGCTGGAACGGCTGATGCTGTTCTACGTCCTGCCGGGCTTGCTGGCATTCTTGCTATTCACCTCCGTGCGCGCCTGGCGCCGCCAACACCACAAGAGGGATTTGCCATGACCGATACTCCAAAGACCGGCGTGGACATGCGTCGCCAGGTGATGGGCGACGCGTTCGTCGACCGCGCCCTGGGCAACGCCACCGAGTTCACCCAACCGTTGCAGGACTTCGTCAACGAACATGCCTGGGGCAGCGTCTGGAGCCGCGAAGGCCTGCCGCTGAAAACCCGCAGCCTGATCACACTGGCCGCCCTCACCGCGCTCAAATGCCCGCAGGAGCTCAAAGGCCATGTGCGTGGCGCACTGAATAATGGCTGCACGGTGGAGGAGATTCGCGAAGCATTGCTGCATTGCGCGGTGTACGCCGGGGTGCCGGCGGCAATCGATGCGTTTCGGGCGGCGCAGGAAGTGATCGAGGCGTATCAGAAGCCAGCGTAAAACGTGAGATTGATGGTGGATGGGCCGTCCTCTTCGCGAGCAAGCCCGCTCCCACAGGTTCAGCGTAAATCCTGTGGGAGCGGGCTTGCCCGCGAAGAGGCCCTAAAGAGCAGCTCCCCGCCTAGATCCACCCACCCCACTGCAACACAAAGATCCCCAGGTTGGTGGTGATCGCCGCCATCAGCGTGGTGATGACGATGATCGCCGCCGCCAGTTCATGGTTGCCATCGGCGGCGCGGGCCATGACGAAGCTGGCGGCGGCGGTGGGGCTGCCGAAGTATAGGAACAGGATGCCCAGTTCCGCCCCGCGAAAGCCCCAGAGCCAGGCACCCAGGGTGGTCAGCGCCGGCAGGCCGACCATTTTCACCAGGCTCGAACTCATGGCCATCTTGCCGCTCTTACGCAATGCCGCCAACGACAGCGTACCGCCGATGCAGATCAGCGCCAGGGGCAAGGTCATCTGCGCCAGATATTTGCCTGACGTCTCGAACCAGTTCGGCAAACCAATCTGCCAATAGGCGAACGGCGCGGCGACGATCACGCTGATGATCAGCGGGTTGCTGAACACGCTTTTGCAGATGCTCCACGGGTCAGACTTGATCACCGGGCTGTAGACCGCCAGCACGATGGTCGACAAGGTGTTGTAGAACAGAATCACCAGCGCCGCGAGAATCGCCCCCAGGGAAATCCCGTAGTCGCCATACATGCTGGCCGCCAGCGCCAGGCCGATGACCCCGTTGTTGCCACGAAACGCACCTTGGGTGTAGATGCCGCGATCTTCCCGCGGACAGCGCCAGATCGCCCAACCCCAGGCCATGGCGAAACTCACCAGGGTGGCGATGGAAAAATAGATCAGCAGGTCCGGCTGCAATGCCGCATGCAGGTCGGCATGGAGAATGCCGAGGAACAACAGCGCCGGCATGGTGACGTTGAACACCAGGGACGAGGCGATATGAATGAAATTGTCGTTGATCCAGTCGATGCGCTTGAGCAGCACCCCCAGAAACAGCATGGCAAACACCGGCGCGGTGATGTTCAGGGTTTCGAGGAAAATTGCCAGCATGCCGGGGACCTTGAGAGGGGTGTCGTTAGGTGGCTAATGATAAGCCACTCACGGCATTGGCGTCTGGAGATTCCTGTGGGAGCGGGCTTGCTCACGAATGCGGTATGTCATCCGATGCATATGTTGAATGACACACCGCTTTCGCGAGCAAGCCCGCTCCCACATTGGATTATGGGCGAGCGCAACATCTGCGCTCGCCGCCGGCTCAGGTAATCGGCGCCGGGTTGAACAGGGTGATGTCGTTGAACAGTTTGTGCTGTTCGGCCCAGGTCTTCTTCTTGCCGCTGGCCACGTCCAGATAATAGTGGAACAGCTCCCAGCCCAGTTCTTCGATCGAAGCGCGGCCCGTGGCAATCCGGCCGGCATCGATGTCGATCAGGTCCGGCCAGCGCTGGGCCAGTTCGGTACGGGTCGAGACCTTCACCACCGGCGCCATCGCCAGACCATACGGCGTGCCACGGCCGGTGGTGAACACATGCAGGTTCATCCCCGCCGCCAGCTGCAAGGTGCCGCAGACAAAATCACTGGCCGGGGTGGCGCAGAAGATCAGGCCTTTGTGCTTGAAGCGCTCGCCCGGGCCGAGCACGCCGTTGATCGCGCTGCTGCCGGACTTGACGATCGACCCAAGGGATTTTTCGACGATGTTCGACAGCCCGCCCTTCTTGTTGCCCGGCGTGGTGTTGGCACTACGATCGGCCTCGCCCTTGGCCAGGTAACGGTCATACCAGTCCATCTCGCGCACCAGTTCCTGGGCGACTTCCCGGGTTTGCGCCCGGGAGGTCAGCAGGTAGATGGCGTCGCGCACTTCGGTGACTTCGGAAAACATCACCGTCGCCCCGGCGCGCAGCAACAGGTCCGAGGCATAGCCCAGCGCCGGGTTGGCGGTGATGCCGGAAAACGCATCGCTGCCGCCGCACTGCATGCCCAGGATCAGCTCCGAAGCCGGCACGGTTTCACGACGGCGCTGGTCGAGTTTCTTCAGACGGGTTTCAGCCAATTCCATGATCTGTTCGATCATCTCGGTGAAGCCGTGGCTGGAGTCCTGCAGGCGATACAACCATGGCTCGCTGAGGTCCACCGAGCTGTCGTTCTCATGCATCACCTGCCCGGCCTGCAATTTCTCGCAGCCCAGGCTGATCACCAGCGCTTCGCCACCCAGGTTCGGGTTGCGTGCCAGGTTGCGCACGGTACGAATCGGGATGTAAGCGTCGGTAGCGGTGATCGCCACGCCACAGCCATAGCTGTGGGTCAGCGCCACCACGTCATCAACGTTCGGGTACTTGGGCAGCAGCTCATCCTTGATGCGCTTGACCGCATGGTCCAGCACCCCGGTCACGCACTGCACCGTGGTGGTGATGCCCAGGATATTGCGCGTGCCGACGGTACCGTCGGCGTTGCGGTAGCCTTCGAAGGTGTAGCCCTCCAGCGGCGCATCCGCCGCCGGCACGTCGGTGGACAGCGGCAAGCTGTCCAACGGTGGTGCGGTGGGCATGCGCAACTGATCTTCCTTGACCCAGCTGCCACGGGGGATTGGTTGCAGCGCATAGCCGATGACCTGGCCATAGCGAATCACCTCGCCGCCCTCGGGAATATCCTGCAGCGTGACCTTGTGGCTCTGGGGCACGAAGTCCACGGTGACCAGGCCATCCGGGAACTCGGTCCCGGCTGGTACGCCCTGGTCGTTGACGACGATCACCACGTTGTCCCGCTCGTGCAGGCGGATGTAACGGGGCGAGTCGGCATGTTCAATCAATTGCATTGCTGCCGCTCCTTCAGGATTTAGCTTCGGACAGGCTGGAGATGCCGGCATCCTTGGCCGTTGGTTCCTTGAGCACCACACGCTTGATCGGCCCGACGATGACCAGGTAGCTGAACACCGCCACCAGCGCGTTGCAACCGACGAATACCAGTGCCCACTTGAACGAACCAGTGGCGCTGATGATGTAGCCGATGACAATTGGCGTGGTGATCGACGCCAGGTTGCCGAAGGTGTTGAACAGGCCACCGCTCAGACCGGCGATCTGTTTTGGCGAGGTGTCGGACACCACGGCCCAGCCCAGTGCGCCCACGCCTTTACCGAAGAACGCCAGGGCCATGAAGCCCACCACCATCCACTCGATGTCCACGTAGTTGCACGCCACGATGCTGCTGGACACCAGCAGGCCGCCGATGATCGGTGCCTTGCGGGCGAAGGTCAGCGAGTGGCCCTTGCGCAGCAGGTAGTCGGAAATCACCCCGCCCAGCACGCCGCCGATGAAACCGCAGATGGCCGGCAAGGACGCGATGAAGCCGGCCTTGAGGATGGTCATGCCGCGTTCCTGCACCAGATACACCGGGAACCAGGTCAGGAAGAAGTAGGTGATACCGTTGATGCAGTACTGGCCCAGGTACACGCCGAGCATCATGCGGTTGGTCAGCAGTTGGCGGATGTAATCCCACTTCGGACCGTCGGCTTTCTTTTCCTTGCCTTTGTCCTGATCCATATCAACCATCGCGCCGTTGGCGGCGATGTGGTTGAACTCGGCTTCGTTGATCATCGGATGCTGGCGCGGGCTGTGGATCACTTTGAGCCAGATCAGCGAAAAGACGATGCCGATCACGCCCATCACGATAAACACGTGCTGCCAGCCGAAGCGGTAGACGATCCAGCCCATCAACGGTGCGAACAACACGGTGGCGAAGTATTGCGCCGAGTTGAAAATCGCCGAGGCGGTGCCGCGTTCTGCGGTGGGAAACCAGGCGGCGACGATCCGTGCGTTGCCCGGGAAGGACGGCGCTTCGGCCAGCCCGACCAGAAAGCGCAGCATGAACAGCGCAACCACGGCGGTGGAGAGGCCGAACTCACCGACATAGCCTTGCAGCACGGTGAACAGCGACCAGGTGAAAATGCTCAAGGCATAGATTTTTTTCGACCCGAAACGGTCGAGCAGCCAGCCGCCAGGGATCTGCCCGGCCACATAGGCCCAGCCGAAAGCGGAGAAGATATAACCGAGGGTGACGGCATCGATGCCGAGGTCTTTTTGCAGGCTGGAGCCTGCGATGGCGATGGTGGCGCGGTCAGCGTAGTTGATCGTCGTCACCAGGAACAGCATGAGCAGGATCAAATAGCGGACGTGAGTCGGCTTGGTCGCTTGCATGTAACAGTACTCCCACTATTTATTTTTATGCGGGTCAGCAGATTGTACGACCGGGCTGGATAACCAGCCCGGTCGGTGTTGCGGTCACGAGCCGATGTAGGCGGTCTTCACCACGGTGTAGAACTCCTGCGCGTAGCGACCTTGCTCACGCGAACCATAGGACGAACCTTTGCGCCCGCCGAACGGCACGTGGTAATCCACGCCGGCGGTTGGCAGGTTGACCATCACCATGCCCGCCTGGGAATGGCGCTTGAAGTGGTTGGCGTACTTCAATGACGTAGTGGCGATACCGGCGGACAGACCAAACTCGGTGTCGTTGGCCATTGCCAGCGCTGCCTCGTAGTCGGCCACGCGCACGACGTTGGCCACCGGGCCGAAGATCTCTTCACGGCTGATGCGCATGGCCGCTTCGCTGTCGGCGAACAGGGTCGGCGCCAGGAAATAGCCTTCGGTGTCGCAGGTCACCAGGCCGCCGCCGCTGACCAGCCGCGCACCTTCGCTCTGGCCGATGTCGATGTACTTCAGGTCCTGGTTGAGCTGGGCCTCGGAGACCACCGGGCCGATGTCCGTACCCGCCTTCAGGGCATGACCGACCTTGATCGACTGCATGCGCTCGGCCATGGCTTCGACAAATTTGTCGTGGATACCGGCGGTGACGATCAGGCGACTCGAGGCCGTGCAGCGTTGGCCGGTGGAATAGAACGCGCTCTGCACCGCCAGTTCGACAGCCTGCTTGAGGTCGGCGTCGTCGAGGATGATCTGCGGGTTCTTGCCGCCCATTTCCAACTGCACCTTGGCCTGGCGCGACACGCAGCTGGCTGCGATCTGCCGACCCACGCCTACGGAACCGGTGAAGCTGATGCCGTCGACTTTCGGGCTGTTGACCAGGATGTCACCGACCACGCGGCCGCTGCCCATCACCAGGTTGAACGCACCGGCCGGGAAACCGGCGCGGGAAATGATTTCCGCCAGGGCCCAGGCGCAACCCGGCACCAACTCGGCCGGCTTGATCACCACACAGTTGCCGTAGGCCAGGGCCGGGGCGATTTTCCATGCAGGGATGGCGATGGGGAAGTTCCACGGCGTGATTAAACCGACCACACCCAGGGCTTCACGGGTCACTTCAACGTTGACGCCCGGACGCACCGACGGCACATAGTCGCCGGACAGGCGCAGGCATTCACCGGCGAAGAACTTGAAAATATTGCCGGCGCGGGTCACTTCGCCAATGGCCTCGGGCAGGGTCTTGCCCTCCTCCCGGGCCAGCAATTGGCCGAGTTCTTCGCGACGGGCGAGAATCTCGCTGCCGACTTTATCCAGCGCATCGTGACGGGCCTGGATGCCCGAGGTCGACCAGGCCGGGAATGCGGCGCGGGCCGCTTCGATGGCGGCGTTGACTTGCGCTGCGTCAGCCTTGGCGTATTCACCGATGACATCGGACAAATCGGACGGGTTGATGTTGGTGCAATAGTCGGCACCGGCTACCCACTGACCGTTGATGTAGTTATCGAAACGCTTTGCATCAGTCACGGAGCTACTCCTTCTACAAAAGCTGTCTAGGAACGCCGAGCGTCCCTGGCTGCATTCCCACGCAGAGCATGGGAACGATCAAGCCTTACGCAAAAAGCCGCTGATTGCTCAGCGGCTTTGTCGGGTCGGTTACTGCTTGCCTTGCTTGTCCATCAGCGCGGCCAGTGCCTCGTATTCTTCTGGCAGCAGGTCGGTCAGCGGGGTGCGCACAGGACCTGCGTCGTAGCCGGCGATCTTCGCGCCTGCCTTGACGATGCTCACGGCATAACCGGCCTTGCGGTTGCGGATGTCCAGGTAAGGCAGGAAGAAATCGTCGATGATCTTGCCGACGGTCTCGTGATCGTCACGGGCAATGGCGTGGTAGAAGTCCATCGCGGTTTTCGGGATGAAGTTGAACACCGCCGAGGAGTAGACCGGCACGCCCAGGGCCTTGTAGGCCGCGGCATAGACTTCAGCGGTCGGCAGGCCGCCCAGGTAGCTGAAACGATCGCCGAGGCGGCGACGGATCGACACCATCAGTTCGATGTCGCCCAGGCCGTCCTTGTAACCGATCAGGTTCGGGCAACGCTCGGCCAGTTGCTCCAGCTGAACCGCGTTCAGGCGGCAGACGTTGCGGTTGTACACCACCACGCCGATTTTTACCGATTTGCACACAGCTTCGACGTGGGCGGCAACGCCGTCCTGGCTGGCTTCGGTCAGATAGTGCGGCAGCAACAGCAGGCCCTTGGCACCCAGGCGTTCGGCCTCTTGGGCGTACTCGATGGCCTGGCGGGTGGCACCGCCGACACCGGCGAGGATTGGCACGCTGGTAGCGCAGGTGTCGACAGCCGTCTTGATGACTTGCGAGTACTCGCTGGCGGCCAGGGAGAAGAATTCACCGGTGCCGCCCGCTGCGAACAGTGCAGAGGCGCCGTACGGGGCCAGCCACTCGAGGCGCTTGATGTAGCTGTCGCGATTGAAATCGCCTTGGGCAGTAAAATCGGTGACCGGGAACGACAGCAGGCCAGACGAGAGGATGGACTTCAGTTCTTGTGGATTCATTATTCGAACACCCTGGGACGCAAAATGGTATGTGAAATGGTTAAGCTTCGGCCAGAAGTTGTAGGTCATCGTACAACTTAAAATACACACGTCAACTGCATTTCGTCTTTTGTCAGGTTTGAGGCCATGGAGGTTGGTCGCGAAGCCTTGTAAATCGGGCCATCCGGCGAAATTGGAAAGCCAATGAAACTTGCGAGCAAGTCCCCTGGACCGCTCATCGAGACTGTCAACTCTGTCAGTAGGCGAGATTGCGGGAAGGAGGCATAACGGCAGTGTGGCCGTGCGACGCCCGGCTATGGTCCTTTTCTGAAATCTTTAAAGTGAGTCGCCCGGACGCAACGATCAAGGCCGCCTCACGAGGAGTGACACCATGGCGAAGACGTATGCGAAACCGATGCTCAAGGATTTTCCAGCCACCGGGGAAGTCACTATCAGCTTGGCAAAGACAAAGACGTTAACCGTGAAAATTCCGGATGCAGCTTTCAACCCGAACTCGAACGCCCAACTGACTCTGGGCGTCGGCTCGACGCCTCCAACTCCGGTAGGCACGTTTACACCTCTGACCGACGGCGAGGAAGGTACGCCACGCAAGGATGTGACGATGACGCTGACCCGTGCCGACTTGGCAGCTTACGTCGGCCAATTGGTTGAGCTTCGTTATGAGGTTAGCTACGAGAGCTGGGATCCCGATACATCCGAGCCGCAAATGTTGCGGATCAGCGCGTAGGGCTGGCGCCTGCGATTTCTCAGGCAGGGCAGGCACGCAGATAGAAAACCGGACACCACTCCCTCGCCACCGAGGCGCCTCTCGCCCAACCTTTGATCAACCCTGCGCCTGGGCCTCTTCATGAGCCTGGCGCAGCCTTTCGCGGCTGTTGGTCAGGTGCAAACGCATGGCCGCACGGGCCGCGTCGGAGTCCTGGCGGGCGATGGCCTCGTAGATTTCCTCGTGCTCGCGGCTCAGGCGGTCCATGTAGTGCTGCTGGTCGTCATGGGCCAGACGCGCCGAGTTCAGCCGGGTACGCGGGATGATGCTGGTGCCCAGGTGGGTCATGATGTCGGTGAAGTAGCGGTTGCCGGTGGATAGGGCGATTTCCAGGTGGAAGGCGAAATCCGAGGCCACCGCGTCGCTGGCGTGGGCGGCGCTTTCCTTCAAGGCGTCAAGGGCGGCACGCATCGTCGCCAGTTGCTCGTCGCTGCGGCGCTGCGCCGCGAGCCCGGCGGATTCCACTTCCAGGCTGATGCGCAACTCCAGGATCGCCAGCACGTCCCGCAAGGTGACTACCGTGGCCGGGTCGATGCGAAAACCGCTCGGGCTGGGCGTGTCCAGCACGAAGGTGCCGATGCCGTGGCGGGTTTCCACCTGGCCGGCCGCCTGCAAGCGGGAAATCGCTTCGCGGACCACGGTGCGGCTGACGCCATGGGCCTCCATGATCGCCGACTCGGTGGGCAACTTGTCGCCACGCTTGAGCAGGCCGTCACGGATCTGCTCGGTCAGCACCGTCACCAACTCCTGCGCCAGGCTGCGGCGCTTACGGGGAAAGCGTGGTACGTCGATCGGGTTTTCCATGGGGCTCTTTCTCGGCAAGCGATTGAATGCGCATTATCATAGCGTAACGTGGTTGTATGATCACCGTAGCGTGCAGCGACCCTTTCTATTTGAGCCCGACGATGAACCGGGTTGCCCTCATCGCGAGCAGGCTCGCTCCCACAGTGGATCGGTGGAGCAAGGCTTCTGTGGGAGCGGGCTTGCTCGCGAAAGCGGCGTGCCAGACAGCATAAGGTCAACTGACACAGTGCGTTCGCGAGCAAGCCCGCTCCACAGGTTTTGCATGTTCAGGCGGTTAACGCATGCTCCACGAGATGGCCATTTTCGATACGCACATGTCGTGGATGGAAACGTTTCAAACTGCTTCGGTGGCCGACGCTGACGATGCTCAATCCCGGTAACTGATCGATAAGCGCCTGGTACAGCGTCGCCTCGTCTTCCTCATCCATCGCCGACGTCGCTTCGTCCATGTACAGCCACAGCGGCGCGTAAAGCAATGCGCGGGCGAAGGCCAGGCGTTGCTGCTCGCCGGGCGAGAGCATGCGCTGCCAGTGGTTGCTTTCATCCAGCCGCGCGATCAGGTGCGGCAGGCGGCAGGTTTCCAGCACCTGTGCATAACGTTCGTTGGGATAGACGTCGCCGGGCTGTGGATAACTCAGCACTTCGCGCAGGCTGCCAATCGGCAGATAGGGTTTCTGCGGCAGGAACAGATAACGCGCCGCCGGCAATACAATGCGACCATGCCCGGTGGGCCATAGGTGCCCCATCGCCCGGAACAGCGTGGATTTACCACTGCCGGAACGGCCGCTGAGCATCACCCGCTCCCCAGCGCCAACGGTCATGTCGGCGTCGTCGAGCAGATGACGCCCGTCATTCAGGTCCAACCCCAGGTGGTGCACCTCCAGTTGGTTACCCTGGCTTTGCACATCGATGGCCGGCACGCGCGCTTCGTTGTCGCTCATGGCCTGGCGGAAACTCAGCAGACGATCGCAAGTGGCGCGCCACGCGGCAAGGTCGGTATAGGCGCTGATGAACCAGCTGAAACTCTCCTGCACATTGCCGAACGCCGAGTTGATCTGCATGAGTTCACCCAGCTGGATCTTGCCGGCGAAATAACGCGGCGCCGCCACCATGAACGGGAAGATGATCGCGATCTGGCCATAGCCGGAGGTGAAGAACGTCAGGCGCTTGGACACCCGCATGATGTCCCAGAAGTTATGCCAGACCAGGCCGAAACGCCCGCTCAGACGACGGTTTTCGTTGGGCTCGCCGTTGTACAGCGCAATGCTTTCGGCATTCTCGCGCACCCGCACCATGGAAAAACGCAGGTCCGCTTCGAAGCGTTGCTGGTTGTTGTTCAGGCCGATCAGGCGACGGCCGATCAGGTGCGTCAGCCAACTGCCGACCGCCGCGTACACCAGCGCGCACCAGAACATGTAGCCGGGAATGGTGTAGCCGAACACCTCGATGCTGCCTGACACACCCCACAGGATGACCGAGAATGACACCAGGCTGACCACGTTGCGCAGCAAGCCCAGCCCCAGGCCCAAGGTATTGCTGGTGAAGCTGTTGAGGTCTTCGGAAATGCGCTGGTCCGGGTTGTCGGTATAGCCACCCTGCTCCAGCTGGTAGTAATTCTTGTTATCGAGCCAACGGGCAAAATGCTGCTCGGTCAACCAGGCCCGCCAGCGGATAGTGAGCATCTGCGTAAGGTACAAGCGGTACACCGCACCCAGGATCGCCACCGCGGCGATGCCGCAGAAATACAGGATCAGCTGCCAGAACGCCGCGCTGTTCTTCTCTTGCAGCGCGTTGTAGAAGTCCTTGTACCAGCTGTTGATCCACACCGAAATTGCCACACTGAACAGCGACAGCGCGATAACGGCGATCAACAGCGTCCAGGCCTTGCCCTTCTCCTCACTGCGCCAGTACGGCGTGGTCATGTGCCAGACACGGCGGAAAAACTGCCCGCGCACTGCATCGTTGACCGCGGAATATTCAGCGTTCTGATTCATCGTTAAAGCTCAATAAAGAGAAAGAGTCGGGCCGATCATAGAGCAACGGCCCGATGTGTCGCGAGGGGGTGGACAACATCCGTTCAGCACAGGTTCAGCGACGCACGGGGCGCTTCTGCAATTTGCGCTGCAAGGTGCGCCGGTGCATGCCCAAGGCGCGGGCAGTGGCGGAAATGTTGCCTTCGTGCTCGGTCAGCACCCGCTGGATGTGCTCCCACTGCAAGCGATCCACCGACATCGGGTTCTCCGGCACCAGGGTGTCGAGGTCGGCGTGCTCGGACAGCAGCGCGGCCAGTACGTCATCGGCGTCGGCCGGCTTGCACAGGTAGTTGCAGGCGCCGCGCTTGATGGCCTCGACGGCCGTGGCGATGCTCGAATAACCGGTGAGGATCACCACGCGCATCTCCGGGTCCAGCTCCAGCAGCTTGGGCAGCAGCACCAGGCCCGAGTCGCCATCCATCTTCAGGTCCAGGGCGGCATAGTCCGGCAGGTCGGCCTGGGCAATGGTCAGACCCTCCTCGGCGGAGCCGGCGGTGCTCACGCGAAAGCCGCGACGGGACATCGCCCGGGCCATGACGCGGGTAAACGTGGCGTCATCGTCCACCAGCAACAGGTGCGGCAGTTCTTCGCCGTCGACTTGGATCTCGTCACTCATGTTCGTCTCCTCGGTCGGCATGGGGCAGGCGCAGCTCGGTGAGCGTGCCGCCGCTCTCATGGGGGTAGAGTTTCACCGAGCCGCCAGCGCGTGTCACGCTCGCCTTGCTCAAAAACAGGCCCAGGCCCAGGCCTTTGCCTTTGGTGGTGTAAAACGGCTTGCCGATCTGCTCGGCGATGGCCAGCGGTACGCCGGCGCCATGGTCGCGGATGCTGATGGTCAATTCGTAGGCATTCCAGTCCAGCGCCACCTCCAGGCCTTCGGGGCAGGCATCGGCGGCGTTGTTCAACAGGTTCAGCAGCGCCTGGGTCAAGTCCGGTGGCGGCGCCATGCGCGGCACCGTGCCATAGCCCAGGCACTGGAAGCGGTAACTGGCCTCCGGGCGCATCAGATGCCAGCGATTGAGGGCCTCGTCGAGCCAGTCGGTAACGTCCTGCATGTCGATCGCCAGCCGGCGGTTGGCCTCGGCGGCGCGCACCAGGTATTGCAGGGTTTCCTTGCAGAGCTTGACCTGATCCTGCAACACGCTGAGGTCGTCCTGCAACAGCGGGTCGGGATGATCCTGCTGCATCTCCTTGAGCAGCACGCTCATGGTCGCCAGCGGCGTACCCAACTCATGGGCGGCACCGGCGGCCTGGGTCGCCACGGCCAGCAGTTGTTCGTCCCGCAGCCCCTCTTCACGCCGGATGGCTCGCAGCTCCTCCTGGCGACGAAGCTCCTCAGCCATGCGCGCGGCGAAAAACGTGATAACCGCCGCGGCCAGGGCGAAACTCAGCCACATGCCGTAGATCTGCAGGTTCTCCCGGGCAATAGGGAAGGTTTCCAGGGGATAGAACCGCGCCAGCAACAAGGTGTACAGCGCCAGGGCGATGCCGGAAAGAATCAGCGAATAACGCCACGGCAGCGTCACCGCGGCGATGGTCAGCGGCACCAGGTAATAGGACACGAACGGGTTGGTCGAACCGCCGGAGAAATACAGCAAGGCACTGTGGATAAACAGGTCGCAGGCCAGTTGCACCGCGTACTCCAGCTCTGTCACCGGCCACGAGGCGCGCAGGCGGATGGCCGTCAGCGCACACAGCACCGAAGCGCACACCAGGGTAATCGCCAGTTGCAGCCAAGGCAGCGGCAACAACTGGAACCAATAGGCGAGCCCCACGGACCCGGCCTGGGCCGCAAGGACCAGGATACGGATGAATGTCAGCCGCCAGAGGTTCTGGCGCGAGGCGGAAGTCATTTGCAAAGGGGCGAGCATGAGCTCTCCTGATGAGCGCTCCAGGCGAATCGCACGGAGTATAACCAAGGCGCGGGCGGCAGCGGCTACTATGCGGCAAAGCGCCACAGCAGCTGCAAGCTGCAAGCTGCAAGCTGCAAGCTGCAAGCTGCAAGCTGCAAGCTGCAAGCTGCAAGCCAGAGGCTAGACTTACACTCTTTTACTTGCAGCTTGAAGCTTGCCGCTTGAAGCTGCTCTTTTTTCCAAGGAGCTTTCATGCACATGTTCAGTCGCCCCGCCACCCTCCTCGCCCTCAGCCTCGGCACCGTCGCCAGCCTGCCGGCCCTGGCCGCCGATGAACTGCACTACAACCAGATTTCCCTGCGCGCCGAAGTCAGCCAGGAAGTGGCCCGCGACCTGATGATCGTCACCCTCTACACCGAAGAGCAAAACACCGACCCGGCCAAACTCGCTGCCACCATCAGCACCACGCTGAACAAAGCCATCGGCCAGGCCAAGCAGGTCAAGGACATCACCCTGCGCCAGGGCAGCCGCAACAGCTATCCGATCTACGACGACAAGGGCCAGAAAATCACCGGCTGGCGCGAACGTGCCGAATTGCGCCTGGAAAGTGCCGACTTCGCGGCCCTGTCCAAGCTCACCGGCGAACTGCTCACCGACCTGAAAATGGGCGGCATGGACTTCACCATCTCCACCGCCACCCGCCAGAGCAGCGAAGACGCCCTGCTCAAGGACGCCGTCGCCGCCTTCAAGGCCCGCGCCCAACTGGCCACCGAAGCCCTGGGTGGCAAGGGCTACAAGATCGTCAACCTGAACCTCAACACCAACGGTTACCCACAACCCTACATGCGCGCACCGATGATGATGAAAGCGGGGTCCATGGATGCCGAGTCCGTCACGCCTGACGTCGAGCCGGGCACCAGCAAGGTGACCATGACGGCGGATGGGTCGGTTGAGGTGTTGCAGTGATGGTTGCCTGACAGAGACATCCAGCCCAGTGAAACACCCTTGTGGCGAGGGGATTTATCCCGCTGGGCTGCAATCAGCCCCCCTGACACCGCAATGTGTCAGATGAATGGAAGCAGGGCCTCTGCAAGAGCTCCACCGCTCAAGGCACCACAAATACAAAAGCCCGCAACCGCGGGCTTTTTGTCGGTCATTACTTCGTGTAGTGGAAGCGACATGAAATGATTGTCAGCGTGTCATTCTCATAGGCGTAGACAAAGCGATGCTCTTTGTCGATACGGCGTGACCAATAGCCCGTTAAATCCCCTTTCAACGGTTCAGGTCGACCAACCCCCTTGAATGGGTCGCGAAGACAGGCCTCGATAAGCTCATTTACCGTCGCGTGTTTGGTTGGATCGTTTGCGTCCCAGTATTGGTAGTCTTCCCAACCGTCTGGCACAAATGCAATTACCACGTTCTCGCGGGCGTTAGCTTTGTTCTTCTGTTTCTGTTTTGCCGACATTTAAAGGAAGCTCCTTGGCAAAGGCTTTCCCGGCTTTGTGCAGCGCAACAGAACGGCGTAAGCGCGTGGCATTCGACTCTGTACCTAACAGATACATCGTCTCGGCCATAGAGTTGTAGTCCTCCAAGGAGAGGATCACTACATGATCACCACGCTGACGGGTGATGACCGTCGGCTCATGATCTCGGCATACATCGTCCATCGTCTGCTTCAGGCCGGCACGAGCCTGGCTGAAAGTTATTACATGCATCGTCTAATTCCCTCCTGAGGCCAGCTCAGGCGAAACCAGGACCGTCCTGGTGGTTTGAGAGTTTCCCGCGGAACAACAGCGGGGCACTTGTCTCCTCCGCTGAGAAGCGGAGTCCATGAATCCACGCCGCAAGCGAGGGTATCAAGGTAAATCTGGCACTTGGTTAAACCTCGATGCCTTCTCAGTCGTCCAGCAAAAGCGATGACGGCCGAGTGCGCACATAGTACAACGTTCTGTACAACTTTAAAACTCTGCGCCGGACAACTCGACTCGTACGAAATGAGGAGGGAGCAAGCTCCCTCGCCACGGTGCCTGCTCAACCCTGAATAGCCGGCGCTTCGAGCTGATCCAGCGCCTTATCCACCAGTAGCTGGCACAACTCCACTAATTGCTGAATCCCCAACGCCACACTACGCCGCGTGCCCTCTACCTCGAAAGCCAGGTCCTCGGCCATGGCTTTAACCGAAGCCAGGGTTTCAGAAGTGCTGGTGAGCAGCGTGTCGGCATCGGCCTTTGCCGTCACCGAAAACAGACTGTCGATGCGCGGATCGGTGCTTTGTTCAGGTGGCTTGGGGTTGAGGTAAAGATTCAAGACCCGCTCGGCGGTGGCGCGGTCTTTGAGCAGGTCTTCAATGGCGTCGAATTCCGCCATTGGATTTGTTCTGTTGAAGTTCGGTTATGTCTTTCCTTCGTTCATGTGCAGATGAAATTGGAGCCATCACTTGCCGTTATGGTCGTGAGGCTGACGACCTATTAATTTCGAGTTCCCACTCCCGGCCGCCGAATCGTGGCGACAGGAAAAAGGTTAGAGAGCGCACTTCCGAGGGACAACCTTAAAAAGTTGTCGGATGTTTCGTCACCGGTAGTAATCGTTCCTACGTATCTCATGGCTAACCATCTCAGATCAGGCATGCAAATTCGAACTGTGGGAGCGGGCTTGCTCGCGAAGGCGGTGGGTCAGTCGATGCAAATGTTGAATAACAGACCGCAATCGCGAGCAGGCTCGCCCCACAGGGGATCTGCGGTGACTGACCGTTCTCAACCGCCCACAGGTATCTCTGTGGGAGCAAAGCTTGCTCCGGGCGGCGATCCGACGATGGCGGCAGTACATCCAGCATCTATGCCAACTGCCCCGCCGCCTTCGCGAGCAAGCCCGCTTGTGTCTTGCTCTGCGATTAAACTGATGGTGAGAGCGGTGAGTGGCAAGCTGAATGCCTGGAGTGCTTAAAGCACGT
>NZ_VIUE01000004.1 GCF_007828215.1 Pseudomonas sp. SJZ074 | reverse complement strand
CAACTACCTGCCGCCAATAGCCATGGAGCAGCAGGCAGCTTGATCACCGTAATCGGTGTCCGGAAAAACTTGACCAGAACAGGCTCGCTCCCACAAGGGAATGGTGGTGAGGTCCGGGGCTGCGGTCATTCGTGAGCGCCTGTTAAGATGCAGGCTTCTTTGCGCCGGGCCTGCTCGCCATGCTTCTTTCTGCCCTTGATTGGCACCCCAACCCCAAACTCGAACCCCTTCATCTGGATTGGCTCACCCGCGCCGGTGTCGAAGTGGCGGTGTTGCGTCTGGATCGGATCGATCCACTGATCAGCGGCAACAAGTGGTTCAAGCTGGTTCACTCTGTGCGCGCTGCCCATGAGGCCGGTGCCGAGGGGATCATGAGCCTGGGCGGCGCCTATTCCAACCACCTGCACGCACTGGCCGCCGCTGGCAAGCGCTTTGGTTTTCCAACGGTCGGGCTAGTGCGTGGCCATCCCCAGGAAACACCGACAGTACTCGACCTGCAAGCATTCGGCATGGAGCTGCACTGGTTGGGGTACGGCGGCTATCGGGAGCGGCATGCCGTGGATTTCTGGGCACCCTGGCAGGTGCGGTATCCCCACCTGTATCCGGTGCCGGAGGGCGGTTCAGGCTTGCCGGGCGCGCTGGGCTGCAAGGCCTGGGTAACCAGCGCCCGTGGGCAGCTGACGGCATTGGGTTGGACGGATTATCACGGCTGGTGGCTGGCTTGCGGGACCGGAACGTCGCTGGCAGGGCTGGTGTTGGCCGAAGCGGGCGCGCATCCGGTCCATGGTGTGCTCGCGGTGCCCGATGACCATGGCGTGGCGCAACAGGTCGAAAACATCGTGGGCCAGGCAGGCATTACCGACCCCCGTTATGAATTGCTCGATGGCAGCCGTGGCGGCTTTGCCCGGGTCGACTCGCCACTGAGGGACTTCCTCGATGCCACCCACGCAATCGAACTGGAGCCACTCTACACCGGCAAGGCATTGATGATGCTCAAGTCGCAAGTAGAAGCAGGCCGGTTTGCCCAAGGCTCGCGCCTGATCTTCGTCCACACCGGCGGCTTGCAAGGCCGCCGGGGGGTTGAGTGAGCGCCGTCAGCCGCGCTTCGGCATCATCCGCAGCAACGTGTTGTCGCGCACGATGTAGTGGTGATACAGCCCCGCCAGGGCATGCAGGCCGATCAACCAATAGCCGATGGTGCCGCCCAGCACATGCCAGCCTTCCAGCTGCTTGGCGAATGCCTTGTCCTGATCGACCAGCAGCGGCAGATCGAAACCGTAGAACATCACTTGATGCCCTTCGGCGCTGGTGATCAGCCAGCCCAGCAGCGGCATGGCGATCATGAACAGGTACAGCGCCCAGTGCATCAGGCGCGCAAGGAAGGTCTGCCAGACGGGCGAAGCCGGAAAGATGGCGGGTGCCTTGCCCACGCTGCGGGCGAACAGGCGCAGCCAGACCAGCAGGAACACGGTAAGGCCGAGCATGAAATGCGCTTCCTTGATCAGGGTTCGGCCGCCGCTGCCCTTGGGGAAGATCCCGCGAAATTCTATGCAGGCATAAACCACAGCCAGCAGCACCAGCATCAACCAGTGCAAGGTGATCGTGACGGTACTGTAGCGGTTTTCAGAGTTTTTCCAGGGCATGCGGGTATCTCCAGACATCAGGCTAAAGCGCCGTCTCGAGCGGCGTTGTGCTGCTACTGTAAGCCCGTTTCGTTGGGTTTGCATGAGCCGGATCAGGTTTTGTCCATACGAACTCCGGTTTACGCCCGCTGACCGGCTGCGGTATTCGGTGGCGGATCAGGGCGTTGTGTCCGGAGGGTTGAGCAGCCAGTCGAATAACAGCCTGACGTCGCTGTTGCCCGGTGCCGGTTTCTTCGACGCCACGTTGCGCGCGCCACCGCTATCGATGCCGCCCGGACACAGCACCGGCCGGTCGGGATCGCCGTCCAGAAAGCTCACCAGCACTTCACTGCCGGCCATCAGGGGCGGGCTGTCGTGGAGGCTCAATCGTGACACGGGCAACGGGATGCCTTCGTCATCCGGCCCCCACAGGCTGACCCGGACCTGACCTCGCTCATCGGGCTCCGCCGGCCTCCCGGCAGGACCGAGGACATGCGCCACGTGGTAGCCGGGAATGCTCGGCCTGGAGTGTTTGACGGCGGGCCTGAACACGGTGGACCAGGGGATGGCAGAGAACTTGTTCCGATAGTCCCTGGCCGACGACACAGGCGGTTGATTGGCTTCCAGTATCGAAAACTGTCTGCCGCGATGCTGGACTTCGACAACCAGCCATTGATCGTTGAACGTCGATACCGGGTGTTCGCCGATCTGCACGATGCGGCCGCTGCGCAGGGCCGGTTGCGTGCTGTGGCCGTGGATTTCCCGTTGCCGACAGCGCAGGCGCTCCAGGTTCCGGCGTCCTATCTGATAAGCATGAGCCGACGCTGGATTGCTCCGCATCGCCTCGTGATCGGTGCCATTGAACCCATGATTCGCGGCGCCGGTTTCGGCGGGCGACGTTGCCCGCTCGGCGAAGCGGCCGGGCAGAGCAGGCTTCGTCGGGTGGTGACGCTGGTACAGTCGCACGAGTGCCGGTTGCTCATCGGTTTGTGTACACAGTGCAAGCTCGACCGCCCGTGCCGGAAAACTCTTGGGATCTTCGGCGAACACCAGGACGTGGCCGGATGGGGAGTGTTCGAAGTGGTAATGAATGCCTTCTTGCTCGCATAGCCGCTGCAACAGCTCCAGGTCGCTTTCCTCGTACTGGATACAGAACGGGCGGGATGGGTACTGTCCGTGAGGCAATTCGAAACGGTAGCTGTGGGCGGGCAGCGCGTTGTCGTCCAGCAGGCGCTGCAGTATCTGCACGACGCTGAGCTGATGGAAAACCCGTCGTCTCGGACCCTGCTCCAGACGCTGGAGATAGGGAACCAGCGTCAGGCGATAGCCGATACGGTGCGGTGCATGGGCGCTCAGGCTGACGCTATGGACGATGCCATGTACACCGGACTCGCCATCCAGGCGCAGGAACGCCGGTTGCCCCAACAGCGTATCGGGATTGATTGGCGGCGCGAGGCCGATCAGTTCCAGGTCGAAGCGGTACGGCTGGTTGAGGGCCTCCCGACCGTTGAACCGCAGCACTTGCAGCCGCAGGTCGCTTTGCGTGAGTGTCAGGCTGAAGGGGCTTTCCGTGTCGTTGCGCATCGCGGTGCTTACTTGAAGAGAAGAAGCCGCGAGGGTACGAAACCGCGGGGCGAAACGGTGCTCTTGAATCGCTATTTCGGAAACTGCCTACAGCATGTTGTGAAAATGTCGATTCGCCGGGGCGCATTTTTTGGTCGATCAGCCGGTTTAGGCCGTATAAACTTGCGCCACAGCGCCGGCCGGCAGATGTCTTGGCGCGTCAGACAAGAGAGTGAGTGATGGGCGCACAGTGGAAGGTTAAACACAAAGAGGCGGCTGCCAACGCCAAGGGCAAGATCTTCGGCAAGCTGGTGAAGGAAATCACCATTGCCGCGCGCAACGGTGCCGACGTGGCGACCAATGCACACCTGCGGCTGGTGGTCGAGCAGGCGAAGAAGGCGTCGATGCCCCGCGAGACCCTGGAGCGCGCGATCAAGAAAGGTTCGGGCCAGCTCGGCGAGACCGTGCAGTATCACCGTGTGACCTACGAAGGGTTCGCGCCGCACCAGGTGCCGCTGATCGTTGAATGCGTGACCGACAACATCAACCGTACCGTGGCCGAAATCCGCGTCGCGTTCCGCAAGGGCCAGCTGGGTGCTTCGGGTTCGGTGGCCTGGGACTTCAACCATGTCGGCATGATCGAGGCCGCCCCGGACAGCCCGGATGCCGATCCGGAAATGGCCGCCATCGAGGCCGGTGCCCAGGATTTCGAGCCAGGCGAAGAGGGCGCGACGCTGTTCATCACAGATGCGGCCGATCTCGATGCCGTGCAGAAAGCGCTGCCGGCCCAGGGCTTCACGGTGTTGTCCGCCAAGCTGGGCTACCAGCCGAAAAACCCGGTCAGCGGCCTGACCGACGAGCAGATGGCCGAGGTCGAAGCGTTCCTTGAAGGCCTTGATAACCACGATGACGTGCAGGATATGTTTGTCGGGTTGGCGGGTTAACGGGATTCCCTGAAGAGCAAAAGATTGTCCTTTGTGGCGAGGGGATAAATCCCCTCGCCACAAAAACAACCTTTGCTTGATCAGCCGCCGGCCAATACCTGCTCAATCTCCTCAAACCCCGGCCGCGCCAGTACGTCCGGCTGACAGCAACGCGTCTCCAATGCTTGAAGCGTCGCAAGCTGCACGTCATCGCCCCCCGGCTCGATCCGCGCCAGCAACTCACCCAGCAGAATCCCGAAAGCCCGCACTTCGATGCGTTGCAGTGCACGGGTTTGCGGGGTATCTGCGGTGGCGTGGAAAGATGCCGCGCCAAAATCCCCCAGCAGGCATTCGCCCTGGTCGTTGTACAGGATGTTGTGCCCGTATAAATCCCCGTGGGTGATGCCCTGATGGTGCAAGTGTGCCGCCACCGAGGCGATGCCTCGGGCGATACGCAAGGCTGCGGTGGCGCTCAAGCGCAATGTCTCGGCATACACATCGCGGGTGCAGGAGGCCAGGCTCGGCAGCCCGGCCAGGTTTCGATAGCTGGGCTCGATCAGCGCCATGACCAGCCCGGCCTGCCCGTCGGGATGTCCGGCGACCTGCCCCAACACTTCAATCAGGTTCGGATGTCGGCCCGCCGTGATACAGGCGTGCATTTCATGCAGGGGCGAGCCGTCGCTGGTCATCTCGCCCTTGTACATCTTCACCGCGACGTTTCGCGCCGATTGGCCGGTCGGTTGCCACTGCGCCTGATGAATCACCCCCGAGGCGCCTTCGCCCAATGGTTGTTGCAGGCTCAGTTGTGTCCAGTCGATGGGGGTCGTGCTGTGTTGCGCGGCCTCGTCGGCTTGGGTTTCCAGCGGGTTGCCGGCGTAGGCGAGCCAACTGAGGCGGGGCAGTTCCAGCAACCATTGCGGCAGATCGTCCAACTGATTGGCGGCGATCCGCAGCAGCTCGAGTCGGTGACACTGGGCCAGACTGGCGGGCAGTTCCTGCAAACGGTTGCCGGCCAGCATCAGCTTTTGCAGATGTGGGCGCTGTCCCAGTTCATCCGGCAACTGGCTGACGCGGTTGTCCGTCAGAATCAGCCAGCGCAGCAGCGGCGGCAGGGCCGCGGCGGGGACGCGCTCGATGCGGTTGGCCTTGAAACCGACCATGGTCAACGCGGCACAACGGCCCAGGCATTCAGGCAGTTCAGTGAAGCGATTGTCCGAGCAGAACAGCACCCGCAGCCGGCGCAGTCGATGCAAGTCATCGGGCAGGGTTTCCAACTGGTTGCCGCTGAGGTTGAGGATCTCGAGGGAGTCCGCCAGTTCGAAGATCTCCCGGGGGAACTGCGTCAGGCCACAGGCCAGGTCCAAGCGGGTGATGCCTGACAGCTGACCGGCGCGAAGTTGGGCGAGGGTGTTCATGGGACGGGGCACCGTTGATCAAGAGAAGTCCGATGCCACCTAGTTTGTTACAAAACCCTGTGGCGAGGGGATTTATCGAAACGTCGCACCGCCCCGCTGGGCTGCGCAGCAGCCCCAACGGGGATAAATCCCCTCGCCACAAAAGCCAGTTCGGCTAGCGCTCGATACTGCGACTCCAACGCGCATTCCACGCCGGACGTTGTTCATTGACCTGGTCCCAGTCCACCGCAATCGCCGTTTCCAGGTATTGCTTCATGGCTTGCACCTGGCCGCGAGTCTTGTCGGTGGTGGGGGTATTGGGATTGGATGGAATCTGGTCGCCTTCTTCCAGGGCAATGGCCTGGGCTTCAGGCGTGAGCAGGAAGGCGGCGAGTTTCTGTGCCAGCTCGGGCTGGGTGTTGTGGGCGATGGCGCATTCGGCGACGTTGAGCACCACGGCGCCTTCCTTCGGTTGTGCATATTCCACTGGCATACCCTTGAGTTTCAGCGCGGTTACCTGGGTTGGCGTCAGCGGGAACAGCGCGGCTTCGTCAGTCTGCAGCATTTCGGAAATTTTCGCCGAGCTGGGGATATATTCCAGCACGTTGCGCCCCACGGTGTTCGGCCAGGCCTTGAAGCCCGGCTCGACGTTGGTCTCGTTGCCACCCTGGATCCGGTTGAACATCAGGAAACCGTGGAGGCCGAAAGTGGATGAGGCCACCGACTGGAACACCAGCTTGTCCTTGAAGCGCGGATCGGCCATGTCCATCCATGATGTCGGCGCGCTCCAGCCTTTTTCCTTGAACAGGCGCGTGTTGTAGGCGAGCCCCGTCACACCCAGGCTGACGGCCACGGCCTGATCCTTGATGCGGCCTTTGGCGGGGATTTGCGCCAGGGTCGGACTGTCCTCGAGTTTGTCGCAAAGCCCCATGGAGATGGCGCGGTACATGATGCCGTCATCCAGGAACATGACGTGCATCTGTGGGTTGTCTTTGCTGGCCTGTACTTTCGCCAGGATATCCGCCGAGGTCCCCGGCACGATCACCACTTTGACGTTGTTGGCTTTCTCGAAGGCCGGCAAGACCTTGTCGGCGTAGAGCCGCTCCATGGTGCCGCCGTTCATGCCCAGGTAAAGCGTTGGCTCGGCGTGTGCCTGGCCGACGGCGAACAATGCGCTCAAGCAGGAAAAGCCCAGCAGTGCGGTGCGTTTGACGTTATTCATGGCGCGACCTTCCTCTATCAAGAAACGGAGATGGAGTGAAACCGGGTGATGGAAAACGCATCCAGCGGCGTTTTCGATTTGCCGCAACAGATGATTTCGGTGAGCGCCTGGCCCACCGCCGGGCCGATCTGGAAGCCCGCTCCGGCGAAGCCGAACGCATGCAACAGGCCGGGTTGGGTGCTGCTGTGCCCGATCACCGGCTGGCGATCGGGCAGGTAACCTTCGGTGCCGCTCCAGGTGCGAATGGCCTGGGCGCCCTCCAGGAACGGGTAGAGCTCGATCGCCTGGCGCAGGATCTCGATCACGGCATTCTGGCCGGGCCGGGCGCGAGCGTCGTCCAGGGCGAAACCCTGGCCGCCGCCTAGCACGCAATTGCCGCGGGCAACCTGGCGCGCGTAAATCCCGCCGCCTTCCACGCCGGTACTGGCATCCATCACCAAGGGCAATGGCTCGGTGACCAGCATCGCCGGGTGCCCGGCATACATGGGCACGGCTTCACCAAACTGTGCGGCGAAATGGCTGGCCCAGGCGCCGGCGCAGTTCAGCAGCCAGGGCGCGCGCAGCGTCAGGCCGGTTTCGGTTCGCACGGTAAAGCGCTGGCCGTCATGTTCAACCAGGCTGACCGGGCATTGTTCATGGACCTGAGCGCCATGTCGGCGGGCGGCTTGGGCAAAGGCCGGAGACACCAGTCGTGGGTTGGCGTGACCGTCGTCCGGGCACAACGAGGCCCCGACGGCCACCGCACCCACCCAGGGAAAGCGCGCGTGCAGTGCCTGGCGATCCAGCAGTTGCAAGTCAAGGCCAAAGCCTTGGCTGCTGGCGGCGTAGTCCTGCAAGGCACGCATGTCCTCGGCACTGCGGGCCAGTTTCAGATGGCCGCTGCGCTGATATTCACCGTCGATGCCGATCAATTGGGGCAACTGGTTCCAGATCTCGTGGGCCTGCTGCGACAGGGGCAGTTGTGACAAGGGCCGTCCCTGGCGTCGCACACCGCCATAGTTCACGCCGCTTGAGTGCGAGCCGCAGAAGTCACGCTCCAGAAGGGCCACCCGGCGCCCGGCCTTGCTCAGGAACAGCGCCGCCGACGAACCGACGATGCCACCGCCGATGATCACCACGTCGACTTCGATCATGGTTCTACCTCCAGGCCAAACGGTACGGGTTTGACCGGCGCCTGGGCCCGCAAGCGACCGATGCCGCAAATGGGCCGTCCACTTTCGCTAGCGATGATTTCCGCCGCCGCGGCGCCGCACATTCTTCCCTGACAACGCCCCATGCCGACGCGGCAATGGGCCTTGACCCGGTTGATTTCCCAATGACCTTCGCTGATCACCCGACGGATGTCGCCAGCGCTGACTTCTTCGCAACGGCAAATCATCAATTCATCAGCCGCGTCGGCGGCCCAGCCTTGCGGGAAGGCAAAGGCGCGCTCCAGGCCCTGGCGGAAATGGCCGATGCGTTCGAGTTCTGTTTCCAGTTGGGTGCACCGCTGCGGATCGACTCGGTAACCGCTGTCCTCGAGCAGGGCCAGGGCGGCGCGTTCGCCGGCTTTCTCGGCGGCGTCGGCACCCATTATTCCCGCGCCGTCACCCGCGAGGTAGATCCCGTTCACGCTGCTGCGACCGGCGCTGTCCCGCTGGGGCAGCCAGGCGCGGTTGAGGGCGTTCCAGGTGAACTCGCAGCCCAGCAGGTCGGCCAGTTGGGTTTCGCTGCGCAAGCCGTGGGCGAAGGCCACCGCGTCGCAATCGAGGCTGTGTTCGCCTTTTGCGTTGCGCCATTTCAATGACTGCACCCGGCGCTCACCGTCGATACGCGACAGACTCGCCCCTTGATGCACGGCGATGCCATGGGCGCTCAACCAGCCCCGGTAGTAGAGACCTTTGGCGAGCGTGGCCGGTTGTGTCAGCAGGCCGGGCAGGGCGCGGGCCTGGTCGCCCAGGAGGGAGCTGTCGAGCACGGCGACTACGTTGGCGCCGGCCTTGGCGTATTGATAGGCCACCAGATAAAGCAACGGGCCGCTGCCGGCGAACACCACGCGCTCACCGATGGCGCAGCCCTGGAATTTCAGGGCGATCTGCGCGGCGCCGAGGCTGTATACCCCCGGCAATGTCCAGCCCGGTACGGGCAGGATCCGGTCGGTGGCGCCTGTGGCGACGATCAACTTCGAATACTCCAGTCGAGCGGCGCGACCTTCATGCAGGGTGTCGAGCAGGCCGGCTTCGACGTTCCATACCAGGGTGTCGGGACGATAGTCGAGCTGGTCGCGCAACTCGTCGATGGTCTGGTGGATCGATTGGGCCTTGTGGGCTTCGAAGCCATACAGTTTGGCTGGCGAGCGCTTGAAATTGGCCGGCTGCCGCCGATAGATCTGCCCACCACCGCGCAAGGCTTCATCCAGCAGGACAGGGTACACGCCGTGGGCGACCAGGGTCTGGGCGGCACGGATCCCGGCGGGGCCGGCACCGATGATGGCGATTGGTTTCATGACAGCCTCATCGACAAGACCGGGGGATATGTGGCGCTGCCGAAGGCGCTATCGTCGGATCGCTGCCCAGAGCAGGCTCGCTCCCACAGTTGTGAACGCCCGTTTTGTGATCGCCGCAAAATCCCCGTGGGAGCGGGCTTGCCCGCGAAGGCGTCGGCACATTCAATGATGAGGGCGGCGGGAAGCTCGCTTTTGCGAGCAAGCCCGCTCCCACAGTTGATCGGTGCTGAACATCGATCTTGTGACCGCCATAAAACCCCTGTGGGAGCGGGCTTGCCCGCGAAGGCGTCGGCACATTCAATGATGAGGGCGGCGGGAAGATCGCTTTCGCGAGCAAGCCCGCTCCCACAGTTGATTGGTGCTGAACATCGATCTTGTGACCGCCATAAAACCCCTGTGGGAGCGGGCTTGCCCGCGAAGGCGTCGGCACATTCAATGATGGGGGCGGCGGGAAGATCGCTTTCGCGAGCAAGCCCGCTCCCACAGTTGATCGGTGCTGAACATCGATCTTGTGACCGCCATAAAACCCCTGTGGGAGCGAGCCTGCTCGCGATAGCGATAGTCCATGCAGCGACGATGGCCACAGGCAGGTCGCTCCAACAGGGAATAAATGAGCTGTTCATACCTGGCGCCCCGGTTCGCGGGTGATTTGCTGGCCGGCTTCGAGCAGGGTGGCGCAGGCGCGGACGCGGCGGCCGTCGCCGAGGCGCACCCAGCAGTCCTGGCAGGCGCCCATCAGGCAGAACCCCGCCCGGGGTTCGGCGCTGAAATCGCTGCCGCGCAGGTGGTCGCCGCAGGTCAGCACGGCGGTCAGCAGCGTATCGCCCGACAGGCCGGTGGCCGGTTGGCCGTCGAGGGTAAAGTCCAGGGCCGGGCGGTCGCCTTCGGCCAGTCGTTTCAGCAGCGCCATGGTGCCCTCATTGTTTGCCCACCAGAACCCGATCCAGGCCATAGACCCGGTCGAGCAGAATCATGGTCAGCGCGGTAAGCGCGATGACCAGTGCCGACACCGCCGCCATCATCGGGTCGATGGATTCGGTGGCGTACACATACATGCGCACCGGCAGGGTTTGCGTCGCCGGTGACGTGACAAAGATCGACAGGGTGACTTCATCGAAACTGTTGATGAACGCCAGCAACCAGCCTCCGGCGACCCCGGGCAGGATCATCGGCAGGGTGATCTGCCGGAACAGCGTGAAGCGCCCGGCGCCCAGGGATTGCGCGGCCTGTTCGGCGCTGCGGTCCAGGCCGATGGCCGACGCCAGCACCAGGCGCAACACATAGGGCGTGATGACCAGTACGTGGGCGAAGATCAGCCAGGTGAAGTTGCCATTGACCCCCATCAGCGCAAACAACCGCAGCAGTGCCACACCCAGCACCAGGTGCGGAATGATGATCGGTGACAGGAACAGGCCATTGAAAACATCCCGGCCGGGAAATTCGAGGCGGGTGATTGCCAGCGCCGCCGGTACCGCGATCAACGTCGCCAGCGAGGCCGCACAGAACGCCAGGGCCAGGCTGTTGTAGAACGCATCGACGAAGTCCGCGCGTTCGAACACGGCGCGGAACCAGCGCAGCGAGAACTCCGTGGTCGGCAGGCTCAGGGTGTTTTCCGGCGTGAAGGCGACAAGACAGACCACCACCAGCGGCGCCAGCATGAACGCTACGACCAAGGCGTGAAACAACAGGGCGAAAGGACCGTTCCTGGACATGATGAGTTACCCCAATGACTTCTTGTAGCGGCCTTCGATCATGCGGTTCCACGACAGCATGATCAGCAGGTTGAGCAGCAACAGCGCAATGGCGATGGCGGCGCCCATGGGCCAGTTGAGTTCCGACAGGTACTGGTCGTAGATCAGCGTGGCGACCATCTTCAAGCGGCGTCCGCCAAGCAGCCCGGGAATGGCGAAGGAGCTGGCGGCCAGGCCGAACACAATCAGGGTGCCGGACAACACGCCGGGCATGATCTGCGGCAGCACCACCTTACGGATCACCGTGAACTGGCTGGCCCCCAGGGACAGCGCGGCCTGTTCGGCGGCCGGGTCGAGTTTCTGCAATGAGGTCCAGACCGGAATGATCATGAACGGCAGCATCACGTGGACCAGGGCGATGACCACGGCGAATGGCGTATAGAGCAACTTCATCGGCGCGCCACCGAACGCTTGCAGCGTCTGGTTGACCAACCCGTCGGCGCCCAGCAGCAGGCTCCAGCCGAAGGCCCGCACCACCACCGAGATCAGCAACGGGGTGAGGATCAGGATCAGGAAAATCGAGCGCCATGGCGCGCCCATACGGCTGAGCACGTACGCTTCGGGTACGCCGATCAGCACGCACAACAGCGTGGTCAGCGCACTGATCCAGAAGGTGCGCAAAAAGATCTCGTAGAAATACGAATCGCCCAGCAAGCTGATGTAGTGATCGAGGGTGTACGCGTGGCTGTCGATGCCCGACCCGTAGTCGAAAACGTTGAACGACAGCACCAGCGTCAGCCCCAGGGGAATCACCAGCAAACCCAGGTACAGGGCCAGGGCCGGTGCGGACATCAGATAGCCTTGTCGGCCCCGGCGCATTCCGTCCAGCCGCTTCATGCCGGCACCTCATCGACACTCAGCACCCGCAGCAGCGCCGGATCCCAGTCCAGGCCCACTGCCGTGCCTTCGGCCATCGGTGCGCTGCCGTCATTTCGACGCACCACGCAGAGTTCGCCCAGGCCGGTCGAGACGCCATACAACCATTGGCTGCCGAGGAAGAAACGGCTGACGATTGTGCCTTGCAAGCGGCCCGCGCCGGCGGCGCACAGGTCGATCTTTTCCGGGCGCAGGCTCAGGGTCAGTTCGCCCTGGCCCGGCTGACAGGCTTGAACGATGCCGGCGCTGTCGCGTTCGCCGGGCAGCAGGTTGGCCTTGCCGACAAAGCCGGAAATGAAGGTGGTACGCGGGTGTTCGTAAAGGGTGTAGGGCGTATCGATCTGGGTGATGCGCCCGGCTTGCATCACTACGACCCGGTCACTGATAGACAGCGCTTCGGACTGGTCGTGGGTGACCATCAGCGTGGTGATGCCGACTTCCCGCTGAATGCGGCGGATTTCGAATTGCATCTCTTCGCGCAGGTTGGCGTCGAGGTTGGACAGCGGTTCGTCGAGCAACAGCACCGGCGGTTCGATCACCAGCGCCCGGGCCAACGCCACGCGCTGACGCTGGCCGCCCGAGAGCTCCCGGGGATAGCGCTCGGCATGCCGGTCCAGGCGCACCAGCTTCAGCACCCGGTCCACCCGTTGCTGGAGCTCGCTGGCCGGCACCTTGCGCATGCGCAGGCCGAAAGCGACGTTGTCCCGGACGCTCATGTGGGGGAACAGCGCATAACTCTGGAACACCACACCCAGGCCCCGGCTGGCGGGCTTGGCGTGGGTGATGTCGCGGCCGTCCAGCAGGATGCGCCCGCTGCTGACCTCGACGAAGCCAGCGATCATTTGCAGGGTGGTGGTCTTGCCGCAACCGGAAGGGCCCAGCAGCGAGACGAACTCGCTCTTTTCCACGGCGAGGTTGGTGGCCACCACGGCGTCGATGTCGCCGTAGCGTTTACTCAAGTTTTCAAGTTGCACGAAAGCCATGACTGCGTTCCACCTGAGATTGTTATGCGTCGCCGTGAGGCGCGCTTTTTTTGTAAGGGCAGATACGAAGGGGTGACGCAGGACACTCGGTGCGTTGGCGCTCGACCTGGATCGGCTGCCGCTGTTGTTCGAATCGCCCCTGTATGGACGCAGAGTAGGACGAAGAATAGGATGGGCTCAATGGCCTGTTTCACTGAGACGATGACTATTTTCAGTTTCATTCAATCAGTGAATTGATGAGTAAAAAATAGAATGAATAATTCCATTGATCGGAATATCGAAAAAAGCAAAGTCGGGGTTGGCGCCGTCTCCAGGTTGTTCGCCGTGTTGCGCAGCCTGGGTGACACCGCTGAAGGCGGGGAGCGGGTAACGCAACTGGCCCAGCGCATTGGCCTGTCCCAGCCGACCACCCATCGCCTGCTGCGCAGCCTGATGGACGAGGGCATGGTCGAGCAGGATGGGCGCAGCAAACGTTATCGCCTGAGCCTGGACTTTTTCGCCCTGGCCGCCCGTGCCGGGAACACCGGCAACCTGCGTGAACTGGCGCGACCGGCCATGCTGCGGCTGTCGGCGTCCCTGGGCGACTCATTGTTCCTGCTGGCGCGCAGCGGCTTCGATGCGATCTGCCTGGATCGCAGCGAAGGGCCATTCCCGATCCGCACCTTTACCGGCGATATCGGCGGCCGGGTGGCGTTGGGCGTGGGCCAGGGTAGCCTGGCGATCCTGGCGTTCCTGCCCGAGGAGGAGCGCGACACGGTGATTCACTACAACCTGCCGCGGCTCAAGGATTTTCATTTGTACGACGAAGTCTTCCTGCGCGCGGAAGTGGAGAATGTGCGCAGCCTGGGCTACGCCGGACGCAACACCGGCGTGTTGCAGGGGATGGCCGGGGTGGCGGTGCCGATCCTGGATCGCGACGGCCGTGCCGTGGCGGCCTTGAGTGTGGCGACCATCAGTGACCGCTTGGGGCCGGATCGCCTGCCGACGGTGGTGGAGATGCTCAAGCGCGAGGCGGCGTTGATCGGTCCACGGATCAACCCGTTCGACCCGTTGCTGCGCCGACCTTCGCAGGTGTTTGGGCAGGGGTGAGCAAATTTAAGGTTCCAGATTGGCCCTTGTGGGAGCGGGCTTGCTCGCGAAAGCGGACAGACATCCAACATCAATGTCGACTGAACCGCCGTCTTCGCGAGCAAGCCCGCTCCCACAAGGGCCTGGCGGTGATCAGAAGTCCAGGGTCTGCTTGAGTTGTTGGGCAGCCGGCATGTCACTGGGGATCACCATCGCATAGTTGTATCCCGGCCCGGACCAGTATTCGGCCTGCAATTCGCCGTCGCGCCGGCTGCCGCGGGGCAGGAGAAAATTCCTGGGCCCCGGTGGGCGCACGTAGAAGCTGATTTTCTGACCGCTTTCGTCCTGGTAGACGATCATCGCCGCCGCGCCCTGCTCGGTGCTGAGCAAGCGGCCGCTGACCGGCTTGAAGCCGGCGCCGGAAAGATCCGGCAGGCGATTGGCGTGGCTGAAGTAACGGTCGAGCCAGCCTTGCATGCTGCGTTCATCACCCGTCTGGTAATCGGCCGGCAAAATGCCTTGCTGGGCAAACAGCCGATAGGCTTGCAGGGCGTCAGCCATGGGTTGGGCGGCGCTGAGGAGAGTCATTTGACGGGCCTGCCAGCCACCGAAACCGCCCACGCTGACGGCCAGCAGTAACATCGCGGCGCTGGCCAGGTGGCGGCGTGAGCGATGTTTGAGCCGTTGGCGGATCAAGGCCGGGTCGAGCGCTGGGTTGACCGGTTGTTGCAAGGCGCCACTCAGGGCCGTGCGCAGGCGCAACGCGTCCTGTTGCCAGGCCCGGACCTGGGCAGCGACGTCGGGGTGGCTGCCCAGGTAGGTGTCCATCAGGTGCTGGTCGGCTTCGCTCAATTGGCGATCGACATAGGCGTGCAGGTCGCGGTCGCTGGGGGGCATGCTGATCATTTGAGTATCCGCAGGGTGGGGCGGGTGATTTCGCCTTCGCTGAGTTGGCGCAAGGCCTGGCGGGCGCGGGACAGGCGTGACATGACAGTGCCGGTCGGCACGCCGAGGATGTCGGCGACTTGTTGGTAGCTCAAGCCTTCCACCGATACCCACAGCAGCAGCGCTCGCTGCTCGGTGGTGAGTTGGTCGAAGGCCTGCAAGGACGATTGGGCGATCACGCTGCGCTCGGCCGAGGGGTGCGTCTCGTCGCGACCGGTGAAGAACTCCAGCATGCGGGCATAGCGTCGGGACCGGCGATGTCCATCGAGAAATTGCCGGTACAGGATGGAAAACAGCCAGGCCCGTAAATCGCCGTCCGGACGTTTGTCGTTCCATTTTGACAAGGCCCGCTCCAGGCACGTCTGCACCAGGTCGTCGGCATTGCTGGGGTTGCGCGTCAGCGACACGGCAAACCGCCGTAGTCGGGGGATGAGCATGCGCAACTGGTCATCGAGTTCGTTCATGGGCGTTTGGCGTCCGGTGAGCCTTCGCTGAGTAAGACTGGAAAGACGTTCCCCGAACGAGATTATTCCAGCGTAGGAAAAATAAATACGAGGCATGGGAATAAAACCATCGGGCCTTCGTCTGACGGGTCCTTTCCTCAAATGGCCTTGAGCCTTGGAGCTTCGTCATGGTTGATCCTTCCTCTTCACCTGACCCATCGGGTCGGCCACCGTTGAGTGCCGCCAGCCTGACCCTGCGCCTGGGCGGTATTGGAGTGATTGTTGCCGCATTGGCGGGGGCGTTTGCCTACGTCAACGGCACCCTCGACCCACAGCGCCTGACACCTAAAGCACTGGTCAATGTGCTGGAAAAGAACAATGGGATTCATCCGGGCTTCCGACGCAATCACTCGAAGGGCGTTTGTGTCGCCGGTTATTTCGAAAGCAGCGGCGAGGCGCGGGCCTATTCCAGCGCCCAGGTGTTCATGGATGCACGAACGCCGGTCGTCGGACGCTTCGCCTTGCCCAGCGGCAACCCGTACGCGCCGGACGGCAGCGTACCGATCCGCAGCCTGGCGCTGCGCTTCACCCAAGCCAATGGCCAGCAGTGGCGTACTGGCATGAACAGCATGCCGGTGTTCCCGGTGGGCACGCCTGAAGCGTTCTATCAGTTCCAGCAGGCCCAGTCTCCGGACCCCGCCACGGGGAAACCGAACCCGACGGCGGTGCCGGCGTTTTTTGCCGCTCACCCGGAAGCCGTGCCGTTCCTGCAATGGATAAAGACCGCCAAGCCGTCGGCCAGTTATGCCACTGAAACCTACAACGGCATCAATGCGTTTTATCTGGTCAATCCGGCCGGACAACGTCAAGCGGTGCGCTGGGGCGTGGTCCCGTTGACCGCCGACGCGGCGGATGCGCCAGCCGCCCAGGGCGCTGACTACCTGGAGCAGGACCTGACCAAGCGTCTCGCCGCCGGACCGTTGCGCTGGCGGTTGAACATCACCCTGGCCAATCCTGGCGATCCGGTGAATGACGCCAGCAAGCCATGGCCCATCGATCGCCAGGTGCTCAACGCCGGTACGCTGGTGCTGGAGAGTACCCAGGCGCAGGACAACGGCGAATGCCGTGATATCAACTATGACCCGCTGATCCTGCCCAGCGGTATCGAAGGTTCCGAAGACCCGCTGCTGGCCGCGCGTTCCGCCGCGTATGCCAATTCCTATCTGCGGCGTACCAGCGAAGTGAGCCAGTTGCCCGCCACCCAGGAGTCCCGCCCATGAACCCCCGTCACTTCGCCCCCCTGGCCCGGCTGCTGCATTGGCTGATGGCAATGATGATCATCGCCATGCTGTTCATTGGCGCCGGCATGGTGGCCTCGGTGTCCGAACGCCATGAGTGGCTGCTCCAGTTGCACAAGCCCCTGGGCATCGCGATTCTGTTGCTGGTGATCGTGCGCCTGGCGGTGCGCTTTACCACGCGCCCACCGGCATTGCCGAGGGATTTGCCGGGCTGGCAGGTACTGGCGGCGAAGGCCTCCCATGTCCTGTTGTACGCCTTGATGCTGGTCTTGCCGTTATTGGGCTGGGGCATGATCTCTGCGGCGGGGGACCCGGTGATGCTTAGCAACTCGCTGCAACTGCCCTCGATTCTGCCGGCGAATGCTCAGACGTTCGCGTGGTTGCGCAAGGCCCACGGGTACTTGGCCTACCTGCTGTTCCTGACCGTGCTGGTGCATCTGGCGGCGGCACTGTTTCACGGCTGGGTGCGGCGGGACGAGGTGTTGGACAGTATGTTGCGTGGGCGCGATAAAGCTTGAGTCCTCGATAGGGCACAGGCAAACACAAACCTGTGGCCAGGGGATAAATCCCCTCACCACAGGTGAATGGATCCGACAAGGTCAGCGCAACTCCTCGACCATATCCGCCACCGTGCTCAGCACATCCTTGCCCAGTTGCATCGAGCGCTTGCCGGACCATCCGGTCTGCGGGTTCGGGTGGTCGTCGTGGTCCTTGAAGGGCATTTCCAGGGTCAGGGAGAGGCAGTCGTATTTCTGGCCGACCGCGTTGCAGGCCAAGGTCATGTTCGCCTGGCCCGGCTCATCGCGGGTGTAGCCATGGGTGGTCTGGAAGTCCTTGGTCTGATGCTTGAGGTGGCTGCGAAAGCGTTCCTCAAGCTTGGCAATGCGCGGAGTGTAGCCAGGGTTGCCTTCGCTGCCGGCGGTGAAAACGTGGGGGATGGTCTCGTCGCCGTGGATGTCGAGGAACAGATCGACGCCGTACTTTTCCATTTGCTGCTGTACGAAGAATACTTCGGGGCTGATCTCCGGGCTGGCGTCCTGCCAGGCGCGGTTGAGGTCCTGGCCCATGGCGTTGGTACGCAGATGCCCATGGAACGCGCCATCCGGGTTCATGTTCGGCACCAGGTAGAGATCGGCCTTGGCCAGCAACCGGTTCAGCTGGGCGTCGTCCTGATCCTGCAGGCGGTCGATCACGCCCTCCATGAACCATTCGGCCATGTGCTCGCCAGGGTGCTGCTGGGCGATGATCCAGACCTTGCGCCGGCCTTCGGCACCGCTGCCCTTGCGCAGCAACTGGATATCACGTCCCTCGACGCTTTTACCGATGGCCAGCAGCTCGGTGCCGGCCTTGTGCTGGGCCTGCTCGATCAGCCAGTCATGGCGCCCACGGCTGTAGGGCTCGAAATAGGCGAACCAGGCGTGGGGCTGTTCGGCTTCCAGGTAAAAACGCAGGGAATCGCCTTCGAATTGAGTAGGAACACGGAACCAGTTGACGTGATCGTAGGACGCTACGGCTTGGTAACCCGGCCACCCTTTGCTGTAGGTCGATTGACTGGCGTTGAGCAGGCGGAAGGAATATTCATGGCCCACATGCAGGCCGCTGGCCTTGAAGTGGAACCACTGGAAGTGGGCGCTGCGGGTGTCGGGGCGGATTTTCAGCAGCGATTGCAATGGATTGCTGATGTCCACGACCTGGATGTTGCCGCTGTCGAAATTGGCGCTGATATCAAAAGACGATTTAGCCACGGTCACGATTCCTTTGAGAGGAGTTCCATGGCCGTTACTTTACACGCAAGGAAGGGGAAATTGAGACGATTTGCGTCATGAGACCGGGGGCGTCCTCCCTGGACGCAGAAGCAGCTTAGAGAGTCCGCAGCTGATTCTCAAGTGCTGGCTGTCGTTAGTTTCTGCCGGTGTGGCGGGGGCTTTGGTAAATGGATCATCACCGTCATCATCGAATCGGTAGCGCCCGTCAAAGACCTCACCAAGCCGAAGCCATAAACCGGAAAATCGGCAAAAAAAGACCCGGCAAGGAGCCGGGTCAAAAACCGTGATTAGCCTGATGAGGAGATACTCCAGAAGTCCGACCTAAGGCCTTCTGGACTATCGACTGATCTCGCGATCAGTTGATGCAATAATAATTATTATCATTTGCAAGTCAAATGTTTTTATTGCCCGTATTGGAAAAATATTTCCTGACATCTGCATCCGCGGTGCCGTTCTCGTTGACTACGCTGCTTATCGAGCCGGATAGCCGTCCAGGGAGCGGTCCAGCATGACCTTGGCCAGATCAATCATGTGCACCACCGAGAATGCCAGGTCGCGGTTCGAACCCTGCAGCCGGTTGGCGGACTCGTGGGCGGTCGCTGCCGCGCAGCGCAGCAGGTCGCACGCATGGACAAGGGCTTCCTCGCCATTGATATTGCGGTTTACGTCGAAAAAGCGGTGTTCCTGTTCATCTGAAATACCTGGTTTCAAGTAATAGTCAAGGGCCCGTTGGGCCGCCGGGCAATCCTGGAGCGAGGGGAACGGGGGGGTGAAAGGGCGGCCGGGCTCGTCTTTGTTGAAGGTATCCATGGTGTCGAGGTTCTCCGTAGTGGGCTGAAATCCTCGATCCAGAATAGTACGCATCGTAATTGTGACGACAATTTAAATACTACAATATGTGTTTTGATGGTCGGAGTCATCCACGTATCGTGCCGCTCATGGATAAATGGATAGAGTTGGTCAAGGCCAAAATGAAGGAGCTGCGCGTCACGCAAGTGGTGCTCGCAGAACGTCTGGGAATGTCACAGGGCGGCGTCGGCCATTGGCTGACCAAGCGCCGGCAGCCCAGTGTCGAAGACATGAACCGGGTCCTGCAGGAATTGGGGATGGAGTTCCTCGAAGTGGCGATGGTGATCCGCGAGCCGGATACGTCGACCGAAGAGGGCATGACCCTGGCGCAGAAGTACAACCCGTACTTCCGTTACCCGGTGAGTGACTGGCACGACGTCGGCGAGATCCGCGAAGTCGATCCTGAGCACTACAGCCAGGCGCGTTATGAGTTGACGGATTACCACGCTCAAGGCGATGCGTTCTGGCTGGTGGTGATGGGCGACGCGATGACCGCGCCGACCGGGCTGAGCATTCCCGAAGGCATGTCGATCCTGGTGGACCCGGCTATCGAGGCGGTGCCCGGCAAGCTGGTGGTCGCCCAGTTGCCGGGCAGCAGCGACGCGACCTTTCGCAAATTGATCGAAGAGAGCGGGCAGCAGTACCTGGTTCCGCTCAATCCGACTTACCCGAAAACCTTGTACACCGAGCAATGCCGCATCATCGGTGTGGTGGTACAGGCCACCATCAGGTTCTGACCGGATCGGCCCTTGGACGGGCCGATGCCTATTCTTCGAATGCCACCAGTGCGCAGCCCTCGCTGACCATTTCCCCTTCCTGGCAATACAGCGCCTTGATCACACCGGTCTTGGGCGCACGAATACTGTGCTCCATTTTCATTGCCTCCAGAACCACCAGTTGTGTCCCAGCCTCTACCGTCTGGCCGGGGCTCACCAGCACTCGCACGATGCTGCCGTTCATGGGCGCGGTCAGGCCGCCCTGATGGCTGTGGCTGGCTTCGGCGGCGGCCAGCGGGTCGTATGCCTCGACGCGATGCAGTTCGCCCTGCCATTGCAGATACAGGCTGTCGCCCTGGCGAATGGCCCGGTGGCTGCGACGCAGGCCGTTGTGTCCGATCACCAGGTGCTCGCCGCGAAGTTCGGCGGCTGCGGCCTGGACGTCCAGTGTTATCGCTCGATCCTGGCCTTCGCAGCTCAAATGCAACGTGGTTTCCCTTGGCAGTCCCAAGCGCAGGCCGGAGGTCGCGGACCACGGGGAAGCAGCGTCGTCGGGGCGTACCCGCGGCGGCAGACCCAAAGCGAAGCCCTGGGCGGCTGCGGACCAGAAGTTGTCATCCAGTTCACCAGGTTCTGGCAGCAATTGCGCTTGGTAACGTGGGATAAATCCGGTGTCCAGCTCCGCTGCGGCGAAGGCCGGGTGGGCGATGATGCGACGCAGGAAGCCGATGTTGGTCTTCAACCCACCGATGGCAAACTCGTCGAGCATGCTCAACAGCCGCAACCGCGCCTGTTCTCGGTCCTCGCCCCAGGCAATCAGCTTGCCGAGCATCGGGTCGTAGAAGGGCGAGATCTCATCGCCTTCCTCGACGCCGCTGTCGACCCGTCGTCCCGGTCCTTCGGACGATTCGCGGTACAGCGCCAGGCGCCCGGTGGCCGGCAGGAAGTCGTTGGCCGGGTCCTCGGCATACAGCCGAACTTCAATGGCGTGGCCCCGCAGTGGGACTTGTTCCTGGGTGATCGGCAGCGGCTCGCCTTGGGCAACGCGAATCTGCCACGCCACCAGGTCCAATCCGGTGATCGCTTCGGTGACCGGGTGCTCGACCTGCAACCGGGTGTTCATTTCCATGAAGAAAAATTCGCCCCGCGAATCCAGCAGGAACTCCACCGTGCCGGCGCCGACGTAGCCAATCGCCTGGGCCGCGCGCACAGCGGCCTCGCCCATTGCCCGGCGCAGTTCCGCAGTCAGGCCTGGGGCGGGAGCCTCTTCAACGACTTTCTGGTGACGGCGCTGAATCGAACAATCGCGTTCGTTGAGGTACAAGCAGTTTCCGTGCAGGTCGGCGAACACCTGAATCTCAACGTGACGTGGTTTGAGCAGGTATTTCTCAACCAGCATCCGCGAGTCGCCGAACGACGATTGTGCCTCACGCTGCGCCGAGGCGAGGGCTTCGGCCAGTTGGCTGACGTCTTCGACGACTTTCATGCCCTTGCCGCCACCCCCGGCGGTGGCCTTGAGCAGCACCGGGTAACCGATGCGCTCGGCGGCGGCACGGAATGTCTCCAGATCCTGGGCTTCGCCATGGTAACCGGGTACAAGAGGCACGCCGGCGGTTTCCATCAGGGCCTTGGCCGCGGATTTGCTGCCCATGGCATCAATGGCCGAGGCGGGCGGGCCGAGGAAAATCAGTCCGGCGTTTTCGATGGCCCGGGCGAACCCGGCATTCTCCGAAAGAAAACCGTAGCCGGGATGAATGGCCTGGGCACCACTGGCCTGGGCGGCAGCGATCAGCTTGTCGATTTGCAGGTAGCTGTCGGCCGCTTTGCTGCCGCCCAGGTCGACCCGGATGTCGGCTTCACGGCTATGGCGGGCGTCGCGGTCGGTGGCGCTGTGCACCGCCACCGTGGTCAGGCCCATGGCCTTGGCGGTACGCATCACGCGGCAGGCGATTTCACCGCGATTGGCCACCAGCACGGTGGTGAGAACAGGGGCGCTCATCGACGGGGCTCCTCATGTTTGGATGGGGCAGGTTTCGATCCGGCCTGCCAGTTCGGCGGCCGTTTCTGCAGAAAGGCCCGCAGGCCTTCCTGCCCCTCCGGGCTGACGCGGATGCGGGCGATGGCATTCTCGGTGTAGCGTCGCAGCGCCGGGGTCAGGGCGCCGTTGCCGACTTCGCGCAGCAGCTCTTTGCTGGCACGCATGGCCGCCGGGCTGTTGAGCAACAGGTTATCGATCCATTGTTCGACCTGATCGTTCAGCGTCTCGGGCGGGTAACTTTCCGACAGCAAACCGATCTCTTTCGCACGTTGTCCGCCGAAACGTTCAGCGGTGAGGGCGTAACGCCGAGCGGCCCGTTCGCCAATGGCCTGCACCACGAACGGGCTGATCACCGCCGGCGCTAGGCCGATGCGCACTTCCGACAGGCAAAACTGCGCGTCATCGGCACCAATGGCCATGTCGCAGGCACTGATCAACCCCAGCGCGCCGCCAAACGCCGCGCCTTGGACGACAGCCAGCGTCGGGATTTTCAGCTTGGCGAGGTTGTACATCAGTTCCGCCAGTTCCCGGGCGTCATCAAGGTTGGTGTGGTAGTCGAGCTCGGCCGACTGTTGCATCCAGGCCAGGTCGGCGCCGGCGCTGAAGTGTTTGCCACGGCCGCGGATCAGCAGGAAGCGCACGCTTTGATCGCTGCTGACCTGGTCCAGCGCGAGAATCAGCTCGCGAATCATTTCGGCGTTGAACGCATTGTTTTTCGACTCGCGGCTCAACCACAGGGTGGCAACGCCGCGCGGGTCGGTCAGCAGTTCGAGGGTGTTGAAGTGGTCCATGGGCATTCCCCGGTTACATCCGGAACACGCCGAAGCGGCTCGGTTCAATAGGTGCGTTCAGTGACGCGGACAAGGCCAGGCCCACTATGTCGCGGGTCTGGGCCGGATCGATGACGCCGTCGTCCCACAGCCTGGCGCTGGAATAGTAGGGGTGGCCCTGTTCTTCGTACTGATCGAGGATCGGTTGCTTGATCTCGGTTTCCTGGGCGGCGCTGAACGGATGACCGCTGCGTTCAGCCTGTTCGCGCTTGACCTGCACCAGCACACCGGCGGCCTGCTCGGCGCCCATTACGCCAATCCGCGCATTCGGCCACATCCACAGGAAACGTGGGTCGTAGGCCCGTCCACACATGCCGTAGTTACCTGCGCCGAAACTGCCGCCAATGATCACCGTGAATTTCGGCACCCGGGCGCAGGCCACCGCGGTGACCAGTTTCGCGCCGTGCTTGGCGATGCCGCCGGCTTCGTATTTCTGTCCGACCATGAAGCCGGTGATGTTTTGCAGGAACAGCAACGGGATACCGCGCTGGCAGGCCAGTTCGATGAAGTGCGCGCCCTTTTGCGCGGCTTCGGCGAACAGGATGCCGTTGTTTGCCAGGATCGCGACGGGGTAGCCGTGCAGATGGGCAAAGCCGCACACCAGTGTGGTGCCGAACAATGCCTTGAATTCATCGAACACCGAACCGTCCACCAGGCGCGCGATCACCTCCCGTACGTCGAAAGGCTGCTTGGCATCGGCCGGTACCACCCCGTACAACTCGTCGCTCGCATACAGCGGGGCGATGGGTGTGCGTGTCTGCACCTCACCGAGCTTGCGCCAGTTGAGGGTGGCGATGCTGCGGCGGGCCAGGGCGAGGGCATGTTCGTCGTTGTCGGCGTAATGGTCGGCCACGCCGGAAATCTTGCAATGCACATCGGCACCGCCCAGGTCCTCGGCGCTGACCACTTCGCCCGTGGCGGCTTTGACCAGCGGTGGGCCGGCGAGGAAGATGGTTGCCTGTTCGCGGACCATGATCGCTTCATCGGCCATCGCTGGAACGTAAGCTCCCCCGGCCGTGCACGAACCCATGACCACCGCCAGTTGCGGGATGCCCTGAGCGCTCATGTTGGCTTGGTTGAAGAAGATCCGGCCGAAGTGCTCCCGGTCCGGAAACACCTCGTCCTGGCGCGGCAGGTTGGCGCCGCCGGAATCCACCAGGTAAATGCAGGGCAGGCGATTCTGCTGGGCGATGGTCTGGGCGCGCAGGTGTTTCTTCACGGTCAGCGGGTAATAGGAGCCCCCTTTGACCGTCGCGTCGTTGGCGACAATCATGCATTCGACGCCTTCCACACGACCGATGCCAGCGATCACTCCTGCGGCGGGAACGTCTTCGCCATAAACCTCGTAGGCCGCTAGCGGGCTGATCTCCAGAAAGGGTGAACCGGGGTCCAGCAACCGGTTGATGCGCTCCCGCGGCAGTAACTTGCCCCGGGAAGTATGGCGCTCCTGGGCCTTGGGACCACCGCCCTGTCGGACTTGCGCGAGCAGGGTGCGCAAGGCCTCGACCTGTTCGAGCATGGCGTCGCGGTTGGCGATGAACTCCGGCGAGCGTGGGTTGAGCTGAGTGTGCAGAATCATGGCTACTCCGTAGCAGCTTTGAGCTTCAAGCTACAAGCGACAAGTAAAAGCGCGGCGCTCTTGCCGCTTGAAGCTTGCCGCTAACGACATTCATTTCGTCTCGTTGAACAGTTCGCGCCCGATCAGCATCCGACGGATCTCACTGGTGCCAGCACCAATTTCGTACAACTTGGCGTCACGTAGCAGCCGCCCGGCCGGAAACTCATTGATGTAACCATTGCCGCCCAGGATCTGGATGGCATCGAGGGCCATCTGCGTGGCGCGCTCGGCGGTGTAGAGAATCACCCCGGCGGCGTCCTTGCGGGCGGTTTCGCCGCGCTCGCAGGCCTGGGCCACCGCATACAGGTAGGCGCGGCTGGCATTGAGCTGGGTGTACATGTCGGCCACCTTGCCCTGGATCAGCTGGAATTCGCCGATGCTCTGGCCGAACTGCTTGCGGTCGTGGATGTAGGGCACGATCAGGTCCATGCACGCTTGCATGATCCCGGTGGGACCGCCGGACAACACCACACGTTCGTAGTCCAGGCCACTCATCAACACCCTGACGCCGCCGTTGAGCACACCGAGGATGTTCTCTTCCGGCACTTCGACGTCGTCGAAGAACAATTCGCAGGTGTTGGAGCCGCGCATGCCGAGCTTGTCGAACTTGTTGCTGCGGCTGAAGCCTTTCCAGTCGCGCTCGACGATAAAGGCGGTGATGCCGTGGGGACCTTTTTCCAGGTCGGTCTTGGCGTAGATCACGTAGGTATTGGCGTCGGGGCCGTTGGTGATCCAGGTCTTGTTGCCGTTGAGCACGTAACGGTCGCCGCGCTTGTCGGCCCGCAGCTTCATGGAGACCACGTCGGAACCGGCGTTCGGCTCGCTCATGGCGAGGGCGCCGATATGTTCGCCGCTGATCAGCTTCGGCAGGTATTTGGATTTCTGCTCGTGGTTGCCGTTGCGGTTGATCTGGTTGACGCAGAGGTTGGAATGGGCGCCATAGGAGAGGGCGACCGAGGCCGAACCGCGGCTGATTTCCTCCATCGCCACCACGTGTGCCAGGTAGCCCAGGCCGGCGCCGCCATATGCTTCTGGTACCGTGATGCCCAGCAGGCCCATGTCGCCGAATTTGCGCCACATGTCGGCGGGGAACAGATTGTCGACGTCGATCTGCGCCGCCCGTGGCGCCAACTCGGCCTTGACGAAGGCTTGCACCTGGTCGCGCAACATGTCGATGGTTTCACCGAGGGCAAAATTCAGGGATGGGTAGCTCATGGGACACCTTTGGCTTTTTTATCGGGTGTGGAGAGGGGCGGGGTAGCGCTCTCACCTTTACGTTAACGTAAGCGTGCAATAAATGGCTGTCAATCACCTTTACGTTAACGTCAACTTGGTCCAGAGTAGATGCGACCCTGTGGGAGCCGAGCTTGCTCGCAATGAACGATAACGCCATCTCCCGGCAGTGAACCGAGGCGCCTTCATCGCGAGCATGCTCGGCTTCCACAGGGCTTTGTTTCACAGGTTCAAGCGTAGCAACCCACTAATAAAGACAAGAGGGGGCGTCATGGATCAACCCGGTTCGCATTCGCAGCTCAGCTACACCCTCGGCTCCCAGGCCAAGGTCTTGTTGACGCAGACCATCGGCCAGGCTTTCGACCAGACGGTGGCCCGTTACCCCGATAACGAGGCGTTGGTGGTTCGCCATCAAGCGCTGCGCTATACCTGGCGGCTACTGGCTGAAGCGGTCGATCTGCACGCCCGGGCCTTACTGGCGTTGGGCCTGAAAACCGGTGACCGTCTCGGCGTGTGGGCCCCCAATTGCGCCCAGTGGTGCATCAGCCAGTTCGCCAGCGCGAAGATCGGCGTGATCCTGGTCAACATCAACCCGGCCTACCGCAGCTCCGAGCTGGAATATGTGCTCAAGCAGTCCGGGTGTCAGTGGTTGGTGTGCGCTGGGGCGTTCAAGACCTCGGACTATCACGCCATGGTGCAAACCCTCGTGCCGGAGCTGGCGCAGCAGCCGATCGGCCAGCTGAACTGCGAACGCTTGCCCGACCTGCGGGGCGTGATCAGTCTCGATCCCCAGCCACCGTCAGGGTTTCTACCCTGGTCGCAATTGGCGGACCTGGGCCCGGCGATTTCGCCTGAAGAGCTGGCCGAACGCGGGGCCAGCCTGCAGGTCGAGCAGCCGGTGAACATCCAATACACTTCAGGCACCACGGGATTTCCCAAAGGTGCGACCCTCAGCCACCGCAACATTCTCAACAACGGTTACATGGTGGGCGAAAGCCTCGGGCTCAGCGCCAATGACCGGCTGGTGATCCCGGTGCCGCTCTACCATTGCTTCGGCATGGTCATGGGGAACCTGGGATGCATGACCCACGGCAGTACCATGATCTACCCCAACGACGCTTTTGACCCCTTGTTGACCCTGCGCGCCGTGGCTGAGGAAAAAGCCACTGCACTGTACGGCGTACCAACCATGTTCATCGCCATGCTGGATCAACCGCAGCGGCACGACTTCGACCTGTCCAGCCTGCGAACCGGCATCATGGCCGGCTCCACTTGCCCGATCGAAGTGATGCGGCGGGTGATCAACGAAATGCACATGAGCGAGGTGCAGATTGCCTATGGCATGACGGAGACCAGTCCGGTGTCGCTGCAGACCGGTCCTTCAGATGAGTTGGAGTTGCGCGTCACCACCGTCGGCCGTACCCAGCCGCAACTGGAAAGCAAAATTGTCGATGAGGCCGGCGACATGGTCCCCCGTGGCACCATCGGCGAGCTGTGCACCCGTGGCTACAGCGTGATGCTCGGTTACTGGAACAACCCCGAGGGCACCGCCGAGGCCATCGACCGGGACTGCTGGATGCACACCGGCGACCTGGCAACCATGGACGAGCAGGGTTACGTCTGCATTGTCGGACGCAACAAGGACATGATCATCCGAGGAGGTGAGAATATTTACCCCCGTGAGTTGGAAGAGTTCTTCTTCACTCACCCGGCGGTGGCCGATGTGCAGGTGATCGGCATCCCCTGTTCGCGCTATGGCGAAGAGATCGTCGCCTGGATCAAGTTCCATCCGGGACACAGTGTGACCGAACAGGAATTGCAGGCCTGGTGCAAGACACGCATTGCCCACTACAAGACGCCACGTCACTTCAAGTTCGTCGAGGAATTCCCGATGACGGTGACCGGCAAGATCCAGAAATTCCGCATGCGTGAAATCAGCATCGAAGAATTGCGCGATAAAAATGCCTAGCCACAAATCCTGTGGGAGCGGGCTAGCTCGCGAAAGCGGTGATACAGTCGACATAATCGTCAACTGACCCACCGCCTTCGCGAGCAAGCCCGCTCCCACAAAAAACCTAACACCAGACAGCACAAAGGGGAGCCGAAGCTCCCCTTTAATTTTGTCGTCGCGTGCTCTTTTTTTATTATTGAGGGGCGGCCTGTTGTTGTTTTTGGTAGCCGTGACCCTTTACCGCTGTTTCTGGCGATCCCCATCCGGGATCAAGAGCAAACGTATTTTTTTGAACGCTGATCTGCTTTTTCGCCTAGCGATCCAACCGATTCGGGGCCTACCTGAAGGTAGTTTTATTGTTCTCTGCCCGGTTGCGGGTTGCTCCTGGAAGCACCCTGAAAAGCACATCTTCTCCAAAAAAATCTGTTAGCTGCGTCTCTGCCGTGTTGTTTTTGTTATGTCAGAGTCGTTTCATCTTGTTTTTATTGGGTTTGCCGCTTTTTTTATTCTTGTTATGCCTGAGAGATAGCAGGTGCCGTGCCAACTTTTAAAAACCTTTATAAATCAGTAGCTTGAGTTTTTTTGGTAAGCAGGAGAGCGCGGTAGATCTGACAAATTGTTTCCGTGTTACTCGTTTCACAGCCGCTGCGGTAACACCTCATTGGGCACTGCGTGCCTTGGCGACGCGCGAACCGGTCGGGCGCCCAAGCACATCACAGATCTGCCGACCCGCGACGATCAGCGCGTCCAGATCGACGCCGGTTTCAATGCCCAGGCCGTTGAGCAGGTACAGCACGTCTTCGGTGGCGACGTTACCGCTGGCACCCTTGGCGTACGGGCAGCCGCCGAGGCCGGCGATGGAACTGTCGAACACGGCGATGCCTTCGAGCAGGCTGGCGTACAGGTTCGCCATGGCCTGGCCGTAGGTATCGTGGAAATGACCGGCGAGTTTGTCCCGGGGAACATCTGCCGAAACCACTTCGAACAGCTTGCGCGTGGCGCCGGCGGTGCCTGTGCCGATGGTGTCGCCCAGGGACACCTCGTAACAGCCCATTGCGTACAGCTCGCGAGCGACCCACGCCACTTGCTCAGGCTTGACGGCGCCTTCGTAAGGACAGCCCAGCACACAGGACACGTAGCCGCGCACACTGACGCCGTTGTGCTTGGCGGCCTCCATGATCGGTGCGAAGCGCTCCAGGCTTTCCTTGATGGAACAGTTGATGTTGCGCTGGGAGAACGCTTCGGACGCGGCGGCGAACACCGCCACTTCCTTCACGCCGGCCGCCAGCGCGTCTTCGAACCCTCGCAGGTTCGGCGCCAGGGCGCTATAAGTGACACCGGGCTTGCGCTGGATCTGCGCGAACACCTCGGCGGAACCAGCCATCTGCGGCACCCACTTGGGCGAGACAAAGCTGCCGACTTCGATGTAACCCAGGCCAGCGGCACTCAGCGCATCCACCAGGCGCACCTTGTCGGTGACGCTGATGGGTTGCGCTTCATTCTGCAGACCGTCGCGGGGGCCGACTTCGATCAGGCGTACAAAGGAGGGAAGGGACATGGAGATAGACCTGTAGTTATGGCTCACCGAACCCAGTGTGGGAGCGGGCTTGCTCCGGGCGGCGATCCGACGAAAGCGGTGTGTCAGTCGGTGAATGAGTCGAGATAAGTCCGCATTCGCGAGCAAGCCCGCTCCCACACTGGATCCGCGTTGTTATTGAACGGTGTTTTCACTCTTGAGCGTCTGCTCCAACGCCTGGATACAGCGTTCTTCGGCGGTGTCGAGCTCCAGCTTCATCTGTTCGATGTCCAGCAGTTGCTGTTCGAGCTGCTCCCGGCGCTCGGTGATTTTCGCCAGCATGCTGTGCAGTTGTTTCTGGTTACCGCTGGAGGGGTCGTAGAGCTCGATCAGCTCGCGGCACTCGGCCAGGGAAAAACCGATGCGCTTGCCCCGCAGGATCAGCTTCAGGCTGACCTTGTCCCGCGGTGAGTAGATGCGCTCCTGGCCTCGTCGTTCCGGACTCAGCAGGCCTTGCTCTTCATAAAAACGGATGGCCCGGGTGGTGATGTCCAGCTCCCGGGCGAGGTCGGAGATGCTATAGGTCTGACGGCTCATGGACGCGCTCGAAACGATAGGGGCTGGCGCTAAGCTAATGTCAGGTTGACGTTCACGTCAAGCAATGAAACCGGCGGGAGCGAGCCTGTTCGCTCCCACCGTTGATCCCCTACGCGTGCTCAAGCTTCTTCTCATGAGCCGTCACCTGCTGGCACAACTCGATCATCTGCTCGCGCATCCAGCGGTTGGCCGGGTCCTGGTCGGTGCTTTCGTGCCAATAGAGATGGGTTTCCACCGGCGGTACATCGTTGACCGGCAATTGGAAGGCGTGCAGGTCGTGACGACGGGAGAAGCGTTCCGGGACGGTCATGACCATGTCGGTCTGTTGCAGCACCTGGGAGGCCATCAAGTAATGCTGGGAGCGCAGGGCGATCTTGCGCTGGATGCCCATCTTGCCCAGGGCCAGGTCGACATAGCCCAGCCCGTTGCGACGGCTGGAGATATGCACGTGGGTCTGGGCGAGGTAGTCATCGAGGCTGATTTTTTCCTTGCCCGCCAAGGGATGGCCCTTGCGCATGGCACAAACGTAACGGTCTTCCATGAGTTTGACGTGGCGCACCTGCGGGTCGGTATTGAGCGGGGCGTCGACGGCGAAGTCGAGCCGGCCGGCGGCCAGTTCCTTGGTGGTCTCACGACGCTTGGACAAAAAACTCTCGATGGCCACGGTCGGCGCCAGGCGGCGAAGGCGCTGGAACAGGGGCGGCAGGATCACGCCTTCGGTGAGGTCGGTCATGCTGATGCGGTAGGTCTTGACCGCCTGCAGCGGATTGAAAATCCGGCTTTCCTGCACCGACACCCGCAGCAGCGACAATGCATTGCGGACCGGGCCGATGATGTTCTGGGCCATGGGCGTGGGCACCATGCCCTGGGCGGTGCGCACGAACAGCGGGTCGTTGAAGGTTTCCCGCAGGCGCGCCAGGGCGTTGGACACGGCCGGCTGAGTGATACCGACGATCTGCCCGGCGCGGGTCAGGTTGGCTTCGGTGTAGATCGCATCGAAGACGATGAAGAGATTGAGGTCGACCTTGCTCAGATTCATGGCGCTGCACTCTTGTTTTTAGACGGTTTCTCGGGCGTGTCGTGAGGTGTCGGATGGCGATGGAATCAGTGAACCATATATCGGTGATGAATGTTAATACACGCCGAGAATAGGTTAGGTAAATTTTCGTAGCTGAACTAGCATCGCTTTCATGATCTGAAATCAACCTCTGCCAAAAGGTGTTGCCCATGGATTTTGCCTATTCCCCCAAGGTTCAGGAATTGCGTGAACGCGTCACGGCGTTCATGGATGCCTATGTCTACCCGGCCGAAGCGGTGTTCGAGCGGCAAGTGGCCGAAGGTGATCGCTGGCAGCCCACAGCCATCATGGAAGAACTCAAGGCCAAGGCAAAAGCCGAAGGGCTGTGGAATCTGTTCCTGCCCGAGTCCGAACTGGGTGCTGGCCTGACCAACCTGGAGTACGCACCGCTGGCAGAGATCATGGGCCGTTCGTTATTGGGGCCGGAGCCGTTCAACTGCTCGGCACCGGACACCGGCAACATGGAAGTACTGGTGCGTTACGCCAATGAAGAGCAAAAGCAACGCTGGTTGGAACCGCTGCTGCGAGGCGAGATCCGCTCGGCCTTCGCCATGACCGAACCGGACGTAGCCTCTTCGGACGCTACCAACATGGCCGCCCGCGCCGAGCGCGAGGGCGACCAATGGGTGATCAACGGTAAGAAGTGGTGGACCTCGGGGGCCTGTGACCCGCGTTGCAAGATCCTGATCTTCATGGGGCTGAGCAACCCCGACGCGCCGCGCCATGCCCAGCATTCGATGATCCTGGTGCCGGTGGACACCCCTGGGGTCAAGATCGTGCGGCCGCTGCCGGTATTCGGTTACGACGATGCGCCCCACGGTCACGCCGAAGTGTTGTTCGATAACGTGCGGGTGCCGTACGAAAACGTCTTGTTAGGTGAAGGACGCGGTTTTGAAATTGCCCAGGGCCGCCTAGGCCCGGGCCGTATCCATCACTGCATGCGTTCCATCGGCATGGCCGAGCGGGCATTGGAGTTGATGTGCAAGCGTGCCGTCAGTCGCACCGCTTTCGGTAAACCGCTGGCGCGCCTGGGTGGCAACGTCGACAAGATCGCCGACTCGCGGATGGAAATCGACATGGCCCGCCTGCTGACCCTGAAAGCGGCTTATATGATGGACACCGTTGGCAACAAGGTCGCGAAAAGTGAAATCGCCCAGATCAAGGTGGTCGCGCCGAATGTGGCCCTGAAGGTCATCGACCGTGCCATCCAGATCCACGGTGGTGCCGGGGTGTCCAACGATTTCCCGCTGGCCTACATGTACGCCATGCAGCGCACCCTGCGCCTGGCCGACGGCCCGGATGAAGTGCACCGTGCGGCCATTGGCAAGTTCGAGATCGGCAAGTATGTGCCCAGGGAGATGCTGCGCAGCGAGCGCTGAGCACTAATCACCGCATATCCCCCTGTGGGAGCGAGCCCACAATGGGATATGCGGTGAACACACATTTCGCAGTTACTCCTTGACGCTCATGTACTCCTCGGCCCAACGGATATATTCCTCGGGTTGGGTGTAGGTGTGGGTCAGTTCGGTGGCGCTGAGGTCCGAGGCCTGGGTGAAGATCTGCCGTTGCTCGCGCAGGCTGTCGTAAGTAGCCTTGATCGCGGCGAAGTAGGCGCCGTGACCATCGATGGTGACCCGCACACCTAGCTCGGCCAGGCGTTTGTCGTCGCGCAGCAGCGGGTTGCCATAAGTGACGAGCATCAACGGCACCGTCAGGTTTTCGCTGATCTTCTCCAGGTGGTCGAAGTCCTGCACGCCCACCATGCAGATCCCGTCCGCGCCGGCACGTTCGTATTGCTGGGTACGGCTGATGATTTCCTGCACCGGCAGGATCCCGGCATTGGTGCGGGCGATGATCGCCATTTCCGGGTCGACCCGGGCTTCCAGCGCTGCACGGATTTTGCCGACGCCTTCGGCCACGCCGATCAGGTCGGTGGATTTGCGGCCGAACTGGGCCGGCAGCAGGGTATCTTCGATGGTCAGGGCTGCCACGCCGGCGCGTTCGAGTTCGATGATGGTGCGCATCACGTTCAGGGCGTTGCCATAGCCATGGTCGGCATCAGCGATCACCGGCAGTTGGGCTACGCGGCCGATGCGGGTGGCCTGTTCGGCAAACTCGCTGAGGGTAATCAGCGCAAAGTCCGGTGCGCCCAATACTTGCAACGACGCAACCGAGCCTCCCAGAATTCCCACTTCAAAACCCAGATCGGCAGCAATGCGCGCCGACATCGGATCAAACACCGATGCCGTGTGGTAGCAGGTCTGGGAAGCCAGGAGTTGGCGGAAGTTACGGCGCAAATCTTGATGGGAAAGCCTGGACATATGAGTTCCACCAATGGAATGGAAGGGCTTGAGCAAAAATGTCAACGCCGAAAGAACCAAAGGCTATCACGTGGCAAGCGTAAAGATGATGACGAATGCGCATGGGCCATGTTCGCCGCGCATCGAAAAAGGCCGCAGGCCTGGGAGGTCTGCGGCCCGGTAGGGAGCGATCATCCGGGACCTGTTCAGTCCTGGGTCGGCACGCTCCAGATTTGCTTGATCTCATGGATGTTTCCAACGTTGAAGCGCGTCGGGAACCCCGGGATGGTGCATTGGATCTCGCTGGTAAGTTGCATGGCGGTATCGACCACATTGGCCGCCGCACGCAACAAGGGGGTTTCATCCCAGTTTTTCATCGGATTATTCACGGTTTCTTCCTTCTTTTGGTTATTGGGCAGCGAACGACTGCCCAGCGGGGAGCAATGACATCATCTGTGTAAACAGTGCTGTTTCTTGCGCAGCAATGCCGGGATAAAGCGGCATGTAATGTTCATCAAAACACCAGGCTTCGTCAGCGTGGTTCGAATGTTCAGGATGAATAAGCAGACTCAATGACGCGGACATCGATTGGGGGGCGATCTGCTTGTGGATTTCCCGCAGAGGCGGCATATATAAAACTTTGCCAGGCGACAATTTGATGGTACGTGGTTTCCCCAGTCGGGGAATCTTGCCTGCTTGCAGTGGCAGGTCGTCCAGTATTTCGCGGATGATTGTCGTGTAACCATCGCCACTGTAGCCGACGGTATACATTTCGAAGTCGTGACTGTGATTCAGGTTATAGATAAAAGTCTCGCGTTCATCATGCAGGTTGACCGGCGACCAGAACCCCAGGCGCAGCGTGAACAGGTCATTGCTGTGCAGTACAAATGCATAGGCGTTGTAGAGGCTGTTACGGGTATTGAAACCATTCTCCTGAATCGAGGCATAAAGATGCTCGCTTAATAGAAAACGGTTTGAGGCCAACTGACGCAGGTCGTCCATGATGCAATTCTTGTCCCGCTGCAAATCATGGGTATGTAAGCGGGCGATGAATGTTTCCAGATTCATGCTGCTTTCTCCAATGGCGAAAGCAGGTTATCCAGACGTGGGTTCTTGAGTTTTCTTAACAGCGGGACATAGTTCAGTGCCTTGTGCGGGTCGGCTTGATAGAGCAGCTGAAAAGCCTTCCACGCCACTGCCGGGTGATAGTGATAGATCAGCTCTTCGGCAACCTTCGAGCCTCCGGGGTCGCCGAGTGTTTCGAGCAATTCCAGGCTCACCAGGAACCGGGCGGCGCTTTCGTCGTGAGGCAACCAGGCTATTTTCTGCAGCGAGACGCGATCGAACACGCTGATGTCGGCACTTCTGTCCAGCAAGTTGATTCGACCCGTTATTCGCGCTGCTTCGAGCTCTGTCGGAGCGTAGTCGAATAATGTTCGACTGCCGTCGATGATGAGCGGGTTTTCCTGGTCAACGATAACCCTGTCGAGTTGTTCGAGTTGCTGCTCGTGGCGCGTATAGAGTTGCACCTCGAACGGTTGATCCAGGGCAAATAAAATACTTTGCCCGGGGACCGAATAGAACGGTGAAAGTGCGCTGTCTGGGGTGTGGGTCCTGATGCTGATATTGCCGATGCTGGTGCAATGCAATAGCAAGGTTCCAGTGTGTGGATTGGAAATGTTCATGATGGTCGCACGCCGGGACTGTGCCTTGGTAAACGACGGTTGGCTATTCAAGTGGCTGACCAGTTGGTTGACCTGCGCGGTCATGTCTAATGTTTTTATTTCTTCCGCTATGTGTTCTGGCGAAAAATTTTCGCTAATTAGATTTTTGATCATGAACGTTTTCGCAGCAGTGGGTCGATGCGCGAAAGTATGAATTTTGTATGGGGGAGGGGCAACTAAGGAATTGTCGACAAGTATTGCCAGTGAACTAAGCTGTTTCTGTCGAGTTGCCCGGGACGGGGTAGCGAGTCCTGCCGGTGGGTGGCCAGTTATCCCTACGCAACAGGTGGCTCACGTGTACTCGCTACGCCGCCACGGCCTGCCGTCCCTGACTGAGCAGCGGCACGGCGCGCACTGTGTCACCTGGCTGGACTTGCAGGCGTTTGGCAGTGAGACGGTCGACGATCAGGCTGTGGCCGTCGTGATGGCCCCGGGCGCTGGTGACGCGGCAGTTTTCCAGGCGCCGGTTGTGGATCAGCCAGACGGGTGCCTGTTCGTTCGGTGAGCCGACGGCCAGGACCAGTGACTGGCTGTCGCGGATGCTGCGGATATTCGAGACCGGCGCTTCGATCACCGGGCCGCCGTCGAAAATATCGATGTAGCCCTTATGACTGAAACCCTCGGCACCGAGAATCCTCAGGGCCGGTTCGGTGTTCGGGTGGGCCCTGCCGATCACGGCCTGGGCCTGCTGGGTGAGCAGGCAGGTGTACAGCGGCTGGCGCGGCATCAACTCGGCAATGAATGACTTGTTGCCCATGCCGGATAACTGATCGGCGTAGGCGAAGTCTTTCTGGAAAAAGTGTCGTCCCAGGCTGTCCCAGAACGGCGAGCAACCGTGCTCATCGGCGTGACCGCGCAACTCTGCGATCAGTTTTTCCCCGAACAACTGGGAGAACTCCGCAACGAACAACAGACGTGCCAGGGATAACAGCCGCCCGTTATGACCGTGGCGCTGGGCGGGGTGCAGGAACAACGAGCAGATTTCCGATTGCCCGGTCATCTCGTTATTGAGGAACAGGGTCGGGATCTGCCGCTGGATGCCCAGCTCCGGCGCAGAACTGACCGTGACCCCGACCCGATAGTTGTACCACGGCTCACGCAGGCCCACCGCGCCGGTCAGGGCGCTGATACCGACCACTTGCCGGTCATCGTCCTCGAGTACGAACAGGTAATCGGCGTCGGCCCGTTCGACCTGTCCGGCAAAGGTGCGCTGGGCCCAGCGTATGCGATGGGCCAGGCGTTCTTCATTGGCCGGCAGGCTGGTGAATCCCGGGCCTGCGCAGCGGGCAAGGTCCAGCAATGAGGGCAGGTCGGTGATGGCGACCGGGCGGACAATCATGATGCAGCTCCTTCGTCGTGTCGGCCTGGGAAACGACTTTGCATGACGTTCATAAGGCAACCACCCGGATCTGTTGCCCATCAGTGATGTTCAACGCTGCGAGCATTCCGGGTGTCAGGGTTACCGTTCCTTCGGGGCCGACATCCAGCTCAGCCACAATCGCCCGATAGTTTCCAAGGCTGTCGTTGCTCACCAGATAGCGACCACGGGCATCAATCTGCGGGCTCTGTCGAGCCGAAGCCATACGACTTTCGGCGATGGAGCGGATGTTCGCGATGCGGGCATGCAGCGTCGGTCCGCCATCGAAGAGGTCCACGTAGCTGTTGGTTTCGAAGCCCTCGCGCGCCAGGATGTCGAAGGCTTCCTGGCCGTCAGGATGTACCTGGCCGATGCAGGCCTGGGCCGCAGGCGGCAGCATGGGGACATAAATGGGGTATTGGGGCATCAGCTCGGCAAGGAAAGTACGGTTCTGCAGGCCGCACAAGCGCTCGGCTTCGGCGTAGGGCAAGTCGAAAAAATGCTGGCCGATGGCATCCCAGAACGGTGATTGGCCGTCTTCGCTGCTGAAACCGACGATTTCCGTGATGACCGAATCGGCGAAGCGTTGCGGGTGAGCGGCGATGAACATCAGCCGGGCCCGGGACAGCAGCTCCGACTCGGGTGTACGCACCCGTTCGGCGTCGATGTGGAAACCACGCAGCAGGGTCTGGCCATTGAGGTCCTGGCACAGCGACAGCGCCGGCACGCCGTGGCGGATGTTCAGTTCCCGGGAGGCGCTGGAAAACGGTCGGTTGCGCAGGCTATAGAACGGTTCGTTGCAACCGGTGCTGGCGAGAATCTCCGAACAGCCCACCAGGCGCCCGGACACCAGGTCTTGCAACACGAAAAAGTAATTCTCCCCGCCCGGGCTCTGTACGTCGGCATCGAACGAAGCGCACGAGTCGAGAATTTTTTCCCGCAGGCACTCGGTATCGTCCGGAAGCGAGGTGACCCCCACCAGGCTGTCACGGGCCAGCTGCTGCAGTTGTTGCAGGTCGCTTAACTGAACTGGACGTAAGGCCAGCATGGATTGCACTCCTGTTCCAGGGGCCCGGTGGTTCACCGGGCTTGACGATCACTGTCGATGTCCACGCCTTGTAACGGTTACAACTACAGTGGCGGCTGGCCGCCCCCTGCGACCAGCTCCGGATTTCATTGTCCCGCCGGGTCGGGCAGGGCGGTGTGGCTGCCGAACTTGTTGAGCGCGCACAGGTAGACCAGGCCCGCCGCAATCCAGACCAGGCCCAGCTTCTGCGCATCCACGCCCATGTTGTACATGATGGCGGCGACGATGCCGAAGCCGATCAGCGGGCAGATCAGGTGACGGATCAGCTGACCGGAGCGCTGGCGGCGCCAGTAGTGATTGATTACGGTGATGTGCAACAGCATGAAGCCGCTCAAGGCGCCGAAGTTGACCAGGGAGGTCAGGGTGTCCACGGCATTGATGAACAGGTAGCAGATCAGCAGTGACAGCACGGCCACCAGATAGATGCTCATGTAGGGCGTGTTGTGTTTCGGATGAACCTTGGCCAGCACCTTGGGCAGCTTGCCGTCCCGAGCCATGCCGAACAGCAGGCGCGACACCGCGGCCTGGGAGGTGATCGCCACCGCCACGCCCCACGCCAGCGCCGTGGCGACAGCGGTCAGGGTGGCCAGCCAGCTGCCCGCCGCCAGTTCTGCGATTTCATAGAAAGCGGTGTCGGCGGACTTGAAGCCCATGCCGGCCGCCAGGTCCGTGGCGATCCAGGTCTGCACCACGAAAATCGCCCCCATGACCAACAAGGTCATCAACGCCGCCTTACCGATGCTGCGTCCCGGATCTCCCTTGATTTCTTCGGCCAGAGTGGAGATGGCGTCGAACCCGAGGAACGACAACACGGCGATCGACACGGCTTGCATCAGCAGGGCAAAGTTGAAGTGCTCCGGGCTGTACAGCGGCGCCAGGGTCATCTGGCCGTTACCTGCGCCACCGTGCAGGGCATTCCAGGCGTAGAACAGGAAAATCCCCAGCACTACCAGTTGGGCCAGGAGGAAAATGATGTTCATCCGCGCGGTGAAGGTGATACCCCGCAGGTTGACGAAGGTCGCGCTCACCAGGAACGCCAGGATGAAACCGACCTTGGGAATGTCTGGATACAGGTGATTCAGTGCCATGGCGGCGTAGACATAGAGCAGCGGCGGGATCAGCAGGTAATCCAGCAACATCAACCAGCCGGCAATGAACCCTACGTGTGGGTTGAGGCCCCTTTGTGCGTAGGAATAGACGGAACCGGCCACCGGGAAGGCTTGGGCCATGCTGCCGTAGCTCAGCGCGGTGAACAGCATCGCCACCATGCCGATGATATAAGCCAGCGGCACCATCCCCGGGGCTTCGGCGTTCACATAGCCATACACGCCAAACGGTGCGATGGGGATCATGAAAATCATCCCGTACACCACCAGGTCCGTCAGCGACAGGCTGCGCTTCAATTCCTGTTTGTAGCCAAATGCCTCGATACTCACAAGCCGTTCTCCTTTCAGCTAATCGTTGATGTTGTTTTTCTATTGTTTGTTGCTGCCCGTTACAGCAACGGCGCCAGGTAGGCGCTCCAGGTGCGCACCGCCTCGGGGCTGCGCAGCAGGTCGTTGCGCACCTCGATCAACACCGAGTCCAGGCCGCGACTATCGCCGTGGACCGGAACCGTCATGTCGCTCAACGGGTTGATCCGGTAGGGCTGGTTGCCCGCCACCCGCAGCGAATGTCGGCCCAGCCCATCGACGATGCGCTGGGCGTAGTCCACGGCTTCGCCGAACAGCACGCCTGCTTCCAGTGCGCGTGGCTGGCCGTAGAACACGGGGGTGAAACTGTGGATGCCCACCACCCGCGTCGATCGGTTGTCGGCCAGGCGCTGGTCGATCAGCGACCGCAACCGGTCATGGAACGGGTGGAACAGACACTGCTGGCGGTATTGCCGGGTGGCTTCGTCCAGGGACTGGTTGCCCGGGACCTGGTAGATCTCGCTCTGGGGCGGGATGCTGTCCGGCACGTGGAGCGGGCGATTCAAGTCGATCAGCAGGCGCGAATAGGTGGCCGCCAGCAAGGTCGCGCCGAGCGTTTCGGACAAGCGTTCGGCCAGGGCGAGGGCGCCAATGTCCCAGGCAATGTGTTCATGGGCCGCCGTCTCGTCCAGGCCCAGGTCATTCAGTGCGGTAGGGATGAAGCGGCTGGCGTGCTCGCACACCAATATCAATGGGTGCTCGGCGTTCTCCCGGATCAGCCGGTAGGGCGGTTCGGTGTAAAGCCCCGACTCGGCGCACTCAATAGATTCGCGCATAGTGCTCACATCGCTCGGCAGGTGACAGCGCCTGGGTCAAGGCCAGTTCCTGAGCCTTCAAGGCGAAGTAGGTTTCGACCAGTGGACCGGGCAGCGCCTCCAACAGAGCCCCGCTGTGACGCAGGCAATCCAGTGCCTGGGCCAGGGTGGTCGGCAGGGCGATAATGCCACGAGTCCGGCGTTCTTCCTCATTCAAATCGTCAGGTATTTCATCGGTGACGGCATTGAGCGCCAACCGTTGTTCGATGCCCAGTCGTCCGGCGATCAGCAAGGCCGCCATCGCCAGGTGCGGTGAGGCGGTGGCATCCATGGCCCGGAACTCCAGGTTGTACTGGTTCGCCAGCGGCTTGCCACCCAGGCTCACGATCGGGCAGATGCGCAGCGCCGCTTCGCGGTTGCGCTGTCCCAGGCAAGCGTAGGATGCGCTCCAGTGATGGGGTTGCAGGCGTTCGTAGGAAACCGGCGTCGGCGCCGTCAGCGCGCACAGCGCCGGCAGATGCTGCAGGACACCGGCGGCCCAATGCCGGCCGAGGCTGGACAGGCCGTTGTCGCTCGCGCTGTCGTAGAGCACTGGATCGCCGTCCAGGTCTTGCAGGCTCAGGTGCAGGTGCACGCCGTTGCACACGGCCTCGGCCGAGGTCTTGGCCGCGAAGCTCGCCTCCAGACCCATTTGCCGGGCGATTTCGCGGGTGATTTCGCGTACGTTCACCGCGCGGTCGGCGGCGGCGACGCCCAGGGTCGGGCGGCAAGTGATTTCATACTGTTGCTTGCCGTATTCGGGCAGGAACATTTCCGGTTCGACACCCCCGGCCCGCAGAGCGCTGAGCAGCCACCCGGCGAATCCGGCCTGCTGGCGCTGGGCCTGGAGGCTGAAGGCCAGGCGATCGGGTTGGGGCCGGGGGGATTTGAGATTGAACTCATGCTCGAATGCGGCGAAGACCTGCAAGCCCAGTTCGCTGCGATAGCGTTCCACTTCGTCATGCAGCAGCGTGCGCGGGCAGGCGCCCCAGGGCCGGCCGTCGGTCTCGCGCACGTCACAGTGGATGAAATCCAGCGCCGGGGCCTCGGGGTCGGGACCGTTGCCGATGGTGACCCGGCTGGACAGGTCCGGTACCAGTCGCAGGTCGCCATATGCGCCCCAGGGATTGGCCGAAGCAATGATGTCCTGGGGTGTCAGCGCGCTGTTGGCCGGCACCCAGCCACAGCCGGCAGTGACGTAGTGGGGAAGTTCATCGCTGGGAAACGAGCGTCCGCGGGTCACGCCGATCAGGTCGGTGCTCACCAGCGTGGTGACGGGCAGCGGAGTGAGCGTTACGGCTTCGAGGCGGCTCATGGCTGCATCTCCTGCAAGCGCCCGAGCACGGTATCGGTGTCGGTGATCCAGCAATAACCCTTGATGGCATTCAAGCAGGCCAGGTGGCGCTGTTCGGTGTAAGTGGCACAGGCATCCTCCACCAGCGTGACCAGATAACCGCGGTCGGCAGCGTCGCGCACGGCCATGTCGACACACTGGTCGGTGACGATGCCGGCGACGATCAGGTGCCGGACCTGCAGGTTGCGCAACACGTAGTCAATATTGGTGGAATTGAAGACCCCCGAAGAGGTCTTGGGCAACACGATCTCGTTTTCCAGCGGCGCCAGTTCGGCGATGATCTGCGCCTGCGGGCTACCCTTGGGCAAGTGCATGTCCGACAGCTTATGGTCCAGGGAACGGTCGCGGCCATCGGCGGTGAGGCTTTCGATGTGGGTGTGCAAGACGTTTTGTCGGGCTGCACGCACCCCGTCGAGCAGGCTTTGCTGGTTGGGAATCACACGCTGGCGGGCGCGGCGGATGAAATAGTCGGCCTCGGGAGTGTCCAGATGAGCATCGAACTGCGGCTCCAGCCAGGCCCGCTGCATGTCGACCAGCAACAATGCGGTGTGGTCGCGGGTGAACGGCAGATCCCGGGGGGAGCGGTGAGGGAGCGAGAACATCCTTATTTTTCCTCCAACAGGTGCGTGTCGAATTCAGTGCGCAAGCCGTCGATACCCTCCAGGCGTTCGGCCAGGCCAGGACATTGCAATGTCAGGCAGGCGATCAGGGCTTCGACCTGGGCCAGCGCCGGTACCAGGCTATCGAAGGCCGAAACTGATTCCACCGGCGCGCTGATGATCAGGTCGGCCAGTTCGCGCAATGGCGAAGCATAAATGTCGCTGAACAACACGACCCGGGCATGGCGTTGCTTGGCCGCACTGGCGACTCGAAGGGCCTGGGCCTGGTAGCGACGATAATCGAAGATCAGCACCACATCCTGACGTTGCACATCGAACAGGCGGTCCGGCAGTTGGGCGTTATCTTCGAGAGCAAAACAGCCGGCCCGCAGCAGGCGCAGATGATTGAGCAGGTAGTGGGCGAGGAAGCTGCTGAAGCGTCCGCCGAAACAATGTACCTGGTGCCGGGTCTCGAGCAACCACTGTACGAGAATGCGCACGTCTTCGGGCTGGGTCAGAACCTGGGCTTCCAGCAGGCTGCGCTGGCTGGCCACCAGGTACTGGCTCCAGGTGTCGCCTTGCTGCAATTTGATCCGAGGTTGCAACATCGTGCGGGGGGAGCGCAGGCGGTGGTCCATGTCGACCAGCAGCGCATCCTGGAACTCGGCATAGCCGCCGAATCCGAGTTTCTTTACCAGGCGCACGATGGTTGGGTCGCTCACGCCGGCGTGTTCGGCCAGGCGCGACATCGGGCCGAGGCCGTTGCGCGGATAATGATCGAGCAGAGCACGTACGACCTTGCGTTCCGACGGCGTCAAGATCAGGCCGGGATCGGTAATAAGGTCCCTGAGAGGCGGCATCCGTGCTCCTTGCTGGATGGGTGTTGAATTTCTTTCATAACTGCTGAAAACAGTATTTATGTAGCCAGTGCTACATGTCCAGTGGTTTTTACGTTTCGTTTAAAATGCTCGAAATTGGTGCGAAAGTCCTGTAGGGCGGGGAGTTGGGAAGAATGAAGTGGGTATGTCAGCCAATGCTTTTTTCTGTGTCAGATATAACGACTTTTTGTCTCGGATATTTGATTTCAGATAAGGTGCCGTACACCAAAGACTCCAGTATCCGCCCTCCGCTAGTGTGAGCGTCCCGCGTGCAAGCCACCCGTCTGACTTTGATCAGCCATGCCCGAACCGTCGCCCAGAAGCAGGCGCGTTTCGCGCTGGATGAATCACTCGACGCTGACTGGCTGGCCAGGCGCCCGGAGGCTGGCCACAGGTATCGAAACGTTCGGCACATCCTCTGTGGGCCTGAGTTGCGCACGCGCCAGACCGCCGCATTGTTCGGTGACGAAGTCCGGGTGGTCCAGGCCCTGGCCGATTGTGATATGGGGCGGTGGCGTGGATTGTCCATCGAGGCGCTGCTCCAGGCCGAACCGGAACACCTGCAAGCCTGGTTCGATGATTCCCATGCGATTCCCCATGGCGGCGAGTCCATCGACCGCCTGTGTCGTCGTGTCGGGGAATGGCTGGCAAGCCTGGAAAGTGAACCGGGACACCTGTTGGCCATCACTCACCCGTTCGTGATCCGGGCGGCCCTGATGAACGTCTTGCAATGCCCGGCGAGCAGCTTCAGCCGGATCGACATCGAACCGTTGTCTTCCCTGGAGTTGCGTTTCAACGGGGTATGGCGCTTGCGCGCCCAGGAGTCATGGACATGAAGAAGCTTTCAGTTATAGGTATCGGCGCCGGCGATCCGGATTACTTGACGATGCAAGCGGTAAAGGCCCTGAATCGGGTGGATGTGTTCTTTCTCATGGACAAGGGGCCCGCCAAGCACACACTGCTGGATCTGCGGCGCGGCATCTGCGCGCGCTATATCGTCGACCGCCCTTATCGTTTTGTCGAAGCCTGTAGTCCTGAGCGTCAACGCGGCGACCCGGACTACGCCAGCAGTGTCGAAGATCTGAATCGCGCGAAGCAGGCGACGTTTGAAAGGTTGATTGATGAAGAGTTGTCCGACGGGGAGTGCGGCGGTTTTCTGGTGTGGGGCGATCCGTCGTTGTACGACAGCACGGTTCGCATCCTGCAGACCCTTCTCGAGACGGGGCGCTGCGACTTCGAGTTCGAAGTGATCCCAGGCATCACCAGCGTCCAGGCCCTGGCGGCGCAGCACAAAGTACCGTTGAACACCATTGGCGGCGCGTTGGAGATCACTACGGGACGACGGTTGGCGGCGGGGCAGGTGGGGGACGCGGCAAGCGTGGTGGTGATGCTCGACGCCGAGGATGCATACCGCCAGGTGAGCGATCTCGATACGCATATCTATTGGGGCGCTTACGTCGGGACACCGGACGAGCTGCTCATCGCCGGGCGGTTGGGGGATGTGGCCGATGACATCGAGCGCACCCGCAAGGCGGCGCGGCAGGCGAACGGGTGGATCATGGATACTTATTTGCTGCGTAAGCATTGAGGGTTGCGAATCAAGCCTGTGGCGAGGGAGCGCTTTTGCCACAGGGGGCGTGTCCTGAGACAACTCTGTACATTCACCCGCGCCCAAACCGCTCCCTATACACCGACGGCGCCAACCCCACCACGCTGCGGAACGCCACGCGAAAGCTTTCCACCGAGCGATAGCCGCACAGCTGGGCGATGTTGTCGGTGTTGTCCCTGGTGCTTTCCAGCAGCTCCCGGGCGCGCGCCAGGCGTTCATGCTGCAGCCAGGCCTTGGGCGACAGGCCGCAGGCCTGGGTAAAGCGGCGCAGGAATGTCCGTTCGCTCATGGCCGCCTGGCTGGCGAGCTCGCGCACGCCGAGGGGCTCGTGCAGGTGTTCACGGGCCCATTGCATGACCCCGGACAGATCACCGCGTGGGGTGCGGCTGACCGGTGATGGGATGAACTGCGCCTGGCCGCCGGTGCGCTGCGTCGGCATCACCAATCGGCGCGCCACGGCGTTGGCGACCTGGGCACCGAAATCCCGCGTCACGAGGTGCAAGCAGGCATCGATGCCGGCGGCGCTGCCGGCCGAGGTGATGACTTGGCCTGAGTCCACGTACAGCACATCCGGATCGACCAGGATGGCCGGAAAGCTTTCGGCCAGTTCATCGGTGTAGCGCCAGTGGGTCGTGGCCCCCAGTCCGTCCAGTAACCCGGCAGCCGCCAACACGAATGCCCCGGAGCAGATCGACAGCAGGCGTGCGCCACGGGCATGGGCTTTGCGCAGTGCTTTGAGCAAGGCTTCTGATGGTGGCTCGTTGCGGCTGCGCCAGCCGGGGATCACGATGGTCCGTGCCGTATCCAGCAGCTCCATGCCGCCATCGGCCAGTACCTGGAAGCCGCCCATGGCGCGCAACGGGCCGTCATCGACGGCGACGATCCGGTGTTCGTACCAAGGGAAGTCGAATTCGGGTCGGGCCAGCCCGAAAATTTCGACGGCGACGCCGAATTCGAACGTGCATAAGCCGTCATAGGCAAGGACCGCGACCAGGCCGGGGGAAGGCTGCATTTGGCGGAAAATTCCCACTGAGTGTCTTGTGCGTCACTTTAGCGGTTAGCATAGGCCGGATAAAGTCTCCTTACGCCCTCATCCCCCTTGGAGTACCCACCATGCCCAGTCCGGTTAGCGAAGTGCCTGCTGCTCCGTCCGACGTTGCTCTACAGCATTTCAGCCGTCGTCTGACGTTCGAAACAGATTGTTCCGACGTTCATGCCAGCCAACAGGCCGGCGACGTTGACTTTGTTCTGGTGGATGTCCGCGGGCCCCTGGCTTATGAACGCGGTCATGTACCAGGCGCGATCAATATTCCGACGCGCTCGCTCACTGCCCAGTCGCTGGCCGCATATCCGAAAACCACACTGTTCGTGGTTTATTGTGCCGGGCCACACTGCAACGGTGCGAACAAGGCAGCGGTCCGTCTGGCAACCCTGGGCTATCCGGTCAAGGAAATGATCGGCGGCGTCATGGGCTGGCTCGATGAAGGCTTTCGCCTGACCGGTCTGGTGGAGCGTGTGGCGGACACGGCAGCCAGCTGCGACTGTTGAGTTTTTGCAGCAGCCGATACTCACTGTGGCAAGGGAGCAAGCTCCCTCGCCAGAGGCACTGCTACCTGTCAGGTTATTCGCAAACTTCATGGACATCAGGCACGCCTGATTATTTTTATAACTATTTGTCGCCTCAACACAATTCGCCCTCGGAGTGCCCCTCTAGACTCCCGGCCACTTCGGTTTTTGCCAACCGAACGCTGCCTACGATCTGCCAATAAAAAACCTGCGCACTCAGGAGCAAAAATGAAGAAGCTAGCAATGTTCGGTGCCCTGGCACTGTCCGTGTTGTCCTTGTCGGCCGTGGCCGCTGACGCCAAGCCGATCCGCCTCGGGATCGAAGCCGGTTACCCACCGTTCTCGATGAAAACCGCTGACGGCAAACTGGCCGGCTTCGATGTCGATATCGGTGATGCGTTATGTGAACAGATGAAGGTCAAGTGTGTCTGGGTCGAGCAGGAGTTCGATGGCCTGATCCCGGCGCTGAAAGTGAAGAAGATCGACGCGATCCTGTCGTCGATGACCATCACTGACGACCGCAAGAAGAGCGTCGATTTCACCATCAAGTACTACCACACCCCGGCACGCTTCGTGATGAAGGAAGGTTCCGGGATCAAGGACCCGCTGACCGAACTCAAGGGCAAGAAGGTCGGTGTGCTGCGAGCCAGCACCCATGATCGTTTCGCTACCGAAGTGCTGGTACCGGCGGGCATCAACCTGGTGCGCTACAGTTCCCAGCAGGAAGCCAACCTGGACATGGTCGCCGGCCGTCTCGACGCCATGCTGGCCGATTCGGTCAACCTCGACGATGGCTTCCTGAAAACCGATGCCGGCAAAGGCTTCGCGTTCGTGGGCCCGGCCTATGACGATCCGAAGTACTTCGGTGGTGGTGCCGGCATTGCCGTGGGCAAGGGTAATCAGGCCCTGGCCGAGAAATTCAACGCCGCCATTACCGAAATCCGCGCCAACGGCACGTACAAGAAGGTGCAGGACAAGTACTTCGCCTTCGACATCTACGGGCACTGATCGTTGAAACCAAGGTGGCCCTCCGTTGACCCGGTCGGCCACCTTTTTCATGGGGGATTGTTTTACCCTGTGCCCCGGGCGCCTTCGTATCTGGAGATTTCATGCAACGCATCGACCATACCCTGCCATGGAGCCACCTCGGCACCGAACGTCGGCTCAGTGTGTTTCGTTATGGCCATGGCCCACGCAAGGTCTACATCCAGGCCAGCCTGCACGCCGATGAGTTGCCGGGCATGCGCACGGCGTGGGAGCTGAAGCAGCGGCTCAACGCTCTCGAGGCCCAAGGCATGCTCAAGGGGGTGATCGAGCTGGTGCCGGTGGCCAATCCCATCGGCCTGGATCAGCATCTGCAAAGCGCCCACATGGGGCGTTTCGAGTTGGGCAGCGGCAAGAACTTCAACCGCTCCTTCGTAGAACTCAGCGCCCCGGTGGCGCAACGTGTCGGCCAGCGGCTGGGAGACGATCCGGCGGCCAATATCACCTTGATCCGCCAGACCATGCTTCAGGTGCTGGACGAGTTGCCCGCACCCCCTTCGCAGCTCGAAGCCTTGCATCGCCTCCTGCTGCGCCATGCCTGCGATGCCGATATCACCCTCGACCTGCACTGCGATTTCGAGGCAGCGATTCACCTGTACGCCTTGCCGCAACAGTGGCCGCAGTGGCGCTCCCTGGCCGCGCGGTTGAAAGCTGGCGTGGCATTGCTGTGCGAGGATTCCGGTGGCAGTTCGTTCGACGAATCCTGCTCCACCCCCTGGTTGCGTCTGGCCAGGGCTTTTCCCGAAGCGGCGATCCCACCGGCCAACCTGGCGACCACCCTGGAATTGGGGAGTATGGGCGACACGCGGGTGGACCAGGCCCAGGCCAACTGCGAGGCTATCCTCGGGTTTCTTGCCGAGCAGGGTTTCATCGGCGGTGACTGGCCGTCCGTGCCCGCCCAATGCTGTGAAGGTTTTCCGTTCGAGGGCACCGAGTACTTGTTCGCACCGCACCATGGCGTGGTGAGCTTCCTGCGCGAAGCGGGCGAATGGGTGGAGCAGGGCGATCCCTTGTTCGAAGTGGTCGACCCGTTGAATGACCGGGTCACGACGGTACGGGCCGGCACCAGCGGCGTGCTGTTCGCCCTGGACCGTGGGCGTTATACCGAGCCGGGCATCTGGCAGGCGAAAGTGGCGGGACGTGAACCGATACGCACCGGGAAATTGACCAACGACTGAAAAGTGCTGTCTACCTCACCGTACGGCCCTCGCCATGGGGCTCTCGAATGATGGAGGAAGATCAATGTTCAAAGCGTTCGCCCTGTTCCTGTTGCTGGTCTCGTCCGGGTTGCAAGCCCAGCCCTCGCTGCACACGGACTTGCCGCTCAGTTATCTGGCCCAGGCCGACGAGCAGGCCAGGGACCGGCCGCTGGTGATATTCCTGCATGGTTCCGGCAGCAACGAACAGGACCTGTTCGAACTCAAGGACGAGTTGCCCAGGCATTACAACTACCTCTCGGTGCGGGCGCCGAAGAGCATGGAACCGGGCCATTACCAGTGGTTTGCGAAGAAGGGCGAGGGCGCCTATGACGGTGATACCTCGGACTTGAAGGCCAGTGGCCAGATGCTGCTGGATTTCATCGAGAAGGCCCGGGCCAAATACTCGACGGACGCCAGCCGGGTCTATCTGGTGGGCTTCAGCCAGGGTGCGATGATGAGTTACGAAGTCGCCCTGCGACACCCCGAAGCGGTCGGTGGAGTCGCCGCGATGGGCGGGCGGGTCCTGTCGGTGCTGCAAGCCGAACTGACCCCCGACGAATCGCGGCGGTCGCTGGCGGTGTTCATCGGCCACGGCACGGCCGACCCGATCATTCCCTACCACGACGGCACCGAGGCCGACACGTTGCTGAAGACCCTGGCCCTGGAGCCGGAATTCCATGCCTATCCGGGCGTCGGGCATACCATCAGTGCCTTGGAAGTGCAGGACCTGCGGGCCTGGCTGGAGCGGCTCAACCCCTAGCGGTTTCGGTTGAAGCGTCGGCACATCCAACATCGATGCAGGCAAATTCACCGCCTTCGCGAGCAAGCCCGCTCCCACAGCTTGGTTCCGGGCGTTCACACGATTCATGCCCACCACGAAACCTGTGGGAGCGGGCTTGCTCGCGAATAAAGCAACGCGGTGCCCGCGCCCAGGCCATCACTTGCCGCTGGCGATCTGTTTCACCAGCGCTTCATGTCCGTTCTTGTCACTGGCCCGGGAGATGATCTGTACCACGGCGACACGTGTGCCGGAGGCTCCCAGCAACGTGGTGTCGAGGGTCGGCCCGCCGCCCTGGGTGGCGCTGGTGTCGAGTTGACGCAGGCCCAGTCCACTGCCTTTGAGGGTCAGGCTTTTTTCGCTGAGGATCCTGGCGTCCGGTAGGGCTTTGCTTCGCTGGGCGGCGAAGCCGGCCATGGTGGTGTCGAGAAACGCAGCATCGTCATCCTTGACCTTCGCACCATTGACGATGGTGTTTTCAGCCGTGATCACCACGGTCCTGCTGGTCGCATTGCTATACAGGGTCCCCGTCGCCCCTGCCGTGCCCTGGGCGGCATCGCCGGCAGGCAGTGCCGTCGCAGTGAAACCCTTGGGCAAGGTAAAGACAAATTTGCCGTCCAGCATTGATACCTTCTGGGCCGGTAGATCACCGGAGGTTTTGGCCGGGGCCGAATGGGCTGGTACGACAGCCAGACTGGCGATGGCTGTCAGCAACAGGGCAGCGGTGTGTTTTATCAGCAATGACATTGAAACTCTCGGCTTGGAGGGCGTATGGGGAGGCCGATCATCCCACGGGCATCCCGCCGGACTCCAGCGCTGCGCAAGCTTCCCAACGCGTCAGTCAGGCTCGACATCCAGCTGCAGGCTGTCATCGGCCAGGCGCTCGGTGCGCCGGACGATCCCGCTGATCCGCCGCCCCTCGGCAGTGAACACCACGATCTGGGCTTTCTCCAGATCATCCGGCAGTGGGGGGCGGATATGCAGCGCGAACCACGGCGGCTCACCGTCATCGAGGCGTTTGACATCGAACCGGCAGTCGATGCTTTTGGTTTCCCGGCCGAACAGCGTGTCGAGGCCGTAATCCAGCTGGGTGTTGTCGGCAGTGGCGGAGGAAAGGGACATCGGCAGTCTCCTGTTGAGCATCGGGTGGATGTTCAAGTGATTCTCGTGATGAACGAAAATTCCATCGCCAATGCCCCTGATCAGAATTGATAACCTACCCCGGCATAGTAGCCCCAGCCATCGGAGCGGGCGCGGAAATTTCCGTCGCCGAAGTTCAGTTCACTGCCATCTTCCCAGTTACCGCCGTTGTGGAAGTAGCGGCCCACCAGGGTGAAGCGCAGGTGAGTGAAGGAATACAGCAAAACGTTGGTGGCGACCGTGGCGTTGGCGGTGCGTGCCGGATTGTCCTTGTGCAGGTCGGAGCCGAAATCGAAGTTGGTGAAGCCGATGTAGGTCAGGGACGCACCATTGCTGAACCGGCTGATCGGCACGATGTACTTGAGTTGAGCGCGGTAGCCGTCCCAGGAATATTCATTGCTGGCGCCGTAGTTTTCCCATTGATACCGGCCGTAGAAGTTGGCCGACAGGTTGACCCGGGAATGAGTGTCGATGTCGGTGCCCAGTCCGCTGTATAAAGTGTTGCCACGATTGGCGCTGTTGCTGCCGTGGTCATAGATCCAGTCGAACGCCACATACCATTCCTTGAATGGCCCGATGGCCAGGCTGCGACCCACCAGGGAGTCGATGGAGATGCGCGGTTCGTGTTCCATGAACAGCGGCGAGCCGTGGTCCCATGCCCCTTTGTCGTGGCTGTTGCCGATGTCGAAAATCTTCGGAATGTCGACGTAGCCGTACAGTTCGAACGGCCCCTTGCGACCGAAATACTCATACTCCAGGTACACATCGTCGACCGGTTGCGGGCCGAAGCTGATGTCCTTGCTGCCGATGATGGTCAGGTTCTGGTTGTACCAGTCTGACAAGTAGGCGCCTTTTTCTGGCGGGGTGGCTTCGGGACTCAAGGCTTCGCCCTGGGCAGAGTCGTTCGGTGCTGCTTGGGCGGATGGGCTGGGTAGTCCGGTAACGGCGCTCAGGAGCAGGGAGGCTGCGAATACACCGGGCACGGCGCAACGCCGGGAAATGAAATGCATGGAAAGTCCTTGTTCGTGCGGGCCGAAGCCCGTGATCCTGGATGAAAGAAAACAACCCGATCAGAAGGCCCTGATGGGGCTCGCAAACGTTTGCACATCCCGTACCAGTTTCTCCTGGCCATGGCGGCATCAGCACTGAAGCGTCGACGTTGCTGCTAGAATCGCTCACCTTGACTGATGAGAGGTATGCCCATGAGCGAGCCCATTCGCCTGACCCAGTACAGCCACGGCGCCGGTTGCGGCTGCAAGATATCGCCGCAGGTGCTGGAAGTGATCCTGGCCGGCAGCGGTGCGCAGAACCTTGATCCCAAACTGTGGGTTGGCAACGCCTCCCGGGACGATGCCGCGGTGTATGCCATCGACGAGGAGCGCGGGGTGGTATCGACCACTGACTTCTTCATGCCGATTGTCGATGATCCCTTCGATTTCGGCCGCATCGCCGCCACCAATGCCATCAGCGACATCTACGCCATGGGCGGTGATCCGTTGATGGCCATTGCGATTCTCGGTTGGCCCGTCAATGTGCTGGCCCCGGAAATCGCACGGGAAGTGATTCGCGGCGGTCGTTCGGTGTGCGACGAGGCGGGTATCCCATTGGCTGGCGGGCATTCGATCGATGCGCCGGAGCCGATTTTCGGCCTGGCCGTCACCGGCCTGGTGCAAAAGCGCCACATGAAGCGCAACGACACCGCCACTGCCGGTTGCCGCCTGTACCTGACCAAGCCCCTGGGCATTGGCATCCTCACCACGGCGGAAAAGAAAGGCAAATTGCGCGCCGCCGACGTTGGCCTGGCCCGCGACTGGATGTGCACCCTCAACAAACCCGGCAGCCGCTTCGGCAAGCTCGATGGCGTGACGGCCATGACCGACGTCACCGGTTTCGGTCTGCTCGGGCATCTGGTGGAAATGGCAGACGGCAGCCAGTTGACCGCACGCATCCGCTACGACGCGGTGCCGCGCCTGCCGGGCGTCGAGTATTACCTCGACCTGGGCTGCGTGCCGGGCGGAACACTGCGCAACTATGACAGCTACGCCAGTAAGGTCGGTCGCGTCCAGGAACTGCACAAGCGCGTGCTATGCGACCCGCAGACCAGCGGCGGCCTGTTGATCGCCGTGACGGCGCAGGGCGAAGGCGAGTTTCTTGAAGTGGCCGCTGAATTGGGCCTCGCGCTGGAGCCGATTGGCGAATTGGTCGAGCGACAGACCAGCGCGGTCGAGGTGTCTTGATGAGCAATGACATTACCGATTACCGCGATATTTTCCTCAACGATCGGCCGATGATGGACACCCGCGCGCCCGTCGAATTTCTCAAGGGTGCGTTTCCCGGCGTGGTCAATCTGCCGCTGATGACCGACATCGAGCGGCAGCGGGTCGGCACGTGCTACAAGCAGCAAGGCCAGCAAGCGGCCATCGTCCTGGGGCATCAGTTGGTGTCCGGCGACACCAAGGCGCAACGCATCCAGGCCTGGGCCGACTTCGCCCGGGCCCATCCTGACGGTGTTCTGTATTGCTTTCGAGGCGGGCTGCGCTCGCAGATCGTCCAGCAGTGGCTCAAGGACGAAGCCGGCATCGAATACCCCAGGGTGGGCGGCGGCTACAAGGCGATGCGCACGTTCCTGCTCGATACCGTGGAGCAGGCGGTCGCCCAGTGCGATTTCGTCTTGCTGGGTGGCATGACCGGTACCGGCAAGACCGAAGTCCTGAACCAGCTGGGCAACGGCCTGGACCTTGAAGGTTACGCCAACCACCGGGGTTCGAGCTTCGGCAAGCGTGCCACGGGACAACCTTCCAACATCGATTTCGAGAACCGCCTGGCCGTGGATGTGCTGAAAAAGCGCGCCGCCGGTATCGGGCAATTCGTGGTGGAAGATGAAAGCCGCATGGTCGGCAGTTGTGCCTTGCCATTGCCGCTGTACCAGCGCATGCAACAGGTCCCGATGGTCTGGCTTGAAGACAGCCTGGAGCGGCGGGTCGAGCGGATTCTGCGGGATTACGTCATCAACCTGAGCGCCGAGTTTATCGCTGTACATGGCGAGGAGGGGTTCTCGCTGTTCTCCGAGCGGTTGCTGGCGAGTCTGGACAATATCCACAAGCGCCTGGGAGGCGACCGCCATCGGCGCCTGATGGCAATCATGGAAGCCGCCTTGGCCGAGCAGGCCGATAGCGGCGCCGTGGATTTGCATCGTGGCTGGATCGAAGGGTTGCTGCGCGAGTATTACGACCCGATGTACGTGTTCCAGCGGGAAAAGAAGGGAGGGCGGATCGAGTTCGCGGGAGAGCAGGCGGCTGTGCTCGAATATCTGCGTGAGCGCGCCCCCCGGACAGGTTGACCTCGGGGCCTCGTGGGAACGGGCTGCCGCTATCGCGAGCAGGCTCGCTCCCACAGGGAATTTGCAATGGACGACACCTCTGCGATCACCTCAGGCCCATGTGGGAGCGAGCCTGCTCGCGATAGCGGTGGATCAGTAAATCTTGAAGCCTAAAGCAACACCGCCCCGATCAACCCGCAGACGATGCCGACCAACATGGTCAGCAGCGCCACGGTCACCAGCACCCGGGCATCGAAATCATTGCGCAGCATCAACAGCGACGGCAGGCTGATGCTCGGCAGTGTCATCAGCAACGCCACGGCCGGTCCGGTGCCCATGCCCAGGGTCATCATCGTTTGGACGATGGGGATTTCCGCAGCGGTGGGAATCACGAACAACGTGCCGACAATGGCCAGCGGTACCAGCCACACCAGGCTGTTGGCCATGGCGCCATCGACATGGGGAAACAGCCAGACCCGTGCGGCGCCCAGGACCAGCACGGCCAACACATAGACGGGGATGGTGCTCCAGAACAACTGCCACAAGGTCCGTCCCCAACGCGCCAGGAAAGGCTGTGTATCGACCTCGCTGGCCTCGGTCACCGCCTCTACGGCCGCCTCGGGCAGAACTTCGGGCCGGGCGATGCGCTGGGCGACCATCGACACGCCGAAGACCAGCACGATACCTGCTACCAACCGCAAGGCGGTGAAGCCCCAGCCCAGCACGAAGCCCATGAAGACCAGGGTCGCGGGGTTGAGTACCGGGTTGCCGATCCAGAAGGCCAGCGCCGCGCCTACCGAGACATTCTGCCGGCGCATACCGGCCGCCACCGGCGCCGCGCAGCACGAGCACATCATGCCGGGCAGGGCGAACAGCCCGCCGCGCAAGGTCGAGGCAAAACCGGCCTGGCCGAACAGGCGCAACAGCCAGTCACGGGGAATCAGTACCTGCAACAGGGAGCCCAGGATCACCGCCAGCACCGCTGCTTTCCAGATCGCCAGGAAATACACCTTGGCGTAGGCCAGCGCGGCCATCAGCGGCGCGGTCTGTGCGTCGTTGAGGATCGAGCCGCCGATGCTGTGGTTGTCGGCGGCGACGAACGCCTTGAGGTAATAGGGCGACCATTTGACGTAGTAGAGACCGACACAGGCCACCAGCAGGAACAGGGCGGGTTTCCACCAGAACGACCAGCCCCGAATGGGAGCGGCAGAAGATAAAGACATGGAGAAGGTCCGGGCAACAGGGATGTAGGCGCATCATACCCTGTGGCGAGGAAGGTTGCTGTGGCGAGGGCGCTTGCTCCCGTTCCACCCCTGCCCGCCGCTTACGTCGGACAGGTTTGCTGGCCGTTATCCAGGCCCTGCTTGTAGCTCTGGCTGGAGAGACTGGCCTTGCCGTTGTGCCAGGTCAGGGTCAGGACATACAACGAATCGAAATCCCCGGACTCCCAGTCTTCGGTAATGGTCTGCTCCTTGCCCACGGCCTCGCCGGCCACTTTGTTGATCAGTTCCGGCAGATAGCCGTGGGACCAGGCCGTGTAGATGGTGGCGTTGTGGTACTTGTCGTGCAGCAATTCGTCGGCCAGGGCGCTGGTGTCGTTGGCCGAGTATTCGATATTGACCGGCAACCCGAGCTTGATCGCACTGGGGCTGATGGTCATCAGTGGGCGAATATAACTATAGGAATTATCCCGCTCGCCTTCTTCCACGTTGCGGGTCGGGTTGGCTGCGAATACGTAGTCGGCCTTGCCGAACTTTTGCGGCAGCAGGGTGGCCAGGTCGATGGCGCGGTTGAGGCCCTGGCAATTGAGTTGCCCCAGGCCGCCGGCGGGCTTTTCGGCGTGGCGCAGGAACACCAGGGTCTGGATGCCATCGACCGGCTGGGCGCGACTGACGCTGGATTCCAGTGACAGCACCAGGCCGCAGACCACGAGCGATGTCGGCAATACCAGCCATGAACGGCGTTTGAGGTATCTGGTGAACTGCAGGGGATTGATCATCGGATTATGTTCTTCGGCTGTCTCGAGTCAGGCATCGAGTCAGGCTGACAAACCCTGGCACCACGAAGCCCTGGCTTCGGATGTTTTCCTTGTCATTACGCCGCTTCGATTCCTCGGGGCATTGCTCTGAGTCTCCCGAAGCCCTTTTGGTTCGATCCTGCCGCGGCTCTCTTCCGTGAGATGGGGGAAGATTAACGACAGGATGTTGCGAAATTAATAAAGGCCGGCGTGATTGGTGTGACGTATGGAGGTTTAGCGAATGACCTTATTTCCAACCCTGGCGTGTTTCTCCGGCCCGTCCGGCAAACGTGAGTATCAGCAGGGGCATTTCCTGATGCCATCCATCCGGTCCTGAATTATGCTCCAGCATTTCCTCCCGCCATGGAGCTCCCCATGCCCGATCTGACCCAATTCCCGATCACCCGGAAATGGCCCGCCCAATACCCCGAGTGGCTCCAGCTCTACTCCCTGCCCACCCCCAACGGCGTGAAAGTCTCGATCATGCTGGAGGAGATCGGCCTGCCCTATGAACCTCACAAGGTGGATTTCGGCAGCAACGATCAGCTTTCCCCTGAATTCCTTTCCCTCAACCCGAACAACAAGATCCCGGCGATCCTCGACCCCCATGGACCGGGCGACCAGCCGTTGGCGCTGTTCGAGTCCGGGGCGATCCTGATTTACCTGGCGGACAAGAGCGGCCAACTGCTCGCCCAGGAATCGGCGGCGCGCTACGAGACGATTCAGTGGCTGATGTTCCAGATGGGGGGTATCGGGCCGATGTTCGGGCAGTTGGGTTTCTTCAATAAGTTCGCCGGCAAGGACTATGAGGACAAGCGACCTCGTGACCGTTATGTCGAGGAGAGCAAGCGTTTGCTCAAGGTACTCGATGGTCGCCTGGAAGGACGCGACTGGATCATGGGCGAGCGCTACACCATTGCCGACATCGCCACGTTCCCCTGGGTGCGCAACCTGATCGGGTTCTATGAGGCCGGCGATCTGGTGGGCATCCAGAACTTCCCCAACGTCACCCGGGTGCTGGAACGCTTCCTGGCGCGGCCGGCAGTGGTTCGCGGCTTGAAGATTCCCGAATGAGCGGAGCGATGCGCCGTTCAAGGGCAATGACTTGCATCAACGGTTCGCTGAGCGCGTAAGCGGATTATTGCCCTGCCGGTAACACACTGTTTTCCAGGCGCCGTTTGTACCCGGGTCGGCCAAGGCATAAGCTTTGGCCCCCTGTGATTGACACGCATTTGCCCAGGAGTCCCATGTCCAGCCAGTTCCCCGAAGCACGTCCACGCCGCTTGCGTCGTAATGCCAACCTGCGCAGTCTTTTCCAGGAAACCGAGTTCACGCTGAACGACCTGGTCCTGCCGATTTTCGTCGAGGAAGAGGTCGATGACTTCGTGCCGATCAAGAGCATGCCTGGCGTGGTGCGCATTCCTGAGTCGAAACTGGCCGGCGAGATCGAGCGATATGCCCGTGCGGGCATCAAGTCGGTGATGACCTTTGGCGTGTCCCATCATCTGGATAGCGACGGCAGCGACACCTGGAACGAGCATGGGCTGGTGTCACGCATGGCCGCGATCTGCAAGGACGCGGTACCGGAAATGATCGTGATTTCCGACACGTGTTTCTGTGAATACACCGATCACGGTCATTGCGGCGTGCTTCATGGGCATGAAGTGGACAACGATCGGACCCTGTTCAACCTGGGCCGGCAAGCCGTGGCAGCGGCCCGCGCCGGTGCCGATGTCATTGCTCCGTCCGCGGCGATGGATGGGCAGGTCCAGGCAATTCGCAAGGCTCTGGATGAAGCCGGCTTCAGCCAGACGGCAATCATGGCCTATTCCACCAAATTCGCCTCGGCGCTCTACGGCCCGTTCCGTGAGGCTGGCGGCAGCGCGTTGAAGGGCGACCGCAAGAGCTACCAGATGAATCCGATGAACCGTCGCGAAGCATTGCGCGAATCCCTACTCGATGAACAGGAAGGCGCCGATGCGCTGATGGTCAAGCCGGCCGGCGCCTACCTCGATATCATCCGTGATATCCGCCAGGCGTCGAACCTTCCGTTGTCGGCGTATCAGGTCAGTGGCGAATACGCGATGATCAAATTCGCCGCCCAGGCCGGCGCCATCGACGAAGCCCGAGTGGTGCGTGAAAGCCTTGGCGCGATCAAGCGGGCAGGGGCGGATCTGATCTTTACCTACTTTGCGATGGACCTGGCATCGAGCGGCATCTGATCCACACCATTCCCTTGTGGGAGCGAGCTGTCCGCAAGATTCGCGTTCGCCATCGCTCCCACATGGGTTTTGCGGTGTTATCGAGCCGGTTTTATCCATGTGTCGAACGACGGAGCATAGCCTGCCTCCGCTTTTGATCGTATGGTGCTCTGGAATACAAACCTGACGGAGCCCTATGCCTTTCAATCGATGGTTATTCATTCTCCCGGCGCTGTTGATTCTGGCCGGTTGCGGCAGTCGTCAGGTCCAGGAGCCTGAACGCCAGCCCGCCGAGGTCAAGGCGCAGATCGTGCGGTTGTTGCCGGCCAAGACCGCGGATCGCGAAGGCTGGGCCACGGACATCTATGTCGCGTTTGCCGCGCAGCAGATCCCGCCTACGACGCAGAATATCTGTTCGGTACTGGCTGTCGCTGAGCAGGAGTCGACGTTCCAGGCCGACCCCTCGGTGCCGGGACTGGGCAAGATTGCCCGGCAGGAAATCGACCGCCGTGCGGCGAAGCTGCACATTCCAGGGCTGTTGGTCAGCGGTGCGCTCCAGGTGCGTTCATCCAATGGCAAGAGCTACAGCGACCGGCTCGCCGCGGTGCGTAGCGAGAAGGAGCTGAGCGGCATTTTCGATGACTTCATTGGCATGGTCCCACTGGGCAAAACACTGTTCGACGGTTTCAACCCGGTGCACACCGGCGGGCCGATGCAGGTCAGTATTGCCTTCGCCCAGGCCAATGCCCGAAATTATCCTTATCCGGTGGACGGGTCGATTCGCCAGGAAGTGTTCAGTCGACGCGGTGGGATGTACTTCGGCATTGCGCATTTGTTGGGATATCCAGTCAGCTACACCGAGCCGCTGTATCGCTTCGCCGATTTCAATGCCGGTTGGTACGCCAGCCGCAACGCGGCCTTCCAGCATGCAGTGAGTCGCGCCTCAGGTATTTCCCTGGCACTCGACGGTGACCTGATCCTGCATGACTCCATCATGCCCGGCAGCACCGAGCTGGCGGTGCGCACCCTTGGGAAATCGTTGGGAATGCGTAACCCGACCATTCGCGATCAGTTGGAGCAGGGTGGCAGCCTGGCATTCGAGGACAGCAAACTCTACAAGGGCGTCTTCGAACTGGCTGAAAAGGCCGAGGGTAAGCCGTTACCCCGTGCGGTGTTGCCGGGGATCGTCCTCAAGAGCCCGAAAATCACCCGCAAGCTGACCACCGCATGGTTTGCCAAGCGGGTAGACGAGCGCTATCAGCGATGCATGGCGCGGTCGGCGGGACGGTAGCGAACGGCGACCATAAAAAAAGCCCGGTGGATAAGACCGGGCTTTTTTCGGGCAGAGCAGGGCGGCAGGTCATGCGCGGTTCTGGGCCAGATGATCCGAACCACCTTCAGCGACACGGTTCTCGCTCAAGCGATCGGAACCACCTTCAGCGACGCGGTTTTCGCTCAAACGATCCGAGCCACCTTCGGCAACGCGGTTCTCGATCAAACGATCCGAGCCACCTTCGGCAACGCGGTTCTCGATCAAACGATCCGAGCCACCTTCGGCAACGCGGTTCTCGATCAAACGATCCGAACCACCTTCAGCGACACGGTTCTCGATCAAACGATCCGAACCACCTTCAGCGACACGGTTTTCAATCAGTCGATCGGAACCACCTTCGGCAACGACCGGGTGGGAAGAAGCGGCGAATGCGTTGGCTGCCAGAACCGAGAAAGCGAGGCTGAGGATGATTTGGCGTTTCATGATGGTGTGCTCCGGGGATGCAGTGGGTTTGTGTGGGGCCATTGTTGCGTCGAGCAGTGATCATGAGAACTTCATTGACGTGATGGTGACCATCGATGGCGGTGATAGCTGGTCGATGTACAGGTCGTCCACGGCGTGGAACATTGGGCGTGCGCAGGGTTCTATCGACTGAACCTTCCCAGGAGGCAGGCTTATGTATCAGTTATTCGGCTACAGGCAATCCGGTTCTTCGGCCGTGGAGATTGCTCTGTGCCTATGTGGTGTGCCCTATCGCCGGGTCGATGCCTATTCGACTGAAAACAATGACGCGGCCACAGCACTCGAGGCCTTGAATCCGCAGAAACAGGTCCCGACCTTGCAGTTGCCGGACGGTTCGGTGCTGACCGAAGCCGCAGCCATTCTGATCCACCTCGGGCTGGCCTATCCGGAATCGAAGTTGTTGCCTGAAGACCCGCTCCAGCGTGCACAAGCCATACGGGGTCTGGTTTACATCGTCGCCAATTGCTACACGCCCATCGGTATCATCGATTTTCCGGAGCGCTGGCTGGTCGAGGCGGATGAGGCGACCCGGCAGCAATTGGTATCGGGCACGAAGCAACGCTTGTATCGCAACTGGGCGCTGTTTGCCGATCAGTTTCCGGCGCAACCGTTTTTCAGCGGCGCCGAGCCGGGAGCGCTGGATATTCTCGCTGCGGTGATTACCAAGTGGGCCGGAACGCGAGAGGCGATGCTCAGTGCACGACCGGAATTTCACGCGGTGCTGGAGCGTATCGACCAGCATCCGCGTGTGGCCCCGGTGTTGTCACTGCATTGGCCTTCGTAGGCATGCCCGAAAGGTCATGGGCATGTCTTTCGAGTGGCCGCCTGGGCGACGAGGTCGACGAACTGCCGGACGTTGTTCTGATGGGCCAGCACCAGCTCGTCGAGGGTGCTTCCGGCAGGCGTCTGCAGGTGGTTGCGGCAGGTGAAAGCGTGGGCGTCGTCGCTGAGGTTGCGCAGGCGCCATTGCACGTCCATGCGAGCGTACTGGCCGGGGATCGAATCGAAGCGTTGTACGTCTACCCGCAGTAGCACCTTCGGTGCGCCAGGGTTGCTCAGTTGTTCCTCCAGGCTGCTGCGCAGCTCATCCGCCAGACTGGCACCCCACCATTCAGTCTCCAGGATCGCCAGCCCGCTGGTGCCCTGACGAATGACCACCTGGGGGCGATCTACCTGAGGCGGGACGTTGACCTGCTCGACCCGGATATCGACGCTGGAAGGCGGTTTGCCTGTCGGCTGGACTGGGCTCAGGGTGTGGTAATGAATCGGATCGCTGCGACAGGCGCCGAGCAGCAGCGCCACGGCGAGCAGGGCGGGTTTCAGCATCGGCGGCATGGCAGGCGCTCCTGTAGTCATTCTTTCACCGGGAACGTGAGGGGGGCGTCCTTGGGACGACCGCGCAGCAGCGATTCGGGATGACGGCTCAAGTAGTCGGACAGTTCACGCAGCGAGCGCGACATGCGCCCGAGATCGTCGAGGGTCTGGCTCAATTGTTCGCGCTGTGGCGAGTCTTCGGCCAGCGTGTCGTTGGCCGATTGCAGGGTCTTGCTGACGTCTTGCAAGGTGTTCTGCACGCCTGGCAGGGTCTTGCCGTTGAATTGCTTCAAGCCTTTGCGCAATTCCACGAGGTTGCCATCCAGGTTGCTGGCGATGCTTTCCAGCGGCAGCTTGTTGATCCGCTCGACCACCGACTGCAGTTGCTCCTGCAATTGCTGGAGGCTGCCGGGGATGGTCGGGATACGGACGGGGCGGGCGTTGGGATCGAAAGCGACCTTTTCAGCCTTGGGATAGAAATCCAGGGAAATGTACAGCTGCCCGGTCAGCAGACTGCCGCTGCGGGCCTGTGCGCGCAAGCCTCGCTCGACGAAACTGCCGATCAGGCGGGCCGAGGCGGCTTCATCTTCCGGGTCGTGATTAAGCGCCTTGAGCAGTTTCTCGTGGGCTTTGCCCAGACGCTGGGGGTAGATCACCACACCGACATTCACTGGAAAGCTGCGTTGCTTTTCGTCGAAATCCAAGTTGATGGCGACGACCCTGCCCACTTCCACGCCGAGGAATTCCACCGGGGCATTGACCTTCAAGCCGCGCAGCGCCTGATCGAAACGGAGCGCCAGGTATTGCGCCTTGCCACTGGGTGGTGCCAGGGCGCTTTGCTGGTCGGCGAACAGTTCGTAGTGCTTGTCTTCGGCCGCCGGCGTGTCGTTTGGGCTGTATTCCGGTGCCCTGAACGCGATGCCGCCGACCAGCAATGCCGAGAGCGATTCGGTCCTGACCGCGAAACCATTGGCGCCGACATTCAGGTCCACGCCGCTGACGTTCCAGAATCGGGTGTTTTCGGTGACATAGGCATCGTTCGGTGCGTTGATGAACACTTCGATATTGACGCCCTTGCCGTCGGCGTCCAGCCCGTAGGACACCACCTGGCCCACCGGAATCTTGCGCAGGTACACCGGCGAGCCGATGTCCAGCGAGCCGAGGTCCTGGGAGTGCAGGGTAAAGCGCTTGCCCGGTTCGCCGTAGGTGATCGGCGGCGGTGCCTCAAGGCCGGTGAACGACTTGGCGCGTACTTTCGAATGCCCCGCATCGGCCCCGATGAAGTCCCCGGACAGCAGTGTGTCGATCCCGGAAATGCCGCCGGCGCCGATGCGCGGCCGGACCACCCAGAACACCGAGTCCTCATGGGTGAACGTATCGGCATTCTTGGCCAGCTTGACCGTGGCGGTGACGTTCTTCTGGTCGTCGCTCAGCTGTACGTCCGTGACCTGGCCGATCACCACGTTGCGATATTTCACCGCGGTCTTGTTGGCGGTCAGGCCTTCGCCAGTCTTGAAGGTAATGGTGATGGTCGGACCTTCCTGCAACCAGTTTTGAATCACCAGGGACAGGCCCACCAGCACCGCAATGATCGGCACGATCCACACCAGCGACACCGACCAGCGGCGGCTGGTGACGTGGGCGCGACCCGGTGCGGGTTGCTGTCTGTCAGTGGCTTGCGATTTCATCCATGGCCTCCTCCGAGGGTGGGGTGTCCCAGATCAGCCGTGGGTCGAAACTCATAGCCGACAGCATGGTGAGCAGCACGACGAGTCCGAAGAACAGGATCCCCGGCCGCGGTTCGATATCGCTCAGTGCCTGGAACTTCACCAGCGCTGCCACCAGGGCCACTACCAGCACATCGAGCATCGACCAGTAGCCGATGACCTCTACCAGCCGGTACAGCTTGGCCCGCTGGAGCTGGGCCCAATTGCTGCGGCGTTGCACGGTGACCAGCAGCAGCGTCAGTACCACGAACTTGATGCCGGGCACGGCGATGCTGGCGATGAAGATGATCAGGGCGATGTCCCAGGCGCCGCTGCGCCAGAACTCGATCACGCCGCTGATGATCGTACTGTCGGCGCCATCCCCGAGCATCCGGGTATTCATCACCGGCAGCAGGTTGGCCGGGACATAGAACACCAGCGCGGCCAGCATGTAGGCCCAGGTGCGGGTGAGGGCATCGGGTTTGCGCCGGTGCAGGGCGGCGTCGCAGCGCGGGCAGGTCTGGGGCTCGTCGGTCATGTCGCAGGCCAGGCCGCAGCCGTGGCACAGGCACAGGTCCAGATCACTGGCCTGGGGCGGGGTATCCAGCGGTTCACCGTTCACAGGCTGCTCCACAGGTCGCGCACATCGCGCCCGGCAATCCGGATCATCAGCAGGCTCAAGGCCGCCAGGGCGAACAGACCGATGCCCGGCAATACGTCGAGCATTCCGGCAAGTTTGATGACCGCCACCAAAGCACCGAGCAGGCAGACCTCCAGCATGCTCCATGGTCGAAGGGTTTCCAGGCTGCGCATGCACAGGTTGAACCCCGGCGCACGGCGGTTGACGTAGGCATGACCGAGCACCCAGAGCAGGAGCGTCAATTGCAGGACCGGTGCGACGATGATCGCCACCGCTGCCACCAGGGCGATGAAGGTGATGGGCCCCTGGCTCAGGGCTACGATGGAGTCCCACAGGGTGGCGCTGTTGCTCAGGCCCTGGAAATGGATACTCATCACCGGGTAGACGTTGGCGAAGGCCCACAACACCGCCGCCGTCACGCTCAAGGCCAGGCGTTTTTCGATGGTCAGGCCGTTATAGCGCTGAATCACCGCGCCACATCGCACGCACGAGGCTTTTTGATGCGGGACGAGCTCCACCGGCTCGTACACCGCATCGCAATGTTCGCAAATGATCAGTCGCTCGGTGTCGGCCATCAGGGTGCTCGGGCAGGGACAACCCCTTCAATATAGAAGTGGGTTGGGAATGAGCAACCTGGCGAGCCGATCATTCGCCGCGAATGTACTGCTCCAGTTGTTGGATCAGGTTCGCCTGTTCGGCAATGGCTTCCTTGACCAGGTCACCGATGGACAGCAGGCCGACGAGTTTACCGTCATCCACCACCGGCAAATGCCGCAGGTGCTTTTCGGTCATGATGCTCAGGCAGGTCTCGACGGTCTGGTGCGGATCGATGGTGATCACGGGGGATACCATGATGTCGCTGACCTTCGTGCCCACCGAGGAGCGGCCGTGCAAGACCATCTTGCGCGCATAGTCGCGCTCGCTGATGATCCCCAGTACTTCATCGTTCTTCACCACCAACAAGGCGCCGACGTTTTTCTCGGCCATGCGCATCAGGGCCTGCAACACCATGTCGTCCGGTGAGATGGTGTGCACATGCTGGTTCTTCTCGTCCTTCATCCGGAGCAACTGCGCGACGGTTTTCATTGGGAGGGGCCTCGGGGGTGTTTTTGCAGGTGTTGTTAAAGAATCGTAGACCCAGCGGCGCAGGGCAAGCGGTAAAACGGCGGCCAGTCGTCCAAAAACGCCATCGGCAGTGAATTTATCATTGTGGCGAAGGGATAAATCCCCTCGCCACACAGGTTCACTGCTTGCCTGAGAGATGGCGGTAGAATCACCCCCTTACCCAAGATTCGAGGTCACCGCGGTGGATTTACAGCAGGGCTTCGTCCTGACCCGGCATTGGCGCGACACCCCGGCGGGCACCGAAGTCGAGTTCTGGCTGGCGACAGACGCCGGGCCCCGGCGTGTGCGGCTGGCGGTGCAGCCGTCGGTGGCGTTCGTGCCGCAGCTCCAGCGTGGCCAGGTCGAAGCCCTGCTGCAAGGGGAGAAGGACATCGAACTGCGCCCCCTTGACCTGCTGGATTTCGAGCATCGACCGGTACTGGGCCTGTATTGCCGCCAGCACGCCCAACTGATGCGCCTGGACACGACCCTGCGGCGCGCCGGCGTGGAGGTGTTCGAGGCCGATATCCGGCCGCCGGAGCGCTACCTGATGGAGCGATTCATCACCGCGCCGGTCTGGTTCAGCGGTACGCCGGGCGCCAACGGTCTGTTGCTGGACGCCCAGATGAAACCGGCGCCTGATTACCGCCCGGCGTTGCGCCTGGTGTCCCTGGATATCGAGACCACGGCCCAGGGTGAACTGTATTCCATTGCCTTGGAGGGTTGCGGCGAGCGTCAGGTGTACATGCTTGGCCCGCCTAACGGCGACGACAGCGATGTGGATTTTCAGCTTGAATACTGTGATTCCCGCACGGTGCTGCTGAAGAAACTCAACGACTGGTTCGCCCGGTTCGACCCCGACGCGATCATCGGCTGGAACCTGGTGCAGTTCGATCTGCGCGTGCTGCACGAGCATGCCCGGCGGCTGGCCGTGCCGTTGCGCCTGGGGCGAGGTGGGGAGGAGATGCAGTGGCGCGAACATGGTGCGCGCAACAACCACTTTTTTGCTTCGGCGGCCGGTCGGTTGATCATCGACGGCATCGAGTCCCTGCGCTCGGCCACCTGGAGCTTCCCTTCGTTCAGCCTGGAAAATGTCGCCCAGACGCTGTTGGGGGAGGGCAAGGCCATCGGCACCCCTTACCAGCGCATGGACGAGATCAACCGCATGTTCGCCGAGGACAAGCCGGCCCTGGCTCGCTACAACCTCAAAGACTGCGAGTTGGTGACGCGGATCTTCGCCAAGACCGAGCTGCTCAAGTTCCTGCTGGAACGGGCCAGTGTGACCGGCCTGCCGGCGGACCGCAGCGGCGGTTCGGTGGCGGCCTTCACGCACCTGTACATGCCGCTGATGCACCGCCAGGGGTTCGTCGCACCGAATCTTGGCCAGCGCCCGCCCCAGGCCAGCCCGGGCGGTTTCGTCATGGACTCCCAGCCCGGACTCTACGAATCGGTCCTGGTGCTGGACTACAAGAGCCTGTATCCGTCGATCATTCGCACGTTCCTCATCGACCCGGTGGGCTTGATCGAAGGCCTGCGCCACCCCGACGACCGCGAGTCGGTGCCGGGCTTTCGTGGCGCACGGTTCTCGCGTACCCGGCATTGCCTGCCGTCCATCGTCGCGCGCGTGGCCGGAGGCCGGGAGACCGCCAAGCGCGAACACAACGCGCCGCTGTCCCAGGCCTTGAAGATCATCATGAACGCCTTCTACGGTGTCCTCGGCTCCAGCGGCTGCCGTTTCTTCGACCCACGGTTGGCGTCATCCATTACCTTGCGCGGCCACCAGATCATGCAGCAGACCCGGCAGTTGATCGAAGCCCGGGGGCATGTGGTGATCTACGGTGACACCGACTCCACCTTCGTCTGGCTGCGCCGAGCCCACGGCCAGGACGAGGCCGCCAGCATCGGTCGTGAGCTGGTGGCGTACGTCAACCAGTGGTGGCGCGAATACGTGCATGAGACGTTCGGGTTGCAGAGTGCGTTGGAGCTGCAGTTCGAAACCCACTTCAAGCGTTTCCTGATGCCGACGATCCGTGGCGCCGAGGAGGGCAGCAAGAAACGCTACGCCGGGCTGGTCACCCGTGCCGACGGCAGCGACGAAATCGTCTACAAGGGGCTGGAGGCTGTACGCACCGACTGGTCGCCGCTGGCCCGGCAATTCCAGCAGGAACTGTACGAGCGGATCTTCCATCGCAAGCCTTACCAGGATTACGTGCGCGATTACGTTCACCAGACTCTCGCCGGAGCGTTCGATGAGCGATTGGTCTACCGCAAGCGCCTGCGTCGACCGCTGGATGACTACGAACGCAATGTCCCGCCCCACGTGCGAGCGGCGCGGATTGCCGACGAGTTCAACCACCGCCAGGGCCGCCCGCGGCAATACCAGAACGGTGGCTGGATCAGCTATGTCATCACCGTCGCCGGCCCCGAGCCCTTGGAAACCCGCAGCGCCGCCATCGACTATGACCACTACGTGAGCAAACAGCTGCAACCGGTGGCGGATGCGATCCTGCCGTTCGTGGGGGATGATTTCCTGACCTTGGTGGGCGGGCAGATGGGGTTGTTCTGAGGATGGCCCCGCCAGGCATGATTCCTCGACCCGGCGGGTAGTTCGTCACACCATTGCCAAGCGCTGCTTGCCCTGGGGTTGCGGAAAGATCAGATCCAGGGCGGCCAGATCCTGGGGCGCCAATTGCAGGTTCGCTGCTTCGGCGTTCAAGCGCACATGTTCCGGTTGCACGGCCTTGGGAATGGCGATGACATTGTCCTGGCGCAACAACCAGGCCAGTGCAATTTGTGCCGGCGTCGCACCGTGGCGCTCGGCGATCTCCCGCAGAGTGTGGTCCTTGAGCAGATGCCCACCCTGGCCGACCGGGCAGTAGGCCATGATTGGCATGGAGCGCTGCCGACACCAAGGCAGCAGGTCGAATTCGATACCCCGCTCCTGCAGGTTGTACAGCACCTGGTTGGTAGCGCAGGTCGGTGAAGCCAGTTCTTCAAGGTCCTCCACATCAAAGTTCGATACACCCCAGCGGCCAATCTTGCCTTCTTCGCGCAGGCGTTCGAAGGCTTCGACGGTTTCTTCAAGCGGGTATTGGCCGCGCCAGTGCAGCAGGTACAAGTCGATGTAGTCGGTGTCGAGTCGCCGCAGACTGCGTTCGCAGGCCAGTGGAATGCCTTTGCGGCTGGCGTTATGGGGGTAGACCTTGCTGACCAGGAACACCTGGTCCCGCAGGCCGGTGATCGCTTCGCCCACGACGGTTTCGGCACCGCCTTCAGCGTACATTTCCGCCGTGTCGATCAGGGTCATGCCCAGTTCGATGCCCTGGCGCAGGGCGGCAACTTCTTTCTTGTGGTCGGACGGTTCCTCACCCATGTGCCAGGTGCCCTGGCCGATCAGGGGGACGGATACGCCGGCCAACTCCAGAGTCCTCATGCCTGTCTCCTATGTGCTTGAACGTCAGACGCGTGGCAGCAGGATAGACCAAGTGTTCAGCTCGATCGACGAGAAGCCTGCGCCGTTCCCTGTGGGAGCGAGCAGGCTCGCTCCCACACTCCTGGCGGCTAATGTGGGAGCGATCAGAGGGTTATTTCGCAGAGAACTTCAGCACCATGGTCTGGGTGTAGGTCTGGCCCGGATCAAGCCGCGTGGATGGGAATTTCGGCTGGTTTGGAGAGTCGGGGAAATGCTGGGTCTCCAGGGTGAATGCACCCCAGTGCGGATAGACCTTGCCCTGTTTGCCCTTGACGGTGCCATCGAGGAAGTTGCTGGTGTAGAGCTGCACACCGGGCTCGGTGGTGTAGAGCTGCAAGCGGCGCCCCGACTGCGGGTCGTAGACATCGGCGGCCGGTTTGCTCACGTCACCCTGAGTATCCAGTACCCAGTTGAAATCGAAGCCACCCTGTTTCGGTTCGGCGAACTTGAGTTGTGGGTGGTCAGCCTTGATGTGGGTACCGAAGGCGGTGGGCTTGGTGAAGTCCATGGGCGTGCCGGCCACGGGCGCCAGTTCGCCGGTGGGGATGAGTTTGGCGGTCACAGGGGTGTAGTGGGAGGCGTACAGGGTGGCGACCTGTTTCAGGATGTCGCCGTTACCGGCACCGGCGAGGTTGAAATAGCTGTGGTTGGTCAGGTTCAGCACCGTGGGTTTGTCGGTGGTGGCCTTGTAGTCGATGCGCAGCTCGTTCTGTTCGGTGAGACTGTAGGTGACATCGGTCGTCAGGGCACCTGGGAAGCCCATCTCGCCATCCGCCGACAGGTAGGTCAGAGTCACGCCCACCGAGTCCTTGCCGTTATGCGGCACGGCTTTCCAGACGCGTTTGTCGAACCCTTGCGGTCCGCCGTGCAGGGAGTTGCCATGGTCATTCTGGGGGACCTGATAGCGCTTGCCGTCCAGTTCGAATGCGCCGTCGGCCAGACGGTTGCCGAAGCGGCCGATGGTCGCGCCGAAATACACGTTGCCGTTCTTCTGGTAGCCCTGGACATCATCGAAACCGAGCACCACGTCAGCAGCCTTGCCGTGTTTGTCCGGCACGATCAACGACTGGAGGATCCCGCCGTAAGTAATGACGGTGGCCTCCATGCCATGGCTGTTGCGCAGTACATATTTTTCCACCGCGGTGCCATCGTCGGTCTTGCCGAACGCGGCGCGTTCGTTGGTCAGGCCGGCGGCCTGGGAGGCAGAAGTGGCGATCATCAGAGACACTCCGAGGGCCGTGAGCAGATGTCTGGATTCAAGCATGGTAGACCTTCCTTCTTGTGGTTTTGTTGTTGTTTTGAACGCGGGTCGAGTCGGTTACTTGGTCGGACAGCGGTGAGGGTTTTTCTGTTCAGTAGTCTATCTATTTAAGGGTTGAGAAGGGATTTATAGCCAAAAATCGAAATTTATCAATTAAAAAGTAATACTAATTAAGCGAGGCGAGTCTTGCCCAAACGTCAGGCCCGGCAGGCAGGACTGCACTTTTAGGTTTTTTGCCGCTCTATCCATGGCCAGGAAGCGGCGACTCCCCACCGCTTCCCCATGCCCAGATCGAGATTCAATGGCCGGTGTTTCCTACTGTCTGATGATGTTGCGACGTCGCTGTCCCGTGCTGCTGGGTGGGGCGTTGATATTGCTCAGTGGTGGTTGCAGCCACCAGCAGGGCCAGGACATGGTCACTCAGTTCAGTAACGCCCGGCCCCAGGAGTTCTTGCAGACCAGCGTCGACCGCATGGCCACGTTGTCGATGCACGACAATCTGCAAAGCCTCTACCTGTTGATGAACAAGCTTTACCTGCGCAATCCCCAAGAGTTGCGCAAATCCGGTTTCCTCGACGCCCGCACCGCGGAAAAACAAGTGCGCATGGCCATCGAGCAGCAGCAACCCTTGCCGACCTTGGGCGGCAAGAAGGACCTGGCGGCCCTGAGCTACGCCATGAGCCCTGAGTTCCTCGGCGATCGGGTCGGGGCCTTCATCTATGCCATCGGCAGCATGCTGGTGACGGCCCATGGCAACCGGCTCGAGTTCTACATGACCGACACCATCGACCCGCGCTTTGTCAGCAACGCGGCACGCAATATCGAAAAAGCCACCTGGATACTGAGCCAGCGACAGGACAAGGACGGCAATCTGCTGCTGTTTTCCAACGAGATCTCGGAGGAGGGCAGCAACCTGAGTTTCGCCGTGGAGTTCGGCAAAATCGTCGCGCGACTGGACTTGCTCACGCAGATGCTGGATGAGCGTTACCGGCGGATCGGGCTGAACTACGCCCAGAGCCTGCTGTTCCTCAACTTCTTGCCGGTTCAGTAGGTTTTTAGGAAAAGGCATAAAGATAGATCACAACGTTATAGGGCGGTTATAAGAAAAATCGCTATGCTCGCGGCGAGATTTTCCACGCGGTTATGCTGAGACGGGTTTGATGGATTTCGGTAATGTCGGTTTAGTCGTAGCGGGCCTGGTGGTCGGCTTCATCGTCGGAATGACCGGTGTCGGCGGCGGTTCGCTGATGACTCCCATTCTGTTGTGGTTCGGTATCAACCCTGCGACTGCCGTGGGTACGGATTTGCTGTACGCGGCCATTACCAAATCCGGCGGCGTGCTGGTGCATGCCAGAAATCGCAATATCGATTGGGCGATCACCGGTTGGCTGACCTTGGGCAGTGTGCCGGCGGTCGGGCTGACGCTGTGGTTTCTCAGTACCCTGCACAGTTCGCCGGACGCCATGAACGCTGTCATCAAGCAGGCCCTGGGCTTCGTGCTGTTCGCGACTGCCCTGGCGATCCTGTTCAAGAAGCGCCTGCTGCAATTCGCCCATGATCGTGCGGGCGGTCACTACAACCCCTCCGGTGCGCGGCTCAATGTGCTCACGGTCATCACCGGCCTGGTGCTGGGTACGATGGTCGCGTTGACCTCCATTGGTGCCGGCGCCCTGGGTACCGTCGCGTTGTTCATTCTCTACCCGTTCCTGGTCACCAAGCGCCTGGTGGGCACCGAAATCGCCCACGCCGTGCCACTGACCCTGGTGGCCGGTCTGGGCCATGCGAGCATGGGCAACATGGACTGGCACATCCTCGGTTATTTGCTGGTTGGCTCCTTACCGGGTATCTACCTGGGCAGTCATCTGTCGGGACGTATCTCTGACGAACTGCTGCGCCCGTGCCTGGCGGTGATGCTGGCGATGATCGGGTTCAAGTTGGCGTTCTGATAAGTCTGCAAGGTTTCGATGATCAATGTGGGAGCGGGCTTGCTCGCGAAAGCGGTGTATCAGTGGATATTTTATTGACTGACACGCCGCCTTCGCGAGCAAGCCCGCTCCCACCAGAGTTCGTGTCAGGCCCTTGCATCGCAATTGCCCTCCCGCACCACGGTTGCGCAATGACCCCGCTGACCTAAGCTTCATGGCAGGCCGGCGCAATATTGGGCGACTCTCTCGCGGAACAATTGCCGCCCTGTGCAATCAGTACAGCGTAAATATCAAAAGGAGAGGCGCATGCTCATTCGGTCGTTGACCTTGGCAACCTTGCTGGCCATCGCCGGCCCTCTGTTCGCCGCTGATGGTGACTCACCCCTGGTGGCGGAGGTGGGCAGGTCCCGGTCCCTGATTGTCATCGCGCCCAGCACCGTGGACCCTGCGTGGGTCAGCCTGAAAAAAGCCCTGGACGAACCAGCGGGCAAGAAGGGTTTTTCCGAGCGCAACATGGTGCTCTATACCGTGCTCAATACCATTGGGCAGCGCGACGGTAAGGATCTGGACCCCCAAAGCACCATGGCGTTGATCCGATCACTCAAGCTGGGGGCCGGAGCCCAGACCAAGATCATCCTGGTGGGCAAGGATGGAGAAAAGAAGCTTGAACATTCCGGGGCGATCGAACTGAAGGAGCTGTTCGACACCGTCGACAAGTTGCCCGCAGCAGAAAAAGAAGCAACGCCTCCAGCACCACCTCCAGCCCCCGAAGCTGCACCGGCCAAGGACACGAAGGGCGCGAAACCCGGCAAGACAACCAAGCCTACGGCTGTAAAGCCGTTGGATGATTGACTCTCAAGGAGATGATGGCAGCTGTTGGAGCAAAGCTTGCTCCGGCAGTTACCTCTTGCCTTATCGCTCCTCCAACGCCGTCAGGATCCGGTGCGCCGCCTTCACCCGTTCCTCGTTGGGATAGTTCCTGTTCGCCAACAGTACGATGCCCATGTTCTTGCCAGGCACGAAAGCCGCATAGGCGCCGAAACCGCCAGTTGATCCGGTCTTGTTGATCCATGCGTTGTCCGGGGCAGGGCGGGGCGGGTCGAGAGGTTCGACCTTGTTCGGCTGCATGGCCATTTCCACCGAATTACCCGCCAACAGCTGGCTGACCGTCACCGGATAAGGGTAGAACTCCCAGCCCAACCCCTGGGTCATGCCGCCGACCTGGTAGAACCCGGTGTGGGTGGTGGCGATGGCTTGTTGCAGGTCAGGGGCCAGTGTTTCCGGTCGCAGGTTGGCTTCAAGGAAACGGATCAGGTCCGAGGTGCTGGTCTTCACGCCATAGGCCTCGGAGTCCATTGCCCCGGGACCGACCCGGACTGGCTTGCCGTCTTTCGCGTAGCCTTGGGCGTATCGGCTCGACTCTGACGCCGGCACCCGCAGATAGCTGTGCTTGAGGCCCAGGCCCGGCATCAACGTCTGTTCCATTGCATCATCGAAAGGGCGATCCAGGCTGCGAGCGGCCAGATAGCCGAACAGGCCGATGCTCGGGTTCGAATAGAGCCGTTGGGTACCGGCCGGGTAAAGCGGTTTCCAGGTCTTGTAGTAGCCGAACATCCGGTCCGGGTGGTCCGCGCTGTCGGGAAACTGCAACGGCAATCCACCGGCGGTGTAGGTGGCGAGGTTGAGCAGACTGACGTTCTCCAGGACGCTACCCTGTAACTCGGGGGCGTAGCGGCCGGCCGGGTCCGACAGGGACAGTTTGTCCTGGGCCTGGGCATAGGCGCCGAGGGTCGCGGTAAAGGTCTTGCTGACCGAGCCTATTTCGAACAGGGTCTGTTCGGTGACCGGCTGTTTCGTTTCCCTGGAGGCCACGCCGTAGTTGAAATAGTGAGGTTGGCCGTCCAGCGTGATCGCCACGGCCATGCCGGCTATGTCCTGCCGTTTCATCAAGGGTTCGATCACTGCATTGACGGTGTCTTCGAGGCGATCCTGGGCAAAGCCCGGCATCATTCCACAGCCCAGCAGAAAGGTGCCCGCGAGTATCGATCGGGTCATGCGCATGTTGACCGGTCTCCATGAATGGCGAGAGTTCAAGCCGCTCTGCATCCGGCAGCCTTGAGCGGCTCAATGCACCGTTGGGGTGCAAGCTTTGGAGCGCACTCTAGGAAGTTTTCGGCGGTCAGGCAACCCGAGGTCTTTCGCTTCGGGACAGGTTCCGAGCCATCCGACGGAGGCGAAAGAGAAATCCTACAAAAAGCCTGGGTTGCATAGGCAGGTTCCCCGTTGGCAAACCACCACAAATCCACGGCCGCCGGGTAGACTTGCGCTCTTTCTAGAGGAGTTCACATGAGTTACTACCAGCCCGGCATTCTCGCCACCCCTGTTCCGCCTCAGGCTCGTCATTTGTTTTTCGCCCTGGAATCGGTCGAGGCGTTGCCGGCTGCGATCGACAGGTTGGTGCTGCAACTGGACGGTCGTGGCGTGATCGGTTTCGGCGAGTCGCTGGTCCAGGCGCTGGGCGCGCAGATCGAAGGCCTGCGGGCATTTCCTGCGCTGGCGGGTGTGGGCGTGGACAATCCTTCGACCCAGCACGCGCTGTGGTGTTGGCTGCACGGCGAAGACCGTGGCGAACTGCTGCACCGCAGCCGCGCCATCGAGGCGGCGCTGGCACCGGCGTTGCGCCTGGTGCAAATGAACGAAACCTTCCGTCACATGACCGGCCATGACCTGACAGGTTACGAAGACGGCACCGAGAACCCCCACGATGAAGCCGCCATCGCCGCAGCCCTGGCCCAAGGCACCGACGGTCTGCGCGGTGGCAGTTTCGCGGCGATCCAGCAGTGGCAACACGACCTGGACGGTTTCGCCGCCCTGCAACCCCACGAGCGTGACAACATCATGGGCCGGCGGCTGAGCGACAACGAAGAGCTCGACGATGCGCCGGAGTCGGCCCACGTCAAACGCACCGCCCAGGAAAGCTTCGCGCCGCAAGCCTTCCTCGTGCGCCGCTCCATGCCGTGGATCGAAGGCGATCGCGCCGGCCTGATGTTCCTCGCGTTCGGTTTCTCCCTGGACGCTTTCGAGGCGCAACTGCGACGCATGAGTGGCCTTGAAGATGGCATTACCGATGGCTTGTACCGCATGAGCCGGCCGATCACCGGCGGCTACTACTGGTGCCCACCGTTGCTGGACGGGCGCCTGGACCTGCGGATCCTGGCCGGGGGTTGTGCAAAAGCGTGACGTGAACGCTATTCTTGGCCCCTGGCGTCTACCGTGAAACAGGGGAAGCAGCGTGGATAAAGTCATCGTGATCACTGGTGGTGGCCGTGGTATCGGCGCGGCCACGGCGTTATTGGCTGCCGAGCTGGGGTATCGGATCTGCATCAACTACCATTCCGATGAAAACGCCGCGCAGGACGTGCTGGCGCAGATCCGCGCCAAGGGCGCACAGGCCATTGCCGTGCGCGCTGATGTGAGCATCGAGGATGAGGTGATCGGCCTGTTCGACCGGGTGGACGCGGAGCTGGGGCGCGTTACGGCGCTGGTGAACAATGCCGGTACCGTCGCTCACAAGTCCCGGCTCGATGAGATGTCCGAGTTCCGCATCCTCAAAGTCATGAAGACCAACGTGCTGGGGCCGATTCTCTGCGCCAAGCACGCCGTGCTGCGCATGTCTCCCCGGCATGGCGGGCAGGGCGGCAGTATCGTCAACGTGTCATCGGTGGCCGCCCGCCTGGGCTCGCCGAACGAATACGTCGACTATGCCGCTTCCAAGGGCGCGCTGGACACCTTCACCATCGGCCTGTCCAAGGAAGTGGCTGGTGAGGGCATCCGCGTCAATGCGGTTCGCCCGGGTTACATCTACACCGATTTCCATGCCCTCAGCGGCGATCCCGAGCGGGTCAGCAAGCTGGAATCGGCAATCCCTATGGCCCGGGGCGGTCGTCCGGATGAAGTGGCCGAAGCGATTATCTGGCTGCTGTCGGACAAGGCTTCGTATGCGACCGGGACGTTCGTGGACCTGGGGGGCGGGCGCTGAGTTTCGCCGGTACTGGCCCCATCGCGAGCAGGCTCGCTCCCACATTTGAATACAGTCCGCCTATGGGAGCGGGTTTGCCTTTGATGCTATCGGTGTGCAGAACGCCTGCATTGAAATGGCCGGATGGGGTTATTCCTGGATGACGTAAATGTTATCGAACCCTACGCCGTATGGAGGCTTTTCAACTTCTTGGAATGCTGTAATACGAACGGTAGGTAATCCGGACGATTGAGGTGGAGGAGGGGGAAATGTCACTTTGCAGGAATGCCATTGGTCATCGCCTGCAGGGACGTCCAGTAGCTGAACATTATCATTGACTCTGCAAGCCAACTCTTTCAGCGTCACCCCATCGGGGACTTTAATGTCGAACTTTACGATGACTGGAAGATTGTCCGCGAATGGCAATTTGAATATCTTGGCCAAGCTGTAATCAGTCACATACTCGTCACCGGTGATGTAATGATTGCCACGTGGCTCCCTCACTATTTCTCCTTCACTTTGGGTAAATCTCCAGCCGTCTGGACCGTTCTCGAAATCGTGAAAATATTTCATGATCTTCTCCTTAGGATAGATTGTTGCCAACGCGGGGTGCTCATTTCGGTTGGCGATCTCTACGCTAAGTCGTTCTCCACAGGCCTGCTACTGTCAGAGCTGACAGGTATCTTGGTTGGTCATCAGTGAGCGAATAATCCTCCCCAACGTCTCCATGGCCTTTTCCGACGCCTCGGTCCAAGGGCTGCCGTAGTTCAAGCGAATGCAGTTCCTGAACCGCCGGGTCGCTGAAAAGATCGGACCCGGGGCGATGCTGATGCCTTGGGCCAGGGCCATCTGGAACAGTTTCAGCGAGTCCATCTGTTCTGGCAGCTCCAGCCACAGGAAATACCCGCCGGCCGGGTGGCTGACGCGGGTCTGGGCCGGGAAATGACGAGCGATGGCGGCAAGCATGGCGCTTTGCTGTTCTTCCAGGGCGTAGCGCAGTTTGCGCAGGTGACGGTCGTAGCCGCCGTGTTGCAGATAGTCGGCGATGGCGGCCTGGGCTGGCATCGAGGCACACAATGAGGTCATGAGTTTAAGGCGCTCGATTTTCTGCGCGTAGCGGCCGGCGGCAACCCAGCCGATGCGGTAACCCGGTGCCAGGCTCTTGGCGAATGATCCGCAGTGCATCACCCACCCTTCGGTGTCGAACGCCTTGGCCGGTTTCGGAGCTTGTTGGCCGTAATAGAGTTCGGCGTAGACGTCATCCTCGATCAATGGCACCTGATGGCGGCGCAACAACGCCACCAGTGCCTGTTTCCGTTCCTCGGGCATGGTTGCGCCGATGGGGTTCTGGAAACTGGTCATGCACCAGCATGCCTTGATCGGATGGCGTTCCAGGGTTTGTTCCAGTACATCCAGGTCAATGCCGTCGCGCGGATGCACGGGGATTTCCACGGCCTTGAGCTTGAGCCGTTCCAGCACCTGCAGGCTGGCATAGAAGGCCGGTGCCTCGATGGCCACCAGGTCGCCGGGCTCGGTCACGGCCTGCAAGCACAGGTTCAAGGCTTCCAGGGCGCCGTTGGTGACCAGCAGTTCCTCCATAGGCAGCATCAGCCCGCCGACCATGTAGCGCAGGGCGATCTGGCGGCGCAACTGCGGATTGCCCGGCGACATGTCGGTGACCACCACCCGTGGGTCCATATCCCGCGTGGCGCTGGACAGTGAGCGGGATAGCCGTTGCAGCGGGAACAGCGTCGGGCTGGGGAATGCCGAGCCGAAGGGTACGGTGCCTGGATCCTTGATGGAATTGAGCACCGAGAACACCAGTTCGCTGACGTCGACTTCGGTGGATTCGTGCACCTGGCTACTGATGACCGGCTCGGAAAAGGGCTTTGGCGCATGGTTGTTGACGAAGTAGCCGGAACGCGGCCGGGCCCGGATCAAACCGCGGCGTTCCAGCAGGTAATACGCCTGGAAAACCGTGGACGGGCTGACGCCGTAGGTCTGGCTGGCATAGCGCACCGACGGCACGCGCTGTCCCGGCCCCAGCATGCCGGAGCGGATCAGCTCTGCGATGTCGTCGGCGAATTTCTCGTAGCGTTTCATGTACGGTCCAGTCATCCACGGTTCAGGTTGCGCATCAACTGTGGGAGCGAGCCTGCTCGCGATAGCGGAGTGTCAGGCACATCAAGGTTGACTGTGCTGACCTCATCGCGAGCAGGCTCGCTCCCACAGGAAAACAGCTCTGCATCTTAAGGCTTCAGCGATTCATCGGCGCGACAAAACGGCTTTTGGCCTCGCTATGAATGTTTGGCTCGTCACTGTCGGCTACCTTGAATGTCAGTGCCTGTGAGCCGCTGCGGGAGCGTTCGCTGAGCATCGCCACCGACACCGGTACGTCGACTATTTCTCCCGGGGCCAGGCTCAGTCGGGTCTTGCCTTGCAGGACGAAGTCGTTGCCGTCCACCAGGGAGAGCTGATAGTCCTGGCGTTGCTGGGTCTTGTTGATGATCTTCAGGCTGTAGATATTCTCGATCAGTCCCTGGCTGTTTTCGCGGAACAGGCCGCGGTCCTTGCTCACGTCCAGGGAAACCATCGGCCGCTCCACCAATGCCACCACCAGTGCGCCGATCATCACCAGCAGCACGGCGGTATAACCGATCAGCCGCGGTCGTAGCAGGTGGGTCTTGCCGCCCTGCAACTGACGCTCGGAGGTGTATTTGACCAGCCCGCGGGCGTAACCCATCTTGTCCATGATCGAATCGCAGGCGTCGATGCAGGCCGCGCAGCCGATGCATTCCATTTGCAGGCCGTCGCGGATATCGATGCCGGTCGGGCAGACCTGCACGCACATCTGGCAGTCGATGCAATCCCCCAGGCCGAGATTGGCCGGGTTCGCGTCGCGCTTGCGTGGGCCGCGGATTTCGCCACGGGCCGCGTCGTAGGAAATGGTCAGGGTGTCTTTGTCGAACATCACGCTCTGGAACCGTGCGTAGGGGCACATGTGCATGCACACCGCTTCACGTAGCCAGCCGGCATTGAGGTAGGTGGCGCCAGTGAAGAACAGCACCCAGAACAGGCTTACGCCGGCCATCTGCAGGGTCAGCAGCTCTTCGGCCAGTGGGCGGATCGGCGTGAAGTAGCCGACGAAGGTCAGGCCGGTGAGCAGGCTGATGGCCAGCCACAACGTGTGCTTGGCCGAGCGGCGCAGGAGCTTGTCCAGGCTCCAGGGCGCGCTTTGCAGCTTGATCCGTTGGTTGCGATCGCCTTCGGTGATCTTCTCGCACCACATGAAGATCCAGGTCCAGGAACTCTGTGGGCATGTGTAGCCGCACCACACCCGGCCGGCGAACACGGTGATCGCAAACAGGCCGAAGGCGGCGATGATCAGCAGCGCCGACAGCAGGATGAAATCCTGGGGCCAGAAGGTGGCGCCGAAAATGTGGAATTTGCTTTCGGCGAGGTCCCAGAGCACCGCCTGGCGGCCGCCCCAGTCCAGCCACACCGTGCCGAAGAACAGCAGGAACAGCAGGCCCGCGCCGCTCATGCGCAAGGTGCGGAACAGGCCGCTGAAGCTGCGGGTGTGGATCAGGTTGTCAGTGGTCCTGGCCCTGATCTTCGCGGGCGCGGGTTCAAAGGTCTGTATCAACTGGACGGGGATTCTATCGCTCATGGTCGGTCGCTCATCAGCCTTATCTGGCCCGCGCACTATGACCATCGCGCTGTTTGCATAACAGACTCAGGTGTTTCGATAAAAACCGGATCAGATGGGCTGGAGGCCAGGGCCTGCGACAGGTTGAAGCACCCAGGGATAGACAAACACCCCCATGTAGCAAGGGAGCTTGTGTGGCGAGGGAGCTTGCTCCCTCGCCACAGATTGCCCACTTGCCGACAAGGTGGTGCTCAGATCGCCGAGCCGCTGTCGCTGGCCTTGAGATGTCTGCGTCCATCGGTTGCGCCGGCCTGGATCAAGGCGTCGGCTTCGGCCTCGGTGAAGTGGACGAGGTCGCCGTTGAGCTTCACGGCCGACATGGCTTTATCCGCGTCGGTGATAATCGTCAACTCGCTGGCGGGGCGCTGTTGCGGACCGTTTCTGGTGTCGAAATAGCAGATCCGGTGGTCATCGATACGCAGGGTCATGGTGTGCTCCTTCTTGATGTCCTGAGCGTTAGGCTCCCCATGACCACCAGGGTTCGTCGCGCCGGATCAGCGGTCGGAGCACCTCTGGCATCCGTTGCGGTCCATCGTTTATCGACGGCATGAGGATTGTATGGAAGCGTGGTGGCATCAGGTCTGGATCACTCTGCAATCGGAATTCGCCGACATCGGCGATACCCAGCAAATGACGCGGGTCACGGTGCGCCTGCTAATGGCCGCGCTGCTCGGCGGCATCCTGGGGTTCGAGCGTGAGCACAAGGGCAAGGCGGCGGGGGTGCGCACGCATATGCTCGTGGCGCTGGGCGCGGCGTTGTTCGTGCTGGTGCCGCAGATGTCCGGTTCCCAGGCCGACGCCATGAGCCGAGTGGTGCAGGGCGTGATCGCCGGCATCGGTTTCCTGGGGGCGGGCACGATCCTGAAGAACAATCATGGGGACGAAAGCCACGTAAAAGGCCTGACCACTGCCGCCGGCCTGTGGATGACGGCGGCCATCGGCGTCGCGGCCGGGTTGGGCCGGGAAGCGACGGCGGTGTTGAGCACGTTGTTGGCGTTGGCGGTTTTCAGTGTGATGCCGGTGATCGTGCGGGCGCTGGATAAGGATGACAAACCGTGATCTAACACACCGGTGCAATACCTGTGGGAGCGGGCTTGCTCGCGAAGACGGTGTGTCAGTCACTTATAAGCTGGATGATCCAACGCCTTCGCGAGCAAGCCCGCTCCCACAGGTTCTCCACTACGCTTGTTTTTCACACCCGCTCCGGCGGCGCCTCGTTCGGTGGATCGCCCACGGGCTGCTGCGGGGCGAGGGGAGGATCTTTCTCCGGTACAGGTTCCGGGTCAGGTCCTGGAGGCGGCAGGGTGGGGTCATCGATATTGGGATCGGGGGTTTCGGCCGGGATGGGAATATTCATCGGGACGGGTCTCCGTGACGCACATGGCTTGAGTCGTGCTTACTGCTGTTGACCACCCTGGGCCGGGTTTGATCCCGCTCGCCACCGGGCAAATCCCGCTGAACTTTTCCCTGCCGGTCCGGTTCGGAGTTTAAGTGAGTTCTTTCAGGGACCCGTTTTCCAAGACCAGTGGGCCTTACCGCCATAACGTCCATGGGGCGTAAAAGGAGCGATGCTCGATGATTGCCGAACACCCGACCGACTTGGCGTACAACCCGAATCTACCGCTGTCCCACGCCTTGTTGCTGCCACGTATTGCCATTGAAAACACCATGCCGGTGATCGATGGCGGCCAGTTCGCCGCCAAGGCCGTGGCGGGACAAGATGTCACGGTGACCAGCAAGGTCTTCACCGATGGTCATGACAAGCTGGCCGTGCGAATCCGCTGGCGGGCACTGGACGATGAGGTGTGGAACAGCGAGGTGATGACCGACCTGGGCAATAATGGCTGGCGGGGCCAGTTCAATGTGCCGGCCCAGGGGCGCTATGTATTTTGCATCGAGGCCTGGTTCGACCAGTACGCCAGCTTCTGCTACGAACTGGAAAAGAAATACGCTGCCGGCGTGCCCATCAGCCTGGAGTTGCAGGAAGGCCGCAATCATGTGCTACAAGCCTCCGAGCGCAGCGATGGCGAGTTGAGCGAACAACTGGCCGCCTTGCACCACGAGCTTTCGGGGTTGTTGCCGGCTGAACAGGTCGCTTTGTTCCTGGCGCCGCACAGTGCCGACTTGATGTCCCTGGCCGATCACCGGCCATACCTGAGCATCAGTCCCGAATATCCACTGGATGTCGAGCGCGAACGGGCCGAGTTCGCCAGCTGGTATGAACTGTTTCCGCGCTCGATTACCGATGATCCCAGCCGTCACGGCACGTTCAACGACGTCCATTCGCGCCTGGCAATGATCCAGGACATGGGCTTCGACGTCCTGTATTTTCCGCCGATTCATCCCATCGGCCGCAGCTTCCGAAAAGGCCCGAACAATTCCCTCACCGCCGGTCCCGACGATCCGGGCAGCCCGTATGCCATTGGCAGCGAAGACGGAGGGCATGAGGCGATCCATCCGCAACTGGGCACCCGGGAAGACTTCCGTCGCCTGGTGGCGGCTGCCGAGGCCCATGGCCTGGAGATCGCCCTCGATTTCGCCATCCAGTGTTCCCAGGACCACCCCTGGCTGAAGCAGCATCCGGGCTGGTTCAGTTGGCGGCCGGACGGCACGATCAAATACGCGGAAAACCCGCCGAAGAAGTACCAGGACATCGTCAATGTCGATTTCTACGCGGCGGAGGCGATTCCCAGTCTATGGACGGAGCTGCGGGACATTGTGCTGGGCTGGGTCAATGAGGGCGTGAAGATGTTCCGCGTCGACAACCCTCATACCAAGCCGCTGCCGTTCTGGCAGTGGTTGATCGCCGATGTGCGGGCCCAACATCCCGAGGTGATCTTCCTCGCCGAAGCCTTCACCACACCGGCGATGATGGCCCGGTTGGGCAAGGTCGGCTATTCCCAGAGCTACACCTATTTCACCTGGCGCAACACCAAGGCCGAGCTGGCGACCTACTTCAGCGAACTCAATCAGTCACCGTGGCGCGAGTGTTATCGACCGAATTTCTTCGTCAATACCCCTGACATCAACCCGGCCTTCCTCCATGAGTCGGGACGCGCCGGTTTTCTCATTCGCGCAGCGCTGGCGACCATGGGCTCGGGCCTGTGGGGGATGTATTCGGGCTTCGAACTCTGCGAGTCGGCACCGGTGCCGGGCAAGGAGGAATACCTCGATTCGGAGAAATACGAAATCCGGCCGAGGGACTTCACCGCACCAGGCAACATCATTGCCGAAATCGCCCAGCTCAACCGCATCCGCCGCCAGAACCCGGCGCTGCAGACGCACCTGGGGCTGAAAATCTACAACGCCTGGAACGACAACATTCTGTTTTTCGGCAAGCGCACACCTGACGGCAGTAACTTCGTCCTGGTCGCGGTCAGCCTCGATCCGCACAACCCCCAGGAAGCCAATTTCGAGTTGCCGTTATGGGAAATGGGCTTGCCCGACGATGCCCAGACCCAGGGCGAGGACTTGATGAACGGCCACCGCTGGACCTGGTATGGCAAGTATCAGTTCATGCGCATCGACCCGGGGTACCAGCCGTTCGGGATCTGGCGGATCAGCGCGTCTTGAAGACTGGGGGGAAGGGATTTCTGTGGCGAGGGGATAAATCCCCTCGCCACAAATAGATCTCATCAGTCTCCAGAGGCTTTATTGAATTCATCAGGAGTTGCAAATGGCGAAGAAACCGCGGTCAGCCACCTTCATCAAGGACCCGCTCTGGTACAAGGATGCGGTGATCTATCAGGTACACGTCAAATCCTATTTCGACTCCAACAACGACGGTATCGGCGACTTTCCCGGCCTGATCGCCAAGCTCGACTACATTGCCGACCTGGGCGTCAACACTATCTGGCTGCTGCCGTTCTATCCGTCGCCCCGGCGCGACGACGGTTATGACATCGCCGAATACCGGGGCGTCAGTCCCGACTACGGCACCATGGCCGACGCGCGGCGCTTCATCGCCGAAGCCCACAAGCGCAACCTGCGGGTCATCACCGAACTGGTCATCAACCACACCTCCGACCAGCACCCGTGGTTCCAGCGGGCACGCAAGGCCAAGCGCGGTTCGAGTGCGCGGGATTTCTACGTCTGGTCCGACGACGACCACAAGTACGACGGCACCCGGATCATTTTCCTCGACACCGAAAAGTCCAACTGGACCTGGGACCCGGTGGCCGGCCAGTACTTCTGGCACCGGTTCTATTCCCACCAGCCCGACCTCAACTTCGACAACCCGCAAGTCATCAAGGCCGTGCTGTCGGTGATGCGCTACTGGCTGGACATGGGCATCGACGGCCTGCGCCTGGACGCGATTCCTTACCTCATCGAGCGCGATGGCACCAATAACGAAAACTTGCCTGAGACCCACGATGTCCTCAAGCTGATCCGTGCCGAGATCGACGCCAACTACCCCGACCGAATGCTGCTGGCCGAAGCCAACCAATGGCCGGAAGACACTCAACTGTATTTCGGCGATGTCGATGCCCAAGGTCTGAACGGTGACGAATGCCACATGGCGTTCCACTTCCCGCTGATGCCGCGCATGTACATGGCGCTGGCCCAGGAAGACCGCTTTCCCATCACCGACATCCTGCGTCAGACGCCCGAGATCCCGGCCAACTGCCAATGGGCGATTTTCCTGCGCAACCATGATGAGCTGACCCTGGAGATGGTCACCGACAAGGAGCGCGACTACCTGTGGAATTACTACGCGGCCGACCGTCGGGCGCGCATCAACTTAGGGATTCGTCGACGCCTGGCGCCGCTGGTGGAGCGTGACCGTCGTCGGGTGGAACTGCTCAACAGTCTGCTGCTGTCGATGCCCGGTACGCCGACGTTGTACTACGGTGACGAAATCGGCATGGGCGACAACATTTACCTGGGGGACCGCGATGGGGTGCGCACGCCGATGCAGTGGTCCATCGACCGCAACGGCGGTTTTTCCCGGGCCGACCCGGCCAGCCTGGTGCTGCCACCGATCATGGACCCGCAGTACGGCTACCAGTCGGTCAACGTCGAGACCCAGGCTGGCGACCCCCATTCGCTGCTCAACTGGACGCGGCGGATGCTGGCGGTGCGCAAGCAGTCCAAGGCCTTCGGCCGCGGTACCCTGAAAATGCTGTCGCCGAGCAACCGGCGGATCCTGGCCTATACCCGTGAATACACCGGGCCGGATGGCAAGCATGAAATCATTCTCTGTGTGGCCAACGTGTCCCGCAGTGCCCAGGCCGCCGAGCTGGACCTGTCGACTTACGCGGGCATGGTGCCGGTGGAGATGCTGGGGGGCAATGCCTTCCCGCCCATCGGCCAATTGAATTTCCTCCTGACCCTGGCGCCTTATGGCTTCTATTGGTTCGCCCTGGCGGCGGAAAACCAGATGCCGAGCTGGCACGTGGAGCCGGCCCAGAGCCTGCCGGACTTCACCACCCTGGTCTTGAAAAAACGCCTGGAAGAATTGCTCGAAGCGCCATCGCGCACCACCCTGGAGCAAACCATCCTGCCGAGCTGGCTGCAGAACCGGCGCTGGTTCGCTGGCAAGGACAGCGCCATCGAGAAGGTCGATATCGTTTATGGCGTGCGCTTCGGCGATCCGCAGCATCCGGTGCTGCTCAGCGAAATCGACGTCACCAGTGGTGGCCAGATGCTGCGTTATCAACTGCCCTTCGGTCTGCTGGCCGAGGATCAGGTCGGCGCGGCGCTACCGCAACAACTGGCGCTGTCCCGGGTCCGCCGGGTGCGCCAGGTGGGGTTGATCACCGATGCGTTCAGCCTGGAAAGCTTCATCCGGGCCGTGCTGAACAGTATGCAGGCGGCCACCGTGCTGCCGTACGCCGATGGCGAGTTGCGGTTCGAACCCACCGAGGGGCTGGCGGCGTTGAACCTGGGTGCCGAGCCGGAGGTGCGTTACCTGTCCGCTGAGCAGTCCAACAGTTCGGTGGTGGTGGGCGGCAGCCTGGTGCTCAAGCTGATCCGCAAGGTCGCTTCCGGCGTGCACCCGGAACTGGAAATGAGCGCCTACCTGACTGCCGCGGGCTTCAGCAATATCTCGCCGCTGCTGGGTTCGGTGATCCGCCGCGATGCCGAGGGCGAGGATGCGCTGCTGATGATCGCCCAAGGCTACCTGAGCAACCAGGGCGACGCCTGGGAATGGACTCAGAACAACCTTGAGCGAGCTTTGCGTGATGAGCTGGCCGATGCAGTGTCCGAGCAGGAACAGCACTACAACGCCTTGGGCGAACTGAAGGATTTCGCCGGCATGCTCGGTCAGCGCCTGGGCGAAATGCATCAGGTGCTGGCCCAGGCCACCGACGACCCGGACTTCACGCCGCAGAAAACCACCGCCAAGGACGCCCAGGCCATCGGCCGGGACGTGGCTGCCCAGGTGGAAAATGCTTTGCGTCTGCTCAAGCAACACCAGAGCCAATTGAACCCGGCGGACCAAGCCATGGTCGCACGCTTGCTGGAGCAGAAAAAAACCATCCTGGCACACGTCCAGGAATTGGCCGGCAAGGCCGTCGGTGGCTTGCGCATCCGGGTTCATGGCGATTTGCATCTGGGGCAAGTGCTGGTGATCAAGGGCGACGCCTATCTGATCGACTTCGAGGGCGAACCGGCGCGGCCGTTGCATGAACGTCGGGGCAAGCACAGCCCGTACAAGGATGTCAGCGGTGTGCTGCGCTCCTTCGATTACGCGGCGGCCATGGCGATTCACTTGCACACCGTCGACAGCACGGCCGACGCCGATGCGGCGCGGCAACGGGTCGCAGATCGTTATTTGGCCGAGGCACGCCAGGCATTTGTCCAGGCATATCGACTGGCGGCAGCTAATCTTGCCCATGAGTGGAAGGATGCTGAAGGCGAAGACGCCGCGCTGGCGTTGTTCGGCCTGGAGAAGGCGGCCTATGAAGTGGCCTATGAAGCCGAGAATCGCCCTGCCTGGCTGCCCGTGCCGTTGCACGGGCTGTACGGGTTATTGAGTGGGCTTGAACCCTTTTCCGATTTTTAGTGGAGAGCATCATGAGCGTCTCGAACAAGGAACCACAGGGACAGGCCAAAGAGTCTTTGCTGCCGTCCCCTCGTGATATCGACGCGCTGGTGCGTGCCGAGCATCACGATCCGTTTTCCATTCTGGGCCCCCACGGCGACGGCGCCGGCGGGCAGTTCATCCGGGCGTACCTGCCCGGTGCGCTGAGCGTCCACGTGCTCGCCCGTGACAGCGGCGAGGAGTTGGGTGAGCTGCATCTGGGCGACACGCCGGGTCTGTTTGTCGGCCATTTCGAGCATGCCCAGCCTTATCTGCTGCGCACCCGTTGGGCCGGTGGCGAGCAGGTGGCCGAAGACCCCTACAGTTTCGGGCCGTTGCTGGGGGAAATGGATCTTTACCTGTTTGCCGAAGGTAATCATCGCGATCTCAGTTCCTGCCTGGGGGCGCAGCTGACCACCGTCGATGGTGTCGATGGCGTGCGGTTCGCCGTCTGGGCGCCGAATGCCCGACGGGTGTCGGTGGTCGGTGACTTCAACGTCTGGGACGGACGCCGGCACCCGATGCGCATCCGTTATCCATCGGGCGTATGGGAGCTGTTTATTCCGCGTTTGGGGGCGGGAGAAGCCTACAAGTATGAAATCCTCGGCGCCCACGGCATCCTGCCGCTCAAGGCCGACCCGGTGGCGCTGGCCAGCCAGATGCCCCCGGACACCGCGTCGAAAGTCGCCTCACCGCTGAACATCGAATGGCAGGACGGTGAATGGATGCAGCACCGTCGCGAACGCCAGGTCCCCAGTGCACCGTTGTCGATCTACGAACTGCACGCCGGTTCCTGGCAATGCGAAATCGACGAGGCTGGGGAAGTGGCCCGGCAATACAACTGGCATGAACTGGCCGAGCGGCTGATTCCCTACGTCAAGGAGTTGGGCTTCACCCACATCGAACTGATGCCGATCATGGAGCACCCGTTCGGCGGCTCGTGGGGTTACCAGCCATTGTCCCAGTTCGCGCCGACGGCGCGCTTCGGCTCGCCGGACGATTTTGCCGCCTTCGTCAACGCCTGTCACCAGGCCGACCTCGGCGTGATCCTCGACTGGGTACCGGCGCATTTTCCCACCGACACCCATGGCCTGGCCCAGTTTGACGGCACGGCGCTGTATGAGTACGGCAACCCGCTGGAAGGCTTCCACCAGGACTGGGACACCCTGATCTATAACCTGGGACGCACCGAGGTCCACGGCTTCATGCTGGCTTCGGCCTTGCATTGGTTGAAGCATTTCCATGTCGACGGCCTGCGTGTGGATGCCGTGGCGTCGATGTTGTATCGCGACTATTCGCGCAAGGCCGGGGAGTGGGTGCCCAACTGTCACGGTGGACGCGAGAACCTGGAGGCCATCGATTTCCTCCGGCACCTCAACGATGTGGTCGCCCTGGAAGCCCCAGGGGCACTGGTCATCGCCGAGGAGTCCACCGCCTGGCCTGGCGTCAGCCAGAGCACGCAACAGGGCGGCCTGGGCTTCGCCTACAAGTGGAACATGGGCTGGATGCACGATTCGCTGCATTACATCCAGCAGGATCCGGTGTATCGCGCCCATCATCACAACGAACTGAGCTTTGGCCTGGTGTATGCCTGGTCCGAGCGGTTCGTCCTGCCGATTTCCCATGACGAAGTGGTCCATGGCAAACGCTCGCTGATCGACAAGATGCCCGGCGACCGCTGGCAGAAATTCGCCAACCTGCGCGCCTACCTCAGTTTCATGTGGGGTCATCCGGGCAAGAAGCTGTTGTTCATGGGCTGCGAGTTCGGCCAATGGCGCGAGTGGAACCATGACCAGCAATTGGATTGGTACCTGACGCAATACGCCGAGCACCGTGGGGTGCAGAAGCTGGTGAGCGATTTGAACCGGCTCTATCGCGAGGAGCCCGCGCTGCACGATCAGGATGACGCGCCCCAAGGGTTCCAGTGGTTGATCGGCGACGATGCACTGAACAGCGTCTACGCCTGGTTGCGCTGGAGCAAGGAGGGGCGGCCGGTACTGGTGGTGGCCAACTTCACACCGGTGCCACGCGAGGCCTATCGGGTCGGCGTGCCTTTCGCCGGGCGTTGGGTGGAGTTGCTCAACAGCGATGCCGACACCTATGCCGGCTCCAACTACGGCAACGGCGGCGGCGCCTCCACCGAGGCCGTGCCCAGCCATGGGCAGGCCCTGTCCCTTGAACTCAACCTGCCGCCGTTGGCAGTGTTGATCTTGCGGCCGGAGGGGTAGCCTCCGGCGTGATCCGTTAAGTTTGCCCTAGCCAAATGTGGGAGCGGGCTTGCTCGCGAAGGGGGCTGACAGTCAGCAAAGATGTCGACTGTCAGACCGCTTTCGCGAGCAAGCCCGCTCCCACACTGTATAAGGCTTGGTAAACAGGTCTTCCTGGGGATCACAGGAAGATCAACGCACCAGACACGGCTGCTTGTTATTGAACGTCCAGCCTGGAATCAGATACTGCATCGCCACCGCATCGTCCCGCGCGCCCAGCCCCATGCCTTTGTACAGCTCATGGGCTTTGGCAAGTTGATCCATGTCCAGCTCGATCCCCAGCCCCGGCTTCTTCGGCACCGGCACGCAGCCGCCCTGGATCTGCAAGGGCGCCTTGGTCAGTCGTTGACCGTCCTGCCAGATCCAGTGAGTGTCGATGGCCGTGATATCACCCGGTGCGGCCGCTGCCACGTGGGTGAACATCGCCAGGGAAATATCGAAGTGATTGTTGGAGTGCGAGCCCCAGGTCAAGCCCCACTCATTGCACATCTGCGCCACCCGCACCGAACCCTGCATGGTCCAGAAGTGCGGATCGGCCAAGGGAATGTCCACTGACTGCAAGGTGATCGCGTGGCCCATCTCGCGCCAGTCGGTGGCAATCATGTTGGTGGCGGTTTTCAGGCCGGTGGCACGGCGAAACTCCGCCATGACCTCGCGGCCCGAATAACCGTTCTCGGCGCCGCAAGGGTCTTCGGCATAGGCCAGTACCCGGTGCTGGTCACGGCACAGGCGGATGGCTTCCTTGAGCGACCAGGCGCCGTTCGGGTCCAGGGTGATGCGCGCCTGGGGAAAGCGTTCGGCCAAAGCGGTGACCGCTTCGATCTCTTCGTCGCCCTTGAGTACGCCACCCTTGAGCTTGAAGTCCTGGAAGCCGTAGCGCGCATGTGCGGCTTCGGCCAGGCGCACCACGGCGGCGGCGTCCAGGGCTTTGTCGTGGCGTACGCGGAACCAGTCATTGTCGGCATCCGGCTCGCTGCGATAGGGCAGGTCGGTCTGCTGGCGATCACCAACATAAAAGAGATACCCCAGCATCTTCACTTCATCGCGCTGCTGGCCTTCGCCGAGCAGGGCTGCGACCGGTACGTCCAGGTGCTGGCCGAGCAGGTCCAGCAAGGCCGCTTCCAGGCCGGTGACCGCATGGATGGTGATGCGCAGGTCGAAGGTCTGCAGGCCACGGCCACCGGCATCGCGGTCGGCGAACGCCTGGCGCACGCTGTTGAGGATCTTCTGATAGGTGCCGATGGGGTTGCCGACCACCAGCGCCCGGGCGTCCTCGAGAGTCTGGCGAATGCGCTCGCCACCGGGCACTTCGCCGACACCGGTGCGGCCGGCGTTGTCCTTGAGAATGACCACGTTGCGGGTGAAGAATGGGCCATGGGCGCCGCTGAGGTTCAGCAGCATGCCGTCATGGCCGGCCACGGGCACGATCTGCATGCTGGTGATGATCGGGGCTTTACTGGCTTCTTGTGAATTCATTGTACTTATCCTTGAACGAGTCGAATGATCAGACGTGGCTGGCCGTCGGATTGGCTGGTGTCGCTGCGGCTTTGGGCTTGGGCACATTGCGCGCGGCAAAGACGATGATCGCGGCAATGATGGACGTGCCCGCCAAGCCGTAGAGGCCGCCCTGGATCGAGCCGGTGTGCTGCTCCAGCAGGCCGAACGTCGTCGGGGCGACGAACCCGCCGAGGTTGCCCACCGAGTTGATCAGCGCGATGACGCCGGCCGCCACCCGAGCATCCAGGTACGCCTGGGGGATCGGCCAGAACAGCGACGATGCCGACTTGAAACCCAGGGCCGCGAAGCAGATGGCGACGAAAGCGAAAATCGGCCCGCCGACGGTGGACATGAACATCCCTGCCGCCGCAATCAGCAGCGCAGCCGCCACCCAGGCTTGCTGGAACTTCCATTTGGCCGACATCGAGGCGAAGGCGTACATGCCGACGATCGACAACAGCCAGGGAATCGAGTTGAACATCCCGACCTGGAAGTCACTGAGGTCGCCCATCTTCTTGATGATGCTCGGCAGCCAGAACGTGGCGGCGTAGATCGTCAGCTGAATGAAGAAGTAGATCAGGCAGAACAGGATGATCTGGCGATCCTTGAGCAACTGGCCGATGGACAACTTGACGGGGGTGGCCGCTTCGCGGGCCCGTTGTTCGTCATCGATGGTTTTTACCAGTGCATCCTGTTCTTCACGGTTAAGCCACTTGGCGTCGTGGGGCTTGGAGTCCAGCCAGAACCAGACGAAGACGCACAGACCGACAGAGAACATCCCTTCGATGAAGTACATCCATTGCCAGCCGTGCATGCCCAGGCCGTTGATCTGCAGCAGCAACCCGGACAATGGGCCGGAGATCAGCGAAGCAATGGCCGAGCCGCTAAGGAAGATGGCGATGGCTTTGCCACGCTCGACGGCTGGGAGCCAGCGGGTGAAGTAATAGATCACGCCGGGAAAGAAACCGGCCTCGGCCACACCCAGCAGAAAGCGCAGGATGTAGAAGTGGGTTTCGTTCTGGATGAAGGCCATGCCAGCGGCCACCAGGCCCCAGGTGAGCATGATGCGGGTCAGCCAGATACGTGCGCCGATTCTTTGCAGCAGGATGTTGGAAGGGACTTCGAACAGCGCGTAACCGATGAAGAACAGGCCGGCACCGAAGCCATAGGCCGCCGCACCGATGCCCAGGTCGTGCTCCATATGGGCACGCACGAAGCCGATGTTCACACGGTCGATGTAGTTGACGATAAACATGATGACGAACAGCGGCAGAATGTGGCGCTTGACCTTGGATATGGCCGACAACAGCACCGGATCCGCGTCGGCATTCGCCTTGAGGCTGGATGTGTTCACTGGTTTTTCTCCCACTCATTGTTTTTATGCGGGGCATCGAGCAGGCGTCGATGTTGATAGACATCATACAACTTGATTTTTTTCGATGACAAGCTGTTTTTGATGAGATTTGGAAAGTGTGGTGAGGCTGCTTATGCCGTATTTATTGGTTTGTGTGGCTTTTTTGAGTCATTTCGCCGTGTGGCTGGTTGCCATAAAGGAAGTCTGTCAACTGAGTGGATAGTCAGGGAGAGATTGATATTCGGTGTGTTGTCATACAAGTTAAGCTTCGTCATGGTGAACACGCTCAAGCCCGTGGGTGGTAGGATCAGTCAGCCTGTATTCGAGGAACCCCGGCGATGCAAGACACCGACGCGCCCCAGCGCAAACGTACCCACAACCTGGCCCACGATCTGGTGGCGAAGCTCAGCCAGAGCATCCTGTTGGGACAGTTGAAACCGGGGCAGAAGCTGCCTTCCGAAGGCGCCATCGTGCTCGAGCATGGCGTCAGCCGCACGGTGGTACGCGAGGCCATTTCCAAGTTGCAGGCTTCGGGGCTAGTGGAGACGCGCCATGGCATCGGCACCTTCGTGCTGGAGCAAACCGGCGAGCCGGGGTTACGCCTCAATGTCGATACCGCGGCAGGGGTGCGCGGCATCCTGGAGCTGCGCCTGGGCCTGGAAACCCAGGCGGCTGCCCTGGCGGCCCAACGTCGCAGCGAACAGCACTTGCAGCAGATGCGCCAGGCGCTGGATGACTACCAGCGGTTGCTCAGCAACAACGACAGTTGCGTCGAGGCCGACCGGCGTTTCCACCTGCTTATCGCCGAGGCCACGGCCAACACCTGTTTTGTCGAAGTCATGCAGCACCTGGGCAGCGCGATGATCCCCAGGACCCGGGTGAACGTGGCCGAAAGGGGTCAGGTTGATCTGGGGAAGCTGGCACAGTTGGCCAACCTCGAACACGAGGCCATCTTCAATGCCATCAAACGCCAGGACTCCGACGCCGCCCGCGCCGCCATGTGGCTGCATTTGACCAACAGCCGTGACCGGTTTGGCGCGGGGGCCTGATCGGCCGCTATCGCGAGCAGGCTCGCTCCCACAAGGGATTTGCACCGGTCACAGAATGCGTGCTCACTGAAGACTCATTGTGGGAGCGAGCCTGCTCGCGATAGCGTCATCACAGCCAACATCACCCCGACAGTCAGCAGGCAAAAAAAAACCGGCGCAACCGAGGTTGTGCCGGTGGTGTTGCCGGTGGCTGTGCGGATATTCGTGGGTCCGCTCAGCCGCCGTTGAGCCCGTTGCCGATTACGGCCGTTCCAGGGCCAGGGCCACGCCCTGGCCGCCGCCGATGCACAATGTTGCAAGGCCTTTCCTGGCATCGCGCTTGATCATCTCATGCAACAACGACACCAGTACCCGGCAACCCGACGCGCCGATCGGGTGGCCCAGGGCAATGGCGCCGCCATTGACGTTGACCTTGTCCATGTCCCACTTCAGCTCCCTGGCCACCGCCAGCGACTGGGCGGCAAAGGCTTCGTTGGCTTCGATCAGGTCCAGTTGCTCCAGGGACCAGCCGGCTTTGTCCAGGCAGCGGCGGGTGGCCGAGACCGGGCCGATGCCCATGATGGCCGGGTCGACGCCGGCGTTGGCGTAGGCACTGATTTTCGCCAGTACCGGCAAGCCCAGGGCCTTGGCCTTTTCAGCGCTCATCAGCAGCACCGCCGCCGCACCGTCGTTGAGCGACGAAGCGTTGCCCGCGGTGACACTGCCGTCCTTCTTGAAGGCGGGCTTGAGTTTGCCCAGGGATTCGGCGGTGGTGCCGGCCCGTGGTTGCTCGTCGGTGGCAAAAGTCAGCGGATCGCCCTTGCGCTGGGGAATCTGGATCGGCGTGATCTCATCGGCGAAACGGCCACCTTCAATCGCGGCCACGGCCTTCTGCTGGGACGCGGCGGCGAAGGCATCCTGTTCTTCGCGACTGATGCCGTACTTGTCCACCAGGTTCTCGGCAGTGATGCCCATGTGGTAATCGTTGAAAGCATCCCACAAGCCATCGGTGATCATGCTGTCGATCATCTGCGCGTGGCCCATGCGCAGGCCCGTGCGGGCGGCGGGCAGCACGTAGGGGGCCAGGCTCATGTTCTCCATGCCGCCGGCGATGATGACGTCGGCATCCCCACAGCGGATGGCCTGGGCACCGAGATGCAGCGCCTTGAGGCCGGAGCCGCAGACCTTGTTCAGGGTCATCGCCGGCACGGCGTGGGGCAGCCCGGCCAGGATCGACGCCTGGCGCGCCGGGTTCTGCCCGGAGCCTGCGGTCAGTACCTGGCCAAGAATCACTTCATCGACCTGCTCGCCGGAAATCCCGGTCTGCTCCAGCAGGCGGCGGATCACCGCTGCGCCGAGTTCCGGTGCAGCAATGGAAGCCAGCGAACCCTGGAAGCTGCCGATGGCGGTACGGGTGGCGGCGACAATCACGACTTCTTGCATCGAATCTCTCCTCACTGGGCAGCGAACTGCATTTCAGGCACATGGTCCGGCACGATCAATTTGCCGGCGGTCTTGGCGACGATTTCCTCGACGCTGACACCCGGGGCCCGTTCTTTCAGGATGAAGGCGCCGTCCTGGATTTCCAGGTAGGCCAGGTCGGTCAGAACGCGCTTGATACAACCGGCACCGGTCAGCGGCAGGCTGCAACGGGGCAGCAGTTTCGATTCGCCATCCTTGGACGCGTGGGTCATGGTCACAATGATGTTCTCGGCGCCGGCCACCAGGTCCATCGCACCGCCCATGCCCTTGACCAGCTTGCCGGGGATCATCCACGAGGCAATGTTGCCTTCGACATCCACCTCGAACGCGCCGAGCACGGTCAGGTCGATGTGACCGCCGCGGATCATGGCGAACGATTCGGCTGAAGAAAAGATCGATGCGCCGATGCGCGCGGTGACGGTCTGCTTGCCGGCATTGATCATGTCGGCGTCGACTTCGTCCTCGGTGGGGAACGCGCCCATACCGAGCAAGCCGTTTTCCGATTGCAGCATGACTTCCATGCCTTCGGGAATGTAGTTGGCAACCAGGGTGGGGATGCCGATACCCAGGTTCACGTAATAGCCGTCCTGCATTTCGCGGGCGACGCGTTGAGCCATTTGTTCGCGGGAAAGTGCCATGTTGTTATTCCTTCATTCGGGCCGAGGGGCAGGGGATCACTTGCGCACGGTGCGCTGTTCGATGCGCTTCTCGAACGTGCCACAGATGATCCGGTCGACGTAGATGCCTGGGGTATGGATCTGCGTCGGGTCCAGTTCGCCGGGTTCGACGATCTCTTCGACTTCGACCACGGTGATCTTGCCTGCCGTGGCGGCCAGCGGATTGAAGTTCTGCGCGGTGTGGCGATAGACCACGTTGCCGAAATGGTCGGCTTTCCAGCCTTTGACAATGGCGAAGTCGCCGGTGATGGATTCTTCCATCAGGTACTGGCGGCCGTGGAATTCACGCACTTCCTTGCCTTCGGCCACCGGGGTACCGACGCCGGTGGCCGTGAAGAATGCGGGGATACCAGCACCGCCGGCACGCATTTTTTCCGCGAGGGTGCCCTGGGGGGTGAGTTGGACTTCGATTTCGCCGCTCAACAATTGCTGCTCGAAGAGGGCGTTCTCGCCCACATAGGAGGCAATCACCTTGCGGATCTGCCGGTCTTCCAGGAGCACACCGAGGCCGAAGCCGTCGACGCCGCAGTTGTTGGACACGACGGTGAGGTCGCGGATGCCCTTGCGCTTGATCTCGGCGATCAGGTTTTCCGGAATGCCGCACAGGCCGAAGCCACCGGCGATGACGGTCATGCCATCCTTCAAGCCCGCCAGCGCTTCTTCATAGGAACTCACGCGTTTGTCGAAACCTGCCATAGACACCTCTTTTATTCTTGATGGGGTCGCAATGGAATGCAGTGTTGCGCCAAGTCATATATTTGTTAAGTTGATTTTTAGATTGGATTAATTGATAAAGCTCAATAATCGCCGCCGGTTACTTGCGGCTCGAAACTTACGGCTTGCCGCTGGAGCGAAGCGACCCCCATGACCCTCAAGCAGATCCGTGCCTTTCTTGCCGTGGCCCAGAGCCTGAGTTTCGCCGTGGCCTGCGAGCGACTGCATCTGTCGCAGTCGGCCCTGAGCCTGACCATCAAGGCCCTGGAAGAGGGTCTGGGTGGGCGCCTGTTCAGCCGCAACACCCGCAACGTGGCACTGACGCCCGAGGGTGAATCCCTGTTGCCCCTGGCCCGGCGGCTGATTGCCGACTGGGACAACGCCGAGGATGAGATGCGCCAGCGCTTCACCTTGCAACGCGGACGGGTGACCCTGGCGGCGATGCCGTCGTTTGCCGGCAACCTGCTGCCACCGATCCTCAAGACCTTCCGCGCCCGCTATCCGAATGTCAACGTTACAGTCAACGATGTGATCAACGAACAGGTGCTGGAGATGGTGCGTGACCGTCACGTCGAACTGGGCGTTGCGTTCGAGCCGCTGCAGGGTTCGTCCCTGGCGTTCACGCCGTTGTACCTGGATCGCTTCGTCGCGGTGGTGCCGCTGGATTCGCCGTTGGCCCAACGCAATGAAATCCAGTGGCAGACATTGTTGGAACAGCCATTCATCACCCTGCAAAGGCCCTCTACCGTGCGGGTGATGCTGGAGGAGCATCTCCAGGTCCGGGGCATGAAGCTGCCAGTGGAGTTCGAAAGCCATCAGTTGGCGACGGTCGGACGCATGGTCGCCAGCGGCCTGGGGGTGAGCGCGGTGCCGGCGCTGTGCATCGGGCAGATGCATGAGCTGGGGGCCCGTTGCATCACCTTGCGCGATCCGGTGGTGGAGCGCGCCATCGGCGTGCTGACCAAACCGGGACACGAACTCTCGGCGGCGGCGCAGGCGCTGTTCGATACCCTCAAGGATCAGGGCTTGGGTGCTCGATTGGGCATGCACTGAGCCCAAGACCTGTGGGAGCGGGCTTGCTCGCGAATGCTATTTGTCAGTGATATCAATGTCGACGGATAACCGCTTTCGCGAGCAAGCCGCTCCCACAGGAAGTGGTGGTGGACTCACGCCTGTCGTAACACCTTTCGTCGTCCCGCATCGCGGTTCCTTCAAACTTTCCCACTGCCTGGAACATCCACTTTTATGTGCGGTATTTCAGAATCGTCGCGCTGCGGTGCAGTCTCGACCACGGAAAAGGAGAAGGAAATGGCAACGCCTAAAGAGAACCTGCTGGATTGGCTCAACGACGCCCATGCCATGGAGCAGCAAGCGGAAAAAATGCTCAAGGCCCAGGCCGAGCGGCTGAAGCATTACCCGGTGCTCAAGGCCCGCATCGAAGAGCATCTGCAGGAAACCCTCGGGCAACAGAAGCTGGTGGAGGAATGCATCCAGCGCCTGGGCGGGAGCACGTCGATGATCAAGGACATGGCCGGCAAGCTCATGGCTTTCGGCCAGGCGGTGGGTGGCATGACCATGAGCGATGAAGTGGTCAAGGGCGCGATGAGTGGCTACGTATTCGAGAACCTGGAAATCGCTTCCTACACCGTGCTGATCGCGGCGGCGAAAGCGGCCGGCGACGTCGATACCCAGCGGGCCTGCGAACAGATCCTGCCACAGGAGATCGCCATGGCCGACTGGCTGCGCGACCACTTGCCGGAGATCACCCAGGCGTTCCTGGAACGCTCCGACAATCCCCATACCGAAGCCAAGCGCTGAACGTGAAGGGCGGCCGATCCAGGGCCGGCCGTTCGCCCGGCGCATAGAGGAGGTGTATGAATCAGACCAGTGGTGAGGTACGCGCCATCAACCGACAGAGCGCAATGGTGGGTGTGTATGTGGCGCAGGATGACGGCCATACCGTGCTCGAACTGCGTTCTGCCAACGATATCGACGTCGGTGACGTCATGGAATGGAGCAGCGGCACGGCCCTTGGCATCCAGTCCTACCGCAACCTGACCAAAGGCTGGGACGCCGAGGTGTATGTGGTCAAGCACGGTATCGCGGCAGCCAATCTGGAGGTCCAGTTGCTGGTGGGCTCCTAGGAGAAGAAGCATGAGCGAGTCGAAGATGAAATGCGGTTGCCCCGATTGCCAATGCGAGGTGGATCCGCAGCGGATGTTCAACCACGACGGCGAGGCGTATTGCAGCCAGGCCTGCGCGGAGCAGCATCCCAACGGCGAACCCTGTCCGGCCCCCGATTGCCATTGCGAGCGCAGCGGCAAGGTCGGGGAGCGGGACGTGACCAATAAACAACTGGACGACGCGCTGGAGGAAACCTTTCCGGCCAGTGACCCGATTTCCCCTTGATTAACGGCACGTCTTTATCCGGACAGCGGCGACAGGGTGTCCGGACGCCGCAAGCCGGACAGTGCGGTGGTGCAGGATAACGCCGGCAGCCCGCGAGTTTTGGCTTCCTGGAACGGCGCGAGGCATGGGTGACGAGACCGGTGCAGTGGGGTGCCGGCGCCATCCGGCCTTTGGCGGACGGCGTGGAAAGACACGCACTGTTATTAAATGCCGGGGCTATATATGAGGTCCGTCGACAGCTTTGCGCTTATTTGAATAAATTTATCGGCTGGCGCTTGTTCGATAGGGTTTGATTGTACTTTCCAATGAACTTTGAAGTGCTGACCGTTCGTCGCTGACTGCCGAACGTTGTTCAAACCTTATCGCCCCCGGGTTCTCCGAATACTACGAGCCGAGAGGTTCGCTAACAGTAACTGACGAGGTGAATGAAATGGCTAATACAGGCAATAACAACCCTGGCAATTTCGCTAACGATCGTGAGAAGGCATCGGAAGCCGGGAAAAAAGGCGGGCAAGCGTCCGGGGGCAATTTTGCCAACAATCCTGAACGCGCTTCGGAAGCCGGCCGCAAAGGTGGCCAGGCGTCCGGCGGCAATTTCGCCAATGACCCTCAACGCGCAGCAGAGGCTGGGCGCAAGGGCGGGCAAGCGTCTGGTGGCAATTTTGCCAACGACCCCGAACGTGCTTCGGAAGCCGGCCGCAAAGGTGGCCAGGCATCGGGTGGCAATTTCGCCAACGACCGGGAAAAAGCTTCGGAAGCCGGCAAGAAGGGTGGCGAAAGCAGCCACGGCGGCGGCCGTAAGTCGTAATACGCCATGACAGGCAGGCCCTTGGCGCCAAGCCGGGGCCTGCACTGTTGAAATATAAAAAACAGCTCGTGGGCCATTGCCCGCTTATTCAATGATTGAAGGTTGGAAGGTTGCGTATTTACCGCCTGTCTTCATTATTGGATAAAAAGTAAATTTAATTCCCTTTATATATTCAGACTCTTGTCAGTCTGCCGTTTATCGGTAGGCCCATAAGTTGTGCCTGATCGAGGAGTTCAAACCATGTTTCTACATAACAAGCGACTGCAGTACACCGTGCGTGTGGCAGAGCCGAATCCAGGTCTTGCCAACCTGCTGCTGGAACAGTTCGGTGGGGCCCAGGGGGAGCTGGCGGCGGCATCCCGTTATTTCACCCAGGCGCTGGCCGAGGATGATCCGGGCCGCAAGGATCTGCTCATGGATATCGCTACTGAAGAGCTCAGCCACCTGGAGATCATCGGTTCGATCATCGTGATGCTGAACAAGGGCGCAAAAGGCCAGATGGCCGAAGGGGTGGAAAAGGAAGGGCAGTTGTACCGGGACATCAACGGTGCCGGCAACGATTCCCATATCACCAGCCTTCTGTATGGTGCCGGTTCACCGCTGACCAACTCCGCGGGTGTACCTTGGACCGCTGCCTATATCGACACCATTGGCGAGCCGACCGCAGACATGCGCTCCAACATCGCCGCCGAGGCCCGGGCGAAAATCGTCTATGAACGGCTGATGAACGTCACTGACGATCCGGGCGTAAAAGAGGCGCTGGGTTTCCTGATGACCCGGGAAATCGCTCACCAGATGTCTTTTGAAAAAGCCTTGCATTCCATCCAGCCCAATTTCCCTCAGGGTAAATTGCCGGGCATGCCGGAGTTCACCAATGTGTATTTCAACATGTCCCAGGGCGAGCCGGCTGTACGCGGCCCATGGAACCAGGGCGACGATTGGGAGTTCGTCGAAGACCCCACACCGGCGGTGGATGGCGGCGATGGCCTGGCCAGCGTACAACTGAGTAAAAAAGACGAAGCCCTGCTGATGGACATGAAGGCGCGGACGATGTCCAACCCCGAGAGCGATCCCACCACAGGTGCCGACTTGGGTTCGGGGATGCAAGGTGACAAACTGTAGGAAAGCGGCGAGGGAGCCGGGCTCCCTCGCTTCCTCGCTGAACCTTCCATTGGCCCTGACTAAAGCCTGTAAGGATATTTGATGGACCAGCCGACTTCCCGGATCCGATCGCCCTGGCGTACCTGGCTGGATCCCCTGCAAGGCAACCTGCTGCTGGGTGCGAGCTTCTGGCTCGGGCTGGCGGCGGTCGCCGTGCTGTTGCTCTACAGCGGCTATAACGCATTGGTGGGCGCCGACCCTCGCCATCTGGGCTATGCGGTGCTGGGCGGGACCTCCGGGTTTGCCGCCACAGCCTTGGGGGCAATCATGGCCGTGGTGTTGCGGGACATCTCCTCGCGCACCCAGGACATCATGTTGGGCTTCGCCGCCGGCATGATGTTGGCGGCCAGTTCTTTTTCGCTGATATTGCCGGGTATCGAAGCCGCCCAGGTGATTTGCGGCAATCAGTTGCTCGCCGCGTTTGTCGTGGTGCTCGGCCTGGGGTTGGGCGTTGCGCTGATGATCGGTCTCGACCGGTTTATTCCCCATGAACATGAATTGAGCGGACGGCGCGGACCCCAAGCCGAGCGTATCAATCGCGTCTGGTTGTTCGTGCTCGCGATTACCTTGCACAACCTGCCGGAAGGCATGGCCATCGGCGTCAGTTTTGCCGACGGAGATTTCAAGGTCGGCCTGCCTCTCACCACGGCGATCGCCATTCAGGACATTCCCGAAGGACTCGCCATTGCCATGGCATTGCGAGTCACCGGCATCAGCACCCTGCGTGCCGCATTGATCGCAGTCGGTTCAGGGTTGATGGAGCCGCTGGGTGCGGTGATCGGCCTGGGCATGTCGTCGGGCGTGGCCGTGGCCTACCCCATCAGCCTGGGCCTGGCGGCCGGAGCGATGATTTTCGTGGTGTCCCACGAGGTGATTCCCGAAACCCACCGCAACGGCCATGAAACCCCGGCCACCCTGGGCTTGATGATGGGGTTCGCGGTGATGATGTTTCTCGATACAGCGCTGGGCTGAGGTTAGCTTGCTGACTGCACCGCCGCCATCGCGAGCAGGCTCGCTCCCACAGGTTTTTGTGAGAGCGACCCTGCTCGCGAGAGCGGTGGGTCAGCTTGGTTGTTTCCTGCCACCTATACTCAATGCCATGGATGAGATGAATCCGGAGTGGCGCGATCGTGCTGCGTTCGCTGATGCTGGCCGTGTTGATCGCTCTGGCGGGGTGCGCCACGACAGAGCGCGGCCGGTCGGCGAATGCGGTGACGGTCTCTCAGGACACCTGGCGGCAGGTCGACCAGCAGATCATCGCTGCGTCCAAAAGCGCTGTCGGGCAAGCCGAAGTCTATGCCCGAGGGTCGATGGAGCATTGGCGGGGGCTGGTGTACGAACGGACCGAGGCTGAATTCATCCCGTGGTTCAGCAGCTATTGGACCCAGGAATGGATGGCGGTGAAGGTCAGTTGGTATGCCGCCAGTGCCAAGGGCGAAGCGGATTCTGCTTCCAACCGCCTGGCGCTCTATCTTCAAGAGCAATACCGCGAGCAGGTGCTGGAACCGGTGGCCGTGGAGATCGATCCCGAAGCCATCAGGGCCGCCGCGACCAGCTATTACGTGCGCCTGCTCGATCAGCAGGTGCGGGTGATCGCACAGCGGCAGCAAATTCCGAATGAACTGATGAACCGGCGTCTGCACGGCATTCCCGCGATCAATCTGGGCCCGCCGGCGGCGCGCAATGCTTCGTTGTATGAGATGGTCCACACTGAGCCGCTGAATACCCTGCCGGCCTACGCCGCGTTGATTGACCACATCAACAAAGCCGCCACCACGGGGGCGGGCCCGTCGGATGCGGTGATCGCCACGGTGGCGCAACGCACCAGCGAGAAAATCGAAGCCCAATTCGCCACTCGAGGCGCGGCCGGAGCGGCTGCAGCCGTGGCCGGAAAGGCCGCGGGGGCATTGATTTCGGTGGGTGTGGCAGGCGTTCGGGCGATCATCCACGAAGGCGAGCGGCCGGAAATGGAAGCGCAGATTCGCAAAAGCCTGAGTGCCGCCTTCGATGAGGCGTGGTTCAAGTCGCTCAAGCATCCCCTGAGCGGAGTGCTGGCACCGGTGTATTACCTGGACGAAGAAATCGAAGGCAACCTGGTGGAGGCGCAGCTGGCGAATCGGGCAGTGGCGTTGCCGGATATCAAGCCGTGACGGGCGGGCTCATCCCGCACCGAGCGTGACGCGACAACCCTTGCGGTGGCGGATCTGTTCGTCCGAAGGGCGTTCCCTGACGAACTCGAAGCGTGGCTCGCCTTCGCTGTAGATCACCAGCCAGCCCCATTCCAGCTCGCTCTCGTGCTGCCCCGGCTTGGGCGGCGATGCCCACCAGGGTTCTTTTTGCATGATCTGACGCATCGTGTCCTCCTGCGGGCTCATCCTTTGAACTATAGACCGTTGGATTTTCGCGCAAGCATCGCACAACGCTCACGAAGCGCTCGGGCCTCGCCACAGGAGCTTGTTTGAGGCTCAGTGTGCTCTGATCCCGCCTACCAGCGTCTAGGGTCTGTATCCCCGCACTCGAACGGGGAATGACTGGACCCCCGCACATGCAAGCACTGTTGAACGAGATCCTCGATGCGGTTCGCCCCCTGATCGGTCAGGGCAAGGTGGCCAACTACATTCCGGCCCTGGGCAGCGTGCCTGGCAATCAGTTGGGCATTGCCGTGTATGGCAACGATGGCGAGCTGTATTGCGCAGGTGACGCCGAAACGCCGTTTTCAGTACAGAGTATTTCCAAAGTATTCAGCCTGGTGCAGGCCATCGAGCATTCCGGCGAAGCCATCTGGGAGCGCCTGGGCCATGAGCCGTCCGGCCAGCCCTTCAACTCCCTGGTGCAACTGGAGTTCGAGCGCGGTCGCCCACGCAACCCGTTCATCAATGCCGGTGCCTTGGTGATCTGCGATATCAACCAGTCGCGTTTCGCCGCCCCGGCGTTGTCGATGCGTGATTTCGTGCGACGCCTGTCGGGCAATCCCCAAGTGATGGTGGATGGCAAGGTCGCTGAGTCGGAGTACCAGCACCGCGCCCGGAACGCGGCGATGGCTTACCTGATGCAATCGTTCGGTAATTTCCATAACGACGTGGAAGCGGTGTTGCGCAGTTATTTCAGTCACTGTGCGCTGCGAATGAGCTGCATCGACCTGGCCCGGGCATTCTGCTTCCTGGCCAACGACGGCTTCTGCAAGCACAGCGGCGAACAGATCCTGAGCGCCCGCCAGACCCAGCAGGTCAACTCCATCATGGCGACCAGCGGGCTTTACGACGAGGCCGGCAATTTTGCCTATCGCGTTGGCCTGCCAGGCAAGAGCGGTGTGGGCGGCGGAATTGTCGCTGTGGTGCCGGGGCGCTTCACGGTGTGTGTCTGGTCGCCGGAGCTCAACGCCGCCGGCAACTCCCTGGCCGGCATGGCGGCGCTGGAGTTGCTCAGCCAGCGGATTGGCTGGTCGGTGTTCTGATAAAAGCAAAGGGCCCGTCCTTGTTCAGGAACGGGCCCTTTGTCTTGAGTGCACTCAGCAGAAGCGGTCGATGACCCGGACTTCAGAGGTGGTTTGCATCGACTGCCAGGCGTGGGTCAGCGTCTGCAGCACACTACCGATGAAGTCTTTGTCGGCCGCAGCCTTTTTGCCCACGTAGCCTTGGCCGCGACGGTACATCTTCAGTCGGGCGCACAGGTCTTGCTGGTTCCGTTCGAACTCGTCTTCGTGGGTGTAGGGCGACAGGCAGTCCATATGGACCTGGCCTGTCTTGCTGATCCACAGGATATGGCTGTCGAGTGTGTCCTTGTGTGCTGCGAACATGCGAGCCAGTTCATCAATAGATGGTTGATTGTTCAGATTCATGTGTAAGCCCCTTGACCATTTGGTTGATCTGTCTGGTGGTTCGCAAAGATTTCGCTTCTCGGTAAGTGCCTGCCTGCTACCGAAACCAGGCCGTCAGCGTTCGTCCGTCAGACTTCGACGGGGTCGTGCATCGGTTGTGTAGTGCTATCGAAGGGCTGCTACGCAAATGCGCTACAACGAAGAGAAACAGCGAAGAACCTTAAGGCAGTGTCAACTTTCGAGGGTCGACCACGCGCGTCATGAGGACCTTCGCCGACGTTTCTCGTCCTTGTTACCGGACGGTCATGCCAGGTCAGCACCTTCAATCTGCCTTGTGGGCAGTCCCTTATCCAAAAAACAGCTCGGCGGTCAGACGAGCTTGCTCAAACGGTTACCTGTACTCCCGATCGGGGAGACGTCTGCATCATGCAAGGGCAAATCGACGTCGTCAACGGTTTTGTAGTGATTATTTTTGGTCACTACATATTGTCGGACAAAATGTTTTGGGTATGAGAAATCTCGGCGCGAGTGACTCGGTCTGTCAGAACAGGAGGCCCATGGGTATTGGCTTTGCTCAGGTTGTCTTGGCTTTTGTCGCTTTGCGCGGCGCGCCGGCAGCCTTGCGCTTGGCCGGCTTGCGTTTGTTTTTCCACGGGGTTGCGCCACGTCCGGCGGGGCCGGCCGTGCCGTTGATGGTCAGGCTCATGCCCTGGCAGCGGGCGATGTGCTTACTCATCCAGGCGGCTTGTCGAGTGACGAATTCCTCCAGGCTCATCTCACCGCTTTGCACCATGTCCAGCGCCTGCTCCCAGATCGCGGTGGTGCCCGGGTCGGCGATGGCGCGGGGAACGGCGTCGATCAGGCTGAAGGCCGCCGGGGTGGCGGACAAGGCCTTGCCGTTTTTCACCAGGTAGCCGCGATCGAGCAAGCCCTGGATGATCGACGCCCGGGTCGCTTCGGTGCCGATGCCGGTGGTGTCCTTGAGCTTCTGCTTGAGCAGTGGATCTTCCACCAGTCTGGCGACGTTCTTCATTGCCTTGATCAGGTCGCCTTCGGTGAACGGCTTGGGAGGCTGGGTCCACAGGTCCTTGAGTGTCACGTCGTCCACGCCACACTCGTGACCTTCGGCCAGTGCCGGCAAGGTTTGCGGTTGCACGGCTTCCCGGCCCTTGGCCGGAGCCAAGGCTTCGGGCAAGGCGCGTTTCCAGCCGGGCTCGACAATCTGTTTGCCCACGGCCCGCAGCGCCTGGCCGGCGCAGTCGAAGTCGGCCTGGGTCCGGTCGTATTCATGGTTGGGCAGGAACTGCGCCAGGTAGCGTGCGCGAATCAGTGTGTAGACCGCCCGTTGTTTGCCGGCGAGCTTGTCGAGGTTCTTCGCCGCGGCGGTGGGGATGATGCCGTGGTGGGCGCTGACCTTGGCGTCGTTCCAGGCCCGGGACTTGCGTTGCGGTTGCAGGTGTTCACGTAGCGGTGCGAGGCCCGGATCGGCCTGGGCAAGGGCAGCCAGGATGGCGGGGGCTTCGCTGTGCTGGCTCAAGGGCAGGTAGCCGCAATCGCTGCGGGGATAGGTGATGACTTTGTAGGTTTCGTAGAGCGACTGGGCGATGTCCAGGGTTTCCTGGGCGCCGAGGCCGAGCTTCTTCGAGCAGATTTCCTGCAGGGTGCCGAGGTCGAAGGGCAACGGCGCTGCTTCGCGCAGGCGCTCGGTGCGCACTTTGGTCACCGAGGCGGTATCGGTGTTGCCCATGGCCTGGGCGGCATCGCGCGCCAGGGCCTGGTTCAGGCAGCGCTCCTGGTCGTCGCAGGCGTCCGGATCGGCGCGCCACTGGGCGGTGAAGACGGTGCCGTCGTGGCGCAGTTGCACATCGATGGCCCAGTAGGCGACCGGCACGAAGTCGGTGATGCTGCGGTCACGGTCCACCACCAGCCGCAGGGTGGGTGTCTGCACCCGGCCTACCGGCAGCACGCCCTGGTAACCGGACTGACGCCCCAGCAAGGTGAACAGGCGACTCATGTTCATGCCGATCAACCAGTCGGCCCGGGAGCGACCCAGGGCCGAGTGATACAGGTTGAAGGTTTCGGCGCCCGGCTTGAGGGCGGCCAGGGCCTTGCGGATCGAGGCTTCGTCGAGGGCCGACAGCCATAGCCGCTGGATCGGCCCGCGATAGCGGCAGTGCTCCACCAGTTCCCGGGCGATCATTTCGCCTTCCCGGTCGGCGTCGGTGGCGATCACCAGTTCCTTCGCTTCCCCCAGCAGGCGCTTGACCGCCTTGTACTGGCCGGCGGTTTTTGGCTTGACGGTCATTTTCCATTGCGCCGGCACGATGGGCAGGTCGGCCAGTACCCAGCGCTTGTAGCGGGCATCGTAGGCATCGGGCGGGGCGGTCTCCAGCAGATGGCCGATGCACCAGGTCACCGTGACGTTCGCGCCCAGCCAGCAGCCGTCGCCGCGCCGCGTGGCGCCGAGCACGGCGGCGATGTCCTTGGCCTGGGACGGTTTCTCACACAGGTACAACCGCATAACGCCCTTTCCCTGACAGGTTTCATGGGGCGACAGCATGGTCAGGGATTGGCTTGGGGGCAAGCTTTATCTGTATGGATATACAGATAAAGCGTTGCGCTGCGTTGCAACGGAGTGTCTGGAATGACGTTCGGCGGCCGGTTTGTACTCGGAATGAATTTCTCGCAAGGGCGTCGCTCATAACTTGCAGAGCGGCTGAAACCGCGAAACCAATTGCCGGGATCAAGGAGAGTCACTTTATGAGTTCGATGCCGAAGGGCGACGGACAGGCCACCACGCGTCTGATTCTCGTTGTTGAGGATGACCCGACGATTCTGGAATTCCTGTGTGAAATCCTGGAAGACGAAGGGTTTGTCGTGGAGCCTCGGGAAAGCGCCGATTCGGCGCTGACATTCCTCGAGCAGAATGCGGATTTTGTCGATCTGTTGCTGACCGATATCACCATGCCGGGTAACCTGGATGGTGCGGATCTGGCGAACCTGACCGGGGATCGCTGGCCGCAGATACCGCTGCTGATCATGTCCGGCTACGAAACGCCGGAAAGCGCCGGGATCAAGCACCACGCGTCGTTCATCGCCAAGCCCTGGGCGTTGGGGCAAATGTTGGATCTGGTGGAAAGTACGGTCAAAAGCCATCAGGTGCACTGATGGCTTGGTCTGGAACCAGACCTTGTGGCGAGGGAGCTTGCTCCCGCTCGGTTGCGTAGCAACCGTCAAAACGGGACTGCTTCGCAGTCCAGCGGGGATAAATCCCTCGCCACAGATGTTGCTGAAGCAGCCGTTTCTCAGTTCTTGTCCAGGTCCACGTTCCTGGTTTCCCGCAGGCAGAGCATGCCCACCACCAGGCTCACACCGGTGATCACCACCGGGTACCACAGCCCATAGAGAATATCCCCGGTATAGACCACCAGGGCGAACGACACGGTGGGCAGGAAGCCGCCGAACCAGCCGTTGCCGATGTGATAGGGCAGGGACATGGAGGTGTAGCGGATGCGGGTCGGGAACAGTTCGACCATCAGTGCCGCCAGCGGGCCGTAGCACATCGCCGAGATGATGATCAGCGCCACGATCAAGGCGACGATCATCGGTCGGTTGATCTGCTGGGTATCGGCCTTTTGCGGGTAGCCCGCCAGGGTCGTTGCGCCGCGCAGGGCGGCTTCGTCATACCCCTCGATCTTCACATCACCGACGTTGACCTGCACCGGGCTGCCCGCCGGTGCCGCGACGCTGCTGTAGGGCAGCCCTTGCTTGACCAGGAACGTCTTGACCTTGTCGCATGGGCTGTCGAAGCGCGCCTTGCCCACCGGGTCGAACTGGAAGGTGCAGGTGGCCGGATCAGCGATCACGCTGATCGGTGCCTGGCGACTTGCCTGGTCGATGGCCGGGTTGGCGTAGTGGGCCAGGGTCTTGAAGATCGGGAAATACAACGCCGTCGCCAGCAGCAGGCCGATCATCAGCACCGGTTTGCGCCCGACCTTGTCCGACAGCCAGCCAAAGAAGATGAAGAACGGTGCGCCGATCACTACGCTGACGATCAGCAGACTGTTGGCAAGGGCCGGGTCCATCTTCAGGAACTGGGTGAGAAAAAACAGTACATAGAATTGTGCGGCATAGAAGGTCACCGCTTGCCCGGCATTGATGCTGAACAGTGCGATCAGCACGACCTTGAGGTTTTCCCATTTACCGAACGATTCACGGATCGGTGCCTTGCAGCACTTGCCTTCTTCTTTCATTTTCACGAAGGCCGGTGATTCATGCAGGCTCATGCGGATCCAGGTGGAGATGCCCAACAGCAGGATCGACAGCAGGAACGGAATGCGCCAGCCCCAGACTTCGAACTGATCCCCCGTGAAGTAGCGACAGCCCAGTATCACCAACAGCGAGAGCAGCAATCCGAGGGTGGCGGTGGACTGAATCCAGCTGGTGTGGAAGCCGCGCTTGCCAATGGGCGCGTGTTCGGCGACGTAAGTCGCTGCGCCGCCGTATTCACCGCCCAAGGCCAGGCCCTGGAGCATGCGCAGCGCGACCAGGATGATCGGCGCGGCGATGCCGATACTGGCGTAGTTGGGCAGCAGGCCGACGCAGAATGTCGCCAGGCCCATGAGGATGATGGTTGCCAGGAAGGTGTATTTGCGCCCGATCATGTCCCCCAGCCGCCCGAACACCAATGCGCCGAATGGTCGCACGACGAAACCGGCGGCGAACGCCATCAGGGCGAAGATGAACGCCGTGGTGTCGTTGACGCCGGCGAAGAACTGTTTGCTGATCACCGCCGCCAGGGCGCCATAGAGAAAAAAGTCGTACCACTCGAACACCGTCCCCAGGGACGAGGCGAAGATGACTTTCTGGGTTTCCCGGCTGGCGCCGACGCTGTGCGTGACTTCCAGGGGTTGAACATGCTCGGACATAGCGGTATCCCTCACAGTGATTGTTTTTGTTGTTCCACTGTCGACGCCGGGTGGGCGTCTCCTGCTTTGACGCATTCCTTGGGTGACTGCCGCTCCCACAAGGGACCTTGGTTGTTCTTCAGACTGTTGCTGTCTCCTTGGTGCTGACGGTGCTCGTAGCGTTCGTCGCAAGCATCATCCGCGCCGCCTTCTCGGCAATCATCAGCGTCGGCGAGCAGGTATTGCCCGAGGTGATGCGCGGCATGATCGAGGCATCGGCGATGCGCAGGCCCTTGATGCCATGGACACGCAGTTGCGCGTCCACCACTGCGTCACCGTCCTGGCCCATGCGGCAGGTGCCCACCGGATGGAAAATCGTCGTGCCGATGCGGGCGGCGGCCCGATGCAGTTCTTCTTCGCTCTGCAGGTTGGGGCCCGGCAGGTATTCCTTGGGCTTGAAGGCTTGCAGGGCGGGCGCGGCGACGATGCGTCGGGTCAGGCGGATGGCATCGGCGGCGACCCGCAGATCCTCGGGATGGCTCAGGTAATTGGGCTGGATCAGCGGCGCCTCGTGCGGGTCGGCCGAGCGGATGTCTACCCGGCCACGGCTTTGTGGGCGCAGGTCACAGACCGACGCGGTGAACGCCGGGAAGCTGTGCAGGGGCTCGCCGAAGCGTTCCAGGGACAAGGGCTGCACGTGGTATTCGAGGTTGGCCGAGGTCTGCTCCGGCCCCGAGCGGGCGAACGCGCCGAGCTGGCTGGGCGCCATGGACAGGGGGCCGCTGCGGTCATAGAGGTAGCGCAGGCCCATGCTCATCTTGCCCCACAGCGTGCCGGCGATCTGGTTCAGGGTCCGGGCATTTTCCAGCTGGTAGATGAGCCGCAGTTGCAGGTGGTCCTGCAGGTTGCCGCCCACCCCCGGCAGTTCATGCACCACGCCGATTCCCAAGCGCTGCAGCAAGTTGCGCGGACCGATCCCGGAGCGCTGCAGGATACCCGGTGAGCCAATGGCGCCGGCGCACAGGACGATCTCCTTGCGCGCCTTGAAGGTCATGCCTTTGCCTTGCCAGCGGGCGCTGACCGCGTGGGCCCGGTCCTCGCGCAGCAGCACGCGGTCGACTTCGACTTCGGTGAGGACGGTGAGATTGGCGCGCTGGCGAACCGGTTTCAGGAAGGCCTTGGCGGCGTTCCAACGCACTCCGGCTCTCTGATTGACCTGGAAGTAACCGCAGCCTTCATTGTCGCCACTGTTGAAGTCGTCGACATTGGCAATGCCGCTCTGTTCGGCGGCGTTGCGGAAGGCATCAAGGATCGGCCATGACAGGCGCTGGCGTTCGACCCGCCATTCGCCGCTGGCGCCATGCAGTTCAGAGTCCCCGGCGAAGTGGTTTTCGCTTTGCCGGAACAGCGGCAGCACGTCTTTCCAGGCCCAGCCGGCATTGCCCTCGGCGGCCCAGCCGTCGTAGTCCGCGGCCTGGCCGCGCATGTAGATCATGCCGTTGATGGAAGAGCAGCCGCCCAGGACCTTGCCGCGCGGATAGCTCAAGGCACGCCCTTGCAGGCCGGGTTGCGCTTCGGTCTTGAAGCACCAGTCAGTACGCGGGTTACCGATGCAGAACAGGTAGCCGACCGGAATGTGAATCCAGGGATAGTTGTCGCGTCCGCCCGCTTCGAGCAGCAGCACCCGATGCTGGGGATTGGTCGACAGCCGGTTGGCCAGCAGGCATCCGGCAGGGCCGGCGCCCACGATCACGTAATCGTATTCATCGACGACAGGTTGCATCCGCGACCTCTTTTTTTGTTTTTGTCAGAGCCATCGTAGTTGTTAGTTTTCGTTAAAAGAATGTTAGTTTTTGCGCAACAGCTGTGTGTTTATAAACAGCGACGTGCAAGGAACGTTCATGTTCGACTGGAATGACCTGCGGTATTTTCTCGAGCTGCAACGCAGCGGCCGCCTGTTGACCGCGGCGCGGCGGCTGAACACCACCCATGCCACGGTGGCCCGGCACATCGAAGCCATCGAGAAAAGCCTGGGGACCGCACTGTTTGTCCAGCACGCTCAGGGTTATGAACTGACCCCGGCTGGCGAGACGCTGCTCAAGCACGCCGAGGCCATGGAGAACGTGGCGTTGCTGGCCCAAGAGGACATTACCCAGTCCAGTGCGCCCCTGGGCAAGATTCGCCTGGGGGTGACCGAGGGGCTGGGCATCATGTTCCTGGCCAGTCGCATGGACGGCTTGTTTCAGCGCTATCCGGGGCTGGAAGTGGAGCTGGTGGCGGTGCCGCGCTTCGTCAGCATCCTCAACCGCGAGGCGGAAATCAGCATTCACCTCGAACGCCCGGCGGCCGACCTGCTGGTGACCCGCAAACTCACCGACTACAGCCTGGCGCTGTACGCCAGCCAGGCTTATCTGGATCGCTCGCCGCCGCTGCGCAGTCGCGAGGACCTGGCCCGTCACGCCTGGATCGGTTACGTCGATGACCTGCTGTTCAGTCAGGAGCTGATGTTTCTCAACAGCTTTTGTCGCAACCCCAGGGTGGTGTTCCACAGCACCAGCGTCATCGCCCAACAACAGGCCGCGCGCTCAGGGCTAGGGATCGCCGTGCTGCCGTGCTACATGGCCAGCGACGACCCGGCGCTGGTGCCCTTGCTGCCCGACGAAACCCTGCGCCGCAGCTACTGGATCAGCACCCGGCGCGAACTGCACAAGTCCGTGCGCCTGCGGGTGCTGTGGGATTACGTGGTGCAGTTGTGCGAGCGGGAGCAGGGGATTTTACTTCCCTGATCAAGTGCTGCTCTGTGGCATCGATGCTCCCGCACTGTCCGCCCAAGCCCCCTTTTCTGGCCCCCAATGACCTCAAGCCGACACGCCGGCGTGCCTTAACGTGGCAACTGCCAGACCCACAACAAGAAAGGCGCACCCATGCGCCGCCGAGAGGGGCTTTATGTCGGCAACTTTTCCTTCTGTCCTGCTTCAAACCGCGACCCTCACGCTGCTTGGCGCGCTGCTCGCCGGATGCGGCGAAGAGCCCAAGCCGCCTGCGCCCGCGACCCTCAACGCCATGCCCGCCGATGCGGCGCTGGCCCAGGTCTACGACAGCAGTTGCAGACTCTGCCATGCGAACCCCGGCGCCGGGGCGCCCCTGACCGGCGACGCGAATGCCTGGGCGCCGCGGCTGGCCCAGGGCGCCGATACCCTGCTGGACCACGCGATCAACGGCTACAACGGTATGCCGCCGATGGGCTTGTGCATGCACTGTTCCGAAGAGCAGTTCCTGGCCTTGATCGCTTTCATGTCCGGCCAACAATTCCAGTAGCGGGGGCAGACCATGGACTACTCACGACGCCAATGGCTGCAGCGGGCCGGTGTGGTTGCCGCTTTCACGGCGCTCGGCGGCCAGGGCGCCCTGGCCGACCTGATGCGCGCGCCGCGATTAATCCCGTGGCGCAACTGGTCCGGTGCACAGAGTTGCCTGCCGGCTGCGCGGCTGGCGCCCAAGGATCTTGATGAACTGGTACAAATGGTCACCCGTGCCGAAGGACGGATCCGCCCGGTGGGTTCCGGTCACTCCTTCAGCGCCCTGGTGCCCACCGATGGAACCTTGCTGTCCCTGAGTTTTTTCAGCGGCTTGCTGGATCATGACCCGGCCAGCCTGCAAGCCGAGTTCGGCGGCGGTACGCCGATGTCACGCATGGGCCCGGTGCTCAAGGCCATCGGCCAGGCATTGCCGAACATGGCCGACGTCGATTACCAGACCCTGGCCGGCGCCATTGCCACATCGACCCACGGCACCGGCAAAGCCTTCGGCTCGTATGCGTCCCAGGTCGTCGGGCTGCAGTTGGTGACGGCCGGCGGCGAGGTGCTCGATTGTGATGCCAACCGCCATCCCGAGGTTTTCAAAGCGGGGCGCGTGTCACTCGGAGCGCTGGGGCTGGTGACCCGGGTGCGCTTGCAGAACCGCGCCGCCTATCGGTTGCGCGAGCGCCAATGGGTGGCGAAAACCGAAGAACTGCTGGAAGACGTGGAAGCCAATACCCGGGACAACCAGCACTGGGAAATGCAGGTGGTCACCCATTCCGACTATGCGTTGGCGATCGCTCTGAACGAAACCACCGATCCGGCCACGCCACCCATCAGCCCCGAGGAGGAGGGCGGCAACGAATTCGTCACCCTGATCGAGAAACTCGACAAGTACGGCAGCGACTTTCCGGCGATCCGTCGTTCGTTGCTCAACAGCCTGCGACTGGTGGCCGACTTCGACGACCGGGTCGGTGACTCCCATGACATCTATGCCAATGCCCGCACTGTGCGTTTCAACGAAATGGAGTATTCGGTGCCGGCCGAGCATGGACCGGCGTGCCTGCGGGAGATTCTCGCGCTGATCCGCGACAAGGACCTGCGGACCTGGTTTCCCATCGAATACCGCTACGTGAAGGCCGACGACATTCCCTTGAGCATGTTCGAAGGACGGGACAGTTGTTCGATCTCCGTTCACCAGCATTACCAGATGGACCATCACAATTTCTTCGCCGCCATCGAGCCGATCTTCTGGAAGTATCAGGGCCGACCGCACTGGGGGAAGTTGCACTCGCTGAACGCCAGGACACTCCAGGCGCTGTACCCGCGCTGGAACGAATTCACCCAGGTGCGCCAGGCCCTGGATCCCGCTGGAAAATTTCTGAACGGACATCTTTCAACGATCCTGGGGGTGAGCTGATGGCTTTCAATCGTCGTGGTTTGCTCAAGGGCACGTTGGGCGCCGGGGTGTTGCTGGCCGGTGCGGGGGCCTGGCTGCGGCCGGATGACCGGGGCGGGCCGTACAGTGATTATTTCCGTCAGTTGAACCGCGAGCTCAAGGCCCATGGCCCCATGCGTCCGGTGATGCTGATCGACCTGGATCGCCTCGATCACAATATCGATGTGGTGAAGGCTTCGGTCCGGCGCGCGGGCAAGCAGCTGCGGCTGGTAGAGAAGTCCCTGCCTTCGCCCCAATTGCTGAAGTACATCGGTGAGCGGGCCGAGACCCGGCGGTTGATGTCGTTTCACCAGCCGTTTCTCAATCACGATGCAATGCAGTTCCCCGATGCCGATATCCTGCTGGGCAAACCGCTGCCGGTGCGTTCCGCCGAGCTGTTCTATCAGCTTCACAACGGGCCGTTCGACCCGTCGCGTCAGTTGCAGTGGCTGCTGGATACCCCCGAGCGCGTCCAGCAATACCAGGCCCTGGCCCAAGGGCTGGGTACGCGCATGCGGGTCAACATTGAACTGGACGTCGGCTTGCACCGGGGCGGGGTGGCTGATGACGCGAGCCTGGATGCGATGCTCAAGTTGATTCGTGCCCATCCGGCGCAATTGGAGTTCGCCGGGTTCATGGGCTATGACCCATTCGTAGGCATGGGCGTGCCTGAACTGTTGGCGAGCCCTGAAACGCTGTTGGCTCGGGTCATGGCGACCTACACCATGCGAGTAGATTTCCTCCGGTTGCGCTATCCCGACCTGTGGCACCCGGGGCTGACCCTCAATACCGCGGGCAGTCCCAGCTATCGTCTGCATGAACAGGAACGCCTGAGTACCGAAGTGTCGGTGGGCACGGCCATGCTCAAACCCAGTCATTACGACCTGCCATCCCTGAGCGAGCATGTGCCGGCGGCCTACATTGCGACTCCGGTGCTCAAGCGTACCGGCGCGGTGAACATTCCGGCGCTGGACGACAAGTCCCGGATCTTTTCCTGGTGGGACGTGAACCAGCGCGAGACGTTCTTTCTCTACGGTGGCAACTGGATGGCCGATTTCGAATCTCCATCCGGCCTGAAGAGCAACCGCCTTTATGGCCGCAGTTCCAACCAGGAAATGGCCAACGGCTCCGAGGCGGTAGGGCTTGCGGTGGAGGACCAGGTGTTCCTGAGGCCGACCCAGGTCGAGTCGGTGCTGTTGCAGTTCGGTGATCTGCTGGCGGTGCGCGGGGGGCGGATTGTCGAGGCGTGGCCGGTCTATGGCTGATCCACTGTGGTAGTGATCGTTCCCGCGCTCCGCGTGGGAATGCCTCAACGGACGCTCCGCGTTCGGCTCTTGGGACGCGGAGCGTCCCTGGCTGCATTCCCACGCAGAGCGTGGGAACGATCAGAATCAGGTGTTCATCCGAGTTCTATAACTCAAACGGAATACTCAACTTGGCCCAGAGCATCTCGCCTTCGGGGCGGTTCTCTACGTCGAATTCCTTGGCCCAGCGGATCTCGGCGCTGGCGTATTTGAAGAAGGTCAGGTGCAGCGCCGGGCCGATGGCGAAGACCTGGCCGCGCACGCCGTCGTCCACGTCCTGCCCGGCGAATTGCACAGTGTGGCCGAACTGTTTGTCATCGGTGGTCTGCTTGAGATAGTAGCCGTTGAGTCCCACCCTCAGGTTGTCGGTCAGCCGATAGCTGGCGGAATAATCGAAGTGGAAAATCTGCCCCGAGCGGTAGTCGGTGTCCTTGTTCCTCTCGTTGAAGCTGTAGGTGGTTTTCATCGACACCTCGGTGTTTTCCGTGGGCAGCCAGGTGAAGGAGAACAGCGGCTTGTAGGTGTAGAAATTGTTGCTGGTATTGGCCAGTCGATCAGAACTGTATTCGCCGGTGGGCACGGTGATTTCCACGGCGGCGGCCAGGGTCAGGTTCTTGCCCATGTCCCAGAGCACGATCGGGGAAATGGTGGTATCGCCCATTCCCTCACGGGTGTCGCTCATGCCGAACAGCGCGACTTCCTGCTTGATCCAGGGCTGGGCGACATAGATTCCCAGGCGCCCGCCGGCGAATCGCAACGGACTCAGGTAGTCGATACGCGGAATCACCGCCGTGGATTCGATCTCCACCCCCGGCACCTTGCCGCCCAACGAGCTGATGTTGAATGTCCGGGCTTTGTAATGGTTGTAGTAGAGGTTGAACGCGACCATGTTGTCCGGAAGGCTGTCGACCTCCAGTGGCAACACGAAGAAGCCGTCGGTGCCGGTACCGATGTTGTCGACTCCGTTTTCGGTGGCGAGGGCCGGTAGCGCGCAGCTGCAGGCCAGGCCCAGGGTCATTTGCAAGGCGAATGTCGTGCGGATCGGGTTCATGTGAGGCGCTCATTATTATTGTTGGAGGTACACCGAAGGTCCGAGCCATACAAATAAGCCGTTCGCGGCTGACAGGGCAGGGTATTGGCGGCCACACAGGGGACTTGGGCGGCCAGATTTCACCCACCTCTTTCCATGGGGGCATGCTAACGTTTATGAAACAACCGGTTACAAAAAACGCCCCCTAACGTGTCCCGGAACCCGCCATGCAGATGAAAGTCATCGACCCCACTTATGAGCTGGCGCTGGTCTCGCCATTCCTGCTGCAAACCCTGGCCGAAGTCGTCGCGGACAAAGGTTTCGACGCCGTCAGCCTGTGTCGCGGCCTAGGGTTCGGCCTCGATGATCTGCAGGACCCCGCCCAGCGCATTTCCCATCGCCAGGCCGTGGTCATGATCCAACGGGCACTCAGATTGTTGCCGGACCAGGGGCTGGGGCTGTGGGTCGGCGACCGCAACGTGCTTGGTACCCTCGGCCTGCTGGGGCATGTGTTGTCGCTGTGTGAAACCCTGCGCGATGCCTTCGCCCTGGGGATCCGTTACCAGCACACCACCGGTGGCATCGCCGTGACCAGTGTCGAAGAGACCGCCGAGCGGATCATGGTCGACGCGACCTGCCGCTTGCCCTTCGCCGAGGTCCAGGTGTTTGCGGTCGAAGAGTTCTTCGCCAGCCTGATGGTGTATGGACGGGCGCTGGCGGGCCCGGATTTCAGGCCCCAGGCCGTGGAGTTCATGCACGCGGCGCCATCCTACGTCCTGGAGTACCAACGGATCCTGGGACCGGATGTGCGCTTCGGTTGTCGATACAACCGCATGCTGATCGATGTCCGTTGGCTGGACGTGCGCCTGCCCAATCATCATCCGCTGGCCCTGCGCCAGGCATTAGCCTTGCTGGAGCAGGAAGCGGCCGAGGTCCATCAGAAGATCGACCTGATCCAGGCGGTGGAGCGGGCGATTGCCCGGGACCTGACCCGGGGCAGCCACATCGAGAAAATCGCCGGCGACCTCAACATGAGCAGCCGTACCCTGCGACGGCGCCTGACCGAACACAACCTGACGTTCGAAACCCTGCTCGAACAGGTGCGTCGCGGCCGGACGCTGAGCTTGCTGGCCAACCCCGAACTGTCCATCGAGCGCATCACCGAAGAGGTCGGCTACAGCGATGTGCGCAGTTTCCGCCGGGCCTTCCGACGCTGGACCGGCATGAGCCCCAGCGCGTTTCGCAGCGAGGGTGTCAACGCTCGCTAATCTAAGGTTATGTCCAAACAGTATTTCTCAAGCCTTGGACGGCTTCCCTAAGATCACGTCATAACTCGTTATGACAAGTGATCCAGCCCATGTCCGACAACGTGCTTGCCCTCAGCAGCGTTCCGCTGCACACCCAACTGCGCGACGTATTGCGCGCCCGCATCCTCGACGGTGAATACCCCCAAGGCAGCCAGATGCCTTCGGAAAGCGAGCTCGGTACGCTATTTCGCGTCAGCCGCATCACCGTGCGCCAGGCCCTCGGGGATCTGCAGAAGGAAGGGCTGATTTTCAAGATCCACGGCAAAGGCACCTTCGTTGCCAAGCCCAAGACGTTCCAGAACGTCAGCACCCTCCAGGGTCTGGCTGAATCCATGACCGGGCGCGGCTTCGAGGTGATCAACCGCCTGCGCAGTTTCAAATTCATCCCGGCGGACAAGCAGGTGGCCGAGCGTCTGGGCTTGACCGAAGGGGAGATGGTGGCGCAGATCAAACGGGTGCGACTGATCAACCGCGAGCCGGTGTCCCTGGAAATCACCTACCTGCCCAAGGCCTTCGGCGAGCGCCTGGAAAAAGCCGACCTGGTGACCCGTGACATTTTCCTGATCCTGGAAAATGACTGTGCCTTGACCCTGGGGCACGCCGACCTCGCCATCGATGCGGTGTTGGCCGACAGCGATCTGACCCAGGCCCTGGAGGTCGAGCCAGGGTCGCCGATCATGCGCATCGAACGCCTGACCCACGACGCCGATGGCCGGCCGTTGGACTTCGAACATCTCTATTACCGCGGCGATGCTTTCCAGTACCGCTTGCGGATCGACCGGCAGAAAGGGACACAAGCATGACCGACAGCGCTGTGACTGGAAGTATTTTGGAACAGGAATACGACATCGTCGTCATCGGCGGCGGTACGGCCGGACCCATGGCGGCGATCAAAGCCAAGGAGCGCAACCGCGATTTGCGCGTGCTGTTGGTGGACAAGGCCAACGTCAAACGCAGCGGCGCCATCAGCATGGGCATGGACGGTTTGAACAACGCGATCATTCCCGGCCACTCCACACCCGAGCAGTACACCAAGGAAATCACCATCGCCAACGACGGCATCGTCAACCAGGCGGCCGTGTACGCCTATGCGACGCACAGTTTCGAAACCCTCTCGCAACTGGACCGCTGGGGCGTGAAGTTCGAGAAGGACGAAACCGGCGACTACGCGGTGAAAAAAGTCCATCACATGGGCGCCTATGTGCTGCCGATGCCGGAAGGGCACGACATCAAGAAAGTCCTCTATCGCCAATTGAAGCGGGCGCGGGTGAGTATCACCAATCGGCTGGTCTGCACCCGCTTGCTGACGGATGCCGAGGGTGCGGTGAACGGCGTCATGGGCTTCGATTGTCGCACCGCCGACTTCCATGTGATCAAGGCCAAGGCGGTCATTTTGTGTTGCGGCGCGGCGGGGCGTCTGGGCTTGCCGGCCTCCGGCTACCTGATGGGCACTTATGAGAACCCCACCAATGCCGGGGACGGCTATGCCATGGCCTACCATGCCGGTGCCGAACTGGCGAACCTGGAATGCTTCCAGATCAACCCGTTGATCAAGGACTACAACGGCCCGGCCTGCGCCTACGTCACCGGCCCCTTGGGTGGCTACACCGCCAACAACAAAGGCGAACGCTTCATTGAATGCGACTACTGGAGCGGGCAGATGATGTGGGAGTTCCACCAGGAGCTCGAGGGCGGCAATGGCCCGGTGTTCCTCAAGCTCGACCATCTGGCCGAGGAAACGATCCAGAACATCGAGGACATCCTGCACAGCAATGAGCGGCCCAGCCGCGGTCAGTTCCACGCCAACCGCGGCACCGACTACCGCACGCAGATGGTGGAAATGCACGTCTCCGAAATCGGTTTCTGCAGCGGCCATTCGGCCTCGGGCGTATGGGTGAACGAGCGGGCCGAGACGTCGGTCAAGGGGCTGTACTCGGCCGGCGACATGGCGGCTACCGCACAACTACATGCTCGGTGCGTTCACCTACGGTTGGTTTGCCGGCCACAACGCGGCGGATTTCGTGGCCGGCAAGGATTTCTCGGCGCTGGATGCCGCTCAGATCGAGCGGGAAAGAGCCCGCGTCTACGCTCCGCTGAGGCGCGAACACGGCCTGCCGCCGGCCCAGGTGGAGTACAAGCTGCGGCGTTTCGTCAACGACTACCTGCAACCGCCGAAGGTCACCAAAAAGATGCAGATAGGCCTGCAGCGCTTCAGCGATATCCAGCGTGACCTGGACCAGATCAAGGCCCACAACGCTCACGAGTTGATGCGTGCCATGGAGGTCAGTGTGATCCGCGACTGCGCCGAAATGGCCGCCAAGGCCTCGCTGTTTCGTGCCGAAAGCCGTTGGGGGTTGTACCACTACCGGGTCGATCACCCGCAACGCAACGACAGTGAGTGGTTTTGCCATTGTCACCTGAAGAAGGGCGACGACGGCGTGATGACCTCATTCAAGAAAGCGGTCGAGCCCTACATCATCGCCCTTGATGCCGACGAACTGCAGGCTTACGAGCGGCTGCGGGTCGGCGCCGACGCGGCGTGAACCGTCCACCCAGAGAGAACGCCCCATGGCTTATCAACCCCAGGAAATCTTCTTCCGCTCCAATGCCCCCGTCACCGTGGACGAGGACAAATGCATCGCCCACAAGGGCTGCACCGTGTGCGTCGATGTCTGCCCCATGGACCTGCTGGCGATCAACCCGGCGACCCAGAAGGCCTACATGGCGTTCGATGAATGCTGGTACTGCATGCCCTGTGAAAATGACTGCCCGACGGGGGCGGTGAAGGTGGAGATTCCTTACTTGCTGCGTTGACCGAGACACCGCTAATCGCGAGCAGGCTCGCTCCCACAGTGGATGTGTGGTGGACGCCGGACTTGTGAACGCCTGAGAACAATTGTGGGAGCGAGCCTGCTCCGGGCGGCGATCCGACGATGGGGCCAGCCCAGCCACTACAAAGCCATCCGGCCACCCCCGGACGCCCGATCAAAAACACCCCTCGTTTCCCACCGTGCACAGATCACGGCGGAGACGAACCTCCTATACATGATTCGAGGGGAATCCCCATGTTGCGTGCAGCGCTGGCCGGTCTGGTACTGGCTTCATTGACCTTGTCTGCCCAGGCAGAAACCATCCGTATCGCCATCGGCACCCAGGACACCACCATCAACTGCGCCGCCGGCGGGTTGCTGATCCGTGAGCTGGGCCTGCTGGACAAATACCTGCCCCATGACGGTGCCTATAAAGACGCCCGGTACGATATCCAGTGGAAGAACTTCACCAGCGGTGCGCCCCTGACCAACGAGATGGTCGCCGGCAAACTCGACTTCGGTGCCATGGCCGACTTCCCCGGCGCATTCAACGGCGTGGCATTTGAAACCGCCGGCAGGCACAGCCTGTTCATCAGCGTGCTGTCGGGCAGCATCCAGGGCAGTGGCAATGGCATCGTCGTCCCCTGCGCGTCTGGGGTACAGTCCCTGGCCGAACTGAAGGGCAAGACCATCTCCGTGCCGTTTGCGTCCACGGCTCACGGCATGTTGCTGCGCGCCGTGGCGGCCCAGGGCTGGGATCCGCTCAGGGATGTGAGCATCATCGCCCAGCCGCCGGAAGTCGCCGGCTCGGCTTTGCAGGCCGGCAAGATCGACGCCCACGCCGACTTCGTGCCGTTCGCCGAACTGTTCCCCAGCCGGGGGTTTGCCCGCAAGATCTACGACGGTGCCCAGGCCGGCGCGCCGACGTTCCATGGGGCGTTGGTGGACCAGGCCTATGCCAGGAAATACCCGGAAATCGTCGTCGCTTACCTGCGTGCAACCCTCGAGGCCAACCAGTTGCTGGCCGCAGAGCCGGAGAAGTACAGCGAGCTGATCGCCCAGGTCACGGGGGTGGATGCCGAGGTCAACTATCTGTTCCACGGGCCGCTGGGCGTGCAGACCCGTGACCTGACCTGGAAGCCGGAATACCGGCAAGCCGTCGGCACGGCAATCGATACCCTCAAGCTGTTGAAAAAAGCCGATCGCGGCCTGGACCTTAATACGTTCATCGATGACCAGTACATCCGTGCCGCATTCAAGGCCTCGAACCTGGATTACGACGCGCAACTGGGGCACTACGCCCAGACACCCTTGAGCGGCGCCGATGCTTCGACGGGGCAGGCGATTACCGACTTCAGCCGCGTGGCCGAGATCTGGGTGCGTGGCGAGCCGAAAGTGCGTCACTACGCCTCGGCGCAATCGGCTTTCGCCGCCCTGGCGGGCCTCAAGCAGGAAGGCAAGGGCATCCGTGCGGTCTATGCCCAGGCCAGCGACAGCGGGATCAAGTTGCTGGCCGAGCAGGCCTGGTTCGCCAGTGATGCCCAGGGCCGGCTCAGCGCCTTTCTGTTGAAGGGGCAGGCCGAGCAATTCGCTACGGCCCAGGGCGGCAAGATTTTGGACTTTACCGAAGCGACTGCTCAGGCTGTCGCAGCCCGATAAAGCTGACCAATAACCTGTGGGAGCGGGCTTGCTCGCGAATGCGGTCTGACATTCAACACTGATGTCGACTGAACCACCGCTTTCGCGAGCAAGCCCGCTCCCACAGGGATCTCGGTTGAGAGGAAAAGTTGTGTCCCGATCTTATTTTCGCTGGCTTCTGCGAGCCGCTTCCCTGTTGCTCTGCCTGCTGTTCTGGCAGCTCGCTGCAACTCTCCACTGGGACCTCGGTCTGGTGACCTTCGCCAACGTCCCGACGCCACTGGCCGTGATCCAGGCTGCGCTTGGGCTGGGGGAATCGGGCAATCTCGCCCGGCATCTGGGCAGCAGCCTGGGCCGGGTCTTTGCCGGTTATGGCGCGGCGGTGTCGATCGGTGTGGCCGTGGGGCTCGCCATTGGTCGTTCGAAATGGGCCGAAGACCTGCTGCTGCCGCCCCTGGAAGTCCTGCGCCCGATTCCGGCAGTGGCCTGGATTCCTTTGGCAATCCTGATGTTTCCCTCGTCGGAACTGTCGATGGTGTTCATCACTTTCACCGGCGCGTTGTTTCCGATCCTGCTCAACACCGTGCATGGCGTCGAAGGCGTGGACCGGCGGCTGATCGCGTCGGCCAAAAGCCTGGGGGCCGGGCGCCGGGCGATCCTGCAGGAAGTGATTCTGCCGGGTGCGGCGCCGAGCATCATCACCGGCCTGGCCATCGGCATGGGCACGTCCTGGTTCTGCCTGGTGACGGCGGAAATGATCGCCGGCCAGTACGGCATCGGCTACTACACCTGGGCTTCCTACACCGTGCAGAACTACCCCGACATCGTGGTCGGCATGCTGCTCATCGGTGTGCTGGGCATGGGCAGCAGTGTGTTGATCAAGCGCCTGGGCGGGTTGTTCACGCCTTGGCATCGACGCCGAGGAAAAGCCTGATGAGTGTCATGCAAGCGCCCGAAGGGCGCATCGATATCCGCCAATTGTCCATTGTTCTTGGCACGGGAGCCCAGGCCTTCGAAGCTGTCCAGGGTCTCGATTGCCAGATCGAAGCGGGCCAGTTCGTCTGTGTCCTGGGGCCTTCCGGGTGCGGAAAATCCACGCTGCTCGGGGCCTTGGCCGGGCATCTGCAACCGCGTACCGGCACCCTGGATGTCGACGGTGTGTCGGTGTCCGGTCCGTCGCCCCAGCGGGGCATGGTGTTCCAGCAACACACGTTGTTTCCCTGGCGCAGTGTGCGCGACAACGTCGCTTTCGGCCTGAAGATGCGCGGTCTCGGCAAGGCCGAGCGATACCGTGCCGCCGATGAGATCCTGGCGCTGGTGGGGCTGGAAGGCTTTGCCGGGCATTGGCCGGACCAGCTCTTCGGGGGGATGCAGCAACGGGTGGAAATTGCCCGGGTGCTGGTCAATCGCCCGCGGCTGCTGCTGATGGACGAGCCCTTCGGCGCGCTGGATGCCCTGACCCGGTTGCGCATGCAGGAACTGCTCTTGGACATCTGGACGCGCATCCGCACCACCGTGGTGTTCGTCACCCATGACATCGATGAGGCGTTGTTCCTGGCTGACCGCTTGCTGGTGATGAGTCCGCGCCCTGGCCGGATCATCGAGGACCTGCGGCTGGATTTTGCCCGTCCACGCACGACGGAGCTGGTGACCCACCCCGAGTTCACCCGTTTGAAACGCCACTGCCTCGAGCTGCTGCACTATGCAGAGGGCCGGCAATTGCCGCGCCTCAATCCTCTCGGGCTTCCTGAAACCTCCTTGCCGCGATTTGCCTTATGACCTCTTTATTCGAAAACACCGACAACGACGATATTCTCCTCCTGCAACCGCGGCTGACTGACGACGATCCCGGTGTGCGCCGTATTGCCTTGATTGAACTGGCTGAGCTTGAGGAGCCCGAAGGCTTGTCGTGGCTGGTGGACCGCCTGGACCGGGATCCCAGTGCCGAAGTGCGGGCCGAAGCTGCGCGCCTGCTTGAGGCCTGGGAAGATGCCGCAGTGGTCGAGGCCTTGTGCCGGGCCCTGACCGATCCGTGTCCAACCGTACAGAGTGCTGCCGCGCAGAGCCTGAGCCTGCTCAAGAGCGAGGCGGCGGGGAGGGTGATCCTGCCCTGGGTCGCCCATGGGGACGTCAGCGTGCGGGTCGCCGCGTTCAGGGCCTTGCGCGAGTTGCGCCTGACGGACGCAGCACCGGCTGCAATCGCGGCCCTGGCCGATAGTGATGCCGGCGTGCGCCGCGAGGCTGTCGGAGTGCTCGGTTGGCTCAAGCATCTCGACGCCTTGCCGGCCCTGGCAAGGCTTGCCAGTGACGATGCCGACAGCGAAGTGCGTCGAGCCGCCACCGGCGCCCTGGGCCTGGCTTCGGACCCACAGGTCTTGCCGGCGCTGTGCCGGGCGCTGCGCGACCCGATCTGGTCAGTGCGCGAAGAGGCGGCCACCACCTTGGGCAAGGTCGGCCACAGCGAGGCCGGCCCGGCTCTGATCGATGCCCTGGGTGACGATTATTGGCAGGTGCGTCTGCGGGCCACCCGCAGCCTTGGCCGCTTGCGCTACGCCCCGGCGTTGCAACCCTTGATCGCTACCCTGGGGCATCGCATCGGCAATCTGCGCAAGGAGGCGGCCCTGGCGTTGGGCGAACTGGCCGATAGTAATGCCATCCCGGCCTTGCAGGCCGCTCAGGACGATGGCGACCCTGAAGTGCGCAAGGCCGTGCGTATTGCCTTGGAGCAGTTGCGATGAATCCGCTGGCGATTGGTAATTCCCAGGCTAAAGGGCAATTGCACCTGGATTGGCCCGATGGTCGTGAACAACGGCTGGAGCATGCTGAATTGCGCCGTCAATGTCCTTGCTCGCAATGCCGGGCGTTTCGCCTGCGGGGGCTGGTGGTGCAGGTTGATCCGCGGATTCGGGTGGTTGCGGTCAATGCTCAGGGGTATGGGGTTCAGTTGGTGTTCAGTGATGGGCATGAGCGGGGGATTTATCCATGGGCTTACCTGGCTGGACTGAACACTGACTGTGGGAGCGGGCTTGCTCGCGAAGACGTCGGCACCTCCAGCATTTCTTTGACGGACACACCGCTTTCGCGAGCAAGCCCGCTCTCACAGGGATGTGCATGACTGTGAACTGACTGGCGGCGCTTGTCAGAAAAAACCGACAGGAGTACAAATGTACTCCATGACGACTCTCACTCCCCGCCGCTCCGCCATCCTGACCTTCATCCGCGACCGTATCGCTGAGCAGGGCCAGCCACCCAGCCTCGCTGAAATCAGCGAGGCGTTCGGTTTCGCCTCCCGCAGCGTAGCGCGCAAGCATGTACTGGCGCTGACCGAAGCCGGTTTTATCGAAGTCAATCCGCATCAGGCCCGGGGCATCCGCTTGCTGAACCAGCCGCCGCGTCCCGAGCTGCTCGACGTGCCGGTGCTGGGGCGAGTGGCCGCCGGCCGGCCGATCGGTGCCGATGCCGAGGTCCACGACCGCCTGATGCTGGACCCGGCGATTTTCACCAAGGCGCCGGATTATCTGCTGCGGGTCCAGGGTGACTCGATGATCGGCGACGGCATTCTCGACGGTGACCTGGTGGGTGTCCAGCGCACGCCCCAGGCCGCGAACGGACAGATCGTGGTGGCGCGGCTCGACGGTGAAGTCACCATCAAGCGTTTCGAGCGCGTCGGCGAGCGGGTGCGCTTGTTGCCACGCAATCCGGCCTATCAGCCGATCATCGTCGAGGCCGACCAGGACCTGGCGATAGAAGGGGTGTTCTGTGGCTTGTTGAGGCAAGGCTGATGGGCGCGGTCGTTGCTCTGGACACGCTGTTCAATGGCGGCCAGGTCTGGAAAGGCCGGCCTGCGCCTCCGGCCGCCAGCCCGCAACCCACCGGCCATGCCGCGCTGGACGCGGCGTTGCCCAGTGGCGGCTGGCCGGAAGCGGCGCTGACGGAAATCCTCCTCGCGGCGCCGGGCCTGGGTGAGTTGCAACTGGTGTGGCCGACCCTGGCGCGATTGTCTGCGCAAGGGGAGCGAATCGTGCTGGTGGCACCGCCGTTCGTACCCTATCCCCAGGCCTGGCAGGGTGCCGGGGTGGACCTGAGCCAACTGTCGGTGATCCGGGCCGGTGAGCGCGATGCTCTGTGGGCCACCGAACAATGCTTGCGTTCGGGCAGTTGCGGGGCGGTCTTGTGCTGGCCTCGCCAGGCGGACGATCGTGCCTTGCGCCGCCTGCAAGTGGCCGCGGAAACCGGCCAGACCCTGGCGTTCGCCTGGCGGCCGATCCAGGAAGCCATCAATCCGTCACCGGCGGCCCTGCGCATCGCCATCGATGCCGGGCCTGGGCAGCTGCGGGTGCTTAAATGCCGAGGTGGGTTGGTCCGGCCGGCACCGATTGCCTTTGCCTACGCCACGCCAACAGGGCATTGAGGTTGCGATGCGCTGGGTCTGCATTCTCTTTCCGCAATTGGCGCTGGACGCCGCGCTGCGTCAGCGCCCCGATCCCGAGGAGCCCCTGGCGCTGTTGACCGGTCCGGCCCAACGTCGGGTGCTGCAAGCGGTCAACGATCCCGCCCGGGCCCTGGGCCTGCGTCCCGGCCAGACCATGACCGCCGCCCAGGCCCTGAGCAAAGGCTTTGCCACCGCCGAATATGATGCAGCGCAGATCGAGCACTGGCAGCAATTTCTCGCCGCCTGGGCCTATCGATTCAGCTCCCAGGTCAGTGTGCATTACCCGCGCACGGTGCTGTTCGAGATCGAGTCGAGCCTGGGCCTGTTCGGGCCCTGGCCGGTCTTCGAGGCACGGCTGCGGGCCGAACTGACCGAACTGGGCTTTCGTCATCGCATCGTCGCGGCCCCGAACCCGGTGGCGGCGCGGGTGCTCGCCAATGCCCATGATGCCCTGGTGGTACCGGATGCCGAGCGCCTGCAACAGTGCCTGGGACAGATGCCGGTGGATCGGATCGGCCTGCCCCCCGACGTCGCCACGGCGTTGTCGCGCATGGGGTTGCGCTGCCTGGAACAGGTCCAGGCCTTGCCCCGGCACACGCTGGCACGGCGCTTCGAAGCACAGGTCCTCAAGCATCTCGACGCATTGATCGGCAGTCGCACCCTGGCGCTGTCGTTCTACCTGCCGCCTGATCGTTTCGATGTGCGCATCGAACTCAACTACGACGTCCAGTCCCATCAGGCGCTGTTGTTCCCGTTACGCCGGTTGACCGGTGACCTGTCGGCCTTCCTGTGCGGTCGCGACAGTGGCGTGCAGCGATTCGACCTGCACCTGGAACACGCCGGGTTGCCGGACACGATCATCAAGGTCGGCCTGCTCAGTGCCGAGCGGGACCCTTCGATGCTCTTCGAACTGGCCCGTGGCCGTTTGGAACAGGTGCAGGTCGAGGCGCCGGTGCGTGGCTTTCGCTTGTGTGCCGAAGATTTGCCGAGTTTCGTGCCCCAGCGCCTGGAGCTGTTCGACGAACGTCCCCAGCAGTCCTTGCCCTGGGAGCAACTGCGGGAACGGTTGCGCGCACGGCTGGGGGACGACGCGGTGCAGGGCCTGGGGTTTCGCGACGACCATCGGCCTGAATGCGCCTGGCAGATGACGCCTCAGACCCGGCTCCAGCCTTGCGTGGCGCGCAGCGCTGTGCAGCGTCCCGGCTGGCTGCTGGACGAGCCCCAGGCGTTGCCGGAAGGCCTGGCGCGCGTCCTCATGGGGCCGGAGCGCATCGAGACCGGCTGGTGGGACGGCGCCGACGTGCGCCGCGATTACTACCTGGTCGAAACCCGTGCGGGGCAACGGGGCTGGGCCTATCGGCCGGTGGGCGAGGGCGGGCCGTTGTGGTTGCAGGGTTGGTTCGCATGAACGTCGACTATGCCGAGCTGCATTGCCTGTCGAATTTCAGTTTCCAGCGCGGTGCCTCCAGTGCATTGGAACTGTGTCGCCGGGCCAGTCAGCAAGGTTACCGGGCCCTGGCGATCACCGACGAGTGCACCTTGGCCGGCATCGTGCGGGCCTGGCAAGCGGCCAAGGAATTGAACCTGGCGTTGATCGTCGGCAGCGAGATCCAGATCGAGAACGGCCCGAAGCTGGTGCTGCTGGTGGAAAATCTCGAAGGCTATCAAGCCTTGTGCCGGTTGATCACCCGTGCCCGCCGTCGTAGCGAGAAGGGCCGTTATCGCATCGTACGGGAAGACTTCGACGAGCCCTGGCCTGGGTTGCTGGCACTGTGGGTGCCCGATGGCAACGACGTCGAGGAGCAGGGCCGCTGGCTTCAGTCGATCTTCGCCGGGCGCCTGTGGCTGTCGGTGCAGTTGCACTGCGGCCAGGACGACCGGCGTCGCCTGGCCGACTTGTTGGCGCTGGCGGACCGCCTGGCGCTGCCTGCCGTCGCCACGGGCGATGTGCACATGCACGTGCGCGGTCGTCGTGCCTTGCAGGACACCATGACCGCCATCCGGCATCACGTCACGGTGGCCGAGGCCGGCCAGCGCCTGCACCCCAACGGCGAGCGTCATCTGCGCAGTCGCAAGGATCTGGCCGATCTCTATCCGCGCAGGTTGCTCGATGAAACCCTGGCGATCGCCCGGCGTTGTACTTTCGACCTGGGTCAGTTGCGCTATGAATATCCGCGTGAGTTGGTGCCCGAGGGGCACGATCCGGCATCGTGGCTGCGGGAACTGACCCAGCGGGGCATGCGCGAACGTTGGAAAAAAGGGGTGGACGATAAGGTCCGGGAACAGATCGACAAAGAATTGGAATTGATCGCCGAGCTGGGCTACGACAGCTACTTCCTCACCGTGCAGGACATCGTCAACTTCGCCCGCCAGCGCAACATTCTTTGCCAGGGGCGTGGTTCGGCGGCCAACTCGGCGGTGTGTTATGCACTGGGCATTACCGAAATCGACCCGAGCCGAACCAACCTGTTGTTCGAACGCTTCCTGTCGCGAGAGCGCAACGAGCCGCCGGACATCGACGTGGACTTCGAACATGAACGCCGCGAAGAGGTGCTGCAATACGTCTTCCAGCGCTACGGTCGCCATCGCGCGGCGCTGACGGCTGTGGTCAGCAGTTACCATGGCGCCGGGGCGGTGCGGGACGTCGCCAAGGCCTTGGGCCTGCCGCCGGATCAGGTCAATGCATTGGCCGACTGTTGCGGTCGCTGGAGCGACGAGGCGCCACCCGTGGAGCGTCTGCGCGAGGGCGGTTTCGACCCGGACTCCCCGATCTTGCGCCGGGTATTGAGCCTGACCCAGCAACTGATCGGCTTTCCCCGGCACCTGTCCCAGCACCCCGGCGGCTTCGTGATTTCCGAACAGCCCCTGGACACCCTGGTACCGGTGGAAAACGCCGCCATGGCCGAGCGCACCATCATCCAGTGGGACAAGGACGACCTGGATGCGGTCGGGCTGCTCAAGGTGGATATCCTGGCCCTGGGCATGCTCAGCGCGATTCGCCGGTGTTTTGATCTGATCGAGCGCTATCGGGGAGAGCGATACACCTTGGCGGGTTTGCCCAGGGATGATGTGGCCACTTTCGAGATGATCAGCCGTGCGGACACCATCGGTGTGTTTCAGATTGAATCACGGGCGCAGATGGCGATGTTGCCCCGGCTCAGGCCCGAGAATTTCTATGACCTGGTGATCGAAGTGGCGATCGTGCGGCCGGGGCCGATCCAGGGCGGCATGGTGCATCCGTACCTGAAACGGCGAAACAAAGAGGAACCTGTCACCTATCCTTCGGAGAAATTGAAGACAGTGCTCGGGCGTACCCTGGGCATTCCGTTGTTCCAGGAGCAGGTCATGCAGATCGCCATCGTGGCGGCCGACTATACCGCCGGCGAAGCGGACCAGTTGCGTCGCTCCATGGCCGCCTGGAAACGTCACGGCGGGCTTGAACCGCACCGTCTACGCCTGGCAGAGGGGATGGATCGCAACGGCTATACCCCCGAATTCGCCGCGCAGATCTTCGAGCAGATCAAGGGCTTCGGCAACTACGGTTTCCCTGAGTCCCACGCCGCCAGCTTCGCCTTGCTGACTTACGCCAGCAGTTGGCTCAAGTGCCACGAGCCGGCAGCGTTCGCCTGCGCCCTGATCAACAGCTGGCCCATGGGGTTCTACAGCCCGGACCAGATCCTGCAGGATGCCCGCCGGCATCAATTGCAGATCCGTCCGGTGGACGTGCGCGCCAGTGATTGGGATTGCAGTCTCGAACCCCAGGAAGGTCGGCAACCGGCTATTCGCATGGGCTTGCGCCTGATCAAGGGCTTTCGTGAAGACGACGCCCGGCGTATCGAGGCAGCCCGTCGACAGCGGGCATTCACTGACGTGGCCGACCTGGGCGAGCGCGCGCAACTCGATGTCCGGGCCCAGGAGCAGTTGGCCGACGCCGGGGCCTTGCGTGGCCTGGTCGGTGATCGCCATCGTGCACGCTGGGAAGTGGCCGGCGTGCAGAAGCAATTGGGTCTGTTTGCCGGTTTGCCCAGTCAGGAGGAACCGCCGGTGAATCTGCCCAAGCCTTCGCTGGGGGAGGACTTGTTTGCCGACTACGCCACCCTAGGCACAACACTGGGCCCTCATCCGCTGGCCTTGCTGCGCCCTGAACTGCGTGCCCGACGCTGTCGCAGCTCCCGGGAGTTGCAGGAGGTGGAACATGGCCGCAACGTCAGCGTCGCCGGCCTGGTCACCGGTCGCCAGCGCCCCGGTACGGCCAGTGGGGTGACCTTCGTCACTCTGGAAGATGAATTCGGCAACCTCAACGTGGTGGTCTGGCGCGACCTGGCGGAGCGCCAACGCAAAGTGCTGGTGGGCTCGCAATTGCTTCGGGTCGACGGGCGCTGGGAAAGCGTCGGTGAAGTCCGTCATCTGATTGCCGGGCGCTTGAGCGACCTGACCGGGCTGCTGGCGGGTATCAACGTGCGCAGCCGCGATTTTCGCTGAGCCCGTTTGCCATCTGGCCGCGGAGGCCTTTGGCTTGGCCGGCATGAAACCAAATGCCAACCTCGCGCTCGAAGGTCTGAGCACAAGGGGCTCGCGATATGCGATTCCCCGCAGCCATTCGAGGTTCAGAGTCGCCCATGGAGTTCTTATCCCAGCCTCACGGATGTCCCGGATGGGACGGTGAAATGGCCCGGCGCATCCGGGCGTACGATTGGCGCCAGACCGAACTGGGCCCTATCGAACGCTGGTCCGCCAGCCTGCGCAGTGCCGTCCAGGTGTTGCTGGCTTCGCCTTTGCCAATGGTCATGTTGTGGGGCCGCCAGGGCGTCATGATCTACAACGATGCCTACGCCGAGTTCGCCGGCGGGCGTCATCCTTATCTGTTGGGGTGCGCGGTAGAGCTGGGGTGGCCGGAAGTGGCCGAGTTCAATCGTCACGTGCTGGACGTCTGCCTGGCCGGAGGGACGTTGTCCTATCGCAGCAAGGAACTGGTCCTGTTGCGTGATGGCAAGCCTGAAGATGTGTGGATGGACCTTTTCTACAGCCCCGTGCCCGACGATGACCAGGCACCGGCCGGCGTGCTGGCAATTGTCGTGGAAACCACCGAGCTGGTCTTGTCCGAGCGGGCTCGCCAGGCAGCGGAACGCAGCTATCGCGCCGTCAATGAACGCATTCAGCTAGCCCTTGCGGCCGGGCCGTTGCTCGGCTCGTTTGTCTGGGACGTCCAGGCCGACACCCTGTCTGGCGACGAGCGTTTCGCCCGCACGTTCGACTACCCGCCAGACACACCGCTGGAGGCGTTGCCCGTCGAGATTGCCCGCCAGCGTGTTCATCCCGATGACCTTGATGAGCTCAAGCAACGCATTGAACTGACCTTGCGCACAGGGGCGTCCTTCAATGCCGAATACCGGGTGCGTCGCCCCCAGGGCGATGACCTGTGGGTGCAGGCCAGCGGTCGATGCGAGTTCGATGCGATGGGCAGGCCTCTGCGTTTCCCCGGTGTGCTGATTGACATCAACGAACGCAAGATTGCCGAAGCATCGTTGCTCAGGTTCACCCGTGACCTGGAGCAGCGGGTCGCCGATGAGGTCCAGGCGCGGCTGGCGGCCGAAGAGCAGTTGCGCCAGTCGCAGAAGCTTGAGGCCATTGGCGGGCTCACTGGGGGCATCGCCCATGACTTCAATAACCTGCTGCAAGTCATTGCCGGCAACCTGCATCTGCTGGCACGTCATGAGCCGGATAATGCCAATGTGCAACGCAGGATCAGTGCCTCCATCGAGGCGGTGGAGCGGGGCGCGAAGCTGTCATCGCAACTGCTGGCCTTTGCTCGTCGCCAGCCGCTGTCACCGGCGGTCTACAACCCCCGACGCATCTACGACGACCTGGAGGAATTGCTGCAACGGGCCTTGGGCGAGACCATCCGGATCGAAGTAACCCTGCCCGACGAGCCGTGGTGCATCCATGTGGATCGCAACCAGTTGGAAAATGCTCTGCTGAACCTGGCGATCAATGCCCGCGATGCCATGGGCGGCGATGGCATCATCCAGATACTGGGCGAGAATATCGTGCTCGACGAAGCGTCCTGTGCCGGCAAAGGCATCCCGGCGGGTGATTATGTGCGGTTGTCGGTCATTGACAGTGGCATAGGCATGCCGCCCGATATTCTCAAGCAGGTATTCGAGCCGTTTTTCACCACCAAGACCGATGGCCAGGGCACCGGGTTGGGCCTGAGCATGGTGTTCGGGTTCGTCAAGCAGAGCGGCGGGCATATCGAGATCGCCAGCGACATGGGCAAGGGCACGCGGGCGCAGATGTACTTTCCTCGCAGCTACCAGTCTGAAGCCGGTGAACAGACCCACGACTACACGCCCCAGCCCGGTAGGCATGAGACGATCCTGGTGGTGGAGGACAACGATGCGGTGCGCAGTGCATCGGTGGAGTTGCTCGAACAATCCGGCTATCGAACCCTCACCGCCGCCAATGCCGACGCGGCCATGAAGCTGTTGCTCGAAGGCGCCAAGGTGGACCTGATTTTCACCGACGTGGTCATGCCCGGCCTGATCAAGAGTTCCGACCTGGCGGCCTGGGCCAAGGTGCAGACGCCGCCAGTGCCGGTGCTGTTCACGTCGGGTCACACGCGGGACATCATTTCCCGCAACCATCAGTTGAGCCCCGATACCCATCTGCTGAGCAAGCCCTACGGGCCGGATGCGCTGACCCGTATGGTCCGGTCGGTGCTCGGCGGCTGAGCCCATTGCCGCAAACAAATGGAACCGAAGCCGTTGCGTTCCCTTCGAATGGTCAAGGCCGGTCATCAACCGGCCTCTGTCATGAAGAGGTGCCCATGAACGACGATCGTGCAAACACTGCGCAACCAGGCCAGACGCAGACCCCGTCACCACGCAACGACCCGGCCATCGATCCGCAACTGCCCGATGCCAGCCCGGCGGGTGCGGACCAGGCCCAGAGCGCTGCGGAGGAGGTCGACCAGAAAAAACACCACCAGGAAAACGACAATACCTTCAGCCCGGGCTTCAAGCCCGAGCCTGACCGGCCGAAGTCCGGCGATGACACGGACGCCGATATCGACACCGACGGCGGTTGATCGACCTGCGCAAAAAAAGGCTCGTCCTCCCGCGAGAACGAGCCTTTTTTTACAGTCAGGAAAATACTACTTGCTGGGGTGTGCTGCCTGGAGCTTCTTGGCCAGTTCCAGGTGGTGCTGCAGATCTGGCAGCATCTTCTGGGCGAATGCCTTGAGCTCGGTATTGCCAGGCTTCTTGTCGTCGGTGACGGTCTCGGCTTCTTTCTTGAACAGGGTGATGGTTTCTTCGTGGGCCTTGACCTGATTGTTGGCATAGGCGGCATCGAAAGATTCATCACGCATATCGAGAATCTTGGCCTTCGCCTTCTTCACCAGAGTGGTTTCGTCCGGCACTTCGATGTCATGCTTTTTCGCCAGGGTCATCAACTCCTGGTTGGCCTTGGTGTGGTCGGCGATCATCTTGTTGGCGAACTCCTTGACGTCCGCCGATGCGCTCTTTTGCAGCGCCAGTTTGCTGGTTTCGATTTCCGCAATGCCACCGGCCGCCGCGTTGTCGACAAAGTCGTTTGAACTCGCGGCCCACGCCATGCCCATGCTGGTACTCAGGGCAATTGCCAGGCCGAGTTGACGCAGGGTAAATCCGTCCATAGTTATTCTCCGTACAGGTTGTACAAGTGATCTTGAGTGTCACTGTTCAATGGAGAGCGGCGTATGGGTAAAGGTTTGATCGCAAAGCGATACGGTACGACGAACGGTCACCGCTGGTCGGATTGACGGTCGACAGAACGCCGCCTGCAAGGCCATCCTGATGATCGAGGCGCCCTCAAAGGCGCTTGCCACTGATCCACCAAAAGGAGGTGTTCCATGCCGGTGCCCCATGATCTGTGCCAGGATCTGAAGTGCGAAAAAGACCACATCCAGCAAAAGCGCAGCGAAAATCCAAGACTCGACTCTCTGCTTCAAAAATACTCACAGCTTGACGCCGAGGTGCTGGACGCCGAGAAGCCGACGTCCGCCGCACTGTCCGACGTTGCCCTGGAGACGCTCAAGAAGAAACGATTGCAGGTAAAGGACGAGATCATGGAGCACTTGCGCAAGTAACCTGAAGGCGCGGGGGGAGGGGCTGTGGCGCGGGGAATCAAGCGAAACGTCACATCGCCCCGCTGCGCCGCAAAACGCTCCCCCGCCTTTTAACGGCATGCGTCAACCCAGCGGATCCCAGCGCTGGGACCAGTCGCTGCCGCTCCTGACGATGCCCCGCAACACCTCGAACGCCTGTTGCAACGCCGCCGAATCCCGGTCCCGGGAATAAACCAGGTACGTTGGGTAATTGAACTCCGGTGCCTTGGGCACCCGCTCCAGGATGTTGCTGTCCAGGTAGCTTTGCACGACGCGCGTGCGGAAATAGCCGCTGCCGCCGTTTTCCAGGATGTATTGCAAGGCCAGAGGCCCGAGGTTGAAGGTGACGGCAGCCTTGGCCTTGTCCGGCAGGGCGGTGTCGTGCTGGCGACGGAAATCGACGCCCCAGTCGATATACACGTAGGGCTCCGGGCAACTGGCCAGGCGCACCAGGATCAGCTTTTCCTCCAGCAACTGTTCAACCTGCAGTCTTGGCCAGTATTCGGGTTGATACACCACCGCGGCATCCAGCAGGCCCAGCTCCAGTTGTTGCAGCAGTTTCTCGCCGTCGCGAATGTCCATGCGCAAGGCATGGCCGGGAATCGTCCGACGCAGTTCACGGGCCCAACTGAGCATCAAGGGATTGCACAGGCTGACCTCGCCACCGATGTGCAGCACATTGCGATAGCCTTCGGGCAGCGGCAGGTCCCGGCGGGCCGCTTCCCAGGTCTGCACGAGCTGGTTGGCGTAGACGACAAAGGCTTCGCCGTCGCTGGTCAGCCGCGCACCGGCGCGGTTGCGCACGAACAGCGCGCAGCCGAGCTGGCTTTCCAGTTTCTGTACCCGAGCGGTAATCGCCGTCTGGGTGACATGCAGCTTGTCTGCCGCCGCAGCGAGACTGCCGTGGCGGACAATTTCCAGGAAAGTGCGGGCGAGGTCGATGTCCATGTTCAAGCCGATGCAGGGGAAGCGGGCATTGTAAGAGTTGGCACGCCGCCCCGATACCGACAATCACTGGACGGCTTCGGCCTCCGTCATCCGTGCCCACGGTGCAACCAGCCGTTCCGGGGTACGACAGGCCTTGCGCTTGAATACGAAGTTACGACATTTTTCGGCGAAACCGTGACGATTCTCGACCATATCGCGCTGCATGTGTTGCAGCTCGCCATCCCGACAGGCCTGGATCGCCGACAGGCTTCGTTCGGCCTTGCGGGCCCGGATGGCTCCGTAGGCGGAATCGTGCCAGGCACCGTTGGCCCGTTGCAGCAACCACAGGCCGAACTCGTCGGGACAGCGTGGACCGATTTCCTGGACCATGCCGTAGCGCAATGCCTGGCGGGCGCTGATGGGCAGGCAATCCTGGGTCAGTGTCCAGGCCAGGTCCGGTCCAATGGCGCGAGGCAGGCTGTAGGTCCAGTATTCGGAGCCGTACAGGCCCATGGTTGCGTAGTGGGGGTTGAGCACGATGTCGCTGCGCGCCAGCACGACATCGGCGGCCAGGGCCAGCATCACACCGCCCGCACCGGCATTGCCCGTCAGGCCGCTGACGACCAGTTGCCGGGCGCTCAACAACTCGAGGCAGACATCGTCGATGGCCTGGATGTTGGCCCAGGCCTCCAGGCCTGGTTGGGCGGCGGCCTGGATCACGTTCAGGTGCACGCCGTTGGAAAAACTGCCGCGCCCGCCGCGGATCAACAGCACCTGGGTAGACCTGGACTTGACCCAGCGCAACGCGTCCACCAGGCGCCGGCATTGCTCGGTGCTCATCGCGCCGTTATAGAACTCGAACGTCAGTTCACCCACCTGGCCGCATTCCCGGTAGCGAATGGGTTGATAAGCCTCGTCGCTGAATGGCTGTCGGGCCAAGGAGCTGTCGAGCACCGGCACGCCGTTGAGTCGCTCCGCCAGTACATGACGCGCCGGCCGTTTGAAGGTCTGTTCGCCGGGGCGCGGCTTTTGGCGCAGGGCACCGATCCAGAGACTCGCGTCACCGGTTGCCACCAGCACTGCATCATCACGCACGGCCAGCAGCGTGCCAGGCAATCCACGGCGCACATCCAGATGGGCGTCATACAGGTAGAACTGGCCGCCTACCAGGCTCGCCAGCACGCCTGGCTGACCATCGGCAGCGTCGATGCAGCGCTTGATGAACAAGGCGCTATCGTGCCAGCTGAAGGTGCGGTCGTCCTGGGTCATGTTCGGCCGCAGGCGCCCGACCACGTCATGGCGGCTGTAATCCAGCGGCACCGGGACGAAACCGTTGGCAAACTTCTTCACGACTTCGCGGATGCAGCAGATGGCCGCATCGCTGACCGGACCGTTATACAACTCTGATTTGCGCAGGCCTTCGGGCAGGTTGAACTCGCAGGTGGCCCAGATCGGTCCGGCATCCATTTCCTCCACCGCCTGTAACGCCGTGACGCCCCAGCGTTCGGGTTGGCGCATGATGGCCCAGTCCAGCGCGCTGGCACCGCGATCGCCGACGATGCCCGGATGGATGATCACCACCGGTCGGTGGGGATTACGCCACAGTTGCTCGGGCACCCGGTCCTTGAGGAAGGGACAGATCACCAGGTCGGCCCCGCTTTGTTCGATTTGCCGACACACCGAATCCGGATCGGTGAACAGCACCACGCTGGGGCGATAACCGGCCTCGCGCAGATCCAGCCAGGCACGTTGGGTCAGGCCGTTGAATGCGGTCGACAGCAGGATGATCTTCAATGTGGGCATGACGTTCTCTTCCTTGAGATGAGCGAGCACCGGCTCCCGATGAGCCGTCCCTGGCTTCTGATGGAGGCGTCAAGTTAGCGCTTGGAGGGCGAGCCGGAACTGACCGGGATCAACGTTGTGCGTACTGGAAGAATTACCGGAGGACAGAAACGCAAATCCCGCCACGGGGGCGGGATTCGTTGCAGCCAGGAGCGCCCGGAAGGGGGCGCAGGCTCAGGCCGGGAACAGTTCGGAGAGTTTCATCGACAGCATCATGTCGCCTTCGACACGCAGTTTACCGCCCATGAATGCTTGCATGCCGTCGGTTTCACCGCTGACGATGCCCTTGAGGGTTTCGCTGTCCATCACCAGTGTGCAGTTGGCGTCGGTATCTTCGCCTTCCTGCAATTCACAGGTACCGTCCTTGACGATCAGGGCGTACTGCTTGTCTTCGTCGGTGATGTTGAAACCGAATACCAGGTCCAGGCCGGCAGCGGCGGCTGGGTTGAATTTTTCTTTCATCTTTTGTACGGCGTCTACTACGGAGGTCATGGTTTCGATCCTTATCGGGTGGATACAGCAAGGGTCTACGATTTCGGCCTCAGCGATAGGTGATGAGGTCCGGGGTCTTCAGCAGTTGCAGGTGAGCATGACTGTTGAAGGAAGCCAGGGCCACGTCGCGTCCCCTGAATTTCAGGTGGTTGAGCGAGGTGTTGACGATTTGCCAGTTCAGTTCGAAGGCCTGTCGGGCCGGTATCCGGGTGATCAGGTGGAGCAGGGCGGTAATCGTGCCGCCGGACGTGAACACGGCGATTTTGTGGCTGTTGTCGGCCTGTTCCAGGATGCGCTGCAGGCCGGCCTGGACCCGCTCGACGAAACCCTGCCAGCTCTCCAGCCCGGGCGGGTCGTACTGGCCGCTGAGCCAGCGCTCGACCACGAGGGCGAAAATCCGCTGGAATTCGGCACGGTTCTGCGCGGCATTGCGCAGGATGTACAGGGCCTCGGGCTCTTGGGGCAGCAGGTCCGGCAGCAGGGCGCGAATCACCGCGTCGGCGTCGAACTCGTTGAACGCGGCGTCGGTTTCCACTTCGGGGACCGGCAGCCCGGCGGCGGACATCCGGCCCAACGCGCCGGTGGCGGTGTCCTGCTGACGGCGCAGGTCGCCCGAGAGGCAACGATCAAACACGACACCTAGCTCCGCCATGTGGCTCCCCAGCACCTCTGCCTGGCGTACGCCATTGGGTGAAAGGACATCGTAGTCGTCCGCACCAAAGGAGGCCTGGCCATGTCGAATCAGGTAGATACTGCCCACGTCCGCGTCATCCCGGTACGTTGAAGGTTTGGCGAGGTTATGAGGATGGCCGTGAGCTGTCAATGAAAAAACATACGCTTGTTTGAAATGTCTGTTACAGCCTTGTCCAGCCTGGCCCGGGCTTAAGGTAACCACAGGTTTCCCGGCTGGTAGCGACGCAGGTGCATGGGTATGCTGAGAACGTTTAATGTCCGCCGTCGAGCGGCGAGTCGAGAATCTATTAGGAGTGATCGTGGAGTTCTTTATCGAATACGCCGGTTTTCTGGCCAAGACCGTGACGCTGGTCATCGCCATCCTGGTAGTGCTGGCCAGTTTTGCTGCCCTGCGCAGCAAGGGGCGGCGCAAGTCGGCCGGCCAGTTGCAGGTAAGCAAACTCAACGATTTCTACAAGGGGCTGCGCGAGCGTTTGGAGCAGACGCTGCTGGACAAGGATCAGCTCAAGGCCCTGCGCAAGAGCGAAGGCAAGGCTGAGAAAGCGCAGAAGAAGCAAAAAGACAAGCCGGCGACCAAATCCCGGGTATTCGTGCTGGATTTCGACGGCGACATCAAGGCCTCGGCCACCGAGAGCCTGCGCCATGAAATCACCGCGTTGCTGACCCTGGCAACGCCCAAGGACGAAGTGGTGCTGCGCCTGGAAAGCGGTGGTGGCATGGTCCACAGCTATGGCCTGGCCTCGTCGCAACTGGCGCGGATCCGCCAGGCCGGCGTACCACTGACCGTGTGCATCGACAAGGTCGCGGCCAGCGGCGGATACATGATGGCCTGCATCGGCGAGAAGATCATCAGCGCGCCTTTCGCCATCCTCGGCTCCATCGGCGTCGTGGCCCAGTTGCCGAACGTCAACCGCCTGCTGAAGAAGCACGACATCGACTTCGAGGTCCTGACCGCCGGCGAGTACAAGCGCACGCTGACGGTATTCGGTGAAAACACCGAGAAAGGTCGGGAGAAATTCCAGCAGGACCTGGACATCACCCACGAGTTGTTCAAGAACTTCGTGTCCAACTACCGCCCGCAACTGGCCATTGATGAAGTGGCGACCGGCGAGGTCTGGCTGGGTGTCGCCGCGCTCGGCAAGCATCTGGTGGATGAATTGAAGACCAGCGACGAATACCTGGCCGAGCGCGCCAAGAGCGCCGAGCTGTACCACCTGCACTATGCCGAACGCAAAAGCCTGCAAGAGCGCGTCGGCATCGCGGCCAGTGGCTCGGTGGACCGGGTGCTGTTGAGCTGGTGGAGCCGATTGACCCAGCAGCGGTTCTGGTAATCCTGGCTTCACCACCAATCCCTTGTGGGAGCGGGCTTGCTCGCGAAGGCGGTGGTTCAGTCGATATTGACTTGGCCTGACACGCTGCTTTCGCGAGCAAGCCCGCTCCCACAGGGGGCTGTGCCGACATGGCTGGTTTGCGATCAAAATAAAAAAGCCCTGAACCGGAATATCCGGATCAGGGCTTTTTCATTACAGCGGATTCAGCGACGACGGAACAGCGGCAGCGGTTCGTCAGTGGCGGCCTGGTAAGTCACCGAGAAGTCCTTGAGGCTTTCGAGGGCCTCAAAGGGGTCCTTGTCGGCACGCAGGGCGAACGCGTCGAAACCGCAACGGCGCATGTAGAACAGCTGGTCGCGCAGTACATCGCCAATGGCCCGCAGTTCGCCCTTGAAACCGTAACGGTCACGCAGCAGGCGGGCGTTGGAGTAGCTGCGGCCATCGGTGAAGGCCGGGAAGTTCAGGGCGATGACCTGGAATTGATTGGCGTCGTCGCCGATCTCTTCCGCTTCTTCGTCTGCATCCAGCCACACACCCAGGCCGCCATCGCGGACCTTGAGGGCGCGGGAATGATCACGCCACAGAGCCAGTGGCACGATTAGGTCGTCGCAGTTGGAAATACCATCGAGGGTCGCGTCCTTGGGCAGCAGGTGCCAGGTTTCGTCGATGACCTCGTTGTTCTTAATGATTCGCTGCATAGACGCGTTCCTTGAAGAGGTCGATGCCGATACGTTGGTAAGTGTCGATGAAACGCTCGTCTTCGGTACGTTGTTCGATGTACACGTCGATCAGCTTCTCGATCACGTCTGGCATGTCGTCCTGGGCAAACGAAGGCCCGAGGATCTTGCCCAGGCTGGCGTCGCGGCTGCCGCTGCCACCCAGGGAGACCTGGTAGAACTCTTCGCCTTTCTTGTCCACGCCCAGGATACCGATGTGGCCGACATGGTGGTGACCGCAGGCGTTCATGCAACCGGAAATGTTCAGGTCCAGTTCACCGATATCGAACAGGTAGTCCAGGTCATCGAAACGACGTTGGATCGATTCGGCGATCGGGATCGACTTGGCGTTGGCCAGGGAGCAGAAGTCGCCGCCAGGGCAGCAGATCATGTCGGTCAGCAGGCCGATGTTCGGCGTGGCGAAACCTTGTTCGCGCAACTCGCCCCACAGGGTGAACAACTGGCTCTGTTCGACGTCGGCCAGGATGATGTTCTGCTCGTGGGAAGTGCGCAACTGACCGAAGCTGTAGCGCTCGGCCAGGTCGGCCACGGCGTCCAGCTGCTTGTCGGTGATGTCGCCCGGCGCTACACCGGTCGGCTTCAGGGACAGGGTGACCGCGATGTAGCCAGGTTTCTTGTGGGTCAGGGTGTTGCGGCTGCGCCAGCGGGCGAAGCCCGGATATTCCTTGTCGAGTGCTGCGAAGTCCTGGTTGTCCAGGGCCTTGTATTGCGGGTCGACGAAGTGCTTGGCCACGCGATGGACTTCGGCTTCGGTCAGGGTGGTCTGGCCGCCACGCAGATGAACCATTTCGGCTTCGACCTTCTCGGCGAACACTTCAGGTGTCAGGGCCTTGACCAGGATCTTGATCCGCGCCTTGTATTTGTTGTCGCGACGGCCATAGCGGTTGTACACCCGCAGGATGGCATCGAGATAGCTCAGCAGGTCCTGCCAGGGCAGGAACTCGTTGATGAATGCACCCACCACCGGCGTACGACCGAGGCCGCCGCCCACCAGCACGCGGAAGCCCAGCTCGCCCGCTGCGTTGTAGACCGCCTCCAGGCCGATGTCATGGACTTCGATGGCGGCGCGGTCCGAGGTCGAGCCGTTGATGGCGATCTTGAACTTGCGCGGCAGGTAGGCGAATTCCGGGTGGAAAGTGGTCCACTGGCGGACGATCTCGCACCACGGACGCGGGTCGATCAGTTCGTCGGCCGCAACACCGGCGAACTGGTCGGTGGTGACATTGCGCAGGCAGTTGCCGCTGGTCTGGATCGCGTGCATCTGCACGGTGGCCAGCTCGGCCAGGATCTCCGGCACGTCTTCCAGGGCCGGCCAGTTGTACTGGACGTTCTGCCGCGTACTGATGTGGGCATAGCCCTTGTCGTAGTCGCGGGCAATCTGGGCCAGCTTGCGCACCTGGCGTGAGGTCAATTGGCCGTAAGGCACCGCCACCCGCAGCATCGGGGCGAAACGCTGGATGTACAGGCCGTTCTGCAGGCGCAGAGGGCGGAATTCTTCTTCGCTCAGCTCGCCTGCCAGATAGCGTCGGGTCTGATCACGGAACTGCTTGACGCGGTCCTCGATGATCCGCTGATCGTACTCGTCATATACGTACATATAAGTCTCGGTCTCAGGCTTGGGCCGATCAGAAACAGCTGCGTATTGGCTCGCTGGAATCGGGTTCTGCCTCGGCAATTCTGCGCGCACGGCCGCGCACTCCTATGGGAGCCGGTGCAAGATACCTGTTTTGAGTTATGCGCAAAAGTGATGTTTGAATATATGTAAAGAACCAAATGACCTAATGGGATCTATCGGCTCGGAACCCACATTTGTCGTATGGGCAATCATCGTCTTAACTGTGGTCGAGTCCCTATGCAATCACCTAAAAAACCGACAAGAGGCGATGCAATGAGCAATCCGACCAAAGCAAGGAAAAGCGACAGTACCGTTGATGCCTGGGCCATTCTGTTCTTGATTATCCTGGTGGTGGGCACGGCGGTGTTCTGGGTCAGTCACCAGTAATCGGTTATTCAACGCAATAAAACCTGTGGGAGCGGGCTTGCTCGCGAAAGCGGTGGTTCAGTCGATATTGACTTCGCCTGACACACCGCTTTCGCGAGCAAGCCCGCTCCCACAAGGTTGTGTTCTGCAGATAGGTTTCTTTACATCCCCGCCAGATGCACCACCAGCTTGACGATACCGAACAGCGTCAAGGCGAAGATCACCGTGAAGGCGATGCCCAGTATCACGAAGTGACTCGGTTTGCCGTGGGTGAAGTCACGGGCGCGGTTCTTGCCGCTCTGCACGCCGAAGGCGGCGGCCAGCACGCTGTGCATCATCTGCAGCAGGGTCGGCGGCTTGTTGTCGACTGGATCGTCCATAAATCCCTCGTCTGCCATGGGTTTGGGGCAAGCATAGACAACCCGCGAAAAAAGATCGCGACCGGTGCCGGCCGCGATCTTCCGGATCAGCTGTCGTAACCCAGGTTCGGCGCCAGCCAGCGTTCGGTCACGCTCAGCTCCTGCCCCTTGCGGCCGGTATAGCTCTGGACCTGGTCCTTGTCGATCTTGCCCACGGCGAAGTACTGCGCCTGGGGATGGGCGAAGTACCAGCCGCTGACCGCTGCCGCCGGGAACATGGCGTAGTGCTCGGTGAGGAACACGCCGCTGCGGCCGGCCTTCAATTCGCTGGCCTCGGGGTCGAGCAGGCGGAACAGCGTGGCTTTCTCGGTATGATCCGGACACGCCGGGTAACCGGGGGCAGGACGGATGCCGGTGTACTGCTCCTTGATCAGCGCCTCGTTGTCCAGGCTTTCGTCCTTGGCATAACCCCAGTGTTCCTTGCGCACCTGCTGGTGCAGCCACTCGGCGCAGGCCTCGGCCAGGCGGTCGGCCAGGGCCTTGACCATGATCGAGTTGTAGTCGTCGCCGGCTTCCTGGTAGGCCTTCGCCACTTCCTCGGCACCAATGCCGGCAGTGGTGATGAAGCCGCCCACGTAGTCGGTCACGCCGCTGTCCTTCGGCGCGACGAAGTCGGCCAGGGAGAAGTTGGGCTTGCCGTCGGTCTTGATGATCTGCTGGCGCAGATGATGCAGGCGGGCCAGCGGCTTGCCGTCGTCGCCGTAGACTTCCAGGTCGTCGTCATGCACCTGGTTGGCCGGCCAGAAACCGAACACCGCCCGGGCGCTGATGAGTTTCTCGTCGATCAGCTTGCGCAGCATCGCCTGGGCATCGGCGTACAGCGCGGTGGCCGCTTCGCCGACCACTTCATCGGTGAGGATGCGTGGGAACTTGCCGGCCAGGTCCCAGGAAATGAAGAACGGCGTCCAGTCGATGTATTCAGCCAGAACGTTCAGGTCGATGTTATCCAGCACTTTGGCGCCGGTGAACGTCGGCTTGACCGGTTGGTAGCTGCTCCAGTCGAACTGTGGCTTCTTGGCAATGGCGGCGGGGTAGCTCAGGCGTTCGGTGCGGGCGCTGCGGTTGGCGGTGCGCTCGCGTACCTCGGTGTAGTCCTGGCGGGTTTTCTCGACGAACGCCGGTTTCAGTTCCTTGGACAGCAACTGTGTCGCCACCCCGACAGCGCGGGAGGCGTCGGTGACGTAGATCACCGCGTCATTGCTGTACTTGGGTTCGATCTTCACCGCAGTGTGGGCCTTGGAAGTCGTGGCACCACCGATCATCAGTGGCAGATGGAAATCCTGGCGCTGCATCTCGCGGGCCACGTGCACCATCTCGTCCAGGGACGGCGTGATGAGGCCGGACAGGCCGATGATGTCGCATTTCTCGTCCTTGGCCACCTGCAGGATTTTCTCCGCTGGCACCATCACGCCCAGGTCGACGATGTCATAACCGTTGCAACCGAGCACCACGCCGACGATATTCTTGCCGATGTCATGGACGTCGCCCTTGACCGTGGCCATCAGGATCTTGCCCTTGGCCTCCGGCTTGTCGCCTTTTTCCGCCTCGATGAACGGAATCAGGTGGGCCACGGCCTGCTTCATCACCCGGGCCGACTTGACCACCTGGGGCAGGAACATCTTGCCGGCACCGAACAGGTCGCCGACGATGTTCATGCCGGCCATCAACGGGCCTTCGATGACTTCGATAGGACGGGCGAACGACAGGCGCGATTCCTCGGTGTCTTCGACGATGTGGGTGGTGATGCCCTTGACCAGGGCATGCTCCAGGCGCTTGTTGACGTCCCAGTTGCGCCATTCCTCGGTTTCCGCTTCCTTGGTGCTGCCGTCGCCCTTGTACTTGTCGGCGATGGCGAGCAGGGCGTCGGTGCCTTCCGGGGTGCGGTTGAGGATCACGTCTTCCACGGCATCGCGCAGTTCCACCGGGATCTGGTCGTAGATCTCCAGCTGGCCGGCGTTGACGATACCCATGGTCAGGCCCGCGCGGATCGCATACAGCAGGAACACCGAGTGAATCGCCTCGCGTACCGGGTTGTTGCCGCGGAACGAGAACGACACGTTGGACACCCCGCCCGAGGTCAGCGCGTAGGGCAGCTCGTCACGGACATAGGCGCAGGCGTTGATGAAGTCCACGGCATAGTTGTTGTGTTCTTCGATACCGGTGGCGACGGCAAAGATGTTCGGGTCGAAGATGATGTCTTCCGGCGGGAAGCCCACTTCATTGACCAGGATGTCGTAGGAGCGCTTGCAGATTTCCTTTTTGCGCGCCTCGGTGTCGGCCTGGCCGGCTTCGTCGAACGCCATCACCACCACGGCGGCGCCGTAGCGTTTGCACAATTTGGCGTGATGGATGAACTGCTCGACGCCTTCCTTCATGCTGATGGAGTTGACGATGCCCTTGCCCTGGATGCACTTGAGGCCGGCCTCGATCACTTCCCATTTCGACGAGTCGATCATGATCGGTACGCGGGAGATGTCCGGTTCGCCGGCAATCAGATTGAGGAAGGTCACCATGGCCTTCTTCGAATCGAGCATGCCCTCGTCCATGTTGATGTCGATCACCTGGGCGCCGGCCTCGACCTGCTGCAGGGCCACTTCCAGGGCTTCGGTGTAGTTGTCTTCGCGGATCAGCCGGGCGAATTTGGCGGAACCGGTGATGTTGGTCCGCTCGCCGACGTTGACGAACAGCGAGCTGCGATCGATGGTGAACGGTTCCAGGCCCGACAGGCGGCAGGCCCGGGGGATTTCCGGAATCTGCCGCGGAGCATAGCCGGCCACGGCCTGGGCGATGGCTTCGATGTGCGCAGGGGTGGTGCCGCAGCAGCCGCCGACGATGTTCAGGAAGCCGCTCTGGGCGAACTCTTCGATGACCTTGGCGGTTTGCGCTGGCAGCTCGTCGTACTCACCGAACTCGTTGGGCAGGCCGGCGTTGGGGTGGGCCGAGACGTGGGTGCTGGCCTTGTTCGACAGCTCTTCCAGGTAAGGGCGCAGTTCGCGGGCCCCCAGGGCGCAGTTCAGGCCCACGGAGATCGGCTTGGCGTGGGCCACGGAGTTCCAGAACGCTTCGGTGGTCTGGCCGGAGAGGGTGCGGCCGGAGGCGTCGGTGATGGTGCCGGAAATCATGATCGGCAGCTCGACGCCCAGTTCTTCGTAGACCCCTTGCACGGCGAAGATCGCCGCCTTGGCGTTCAGGGTGTCGAAGATGGTTTCGATCAGAATCAGGTCGGCGCCACCCTCGATCAGGCCTTTGGTGGCCTCGGTGTAGTTCTCCACCAGTTCGTCGAAGGTCACGTTGCGATAGCCGGGGTTGTTCACATCCGGCGATAGTGAGCAGGTGCGGCTGGTCGGGCCGAGCACGCCGGCGACGAAGCGTGGCTTGTCCGGTGTTTCGAGGGTCTTGGCGTCGGCCACCTTGCGGGCCAGGCGCGCACCCTCCAGGTTCAGCTCATAGGCCAGGCCTTGCATGCCGTAGTCGGCCTGGGATACCTGGGTGGCGTTGAAGGTGTTGGTTTCGAGGATGTCGGCGCCGGCGTCCAGGTAGGCTTTTTCGATGGAGCCGATCACGTCGGGACGGGTCAGCACCAGCAAATCGTTGTTGCCCTTGACGTCGCTCGGCCAGTCGGCGAAACGCTTGCCACGGTAGTCCTGTTCCTCCAGCTTGTAGCTCTGGATCATCGTGCCCATGCCGCCGTCGAGAATCAGGATACGTTCCTTGAGGGCCTGCTGGAGAAGATAAAGGCGAGCGCTGCGATCGGACATAGGACTACCTGGAGAAAAGACCATTACGAAGCCAGGAATCATAGCAAACCTGTGCCAGATTTGATCGTGGACGGCTTTTTCATGAATGTTGCTCATGTTTGCAAGGGGCTGCTGGCCCGGTAGAATCACCGTTCCATCTCTTAGGGACCGAGACATGCCGTACCGCGTCTTATTCGGCAGTCTGTTGCTGCTGTTGTCTTTTACCGCAGCCGCCAAGGATCCCCTACCAGCGCTGTCCTACACCCGCGACATCCAGCCGATCTTCACCGAGAAATGCGTGGCCTGCCACGCCTGCTACGACTCCGCCTGCCAGTTGAACCTGGGCAGCGGCGAAGGCGCGGCCCGGGGCGCGAGCAAAATGTCGGTGTATGACGGCGAGCGCCGCCAGGCCGCCGTCCCGACCCGCTTGTTCTATGACGCTTCCGGCCCACAGGCCTGGCAGCGCAAGGGCTTCTATTCCGTACTCGATGCCCAGGGCAGCCAGGCTGCATTGATGGCGCAGATGCTGGCGTTGGGACACGGCGCACCGTTGCAGCCCAACGCCAAGTTGCCGGAAGACATCGTGCTGGGCCTGGAGCGTGAAAACAGCTGCGCGATGCCGGGGCAATTCGATGGATACGCTGCCGCCCACCCCAGGGAAGGCATGCCCCTGGCGGTCACCGGCCTGACCGATCAGCAATACCAGACCTTGCAGCGCTGGCTGGCCGCCGGCGCCCCCATCGACCAGCAAGCCTTGGCTCCCAGTGCCGCCGAAGCCTTGCAGGTGCTGCAATGGGAGAACCTGCTCAACGCCCCTGGCGCCCGGCAAAGCCTGGTGGCCCGCTGGTTGTTCGAGCACTGGTTCCTGGCGCATATCTATTTCAAGGACGGCGAGCCGGGGCATTTCTTCCAGTGGGTGCGCTCGCGCACGCCCAGTGGCCAGCCGATCGACCTGATCAATACCCGGCGCCCGAACGACGACCCCGGCACCCGTGTCTATTACCGACTCTGGGCGGTGCAAGGGGTGATCGTGCACAAGACCCACATCACCTACGGGCTGAGTGCGGCCAAGCTGGCGCGGATCAAGAGCCTGTTCTACAAGGGCAACTGGCAGGTCACGGCGTTGCCCGGCTATGGGCCGGAGCGCCGCTCGAACCCGTTCTCCACCTTTGAAGCGATCCCGGCCCAGGCCCGCTATCAATTCATGCTCGATAACGCCGAATATTTCGTGCGCACCTTTATCCGGGGCCCGGTGTGCCGCGGCCAGATCGCCACGGATGTGATCCGCGACAACTTCTGGGCGCTGTTCCAGGCCCCTGAGCACGACCTGTACATCACCGATCCGAACTATCGCGGCCAGGCCACGCCATTGCTGGCGATGCCGGGGCAGAACGATGATGTGGGCAGCGTTGTCAGCCTGTGGCTCGACTACCGCGACAAGCGCAACGCCTACGAGGCCTTGCGCCGGAACAATTACGCCGAACTGCCGGCGCCGAGCTGGTCGACGCTGTGGGCCGGCAACGACAATGCCTTGCTGAGTATTTTCCGGCACTTCGACAGCGCCTCGGTTACCAAGGGCCTGATCGGCGAAGTACCGCAGACAATGTGGCTGTTCGACTTCCCTTTGCTGGAACGCACTTACTACCAGTTGGCGGTGAATTTCGACGTGTTCGGCAACGTTTCCCATCAGGCTCAGACGCGGCTTTACTTCGATCTGATTCGCAATGGCGCGGAACAGAACTTCCTGCGCCTGATGCCGGCCGGTGCCCGGGAAGGCTACCTCGACGACTGGTACCAGTCCGGTGGAAAATTCAAGATGTGGCTGGATTACGAGAGCATCGACAATGACAAACTGACTGCCCTCAAGCTTGACGAGCGCGACCCCAAGGGCGATTTTGCCCGGCAATTGCTGCTCCGCTATGGCGAACTGAATGCGCGACCCGACCCGATCAACCGTTGCGACGGCGCCTATTGCTCGCGCCCGAACATCGCTCCGGCCCTGCAGAACGCCGAGCAGGCCCTCAGTCGCCTGGTATCGCGCCCGGCGGCGGGGCTTCGGGTGATCGACCAGTTGCCGGAAGCGACGATGCTGCGTGTCGAAACCGCCGATGGCCATCGCGAGGTCTACAGCCTGCTGCGTAACCGCGCCCATAGCAACGTGGCGTTCCTGCTGGGTGAGGAGCGGCGCTACCAACCGGGGCTGGACACTTTGACGGTGTACCCGGGAGTGCTCAGCAGCTACCCGAACTTCATGTTCAATGTCCCCGCCGGGCAAGTCCCGGCGTTCGTCGACGCCATGGAGAGCGCTCAGGATGAGCATGCGTTCCAGCGGATTGTCGAACGTTGGGGAATTCGTCGCAGTCACCCGCAGTTCTGGTACTACTTCCATGACCTGAGTCGCTACATCGAGGAAACCGAGCCCTTGGAGGCCGGCGTGCTGGACATGAATCGGTACCAGAACCTCTGACCGGCCTGTCCGGCGGCGAGCCCGTACCGCGGGCTGCTTTCCTGACAAAAATACTGGGACTTTGTCCGGCGCCCTGATTTGGCGTAAACTGCCGGCAAGCCTGCGAGGAGTTTCCATGACCGCCATTACGATTACCGATGCCGCCCACGATTACCTGGCCGACCTGCTGTCCAAGCAGAACACACCGGGTATCGGGATCCGCATCTTCATCACCCAGCCCGGCACCCAGTACGCAGAGACGTGCATTGCCTACTGCAAGCCGGGAGAAGAAAAACCCGAAGACACCGCGTTGGGGCTCAAGAGCTTCACCGCCTACATCGACTCGTTCAGCGAAGCGTTCCTGGACGATGCGGTGGTCGACTACGCCACCGACCGGATGGGCGGCCAACTGACCATCAAGGCACCGAATGCGAAAGTGCCGATGGTCAACGCCGACAGCCCGATCAACGAGCGCATCAACTATTACCTGCAAACCGAAATCAACCCGGGGCTGGCCAGCCACGGCGGCCAGGTGTCGCTGATCGACGTGGTGGAAGACGGCATTGCGGTGCTTCAGTTCGGCGGCGGCTGCCAGGGCTGTGGCCAGGCTGACGTGACCCTGAAGGAAGGTATCGAGCGCACGTTGCTCGAGCGTATCCCGGAACTCAAGGGCGTGCGCGACGTGACTGACCACACGCAGAAAGAAAACGCTTACTACTGATTGTTGCGGGCCGGCCTGCCGCCATCGCGAGCAGGCTCGCTCCCACAGGATCTGTGGTGGATACATAATTTGCGGCCACCCCGACCCCTGTGGGAGCGGGCTTGCTCGCGAAGTCGTCAGCACAGTCAACATCGATGCAGACTGACCCACCGCTTTCGCGAGCAAGCCCGCTCCCACAAGGGAGTTGTGCTGAGCGGCTGACGGGTTCAGGGCCTGTACAGATGGGCATGCCCGGCGCGGTAGAGCGATGATTCGCTGAACACGTCGTTGCCCAGCACCCGCCCCACCAGAATCAGCGCCGTGCGGCGAAAGCCCTTGGCGTGCACCTTTACGGCAATGTCGGCCAACGTCCCCACCACCCAATCCTGATCCGGCCATGTCGCCCGGTGAATCACGGCAATCGGGCAATCCGCGCCGTAGTGGGGCCACAACTCTTCGACGATTCTTTCCAGATGATTGACCCCCAGGTGGATCGCCATGGTCGTTCCATGCTGTGCCAGGCTGGCCAGTTCTTCCCCGGCAGGCATGGCGGTCTTGTCCGCGTAGCGGGTGAGAATCACGCTCTGGGAAATGTCCGGCAAGGTCAGTTCGGTGCCCAGCAGGGCGGCGCAGGCTGAGGTTGCGGTCACTCCGGGAATGATCTCGAAGGGGATGTCCAGTTCCCGCAGGCAACGAATCTGCTCGCCGATGGCGCCGTACAGGCTCGGGTCGCCCGAATGCACCCGGGCGACGTCCTGGCCGTTGCGATGGGCTGTCTCCATCAGCGCGATGATCTGTTCCAGGTGTAGTTCGGCGCTGTTGATCACCTGTTCGGCGCAGTGGCCCTCGAGCACGGCGGCGGGCACCAGGGAGCCGGCATAGATGATCACCGCGCAGCTGCGCACGAGCCGCTGGCCCTTGACAGTGATCAATTCCGGATCGCCAGGGCCGGCGCCAATGAAGTAGACGGTCATGACCGGTTCCTGAAAATAGAGTGGGGAGCGATGTCTGAATGAAGATCGCTCATGATCCATGGGGCACGATTATCGGGTTTTACGACGCGACCGCCAATGCCAGGGTAGCCTGGGCGCACTTCTGGCGGGGAATCCGCAAGGTGGCGGTCGTTTTGCCCAATCGTTCGGCGAGGGCCAGCGCCGCGCTTTCGGCCACGCCATAGCAACCTGTGCGCTCGAAAGCGACCTGCGAAGGGTGGCTGAGCCGTTCCCGGTAACCCGCCAACTGCGCGGCACTGAAGAAGGTCAGCGGCAGGCCCAGTTGCCCCGCCAATTCGAGCAGGCCCGGTTCGTCACGTTTGAGATCGATACTGGCCAGGGCGCCTACCGCCTCAAGCGCGATCCCATGGGCCTGCAACGTCTCATCCAGCAATATTCGCAACACGCTGGCCGGGCAACCGCGCTGGCAGCCCAGGCCAACCACCAACACCTGCCCGCTATTCATGCCTCGTGGCGAGCTTGACCGTCACGGCGGAACAGCCAGGCGCTGATCAGGCCCAGGGCCAGCCAGAACGCGACGTTGGTCAATTGCGAGGCGATCTTGAACTGGCTTTCAAGGGCTTCGGGCGCCAGCATCGAGTGGACTTCCGGCTGCGGTGCGCCGATAACATGGGGCACCAGCAATGTCGCCACACCCAGCAGCTTGAGCAGCCAATGCCTGCCGAACGCGATCAGGGCGATGCCCACGGCCGTGGACGCCGCGGTGCCGATCCACCACATTTGCCGTTGAGCCAGGTCGGCCGCGGCGGTACCGGGCAGTTCCGGCGGCAGGCCGAGGGTCGGTGCGAGGACGAAGGTGGCATAACCGGCCAGGCCCCAGAGCAGACCCTGGGAGGTGCGGGTGGGGGCGCGCAAGGTGTACAGACCCGCCAGCATCAGGGCGAAACCCACCGCGACCACCAGATTGCCACCAGTGGTGGACAGCACGCGCTGCCAGCCATCTTCGGGCTCCCAGGCTTCGGCATCATGGGTATGGGCGACGCCGTCGGCATGCTGGTGAGCCTCGACAGCGACTTCGGCAGCCGGGGCTTTTTCATAGGTTTCGGCCTGCAGGATCAGCGGCGAAACCCACAGGCTTTGCAGAAGGGTCAGCAGCAGGGCGGCCAGCAAACCACTGAACCCGGCGGTTTGTGCGATACGCTTGATCATGTCGGCAGGTCTCAATGGCACGGAAAGGCGGCGCTGTGGCGGGTGTCGTGGGCCGCGTTGTGCACCGCCTCGATGTGGGAGAAACCGGCGAAATAGACCAGGCCGGCACCCATGATCGAGGCGAGGATCGCCGCGCTCAGGCGCTGGCTCAGGGTCGTGGTGCTGCTGGCGGTGCGGGCGGTGGTGCTGATGGTCGACATGGCGCTTCCCTCTGTTCTTGTCTTGGTCAGTGGGTAAATCGAGCGCAATGAAACCCCGGGCAAAAAAGCCCGTCAGGATCCGAACAGCGCCCGCCCACCGCGGGTTTGTTGATGTTTGAGTTATGGGCCGGTCTCCGGGCTCACGAGGGGCAGGGCCTGGGCCTTGCCTGCAAGCGCCACCTTCCCATGCCATCGGGCACAGTGGATCTGACGCTTCGCTCGCTTACCGTTGCGGGGGCAGCACCGGACTGACGTGGCCTGGAAGTAAAGCACACGATTCACCGGTTTCCCGTTTCACCCTGTGAAGGGCACCCATTACTAGGCGCACAGGAGAGCATGGCTGGGGGTGGGGCGTCAATGAAACCGAGTCGCGGCCATCGCGAGCGGGCTCGCTCCCACAGGGGAATGCATTTCAAATGTGGGAGCGAGCCTGCTCGCGATGAGGCCGGCACAGACGCCACAGAACTCGAAGACATTGACCCGCCACCACACCCTGCGTAGCCTTGCGCCTTCGAGGTTCTTCGGTTTGCGCCGAAGCTAAGAAGGGAACGCGGTCCAAGCCGCGGCTGCCCCCGCAACTGTGAACGGTGACGTTCCTGCCAGGCCACTGTGCATGCCGCACGGGAAGGCGCAGGAATTGCCAGGGCTTTCCATGAAAGCCGGGACCGGCCCGCCGTCAGCCAGGAGACCTGCCTCGAGACAGATTCTCACTACAACCGGGCGGGGTGATCCGGTGGCGAAATCTTCCGCGCACCCTTGTGCCTGCGGTTGTCGTCCCGTTTGCCCGCCACCTTGCCAAAGGGCATCCGATGAAAACACTGGCCAAACTTCCCGTCACTATCGTTACCGGGTTCCTCGGCTCGGGCAAAACCACGTTGCTGCGACACATGCTCGATAATGCCCAAGGCCGGCGTATTGCGGTGATCGTCAACGAATTCGGCGAGCTGGGCATCGACGGTGAGATCCTCAAGCAGTGCTCCATCGGCTGCACCGAAGAAGAAGCCAACGGCCGCGTCTACGAGCTGGCCAACGGCTGCCTGTGCTGCACGGTGCAGGAAGAGTTCTTCCCGGTGATGCGCGAGCTGGTGGCCCGGCGCGGCGACCTCGACCATATCCTCATCGAAACGTCCGGCCTGGCCTTGCCCAAGCCGCTGGTCCAGGCTTTCCAGTGGCCGGAAATCCGCAGTGCCTGCACCGTCGATGCGGTGATCACTGTGGTCGACAGCCCGGCCGTGGCCGCTGGCACCTTCGCCGCTTTCCCCGACCAGGTCGATGCCCAGCGCAAGCTCGATCCGAACCTGGACCACGAGTCGCCGCTGCACGAACTGTTCGCCGATCAACTGGCGAGCGCCGACCTGGTGATCCTCAACAAAGCCGACCTGATCAGCCCGGAAGACCTGGCGAAAGTCCGTCTTGAGGTAGCCGAGGAACTGCCACCGGCGGTCAAGGTCATCGAAGCCAGCAGCGGTCGCCTGCCGCTGGAGGTGCTGATCGGCCTGGGGGCTGGTTCCGAAGAACACATCGACAGCCGCCACAGCCATCACGACCACCATCATGACGGCGACGATGACGACCACGATCATGACGCCTTCGATTCCATCTCCATCGAGCTGCCCCAGGCCGACGAAAGCCTGTTGCTGGACGCGCTGACGCAACTGGTGGTCCAGCACGGCGTGCTGCGGGTCAAGGGCTTTGCGGCGATCCCGAACAAGCCGATGCGCCTGCTGATCCAGGGAGTGGGCACGCGTTTCGACAAGCATTTCGACCGCCAGTGGGGCGCCGATGAAGCGCGGGTGACGCGTCTGGTGTTGATTGGCCAGGCGCTGGATGCCGGGCTGCTTGAAGCGCAGCTGCGCGCCGCCCTCAGCGTCTAAGCCATGCACCTGCTCAGGACCCAGCCCGGCGGTTTCGTGTCGGATGACAACATTGCCGACCTGGGACAAACCCCCGCCGAGCTGGTGATCCTGTGCAGCGGCGACTCCAGCCTGGCGCTGCTGGCTGAAGCGGCGCGGCAGTTGCCGGACGACTACCCGCAGTTTCGCCTCGCCAACCCGATGCAGGTGCAGAACCACGCCTCGGTGGATCTTTACGTCGAGGACGTGCTGCGTCACGCCAGGGTCATCTTGCTGTCGCTGCACGGCGGTATCGGCTATTGGCGCTACGGCATCGAACGATTGATGGAATTGGCCGGACGCGGGGTGACGTTGATCCTGGTGCCGGGTGATGACCGGCCGGACCCGGAACTCAGCGACTTGAGCAACGTGCCCGCTGTCGACCGCGACCGGCTCTGGCAGTTTTTGCGCCAGGGTGGGCTGGGTAATGCCCTGGATCTGTTTCACAACCTCGGCAGTCAATGGTTCGGGCGCGACTACGCTTGGGCCGAACCGCGGACTTTGCCACGCACGGCCATCTACCACCCGCAGAAAACCAGTGCCAGCCTCGACGACTGGCAAGCTGACTGGCAGGCCGATCAACCGGTGGCGGCGGTGCTGTTCTACCGTTCCCACCTGCAAGCGGCGAACACGGCGTTCATTGACGTGTTCTGCCAGCGGCTGCAAATGGCCGGGCTCAATCCGTTACCGATAGCGGTGGCGAGCCTCAAGGAGCCTGGTTGTCTGGCGCAGGTCGAAGACTGGCTGGACGAGGTGGAGGCCGGGGTGATCCTCAACACCACCGGGTTTGCCCAGTCGAGTCCGGAAGCGCCGCATTTGCGGCCGTTTCGTCGCAACATTCCGGTGATCCAGGCGATTTGCGCCCAGGACAACGAACCCGGCTGGCGAGCCAGCGAGCAGGGCCTGGGCCCGCGGGACCTGGCGATGCACATTGCCTTGCCGGAACTGGACGGGCGGATCATCAGCCGCCCCATCAGCTTCAAGGACATGGCCTGGCGCAGCGAGCGCAGCCAGAGCGATGTGGTCTGCTACCGCGCGGTGCCCGAGCGCATGGATTTCGTCGCCGAACTGGCCCGGCGCTGGACCGCACTGGCGCGCCTGCCCAATGGGCAGAAGCGCGTGGCGCTGATCCTCGCCAACTACCCGACCCGGGACGGACGCATCGGCAACGGCGTCGGCCTGGACACCCCGGCGGCGGCGTTGAACATCCTGCGCGCCATGCGGGATGAGGGCTATCCGCTGCCCGCCGAACTGCCTGCCAGTGGCACCGCGCTGATCCAGCAACTGCTCGGTGGTGTCAGCAATGACCTGGACAGCCTCGACCTGCGCCCATGCCACCAAAGCCTGGCGCTGGAGGCTTACCAGGCCATGTTCGACGCACTGCCCGAGGCCAATCGCCAGGCGGTGCTGGAGCGTTGGGGCTCGCCCGAGGCGGACTCGATGTTCCGCGCCGGTCGCCTGATGATCGCCGGCCTGCGCCTGGGCCTGACGTTCGTCGGCATCCAGCCGGCCCGGGGTTATCAGGTCGACCAAAGTGCCGTGTACCACGACCCGGACCTGGTGCCGCCCCATGGCTACCTGGCGTTCTATTTCTGGTTGCGCCATACCTATGGCGCCCATGGTGTGATTCACGTCGGCAAGCACGGTAACCTCGAATGGCTGCCGGGCAAAGGCGTCGGGTTGTCGCAAAGCTGCTGGCCGGACGCGCTGCTGGGGCCATTGCCGAATATCTATCCGTTCATCGTCAACGACCCGGGCGAGGGCGCCCAGGCCAAGCGGCGCACCCAGGCGGTGATCATCGACCACCTGATGCCGCCGCTGACCCGCGCCGAAACCTACGGGCCGCTACGTAACCTCGAGTTGCTGGCCGACGAGTACTACGAAGCACAATTGCTCGACCCGCGCCGCGCCCGGGAACTGCAGCGGGATATTCTGAACCTGGTGCGCGAAACCCACATTGATCGCGAGCTGCAATTGGACGCCGACGCCGACGCGGCGATCTGGCTGCCGCGCCTGGACACCTACCTGTGCGATCTGAAGGAGTCGCAGATCCGCGACGGCCTGCATATTTTTGGCGAGTCGCCCGGCGGGCGGCTGCGCATCGACACCTTGCTGGCGTTGCTGCGCATTCCCCGGGGTGATGGCAAGGGCGCGCAGTCGAGCCTGTTGCGCGCGCTGTCGAAGGCATTCGGGCTGGGTTTCGATCCGTTGGATTGCGCCTTGGCCGACCCGTGGACCGGCGACCGTCCCGAGGCATTGCGGCAGGTCAGCGATGAGCCGTGGCGCACTGTCGGCGATACCCGCGAGCGCCTGGAGCTGTTTGCGGCAAGCTTGATCGAGCGGGCCCTGCAAGGCCGGGTCGAGCAATTGGAAGCGCCGGGCTGGCAGGACGTCAGCAGCATCATCGAGAGCCTGCGGTCCGTCGTGGCGCCGCACCTGGACGCCTGCGGCCCGGCGGAAATGCGCGGCCTGCTCGATGCCTTGAGCGGACGCTTCGTGCCGGCGGGCCCCAGCGGTGCGCCGAGTCGCGGGCGCCTCGACGTGTTGCCCACCGGACGCAACTTCTTCTCGGTGGACGTGCGCAACCTGCCCACCACCACGGCGTGGCGCATCGGTTTCCAGTCGGCGAACCTGATTCTGGAGCGGCACTTGCAGGATCATGGCGATCACCTGCGCCAGCTCGGCCTGTCGGTGTGGGGCACCGCCACCATGCGCACCGGCGGTGATGACATCGCCCAGGCCATGGCGCTGATGGGCGTGCGCCCGGTGTGGGCCACGGGCAGCCAGCGGGTCGATGATTTCGAGATCCTGCCGCTGAGCCTGCTGGATCGGCCCCGGGTCGATGTGACGCTGCGGGTATCGGGGTTCTTCCGGGACGCCTTTGCCAACCTGATCCGTTTGTTCGACGCTGCCGTGCAGGCTGTCGCCGCCCTCGATGAGCCGGACGACCTGAATCCCCTGGCGGCCAAGGTGCGCAGTGAGCGCGAAGCCTTGCTGGCATCGGGCCTGGAGCCTCAAGACGCGGCGCGCCAGGCCGGCTGGCGGATCTTCGGCGCCAAGCCCGGTGCTTATGGCGCAGGCGTGCAGGGCGCTATCGACGGTCGCCTGTGGCAGCATCGCGAAGACCTGGCCGAGGTGTACCTGAACTGGGGCGGCTACGCCTATGGCGGCGCAGATGAAGGCACCGCTGCGCGAGATCAGTTTTCCCGGCGCTTGAGCCAGGTGCAGGCGGTGTTGCAGAACCAGGACAACCGCGAGCACGACTTGCTCGATTCCAACGATTACTACCAGTTCCAGGGCGGCATGCTGGCGGCGGCGGAAACCCTCGGTGGAACCGTCGCGGCCAGTTACCACGGCGATCACAGTCAACCGGACTTGCCCCGGATCCGCACCCTCAAGGAAGAGCTCAACCGCGTCATCCGTTCCCGGGCGGCCAATCCGAAGTGGATCGACGGGGTCAAGCGTCACGGCTATAAAGGCGCGTTCGAACTGGCGGCGACGGTGGACAACCTGTTCGCCTTCGACGCCACCACGCAGCTGATCGACGATCACCAGTACGCTTTGCTGGCCGATGCCTACTTGCTCGACCCGGACACCCGGAACTTCGTCCGCCAGCACAACCCCGACGCCTTGCGGGACATGACCGAGCGTATGCTTGAAGCCCAGCAACGGGGGATGTGGCAGGCACCGGGGGCGTATCGCGAGGCGCTGGAAAATCTGTTGTTGGACATTGAAGAGGATGGTTGATGTGTACCATCAGCTGACCATATGCAAAACCTGTGGCGAGGGGATTTATCCCCGTTGGATCGCAAAGCGATCCCCTATCAGCCCGCCTCGGTGTGTCAGTTTTACCAAGGTGATATTTTGGGGCTGCTGCGCAGCCCAGCGGGGCGGTGCGACGTTTCGATAAATCCCCTCGCCACAAGACTCTCTCCAAACCGACTTTACCGACCACCTTTGAGAATCGACCATGACCGACACCCCCTATTTCCCACTCTCCGCCGTGGTCGGTGCCGATGACCTGAAACTGGCCCTGTGCCTGGCCGCCATCGATCCGAAAATCGGCGGTGTGCTGATCGAAGGCCCCCGGGGCATGGCCAAGTCGACCCTGGCCAGGGGGCTGGCGGATCTGCTGGCCAGCGGGCAGTTCGTCACCTTGCCCCTGGGTACCACCGAAGAACGACTGGTGGGTACCCTCGATCTGGACGCAGCCCTGGGGGAAGGGCGCGCGCAGTTTTCTCCCGGTGTGCTGGCCAAGGCCGACGGTGGCGTGCTGTACGTCGATGAAGTCAACCTGCTGCCGGACCACCTGGTGGACCTGCTGCTGGACGTCGCCGCCAGCGGCACCAACCTGATCGAGCGCGACGGTATTTCCCATCGGCATCCGGCGCGTTTCGTGCTGATCGGCACCATGAACCCGGAGGAAGGCGAGTTGCGTCCGCAACTGCTCGACCGGTTTGGCCTGAACGTGGCCCTCGACGGTCATACCGCACCGGCCGAACGTGGACAGATCATTCGGCGACGGCTGGATTTCGACAGTGATCCGGTGGCGTTTTGCGCCGAATGGGCCTCGGCCCAGGACCAATTGCGCGAACGCTGCCAGAACGCTCGCGAGCGCTTGGCACAGATTCCCCTGGACGATCAGGCCTTGGCGCAAATCACCGAGCGCTGCTTTGCTGCCGGTGTCGATGGCTTGCGCGCCGACTTGGTCTGGTTGCGCGCCGCACGGGCCCATGCGGCCTGGCGCGGGGGGCCGGTCATCGCCGCGGAGGACATCGATGCGGTCGCCGAGTTTGCCTTGCGCCATCGTCGGCGCAGGCATTCGGCCCCGGCCCCTTCACCGTCCCAGGCCCCCTCGGCTGGCAACCGGGCCGCCGAGTCAGACGAAGGCCAGGGCCAGTGGGGCGACCTGCCAGCCCAGGCGCTTGCGACCGGTGCCCGGCGTGAAGTGCCGAGCTGGCCAAAAAAGCCTTAGGCATTCGCCCCCGTTCGGCCGCGGGGGCGGATGCCAGACCCCGTGCAGGGCCATTGCAACAGGGGCGTCAGGGCCGTAGCAAAGCGGCGGCCAGCGGCATGGTGAACTGGCCGGGTACCTTGTTGAACGGTCGTCCGCGTTTGCGTGAAGACCTGCGTTGGCAGGCACGTCATCGTTCGTCCCATGAGCTCTGGCTGGTGATCGTCGATGCGTCGGCCTCGACCCGTCGTCATCGGGCGTTGAGCGATGGCAAGGGCCTGTTGGCGCAGCTGTTCGACGACGCCTACCGGCAACGTGCCCGGTTGGCGCTGCTGACGGCCAGCGGCAGTGTCCCGAACTGGCAAGTGCAGGGGCTTAAGGCCTCGGCCGGGTTGCGGGACTGGCTCGACGGGCTGGGTGCCGGTGGCGGTACGCCGTTGCTGGCGGCGCTGCAGGAGGCCGGTCATTGGCTGATCGCCCGGCGCAAGCGCTACCCGGCGGAGCAGCAAAGGGTGTTGCTGATGACGGATGGGCGAGTGAAGGAGAGCGTGCCGCTGTCACCACTCGATTGCCCCTGCCTGTTGCTCGACATCGAGCGAGGCCCGATCCGCCTGGGCCGGGCCCGGCAGTTGGCGGTGCAGCTGGGGGCTGAGTATCGGCATATCGACCAGGTGTGATGAGCTTGTGTCTGAGGTGTCTGGTCGGACGCCTTCGCGGGCAAGCCCGCTCCCACACTTGATCTGCGGCATGTCGCGATCCTTGTGGGAGCGGGCTTGCCCGCGAAGGCTGCGCCTCGGTCACGGATCTGCACACCCAGGCTGGATCCCTGTTCTATGCTGAGGCAACTTCACAGGAGTGAACCATGCGCATCCTCGTTACCAATCCTCAGGATGATTTCCGGGTCAAGGCCTATGCCGGCACCAACGGCGTGCTGCTCGCCATGGACCTGGCCGAACCGCGGCGCAAGGGGCTGCTGGGGTTTGCCATCGAGAAGCGGCAGGGCGACAAGCCCTGGCTGTTCTTGTTCAACAGCCTGACGTTCCCCGACAAGGCCCACACCTTCCCCGAGTTCCACGCCACGCCCAGCGACAAGGCGCCATTGCAGAAATTTCGCTGGGCCGATTACGCCGTCAACCCCGGTGTGACCCTTCATTATCGTGTCCACCTGGCCTACGGCAGTCCCGAAGCGCCGCAGTTGGGAGAGTTCCTGGAGGTCACGGTCACCAGCGATAACGGCCAGCCGGCCAACCAGCGAGTGATCTTCAATCGTGCCGTGGCGGCCAGCCAGGCGTTCCAGCGCAAGTTCCCCGAGCTGGACGCGTTGATCAGTGCCAACCGGAACCTGTCCATCGACGACTGGCCCGATGCGCCGCGTCGCTGGCTGGAAAACGGTCTGCTGGGGCGCCTGACCGGCTTCATCGACCGGGCATTGGATGCCACGTGGGCCCTGGATGTCGCCATCTACGAATACGAGCTGCCGGTGATCGTCGATGCAGTGAATGCCGCTTTCACCCGTGGCGCGCAGGTGCGGGTGCTGTACCACGCCGAGCCGGGCGACGACACCACGCTGCGCAACGAGGCCAGCCTGGAAAAACTGCCGCCGGCCAACAAGCGGGGACGGGTGACCCAGAGCATCTTCCACGACAAATTCATCGTTTTGAGCAAGGTCGATGGCAGCGGTGCGTTGCATCCCGAAGCCGTGCTCTGTGGCAGCACCAATTTCACTGCCAACGGTGTCTACCGGCAGGCCAATGTCGTTCACGTGCTGGACGATCCCCGGGTGAGCGACAGCTATCGCCAGGTGTTCGAGCAGATCTGGGCCGCCCCGCAGGAGGTCGATGCCACCCGCCAGTGGCTGACCCAGAACAACCCCATGGACCCGCAGCAACGGTTGTTCGTCGGCTTCTCGCCGCGGACGGGAGAAGGCGACCTGGACCGCTTCGTTGAGATCATCGATGCCGCCCGCAAGGACCTGCTATTCGTCACCGCCTTCGTCCTGCCCGATCGGATCCTCGACGCTTTGCTCGGCCAGCCCAATGACGACGTCCTGCGCTACGGCCTGCAAAACACCACCAGCCGCATCACCGGATTCCATGCCGACCGCACCGCCGAATTCGCCGCTACCGCGCTGCTCAACACCGGGCTGGAGGGCTGGCTCAGGGAAAACATGAAAGGCCAGAAGGGCAACCTGCTGGTGCACACCAAAGCCATCGTCACCGACTTCACCAGCGACACGCCGACCATCATCAGCGGCAGCCATAACCTCAGCGCCGCGGCCAGCAGCAATAACGATGAAAACTACCTCATCATCCAGGGCGACACCGACCTGGCCGACCGCTACGGGCTGGAGCTGCTGCGTTTCTATGAGCATTATCGCTTTCGTTATTTCGCCAGGAAGCTCGCGCTCAAACAGGTCAAGCCGTTGGCGGTGGATGACAGCTGGAGCGATGACTATTACCGCGCCGGGGACTTGCGAATGTTGTCCAGGGTAAGGTTCTGTGGACGCTGAATGGTGCCCGTGCAGGGTCCGGTGGGTGCTATCAGGGCCGTTTCGCCCGCCGTCTCACGAGGCCTGGCGCCCGCCTCGCGGTGCACAAGGTCCGAAGCCGCTCGCGTAGCCAATCCACATCATGATGATGGCGGCGGGGCGGACGCCTGGGTTTGGTTCGGCCCACATGTTCGGCAAACACCTGGGCCAGTGAGACTTCATCGCCAATGCCCTTGAGCTTGCGACATAATTTTCCACCTTTGTAGAACAGCACGGTCGGTGTTCCGGTGACTTCTGGATGCCGGGGCGATTCGTGGGTGCTCAACTTATAGATGACTGCCCGGTCCTGAAAGGTATCGGCAACGCCACAGAACAGAGGGTCGGCCCAGCCGCAGGCGTAGCATTGGGGATGACCGAAATAGAAGATGACCGGCCGCCAGTTCTTGAGGGCCTTGCGATAATCTTTTTGCGAAGCGACATGGGTAATGAGTGAACTCATGGCGGAGTTTCCCTGCATCCAGACAATGCTCAGAACGATAAGGCTCATCCGGGGGGCTCGCTACTGTCAGGGTTGACAGGTCGGCGGCGACATTTCGGTGCGGCTTTGAGTGCCCGACACTCGCTGTTGCTCCGATCTGGGGCCCTGCTACCCGCCCACCGTAGCCAACGGTAGCAACTATCGGGGAGCACACTCGCTGCCTCGACCTGGCTATTTTTCGCCATCTTGCTGATTCCATTCACTTTCCATTTTCCTCGCCCACGGGCCTCAAGCCTGTGGCACACTTTCTGCTGTCTATTCCGTTGTTACATACCATGTTCCGGTATAGCGGAATAAAACCATCCTGGAGTGCTTGCCATGCATCGCCGACCTTCCTTGTTCAAAGCGTGTGTTTTTCTCTTCGCGGCCACGACGGCTGCCGTGGGTGTCGCTCAGGCGGCTGACAGCAAGTTGGACAGCGTGCTGCAGCGGGGGAAATTGATCGTGGGCACGGGCAGCACCAACGCGCCGTGGCACTTCCAGGGAGCGGATGGCAAGTTGCAGGGCTTTGATATCGACATCGCACGGATGGTCGCCAAGGGCCTGTTCAATGACCCGGAGAAGGTCGAGTTCGTGGTGCAGTCTTCCGATGCGCGGATTCCCAACCTGCTGACCGACAAGGTCGACATGAGCTGCCAGTTCATCACCGTGACCGCCAGCCGTGCCCAGCAAGTGGCCTTTACCTTGCCGTACTACCGCGAAGGCGTGGGCCTGTTGTTGCCGGCCAACAGCAAGTACAAGGAAATCGACGACCTCAAGGCCGCCGGTGACGGCGTCACCGTCGCGGTGTTGCAGAATGTCTACGCCGAAGAGTTGGTGCACCAGGCGCTGCCCAAGGCCAAGGTCGATCAGTACGACAGCGTCGATCTGATGTACCAGGCGGTGAACTCCGGTCGTGCCGATGCCGCCGCCACCGATCAGTCCTCGGTCAAGTACCTGATGGTGCAGAACCCTGGGCGCTACCGCAGCCCGGCCTATGCCTGGAGTCCGCAAACCTATGCCTGCGCGGTCAAGCGCGGCGACCAGGATTGGCTGAACTTCGTCAACACCACCTTGCATGAAGCCATGACCGGCGTGGAATTCCCCACCTACGCGGCGTCGTTCAAGCAGTGGTTTGGCGTCGAGCTGCCGTCGCCAGCCATCGGTTTCCCCGTTGAGTTCAAATGACCCCGTGAGCCCGGGGCGCCCCATGCGGGCGCCCCGTCGAAGGTGCTGCCGACCATGAACTATCAGTTGAACTTTGCCGCTGTCTGGCGCGATTTCGACACCTTGCTGGCGGGGCTGGGCCTGGGACTTTCCCTGGCGCTGGTGTCGATCGCCATCGGTTGTGTGATCGGCCTGGCCATGGCATTCGCGTTGCTCAGCAAGCACCGTGTCTTGCGCATGCTGGCGTCGGTGTATGTCACGGTGATCCGCAATACGCCGATCCTGGTGTTGATCTTGTTGATCTACTTCGCCTTGCCGAGCCTCGGCATCCGCCTGGATAAGCTGCCGTCGTTCGTCATTACCCTATCGTTGTACGCCGGGGCCTACCTGACCGAAGTGTTCCGCGGTGGGTTGATGAGCATCCACAAAGGCCAGCGGGAAGCGGGCCTGGCGATCGGCCTGGGCGAGTGGCAGGTGAAAGCCTATGTCACCGTGCCGGTGATGCTGCGCAACGTGCTGCCGGCTTTGTCGAACAACTTCATTTCGCTGTTCAAGGACACCTCCCTGGCGGCCGCGATTGCCGTGCCGGAGCTGACCTATTACGCCCGCAAGATCAACGTGGAGAGCTACCGGGTGATCGAAACCTGGCTGGTGACCACGGCCCTGTATGTCGCGGCCTGTTATCTCATTGCCATGCTGCTGCGGTATTTCGAGCAGCGCCTGGCGATCCGCCGTTAGGAGCGTCCCATGTACGAATCCCCCAGTTGGTTGCATGAGCTATGGGTCGCCCGGGATACGCTGTGGGCCGGCTTCCTGACCAGCGTGCAATGTTCGGTGCTGGCGATCTTGTTGGGCACCTTGATTGGCCTGGTCGCCGGGCTGGTGCTGACCTACGGCCGTACCTGGATGCGCGCACCGTTTCGCTTCTATGTCGACCTGATTCGCGGCACGCCGGTGTTCGTGCTGGTGTTGGCCTGCTTCTACATGGCCCCGGCGCTGGGCTGGCAGATCGGCGCGTTCCAGGCCGGTGTCCTGGGCCTGACGCTGTTCTGTGGTTCCCACGTGGCCGAGATCGTGCGCGGTGCCTTGCAAGCGTTACCTCGTGGACAGATGGAAGCCAGCCAGGCCATCGGCCTGACGTTCTTCCAGGCCCTGGGTTATGTGCTGCTGCCCCAGGCATTGCGGCAGATCCTGCCGACCTGGGTCAACTCTTCCACCGAGATCGTCAAGGCGTCGACCCTGCTGTCGGTGATCGGCGTCGCCGAGCTGCTGCTCAGCACCCAGCAGATCATTGCCCGGACCTTCATGACCCTGGAGTTCTACCTGTTCGCCGGGTTTCTCTTTTTCATCATCAATTACGCCATCGAATTGCTCGGGCGGCACATTGAAAAGCGGGTGGCCTTGCCATGACTGACGTTTCGACTCCCTCCAACGCCCAGCCGCTGCTCGACATTCGCGGCCTGCGCAAACAATACGGCCCGCTGGAAGTGCTCAAGGGCGTCGACCTGAGCATGCAGCGTGGCAACGTGGTGACGCTGATCGGCTCCAGCGGTTCGGGCAAGACCACGCTGTTGCGCTGCGTGAACATGCTGGAAGAATTCCAGGGCGGCCAGATCATGCTCGACGGCGAGTCCATCGGCTATGACGAAGTCGACGGCAAACGTGTGCGCCATCCTGAAAAGGTTATCGCCCGACACCGCGCGATGACTGGCATGGCGTTCCAGCAATTCAACCTGTTTCCCCATCTGAGCGCGTTGCAGAACGTCACCCTGGGCCTGCTCAAGGTGAAAAAACTGCCCAAGGACGAAGCCGTGGCCCTGGCCGAGAAATGGCTGGAGCGGGTCGGCCTGCTGGAACGCCGCAACCACTTTCCCGGTCAGTTGTCCGGTGGCCAGCAGCAGCGAGTGGCGATTGCCCGGGCAATTGCCATGAACCCCAGCCTGATGCTGTTCGACGAAGTCACCTCGGCCCTCGACCCGGAGCTGGTGGGCGAGGTGTTGAACGTGATCAAGGGCCTGGCCGAAGACGGCATGACCATGCTGCTGGTGACCCACGAAATGCGTTTTGCCTTCGAGGTATCCGACAAGATCGTCTTCATGAACCAGGGCCGCATCGAAGAGCAGGGGCCGCCGAAGGAACTGTTCGAGCGGCCGCAATCACCGCGCCTGGCGGAATTTCTCAAGAACACTCGTTTTTAATCCATTGAACAAGGAGAACCACTCATGAGCATCAAGCGCTACGGGACCGGCAGCACCGCGGGTGGCGGCCAGCCACGGCCATTTGCCCGCGCCGTCGAGGCCGATGGCTGGCTGCACGTGTCCGGCCAGGTGCCGGCGGTGAATGGCGAGATCATCGCCGGCGGGATTGTCGAGCAGACTCACCAGACCATGAAGAATGTGATCGCCATTCTCGAAGAGGCGGGCTATGGCCTGGAGGACGTGGTGCGTTGCGGTGTGTGGTTGGATGACCCGCGGGACTTCTGGAGTTTCAACAAGGTATTCGGTGAATACTTCAGCCCCGAACACGCCCCGGCCCGGGCCTGTGTGCAGGCGAGCATGATGGTTGATTGCAAGGTTGAGATTGATTGTGTGGCCTACAAGAAGAAGTGATCATTGATCGTTCCCACGCTCTGCGTGGGAATGCCGCCATGGACGCTCCGCGTCCTCTGTCGATGTGACGCAGAGCGTCACGGGATGCATTGCCCACGCAGAGCGTGGGAACGATCAGGAATAATGACATGACCGAAGACACCATCAAACGCCGGGCCCGGGGACTGGATCGGGCGTTCGATATCCTTGATTTCCTCAAGGAGATCGGCCAGCCGCTGCGCCCGAACGACATCGCCAGCGGCATCGGCAGCCCCAAGTCCACGGTCTACGAGCTGGTGGCATCGCTGCTGGAACGACGCATCCTCGAGCCGGTGGGCAAGGAAGGCCACGTCTACCTGGGCCGCCAGTTGTATTTCCTCGGGCAGGCGCACCTGCGGCATTTCGATTTGAGCCGCGAGGCCGATCAAGCCTTGCAGGAGATCGTCCGCCAGACCCGGGAAACCGCGCAGATGTGCCTGCTCAACGGGCGCAAATACACGGTGGCGCTGATGAAGGAAGGCGAGCGGCATTTTCGCATTTCATCGGATATCGGTGAAAACGCACCTATCCCCTGGACCGCCTCCGGCCGCCTGCTGCTGGCCCATTTGAGCGATCAGCAGATCGTTGACCTGATCGACCCCGACGACTTCATCCTGCCGGATGGCGAGCGTCTGCCGGTGGAGCAGTTTCTCAAGGAGATTCGCCAGGCCGGCCTCGATGGGTTTTTCTCCTTCGACAGCGTTGCCGACACCTTCACCCACTGCTTCGCCGCACCGGTGAAAGACCCCGACGGCGTGGCCATTGCGACCCTGTGCATCGTCGCCCCCCGGGCCGACGCCAAGAACAATTACGCCGACTACCGCCGGGTGCTGATCGACAGCGCCAACAACCTGGCCCGGCGCATCAATGAATAGACCATAGCGGTCGCCCGCGACCGCGAGAGGAGTTCGACCATGTCTTCTGCCATTTATGACGCTGCCGTAGAGAAGGGCGCCGCCACCGTCGGCGCTCACCTGTTGCGCGACGTTGGCCTGCCGGCGCTGGTGCTGCATCGCGACGCGTTGGAACACAACATTCGCTGGATGCAACAGTTCGTCAGCAACAGCGGTGCCGAGCTGGCACCCCACGGCAAGACCAGCATGACCCCGGCGCTGTTCCGCCGCCAGCTCGATGCCGGCGCCTGGGGCATGACCCTTGCCACCGCTGTGCAAACCCGTGCGGCCTACGCCCACGGTGTGCGGCGAGTACTGATGGCCAACCAGTTGGTGGGAACGCCGAACATGGCGCTGATCGCCGACCTGCTGGCCGACCCGATGTTCGAATTCCACTGCATGGTCGATCATCCGGACAACGTGGCCGATCTGGGGGCTTTCTTTGCCGCTCGCGGTTTGAAGCTCAATGTGATGATCGAATACGGGGTGGTCGGTGGTCGCTGCGGCTGCCGGAGCGAGGCCGAAGTGCTGGCCCTGGCCGAGGCGATCCGGGCGCAACCGGCGCTGGCCCTGACCGGTATCGAAGGCTACGAAGGGGTGATCCACGGTGACCACGCCGTCAGCGGCATCCGAGCGTTCGCGGCGTCCCTGGTGGGGTTGGCGATGCAGTTGCAGGACAGCGGCGCATTTGCCCTCGATAAACCGATCATCACCGCCTCGGGCTCGGCCTGGTATGACTTGATCGCCGAATCCTTCGAGGCCCGCAATGCCCATGGGCGTTTCCTCAGTGTGCTGCGCCCCGGCAGTTATGTAGCCCACGACCATGGCATCTACAAGGAGGCCCAATGCTGTGTACTGGAGCGGCGCAGCGACCTGCACGAAGGCCTGCAGCCGGCACTGGAGGTCTGGGCCCATGTGCAAGCACTGCCGGAACCAGGCTTTGCGGTCATCGCCCTGGGCAAGCGCGACGTGGCCTACGACGCGGGGCTGCCGGTGCCGCTCAAGCGCTACAAGCCCGGATCCGACGTGGTAGTCGGTGACGATGTGAGCGCCTGCAAGGTGACGGCGGTGATGGACCAGCATGCGTTCATGACGGTGGCGCCAGGGGTTGAGTTACGGATCGGCGACATCATTGCGTTCGGCACTTCCCATCCGTGCCTGACCTTCGACAAGTGGCGGGTGGGGTGCCTGGTGGATGAAGGGTTGCGGGTGGTGGAGAGCATGGAGACTTGTTTCTAGGGCTTGAGACCGCGTTGCGGCCTTCGCGAGCAAGCCCGCTCCCACAGGGGATCTTTGGCGGACACGGATCTTGTGTTCATAACTGTCCAAATGTGGGAGCGGGCTTGCTCGCGAAGGCGTCCTGCAAAACACCACGAAACTATCAGGACACCCCATGAGCAAACCACCCCCCCGCATCGCCCTGATCGGCGAGTGCATGATCGAACTCCAACAACGCGCCGACGGCAGCCTGCAACAAAGCTTCGGCGGTGACACCCTGAACACGGCGGTGTACCTGTCCCGCGCCTTGGGCGACCAGGCATCGGTGGATTACGTCACGGCCTTGGGCGATGACAGTTTCAGTGACGCCATGTGCCGCAGTTGGGCCGAAGAAAACATCGGCCTGGATTTGGTCCAGCGCCTGCCCGGGCGCTTGCCGGGTTTGTACTGTATCCAGACCGATGCGGCTGGTGAGCGACGGTTCCTGTACTGGCGCAACGAAGCGGCAGTGCGCGATTGCTTCACCACGCCGGCCGCCGTGCCGATCCTGGCGGCATTGCCGGATTACGACGTGCTGTATTTCAGCGGTATTACCTTGGCGGTACTGGGCGAGCAGGGGCGCTGCAAGCTCATCGAAACCTTGATCGAGGCCCGTCGCCGAGGTGCCCAGGTGGTGTTCGACAATAACTATCGGCCCAGGCTCTGGGCCTCGGTCGACGCCGCCCGCGCGGCCTATCGCAGCGTACTGCCTTATGTGGAACTGGCACTGCTGACCGTGGACGACGAGCAGGCGCTATTCGGGCATGCCGACAGCCAAGCGGTGTTCGCCGCCTACCAACAGCTCGGCACGCCGGAAGTGGTGCTCAAGCGCGGTGCCGAGGCGTGCCTGATCCGGTGCGATGGGCAATCGTATGAAGTACCGGCCCAGCGGGTCGAGCGGGTGGTGGACACCACGGCGGCCGGGGACTCGTTCAGCGCAGCGTACCTGGCGCGCCGCTTGATGGGTGGCAGCCCTGTGGAGGCCGCCGAGGCCGGGCATCGGTTGGCGAGCCGGGTGATCCAGGTGCCGGGGGCGTTGATTCCCCGAGATTGAGCCCTGCACAGGGTTCACTGTGGGAGCGGGCTTGCTCGCGAAGGCGGTGCGTCAGTTACATTGATCTCAGCTGACCCACCGCTTTCGCGAGCAAGCCCGCTCCCACAGGAGAAGGTTCGGAGCAGCATCAATCCCGGTAGAACACCTGCACCAGGTGGTACCCGAACTTGCTCTTGATCGGCCCATGCACCACCCGCAGTGGCTTCTTGAAGATCACCGCGTCGATCACCCCGACCATCTGCCCCGGCCGCACTTCACCCAGGTCACCGCCACGTTTGCCGGAGGGGCAGGTGGAGTACTTCTTTGCCAGCACGTCGAACGCTTCGCCCTTGGCGATGCGTTGCTTGAGCTGTTCGGCTTCTTCGGCGGTTTTCACCAAGATATGGCGGGCTTGGGCTTTCATCGCAGCGCTGACCTGAACAAAAGGGGGCGATTATGCCTCAACTCAGGAGGCATGGTTGATCATCGTCCGAATCTTGTTCGCCAGCAAATCCAAGGTGAAAGGCTTGGCGACCATGTCCATGCCCTGTTCCAGGAAACCCTGGCGTTCGGCGGCTTTTTGCGCATAACCGGTCATGAACAACACCTTCAGGTCGGGTCGATACTGGCGGGCGATTTCCGCCAGCTGCCGGCCATTCATGCCGGGCAGGCCGACGTCGGTGACCAGCAGATCGATACGCTGCTCCGACTCCAGCAGCGGCAGGGCGGCCTTGGCGTCTTCGGCTTCAAGGGCGGTGTACCCCAGCGCCTGCAACAGATCGAGCACCAGCATCCGCACCGCCGGCTCGTCTTCCACCAACAATACGGTTTCGCCTGCGATTGCGGCTGGAGCCTCCACGGTGGTGGGCTGCGTCGGTGGTTCGACAGGCGCCACGTGCAGCCGCGGCAGGTACAATTGCACTCGTGTGCCCTGGCCCGGTACGCTGTCCAGGTTCAGCAGCCCTCCCGACTGTTGAGCAAACCCGTAGATCATCGACAGCCCCAGGCCGGTGCCCTGGCCGATGGGTTTGGTGGTGAAGAAGGGATCGAATGCCTTTGCCAGCACGGACGGAGTCATGCCGCTGCCATTGTCGCTGACGGCAATCATCACGTAGTCCCCGGGCTTGACCGGTTCCAGGGTGCTGATGTCGCTGCCGTCGAGGTAGATATTGGCGGTTTCGATGGTGAGCTCGCCGCCGTCGGGCATCGCATCTCGAGCGTTGATCACCAGGTTGAGCAGGGCGTTTTCCAACTGGCTGGCATCGGTGCTGACGGGCCAGAGTTCATCGGCCAGTTGCAGGCGCAGCGCGATGTGGTCACCGGTGGTTCGGCTCAGCAGGTCTTCAAGGGACAGCACCAGGCTATTGGCGTCCAGCGGCTTGCGGTCCAGGGACTGGCGTCGGGAAAAGGCCAAAAGCCGGTGGGTCAGGGCCGCGGCGCGGTTGGCCGATGACACCGCCGCTTCGGTAAAGCGTCCGATCTCGTCGACGCGGCCGTTGGCGATGTAGCGCTGCATCAGGTCCAGGCTGCCGAGAATACCGGTGAGCATGTTATTGAAGTCGTGGGCGATGCCCCCGGTGAGCTGGCCCACGGCCTCCATCTTCTGGGCATGGCGCAACGCTTCTTCAGCGCGCTCGCGTTCGAACATCTCGTTTTGCAGGCGGTGGTTGGCTTCGGCCAGTTGCTGGGTGCGGGCGATGACCCGTTCTTCCAGGGTTTCGTTGAGGTTGCGCAGGGCTTCCTCGGTTTTCTTGCGCTCGGTCTCGTCGATCACAAAAATGTAGAAGCCGTTCACCGTGCCGTCCGCACCATGGCGAGGCAAGTAGTTGGTCAGTGCATGTCGCGGCCGGCCGTCGCGGTGGTCCGACAGCACGGCAAAGCTGCATGGCTTGCCCGCCAGGGCTGCGGCAATCTGTTCGGCGCGAGCCGCATAGCCTTCTTCGCCGATCACTTCGCGAATGGTCTTGCCATAGAGTTCCTGCGGGGTCAGCCCGAACCAGTCCAGGTAGGCGCTGTTGTTCAGGCGGAAGCGCTCTTCGCGGTCCACGTAGCTGATGAGGATCGGCATGGCGTTGATGATCAGTTGCAGCTCGGTCTGGCTCTGGCGCAGGGCCTGTTCGGTGCGCTTGCGCTCGGTCAGGTCCAGAGCCGCGCCGAGAAAGCGCCTGGGGCGGCCGTGGCGATCCTTGTAGCAGCGACCGCGCACGAACACCCAGCGTAGTTCGCCGTCGGGCTGTAACAGACGGTACTCTTCGGCATATTCGGTCCCGTGGGTGATGCAGTGCTTGATGCTGCGGGCGACCATCGCCCGATCCTCGGGGTGCACGCCTTCGAGGTAGGCACTGATGGGCAACTGCCGCGACAGACTGGGATCGACACCGTGCAGGAGGGCGAAATGCGCGTCGGCGATGAAGCGGTCTTCGCTGATGTCCCAGTCCCAGGTGCCCAGCGCATCGGCCGCCGCCAAAGCAAGTTGCAGGCGCTCTTCGCTTTCCTGCTGGGCCTTGAGGCTGGCTTCGGAACGGCGTTCGAACTCCAGAGCCAGGCGTCGCCGCTCGCTGGTCTCGATGGCGGTGACCAGAATGCCGGCCACGGCACCGCCTTCGTTACGCACGGGGCTGTAGGTCAGGTCCAACCAAAGGTCGCAGAGGCGGCCGGCAAAGGGCAGGCGCCATTGCTGGTCGCGGCTGGCGTGCGTGCGGCCTTGCAACACGTCGTTATAAATCGGCGCGCTGACGCTTTTGAGTTCAGGCCATGCCGTGTGGGTCGGCTGGCCGAACGCCTGGGGATGTTTATCGCCGGCCAGGCGGGAAAAGGCGTCGTTGTAGAAGTGGATCAGTTGCGGCCCCCACAGCAAGGCCATCGGCATCGGCGAGTTCAGCACGATGTCCACGGCGGTGCGCAGGCTCTGGGGCCAGGTTTGGGCAGCGCCCAGCGGGCTGGAGCTCCAGTCCAGTCGCTCGATCAGGCGCTGTGTGCCGCTGCTGGCGGGTGTTGCGTTCATCACGGAATCCCTGGGTGGCGTGTCGCGTCTACTATTCTCTCAGGAAGGCAAGCGCGGGTTGGTCTGCAGAGGTACGTGCTCGGGTCAGCTTGTTTCATTGATGTCTCGCGGAAGTTTCAGTCCATGGAAATCGATCCTTTGTTACGCATCCTGGCCAGCCAGGAAGGCTCCGATCTTTACCTGTCCACCGGGGCGCCGCCGTGTGCCAAATTCGAAGGCGTGCTCAAGCCCCTGGGCAACCAGGCGTTCAAGATCGGTGACATTGCCGGGCTCGCCGAGTCTCTGATGGACGCCGAACAGCGTCTTGAGTTCGATCGGGAATTGGAAATGAACCTGGCCATTTCCCTCTCGGGTGTCGGGCGATTCCGGGTCAATATCTTCAAGCAGCGCAATGACGTGTCCATGGTGATCCGCAACGTCAAGCTGGACATCCCGCGCTTCGAGGACCTGAAACTGCCCAAGGTGCTGCTCGACACCATCATGCAGAAGCAGGGGCTGATGCTGTTCGTCGGCGCGACGGGGTCAGGCAAGTCCACTTCCCTGGCGGCGCTGATCGACTATCGTAATCGCAACAGCAGCGGCCACATCATCACCATCGAAGACCCGGTGGAGTACATCCACCGGCACAAGAAGTCGATCATCAACCAGCGGGAAGTCGGTGTCGACACCCGCAGTTTCCAGGCCGCCCTCAAGAACACCTTGCGCCAGGCACCGGATGTGGTGCTGATCGGCGAGATTCGCGACCGTGAAACCATGGAGCACGCCCTGGCCTTTGCCGACACCGGGCACCTGGTGATTTCCACTCTGCATGCCCACAACGCCAATCAGGCCTTGGACCGGGTGATCAACTTTTTTCCGGAAGAACGCCGGCCGCAACTGTTGAGCGACCTGGGCAACAACCTCCTGGCATTCGTGTCCCAGCGCCTGGTGCGCACCCGTACCGGCCAGCGCCGAGCCGCGGTGGAGGTCATGCTCGGTTCGCCCACGGTGGCCGACCTGATCCGGCGCAACGAGTTGGGCGAACTCAAGGGCATCATGGAAAAGTCGGAAGAGCTGGGCATGCAGACCTTTGACCAGGCCTTGTTCAACCTGGTGGTCGAAGGGGTGCTCGATGAGGAAGAAGCCCTGAAGAACGCCGATTCGGCGAACAACCTGCGGTTGCGATTGAAGCTGCATGCCGAGTCGGGTGCCGCGCCTGCGGCCGATCAGGCGGCGGGGGAGTGGGGGTTGATGGATTGATGGGGGTTGGCACATTCCCTGTGGCGAGGGGATGAATCCCCTCGCCACAGATAAATCCCCTTGCCACAGGAGACTGGTTACTGTGGCTAAGTGAGCAGCTCCGGCCGATCCCGAAACTGCTCCAGCGCCTGCGGGTTGGCCAGGGCGTCGGTGTTTTTCACCACTTCGCCATGCACCACGTTGCGCACCGCCAGCTCCACCACCTTGCCACTGATGGTCCGCGGTATATCGTTGACCGCCAGGATCTTCGCCGGTACATGGCGCGGCGTGGTGTTGGCGCGGATGACCTGGCGGATCCGCTGCTCCAGGGCGTCATCCAGGACCAGGCCCTCTCGCAGACGCACGAACAGCACCACCCGCACATCCCCCTGCCATTGCTGGCCGATGGCGACGCTGTCCAGCACCTGTTCGACCTTTTCCACCTGGCGATAGATCTCCGCCGTACCGATGCGCACGCCACCGGGGTTGAGCACCGCGTCGGAGCGGCCATGGATCAGGAAACCGCCATGGGGCAGTTCCTCGGCGTAATCGCCTTGGGCCCATACGCCGGGGAACTGGCTGAAGTAGGACGCACGGAGCTTTTCCTGCCGGGGGTCGTTCCACAAGCCAATGGGCATCGCCGGGAAATGCCGGGTGCACACCAGTTCACCTTTCTCGCCGATGACGGCCTTTCCGGCTTCGTTCCAGACCTGTACCGCCATGCCCAGGCTCTTGCCCTGCATTTCGCCGCGCCGCACCGCCGACAGTGGGTTGCCGTTGACGAAGCAGGACACGATGTCGGTGCCACCAGACATCGAAGCCAGGCAAACGTCGGGCTTGAAGTCGCGGTACACGTAATCGTAGCTGTGGGGCGCCAGTGCCGAGCCGGTCGAGAGCAGGGTCCTGAGGCTGCCCAGGTCGTGGGTCTGCCGCGGCTTCAAGCCCTGGCTCTCCAGGGCGGCCAGGAACTTGGGGCTGGTGCCGAACACACTGATGCGCTGCTGGTCGATCAGGTCCAGCAAGCGCTCGGGGCCGGGGTGGAACGGTGAACCGTCATAAAGCACCACCGCACTGCCGACCGCGAGGGCAGACACCAGCCAGTTCCACATCATCCAACCGCAGGTGGTGTAGTAGAACAGCCGGTCCTCGGTATCGAGGTCGACGTGCAGTCCATGCTCTTTGACGTGTTGCAGCAGCACGCCGCCGGTACCGTGGACGATGCACTTCGGTACACCGGTGGTGCCGCTGGAGTACAGGATGTACAGCGGATGGTCGAACGGCACGGCAACGAATTGCGGCTCGCCGCCGGCTTGATAGAACCCGTCCCACAGCGCGACGCTGGCCGCGGTCCTGAAATCCTCAACACTGGCGTCCGGCTGGGCATAGGGCAGCACGATCAGCTGTTGCAGCGAGGGCAGCCGTTCGAGGATTTCGTTGACCTTGGGCCGCTGGTCGATGACCTTGCCGGCGTAGCGGTAACCGGCGCAGGTAATCAGCACCTTGGGCTCGATCTGGCCGAAACGGTCGATCACCCCCTGGGTGCCGAAGTCCGGCGACGAACAGGACCAGATCGCCCCCAGGCTGGTGGTGGCAAGCATGGCCACCAGGGTCTGCCAGGTGTTAGGCATGCACGCGGCGACACGGTCGCCTTGGGTGACACCGGCCGCTTGCAAGCTTTTTTGCAGACCGGCGACGTGGGCAGCGAGCTCGTCCCAGGTCAGTTGTTCCTGGCCGCCGTTTTCGTCGATGGCCACCACCGCCGTCGCGGTGTCGCGACGGCGCAGCAAGTGTTCGGCAAAGTTCAGCGTCGCCCCTGGGAACCAACGGGCGCTGGGCATGTGCGTGCCTTCCTGCAGTACCTCGATGGGCGCCTGGTGAAAGCGGATCTCGAAGAAATCGACGATGGCCTGCCAGAACGCTTCGCGCTGGTCAATGCTCCAGGCGTGAAGGGCGGGATAGTCATTGAGTTGCAGGTGGTGCCGTTCGTTAATGAGCCGGCGAAAGGCATTCATGCGCGACCGCGCGATGCGTTCAGGGCTGGGTTGCCAGAGGGTGTCGGACATGGCGTGCCTCTTATTCTTTATGTACACACAAACTATAGAGCGAGCCGGGGCGTCAGGTGGAATCCGATCTTGTGGCGAGGGGATAAATCCCCTCGCCAAGGTAGTCGCCGGGACTTATTGAGCCAACCACCCACCATCGATATTCCACGCCGCGCCACGCACCTGGCTGCCGGCTTCGCTGCACAGGAACAGCACCAGTTCCCCCAGTTGCGGTGGGGTGACGAAGTCCAGGGACGGCTGTTTCTCGGCCAGCAGGTCGTGCTGGGCCTGTTGCGGGTCGATGCCGCTGGCGATGCGATCGTCGATCTGTTTCTGCACCAGCGGGGTCAACACCCAGCCCGGACAGATGGCGTTACAGGTGACGTTGCTGGTGGCGGTTTCCAGGCCGACCACCTTGGTCAGGCCGATCACCCCGTGCTTGGCCGCGACATAGGCGGCCTTGCCCACCGAGCCGACTTGGCCGTGTACCGAGGCGATGTTGACGATCCGACCCCAGCCTTTGCTGCGCATCCCCGGCAAGCTCAGGCGGGTGGCATGGAACACCGAGGACAGGTTGATAGCGATGATCGAGTCCCAGCGCTCCACCGGGAAATCCTCGACGGCGGCCACATGCTGGATGCCGGCGTTGTTCACCAGGATGTCGACGCCGCCGAAGTCCCGCTCGGCATAGGCGAGCATGTCGGCGATCTGTGCCGGGTCACTGACATCGGCCGGATGATGGCCAACCTTGCCGCCGAATTGCTGCACTTCGGCGATCACCGCCGACGCATCGCCAAAGCCGTTGAGGATCAAGTTGGCGCCGGCCTTGGCCAGGCTCAGGGCGATGCCCAGGCCGATGCCGCTGGTAGAGCCGGTAACCAGGGCAGTCTTGCCGGAAAGAGTGGTCGTCATAGGAACCTCATACAATGCCAGTGGCGTAGAACACACCGATCACCACGAAAACCGCGAGGGTCTTGATCAGCGTAATGCAGAAAATGTCTTTGTAGGCTTCGCGGTGGGTCAGCCCGGTGACCGCCAGCAAGGTGATCACCGCGCCGTTGTGAGGCAGGGTGTCCATGCCGCCGCTGGCCATGGCTGCAACCCGGTGCAGCACTTCCAAGGGAATGTTGGCGGCATGGGCGGCGCTGATGAAGGTTTCGGACATCGCCGCCAGGGCGATGCTCATGCCACCCGACGCGGAGCCGGTGATGCCCGCCAGCAGCGTCACGGTCACGGCTTCGTTGACCAGTGGGTTGGGAATGCTCTTGAGCCAGTCGGCCAGTACCAGGAAGCCCGGCAGCGAGGCGATGACCGCGCCGAAGCCGTATTCCGAGGCGGTATTCATCGCCGCGAGCAGCGCACCGCCTACCGCACTTTTACTGCCTTCGGCCAGCTTGCTGCGAATGGCCCGGTAGCCGAACAGCAGGACCATGATGATGCCCACCAACAATGCGGCCTGTACCGCCCAGATCGCGGTGAGTTTGGCCACGTCGCTGGTCACCGGTGCCGCCATGCCCGGCAGCGCCAGGCTGTGGGTCTTGCCGTACCACTGGGGGATCCACTGGGTGAACAGCAGGTTCATGATGCCGACCGCCAGCAGCGGCGAAACGGCGATCCACGGGTTGGGCAGCTTGATGTCTTCGGCGGTTTCCGGCTCGTTGCGCAGTTCGGTGCCGTAGCCTTCGCCCACGCGCTGGGCCTTGTTGCGCTGGCGTTGCAGGAACAGCATGCCGATGCTGAACACGAACAACGTGCCGATCACACCCAGCCACGGCGCGGCCCAGGCGGTGGTGTTGAAGAAGGTGCTGGGGATGATGTTCTGGATCTGCGGCGTGCCGGGCAGGGCGTCCATGGTGAAGGAAAACGCACCGAGGGCGATGGTGGCCGGGATCAGGCGCTTGGGGATATTGCTCTGGCGGAACATTTCGGCGGCGAACGGATACACCGCGAACACCACGACGAACAGCGACACACCGCCATAGGTCAGCAAGGCGCAGACCAGCACGATCACCAGCATCGCCTGGCGCGTGCCCAGCAAGCGAATCGCCGCGGCCACGATGGAGCGGGAGAAGCCCGACAACTCGATCAGCTTGCCGAACACCGCGCCGAGCAGGAACACCGGGAAATACAGTTTGATGAACCCGACCATTTTCTCCATGAACACTCCGGTGAAGGCAGGGGCGACGGCGGAGGGGTCGGTAAGCAGGACGGCGCCGAGGGCGGCGATGGGGGCGAAGAGGATGACGCTGTAGCCACGGTAGGCGGCAACCATCAGCAGCGCGAGGGCCGCCAAGGCAATGATCACACTCATGGTGTGTCTCCTGGGATTGTTATTGTTGTGGTGAAGCGGTGGGAGACTGTTTAGCCATTTTTATGCCAGTTGTTTAACTTGTTGAAATATATAGGGATTTTTAATGGTTGATTAGAGTGGTGAAAAACTTTGTCTCTGTTTTGAGATTTTTTGAGAGGCTACTGGCCTCATCGCGAGCAGGCTCGCTCCCACAGGGAAGTGGGGTATTGCTGAGGAATGCGCTCCACTGTGGGAGCGAGCCTGCTCGCGATGAGTGCGAAGCACTCAAAAAATAGCTAGTCTAAAAACAGAGATATGTTGTCTCTTTATGGAGACTCTGCAATCCCCAACGCCACCATCTTCTTGTACAACGTCGACCGCCCCAGCCCCAACCGCTCCGCCGCTTCGATCACCTTGCCGCCGCACTGCGCGAGGGTGGTTTCGATCAGCTGACGGTCGAATCGGGCCCGAGCCTGGGCGAAGGTTTCCTGAGGCAATGACTCCAGGTTCGCGCTGGCTGTGCGGGTCACCGGCGTGAATGTGCCGATGGCCGCGTGGATGTCGGCAGCGGTGAGTTGCAGGTTATCGCTGAGCAGCGCGGCCCGCTCCAGCACGTTGCGCAGCTCGCGGATGTTGCCTGGCCAGGCGTGTTGCCCCAACAGATCGAGGGCGTCGGGGTTAAGTTCGTGCTGGCTGCGCAGGTCTTCGAGGATCGCCTCGCTCAGGGCCGGCAGGTCATCCAGGCGCTCGCGCAGAGGCGGGACCTGGATCGGCAGCACATTGAGGCGGTAGTACAGGTCGGCGCGGAACTCACCGCGCTTGATCGCCGCTTCCAGATCCATGGACGTGGCAGCGATTACACGGACATCGCTTTGCAGCACTTCGTTGGACCCCACCGGTTCATATTCCTTTTCCTGCAGCACCCGCAGCAGTTTGCTTTGCAGCGGCAGCGGCATGTCGCCGATCTCGTCGAGGAACAACGTGCCGCCCTGGGCGATCTGCAGCTTGCCGGCGCGGCCCTTGCGGTCGGCCCCGGTGAACGCTCCGGGCGCGGTGCCGAAGAACTCGGCTTCCAACAGCGATTCGGGAATCGCCGCGCTGTTGATGCTGACGAATGCCTTGTGCGCCCGTGGCGAGGCGCTGTGGATCGCCTGGGCCAGCAGCTCCTTGCCGGTGCCGGTTTCGCCGAGCAGCAACACCGGGGAATCGGTGCTGGCGCTACGGCGGGCGCGGCGCTTGACCTCCAGGCCGGCGCTGCTGGTGCCAATGAAATGGGCGAAGTTGTACTTGGTCTGCCGCGCCCGCAGCAGCGAACGGGTCGAGGCCAGTTCTTCCTGCATACTCTGGTAGCGCTTGAGCATCGGCGACAGGCTATGCAGTTCACCGAACAAGGCAAAGCCGATGGCGCCGATGACCGCGCCGGTGCTGTCATGGATTGGCAGGCGCATGACCACCAGCGGCTCCTTGGGCATCTCCTGCATGTCCAGCAGGATCGGTCGCCCGGTGCGCACCACTTCCCGTAGCAGGCTACCGGGGATCACGCTCTCGCAGGCCCGGCCAATGGCTTCCTGGGCCGAGTTCAGGCCGAAGCGCCGGGCGTAGCGCTCGTTCATCCAGACGATGTTGGCGTCACGGTCGACGATCACCGTGCCTTCGCTGGACTGTTCGATGATCTCGAACAAGGAGCGAATCGCCAGGGTGCGTACGCGCTGGTAGTCCTTGAGGTTTTCGGTGGGGGTCATGGTCTGGTCCGGGTTGTGTATTGCCTGTCAGGCCGCCATCGCGAGCAGGCTCGCTCCCACAGGTGACCGCATTCCAATGTGGGAGCGAGCCTGCTCGCGATGGGCGCGACACGGTGTCAAGTCATGCGCCGCATTATGCCCACCCCGGATGCGCCGCCGCCAACAGCTCCTTGGTGTAAGGGTGTTTGGGTGCGTCGAACACCTCATGGCTGGCGCCGCATTCGACCACCTTGCCGTCCTTGATCACGATCATGTCATGGGCCAGGGCGCGCACCACCGCCAGGTCATGGCTGATGAACAAGTAGGTCAGGCCGTGCTTCTCCTGGAGCTGGCGGAGCAGGGCGACCACTTGTTTCTGCACGGTACGATCCAGTGCCGAGGTAGGCTCGTCCAGCAGGATCAGGGCCGGCTTGAGCACCAGGGCCCGGGCAATGGCGATGCGCTGGCGTTGGCCGCCGGAAAATTCGTGTGGGTAGCGATGGCGACTCTGCGGGTCGAGGCCGACTTCGTTGAGGGCCTGGATAACCCGGGCCTCGCACTCCTGGGCGCTGGACGGACTGTGGACTTCAAGGCCTTCGCTGATGATCTGCTGCACCGACATCCGTGGACTGAGGCTACCGAACGGGTCCTGGAACACCACCTGCATCTGCTTGCGCCACGGCCGCAGTTCTTTCTGCGACAGCGCGTCGAGGGCTTCACCCTGGAAGCGGATGCTGCCTTCGGATTCGATCAGCCGCAGGATCGCCTGGCCGAGTGTGGACTTGCCGGAGCCGGATTCGCCGACGATGCCCAGGGTTTTGCCGCGCTGGATGTTCAGGCTGATGCCGTCGACGGCGCGCAGGTATTCCTTGCGCCGGAACAACCCGCCGCCCAGGGCGAAGCTGACTCGCAGGTCCTGGACCTGCAGCACGTCTTCGCGCTCGTCCCGGGGCAGGGCTTCACCCTCCGGTTCGGCGTGCAGCAGTTCACAGCTGTAGGGATGCTTCGGCGCGCTGAAGAGGGTTTCGCACGGCGCCTGCTCGACGATTTCCCCGGCCTTCATAACGCACACCCGCTGGGCGATGCTGCGCACCAGGTTCAGGTCGTGGCTGATCAACAGCAAAGACATGCCGAGCCGTTGCTGGAGGGACTTGAGCAGCAGCAGGATTTTGCGTTGCACGGTCACGTCCAGCGCCGTGGTTGGTTCGTCGGCGATCAACAGCTCTGGTTCACAGGCCAGGGCCATAGCAATCATGACCCGTTGCCGCTGGCCGCCGGAGAGCTGGTGCGGGTAGGCCTTGAGCCGTTCGACGGGTTTCTGGATGCCCACCAGGGCCAGCAGTTCCAGGATGCGCTGGCGTGCTGCTTTGCCGCCCAGGCCCTTGTGCAGCATCAGGGTTTCGCCGATCTGCTTTTCGACGCTGTGCAGCGGGTTGAGGGAGGTCATCGGCTCCTGGAAGATCATCGCAATGCGGTTGCCGCGCAGCGCCCGCAGGGTGCTGGCCTGGGCACCGACCAGTTCCTGGCCGCGATAGCGAATACTGCCGCTGGTACGGCTCTCGGTTGGCGGCAGCAGTTGCAGGATCGAATGGGCCGTCACCGATTTGCCGGAGCCCGATTCACCCACCAGGGCCAGACACTCGCCGGGGCGGATATCCAGGCACAGGTTGCGCACGACGGCGTGGTCGTTGAAGACCACGCTCAGGTCGCGGATTTCGATCAGGTTGTCACGCACGTCCAGATCAGGACCTGGGATCGAATGCATCACGCAAAGCCTCGCCAATGAACACCAACAGGGAAAGAATCAAGGCCAGGGTGAAGAATGCCGTCAGTCCCAGCCAGGGTGCTTGCAGGTTCTGTTTGCCTTGCGCAATCAACTCGCCCAGGGACGCGCTGCCGGCCGGCATGCCGAAGCCGAGGAAGTCCAGGGCGGTGAGGGTGGAGATCGCTCCGGTGAGGATGAACGGCAGATAACTCAGGGTCGCGTTCATCGCGTTGGGCAGGATGTGCCGCACGATCACCTTGCGGTCAGTCAGGCCCAGGGCCCTGGCGGCCTTGACGTATTCGAGGTTGCGCCCGCGCAGGAACTCGGCGCGGACCACGTCCACCAGGGCCAGCCAGGAGAACAGCGCCATGATCCCCAGCAACCACCAGAAATTCGGCTCGACGAAACCGGAGAGGATGATCAGCAGATAGAGCACCGGCAGCCCGGACCAGACTTCCAGCAGGCGTTGGCCCAACAGGTCCACCCAGCCGCCGTAATACCCCTGCAACGCCCCGGCGGCGATGCCGATCAGCGCGCTGATGGCCGTCAGCGCCAGGGCGAACAGGATCGATACCCGGGCGCCGAAGATCACCCGGGCCAGTACGTCACGGGACTGGTCGTCGGTGCCCAGCCAGTTCACCGAGGTGGGCGGGCTCGGGGCCGGTTGGTTGAGGTCGTAGTTGGGGGTGTCGTCGCTGAACGGGATCGGCGGGAACAGCAGCCAGCCGCCGTCCTTGCGGATCAGGTTCTGCACGTAGCTGCTGCGGTAGTCGGCCTGGAACGGTAGCTGCCCGCCAAATTCCTGTTCGGTGTAGCGCTTGAACACCGGGAAGTACAGCGAGTGCTGATAGCTCACCACCAGGGGCTTGTCATTGGCGATCAGCTCGCCGCCCAGGGTCAGGATGAACAGACCGATGAACAGCCACAGCGACCACCAGCCGCGGCGGTTCTTCTTGAAACGCTCGAAACGCCGTCGGCCCAGGGGCGAGAATCTGAGCATCAGGCGTTCCTCGCGGCGAAGTCGATGCGCGGGTCCACCAGGGTGTAGCAGAGGTCGCCGATGAGTTTGATCAGCAGGCCGAACAGCGTGAAGATGAACAGCGAACCGAATACCACCGGATAGTCCCGGGATACGGCTGCCTCATAGCTCATGCGGCCCAGGCCATCGAGGGAGAAGATCACCTCGATCAGCAACGATCCGGCGAAGAACACGCTGATGAACGCCTGGGGAATTCCCGACACCACCAACAGCATGGCGTTGCGGAACACGTGCCCGTACAGCACCCGTCGTTCGCTCATGCCCTTGGCTCGCGCCGTGACCACGTATTGGCGGGTGATTTCATTGAGGAACGAGTTCTTGGTCAGGATGGTCAGGGTGGCGAAGCCGCCGATCACCAATGATGTGACCGGCAGCACCAGGTGCCAGAAGTAATCGGTGATCTTGCCCAGGGTCGACAGCGATTCGAAGTTGTCCGACACCAGTCCGCGCACCGGAAACCAGTTCAGCGACGTCCCGCCCGCGAACATCACGATCAGGAACATTGCGAAGAGGAACGCCGGCATCGCATAACCGATGATGATCGCCGTGCTGCTCCAGATATCGAAGGCCGACCCGTGATGCACCGCCTTGCGGATGCCCAGTGGAATCGACACCAGGTAGGTGATCAGCGTCGCCCACAACCCGAGGGAAATGGTCACCGGCATCTTTTCCAGGATCAGGTCGGTGACCGTGGCGCCCCGGAAGAAACTCTTGCCGAAGTCCAGGCGGGCGTAGCTGCTGAGCATCAGCCACAGGCGTTCATGGGCCGGTTTGTCGAAGCCGTATTGTTTTTCGATGTCCTTGATCAGTTGCGGATCCAGGCCGCGGCTGGCCCGGGAGCTGCCGGTCATGGCATTGCCAGAGCTGCCGACGCTGGCGCCACCGATGCCTTGCAGGTGGGCGATGGCCTGTTCCACCGGGCCGCCCGGGGCCGCCTGGACGATGACGAAATTGACCAGCAGGATGATCACCAGGGTCGGGATGATCAGCAGCAGGCGTCGTGCGATATAAGCCCACATCAGTGACGCCCTCCAGAGGTACCACGCCTGATTCGCTCGGCGGTCATCTGCTCATTGGTCAAGGGCGTGGTGCTGACTTCCCACCAGCTCTCGATGGCCTCGTCATTGGCGGCTTGCACCTTGGGCATGCCGAAGCGGTTCCACCATACGGTCGAGCTGCCCGGTGGGTAGTAGTTGGGAATCCAGTAGTAGTTCCATTGCAGCACCCGGTCCAGCGCGTGGGCGTGACGGAGCATGTCGTCCTGGGTGGTGGCCTTGACCAGCCCGTCGATCAGTGCATCGACAGCAGGATTCTGCAATGCCATGTAGTTGTTGGCACCCGGGTCGTTGGCTGCCGCCGAACCGAAGTAATTGTAGAGCTCGGTGCCGGGCGAGGTGCTGACCGGGTAACCGGTGACGATCATGTCGTAGTCGCGACTCATCAGGCGGTTGACGTACTGGGATGGGTCGATGCGCCGGATGCTCATGTCGATGCCGATCTGCGCCAGCGTGCGTTTGTAGGGCAGCAGCAGGCGGTCCATGCCGTTCTGGCTGTTGAGGAAGGTGAAACTCAGCGGCTCGCCCTCGGCATTGACCAGGCGATCACCATCGGGTTTCCAGCCGGCCTGTTCCAGCAGTGCCAGGGCCTGCAATTGCTTGTCGCGGATCACGCCGCTGCCGTCGGTCTTCGGCGCCTGGAACACCTGGGTGAAAACCTCGTCGGGGACTTTCCCGCGCAGCGGTTCAAGGATCGCCAGTTCGCTCGCATCGGGCAGCTCTCGGGCAGCCAGGTCGGTGTTGGAGAAGAAGCTCTGCTGGCGTACATAGAGGTTGCGCATCATCTGCCGGTTGCTCCATTCGAAATCCCAGAGCATCGCCAGGGCCTGGCGTACGCGGCGATCCTGGAACTGCGGCTTTTGCAGATTGAACACGAAGCCCTGGGCCGTTTGTGGGGCTTCGGTGGCCAGGTGGGCTTTCTGCAGGCGCCCGTCGCGCAGCGCCGGGCTGTCGTAGCCGATGGAAAAACCCGTGGCGGAGAATTCGCGGTTGTAGTCGTAGGCGCCGCCACGCAGTACCTGGCGCGCCACGTCGGTGTCGCCGAAGTACTCGATGCTGAAATGATCGAAGTTATAGAGCCCTCGGCTGACCGGCAGGTCCTTGCCCCACCAGTCGGCGTTGCGTTCGAAGGTGATGCTGCGCCCGGAATCGACCTTGCCGACCCGGTACGGCCCGCTGCCCAGCGGCGCTTCATAGCCACCTCCGCTGGCAAAGTCGCGGGTTTTCCACCAATGCTCGGGAAACACCGGCAGGGTGGCGATATCCAGGGGCAGGGTGCGGTTTTCGTTGCTCTTGAAATCGAAGCGAACGGTGCGCTCGCCTTCGACTTCGACGCCTTTGACGGCCGCGAACTGGGTGCGATAGCGCAGGCTGCCCTGGGTCATCAGCAGCTCGAAGCTGTAGCGCACGTCTTCGGCGGTGATGGGCTTGCCGTCGGCAAAGCGGGCCTTGGGGTTCAGGTAGAAGCGCAGGGACAGGCCGTCATCCGCGCGTTCCATGCTTTGTGCCACCAGGCCGTAGACGGTGTAGGGCTCATCCAGGGAGCGTTGGGCCAGGGGCGAATACAGCATGCCGTCGATCTGACTGACCCCGATGCCTTTGTCGATGTAGGGCAGCACGTGATCGAACTGGCCGATCTCGATGGCCGAGCGGCGCAGGGTGCCACCCTTGGGAGCCTGGGGATTGGCATAGGCGAAATGGCTGAAGCCTTCGGGGTACTTGGCCGGTTCACCATAGACGGTCAGGGCATGTTGTGGTGCGGCAGACACACCGGCGGCGCCTGTCAGCAGGAGCGCGGCAGCCAGAAACAGAGAGGGAAACACCAGTCGCATTGTCAGCCTTAAAGCCGGGTGATCGATGACCACGATTTTTACGCGAGCGGCGCGCTGATCGCCAGCCCTATGGTCAAGGAGTGGTGCGAGAAACTGCGGTGGCGAGGGAGCAAGTTCCCTCACCACCGTCACGCTCAGTCCTGGCGGCTGGTCACTTCCAGCAAGTGATAGCCGAACTGGGTCTTGACCGGGCCCTGTACCACGTTGATCGGTGCGCTGAACACCACGGTGTCGAATTCTTTGACCATCTGGCCTGGGCTGAACGAACCCAGGTCGCCGCCCTGACGGCTGGACGGGCACGTGGAGTTGGCTTTCGCGATTTCGGCGAAATCGGCACCGGCTTCGATCTGGGTCTTGAGTTCGTTGCACTTGTCTTCGCTGGAAACCAGGATGTGGCGGGCAGTGGCTTTTGCCATGGGAATTTCCTTTCAACAGGTTTAAAGGGGGTGAGCCTACCGGAATCACTGGACGGTTGTTGTCAAAAATGCGTCAAAACCTTGAACCTGCCGATTACAGCCCCGCTTTGCGCAGGCGTTCGGCGTGCCGTACATAAAGTTCCAGCGGGGTTGTCCCCTTGTGCGTGCACCCGGACGGATGATGGATGGCCTGCAGATGATCCATCGGATAGTCGGAGCGGATGACCCTGCCCAGGTGCGAGCTGAAGCGCCCCACCAGCCCGTCGTTCTGTCCGGCTTCGGTGATGAAATATTCGGAGAAGGCCCGGCAGAACACCTGGAAGGGATCCGTCGCCTTGGGCTCTGCGCCGGGTGTTTCTTGCAGCGTGCCGCTCCAGGAGTAGTAGCGCACGCCGTTGACCAGCTCCGGTCCCTTGCTTCCCCAGTTCCTGGGCAGGCCTTGCGGGTATTTATCGTTGAATGCGCCAACGCCTTCAGTGGTCAGTGCCGCCAATGCGGCGATGGCGTTGTGTGGGAGTCGTGCCTGGCCGCCGAGCAGCGCAATAAAGTCGACAAACAATGTGGCGACCCTGCTCGCGACGTGCTCCGGCAGGCGTCCGGGCGTGAGGGCCTTGCGCAGGAAGTCGGCCAGTTCCGAGCCGTGGTTGGGCCCGCTGACCGAGGTCACCGAGGCGACCTTTCCGGGCGCCAGCGCAGCGGCATAGCGGGACGCCAATGCGCCTTGGCCGTGCCCGATCAGGTTGACCCTGGTGGCCCCGGTTCCGCTCAGGACCCGATCGATCTGGAGTAGCAACTCTTCACCGCGAGCCTCATTGGCGTAGGTGGCCGACAGGTATGGGATGAATGCCCGGGCGCCGGCGCTGCGCAGTGCCTGCTTGATGCCCAGGAAAAGTTCGGAGCCAGCGACCCTGTCAAACCCGAACAAACCATGTACCAACAGGATAGGAAATTGAGTGGTTGCATTCCGTTGCATGTTCGTACCTTTTTCGAAGAGGTTCATGTTGAATTTGCGACACCACTGTAATGCAGCCTCTTGCGCCGGGGTGTAGGAAGAAACCGCTGTGGCCGACCGAAAACGGACTAGAGAAGGCGGGAAGAATCAGAAAAGTGGCCGAATGATGTGTTTGGTTTCGGGATGCGTCTGATAGACCCGGTTGCATGCAGCTACAGTCTCAAGTGCAAGGGACCACCCGCGCTGTCGTCTTGTCTGACTGCGGGTTTGCGAGGAGCAGGTTTTAATGGCTCTGTCAGACGCCGTTACAGGAAAGGGCGTCTTCATCCAAGGATTGGAACCCATACATGACCACTGACCCATTTGGCCGGCGAGCCCGGCTCAGCGCTCGGACGAAACTCCGGGCCCCCATCCTGGCGGCGGCAAAGGGCGGGGTGATCAACCCGGCCTGGAGCAAGGTTGCCATTACTCTCAAACCCTATCCGATGATGACGTGCGGCGATGAAGTGCTGCTGTTCTGGCATGGGCTCAATTCGGACGGCGAGCCGTATCGACATGAGGTCCGCCGGTCCGTCACAGAACGACAGGTCGACCGGGACGTCATCTTCGTCGTGCGCGAGCCCCACATCGCCGAGCTGGACGGCGGCTCGCTGGACATCTTTTATCAAGTCACCGGTAGACGGCTTCCGGCCCCGATGCACTCGGAGCCCCTGCAATTGGTGATCGGTGATGCAGCGCCGCAACTGCTGCCGGCCGTTGCCACCGATGCGGTGGGCGGCAGCCTCGATCCGAAGCGTGTCCCCGAGGGTACCTGCGTGAGCATTCGGCCTTATTCAAGAATGGCTGTCGGGGACCGGCTGATCCTGATCGGCAGCAGGGATTCCAAGGCGCTCTGGCGCGATGTACTGGACATCGAAGCCCATGCCGTCGGCCGCGAAGTCTCGTTCTGGATAGATCACGCACAGATTGCCCCGCACCTGGGGCATCGCCTGGAGCTGGCTTATGTCGTCAGGCGCGGCCATTCCGTACGCCGCGCCGAAACCTTGTCGCTGCACATCGGCGCCCTGGTGCGCCCGCCGCTGAGGGCGCCCCGGATCCCGGGTGTGAAGCAGGGTGAGCTGGATGTCGACGAGCAGGAGAAAGGGGTAACCATTACCATCGACAATGCCGGATTCGAGATTGGCGAGTTGGTCTGGCTGCAATGCGATGGCAGCTACGCCTATGTCAGCGAGCGCGAAATCGCCCCGTCAAACGTCGGCCAACCGATGACCTTCGTGGTCCCGGCGGACTATTGGCAGAGTCAGCGGGGTAGATCGGTGCGGGTTCGCTATCAGGTCGAGCGCCTGGACGATGTGAGCCAGCATTTCGCTGGAGTCGAGATTCATGTGCGCTCCACGAACGCCCTCCCGAAGGAGGGCATGCACGACATTCAGGTGGCTGATAGCAACTGACGGTGGGCCTGACGTAGCAGTTGCTCGGTGGATTCCCAGCCAAGGCAGCCGTCAGTCACCGATACGCCGTAGCGCATCGACGGGCTGATGGGCTGGCAGCCTTCGAACAGATGGCTCTCGATCATCATGCCGATCAACGCGCGGTTCCCTTGCAGCCGCTGCGCCAGCACGTCGTTGAATACCTCCGGCTGGCGCGAGGGATCCTTGCCGCTGTTGGCGTGACTGCAATCCACCATGATCCGGGCCGGTATCTTCAGGCGGTTCAGATCATTGTGTATCTGCGCGACGCTCTGGCGGTCGTAGTTCGGGCCGCGGTGTCCACCCCGCAGCACCAGGTGGGTGTCGGGGTTGCCCTGGGTCTGGATGATTGCCGGATGCCCCTGGCCGTCGACGCCGAAATGCCGGTGAGGGTGGGCGGCGGAGCGCATGGCGTCGCAGGCGATCCCGACGCCGCCGTCGGTGCCGTTCTTGAAGCCGACGGGTATGCCGAGGCCGCTGGCCATTTCCCGGTGGATCTGCGATTCGGTGGTGCGTGCGCCAATGGCGACCCAACTGAGCAGGTCGTCGAAGTAGTTGGCGGCCATGGGTTGCAACAGTTCGGTGGCGACGGGCAGGCCGAGCTGCAGCATTTCCCGCATCAGTTCCCGGGACAGTGTCAGGCCGCCCGCCATGTCATCGCTACCATCCAGGTCGGGATCGTACGCCAGGCCTTTCCAGCCCACGGTCGTGCGGGGCTTTTCCACGTAGGCGCGCATCACCAGGAGCATGCTGTTGCTCACCTCGCGGGCCAGGCGCGCCAGGTTGGCGGCGTATTCAAGGGCGGATCTCGGGTCGTGGATGGAGCACGGGCCAACAATGACCAGCAGGCGAGCATCCTCACCGTCCAGGATTGCACGGACGGCCTGGCGATGGGCGTCGACTTGTTGGCTCAACGCGTGGCTGAGGGGGACTTGATGTTTGAGCTGCAACGAGCTGGGCAGACGCAGGGTCAGGGCTTCATTGGCAGGGTTGAGCGTGGACAGCGGCAAAGCGGAGACGGACGAATTCATGATCTGGCTTCCTGGGCGTGCAGCGGGTTCGTTCCCGCGCCGGCCCTAGTGGGGTGTTCGACAGTTGGCCGTACTGGCCTTAAGTGTTGGCATGCCACCGATAGGTGACCGATCGGAGGCGGCAGGCTGTCCCGAGCGGAGGCTGGTAAATCGCCAGGCGCAAAAGTCGTAACGGTAATAAGTGGCGTAGTTCATGGCTTGACCCTCAAAGTTGTCGGTGTTGCAAAAATACAGGGCTGAAAAAACAAAACCCCCGGTCGGGAGGCCGACCGGGGGTTTATGAACTCTGGAAGGCGACCCGTTAAAGTGGGCGCCGGTTGGGTATCAGGCGCGCCAGTGGCTAAACCAATACCCAAAATAAAAGTTGGCCGGAGCAGCAACGCTGTTCGCCCGGGCAGCCGCAACCGAGCGCGGGGCGCTGACGGCTTGAAGCGGTGAGAGGGCGTTGAACATGGTCTGTCTCCGATGAATGGTCCCGAGCTTACCGAGGCTGGGGCTCCGATTCAATAAGAAGTTTCTATCGCCGAGATGCAATTGTTCGTGGCATTGAGTCTGGCTGACATTATGACAAACTCTGGTCTTGCGCCTGGATGCTGTCATTCGGCTCGCAAATTTCGTTGGCGTTGTTTTGACGAGGTACCCATGAGTTTCCAGTGGCGTGCGGCCACCACCACAGACATCGATTTCGCCCGGCAACTGACCTGCGCCAACATGCTGCCGTATTACCTGCGCCATGATTTGCTCTGGCAGGACGAGGCATTTGACCTGGCATGGATCATTCGCCAGAACTGGCTGATCTGCCGCGAGGACCGGGTGCTGGGGTTTGTCAGTCTGAGCCGCGATGCCAGGGCCTTGTATATCCGGGAATTACAGATCGCCCCGGCGTTCCGGGGGCAGGGCGCCGGGACATGGGCGATTGGACAGGCATGGGACATGGTCGCGTTGGAGCGGCGCCCGGCGTTGCGCCTGACGGTGTTCAAGGACAATCCGGCCAGGAAGCTCTATGAACGCATGGGGCTATACGTCGCGGGTGAGGATGAGTGTTTCCTGAGAATGCAGCGAGACGCTGAGGCTTGAGGCCTCGGATAGCTTGTCCCGGGAAGACTTGCTGTAACTTTTTAATGCCCCTTGGCGCTAGGTCTGCCGGAAGCTTTTTGCTAAGGTGTGAGGCAGTCCATATAAGACCGAATGGTGAGGTGTCTGCTTGATTAGGGTGTTAGTGGTCGATGACCATGATCTCGTTCGTACGGGCATTACACGAATGCTGGCTGACATCGACGGTCTGCAGGTGGTTGGTCAGGCCGAATCCGGGGAAGAGTCCCTGATCAAGGCGCGTGAATTGAAACCCGATGTGGTCCTCATGGACGTGAAGATGCCTGGCATCGGCGGTCTTGAGGCCACGCGCAAGCTGCTGCGCAGTCACCCGGACATCAAGGTGGTCGCGGTAACCGTCTGTGAGGAAGATCCGTTCCCGACCCGGTTGCTGCAAGCGGGCGCGGCGGGTTACCTCACCAAGGGCGCCGGCTTGAACGAGATGGTCCAGGCCATCCGCCTGGTGTTCGCCGGGCAGCGCTACATCAGCCCGCAGATCGCCCAGCAGTTGGCGATCAAATCATTCCAGCCGACCAATGAATCGCCCTTCGATGCGTTGTCGGAGCGGGAAATCCAGATCGCCTTGATGATAGTCGGTTGTCAAAAAGTGCAGATCATCTCCGATAAACTGTGCCTGTCGCCGAAAACCGTCAACACCTACCGTTACCGTATCTTCGAGAAGCTTTCGATCAGCAGTGATGTCGAGCTGACGCTGCTGGCAGTGCGTCATGGCATGGTCGATGCCAGCGCCTGATAATGACCGAACTGTTTGATCCCAGTGCTTTCCTGTCCACATGCAGTGGCCGTCCCGGCGTGTACCGCATGTTCGACGGCGACGCACGCCTGCTGTACGTGGGCAAGGCCAAGAATCTCAAGAAGCGCCTGGCCAGCTACTTTCGCAAGACCGGCCTGGCCCCCAAGACCGCCGCGCTGGTGGGGCGCATCGCGCAGATCGAAACCACGATCACCGCCAACGAAACCGAGGCGCTGCTGCTCGAGCAGACGCTGATCAAGGAGTGGCGGCCGCCGTATAACATTCTGCTGCGGGATGATAAATCCTACCCCTACGTGTTCCTGTCCGATGGGGCGTTCCCGCGCCTGAGCATTCACCGTGGCGCGAAAAAGGCCAAGGGCCGCTATTTCGGCCCTTACCCCAGCGCCGGTGCGATTCGTGAAAGCCTGAGCCTGCTGCAAAAGACCTTCTTTGTGCGCCAGTGTGAAGACAGCTATTACAAGAACCGCACCCGGCCCTGCCTGCAATATCAGATCAAGCGCTGCAAGGCGCCTTGTGTGGGGTTTGTCGAGCCCGAAGTCTATGCTGAGGACGTGCGTCACTCGGTGATGTTCCTGGAAGGTCGTAGCAATGCGCTGGCCGATGAGTTGTCGACCGCGATGGAAGAGGCTGCGATCAATCTGGAGTTTGAAAAGGCCGCCGAGTTGCGCGACCAGATTGGTCTGCTGCGCCGTGTACAGGACCAGCAGAGCATGGAGGGTGGCAGCGGCGACGTCGATGTGATCGCGTCGTTCATCAACCCGGGCGGTGCATGCGTGCATCTGATCAGCGTGCGGGGTGGCCGCGTGCTTGGCAGCAAGAACTTCTTCCCCCAGGTAGGTATCGAGGAAGACGTGGCCGAGGTCATGTCGGCGTTTCTCGGCCAATACTACGTCAGCAGTCCGGAACGCGACCTGCCGAGCGAATTGATCGTCAATGTGGTCCACGAGGACTTCCCGACCCTGATTGAAGCCATCCATACGCTTCGCGGTCGCGAGCTGACCATCAGCCACCGCGTGCGCGGCACCCGGGCGCGCTGGCAACAACTGGCGGTCACCAATGCCGAACAGGCCCTGGGCGCGCGCTTGGCGAACCGCCAGCACGTCGCGGCGCGGTTCGATGCCTTGGCCGATGTCCTCAACCTGGACGAACCACCGCAGCGGCTGGAGTGTTATGACATCAGCCACTCCAGTGGCGAGGCCACCGTGGCGTCCTGCGTGGTGTTCGGCCCGGAAGGCCCGATCAAGTCCGATTACCGCCGCTATAACATCGAAGGCGTGACCGCCGGCGACGACTATGCGGCGATGCACCAGGCACTGATGCGACGCTTCGGCAAGCTGAAGGACGGGGAGGGCAAGCTCCCGGACATCCTGCTGGTGGACGGTGGCAAAGGGCAACTGTCCATGGCCCGCGACGTGCTCAATGAACTGATGGTTCCCGACCTGATCCTCCTGGGCGTGGCCAAGGGTGCCACGCGCAAGGCCGGTTTCGAGACCCTGTACCTGAACGATGCGGCCCATGAATTCACCCTGAAAGGGGATTCCCCGGCGTTGCACCTGATCCAGCAGATCCGTGACGAAGCCCACCGGTTCGCCATCACCGGCCACCGCGCCCGCCGTGGCAAGACTCGCCGCACCTCCACCCTGGAAGGCGTGGCAGGGGTCGGCCCGACACGGCGACGGGACTTGTTGAAACATTTCGGTGGATTGCAGGAGCTGTCTCGTGCCAGCATCGAAGAGATCGCCAAAGCTCCCGGTATCAGTAAAAAGCTCGCAGAGTCGATTTATGCGAACCTGCATAGCGAGTAGAATGCCCGTCAACCTCGCAGCCAGTTGTGCCGATGAATATCCCAAATCTGCTTACCGTTCTACGCGTCCTGCTCATTCCGATCTTCATATTGCTGTTCTATTTGCCGTACCACTGGAGCTACGTGGCCTCCGCTTCGGTCTTCGCTTTCGCCGCTGCGACGGACTGGCTGGACGGTTACCTGGCTCGCCGCCTGGAGCAGAGCACACCGTTCGGCGCTTTCCTCGATCCGGTGGCCGACAAGCTGATGGTCGCAGTGGCCCTGGTGCTGCTGGTGCAGGAACACGGCAACCTCTGGCTGACCTTGCCGGCGGCAGTGATCATCGGCCGTGAAATCGTCGTCTCGGCACTGCGCGAGTGGATGGCCGAGCTGGGTGCTCGCGCCCAGGTCGCGGTGTCGAACCTCGGCAAATGGAAAACCGCCGCGCAGATGCTCGCCCTGGTCATCCTGCTGGCCAACCCCTCGGACTTCAGCTTCTGGGTACTGATGGGCTATGCACTGCTGCTGATTTCCGCCGGCCTGACACTGTGGTCGATGGTCCAATACCTGCGCGCCGCCTGGCCGCATCTGCGGACCGACGTGGACTCGAAATAAAACTTTTTTGAATCAAAGGGTTGACGGCGTAATCTGAATCTATAGAATGCGCCACACCAAGACGCGGGAATAGCTCAGTTGGTAGAGCACGACCTTGCCAAGGTCGGGGTCGCGAGTTCGAGTCTCGTTTCCCGCTCCAATTATTGTTCTATTGGCTTCTATTGAAGTCTGTAGAAATTAAAAAAAGAGACTTCGGTCTCTTTTTTGTTTCCGGTAAGTTCCACTTGGTACCACGACTAGCCACGATTTTTTAGTACATTTTTTTGTACATCAATTCGGCATTTGGTAAATCACTTTTTCGTGGTTCTCGCCTCACTGGAAACCGTAAAAATCTCCTCTATTCAAACGAGACGGAGATTGTACGATGGCTCTCACCGATAATGCAGTCCGGCTCGCAAAACCCCGTGCCAAGGACTACACCCTTCCTGACTACAACGGCCTTGCTCTTTTCGTGAATACGAAAGGCGACAAGTACTGGCACTTCCGCTTTTCCTGGGCGGATAAGTAACCCCGTATTTCTCTCGGTACCCATCCTGAAATTAGCCTTACGAGATGCTCGCGCTCTGCGTGATGTTGCCAGGGCGCTGGTCGCTAGGGGGCATCGATCCGCGTGTCCATCGGCAACTGGAACGTAATGCTAGGCGCCTGGCCACGGAAAACACCTAAGAAACGGTTGTTCAGCATTGAAAGTGCTACGCAAAGTTGGGCATCGTGTTTCTGGTCGTGGGTCTCGATAGCCTGGTCGGACCCAGAACGTTCCGCTTCAATTGACCGTCGAGTCGGCTGACAGCGAGGGCGCTCAGGTTGAGATGTAGAGGGGCGCCTTACCTTCGTTGTTCATGGCCAGTTAAGCCTTTGGGCCAGGTGGGTGATCAGTCGGTGGGCAGGTGTAGTTGCACTTCCAGCTACAGCATGCCGTGCTTAATGTAGGGCAATCCTTACTATCGTCTCCAAAATGCTCACTGAAAAACCAGCAGGGTCTGATGGCTGATTGTTGGTTAGAACCTACATCATGCCTGCTGGCATTTTGCTGCGAATCTTTCGTCGCGTAGCGAGCGGCATCGCTGCCTGCCAGCGGCTCGATCGGTATAGGGCGGATCCGTATCAAGCATGGCAATAGATCATGCCGTGGTCCACGCATCCTCCAGTCTTCGTCGCGACCCCACTTGTCGCCTGCCTCCTGACGGCAGGAGAGCAGGGTGTCTATGGCAAGCGCGACTTCGTCAGCGCCTAAACAGTTGTTTTATTAAAGGGTCGTAAAGTAATGAAGAGTGTTTTCGTTGCGACGAAGCTGGGCTTGGGATTCGCGTCCGTCATATTAATTACATTGATTATTGCGCTGGTTGGTTTGGCGGGTGGCAATAACATCAACACCATGCTCAACGAAATGTACGCCAATAACCTGACCCCTATCAAAGACGTGGCGAATGCCAACATGCAGGCCATTTACCATAATCGTGGGCTTTATGACTACTTGATTTCCGACAAGGCCGAGCAGGGCAATATTGTTGAGAGTATGAATGGAAATAAAGCGAAGATGGCAGAGCTGCTCGATAAATATAGCAAGACCTATCTGACTGATCGCGAAAGGGACCTGCTGAAGAAATTTGATGCCGCCTGGGGCCCTTATGAGTCTTCGGCCAAGAAGGTCTTGACCCTCGCGCAAACCGATAACCTGAAAGCTACGGATCTCATGAATAACGAGACCACGCAGTTGTTTCAGGTCGTTGATGATCTGTTGTCAGATATCGTCGATTTCAACGACCAGTTGGCAAAAGAGGCTTACGATCAAAGTGACGTGGCCGCAAACAGAGCGCAGCAGATTCTCATCGGTCTGCTGATTGCAGCGGTATTGGTTTCAGTCTTGATCGCCTTCCTTATTATCCGTGGTTTGCTCCGGCAGTTGGGCGGCGAGCCGGCGTTTGCGGCGCAGGTGCTCTCCAGGGTTGCAGCGGGGGATCTCGGTGTAACCATCCCTCTACGTAATAACGATACCAGCAGCATGCTCGCCGCGATGAAGAGCATGGTAGAGAAACTTTCGCAAATCATCGGCGAGGTGCGTGGATCGGCCAATGCCTTGACCAGCGCTTCCGAGGAGGTTTCCGCTACCGCACAGTCCTTGAGTCAGGCCTCCAGCGAGCAGGCAGCCAGCGTCGAGGAAACCTCGGCCTCGGTCGAGCAGATGTCCGCTTCCATCGAGCAAAACACCGCAAACGCCCGGGTCACCGACGGTATGGCGGGCAACGCGGCCAAACAGGCCGTTGAAGGCGGCGTGGCGGTCAAGGACACGGTCAGCGCGATGAAGAGCATCGCGGAAAGGATCGGCATCATCGATGACATCGCCTACCAGACCAACCTGCTCGCGCTCAACGCTGCTATCGAGGCTGCCCGTGCCGGTGAGCATGGCAAAGGCTTTGCCGTGGTCGCCGCCGAGGTGCGTAAGCTGGCTGAGCGCAGCCAGGTTGCCGCCCAGGAAATCGGTGAGGTTGCCAAGGGGTCGGTGGCCCTGGCCGAGCGCGCCGGCAGCCTGCTCGATGAGATTGTTCCGGGCATTGCAAAGACCAGCGAGCTGGTCCAGGAAATTGCCGCCGCATCCGCCGAACAATCCTCTGGCGTGGGCCAGATCAATACGGCGATGAACCAGCTCAACCAGATCACCCAACAAAACGCCTCTGCCTCAGAGGAGCTGGCCGCCACCGCCGAGGAAATGAGCGGACAGGCCGAGCAGTTGCAGCAACTGATGAGTTTTTTCAGCCTTGCGGGCCACGGTGAACATGAGCGCGGCGCGCCTCTCTTGACTGCCTCTGCCAGGTCCAGGGTAGTTACCAGCCTGCCGGCCATCAGCGGCGTGGCTGAAACTGATAATTCGGCGGTGCCGAGCGGTTTCGTGCGTTTCCAGGAGTGATGCCGTGGGACAGTCGATCAAGCTGGACAATCACGTAGCCTCCCTGCAGATCCGACAGTATCTGACCTTCACCCTGGCCGGCGAACAGTTTGCCGTGGGCACGTTGAGTGTGAAGGAGATCATTGAGTACGGTGAACTCACCGGTGTGCCGATGATGCCACCCAGCATCCGCGGCGTGATCAATCTGCGTGGGGCAGTGGTGCCGGTGATCGATCTAGAGGTGCGCTTCGGTGGACGGCCGACCGAAGTCGGCCGGCGCACCTGCATCGTCATTCTCGAAGTGGATCGCGGCAATCAGCAACAGGTCATTGGCATATTGGTCGATGCAGTGAACGAAGTGTTGGAAATCAATCTGTCGGACATCGAGCCGCCGCCGGCCTTCGGCGGGCATGTGCGCACCGATTTCATCCAGGGAATGGGCAAGGTCGACGGCCGTCTGGTGATTCTTCTGGACATCGGCCGGTTGCTTTCCGTGGGTGAGCTCGCTGCGTTGGATGAGGTGAGCGAGGCGCTTGAGTTCGGAGAGTCGGATAGTTGACCTCTAAAGTTCGTATGAGCATTTCTGCGCGCCTGATGATCGCGGTTACATTCCCTATCGCGTTGTCAATGATCGGTGGTGGGTTCTTCGTGGGGCTGCATGAAATCGACGTCGCCCACGCGGACCTCAAGCTTTTGAACGAGGAAAAGCTCAAAAGCGTGGAAGAGCTTCTGCAAGTCACCGACACGCTGCTGCGCGACCGTGTGAAGAATGGGATGCGTTTATTGCAAGAGCGTAGTACGTCGATGGGCGGCGCAAGCCTGGGCTCGGATGTCCTGGTCAACAATGTCGCTGTTCCCGACTTGCTGCTCGGAGGGCATCCCCAGGCCAGCGACTTCCGTATCGTCGACTCTGTAACCGCCGATATGGGTGGGGGCAGCGCGACCTTGTTCGCCAGGAACGGCGAAGATTTCGTGCGCATTTCGACCAACGTCATGCTCGATGATGGGCGGCGGGCGATCGGCACTCGACTGGACCCGAAAGGCAAGGCCATTGCAGCCATCCGCCAGGAGAGAGCGTTCTATGGTCTGGTCGACGTGCTCGGCCATCCTTACCTGGCCGGGTATGAACCGATCTTCGACGCTCGCGGCGCAGTCATCGGTATCTGGTATGTCGGTTATAAGATCGAACTGCAAGCGCTTCGGGAAGCCGTAGGCCGCACCAATATCCTGGACAGTGGTTTCATGGCGGTGCTGGATGAATACAACCGGGTTTTGTTCCGGTCGGACAACGTCAGCAGCGAGCAGGTGCTCGCTGTGGTCGAAGGCACTGACGGTGAAGATTGGCAGATCGACACACAGGCCGAGCGATTGCAGCGATTGATGGGGTTTTTCACGCTTGAGGGTCACCACGAGCGTGCGCGGTCAGGAGCAATGCAATGAGCTCATTGATTGACGCCGGCAACCTGGTGTTCTGGCTACTTGCGTCCCTGGCGCTAGGCATCCTGATACTCGTCGTCCTGAGCATTCGCCACCGGTCGGAGCGGCGCATCGACAGGCAGGCAAGTGTTCCAACTGCGTCGCTGGTCGATGCCGGGTCCGACGACCTCGAGCGTTTCAATCGATACGCGATCGAACAACTCAGCGCTATCTCGCAAGTGCTTGCGACAAAGCACCTCGAGATGCCCTCTGACGGGCAAGAGGACGGCGATTCCCGTTGTCATGTGGGTTATGGGGCCATCGGCGAGCAACCCGATGTTCGGTTACACATGGAACTCGGTGAACTTGACGAAAAAGTGCGCCAGCTGAACGGGCTCGCTGCTCGATTACTTGATACAGAGCAGCTCCTTGTCGATATGGACAGGGGGGCATTGTCGACCGCCGACACACCTGCCGCGAACAATCACTACCTCTTTTTTACACTCGGTGGCGAGCGGTTCGCGGTGAGTGCATCCAGCGTCGAAACGATCGTCGGAGCCGCTCGAATCGTTGCCGGGTCCGGTACATCGAAGCGGTTGCGTCGGGCGATCAGATTTCGCGATGCGCTGGTGCCGGTGATCGACTTGGGTTCACATTTCGGTTGGCCGCCGATAGAGATCGGTTCAGGCACCAGCATCATCATTTTCGAAGTGATGCGCGACGACGGCATGCAGATGATCGGTGTTCTGGTCGATGCGGTTGTCAACGTGTTGCCGATCCCTGCGCTGGACATCCAGTCGCCGGCAACATCGAACAGCGGAATTGCGAGCGATTTCATTCGCGGCACCGTCACGATCGACAATCAGGGCGTCACCTTGCTGGATATCGGGCAAGGCCTTTCTGCCAATGAGTTCCTCGCCCTCGGCCCAAGGTGACCTGAAAATGAATAATCCGGTGCTCTCCGATAAAGAGTTCCAGCAGTTTCGCGGCATGATTTTCGAGATTGCCGGGATCAGCATGTCCGATGCCAAGAAGCCGCTGGTCAGCGGTCGCCTGGCCAAGCGCGTCCGCCAGCATGGGCTGTCCGGCTATGGCGAATACTTTCGCCTGCTGATGAGCGAGCGCGCGGAACTGCAGGTCGCGGTGGACCTGTTGACCACCAACGAAACCTACTTTTTTCGCGAGCCGAAGCATTTCGACTTCCTCCGTGAGCGGATCCTGCCGGAGTTGCTCGACCGTTCCAGCTTGCGCGTCTGGAGTGGCGCCTGCTCCTCCGGCGAGGAGCCCTACAGCATCGCCATGACCTTGGCCGATGCCCTCGGCAGTCGACCCTGGGAATTGTTCGCCTCGGACCTCAGTACACGCATGCTGGAAAAGGCCCGCGCGGGCTTGTACGACATTGCCGACGCCGAAAACATTCCACGGCCGCTGTTGAACCGATATTGCCTCAAGGGAGTCGGCGAGCACGCCGGTAAGCTGCTGATAGACCCGGCGTTGTGCAACCGTCTGCGTTTCCAGCAGATAAATTTGAATTCAGCGCTGCCGGAACTGGGTGAGTTCGAGGTGATATTCCTGCGTAACGTAATGATCTATTTCAACCTCGAGACCAAGCGTCAAGTGGTGCGGCGCATGCTGCCGTTGCTCAAGCCGGGTGGCTATTTCATCGTCAGCCACTCGGAGAGCCTGAACGGTGTCTGCGACGAGCTTAAAGTCGTGGCCCCTTCCATCTACCGCAAGCCTCATGCGTAGACCCGACGGCATCATCGAGATCTTTTTGCAGCCGGGCGAGTTGTATTTCGGCGACCGCTACACGCGCATCCGGACTCTGCTGGGCTCCTGTGTATCTCTGGTGTGTTGGCATCCCAGGCTGCTGATCGGCGGCATGTGCCACTTCATGCTGCCGACCCGGCCGCACCCGCCAACCGGGGAGCTGGACGGCCGTTATGGCGATGAAGCCATCGAGCTGATGCTGCGTGAAGCTCGCGTTCACGGCGTCTCGCCCATGGAGTTCCGCATCCAGTTATTCGGCGGCGGCAACATGTTTCCCTCTATCGGTAGGCAAAAGGACAGGCACGTGGGCAAAAAGAACGTCGACGCCGCCAGGCAGTTGCTACAGGTTCACGGTCTGACGTGCAGGGGTGCCCATGTGGAGGGGGTGGGCCACCGCAACCTTATCTTCGACCTGTGGAGCGGCCATGTCTCGCTCAAGCATGTTTCGCCGGCACTGGACCCACGCCAGGGGACGCGCGCATGACGCCCATCAAGGTCATGATCGTCGACGACTCCGCCGTGGTGCGCCAGGTGCTGTCGGCCGTGCTCGCCGCACAGCCGGGGATCGAGGTGATCGGCGCGGCCGCCGATCCGTTGTTCGCCCTGGAGAAAATGCAGCGGCAATGGCCCGATGTGTTGGTGCTGGACGTGGAAATGCCACGCATGGACGGCATCACGTTCCTGAGGAAACTGATGGCTGAGCGACCGACTCCGGTGGTGATCTGTTCTACGCTGACCGAGGCTGGGGCGCAGACCACCCTGCAAGCGCTGGCGGAAGGCGCGGTCGGTATCGTCAGCAAACCCAGGCTGGGGCTCAAGCAATTCCTCCACGAAGCCGTTGACGAACTGGTCCAGGCCATCCAGAGCGCGGCGCGGGCCAACCTGCGCCGTCTGGTCCCCCAGGCTGCTGTCAAATTGTCCGCCGACGCGATCCTGCCAGCCGCAAGTCTGGCGATGGCACAGACCACCGAGACGCTGGTGGCCATCGGCACCTCCACCGGCGGCACCCAGGCGTTGGAAGCGATACTTACGCGCTTGCCGCGGGCCTGTCCCGGCCTGGTCATCGTTCAGCACATGCCGGAACGCTTCACCGCGGCCTTCGCCGAGCGGCTGAATAGGCTGTGTCGGATCGAGGTGCTGGAGGCGCGCAATGGTGACCGGGTAACCCCAGGGCGCGCGTTGATCGCCCCCGGTGGGCGGCACATGCTGCTAACACGAAGTGGTGCCCAATATCACGTGGAGGTTCGCGACGGCCCGCCGGTCAGTCGGCACCGCCCTTCGGTCGACGTGCTGTTTCGCTCCACTGCCCGTGCGGCCGGCGGCAACGCGCTGGGGATCATCATGACCGGTATGGGCGACGACGGTGCGCGCGGCTTGAAGGAAATGCGCGAGGCGGGTGCACGAACCCTTGCCCAGGACGAGGACAGCTGCGTCGTTTTCGGCATGCCGAAGGAGGCGTTCAAGTTGGGCGCGGTAGAGCGGATGCTCCCCCTCGGTGAGATCCCCGCGGCGATCCTCGCGGGCATGACCGGCAGGCGATGAATACAAGCTTTCCCAGAGAACCCACTTATATCGATGGGCACTGACGGCTCTGTAAGGGGGATGGGCTGTGCAGCTGAAAAGAGGCCCGAGCCCGGAGCCTGAAAAATCACCTTCGCCTCATGAGGATCGAACATTCAAATGAAAATTCTTCGCAACATGCCCATCAGCCGTCGGCTATGGATCGTACTCCTGCTTGCCATGACCATGCTTCTTTTGCTCGGTTTGACGATGTTGCGCCAGATCTACATCGAGGACTATGCCGCCAAGGAACAAAAGACCCGGCAAGTGGTTGAAGTCACCATGAACATACTTGAGCACTACCACGGTTTGGAAAAGACCGGTGCACTGAGCCGCGAAGAGGCACAGAAACAAGCCATCGTTATGGTGCGCAAGCTGCGTTATGACGGTGATAACTATTTGTGGATCAATGATCTCGGGCCGAAGATGTTGATGCATCCGACCAATGCCAAGCTCGACGGTCAGGACCTCTCTGGATTCAAGGATCCGGACGGCAAGGCCCTGTTCATGGACATGGTCGCGGTCGCCAAGAGCAAGGGCGGTGGTTTTGTGGACTACCGCTGGCCCAAACCGGGCGCCAGCGAGCCAGTGGGGAAAGTCTCTTATGTCCAGCTGTTCCAGCCATGGGCCTGGGTGTTGGGCTCAGGCGCGTACACCGATGACGTGCAAGCCGCGTTTCGTGCTCAGATGTGGAAAGCTGCCGCTGTGTTCCTGGGCATCGGCCTGCTGCTGGGCGGCCTGATCATACTGATCAGCAAGAGCATCACCCGGCCATTGAGCGACGCGGTGCGCGCGATGGCCGATATCGCCGGCGGAGACGGCGACCTTACGCGTCAACTGGACGCTCGCGGTCAAGATGAGCTGACCGCACTGGCCGGTCACTTCAACGGTTTCACTGGAAAACTGCGCGGCGTGATCGAGCAGTCGTTGCAAGCGGCCAATGCACTGAATCAGGCATCGGCTTCACTGAATGCCATCGCCACCGAAAGCCAGGGCCACAGCGTGCAGCAGTCACAACAGATGGAGCGGGTGGCTGCGGCGATCGATGAGGTGACGTACGGCGTCCAGGATGTGGCGAAGAATGCCGAACAGGCCGCCGGGGAAGTGCGTGACGCCGATGAGCGAGCCCGGTTGGGGCAAAGCAGTATTGACAATTGTTCACGGCAGATCGAGCAGCTGTCAGGGACCATCGAGCAAGCGGTGGCGGTTATTCAGACCCTCTCGCAGGAAAGTACCCAGATCGGAAGGGTGCTTGAAGTGATTCGCGCCATTGCGGAACAAACCAACCTGCTTGCCCTCAATGCCGCCATCGAAGCGGCGAGGGCGGGAGAGCAGGGTCGCGGCTTTGCCGTGGTGGCGGACGAAGTCCGCATGCTGGCTCAGCGCACTCAGCTATCGACCACCGAGATCCAGGGCATGATCGAAACCCTGCAGCGTAACTCCGATGCCGCGGTCAAGGTGATCGACGAGAGCCGCCAGGGTTCGCAACTCACCATCGAACAAGCCAACCTGGCCAGCCGCAGCCTGGATCAAATAGGCCATTCCCTGCGTAACCTGACCGGGCTCAATGCCTCCATTGCCAGTGCGATCTCTCAACAATCTCAGGCGGTCGAAGACATCAACCGCAACGTCACCCAGGCCACCGGCCTCGCACAGGAAAACGCTCAGGCCGGCGAACGAACCAGTGCCGCCAGCCAGAATCTGCGGCAATTGGCCGGTCACCTGAATCGTCTGCTGGGCCAGTTTCGGGTTTGAACCGTAAATCCGCACAGCAAGTTTTTGCAGTTTGGAAAACTTCAGAGGGCGGGTTTCAGTTGCGTGAAGCCGCGGTGTGGCAGGCCTTTGTGGATAACGTAGAAAGTCGTTGTCGTTTCAACCAAAGGCACGCTCAGCGAGTTGGTCGGCGTCCCCCTGGATGGTGCGGATTTGCCCTACCAAAAAATAAGCGGCTACTGATTGCCGGCAAACGCTTCGAGTCTGAATCATGGGGGCTTGAAACTCGCTCAAAAGCATGCCCTGGCTCGCAGCTAAACATCCGGGTGTGCCCGTTGCTCCTGCTTGACCTGACTTGTAATGGAGGCATGTTCGGTATTGGCCGGCGTTTCACCAATTACCCGCGACCTGAGGGTTGCACGGCAATCGATGATCCTAAAGCTCGGTGTGTGGACAACGCTTTTCCCGAACCTTTCTCACCACAAACCATTATTTGGAATTCACTTCGTGAACAATTGGACCATCAGACAAAAAATTAGCATCTTGCTCGCCTCGGTCATTCTGGCCTTTGGGGGGTTGACAATGTTTCTGCTAGGTCGTCAGGCAGCCGCTACTGCCGACATCCATAGTCTGTATGACAACGACTACCATGTGGCATCGACCATCGGTCAGATTGATGGGCTACTTACGCGCGTGGACATCAATATCCTGCGAATGATTGCCATTGGGAGTCCGAGCGCCATCGCCGAGTGGAAAGCCCAGAACACCGAGCACTTCAACAAGGTCGACCAGTTGCTGGGTGAGTTGAACGCATTGGCCGATTCGACCACGGCGACGTCGGTCAATACTTTGGGTGAGGCCTATGCGCGTATGCGCAAGGGTATGGAACACCAGGTTGAAGCTATCGAGGCCGGTGACATCAAGCGTGGCGGCGAGATCAACCTGAGTGAGGTCAAGGACAACGCAGTGAAGGCCTTCAGTACGCTGTCCGAACTCAAGAGCGCACAGGACTTGAAGGCCAAGAGCAAGATCGAGGCACAAGAGGAGGCTGCATCGTTCATCCGCACCATTTCGATCATAACGGCTGTTTTGGTTGCGCTATTCTCGATCGGATTCGGGCTGCTGTTTCTGCGCACCTTGCTCAAGCAGCTTGGCGGCGAGCCGGCCTATGTGGTGGAGGTGGTATCGAAGATTGCCGGCGGCGACATGACCGTGGAGGTGCAGACCCGGGCCGGTGATAGCGCCAGCATGTTGTTCGCCATCAAAGCCATGGTGGGAAAACTCTCGCAGGTCATTGGTGAGGTGCGCGGTTCGGCCAACGCCCTGAGCAGTGCCTCGGAGGAAGTCTCCGCCACCGCCCAATCGATGAGCCAGGCCTCAAGCGAACAGGCCGCCAGTGTCGAGCAGACATCTGCCAGTGTCGAGCAGATGTCCGCCTCCATCGAGCAGAATACCGAGAACGCCCGGCTCACCGATGTCATGGCCGGCAAGGCCACCAAACAGGCCCGCGAGGGTGGCGAGGCGGTCAAGGACACCGTCAGCGCGATGAAGAGCATCGCCGATAAGATCGGTATCATCGACGACATCGCTTACCAGACCAACCTGCTGGCCCTCAACGCTGCCATCGAGGCCGCCCGTGCCGGTGAGCATGGTAAAGGTTTTGCGGTGGTCGCCGCCGAGGTGCGCAAGCTGGCCGAGCGCAGTCAGGTCGCTGCCCAGGAAATCGGCGAGGTAGCCAAGAACTCGGTGGCCCTGGCCGAGCGCGCGGGCAGCCTGCTCGACGAGATCGTCCCCGGTATCGCCAGGACCAGCGACCTGGTCCAGGAAATCGCCGCAGCTTCCGAAGAGCAATCCTCCGGCGTCGGCCAGATCAACACGGCGATGAATCAACTCAACCAGATCACCCAGCAGAACGCCTCGGCCTCCGAGGAGTTGGCCGCCACCGCCGAGCAAATGAGCAGTCAGGCTGAACAGCTGCAGCAAGTGATGGGCTTCTTCACCCTCGCCCGCCATAGTGAAAGCGAGCGCAACGCAGAAGCCGGTGGGGCGAAGCCGACCCTATCCGTGTCCTCCCCGGGCAAGGCGCTGGTTAACAGTCGCGACTCGGCCTTACCCGCCGGTTTCGTGCGCTTCCTGGAGTGATGCCATGAGCCGGTTGATCAAGGAGCATAGCCCCAACGGCGCGCCGCAACCCCGACAGTACCTGACCTTCACCCTCGCGGGTGAGCAGTTCGCCGTGGGCACGCTCAGCGTCAAGGAGATCATCGAATACGGCCGGCTCACCGGCGTACCGATGATGCCACCCAGCATTCGCGGGGTCATTAACCTGCGCGGGGCGGTAGTGCCGGTGATTGATCTGGGGGTGCGGTTCGGTGGTCGGCAGATGGAGATCGGACGGCGTACCTGCATCGTAATTCTCGAGGTGGACCAGGTCGCCGAGCGCCAAGTGATCGGCATATTGGTCGACGCGGTGAATGAGGTGTTGGAGATTGACCCGGCGGCCATCGAGCCGCCACCGGCCTTCGGTGCGCATGTGCGCGCTGACTTCATTCATGGTATGGGCAAGGTCGGCGACCGTTTCATCATTCTGCTGGACATCGGCCATGTGCTCTCGGTGAATGAACTTGCCACGCTGGAGAAAGTGAGCGGGGCATCAGGATACGAGGCTGATAATTGAACTCCAAGGTTTCCTGGGAATTGCCCGTACTCTTTTTTTTATCGCTGATAGCCGAGCGACCGATTCTCCAGCATGACCGGTAGGTGTCGCTTGAACTTAGAGAGTGCGAGGCTCTACGAGGAAAATTTAGATGAATAAACTGTTGGGTAATCTGAGCGTTAATCTGAAGCTTGTATTGGGCTTCTCTTTGGTCTTGCTGCTGACGTTGATCATCGCCTTTGCCGGTTGGTCCGGGTTGGACACCTTGAGCGCGCGTGCAGACAAGCAAATATCGATATTGGAAGTTGAAAAGACCGCCAAGGACCTGCGCATCGCGCGTCTGTTTTACACCCTGAATAATGGCTCTGTAGGTACTGCTGCCGTACTCAGGCAATTGGACACTCTCGATCAAAATCTGCTGCGGGCTCGCGCATTGCATAAATTACCCCGAGATATCGAGGTGATAGAAGAAAGTATCAAGATTGCCGGCAATTATCGTGAGGCGTTCAACCATTTCAGCCGTGCCCTCGAGGTTCGTGAAGTCACTCGCAAGCAACTGGCCGGCGATGCGGATAGCGCTGACGTCGGGCCGTTGCACGATGCACAGCTTGCTGTCCAACAGGCGCAGGAGACTCTGGACCGGGAAGTGGCTCGGTTGTTTGAGTTGTGTAAACAGATGGCGGGCGAGCAGGTTGTGAAGCGCAACCAGGCCTCCCAACAAGCCAAGATCCTCCTCGGCGGTACCGCGGGAGCCGCTTTGTTGCTGGGTATCTTGGCCGCAATCATCATCAGTCGCCAGATTACCCGTCCAATTCGCGAGACTCTCGATGCAATTGAATGCATTGCCGCCGGCGACCTCACGCGTAATCTGGTGGTCACCCGCCGCGACGAACTGGGCGTGCTGCAACAAGGCATCCAACACATGGGCGAGACCTTGCGCAACCTGATCGGCGGTGTTCGCGATGGCGTGACGCAGATCGCCAGTGCGGCAGAAGAACTGTCGGCCGTGACCGAGCAAACGAGTGTCGGGGTCAACCATCAGAAAATCGAGACCGATCAGGTCGTCACCGCCATGCGTGAAATGACCGCCAAGGGGCAGGAAGTCGCGCGTAACGCCCAGCAGGCCTCGCAAGCGGCCGCGGCCGCCGACGACGAGGCGCGCGAAGGCGACAGGGTAGTTGCTCAGGTCATTGCACACATCGACAACCTGGCCACGGAAGTTGTCCGTTCCAGCGAAGCCGTGGCCGTGCTGCAACAGGAGAGCAAAAAGATCGGCAGCGTGATGGACGTCATCAAAGCGGTGGCCGAGCAGACCAATCTGTTGGCGCTCAATGCCGCCATCGAGGCCGCTCGTGCCGGTGACGCAGGACGCGGTTTTGCTGTGGTGGCCGACGAAGTCCGTGGCTTGGCCCAGCGGACCCAGAGATCCACCGAAGAGATTGAAGACTTGGTTGCCGGCTTGCAGAGCGGAACCGAGCGGGTGGCCCTCGTGATGAAAAACAGCCGTAGCCTGACTAACAGCTGTGTCGATCTGACCCGAAATGCTGGTTTGTCACTGGCCAGCATCACTCGCACGGCGTCGGACATTCAATCGATGAACCAACGGATAGCGGCGTCATCCGAGCAACAGAGGGTCGTGGCCGACGAGATCAGCCGCAGCATTACGAGTGTGCGTGACGTTTGCGAGCAGACCGCCGCCGCCAGTGACGAAACGGCGGCCTCAAGTGTCGAGTTGGCGCGGCTGGGAAATCAATTGCAAATGATGGTTGGTCATTTCAAAGTCTGAAGGGGAGTGCGGGGTAGGGGTAGCCCTACAAGCGTAATCCCTTTGCCTAGTTAAAATCAGGCGCATCTGATAGTCCCCGCGCCTTATCCTCGGCATCATCGCCACTGTTTTAATATCGCCGCTTCCGAAGCTGAACGGTGATCGTGTTTGTCGCTGCGTTGCCTTGACCGATTGCCTGGGTGTTGATCCATGGCATTCGGAATGCCCCGTCATGCGTTCATCACTTGTAAGGGGAGGGGCGTGCGCTTGAGTCAGGTTTCCTTGGTAATCCGGGATCTGCCGGAGGAGCAGTTGTTGATGCGTCAAGGAGGACTGTACTGGGTGGCTGTCGACCGTGTCCGCGATGTCGAAGCGTTGGCGCTCCAGAGTCTGGCGGCCTTGCCCGAGCAGTACCGGGCGAGTCTGGTCTGGTGCGGCCATCACCCCGATCAAATGATAAGCGCCTTGGGCGAACGGTCCGGTCCCGATGAGTTGCGGGTTTTTGAAGTGTCCAAGACCTCCATCCGCCGGGCGCTCAAGTCGCTGCCCGGCGAGTTGACGCGCGCTGCAACGGTGCCGGGCAGCCTCGTGTTGTTGATGCTGCCGGCCGGTGGCTGGCAGGCCTTTGATGCGGTGCAGTTGCGGCAGTGGTGCAGCACGGTGAGGCGCTGGTTGCGCGAACAACGTTGCACGCTCTTGGTGCTGTGCCATGGTGAGGCCCCCGACCTGCATTCCGAGCTGGTTCGTCTCAATGAGCATCTGTCCGGTCTGGCGCAGTTGTATCGGCGAGACGGCGTTATCCACTATCAGTCGCACTTTTGGCTCAACGAGCGAGGCGTCTGTGGGGCCCAGGCGTACGAACTCGATCTGCAAGCCACGGGTTTCAGTCTGGCTCGGACCGAACAGGCCGTTGCGCTACCGACACGCACCGATGACCAGCGCATTTATCTTGCCCAACGCATCGTGCTGGAAGGTGCCACGGCGCTGTCGGAACACTGGCGTCTATTCGAACGGCGCGTCGACCTGCTGGAAGCGGCGGCCCTGGCCCGAGCCGCGAGCGTTATCGTGGCTGTCGACAGTGATCAGCAGGTGGAAGTACTGGCGCGGGAATTGTACGAGCTGCGCGAGCGTTGCGGTACGGCGTTGAAAATCGTTATCCGGGAAATGGAGCCCTGCCTGCGATATCGCGACGAGCGTCTGTTGATGTCGTGTGGGGCGAATATCATCGTGCCTTTCGGCATCGCGTTATCCCGATTCTTCAGCCTGTTGGACAGTGTACAGGGGCAGGTCTGGAGACGCGGTCGCCTGAGTGGTGACCTGGAGTCGCTCATCGAACGTCTGCGCGCGCCGAAGATGCGAGGCCTGTTGGCACCCCGGGAGTTTTTGTCGGCGCTGGAGCAGATTTATGGCGGTGCTGCCGGTGAAGTCGAGCACCAGTTATTGCGGCTGCACCCGCGCCCGGCATTGACGATGGAGCATTGTCTGTACCAGTTAAGCCTGCGCCGGTTCGGCGACGTCGCCACCGTGGTGGATGGGGTTTTCTATCTATTTCTATTCGCTTGTCGTAGCGATGGCCTGGAAGCGGCGTTGGGCAATATCTGTCGTCTGTCGTGGCGCAACCTGTTCAGCGATTGCCAGGCTCTCGCCGAATTCGATGACTTGCCGTATGACGCGTTCAGCAATGCAGTCGGTCTGCCGCAGACGTTGCGTCTGGCCCCGGATCGCACCGGCACACCGCTGCGCACGCAAGCACAGTTGGGTGCCTACACACCACAGCGGATCACGCTGGCCATCGCGGATGCCTGTGAATGAATCTTTTTGAGTTGTTCCAATTGATTGCCGTGAGCAGTCTGTTGACGCTGGCATGTGTGTGGCTGTTGCGCAGCGTTTGGCGTCAGGGGCAAGCATTGCTCCAGTCCTTGCTGCCACCCCGCTATCTGAAACCCCGCCGCTCGCCTCGGCGCGCTTGCCCGCCAGCGGTCACGGAGGCGTCCCATGAGTAAGTTAGAACCGGTGACTGGCGCGAGCACGGCGCGGGTCTGGCCCGGCCTGGGGCACTGGAATCTGTATTTCATCCTCAAGTTCGCGTTGCAGTGGGGCGGTTATCTGAACATCCAGGTATTGCCCAACCTGTTGTTCGTGGCTTTTTTGCTGATTCCCTTGCGCAAGCACTCCACTGTTGTCATCCGTCGATTGCTAGCTGTGCCGCTGGCCATGGCGCTGTTCTATCGAGACACCTGGCTGCCACCTCTGGATGAATGGGGCGAGTGGTCTTTGGTGATGGATTTTTCCTCCGGTCATCTTTTGACATTGGCCGGGAGCCTGGTCGACTGGAGCCTTTGTGGTTGGCTGCTGGTGTTGGTGATGGCGTACCAGTTCGTCCAGCCTTGGCTGCGCCTGACGACGCTGAGCCTGGCGGGCCTGGCGTGGTTGAGTGTTACCCATCCGTCGGTGTTGCCGCTCACCCACGGAGTAAGCTTGACCCGCGCTCTTGCCCCGGCAGACAAGGCCGCCCCCTCCAGCGAGGCTATCGACGTTTATCTGAAGCAGTTTTACGACACGGAGGCCGATCGACGAGTTTCGTTCCTGCCTGCGACGGCTGCCGCTCAGCCTTTTGACTTGTTACTGATCAACATCGATTCCATGTCCTGGGACGATCTGGATGCCGTCGGTTTGCGCGACCACCTGCTGCTGCGCCAGATGGATGTGCTGTTCGACCACTTCAACTCGGCCGCTTCCGACCAGGTCCCGGCGGCGCTTCGGCTGCTGCGTGCCGGGTGTGGGCAGCCAGCTCGCCGTGACTTGTTCGTTCCGGCGCCGGAGTCTTGCCTGCTGTTCGATGAGCTGGGCAAGCAGGGTTTCGTCGGCCAGACGTTGCTCAACCACACGGGGCGTTTCGCGGGTTTTCTGAATGCCGTGCAAACCTTGGGTTCGCTGCCGGAGCCGGACTTGGATACCGACCATTGGCAGCCCATGCTGTCCGGGCCGGACGGCTTGCCGGTGTGGCGTGATCGCGAGGTGCTGGGCGACTGGTGGAAACACCGTCAGACGCAGCCTCAGGCGCGGGTGGCGCTGTTCTATAACACGCTGACTCTGCACGAGGGCAATCATGTCATGGCGGCCGATGGCAAACTCCAACGTGCCGACTACAAGACAAGAGCGCAGGTCCTGCTCGATGACCTTAGCGGGTTTATCGAGCAACTGGAGCTCAGTGGTCGTCGAGTGGTCGTGGTGATGGTGCCGAACCACGGTGCGGCCCTGCGCGGCGATCGCATGCAGTTCCCAGGCATGCACGAGATACCCAGCCCATCCATCACCCAAGTACCTGTCGGCATCAAGTTGATCGGCATGGGGCGCAATCCTCGGTCCATGCCGTTGCATGTCAGCGAACCGAGTAGCTACCTGGCCGTGGCTCAGCTCATTGACCGGTTGTACGGGGCGCCATCACCCGCAGGGGACGAACAGCCAGACTGGCAACCGCTGCTGGCAGGCCTGGCCCAGGCCCGGCTGGTTTCCGAAAGTGAAGGCAGCACCGTTCTCGATTACGCCGCAACGCCTTATGTACGGATCACGGAGAAAGACCCATGGCTTCCTTATCGTCCGGTGTCCCAATGAGCGCCAGGCTGATGTCGCGCACCGAGCGGGCCGATGACATCGCGCGATTGAAGGTGGAACTGCAATTGCCCGCCCTGAAGTACGTCGACGTGTCGCTCCAGAGGGAGCTGCGCCACGCCGTGGAGCGCTGGCCCTTGTTCGCCGAGTTGGAACAGGCGCAGCACGCGCCGGGCACGCGGGTCTCGTTGGTACGTCGCGACGAGCCACAGGTGACCGCATGATTTCGTTGGGATTGTACGGGATACGTGGTGGCACCGGCAGCAGTTCGTTGCTGGCGGCGCTCGGTTATGCCCTGCACACCCTGGAGCAGCGCGTACTGCTGGTGGACATGTGCCCGGAGAATCTGCTGTGCCTGCACTTCAACCTTGCCGTCACGCAAACCGGCGGATGGGCCCGAGCCTTGCTCGATGGTCAGGACTGGACTGACCAGGTGTGGAGTCTTGCGCCGAATTTGAGTGTGCTGCCCCATGGTCGTCTCATCGGGACCGACCGGGCGCGCCTGGCGCAAGCGTTGGACCAGCGGCCTGGACTTTGGGCTCGACGTATGAACGTCTTGGCGGAGCATTTCGATTGGATCCTGTTCGATTTGCCGCGGCGCTCGCCGTGGCAGGATAACGCTGTGTCGTGCCAGTTGCAGATTCAGATCGTCGAAGCCGATGCAGCGTGTCACGTGTTGCTGCAACAGCAGGAGGAGGAGAGGGCGGACAGCCTGTTGCTCAATCGTTTTGATCCGGCCAGCCAGATTCAACGCGATCTGGCGTTGATCTGGCGTCAACACTACGATGCGCGGCTGTTGCCGATAACGGTGCACAGCGATGAAGCGATGCGTGAAGCGCTGGCCAGCAAGCAGCCGGTGGGACGCTATGCGCCGGACAGCCTGGTGGCCCAGGACGTACTGAGCCTGGCGGTCTGGTGCCAGGCGCACCAAGGTGAACTGAGGTGATCGCACGTTGGTTCCCCTATGGGCAATTGCGTGGTGAACATGATTGTCCGCCACTGGTTGCGCTGTTGCTGGCCCTGTGGAGTCTCCTGGCCTGGACGATATTGCGCCTGGAATCGCCCGCCTGGCGACAGTTGCTGGACCATCGAGAACGCTGGTATCCACAGTTGGCCGGCAAGACGCCAAGCATCGGCGACCCGTTGCGTTATGCCCTGCAGAGCCTGTGGTTACTGTTGGTATACCCCGTCACGCCAGAGCAGCGTTCAAGCGCCTATCAATGGTGGTCGCGAGCCTCTGCGTTCCATCGAGCGTGGTGGGAACGGCTGAGCAAAACGCTTGAGCAACAAACTCGACGCATTCGTGACCACTCTCGCATCACTCAAGGTGTCCATTGGTGGAAAGGCCTGGAGCGGCACCGCCAATGGCTGCTCGGTGGTTTTCTATTCATCCAATTGATTTTGCTGACACTGTTGTGCATCACCGAGCCGTTCGGTTACGTGGAACAACTGGTCTTCGGGCTTTTGCTCTGGGGCCTGGCACTCCTGGTGCGGGGTATTCCCGGAAGGTTTGCGACGTTGCTGATGGTAGTGCTGTCCGTCATCGTTTCCTGCCGTTACCTGTGGTGGCGCTACACCTCGACGTTGAATTGGGATCAACCCCTGGACCTGGCCTGCGGCCTGGGATTGCTGGCGGCGGAAACCTACTCCTGGATCGTGCTGATCTTTGGCTACATCCAGACCTGCTGGCCGCTGAACCGCGACCCGGCGCAGTTGCCGGACGATACCCGCCGTTGGCCGACGGTCGATCTATTGATTCCTACCTACAACGAGGACCTCTCGGTCGTGCGGGGCACGGTTTATGCGGCTCTGGGCATTGACTGGCCGGAGGACAAACTACGGATATATCTGCTGGATGACGGCAAGCGCGAAACCTTCCGCCAGTTCGCCGCCGAGGTGGGGGTCGGCTACATCATTCGTCCGGACAATCGCCACGCCAAGGCCGGCAATCTCAACCACGCTTTGGGCCGCATAGACGGTGAACTGGTTGCGATATTCGATTGCGACCACATGCCGGTGCGGTCCTTCCTGCAACTGACGGTGGGTTGGTTCCTGCGCGATCCGAAATTGGCGCTGGTGCAGACACCTCACCACTTTTTATCGGCCGATCCCTTCGAACGCAACCTCGCGGTATTCCGCAACCGGCCGAACGAAGGTGAGCTGTTCTATGGCTTGATCCAGGACGGCAATGACATGTGGAACGCGGCGTTCTTCTGCGGTTCTTGCGCCGTCCTGCGGCGTTCGGCGCTGGATGAGATCGGCGGGTTCGCGGTGGAAACCGTGACCGAAGACGCTCATACCGCCTTGCGCCTGCACCGCCGCGGTTGGAATTCGGCCTACGTGCGCATTCCCCAGGCCGCCGGCCTGGCAACGGAAAGCTTGTCCGCCCACATCGGCCAGCGCATTCGCTGGGCCCGGGGCATGGCGCAGATTTTTCGTACCGACAACCCGCTGTTGGGCAAGGGCCTGACGTTCTTCCAGCGGATCTGCTATGCGAACGCAATGATGCACTTTCTCGCCGGCTTGCCGCGGCTGGTATTCCTGAGCGCGCCCCTGGCTTTCCTACTGCTGCATGTCTACATCATCTATGCCCCGGCAATGATGATCCTGCTGTATGTATTGCCGCCGATGATTCATGCCAGCCTGACCAATTCGCGCATGCAGGGTCGCTTTCGACAGACGTTCTGGGGCGAGGTCTACGAAACCGTCCTGGCCTGGTACATCGCCCGCCCGACCACGGTGGCATTGTTCAGCCCGAACAAGGGCTCCTTCAATGTCACCGCCAAGGGCGGGCTGATGGAGCACAACCGGTTCGACTGGAAAATCGCCCGGCCCTACCTGGTCCTGGCGGGGCTGAACATCATCGGATTGGGTTTTGCCTGTTGGCGTTTGTCCACTGGGCCGGCCAATGAAATCGGTACGGTGCTAGTGAGTTCGCTGTGGGTCATCTACAACCTGCTGATCCTCGGCGCCGCGGTGGCGGTGGCTGCCGAGGTTCGCCAGGTGCGCCAGACGCACCGGGTCCAGACCCGGTTGCCTGTCGCGGTGCGGCTGGACAGTGGCCACTCGTACCCTGGCACGCTGGTGGACTATTCCGATGGCGGTGTCGGTGTGGAAATCGATGTGCCGCTGGCGCTACCGGTCGGTGGTCGCATTTCGTTGCTGATGCAGCGTGACAAGCGGGAATTCATGTTCCCCGGCCTGGTCAGCCGCAGCCACAAGCAATTTGTAGGCATCAACTTCGCCCATCTCTCTACCCGGCAAAAGATCGATTTCGTGCAGTGCACCTTTGCCCGTGCCGATGCCTGGTTGAACTGGGGTGAGAACTATGTGCCGGACAGGCCGCTGCACAGCCTGATCGAAATCTTCAAACTCGGTACCAAGGGCTATTTCCAGCTTTATCAGTTCCTGCCGTTGTGGGTCCGCCGTGTGGCCGGTCCGCCGTTGCGGCTGGTGGGATGGCTGTTGAGTTATCTGCCGCGGACGCCGTCTTCATTCTTCTCGTCTACCTCTCGTTCTGTGAGCCCATCATGAGTCGCTATTTCCGTAGATCCCTGGTTGCCGGCCTGGCGCTGCTGGCCATTGGTGAGGCGCAGGCCCAAGGCCTGGTATCGCCTGTGGTAGGCGCGCCACCAGAGCTTGGGCCGGTCCCAAGCTGGAGCAATACCTACAGCTTCGGCCAGTTGGGACAACCCGGCGACAACTTATTGCTGGGCATTCATGACAGTGAGCAGATCGAGTTCTCGTTGCGCCGCGACCGCATCGCCAGTGACGCCAGGTTGCGGCTGGAATACACCCCGTCGCCGGCATTACTGCCGGTGCTGTCCCATCTGCGGGTCTATCTTAATGACGTGCTTGTCAGCGCACTGCCCATCGAAAAAGACCAACTCGGGCGCAAGACCTTCCGCGATGTGGCCCTCGACCCGCTGTTGATCACCGATTTCAATCGGGTGCGCCTGGAGTTCATCGGCCATTACACGGACATTTGCGAAGACCCAGCCAACAATGCGTTATGGGTCAATATCGGGCGCCGCAGCGAGATAGAACTGCATGAACAGGCGCTGTCGCTGAAAAATGACCTGGCGTATTTCCCCCTGCCGTTTTTCGACGCGCGGGGCCAGGAAAAACCGACGTTGAGCATGGTTTTCGCAGCAGCACCGACATTGGGCGAGCAGCGCGCAGCGGGCGTCCTGGCGTCATATTTCGGCAGTCGGGCCGGCTGGCGAGGCATGCGTTTTCCGGTGCTGTTCGATCAGTTGCCCGAGGCCGACGACGGGACGGCGACCACGCCAGCCATCGTCTTTGCGACCAACGACCACCGCCCGTCATTCCTGGCTGACCTGGAGCGTTTTCCAAAAGTACAAGCCCCGGTGCTGCAAATCATCGAGAACCCTCGCGCGCCGCACAGCAAGGTGCTGCTGGTGCTCGGTCGCAATGACGAGGATCTGCTGGTCGCAACGCGTGCATTGGCGCTTGGCGGCGATTTGCTGCGCGGTTCGCGGGCGACGGTGGACAAGGTGCAGCAACTGCAACCGAGGCAACCCTACGACGCACCCAATTGGATTCGCACCGACCGTCCGGTTCGATTTGCCGAGCTGATCAGCTACCCTGGGCAATTGCAGGCGAGCGGTCTGCGGCCGGCGCCGATCAGCGTCGACTTGAACCTGCCGCCGGACCTGTTTGTCTGGCGCAGCCAGGGCATCCCCCTCAAGCTTAATTATCGCTATACCCCCAGCGTCGTCACGGATGAGTCGCGGCTGAACATCAGTCTCAACGATCAATTCATCAGCAGTTTCCCATTGCCCGCCAATGACAGTTCGAAGCTGCAAGGGCTGAGGCTGGCGGTGCTGTCCAGTGATCCGGCCAACCCCACCGAGAAGGTGTTCGTGCCTGCGTTGAAAGTTGGTGAGCGCAACACGCTGCGTTTTGACTTCAATTTCGCCAGCACGATCGGCAGTGCCCAACGCGATCATTGCCAGACGAGCTTGCCGGCCAGTAATCAGTCGACGATCGATGAAAACTCGACGCTGGATTTGTCCGGCTATCACCATTTCATCGCCATGCCGGACCTGAAGGCTTTTGCTCGCAGCGGGTTTCCGTTCAATCGCATGGCCGACCTGTCGCAAACCCTGGTCATGGTGCCGACCCAGGGCAGCGCCGTAGAGATCAGCACCTTGCTTGAAACCCTGGCAACCATCGGCGCGCGCTCCGGCGCGCCGGCGCTGGGCCTGCAGTTGTCCGATGATTGGGGCGTGGCGGCCCGCACGGACGCCGATCTGCTGGTGATGGGAGGGCTGGGCGCGGGCGTTGGCGACAGCGCGAATGCGAATCTGATGCTCAATCAACTCAACGATTGGTTGCTGGAGCCTTCCAACCAGATGCCGAGCGGATCGTCGGCGCGCGCCGGGCAGCTCAATGACATCAGGGAGCAAGCGGCCCATCGAGTCGAGGTGTCGGCCCAGGCGCCGATTGCCGCATTCGTCGGCCTCAAGTCGCCGTTCCATGAGCAGCGCAGCATCGTTGCGCTGCTTGCCCACGACGATGCCGATTACCAGTTGCTGCGCGATACGCTCGCCGACGGCGCGAAGATGGACGCCGTGGCGGGTTCGGTAGCGCTGCTACGCAGCAGTGGCGTGGAGAGCAGCCAGGTCGGCGAACAGTACTTCGTCGGGCATCTGCCGTGGTGGCTGTTGCTTTGGTTTCAGCTCTCCGAACACCCGGTGCTGTTGGCGATGACGGTGGTGCTGATCGTGCTGCTCATTGCATTCATGTTGTGGCGCTCGCTCAGTTGGATCGCCCGGCGGCGCCTGGCGGGACGGGAGTGATGGGCGTGAGAGGGCTCCTGGTGTTGATGTTGACCTTGAGCGTGATGGCCCCGGTAAAGGCGGCGCAGTGCGGTTGGCCAGCCTGGGACGGTTACCGGCAGGCGTTGATGAGCCCGGAGGGGCGGGTGATCGACGCATCCACCGATCAGCGGATCACCACATCGGAAGGGCAGAGCTATGGCCTGTTCTTCGCTTTGGTGGCCAATGATCGGGTGAATTTCGAGCGGTTGTTGCGCTGGACCCAGGACAATCTGGCCGGCGGCGATTTGTCTCGGCGATTGCCGGCCTGGCAATGGGGCCGTGACAAGGAGGGGCAGTGGAAGGTGCTGGACCCCAACAACGCCAGCGATGCCGACTTGTGGATCGCCTACAGTTTGTTGGAAGCCGGTCGGCTGTGGCGACGTCCCGACTATGAAAAACTGGGGCTCAATATGCTCTGGCTCAGCGCGGCGCAGAGCATGCGCAAAGTGCCAGGGCTGGGGCTGATGTTGCTGCCGGGTGGGCAGGGTTTCGAGAGTGCCGACAGTTGGCGCCTGAACCCCAGTTACCTGCCGCCGCAATTGCTGGCGCGCTTTGCCCAAGTGGCACCGATCTGGGCCGAGCTTGCCGAGAATTCGCAACGGTTGCTGATCGAGGGCTCCCCCCAGGGCCTGGCCCCCGACTGGTTGTCGTGGCGAACGGGGCAGGGGTGGGTGGTCGATAGCGTGACGGGCCCCAAGGGCAGCTACGACGCCATCCGGGTCTACTTGTGGCTCGGCATGCTGGCCGAGCAAGCACCGGGCAGGCGGGAGTTGCTCGAGCATTTCCAACCCATGCCGGCGTTGATCAAGCGCTTGGGGGCGGTGCCGGAAATACTCGATACCCGCGCCGGCACCGATATCGGCACGGGCCCCGTGGGTTTCTCCGCGGCCATGCTGCCGATGCTCGCCGGCACACCTGATGGCGGCGAAAGCTTGAAGATCCAACGTGAACGGCTGCGTCAGGAGCCGCCCGCGCCCGACGCCTATTACAACCAGTCCCTGGTCTTGTTCGGACAAGGCTGGGACGAGCGGCGCTATCGTTTCGACAAGCAAGGGCGGCTGCTGCCGAACTGGGCGGACGCATGCAAAAAGTAACGAGGTGGGCGCTGTTGTTGGCAGGGTTGTCCGGGCCTGTCATGGCCCAGTCGACCGGTCCCGTTGACCAGCAACAACGGTTCCTGGAGCAGATGCGGGTCGGCGAGGCGCTCTATCGCGAAGACCTGGTCCGTGACGCCTTGGCGCGCCTGAATCTCATCGCTCCCGACCTGCCTCAGGTGCTGGTGGCCGGGATCCGCCAGGCGCTGCTGCAACATGATCAGCCCCAGGCTGAGCGCCTGCTGGAGCGGTTGCAGCGCCAGGCGTCGGATTCCCAGGAACTGCTCCAGGCCCGGAGCCTGTTGACGTTGCAAAGCGTGGACGGACAGAAAGGCCTGAGTCAGGCGCGCAGGTTGGCCCAGGCGGGGAAAGCACAAGAAGCAATCGGGGCGTACCAGCAGTTGTTTGGCGATGCCCCGCCGGATCTTTCCAGCGCGCTTGAATACTGGCGGGTCCGCAGCGCCGTGGCCGGGCAGCAAGCGATCGCCCTGGAGCACTTGCAAGCGTTGGATCGCCAGTACCCGGGAAATGTCGGGTTGCAACTGGTGCTGGCCAATCTGTTGATCGCCCAGAAAAGAGACGCACAGGGCCTGGCGATCCTGCATCGCCTGGCGAGCAATCCCCTGGCAAGCAGCGCTGCGGCCGAACAGGAATACAACTATCTGGGCCGCCTGCCGGTCAGTCTCGCGAGTGTTCAGGGCTGGCAGGGCTTCCTGACTCATTATCCCGATTCGCCACTCAAGGACGCCGCCGCCGGTCAACTGCTGCGCCAGCAACAACAGTTGGCTGATCCTGCCTGGCAGGCGGCGGCCAAACGCCAACGCGTGGTGAAAGCCGTCGATCATTATTCGGCATGGCTGCGCCAGGGTGACAAGGCCTTGCAGCGCAAGGACCTGGCCGCCGCCGGGACGGCCTACCGGCAGGCGCGTAAGGTGAAACCGAACGACGCCAGGGCGCTGATCGGCCTGGCCGATGTCGCCCAGGCCAACGCCGATGACATCGGCGCCGAAGCCTTGCTGTTGCAGGCGCACCGCTTGCAACCGGACAATCTGGCGGTGACATGGCCGCTGGTGCATCTGTACCAGAAGCAGTCGCCGCAAAAGCTTGAGCAATTTCTTGACAGCTTGCCCCCTGGGCAGCCGCGGGATCTGGTCACGTTGCGCCAAAGCCTGCGGCTCGCGCGCTTGAACGCCTTGGCCGATGCCGCCACGCAACGGTCCGATTGGGCCGAGGTCAGTCGCCTCTTGCTCGAGGCCCGGCCGCTCGACGAGGACAATCCCTGGTTGGCTTTGCGGCTGGCCAAGGCACAACGAGCGTTGGGGCAAACGGAGGCGGCCGATGACAGCCTGCGCCGGTTGCTCCAGCGCCAAGGGAGCAATCCCGAGGCACGTTATGCCCAGGCCCTGTACCTGAGCGCCGATGGGCGAGACAGCGAGGCTTTGCAGGCATTGGCGCGCATCGCGCCGAAGGCCTGGAGCCCGCCCATGTATGAGTTAAACGAACAGTTGCAACGTCGCCGATCGTTGGCGCAGGCCAATGCATTGCACGACGACGCGCGGCTCAATGCCGGGCGCCAACCGCAACGGGCATTGGACCAATACGCCCGGGGGATGGCGGCAGTGGGCTTGCTGACCAACGCCGAAGCCAGCCCACGGGATGACCGTGCGCTGACCCTGGCCAGTCGTAAAAAGGACGGCGATGATGGGTTGCCTCGCAGTTTGCGCGAGGAAGTCGACGCGCTGTATCAGCAGCAGAACCCCACCGTGCATCTCTACCACGACATCGCCTGGCGTTCCGACAACACCACGCCGGGCACCTCCGACCTGCTGGCCCAGACCTCCATTTTGCGCATCGACGCCCCCGTCGCCGCCGGCCAGGGCTTTGTCCAGGTGGAAAATATCGATCTCGATGCCGGCCGATTCGACACCGATACCGATGGCCTGCACCGAGAGCGGTTCGGCACCTGCGCGATCCGCTTGCGCGACCGGGCAAGCGGGGCTGTGGTGTCCGACGGCTGCCGGAGCGACACCCAACGCGCCCGTGGCCATACGATGGCCGTCGGCTGGCACGATGAGCACTGGGCCTTGGACGTCGGGCATTCCGCCGAAGGATTCCCCGTCTCGAATTGGTTGGGCGGCGTCAGCTTTGCCAGTGACTGGCGCACCCTGAATTGGAAACTGACGGCGTCTCGCCGTCCCGTGAGCGATTCGCTGCTGTCCCATGCCGGTGCCGTCGACCCTGTCAGCGGCGTGCGTTGGGGCGGTGTTACCAGCAATGGCCTGAGCCTTGACGTCAGTCATGCCACCAGTGCCGTGGATGGTTTCTGGGGTAGCCTCGGCGCGCACTGGTTGCGGGGCGAAAATGTGGCCGATAACCAACGACGTTCCGCCATGGGCGGCTACTATTACCACGTGATCGACCGCGCCGACGAACGTCTGACCTCCGGTCTGAACCTGATGTACTGGGGGTATGACAAGGATTTGAGCGAATTCACCTTGGGGCAGGGCGGTTACTACAGCCCCCAGCGATACTACTCGGTGGGGGTGCCGTTGAATTATGCCTGGCGCAATGCCGATTGGTCGGTGCGCCTGGACAGTTCATTCGGCTGGTCGTACGCGCGGACCGAGGCCAGTGCGCTTTATCCGCTCGAAGGCGCGGGAGCGAAATGGCTGAGTGGTATCGAACAGGCGGGCCTGATTGCCGACGATATCAGCCAGGTGAAAGCCGGCAGCAGCACCAGCGGCGCCAACGTTCGTCTGCAAGGATGGGTGGAGCGTCGTCTGTCCGACCACCTCGTGCTGGGCGGTGGGCTGGCATGGCAACACAGTGAGGAGTACGCGCCGAGCCGCGCGCTGCTTTACTTGCGCTATACCTTCGATCCTTGGCAGGGCAACCTGCCGTTGCCGGTGGAACCTATAACGCCTTATGCGCAGATGCGCTGATCATCAGGTCTTGGGCGGGTCAATCGCTGCCATCGGAAGATGGCGGCAAAGGAATCGATGATGGCGCAAGAAAATCCCGAGGTTGTCCCCCATAGGCATTCGCTGACGACGCGTGCCCTGCGGCTGGCCACATTGCGCATCGGCCTGGTGTCGCTGGGCGCGGGGGCGATTTCCTACTATGTCAATTCCACCTCGATCGAGAAGGATGTGACCGGGCAATTGCTGCTGTCCACCGAGCAAACCCTGCAACGCGAATCCTTGCCGTTTCGTGAAATCAAGGATCTGCAGCGCAACTTTCTCGAGGAGTTCAAGCAGACCCTGGCCTTTCCCGGCATGCGAGCCAAGTTGATGGAAGACTTCGAGCGGATTTTCCATCGCCACGACGATGGTTCTTATACGCAGCGTCCCGGTTTGTTCGAAGGAGAACCCTTGGCCGATGGACGGCGCTTCGCCAGGATGTCGGCCACCTACGCGCCCGACATCCCGCCCAACGACGATACTCGTGCGCGTTTTGCCTTGTCGTATCTGCTGTCCTACAAATACGGCTCAAGTAGCCACGGCCGGCTATTCAACTTCTATGGTGTGGTACCTGAGAAAGGTTTCCCCATCTATCAGGACGCCGACATCGCTAAGGTATTCACCTACTCGGGTCCGGAAGCCCTGGAACTTGAAACCTATGAGTTCTATGTGCGCGGCTTCGGCACCCCCGGCAACGACACGCTGTTCACGCGGATGTATTGGGACTTCTCCAACAACGCCTGGATGACCACCGTCGCCACGCCTGATGTGGCCGATGCATCTGGCAGGCACCAGATCCTGGCCAGCGTCGATGTGCTACTGGATGAATTGATGACGCGCACCGCCAAACCCGCGATGCAGGGCGCTTACAGCAGCTTGTTCATCGCCGATGATGAGGGCACGCTGATTTACCATCCCGACGCCATGGAACAGATCAAAAGCACTGCGGGCAAGGCGTCCATCCGCTCGCTCGACATGACTCGGAGCTTGCCATTGCTCGATGTCGTATCCACGCTGATGCCGGGTCATGCACAGATCGTCCAGACCCGTGACGATATCGTCGCGATGGGCCGCATTCCCGATACACCCTGGGTGCTCGCGGTCCACTATCCTAGAGCGCTGATGACCCCGGCTGTTGTCGGTAACCTGATGATCGTGGTGGCGCTTGGGTTGCTGACGTTGCTGGTGGAAATCCTCATTCTGCGTTCCATTCTGCAGAAACAGGTGGCCGTTCCGCTGTTCCGGTTGATCGCGGCAATACGACAGTTCGGGGCAGGCAGGGAGCGCCTGTGTCTGGAGCAATTGCCAACCCAGTCCGTCGACGAGGTGGGTGAATTGGCCCGGGCCTTTGGCCGCATGGCCGAGCGGGTTCAGGGCGCCCATGATCATCTTGAGCTCGAAGTGCGGGACCGTACGCGTGAAGCTCGGCATCTGGCGGCCATCGCCGAAGAGCGCGAGCGTGCCGAGAAATTGCTGTTGGAAAGCGAGCAGCGTTACCGGGACATTTTCGACCACTCCCTGGACCCTCTGTTCTTGCTCGAGGTGACCGACGAGGGGCTGCGTTTCATCGAAGTCAACCCGGCCCTTGAGTCGGCCGCAGGCGTGGGGCGGACTGAACTGATCGGCAAGACGATCGAGCAAACCCTGGCGCCGCAAGCACTCGCTACCGCCATGGCAAAATACCAACGCTGCGTGGACAGCGATGCGCCGCTCGACGAAGAGGAGGAGCTCGAGTTGCCTGCCGGCCTGCGCACGTTCCACACCACACTGATACCGGTACGTGACGCGTTTGGACGCGTGCAGAGAGTCGTGGGTATCGCTCGCGACATCACTGAGCGTAAACACGTGGAGCGTGTACTTCACAGCTATCGTGAAAGCACACGGGAAGAAGAGCGCAAACGGATAGCTCGGGAAATTCATGACGAATTGGGACAGCAACTCACGGCGTTACGCATGGGAGTCTCCCTGTTGCGCCTGCAATTCGGCAGTGGCCAGCCACTGCTGATGGAGCGGGTGCAGGTGCTCATGGGACGGATCGACGCAATCATTCAGGTGGTGCGTAACGTCGCCACCAGCCTGCGTCCGGCCGCGCTGGACATGGGGTTGATCCCGGCGCTCGAATGGCTGGTCTCGGAGTTTTCCCACAATGCCGGCATCGCGTGTTCGCTGCGGGCATCTACCGATCGATTGGAACTCGACGATGAGCGGGCCACCGCCATTTTCCGCCTGATCCAGGAGTCGTTGACCAACGTCGCCCGTCATGCTCAGGCGAGTCGTGTGGAGATACATCTGCAGCGCAATGCCGACCACGTCTTCATCGAAGTGCGTGACGACGGCAAGGGCTTCGATCCCAAGCGACTGTCCAAGCGCAGCCTCGGTATGCTTGGCATGCGCGAGCGAGGAAGCATGCTCGGCGGAACGGTCAGCGTGGACAGCGCCCCGGGGCAGGGGGTGCGGGTGCAGGTCGCGATTCCCTTGCGAACGGACCTGGAACTTCTCTGATTGGAGTAGTCCTTGCCCTATCGAAATATCAGCCGTTCCCGATGTTGGCGGGTTCAGTCGCCCCCTATGCTGGTGGAATGTATTGAGAACGCCTCGGGGCGAGTAGGAAATAGTCGTGATCAAGCTGAATGTCGGCGCCAAGTTGGGTTTCGGTTTCGCTTTTATTCTGATGCTGGCAACAACGCTTACTTGGTTGAGCACGTCTCAGGTTGCCTATATCAAAGACACCCTTTCGCAGATCAACGACGTCAACAACATCTAAGGCGCGCTATGCGATCAATTTCCGGGGCAGCGTGCACGACAGGGCGATCGTTCTGCGCGATATCCTGTTGATCGCCAACAAGGCCGAGCTGCCCGCGGAGCTGGAAAAAATCAAAGTCCTGGCGCAGAACTATGCCAGCTCGGCCGAAAAGCTCGACCAGATGTTTGCAAATCGCTCCGATATCACCTCCGACGAGCGCAGTGCGTTGACCCGGATCAAGGCCGTCGAGGCGAGAACCTTGCCGTTGATTGCCCAGGTGATCACGCTTCGAATGAATGACCGTGCGCCAGAAGCCCTTGACCTGTTGATGGCTCAAGCCCGTCCCGCATTCGTGGAATGGTTGTCTCTGATCAACCAGATGATCGACCTTGAGGAAGGCATGAGCAAGCAGGCCGCCAGCCAGGCGTATGCGGTGGCGAGTGACTTCAGTGTGCTGATGTGGGGGCTGACCCTGGTTCTTTTCGTGTTGGGCGGCGGCGTGGCTTGGGTGTTGGCCCGCAGCTTCTTACAGCCGCTGACGCGCGCTTGCCCTGGCCGAATCGGTCGCGGTGGGCAATTTGACGTCGACCCAGATTACCCATGGGACGGACGAGCCGGCGCGTCTGCTCAAGGCCTTGGAAAGCATGCAACAAAGCTTGCGCAAGACGATCCGCAGTATTTACGCCTCCGCCGATGAGCTGACGCATGCCTCCGAAGACATGAAGGTCCTGTCCGAGCAGAGCTCGACGGGCTCGCACCGACAGAACCAGGAACTCGAGCAGGCCGCCAGCGCCGTCACCCAAATGACTTCGGCGGTGGAAGAAGTGGCCCGCAATGCGCTACTGGCTTCTCAGGCGTCGGGCACCGCCAGCAATTCTTCGAGGCAGGGGCGGGACATGGTCGTAGCGACTGTTGGCGCGATTCAGCAAATGACCGAGGAAGTACAAAAGACTTCCACGCAGATCGGTGAGCTGGCGCGCAAAAGCCAGGACATCGGAAAAGTCCTGGAAGTGATTCGCTCGATTGCCGAGCAAACCAATCTGCTGGCGCTTAATGCGGCCATCGAGGCGGCTCGCGCAGGTGACGCCGGGCGCGGTTTTGCAGTGGTTGCCGACGAGGTGCGAGGCTTGGCTCATCGCACCCAACAATCGACACTGGAAATCGAAGAGATGGTGGCTGGGATCCGAACCGATATTCAGGACGCCGTATTGCTGATGAATGGATGCACGCATAAAGCCGACCGCAGTCTGGACGTCGCGCGCGCGGCCGGTGAGGCGTTGGATGAAATCACTCAGGCCGTGGAACTGATATCCGAGGGTAATCGCGTCATTGCCGGCGCGATGCAGCAGCAGGCGGCGGTCGCTCGAGAAGTGGACAGCAACTTGCTGAATATTCGCGATTTTTCGGTCCAGGCGCAGGACGTGGCGGTGAAGACCTTCACCACGACTCGGCAGCTCAACCAACTCGCCGGCAATTTGCGCGAAATGATGAAGAGCTTCGTTATCTAGCGTGGTGTGGTGGTAGGGCAATTCCTACGGTTCCTCGAGGTTCCCCTAGATCAATATAGGCTTGGCCCGATGGTGCTGTCGGTGCAAGCAAGGCAGTCTGCCATCATTCGCGCAGTGATTCATTTACGGGTGGACAATCGCGCGGTTAAAGCATCCGTTTGCTTGGTTTCCGAGGCAAGTACCGTTGATGTCGGCTTGCTCTGAAGTATGCGAAAGCCAAACGAAGTAATTGAGCTTCCAGTCCCAGAGACCTCCATCCAGATCATGTCGCCGTACCTTACTTCTAAGCTTCTGACCCGGCACGCTTTGCAGAGCCTCTGCTTGTCGGGCATGTGGCTGTTGGCGCGGGTGGCGTCGGCCCAGGATTTGACCGTTATTCCCTTCGAGCAACTGCTCGAGACCAAAGTCGTGGGCGCGGCCCAATTCTCGCAGCAGCTTACCGACGCGCCCTCGGCCGTCTCGGTGGTCACGGCCGAAGAAATACATCGCTTCGGCTACAGGACGCTGGGCGAGATCCTGAATAACATGCGCGGCCTCAGCATTGGCTTCGACGGGGCTTACTATTTTCTGGGCGGGCGTGGCTACGGTGCGCCTGGTGAATACGCGGGACGGGTCATGTTGCGCATCGATGGCCAGCCGGTTGCCGACAATATTTTCAACCAGATCTACCTCGGCGAGGATGGGCTACTCGACACCGAGCTGATCGACCGGGTTGAGTACGCACCAGGCCCAGGCTCGGCGCTGTACGGCAACGGTGCCTTCCTCGGTGTGATCAACGTCGTGACGCTCAGGGGGCGTGATCTGGACGGCGGCCAGGTCGCCATGACCGCCGGCTCGAACCAGGATCGCAAGGTCCGAGCCAGTTGGGGTACGCGCCTGGACAGCGGCGGGGAGTGGCTGGTCTCGACCTCGGCGTCCCAAGCCGAACTTCCTGATACGCCGCTCGCCAACGAGGCCCTGCACGATGACCAGGACGGGCAGCGGTTGTTCATCAAGGGTTCTCAGAATGCCTGGAGCATCGAGGGCGCATTCGTCGAACGCAAGCAGCAGGAACTGACGATTCCCCTTGATGCCCATTGGGATTTTTCCGACCGCAATGACTTCTTGAAGCTTGGCCACGATGCCGACTTCGGCAGTTTTCGCTCATCCGTGCGGCTCTCACACGGCCGTTATCTTTACCGCAGCGCCTATCGTGAGCCCATCGATGATGGACGCCATTATATCGAGGACGTTCGCGCGGACGGCCGGTGGTGGGATCTGGAGGGCACGGTCAGTAGCGTGACCCTGTCCGGGCATCGACTGGTGCTGGGCAGTGAATATCGCAACGACTACCGGCAAAACCAGCAATTAGATCGATATTTTCCTCGCCGCGACGAACACGAAACGTATCGCAGTGAGGTGTCGACTCAAACGTTCAGCCTTTACGCCCAGGATGAAATTGCCCTGCGCCATGACTTGAGCCTGAATCTGGGCATACGCATGGACCAGCGCAGTGGCAAGGATTCGGTGGCGCGCAGCAACCCTCGGGTGGCCTTGCTCTATACCGGCCTGACGAACACCAGTCTGTCGTTGTCCCACGGCAGCGCGACCCGCTTCGCGAGTCGGTACGAAGCGACCTCCAATGATCTTCCCGGCGTCCAGTCGGAGCGCGTCACCACCACCGAATTTGTGGCCGATCATCGCCGTGGCGACTTCCGTTTGTTGGGCACCCTCTATCGTTATCGCATTACCGATCCCATCGGTCGTTTCTCGGAGCCTTCGCTGGAGCGGATCGACACCCAAGGTGCCGAACTCGAAGCTCAGTGGCAATGGCGTGAGGTTCAACTGAGGGGCAGTCACACGTTGCAGCGCTCGGAGGACAACCTTGGCCGTGATCGGGTGAATTCACCCCGGCACTTGAGCAAGCTGCAGGTGTCAGTGCCTCTGGCGGAGGAGCGCTTGCGAGCCAGTCTTGCTGCCCGATACGTGGGGCGCAGGCTGGTCGCGCCGGGTGTAAGTGCTAGCGGTTATACGATCACCGACCTGACGTTCACCAGTCGGGATGTCGTGCCTGGGGTGAGTGTCACCGCCGCGGTACGCAATCTCTTCGACCGACGCTACCTCGATGCGTCTTTCTTCGACATCGAGAGCAGCGCCGATTTGCCTGAGCGTGGCGAGCGTAGCCTGTGGTTGAGCGTGGGGTATGCATTCCCATGAAAATCGCCGTCCGCCATGTGCTGGTCCTGGTTGTCCTGTACCTGTCCACCCAGGGGGTGATGGCCGACTCGGTAGTGGAGGAACGTGCCATGAAAGCGGCCTATCTATACAATTTTGCCCTGTTCGCCGAATGGCCATCGTTGCCTGACGTCAATTTTCGATTGTGTGTGCTCGGCATCACGCAATTGGACGATGAACTTGCCCATTTGCAAGGCAAGCGTGTGCAGAACGGCCTGCCCATCGATGTACGCCGGGTTCTGTCTGGTGATTCGCTTATGGGCTGTCAGGTCCTTTATATCGATGAACAGAACCGTCGTGCCCTTGGCTCTCTGCTCGGGCAACTGGCCGCGACGCCGGTGTTGACCATCACCGATGCCACCGGATTCGCCGATCAGGGCGTCATGATCGAGATGCGACGCCAGGGCCAGCGCATTGTGTTCGACGTCAATCTGTTTGCGGCGCGGCAGGCCCATCTGGGCTTCAGCTCTCGGCTGCTCAAGCTCGCCAGCTTCGTTGCGGACAGATCCTGAGCCATGTCCCGTTTACGTTTCGAGGATCTCCCTTTGCGCGATAAGGTCACTCACACGGGGTTCAAGTTGACCGCGGCCGCCATGACGGTGCTGCTGGTGATGTTGCTGGTCTACCAACTGGTCGTTCAGCGCCGCTCCCTGGTGGAGGACATCACGGCTCACGCCATGGTGGTGGGCAGAAACGGCTCGGCGGCGATGATGTTCGCAAACGCCGACGAGGCGTACGAAACGCTGGCCTCTCTCCAGCATGTTCCGGATATCAATTGGGCTGCATTCGTGCTCAACGATGGGCGTCAGTTGGCGATCTATCGGCGCGATCCGGCCGGGGAGGTTGTGAATTACTATGGGGTTGAAGAAATCGGCTTGTATTCCCTTTTGGTGCGTCGGCCGGTAGTGCTCCATGGTCAAGTCATCGGCAATGTCGCGGTGAATGCGAGCTTTACCTCGCTCTATCGGGGGCTGGCGGTGCAGGCTCTGTTCGGTGGGCTGGCGGCCGCGGTGGCGTTGTTTCTGTCTTTCATCCTTTCCCGACGAATGGCGTCCAGCATCGTGCGGCCGTTGCAGAATCTGGTAAAACTGACCGAACGGGTGCGCACTTATCAGGATTTCAGTCTGCGAGCGACGGTATATGGCAGCGATGAAACCGGCCGACTCGCCCGCAGTTTCAATGACATGATGGATCAGCTCGAAAGTCATGACGCACGCATCAGTGCCGAGTTGCAACAGCGCAGACTGGCCCAGCAGCAACTGAACGAGCTGGCCTATCAAGATCCGGTGACGGGGCTGTACAACCGCCATTATTTCAAGGAAAAGCTCGAGACCGCCGTCGCGGAGGTGACGCGCTACGCTACGTCCTGTGCGGTGCTGTTCATCGATCTCGATGACTTCAAGATCGTCAACGATACGCTGGGTCATGAGACCGGCGACAGCCTGTTGATTCTGGTTGCCGAGCGCCTGCGGGAAACGTTGCGCAGCACCGATGTGGTGTGTCGGATCGGTGGCGACGAGTTCGCCGTCATCCTGGAAAATGGGGTCAGTGCCGACCAGGCCGGGCAGGTCGCGTCCAATATCGTTGCCGCGTTGTCCAGCCCGTTCTACGTCGATGGTCGCCGGATCGGCGTCGGCGCCAGCCTGGGTATCAGTCTGTGCCCCGATCATGCCACGGACACCGCCAGTCTTTTGCGCAAGGCGGATATCGCCATGTATCAAGCCAAGGGCAGCGGTAAGAACAACTATCATTTATATGATCACGACTCGGAAAATGCCTGAGTCTGTCGATTGGTCGATCGAATACCGGGCGTTCATCACTTTGGCGTTTAGTCTTATGACACAAAGGCGAACGATCCACCATACTCGGGGCAAGTCCTGATGAGCTTGCGCCGTCACCGACCGAAAATCGATCGTTCTTTGTCCATAAGCAACTTTAGAGCGAAGTGCCGATGAAGCTCTCTATGGAAACGGATATTTCTCCCCCACGGAGGGTGCAAGCCCAACTCTTCGATGCCATCTTCGACCTGGTTTCAGCGGCGCTGGTGCTATTGGATGGCCAGGGCCGGGTATTGAAAGCCAACGGCGTTTTTGCCGAGCTGTTGGGCTATGCGCCGGCGCAATTGCTCGCCGTCGAATTCCAGGCGTTGCTCCAGGACCCGGGCGGCCAGTTCCCGCGCGCCGTGGATGGTCGAATCTTGCCGGCTCACTTCGCCAGCGGACCGGTTGAACTGCGCTATCGGCGCCAGGACGGCAGCGTGCTGCTGGGGCGCACGAAGTCGAGTGCAGTCGACGAATGGCTCCTTTGTGAGATTGACCCATGTGTGGCGGCTCGAAGCCTGGGCAGATGCCTGGAGCAGGACCAATGGCTGCAGCGGATCGTGGAAACGGCGCCGGGCATCATCGGCACTTTTCGACTGGGGTGCGATGGCAAGGTATCCATGCCTTGGGCATCGTCGGGTTACGAAGAATATTACGGGGTAACCACGGACGAGCTCAAACGCGACGTCAATATCCTGTTTGAACGTATTCATACCGAGGATCTCGCTCGCGTCCAGGCGACGATCGCTGCATCGGCACGCATGTTGAGTCTCTGGCAGTGCGAATACCGGGTTCGCCATCCGATAAAGGGTGAGATCTGGCTCGAGGGGCGTTCTACACCAACGCTGGAGGCGGATGGCTCGATTATCTGGTTCGGTTTCCTGCACGATATCAGTGAGCGAAAACGCATCGAGCAGGCGTTGATGGAGAGCGAAGAACGTTTTCGCTTGGCCTTCGAGTCTGTTGCCATCGGAATGGCCTTGCTGGGGCTCGACGGGCGCTGGTTGCGCGTCAATCGCTATCTCTGCCAATTGCTCGGTCGCGAGGAAGACTACCTGCTCCAAACCAGCAGCCAGGCGTTGGCTCATCCGGATGATTTTTCCGAGGAGCAGGACTGGGGTCGGCTCCTCGCCAGAGAGGGTGTTTCCTACCTGCGAATGGACAAGCGATATCGGCACCGCAACGGCGAGTATGTGAGGGTGCAACTGACCGTCAGTGCGATACGTAGCGGCGACGCCACGCCCTCGTATTTCGTCGTCCAGATCGAAGACCTCAGCCGTCTTCTCAAAGCAGAAGAGCACCTGTCCTTGCTGGACCTTGCCCTCAGCCATGTACACGAGGCCGCCTACCTGATCGACCGGCAGGCCCGGTTTCGCTATGTCAACGACGAAGCTTGTCGAAGCCTGGGATACAGCCGCACGGAACTGCTCGGCATGACGGTCGCCGAAATAGATCCGGATTGGACGAATGAGCAGATATTGGAAGATTGGAGCTACGCTGCGCGGGGCACCCCTGAAATCATTGAAAGTCGTCATCGGGCCAGGGATGGGCGCATTTTTCCTGTCGAACTGAGCGTCACCTATCTTGAGCTGGACGGCCAGAGCTACAGCTTGGAACTGGCCCGTGACATCACCGAGCGCAGGCGCCTGCACTCGGCGCGGCAGGAAAGCGAGAAGCGCTATCGGGAAGTCTTCGACAACAGCTCCGACTGCCTCTATCTGCTGGAAATCACCGAAGATCGGCAGTTTCGCTACATAGAGGTCAATGCAGCCTTTGAACGTGTGTCGGGGCTCGACCGCCGACAATTGATCGGTCGCTGCCTGGGGGAGGTCGTGCCGCAGTCGGGGCAAAAGGTCATGGAAGGTTTGATGAACTGCCTGGCCCGTGGCGAAATCATCGAGTGGAGCATCGAAATCGATCTTCCGGCCGGGTCGGTGTCCCTCCATTCGACGTTCATTCCCGTGCGCGACGAGCAGGGACATATCTATCGCATCGTCGGGATCAGTCGCGATATCGGCGAACGCAAGCGCATGGAGACCCGCCTGCTGACCAGCGAGCAGCAATTCCGTGCGCTGGCGGAGAACTCGTTGAACCTGATCATCCGATACGACCTCGATTGTCGGCGCACTTACGTCAATCCTGCTTTCGAGCGGTATACGGGGATACCGGCTGCCCGAGCCCTGAAGATGCCGGTCGAGGATGGCTGGACCGCCAACATGGCGGTGACGGACTACCTGGCGCTGCTGCGTCAGGTGATACGTACCGGCGAGCCGCTGGAAACCGTCCTGGAATGGCCGAACGCTGCAAGCGGAGAAATGGTTGTGCACGCTTTCCAGATTAACGCCGAACGAGGCGCGGACGGATCGGTGACCAGTGTCCTGGCCAAGGGGTACGACATCACTGCACTCAAGCGTCACGAACGTCTGGAGGAAGCGCGGCTGGGCATTTTCGAACGGTTGGTGCGGGGCGCTCCGCTGGCTGAGGTCTTATCGCGGGTGACGGCTTATATCGAGCAGGCCCGGCCGGAGTTCCTCGCCTGTATCAGGTTGGTGAGCGCGGATGCACGCTACTTGCGCCTCATTACCGCGCCAAGCGTGCCGGGCGATTATCTACAGGCGGTAGGAGATATTGACATCTCGGAGGAGGGCGACACAGCCGGCTGGCGCAGCACTACGATTATCGTCGAAGACCTGAGTGTGTATCGTGGCAGCGCGGCCATCAAAGAGTCAGCTGTCAAGGCCGGATTGGGGGCCTGTTGGTCGGAGCCGATCAAAGGCTCTTCCGGAAAGGTCTTGGGTCTGTTCAGCATCTTTTTACGCCGCCCGGGCCGACCAACCGACAGCGACCTCAAACTGATTTATCAGGCCAGCCATCTAGCTGCCATCGCCATCGAGCGCAACTACGCCGAGACGCTGCTGCGCGAAAGCGAAAAGCGCTACCGGGACATTTTCGATAACACCCCCGACGTCATTGCCCGGTTCGATTCGAAGTGCCGCTTCATGTATGTCAACCCGGCGATGGAAGGCATGCTCGATCTGTCGCAGGAGGCTCTGCTCGGCAGAACATTCAGACAGGTATCTCCCCGTTCGGGTCTGGCCCGATCCTTTCAGAGCAGGGTCGAGCAGGTCCTGCGCAGCGGTCAAGCCGGCGAAGCGGAGCTGACGCTGGATATGCCGGCAGGACAGGACTCAGAGCCGGTCTGTTATCAAGTCCGTCTGGTGCCGGAGCACGATCAGAGCGGAGCACTTGTCGGTATTCTCACCGTCGGTCGTAACGTCAGTGCCTGGCGCGCGGCGTAACGACGGCTCAAGGAATCCCACGCGCAATTGCGTCTGCTGTCCAGTCGTCGCGAAACCACGCGCGAGGAAGAGCGCAAGCACATCGCTCGGGAGATCCATGACGAGTTGGGGCAGCAGTTGTCAGCGTTACGAATGGGCATCTCGTTGCTGCGCCTGCAATTCGGCAATGATCAGCCGCTGTTGTTGGAGCGTGTTCAGGCGTTGATGCTGCGGGTTGATGACATACTTCAGGTCGTGCGCGACGTTGCCACCAGCCTGCGCCCCTCGGCGCTCAACATGGGCCTGACCTCCGCTCTGGAATGGCTGGTGTCCGAGTTCATCCACACTACCGGTATCGACTGTCGGCTCAGGGCGCCCTCGACTCGACTGGTGCTCGATGACGAGCGTGCTACTGCGATCTTCCGGGTGATCCAGGAGTCGCTGACCAATGTCGGTCGCCATTCCCACGCCAGCCGAGTGAATATTCACCTGGAACACGATGCCGAGCACTTGCAGATCGTGGTGTGTGACGACGGCCGGGGCTTCGATCCCCAGCAATTGCCAAAGGGCACGTTGGGCTTGCTCGGCATGCGCGAGCGCGGGCACATGGTCGGTGGAACGGTAATCATAGACAGTGCACCTGGACAGGGGACCCGTGTCCGAGTGTACATTCCCTTTCAGCCGGGCCCGGAACTCCTATGATACGACTGATGATTACCGACGATCATGCCATCATGCGTGAAGGCTTGAAGCAGCTGTTTGCCCTGGCACCCGATGTGCGGGTTGTCGCCGAAGCGGAAAACGGTGCGATGCTGCTCGAGCAACTACGAGTGACTGAAATCGACCTGCTGTTGCTCGACATGAGCATGCCGGGCATCTGCGGGGACGATCTGGTGGCACGCATTCGCTTTCACTATCCGAAGTTGCCGATCCTTGTGCTGAGCATGCACAACGAAGTCCAGATTGCCCAGCGTGCGTTCAGGTCGGGGGCTTCGGGCTATCTGACCAAGGACCGTGACCCCGAAACCCTCCTCGCGGCGATTCGCCGGGTGGCGGCCGGAGGGCGGTACATCGATGCCGGGCTGGCCGAGCAAATGGCGTTTGCGGCCAGCGGGTTAGGCCCGCTTAGCCAGCACGATGGGCTTACCGATCGGGAACTGCAGGTCATGCGCCAACTTGCCCAGGGGTTGAGCGTCTCGCGGATCGCGGCGGAACTGGCGATCAGTCATAAGACCGTCAGCACCCACAAGGCGCGGCTGATGGAAAAGATGGGGTTCACCAGCACGGCCGATATCGTCCGCTATGCCATCAAGCATGGGGTGCTCTGAGTCATCAGAGTGTTGCCTCTGTCTCATTCGGAAAACCACCGCTGAAAGCCTTCCGGGCATCCATTGCCCACCTGATCGGGACGCTCGATGCCGGGCGCCTCGGGCATCCCTATTACGCCTTCCTTACCGCCATCCCAGGAACGTGGAGTGAAGTAGGGCGAGTCCTACTGAATTCGCCGAGTCGCCTACGGTAAAACCAGCTTGGTCTGATGGTTGGGTCATACCCTGGTTCTGCATGATGGGTGGGTGGCATTTTGCTGCCAGATTTTTTGACGCAAGACTGTCGGCGTTCGCCTCTGCTATCAGTTCCGGTCGTCGGATGGAGAGTCCACATTGAGCGTAACAATCAACACCCAGGTTCCCGACTCGTCGGGGGCGCCAGTCGCATTTCTTGCACTGGCGATCCTGGGAGCCACCGCTGTACTGGCGGGCGGGGTAGTGGATATGCAGGCCGTAGGGCTTGCCGTTCTACTTTTGGTGCTGGGCGTGGCTGCGGCCTGTTATTACCACTCGCGTAACCGTGCGCTACGTGTCGCTGTCGATTCAATCGATTATGAGTCACAAGTGCTGCAAGCCCCTGTGCCGACATGTCGCTGTGGCCTGGAACCGGTATGCCAGGGGGTGCTGCCGATATGGGCGGGCCAGATCGAAATTGCCCGCAGCCACACCGAAGAGGCTATCACCACGTTGGCGGCGCGTTTTGCCGAGATATCCATGCGTGTCGAGCGGGTTGTTTCGGGCGCGCAGGATGGAGCAGCGGCGGAAGGGGGGCTGGTCGAGCTGTTCGGTACCAGTCAACGGGAGCTCGATGCGATCATCGCTTCGCTGCGCGCCGCATTGACCACCAAGGAAACGCTCTTGCATCAAGTGATGGCACTCTCCAGCCTCACCGAGCAATTGCAAGCAATGGCCCAGGATGTCGGCAATATCGCCAGGCAGACCAACCTGGTCGCGCTCAATGCCGCCATCGAGGCTGCCCGTGCCGGTGAGGTTGGTCGGGGTTTTGCCGTGGTGGCGGATGAAATTCGTAAACTCTCGAGTCTGTCCGGTGAAACCGGCAAGCGTATCGGCGACACGGTAAACACGGTGAGTGCGGCCATCGCCAGTACCCTGGAAATCTCTCGTCAATATGCCGAGCAGGACGAAGCCACCGTAAACCGATCCGGCCAAGTCATCGAGCAAGTCATTGACAGTTTTCGCAGCGCCACCACCACGATTTTCAACTCCTCCCATGAGTTGCGCAGGGAAAGCCAGTTCGTCGGCCAGGAAATAGCCCAGGTACTGGTCGGCCTGCAGTTCCAGGATCGCGTCAACCAGGTGCTGAGTCTGGTCCGTAACGACTTGGAAAAGCTCCACGAGAACCTGGCCCAGGGGCAGCGGGACAGCGCCGCAGGCCAGCTTCCAACACCGATTGACGCCCAGGCCTGGCTGGAACAATTGGCTCGTACTTACACCATGCCCGAGCTGCATGACGTGCACCGGGGCAATGCCAACAGTACGTCGGGCAACGAATCCGAAATCACCTTTTTCTAGGAGCCCTCAATGGCCAAGACCATCATGATCGTCGACGACTCGGCGTCCCTGCGCCAGGTTGTCAGCATCGCCTTGAAAGGCGCCGGTTACGAGACCGTTGAAGCCTGCGATGGCAAAGACGCCCTGAGCAAACTCGACGGTCGCAAGCTGCACCTGATCATCAGTGACGTGAACATGCCGAACATGGATGGCCTTTCCTTCGTCCGGGCGGCCAAGCAGTTACCGGCCTACAAATTTACCCCGGTGATCATGCTCACCACCGAGGTGAGCGATGCCAGGAAGCAGGAAGGCCAGGCGGCCGGGGCCAGGGCGTGGGTGGTCAAACCCTTCCAGCCGGCACAGATGCTCACGGCGGTGTCCAAACTCGTTCTGCCCTGATATTTCGCAATCCTATCCATGTCGCACGCAATAGGCCGGCATCGGTTGAAGAGAATCCAAACCATGTATCCCAACGCTCATCAGCGCCTCTGCATCGAGGGCGAGCTGAACATCTACACCGCGGCTGAATGGAAAACACGTCTTGACGATCTGATCGCCCAGGATGAAGACCTCGAACTGGACTTGGGCGGGGTACAGGAACTGGATACCGCCGGGTTGCAACTGCTGATCATGGCGAAGAAGGAGACGAACCTGCGCAACCGGCAACTGCGATTGGCCAATCACAGCCCAGCGGTGTTGGAGGTGTTCGCGCTGTGCGATCTAGCCGTCCTGTTCGGCGACCCTGTTCCGTTGCAATCCAACCGGTGGTGAAAAGGCAATGCTCATGAACCTGGACGACGCACAGCAGACCTTCATCGTCGAAAGCCTGGAACTTCTGCAAGATATGGAAGAAGCCTTGTTGCGGATCGAGTCGGCAGCGGACGACCCCGACACGATCAACGCGATCTTTCGCGCCGCCCATACCATCAAAGGCTCGGCAGGTCTGTTTGGTCTGGATGACATCGTTTCCTTCACCCACGTCGCAGAGAGTGTGCTGGACCGTGTGCGTGACCGGCAGTTGCAATTCAACGCGCAGTTGACCGCGCTGTTCTTGCAGGCCTGCGATCACGTCGGTGTATTGGTGAGGCTGGTGGCGGACGGCAACGAGTCCGCGCCGCAGACCGTTCGTGACAACGGCGCCAACCTGCTCAGCGTGCTGCGTGGATTTCTGGGCGACGAATCTGAATCGACGCCAGGTCTCGGCACCCAGCCGGGCGGTACGTCGACGGTCGAGCATGAACCCGGCATCGAAAGCGGCGGTGAATCCAGGACTGCCGACCATTGGCACATTTCCTTGCGTTTTGGTCTTGACCTGCTGCGCAACGGCATGGACCCCCTGGCGTTCATCCGTTACCTGGCCACGTTGGGACGAATCTGCAACATTGTCACCCTCGGCGATCATCTGCCCTGCGCGGCGCAAATGGATCCGGAGAGTTGCTACCTGGGCTTCGAGATCGGCTTTCACGGCGATGTCGATCAAGCCACCCTTGAGAATGTCTTCGAGTTCATTCGCGACGACAGTCAGGTGCATATTCTGTCGCCGCACTGCAAGACCGATGAATACCGTCAGATGGTTCGGGAACTGCCGGAGGAGCGCCAGCGCCTGGCTGAAATTATTTTCATCCGTTGTTGCGAGCTCACTGCCGCTACGGGCGCAGGGCCACTCGAACAGCCGCCACTGCCGCCTGCGGCGTTGGTGATTGATCCGGCGCCGGTCGAGCATCCGATTCCCGCTGCGATACCCGACGATCCTGTATCGAACTCACCACAGGTCCAAGACAGCCGCAGAAGCGAGAACAGTCTGATCCGCGTCGATGCCGGCAAGCTCGATCAATTGATCAATCTGATCGGCGAACTGATCATCGCCGGCGCGGGCGCCAATCTCGCTGCCAGGAACACCGGTGCCAGTGAGCTGATGGAAGCCACGGCGGTCCTGGCGCGTCTGGTGGAAGAAGTGCGCGATTCAGCACTGACCCTGCGCATGGTGCAGATCGGCTCCACCTTCAATCGTTTCCAACGGGTGGTCCGCGATGTGTCCAGGGAGATGGGCAAGGATATTCGCCTGGAGATCAGCGGTGGCGAGACCGAGCTGGACAAGACCCTGGTGGAGCGCATCGGTGATCCGCTGACCCATCTGGTGCGCAATGCCATGGACCATGGCATCGAACCCGCCGAGGTGCGCCTGGCCCACGGCAAGCCGGCCCACGGCACGTTGCGCCTCAACGCCTATCACGATGCCGGGAGCATCGTCATTGAGGTCGCCGACGACGGCGGTGGCTTGCACAAGGAAAAGATCCTGCGCAAGGCCATCGAGCGCGGGCTGGTCGGCGAAGGACAACATCTGGCGGAAAACGACATCTTCAACCTGATCTTCGAGCCGGGTTTTTCCACCGCCGAGCAGATCAGCAACCTCTCCGGGCGCGGCGTCGGCATGGACGTGGTCAAGCGCAACATCACCGCGTTGCGCGGCAGCCTGGAGCTGGACAGCATCGAAGGGCAGGGCACCCAGCTGCGCATTCGCCTGCCGCTGACCCTGGCGATCATCGACGGTTTCATGGTCGGTGTCGGCAACGCCAGCTATGTGATCCCACAGGACATGGTGGTGGAGTGCATCGAGCTGCCGGCCAATGACGGGCTCGACTATCTCAACCTGCGCGGCGAAGTACTGCCCTTCATCCGCCTGCGCGAGCTGTTCGATGTCGAAGGCAAGCCCCCGCGCAGGGAAAACGTGGTGGTGGTGCAATTCGCCGGGCAGCGTGCCGGCTTTGTGGTGGATCGACTATTGGGCGAGTTCCAGACGGTGATCAAGCCGCTGGGCAAGCTCTTTGGCCAGTTGGGTGGCTTGGGTGGTTTCACCATCCTGGGCAATGGCGAGGTGGCGCTGATCCTGGATGTTGCTGGGTTGATCAAGCGAATCGCGGGAACGAAGCAACGAACACTGGCCTCGCAGAGATGATCGCGATCCATTCTGCATGCCCAGATTCATCTCAACTATAAAGCAGAGAAATATGATGGTGAGCGTTTTTTCCAACATGCGAGTCGCCACCAAGCTTGGTTCCGGCTACGCCGTCATGCTTGCGATGATGCTGGCGTTGGCCCTTACCGGCATGAGTGGTCTGTTCAACGTCCATCTGATCGTGGACGACATCACCGATAACGCTTACCCGAAGGTCCAGGTCAGCAACGACATCAACAATGGGGTGAGCGATACGAGCGCTACGTTGCGCGATTTGATTCTCAAATCTGACGAGCAGCAACTCAAACAGCTTCGCGACCGCTACCAGGCGATCCGCCAGGCCCAGGAAAATAAACTGGATATCCTGGAGAAACTGCTGGACAACGTGCAGGAGCGGGACCTGTTCAAAAGTATCCAGAATGCTCGAGGGACCTATGTCCGGTTCGTGGACCAGCTCGTCGAGCTGGCATCGGTGAGCCTGGACGACCAGGCGATCGACCTGCTTTATGGTGACCTGGCTCAGGCGAAAACCCTGTACACCAAGTTGCTCAACGACATGATCGAGTTGCAGGAAGCATCCTTTTCCGACAACGACAAACTGGAACAAGCCGAATACGATCAGACCCGCCTGTTGTCCTTCTCGCTGCTGGGTGCCGCGCTGCTCATTGGTATTCTCCTGGCTATTTGGATTACCCGTAGCCTGACTCGTCAACTGGGCGGTGAACCTCAACTGGCTGCTGAGATTGCCCAGCGTATCGCCGGCGGCGATCTCAACGTGACGATCCCCCTGCGCCGTAACGATTCCGGCAGCATGCTCGCCGCCATGAAAGGCATGGTCGAGAAACTTTCGCAGATCATCGGTGAAGTACGTGGCGCCGCGAATGCGTTAAGTAGTGCGTCCGAGCAAGTCTCCGCCACCGCCCAATCGATGAGCCATGCCTCCAGCGAGCAAGCCGCCAGCGTCGAGGAGACGTCGGCCTCGGTCGAGCAGAACACCGAGAACGCACGGATGACCGACGGCATGGCCGGCAACGCCTCTCGGCAGGCCCGCGAAGGGGGCGAGGCGGTCAAGGACACGGTCATTGCGATGAAGAGCATCGCCGAGAAAATCGGCATCATCGATGACATTGCTTACCAGACCAATCTGCTCGCGCTCAACGCTGCCATCGAAGCGGCCCGCGCCGGCGAGCACGGCAAGGGTTTTGCCGTGGTCGCCGCCGAGGTGCGCAAGTTGGCCGAGCGCAGCCAGGTCGCCGCCCAGGAAATCGGCGAGGTCGCCAAGGGCTCCGTCGCCCTGGCCGAGCGCGCCGGCAGCCTGCTCGGTGAGATCGTGCCGGGCATCGCCAAGACCAGTGACCTGGTGCAGGAAATCTCCGCCGCGTCCCAAGAGCAGTCCTCGGGCGTCAGCCAGATCAATACGGCGATGAATCAGCTCAATCAGATCACCCAACAAAATGCCTCTGCCTCAGAGGAGTTGGCCGCCACCGCCGAAGAAATGAGCGGTCAGGCCGAGCAATTGCAGCAGCTCATGGGGTTCTTCAGCCTTGAGGAAAAAAGGGGCGAGGAGCGAGCCGTCCTGTCTTTCACTCGTTCGGCCAAACCGCGCAAGGATGTGTTCCCACTGGCGCTCCACGGGCGGCCTGGTCGTCATGGCCAGGCTGTGCCGGCCGGTTTCATACGTTTCGAGGAATGATGGCATGGGCCATTCGATGAGAGTTCAAAACCCTGACGCTGCGCCGCAGACCCGGCAGTACTTGACGTTCACCCTGGGCGACGAACAGTTCGCCGTTGGCACCCTGAGCGTCATGGAAATCATCGAGCATGGCCGGCTCACCGGCGTTCCGATGATGCCGCCCAGTATCCGCGGGGTCATCAATCTGCGGGGGGCGGTGGTGCCGGTCATCGACCTGGGCGCTCGCTTCGGCGGCCAGCGCATCGAGGTCGGCCGGCGTACCTGCATCGTCATTCTCGAAGTGGTCCATGCCGGTGAACAGCAAGTGATCGGTGTACTGGTTGACGCGGTGAATGAAGTGCTGGAAATCGCCTCGGCGGACATCGAACCGCCGCCGGCCTTCGGCGCGAATATTCGCTGCGACTTCATCCAGGGTATGGGCAAGGTCGGCGGGCGATTTGTCATTCTGCTGGACATCGGACGCGTGCTGTCAGTGGATGAACTCGCGGTGCTCCAGGGTGCGGTCGACGATCGAGCGGTCGATGCATGACTGACCATGATTTGACGCTCTGGCTGTGCCTTGCCATGACCCCGGGTATGCTGATGCTCGTCGCCTTGATTGTTTACTACCGAGGCTACCCGCGCGCTGCCCGTCAGACACCAATGCCGGTTGAACCGTTTGCCGCAGGTGGGCTCGATGAACTGGCGCCGCTACCGGGGAACACCGCCGAACCACGAGGCGAGCTAGGTACTCGGGGCAATGACGAGGTGACAGTGATGGACAAAGACCCGATCGGCGACCAATCGAGTCGCGCCGTTTTACAGCAGACGCTGCCATTGGCGACGAGAGGTATGAGTGCTGCTGAACTCGCGGAAAAATTGCTTTATCTGGCGGATCTGACCGAACACATGCTTGAAAAAAGTGAAACGCTCAGCCGTGCGGCCGTTGCGCCCCGTCGGGTTGCCGATGAGGTTGCCCCCAACAGGCTTTACCTGTCTTTCATGCTCGGTGGTGCAGCGTTCGCGGTGAGCATGAGCAACGTCCATTCCGTGATCCAGGGCGCTCGGCTCATTGGTGGGGCTGGTCTGTCGGGGCCGGTTCGCAGGGCAATCATCATGGACGGTGCCTTGGTGCCAGTGGTCGACCTGGGTGTTCAGGTGCATGGACAGCCCACCCTGATCGGGGAGCGTACAAAAATTGCCATCCTGGAAGTGTCGGTTGGCGAGCACCTGCAAAGAGTCGGGGTGTTGGCCGATGGGGTCGGAGCAATACTGCAAATCCCTTCGATCGGGATCGACCCGACCGCACGCTTCGACAGCCGGGTTGGCGTCGACTTCAGCTTCGCCACCGTCACGGTCAATGAGCAGAGGACGACGTTGTTGGTTGTCGCGCCTGGATCCTCGGCAAGTCAATCCAACGCCGTGCGATAGCTGAGCCGATCCGTAGTACAGCGAAGCTTTGCCGACACGACGTTAGACCCATGGCTTGGGTACCTGATTTCTCTTTACCTGCGAGAGCCCCTTCATGAACATGCTCGATCGATTGTCTTTGCCCGGCAAGTTTTCATTGTTGGCGGTGTTGTGTCTGGCGCTGATCGCCGCGCCTACGTCGTTATTCGTCCTTGGCGCCATGGGCCAGAGTCGCCAGGCCGTGCAAGAATCCAGCGGCATGCAACCGGTGCAGGAACTGTTGCACCTGATTCAACTGACGCAACAGCACAGCAGTCTTTCATCCGCAGTGCTGGGCGGTAGCCGGGCATTGACTGAAACGAGGCAGAAAAAACAGGCCGAAGTTGAACAAGCCTTCGATTTGACCGAGCGTGAATTGAGCGAATCTCAAGTGCCTTCTGGCATTCTGGATGCCCTGCGCAAGGCTCACCGGCAATGGCGTGAATTGGCTGGCCAGATCTCACAAGGTACGGTCAATGGTGCTCATAGCCAGGCGTTGCATGGACAGCTGGTCGCGGCCTGTCTCCAGCTGGAGGACTCGCTGCTCGATCACTTCGAGCTGTCGCTGGATCCGATTTTCGAAACCTATTACCTGATCACCGGCGCTTTGGTCGAGCTGCCGCAGACCAGCGAACTGCTCGGGCAATTGAGCGCGACGGGGGCGCTGCTGCTCTCGCAAGGGCAAATCCAATCTGAACAACGTGCCACCCTCACCAGCTTGACGACCCAGGCAGCGAACAGCTTCGGCAAGCTGACAAGAGCCTTCACCAAGGTCAATGGTGCCAGCCCGTCATTCAGCCTATTGCTCGCGGGTCCTTTGGCGACACTGGGGCCGCAGGTCGAGCAGGCCCTCAAGCTGACCGACACTCAATTGATTTCGGCCAATGAGCTCAACTATCCAGTCGCCGACTATCTGGCGACCTACACGCGGACCATCGACGCGTTGTTTGCCTTCAACCGGCCGGCGTTGGATGCACTCGCGCAAGCGCTTGAGGCCCGACGTGACAGCGCCCGAAACGACATCATGCTGATGTCCGGCGGTCTGTTGGTGATGTTGTTGGCCGGGGCTGCGCTGGCGACATCCATGGTGCTTCGGCTTTTGCGGCAGCTGACCGCCGCCTTGATGGCCGCGGAGCGCATCACCGCAGGAGACCTGAGCCATCCGATCGATTCGCCCGGGGCGGATGAACCGGCACGCTTGCTGGGGGCTTTGAGTCAGATGCAGCAAGGATTGCGCGACACCGTCCAGCACATCGTGGGTTGCGCCGGACGTCTTACTTCGACGGCCGGCGAACTGAACTCGGTATCCGATGATGCCAGCCGGGGCCTGACGCGACAGAACAATGACTTGAATCAAGCCGTGACCGCCGTCACCGAATTGACTGTGGTGATCGAGGAGGTGGCGCGCAATGCCGTCTCGGCTTCCGAGGTGGCCCAATCAGCTGACCAAAGCTCGCGTGAGGGACAGGATAGTGTCGCTCGGGCAGTCGATGCCATGGTATCGCTGACCGGTGACATCGAACACACCACCGATGCCCTCCAGGTGCTGGATGGGCAGATAGGTGGCATTACCTCCGTACTGGATGTCATTCGAGGCATCGCCGAGCAAACCAACATGTTGGCCCTGAACGCGGCGATCGAAGCCGCGAGGGCCGGTGAAAGTGGACGGGGCTTCGCTGTGGTCGCGGATGAAGTGCGGGCGTTGGCACAGCGGACGCAGGAGTCGACGCGGCAGATTGAAAGCATCATCGGCGCGGTGCGCAAGGGCAGCCAGGACGCCCTCGGCGCCATGCATGAAAGCAATGGCAGGACGCGGGATACGCTGGGAGTGACTCGCCAGGCGGGTGCCGCCCTCGGCGCGATTGCAGTCGCCATCGCTCAGATCAACGAGCGCAACGTGAGCATCGCCAGCTCGACCCAGGAGCAATCCCATGTGGCGCGCGAGGTGGACAGCAATCTGCTCGACATTCGGGATGTCTCGGCACAGACCTCAAGTGCGGCGAACCAGACGCATGCTGCCAGTCGGGAGCTTGCGGCACTTGCTGACGAGCTCAACGCCGTGGTTAAGCATTTCGTCGTCTGAAAGATCGCATCACATAATCCCAGCGGATCCACCCGCGGGCAGACGGGCATGAAGCCGTTCAAGGTGATGATCGTCGATCACCGAATGCCAAAGGTCATGAAAACCATGCAAAAAACGATTCCTTCCACTCGTTCCAAGCTGTCCGCCGATGACTGATCATCCAGAATGGCAATTGCCAAGCGACGAGCAGACGCTGCGCACTCTGGTCGAAAACACCCCGGATACCATTGCGCGATACGACCACAATGGTCTACGGACCTACCTCAACCCGGCGTTCGCGTATACGGCCGGGGTACCTGCCGTGACGCTGCTCGGCAAGAGCCCCAGCCATGGGCGGCAAACTCCCGAGATGCTTGCCTATGAGGCTAAATTATTCGGGGTTTTGCACAGCGGCCAGCCCGACGAGTACGAGCTGACCTGGTCCGGCGCGGACGGCGCGCTGATCGCCAGCCATATTCGCATCGTGCCGGAGAGAGATGTTTGCGGCGCGGTAGTCAGTGTCCTGGCCGTGGGCCGGGATATCTCCAGGCTCAAGGCCGCCGAACGGCGTCTCGAACAGGCCGAGGCACTGGCCCGCTTCGGTCATTGGCAACAGGATTTTCGCCGAGGTAGCTTGAAGCTGTCCGCGGAGCTCTGTCGCATGCTCGATAAACCGCGGCATTGGGCGCCGACCCAGCAAGAGCTCCTGGACATGCTCATACTCAAGGACCGTGCCCGGGTTATGGAGAGCGTGTACCACGCCTTCACGAAGCGCAGCGCATTTCTGGCGCTGGACTATTGCATGGCCGTGGGGGATCGGGAGATGCACTTGCAGACCTGCCTGACCATCGAATACGACGCCGGTGGCGTGCCTTTGCGGATGTTCGGGACAGCCCAGGACGTCAGCGAGCTGAAAAACTATCAGCAACGGCTGCATGTGCTGGCGTTCTACGACGCATTGACAGGTCTGCCCAATCGCGAGCGATTCAAGGAGTGTTTGCAAGAAGCCTTGTTAAAAGCGGAGCGCAACGGGAGTCAGGTCGCGGTCGCGATTCTCGATCTCGACAACTTCAAGGCGGTCAATGATACCTTGGGCCATGGTGCCGGCGATGAGCTGCTGTGCGAAGCCGCCAGGCGTCTGCGACGCTCAGTGTGTGGTCGCGATAACGTGGCCCGCCTGGGCGGCGACGAGTTTGCTCTGATCCTGTCTACGCCGCTCGCAACTATCCCTGAGCTGGAGGACAAGGGGCGCAATATTCTGCAGTCCATCACAGGCGTTTACCAGATCCAGGGCAGGGAAGTTTTTGTCTCGGGCAGCCTCGGTATCGCCCTTGGCACGGTGGGTGTCGAGAACATCGATAAGTTGGTGCAGTTCGCCGACTCAGCCATGTACAGCGCCAAGACCCACGGGCGTAACAATGTGCAGCTCTACTCGCCGAGCATGACCCAAAGAACCACCGAGCGGCTGGCACTGGCGACCAGCTTGCGCCATGCGCAGCCCAATGGTGAGTTGGTGTTGCATTACCAGCCACAGATCGATCTGATCAGTGGCCGTGTGATTGGTGCCGAAGCCTTGTTGCGCTGGCAACATCCGCAACATGGGCTGATCGCCCCGGACACCTTCATTCCCATTGCCGAGGAAACCGGACTGATCGTCGGCATCGGTGAATGGGTGTTGGAAAGTGCCTGCCGCCGTGTTGTCGAGTGGAACCGTGGCAATCGTTGTCCGCCGCTGAGAATCGCGGTCAATCTGTCGCCGCGACAATTCCAGATGAACGACCTGCTCACCTCGGTTTGTACAATCCTGCGGGAAACCGGCTGCGAACCGGGCTGGCTGGAACTGGAAATTACCGAAGGTCTACTTCTGGATAACAATGTCGCCGTACGCGAGACACTGGAACAACTGAATGCGTTGGGGTTGACCATTGCAATCGATGATTTTGGCACTGGCTATTCGGCGCTCAGCTACTTGAGTCGCCTGCCCATCGAAACGCTCAAGATCGACCGCTCCTTTATCAACGACATCGAACATAATCGTGATAGCGCCGAGCTGGTCAAGGCGATCATCTCCATGGCTCATAGCCTACGGCTGACCCTGGTTGCCGAAGGTGTCGAAGAAACCTCCCAGCAAGCGTTCTTGCAACTTTATGGGTGCCAGAGTGCGCAGGGTTGGTTATATGGTAAGCCCATGCCGCAGGTGGCGTTCGAGGAGCTGTTGAGGGCCAAGGCTGACAATCAATGATTCTTCGGTTTGGGCAAGGTAGGCTCGCTGATGGAATAGCGTTGCTCGGAATCACGCCTTCTTGGCCCTTGATACACCCCAAAAACAAGTCCAGAATCAAGTCTTTTCCTGCTCTGGCAAGAAAGAAACCCCTTAGATTTCAATGGGTCGGACGCCAGATGCGAGTCTCGTTTCCCGCTCCAGGATTCAAAAAAAGCCACTCAGATGAGTGGCTTTTTTTTGTGCCTGAGATTTGTTAGGTGAAGGCGTGGGCCCTTGCGTTTGATCAATCGTTCTCCCCATCAACGATATTCATCTGTGTAGCAAGTCAGTAGCCCTTTGTGGGTGACAATCTCGGTTGCTCCTCTGTTGACCCATGTGGGAGCGATTACACATTCGGAGAGCGCGACCACGGCGAAGAGTGGGGCAAATCGCAACGTCCTGCGCTGTAGAAGACGCGCCGCAAATCTTGCGTAGCAACAATGAGGGGTGGGCCGGTTTCAGTGCTACAGTCTCGCCCTTCCAGGGCGAGGGAACATCATGCGGTTGATGCTAACGGTTTTGACCATGTCGCTGCTGACAGGGTGCGCGACTGTCAACGAAAGCTCCAGCTACGGGCGCATGTGCGGCCTCCATCCTTACTGCGGCGTTACTGTCGATATGGAGATCATCAAAGGCGCGACGGACGACAACGCTGGGGTCATGAGTGCCCTGGCTCCGTTTGCAGTCATTGACCTGCCGTTCAGTTTCGTCGCCGATACGCTGATCCTGCCGTACACGATTTTTCACATGAAGAATGCCGACGAGTAGCGCCGGTCGATCGCGACCATCAGGGCGGCTGCGAGCCTGATGGGATTGCACCAGGACCTGGGTGAAGAGCTGATGCTACGCTGATCGGAGCTGAGCTTCGATCGCTCCCTTATCGATGACCGACCAGACCTCGCGGATCCTGCCGTCCTCGAACGCGTAGAAGACATTCTCGGCGAAGGAGATGGGTGCTCCATTCACCGCGAGGCCCAGGAATTCCCCAGCCGGCGTGCAATTGAAGACCAGGCGAGCCGCCAACTTGGGTGGGTCGACCACCAGGAATGAAATTGCAAAGCGCAAATCGGGGATAGCCCGATAATCGGCTTCCAGCATGCTTCGATAGCCGTGCAGTCCTAATGGTCTCGCGTTGTGAACCACATCCGGATGCACAAAGTGGCCTAGGTTTTCCCAGTCCTGTGCATTCAGGCAGGCGATGTAGTCGCTATAAAAATCGGCAAGGTTCGGGCTCATGGGGCTGATTCTCCTCTGCATGTCTGTTCTTGCCTTTGCGATCCTAGGTCTATTGTCACGTCTCATCAAACAAGTGAGCAGAACAGAAAGTCACCGGCGCAGCATTGGCAGAACCATGGCGGAGCGTTCGGCGGACACGGGCCGCCGACGCGAAGGCGCCAGACAAAGCTGACTTTTCATGGGTTGAACGGTGACTGGCGGACTTCCCGCCGCGGGCCGGTGAGGGTTCTACAGCGTGATACGGGTGGCAGGGTAGAACAAACAAAAAAGAGCATTTCGGCACGTTTATCGAGCGTTTCGGCACAGTAGCCGCTCTCTGTTCAACCTAGACTCGAGCTTCACTCTAAGACTCAGATGGAGCCGCGATGAACATCAGATCAGTCCTGCCTGCACTTTCCATGGCGGTAGCATTCAGTGGATATGCCGCCGACTTCTCACTGACCAGCCAGGATATCGCTGACAACCGCCCGCTGACCAAGCGTGAGGTGTTCCAAGGCTTCGGTTGCGAAGGTGGCAACACTTCTCCTGAGCTTTCCTGGGCAAACGCTCCTGCCGGTACCAGAAGCTATGCGGTCACGGTCTATGATCCCGATGCACCGACCGGTAGCGGTTGGTGGCATTGGACGGTGGTCAACCTGCCGATTTCTACCAATAGCTTGCCAAGAGGCGTGGGAGCGAACCTGCCTGCCGGTGCAGTACAAGGGCGAACCGATTATGGCCGGCCAGGATTTGGCGGGGCTTGCCCACCTGTGGGGGATAAACCCCATCGATATCAATTCACCGTATGGGCGTTGAAAGTGGATAAGCTACCACTCGACAGTGAGGCCAGCGGTGCCTTGGTTGGGTACATGCTCAATGCCAACGCCCTTGCCAAAGCGACCATTACTTCAACTTACGGACGTTAAGCACGATGCGCCCTTGTGACGGCATACAGCACCGGGAAAACATTATCGATGCGTGTGTCATAAGGGCGCGACAGCCACTGACTTTGCCAAGGGTGCCGGTGTTCGTGACCACCTTGTGTCGAGTGCGACAAGGGGAAAAGCTGCTGCAATGGGATGACCGGGAGATGCGTGCCGGGCCGCAACATCTGATTCTGATGCCGGCTGGACGCGAGCTTGGTTTCTCAAACTTCCCCGGACTTCACGGTCACTACATTGCCGATGCGGTAACTTTTCCCATCTCGACATTGCGTAACTTCAGCGCCCGATATAGCCAGCAGATCATGAGCCGTCAGGGTGCATCCAAGGCCGATCTATGTGTGCCTCTGGACAGGCACACCACGCAGGCGTGGGATCAATTGTTGGCGTCTATCAATGCGAACTCCCCGGACGCATTACGCGCCCTCTATGGGGAAGCGGTTCTTCTGAGTCTGTGCCTTGGTGGCCAGATCGGACCTCTGTTGATGGGGCGCAACGACCCCGTTCGTGAACGTGTGCAGCAGATCGTCATGGGCAGCCCGGAGAAAGACTGGACGGTTGCGAGCATTGCACAACGCCTGAACCTGGGTGAGTCGACGTTGCGTCGCCAACTGGCGAACGAGGGGGACAGTTTCAGGAATATTCTGGAGGGCGTTCGACTGGCGACAGCATTGCAATGGTTGCAAACAACGTCTCGCCCTATCGGGGACATTGCCGGGGCCTGTGGTTACGCTTCGGCCTCACGTTTTGCGGTGCGCTTTCGCTCACACTATGGTCTGTCGCCACGTGAGTTGCGGGCAGGGATCTAAGCCTGAAACATTGCGCTACGATCTGGGCTTTCCTTTGGAGGCACCTGGCATCCATGTCGCGTCGAAAAAAGAGGGAAGTATCAACTTCCCCTGTGACGATGCACCAGAAGCTCAGGGACTTGGCTCCAGGTGATGTTGAATCGCGCCAGAAATTTTCGGATTCGATCGGAATCGTTACTCGATGCCTTGGCTGATCGGCTTTGTGAGAAGAGCTTGCGACCGGCATCCGCCTGGCTGGCCGCTGTGCTGCATACCTTCAGAACTCGCCGCGCAATGTTGCGCAGTTCACTTCGACGAACGGCCCGTCGATCCGATGGCGACCCCGTTTGAGCTCGTAGATCTGCCGCGCGAGAAAAGACTTGCCTGCCCCGGTAGGGCCGCTGATCAGGATGGGTGCTCGGGATCGCACGGCGACCCGTTCGATCTGTTCTATCGTCCGGTTGAAAGCTGCGTTGCGGGTCGCAATGCCGGACTTCAACAGTTCCGTGCCCTCCAGGCGCTCAGCCTGGAATCGCTTGGCGATCTGATCGTAGCGTTGAAGATCGAGGTCGGTGATAACGTGTTTGCCTGCCGCTCCTGCGTCGTCATCTCGCAAGCCGCCTGGCTGGGTCTGTATCAGCTTGGCAGGGATGTGCCGTGACTCGGCCAACAGGAACCATACGATCTGCTGGACGTGGGTGCCTGTGGTGATGTGGACGAGATAGTCCTCGCCCTCTGTGTCGAATGGATAGTCAGCTGCGAAGTCATGCAACGCGGCGTAGACCTCTTCGAAGTCCCAGGCGTTTCGCATCGCCATGGTGTGCAGACGAACCTCGGTCTCTGGCGAGACCTGGGCAATGTCAGCCGCTACTTTCAAGGCGAGATCCGCGTCCCAGCGCGCTTCACCGTGAATCAGCTCCAGGCGATCAATCACCAGGTCGGGTTGCTGGCACAGCGAGAGGGAGGGACGCCATTTGTTCCAGCGTTGCTCCCCCTTGCCGACGCGGTCAAGCTTTGACCCGAGGATGCCAATGGCGACTGTTTTTTTGCCATGCATTGCCGAATATCTCAAAAGATAGGTAACGATAAATAAGTATAGTTTTACGACATGACATTGAACAATTGCGAACCTGCCAGAAACAGTAGGTTTCGGGTTAAAACCTTTAAGTATCAATAAGATAGTAAAAACAAGGCTGCTGATCCTGGAGTTGGCATGCCGCTCGCTATAGAGCTCCCAGACAGAAATCACAGGAGCGAAAGACAATGACCACTCAGACCTTCGAGCTGCTTGAAGTCGAAAACGGCAAGCCCATCAAGATGTGGACCCGGGGCGTCCCGGTTGAGCCTGAGGCCCGGCAGCAACTGATGAACACTGCGCAGATGCCGTTCGTGTTCAAGCACATGGCTGTGATGCCCGATGTTCATTTAGGAAAGGGCTCAACCATAGGGAGCGTGATTCCTACCAAGGGCGCGATCATCCCCGCTGCCGTCGGGGTCGACCTCGGTTGCGGGATGTCGGCTGTCCGCACCTCGCTGCGCGCCAGCGATCTTCCCGATCATCTGTTCGGCCTGCGTTCTGCAATCGAGAAGGCTGTTCCCCACGGACGTACCTCGGGGCGTAGCGGCCGTGACAAAGGGGCCTGGGAAACCGCACCGGCGATTGTCGACCAGGCCTGGTCGGCACTTGAGGGGCGTTTCGACCTCATTATCCAAAAGCATCCTCGCCTTGAGAAATCCAACAACCGCAGGCATCTCGGAACGCTGGGAACCGGTAACCACTTCGTCGAGGTATGCCTGGATGAAGCCGACCATGTGTGGGTGATGCTGCATACCGGTTCCCGCGGTGTAGGGAACGCCATCGGTACCTATTTCATCGAGAAGGCCCGTGAGGAAATGCGCAGGCACATGGTGAACCTGCCTGACCGGGACCTGGCCTACCTGCGCGAAGGCACCTCCAGCTTCGATGATTATGTCGAGGCGGTGGAATGGGCCCAGGATTTTGCCAAGCAGAACCGCGCGGTCATGATGTTGGCGGTGCTGGATGCTGTCCGATCGATCATCACCAAGCCTTTTGAGTCGCGGCTGATCGCCGTCGACTGTCACCACAACTACGTGGAGCGGGGCACCTACTTTGGGGAGGATATTCTTCTCACCCGTAAAGGCGCCGTCTCCGCGCAGAAGGGACAGATGGGGATTATTCCCGGGTCGATGGGCGCAAAGAGTTTCATCGTCCGGGGCCTGGGGAACGAGGAAGCATTTTGCAGTTGTTCACACGGTGCGGGTCGGGTGATGAGCCGCACCAAGGCCAAGGCAGTGTTTACCGTTGAGGACCAGGTGAGGGCGACCGCTCATGTCGAATGCCGCAAGGATGCGGCGGTCATCGACGAGATCCCGATGGCCTACAAGGACATTGATGCGGTCATGGCGGCCCAGCGCGATCTGGTTGAAGTGGTCCATACCCTGCGCCAAGTTGTCTGCGTGAAGGGGTGAGTGGATGGGTCAGGATCTGATTCTCATCGACGGCACCGAGGGAGGAGGGCAGGTGCTGCGTACCGCCCTCAGCCTCTCCATGATCACCGGTCAGGCGTTCCGGATGACAGGGATACGCGGCAAGCGCTCCCGGCCCGGTCTGTTGCGCCAACACCTCACCGCAGTGCGAGCAGCGGCTGAGATCTGCGGTGCCAAGGTCCTGGGAGCGGAACTCAATTCGACCGCTATCGAATTCCGTCCCGGAACCGTCAAGGCAGGGGAGTATTCGTTCGCGATTGGCACGGCGGGCAGCACGATACTGGTATTGCAGACACTGTTGCCTGCGCTGTTGCAGGCAACAGGGCCGAGTACGGTCCGGATTACAGGCGGAACACATAATCCGGCGGCTCCGCCTTTCGACTTCATAGAACAGGCTTGGCTGCCTTTGATTCGACGTATGGGCGCACAGGTGGAATTGGCGCTACTGCGTCATGGTTTTGTCCCCTGCGGAGGGGGGGCGATCGAAGCCACCATTGGACCTTCGACGCTTAAACCATTGGTGCTGGATGGCGGGCAGGAACCCGTCACCATCGTTTCGGCTGGAGCGCTGGTTTCAGGCATTCCTGTCTCGATCGGGAATCGCGAACTCGATCGACTCTCGGCAAGGCTGAAGATCGAGCGACGCAACCTGTCGGTTACCGATCTGGGCGACCAGGCGGGACCCGGTAATGTGGTGTCGGTCACTGCCACCAGAGCTGATGTTACCGAGGTGTTCGCAAACATCGGGCAAGAACGTGTACGCGCAGAGCAAGTCGCTGACGTGGCGGTGGATGAGTTCCTGGCGTGGACCCAGTCGAATGCAGCGGTTGGCAATCGCCTGGCGGATCAGTTGATGTTGCCGATGGCCATTGCTGGCGCTGGCAAACTGACAACGGAGCGTTTGAGCAATCACATCCGCACCAACGCAGTGGTGATCCAGCAGTTCATCGCTGTCGATGTGCGCCTCACTCGACTTTCCGAGCAGGGAAACGTGGTTGTTGAGCTTCATGCTCGCCAGTTGTCAGGGCATGACAGCAATGGAGGCTAGGCCTATGGCGGGTGACAATAGTCACTGGAGGATAAATGAACAATAAGGTGAAGGGGACTCACAGATCAGCGCCAGCTTTCAAGGTGCTGCCGCAGCAGACCCGACTTGACCAACTGACGCTGCCCTTGACCATGTCAATGTCGAGACCTGACCAGCCGCTCATTTTCCCCCTGTCACGTCGAGGAACGTACCGGTAACGAAGGACGCCTCCGCGCTGGCCAGCCACAGAATGGCCCGCGCCACTTCCTCCGGCTGGCCGCCTCGGCCCATGGGGATCGAGTCCTTGACGCGATCGACCCGCCCCGGTTCGCCGCCGCTGGCATGCATGTCGGTGTAGATGTGACCGGGGCGAATCCCGTTGACGCGTATCCCTTCCCTGGCCACCTCTTTGGCCAACCCGATGGTGAAGGTCTCCAGGGCGCCCTTGGACGCCGCATAATCGACATATTCGTTGGGGCTGCCGAGGCGTGCCGATGCCGAAGAGACATTGATCACCACGCCGCCCGGACCGTTGTGCCGGTAGGACATGCGTTTCATCGCCTGCTGGGCACAGAGCATCGGACCGATGGAGTTGACCGCAAAAATGCGCTGCATGCGTTCGAAGCCGAGGTCCTCCAGGCGCGACTGAGCGGACAGTACCCCGGCGTTATTGACCAAGACGTCGATGCGTCCGAACGAGCGGTCGATGGCTGCGAACAACTCGGCGACCTGCTCGGGGTCGGCACTGTCGGCCCGCATGGCGAACGCCCGGCGCCCCATGGCTTGCACATCCGCCGCCACGGCCAGCGCCGCGGACTCGTTGGCCACATAGCTGATCGCGACGTCGTAACCTCGTGCGGCGGCCAGCCGCGCGGTGGCGGCACCCACTCCACGACCGCCACCGGTGATCAGCATCAACGGGGCCTGCGAGATATTATCCATCGAGATACCTCCTGTAGCGGTGAGGAATAGGCGTATCACCCGATCAAGAGAGTGCCGCTGACGATCACTGCGCATGCCAGGACTCGGCGGGCAGTGAGTGTCTCGCCGAGGAACACGGAGCCAATCAACGCCGCAAACAGCACGCTGGTTTCGCGCAATGCCGAAACCGCCCCCAAGGGCGCTTCGTTCATGGCGTAGATGACAATTCCATAGGCCAGCAAAGAGACCAGCCCGCCGACCACGGCAGCCAGCATTCCGGGCCGGACGCAGAACAGGCTGCGGGCGTCGCGCAGGCCGATGTACACACCAGGCATCATCAAGCCCCACAAGGCGCACATCCAAACGGTGTAGGCGAGCGGGGCGCCGGAGAGGCGGGTGCCGATGCCGTCGGTGACGCTGTAGGCGGCGATGAAACAGCCGGTTCCCAGGGCATAGGGCAGGCTGGGAACAGACAGTTTGCGTCCCCGAAAGGCCAGCGAGATGATCCCGACTGATACCAACGCAATACCCAACAATGTGCCGGGAGCGATGCGTTCTCCGGCAAAGACGGCGGCGCCGAGGGTGATCAGCGCCGGTGACGATCCACGGGAAATCGGATAGGTCTGTCCCAGGTCGCCGACCCGGTAGCTGCGCACGAGAAACAGGTTGTAGCCGACGTGCAACAGTGCCGAAAGCACCATGTAGCCCCAGCTGGCCGCTGCCGGTGGCACCATGAACGCCGCGGCGATGGCACTGGCGATTGCGATGGCGATGCACATGATCGTCATCGACCAGAGTCGATCGGAACCGCCACGCAGCAACGCATTCCAGCTGGCATGCAGGAGCGCGGCGAAAAGAACCAGCAAGGTGATATGAATTGGCATGCGCCATCTTATGCAGTCCGACGGCTCGAACTACAGCGAAGTCTCCTCATCGCTTCATGAATGAATCCTCATGGATCATTCATAAGCGCGTTGGACTTTCAGCGCCTCACCGATCAACCACTGGCGAAAACTGACGATGTGTGGCTGCGATTCGGTGCCTTTTGGACAGACGAAGTAGTAGGCAAGGGGGGATGGAAAGGGCACATCGAACAGCCGCACCAGACGCCCATCGCTGATCTCGGTTTCGACATGCCCGCTGCGCACCAGGGCGACGCCCTGGCCGAGCAGGGCGGCCTCGACCGTCATGTTGCTATCGCCAAACCTGACGCTTTCCTTAAGTGGCAGGAATTCCAGCCCGACCTTTTGAAACCACGCCTCCCATTTCGGCACCAGGTCGGCGCCATCTCGGGTCAGCAGCGGGTAGTGCAACAGTTCGGCAGGGCTGCGCGGTGTTCCGTATCGTTGCAGCAGATCGGGGCTTGCCACCGGAAACACCTGCTCACCGAACAGGAACTCCGAATACAAGCCCGGGTAGATGCCCTTGCCGAGGCGGATCGCGACATCGGCCTGGGCGTCGGAGAAGTGGATGATCTTGTCCGTGGTGTCCAGCGAGACCAATAGCTCGGGATGCTGGCGGGAGAGATTCGGCAAGCGAGGCAGCAGCCACTTCAACGCAAAGGAGTAGGTGGTGCTGACTTCGAGTCGGACCCTGCCTTTTTGTTCGCGCAGGTCGGCCAGAGTCGCCTCCAGGCTCAGGAAGAATTCCCTCACGATGGGCGCCAGTGTAGCCCCCGCCGGGGTAAGGCTTAATGACTTGCCGCGCTCGAACAGTTGCAGTCCCCAAAGCGCTTCGAGGTGCTTGAGCTGGTGACTGACCGCGCTTTGCGTGACATGCAACTCCTGTGCGGCAGAGGTAAAGGTCGTGTGCCGGGTGGCGACTTCAAAGGCACGCAAGGTAGCGGTGGGCGGTAGATCTCTCATGGATACGGTATCCCGGCGAGTCGTCAGAAGGAGCGCGTCATGAGCGCCGGCTCATGATAGAGCATCGCCGGGATCCATCGATCGACATCGCACGATTGGCGTCCTTGCATCCACTATTCGACTGGCGGGCAGGGCACCCGAAATCCGGAGCGTGTGGGGGATCGCCTAACCTGAGCTGATGAGGGGATGGTCTATGAAGGTGCAAGTTTGTGACTGAAATGTGTTCTGGTCATTGCTTGTCACCCCATGGGGGGACAGGTAAGCTGGCGTCATGAATCAAACATCCTTCCCTTCGCGCAACGTCCGTGGTCCCGTCGACCATGAAATCCGAGCCCAGATTGTCGCAGCGGCGAATGAGCATTTCAGTCGCTATGGCTATGGCAAGACCACGGTCTCGGACCTGGCCAAGGCCATTGGTTTTTCCAAGGCCTACATCTACAAGTTCTTCGATTCGAAACAGGCGATCGGCGAAGCCATTTGCAGCAATTGCCTGGAGACGATCGTCGCGGCGGTGGATGAAGCTGTCAGCGTGGAATCCATTACCCCCACCGAGCGCTTTCGCCGCTTGGTAAAGACCGCGGTCGTCACCGGTGTCAGCCTGTTCTTCAACGACCGAAAGCTCTACGACCTCGCGGCATCCGCGGCGTCAGAGAGCTGGCCTTGCGCCCAGTTCTACGAAGCCAGCATCCAGGCATTCGTGCGGCAGATCGTTTCTGATGGGCGTGAGCTGGGCGAGTTCGAACGCAAGACCCCCCTGGATGAAACGGTCAATGCCATCTGTCTGGCGTTGCGTCCATACATCAATCCCTTGCTGTTGCAATACAGTCTTGATGGCGTCGAAGACGCATCCACGAGCATCGCCAATCTGGTCCTGCGTAGCCTCATGCCTTGAGTCGCGGTCAGATACTCTTGCAGCAGCGTCCCATCACGACATACTTCGCATCCATTCGATAAAAACAGGATAAACGCGGTGCTCTTCTGCGGGACTAGCGATGCATGGATTGTGACCATTGACTAAAATGGTTACCAGGTACAGAGTGAGCGTCTCGATGACTTCTTCCAGAGGAACTGCTATGTCGAACGCTAAAGTTGTCCTTGTTACCGGTGTTTCATCCGGCATTGGACGTGCTGCCGCGCAATTGTTTGTCAAGCAAGGTTGCCAGGTGTTTGGCAGCGTACGCAGCGTTGCCAAATCGGACCCACTGCCAGGTGTCGTGCTTGTGGAGATGGATGTTCGCGACGACGCTTCTGTCCAGCGCGCCATCGAGACCGTGATCGTTCAGGCCAGGCGCATCGATGTGCTGGTCAATAACGCGGGCGGATCGTTGGTGGGCTCGGTAGAAGAAACGTCGATTGCCGAAGCCCAATCGTTATTCGATACCAATGTGTGGGGTGTCCTGCGTACGACACACGCGGTACTGCCACATATGCGTGAGCAGCGTTCGGGAAGAATCGTCAACGTCAGCTCGGTATTGGGTTTTCTTCCTGCGCCGTACATGGGCCTTTACTCGGCATCCAAGCATGCCATTGAGGGAATGTCCGAGTCTCTGGATCATGAAGTGCGCAAATTCGGTGTCCGCGTGGTTCTGGTCGAGCCGTCATTCACCAAGACCAACCTGGATCTCAATGCGCCGCAAACGACTGGCGGCATTCCAGCCTATGCCAAAGACCGCGATGCGGTGACCCGTGCGATTGTTAAAAGTGTCCAGGGCGCACCGAGTCCCGACGGCGTGGCGACGACGATTGTCGAGGCAGCTCTGGGCGTGTGGAAAATGCGTCGCACGCCCAAAGGCGAGGCCTCTCTCTTGCGCAAGCTGCGCCGTTTCATGCCGGCGGGCCCGGTTGACTCCAGCTTGAGAAAAACATTTGGCCTGAGCTGAACGCAGGCGCCGCCTGGTTCTGGTTGTGCCGCTTGAGACCGTGCATACCAATGACGGTCTCATCCGCAGGGGCGGGGAGGTGCGATCAGCGGATAGCCACGGGTTGGGTTTCCATCGGCTGCCAGCCACCACCAAGCGCCCGGAATGCCGCGACCGCCGCGCGCGCCGACTCCGTTTGGGCCTGGGCCCTGGCGTCGGATGCCTGCAGCATGGTTTCATCGGCATGCAGGACGTCGATCAGGCTGGCCGAACCTTTCTGGTAAGCGATGAAGGACGACTGTCGTGCACTGGTCAAAGCGCTTTCACCTCCGGTCAAGGTAGAGGCCTGCGCCTCGCGGTTGACCAGCGCGGAGAATGCATTCTCGACGTCTTCGGTGGCACGCAGCACCGACTGGCGATAGGCGGCGAGCGCTTCGGCTTCCTGTCCTTTCGCCTGGTCGATCTGCGCGTTGATACGGCCGAAATCGAAAAGCCTCCAGTGCAGCCCCAGAACCCCCGAGGCCTGGCTGGCGCCGCTGGAGAACAGGTTGCCACTGGAAACAGCGGTTGCGCTGCCAACCAAGGCGCTGAGTGAAAACTTCGGATAGTACTCGCTGATCGCCACCCCGATGCGTGCATTGGACGCCGCCAGTCTGCGCTCGGCCACGATGAGGTCTGGCCGGCGGCGCAGCAGATCGGCCGGCGTTCCAGCCGAGGTAATCTGCGGTGCCTGGGGAATCGGTCTCGTCGCGGTCAATTGAGCCCGGTGAGTGCCGGGCGGGCTGCCGAGGATGACGTCCAGTGCGTTCATTGCAGCATCCAGGCCGGTGTTGAAGGCCGGCACTGTCGCTTGAACCTGGGCAAGCGCCCCCTCGGTCTGGCGAACCTGGAATTCGGCGGCAAGCCCTTTGCTGTGAAGCAGTTGTACTTTCTCCAGCAGGTCTTGTTGGGTCTTGACCTGCCGATTGGCAATGGCCAGGCGGGCCTGCAGGCCCCGCAGGGTGATATAGATCTCCGCGGTCTGGGCGGCGACGGCCAGGCGCGTCGCGGTGAAACCGGCTTCGGACGCCTGGTATTCAGCCAGCTCCGCCTCGCGGCCTCGACGCAGGCCGCCGAACACATCCACCTCCCAGCTTGCGCCGAGGTTCAGTTCATACAAATTGCCATAGCGATCATAGCCAGGCGTCGAGTCGAGTACCTGGCCCAGTGGCGTTTCGGTTGATTGATAAGCACGTGCGGCTTGTCCGCTGATATTGCCCGACGGCAACAGGGCAGCGGTTGCCGCGCCAAGTCCTGCACGTGCCTGGGTGACCCGTGCGGAGGCCTGGGCCAGATCGAGGTTCTGCGCAAGCGCCTCGGCGATGAAGTCACTGAGCAATGGATCACCGAAGCCTTCCCACCAACTTGCAAAGTTCGCCGGGCGGGCTGCGGTCCTTTGTTGAATGGCGGATTGAGTCTGATAGCTGTCCGACAGCGGAGCGTGCGGACGTTGATAGTCCGGGCCGACCGCGCATCCCGCCATCAGGCCGGTGTTCACAAGCAGAGCAAGCGTACGGAGGGAGGGCATGACGACTCCAGGTTCGGTCAGATATTGTTCGTGACGATATTACCAATTGGTCACTCGTTGTCAATGGAGATGCAAGGAGCTAAGCTGGAAAAATGACTAAACACATCCATGCACCTCAGATACGTGGGCCGTCAGACCACAGTGTCCGCGATCAAGTCGTGGAGGCTGCCACATTGCACTTCGGCCACTACGGATATGAGAAGACGACCGTGTCTGACATCGCCAAGGCCATTGGCTTCTCCAAGGCCTATGTCTATAAATTTTTCGATTCCAAGCAGGCAATCGGAGAGGTGATCTGCACGAATCGCCTCGTCATGATCATGGCGATAGTCGATGCAGCGATCGAGGAGGCACCGACGGCTTCTGAGAAACTGAAACGTCTGTTTCGGGCGCTGGCGGAGGCCGGCAGCGACTTGTTCTTTCATGACCGCAAGCTTTATGACATTGCCGCTGTTGCCGCTCGCGAGGAGTGGCTCCCTGCACGGGCGCATGATGCGCGCTTGCGCCAGCTGATCAGGCAAATCCTTCTGGAAGGGCGTGAGTCGGGGGAATTCGAGGGAAAAACCCCTTTGGATGAAGCCGTCCAGGCGATCTACCTGGTCATGCGGCCTTATGCCAATCCCGTGCAACTGCAATACAACCTTGATACGGCGTCATCGGCCGCAGCGCTTCTGTCGACACTTCTGTTGCGCAGCCTTTCAAGGCACTCCCATCAATCTTTGTGACTGTTGACATTATTGGTCACTAGACTGAGGATGTGTTCCTGTTCTGTCAATTGAGTAGAGAATCATGCTTCGGCTGAATCCTGTTGCCGTCTGCTTAATGCCTCTCGTCCTGGCGGCGTGCGGTAATTCATCGACCGTCGTCGACGCACGCACCCAGCCCCCGCTGGTAAGGGTCGCTGGCGTCGAGAACTCGGTCGATATCGCGCGTTCGTTCACTGGCGTTGTGGTTGCTCGTGTCCAGAGCGATCTTGGGTTTCGAGTGTCGGGGAAGGTGCAGGAGCGTCTGGTGGATGCCGGCCAGACGGTCAAGCGTGGTCAGCCACTGATGCGCCTGGACCCGGTCGACCTTGGCCTGCAGGCGCGTGCGCAGCAGCAGGCCGTGGCCGCTGCCCGGGCGCAAGCCAAGCAGACGGCGGATGACGAGGCGCGTAATCGCGAGCTGGTGGCGGCAGGGGCGATCTCGGCATCTGCATACGACCAGGCAAAGGCCGCGGCTGACACGGCAAAGGCACAGCTCAGCGCTGCGCAGGCGCAGGCCGATGTGGCAAGCAATGCCATGGGTTATGCGACCCTGGTGGCCGATGCCGATGGCGTCGTGATGGATACCCTGGCCGAACCTGGCCAAGTCGTCAGCGCGGGACAGCCGGTGGTCAAGCTGGCCCGCGCCGGTCAACGCGAAGCCAGCGTGAATCTGCCCGAAACGCTGCGTCCAGCCGTAGGTTCGGCGGCCCAGGCGACGTTGTATGGCAACGGCAAGATCGCCACCGTTGCGAAGCTGCGGCTGCTTTCCGATGCGGCCGATCCGGTTACGCGTACCTTCGAGGCCAGATACGTGCTGGAAGGCGCGCTGGCCAATGCGCCGCTCGGCTCGACGGTCACGCTCCATATCGCCCAGGACAAGTCGCCGGAACAGACGCTGCGAGTGCCTGTCGCGGCTGTTTTTGACGCGGGTAAAGGCCCTGGCGTATGGGTGCTTTCCGGCGAACCGGCAAAGGTCTCGTGGCGTCCGGTCCAGGTCTTCGGTCTGGGCGATGACACGGCCACGGTCGTAGGCAACCTCAAGCAGGGCGAACAGATCGTGGCGTTGGGCGCGCATTTGCTGCATGACGGCGATGAGGTTCGGGTGGCGGATCAGGAACAGGTGGTCGCCAAGGGGAATCAGCCATGAGCGAGGGGCGTTTCAATCTCTCGGCGTTTGCCGTTCGTGAGCGATCGATCACCCTTTTCCTGATTTTTCTCATCACGATTGCCGGTGTCCTGGCGTTCTTCGGTCTGGGGCGTGCGGAAGATCCTCCCTTCACCGTCAAGCAGATGACGATCATCTCTGCCTGGCCGGGGGCTACCGCGCAGGAAATGCAGGACCAGGTGGCCGAGCCGCTGGAAAAGCGCTTGCAGGAATTGAAGTGGTATGACCGCACCGAAACCTACACGCGGCCTGGGCTGGCGTTTACCATGGTGTCGCTGCTGGACACCACGCCGCCAGCAGAAGTACAGGAAGAGTTCTACCAGGCCCGCAAGAAAATCGCGGATGAGGCGAAAACCCTGCCGGCGGGTGTCATCGGACCGATGGTCAACGATGAGTTCTCGGATGTGACTTTTGCGCTTTTTGCGCTGAAGGCCAAGGGCGAGCCGCAGCGCTTGCTGGCGCGCGATGCCGAGTCGTTGCGCCAGCGCCTGTTGCATGTGCCGGGCGTGAAAAAGGTCAACATCATCGGCGAGCAGTCCGAGCGAATCTTTGTGTCGTTCTCCCATGATCGGTTGGCGACGCTTGGGCTTTCCCCCCAGGACATTTTTGCCGCGCTGAACAGTCAGAACGTGCTGACGCCTGCCGGCTCGATCGACACCAAGGGACCGCAGGTGTTCGTGCGCCTGGATGGCGCGTTCGACAAGCTCGAGAAAATTCGCGATACGCCAATCGTTGTGCAGGGGCGGGCGCTGAAGCTCTCGGATGTGGCGACGGTGGAACGCGGCTACGAAGACCCAGCGACCTTTCTCGTTCGCAACAAAGGCGAGCCTGCCCTGTTGCTGGGTATCGTGATGCGCGAAGGCTGGAACGGCCTGGACCTGGGCAAGGCCCTGGATGCCGAGACGGCCAGTATCAACGAAGGCATGCCGCTGGGCATGACGTTCACCAAGGTCACCGATCAGTCGGTGAATATCAGTTCGGCTGTCGACGAGTTCATGATCAAGTTCTTCGTCGCGTTGCTGGTGGTGATGCTGGTCTGTTTCCTCAGCATGGGCTGGCATGTGGGTGTGGTGGTGGCCGCGGCCGTGCCGTTGACCCTCGCTGTGGTGTTCATGGTGATGGCCGCCACCGGCAAGAACTTCGACCGCATTACCCTGGGATCGCTGATTCTGGCGTTGGGCCTGTTGGTGGACGACGCCATCATCGCCATCGAAATGATGATGGTCAAAATGGAGGAGGGCTACGACCGGATCAAGGCTTCGGCCTATGCCTGGAGCCATACCGCCGCCCCCATGCTCGCCGGAACGCTGGTGACGGCCGTCGGCTTTATGCCCAACGGTTTCGCGCATTCGACCGCGGGCGAGTACACCAGCAACATGTTCTGGATCGTGGGCATTGCCCTGATCGCGTCCTGGGTGGTCGCGGTGGCCTTCACGCCTTACCTGGGTGTGAAGCTGTTGCCTCACGTCAAGAAAGTCGAGGGTGGCCACGCGGCCATCTATGACACACCTCATTACAATCGTTTTCGCCGGTTGCTGACACGGGTCATCGCTCGCAAATGGCTGGTGGCCGGAGCGGTGATTGGTTTTTTTGTCATAGCCATCCTCGGCATGGGCCTGGTCAAGAAGCAGTTTTTCCCCGCCTCCGATCGTCCCGAAGTACTGATCGAAGTGCAGATGCCGTACGGCACTTCCATCGAGCAGACCAGCGCGACGACGGCCAGCATTGAAGCCTGGCTGCAAAAGCAGGACGAAGCGAAAATCGTCACGTCCTATATCGGACAGGGTTCACCGCGTTTCTACCTGGCAATGGCGCCGGAGTTACCCGATCCGTCGTTTGCCAAGATGGTGGTGCTGACCGGCAGCCAGGAGGAACGTGAAACCCTCAAGCACCGTCTTCGCCAGGCGGTGGCTGACGGGCTCGCGCCTGAAGCCCGTGTGCGGGTTACCCAACTGGTGTTCGGTCCGTATTCCCCGTTTCCTGTCGCCTATCGGGTAATGGGCCCGGATCCCGTCAGGCTGCGTGAGATTGCCGGCCGGGTCGAGGCTGTCATGCGGGCAAGCCCCATGATGAGGACCGTCAACACTGATTGGGGCACGCGCATACCGACACTGCATTTCTCATTGGATCAGAACCGGTTGCAGGCGGTTGGGCTGACGTCCAGTTCGGTCGGCCAGCAATTGCAGTTCCTGCTGTCGGGTATCCCGATCACGTTTGTGCGCGAAGACATTCGTTCCGTGCAGGTGGTGGGGCGTGCAGCGGGCGATATCCGCCTCGATCCGGCAAAAATCCAGGCCTTCACGTTGGTGGGCTCGGCCGGCCAGCGGGTTCCGTTGTCGCAGATCGGCAGTGTCGAGGTGCGCATGGAGGATCCGATCCTGCGCCGTCGTGATCGTACGCCGACCATCACGGTACGCGGAGACATTGCCGAAGATCTGCAGCCGCCGGATGTTTCCACGAAAATCCTGGACGAGCTGCAGCCGATCATCAGCACGCTGCCGGCTGGGTATCGCATCGAACAGGCCGGTTCGATCGAAGAGTCGGGAAAAGCTTCAAAGGCGATGTTACCGCTGTTCCCGATCATGATTGCCTTGACGCTGCTGATCATCATTTTGCAGGTCCGCTCAATGTCGGCGATGGTGATGGTGTTCCTCACCGCGCCGCTGGGATTGATTGGCGTGGTACCGACCCTGCTCATCTTCAATCAGCCGTTTGGCATCAACGCCCTGGTGGGCCTGATCGCCCTGTCGGGCATCCTGATGCGCAACACGCTGATCCTGATCGGTCAAATCGATCACAACCAGAAAGAAGGACTCGATCCATTCCATGCGGTTGTAGAGGCGACGGTGCAACGCGCCAGGCCGGTACTGCTCACGGCGATGGCCGCCATCCTGGCCTTTATCCCGCTGACTCATTCGGTGTTCTGGGGAACCCTGGCTTACACACTGATCGGTGGGACATTCGGTGGAACCGTGATGACGCTGGTGTTCCTGCCGGCGATGTATGCCATCTGGTTCAAGATCCGCCCTGACAACACAACTAGAACCGAAGCATTGGCAGCCAACTGAACGTCGACTCAGAATCAAGAGGTTCTCATGATGAATTCCAATGATCAAAAGCGAATCGTAGTCACAGGCGGCGGTATTGTCGGCCCCCTGGGATGTGGCATGGAAGAAGTCTGGCGCAGATTGCTGGAAGGCCGTTCGGGTATCCGCAGCCTGCCGGACGAAATTGCTGAGGGCACTGGCGTCGCAGTGGCGGGGCAAGTGCCGACCCTGGAAGAAGATCCCGTCGCCGGTTACGCGCCCGAGCGCATCATTGCGCCTAAAGAACGCAAGAAGATGGACCGCTTCATCGAGTTCGCGCTCATGGCCGCCCATGAAGCGTTGGCGCAGGCAGGCTGGCATCCCACGGATGAAGCGCAACAACAGCGGACCGCAACCATTATTGCTTCCGGCGTCGGCGGTTTCGGTGCGATTGCTGAAGCCGTACGGACCACTGATGCCCGTGGGCCGCGTAGATTATCTCCGTTCACCGCACCGGCATTTCTCGCCAACATGGCTGCGGGTCATGTCTCTATCCAGAACGGTTTCAAGGGGCCGCTCGGTGCACCGGTGACGGCCTGTGCCGCCGGCGTACAAGCGATTGGCGATGCGGCGCGACTGATCAGAAGCGGGGAAGCCGATATCGCCATTTGCGGCGGCACCGAAGCGGCGATCGATCGGGTGACGCTCGGTTGCTTCGCTGCCGCACGCGCGCTGTCCACCGGGTTCGCTGACCGGCCGCAGGAGGCGTCCCGTCCGTTCGATCGCGAGCGCGACGGGTTTGTCATGGCCGAAGGCGCAGGGTTATTGGTGATCGAATCGCTGGAGCATGCACTCGCCCGTGGCGCGACGCCGCTGGCGGAACTGGTGGGGTATGGCACCAGCGCGGATGCCTATCACCTGACCGCAGGGCCGGAGGATGGGAACGGGGCCCGGCGCGCCATGGAGCAAGCATTGCGCCAGGCGGGTGTCAGTACTGGCGACGTACAACACATCAACGCCCATGCGACCTCGACGCAGGTCGGTGACAAGGGCGAACTGGCGGCAATCAGATCCGTGTTCGGCGGTCACTCAGGCGTGGCGATCAGCTCGACCAAGTCGGCCACGGGGCATTTGCTGGGCGCGGCGGGGGGCATCGAGGCGCTCTTCACGGTGCTGGCTTTGCGGGATCAGGTTATCCCCCCAACGTTGAATCTCCTCAATCCCGATGAGGCTGCTGACGGTCTCGATTTGGTGGGCCTGGCGGCACGCAAGGCAACCATCACTTATGCGCTCTCGAATGGATTTGGCTTTGGCGGCGTCAATGCCAGCGTTCTGTTTCGTCGCTGGGAGGCGGCGTAGTGATCGCGAGGGGAATGTCTGCGCAGGTTTTCGTCGCGAGTATCGATTCTGAAATATTCAGTTTCCCGTAGAGGAAAAGACCATGACTTCATTTTCCCAGCTGGTTAATCAGTTCGACCCTGACAGGCCTTTCGAGGCGCCCGCCAATTGGCTACAAGGCCGGACAGTATTCGGCGGGCTTTCCGCGGCGCTGTCGCTGCAGGCGGTGCGCTTGGTGAATGGTGGACAGCTACCGCCGTTCAAGTCCGCCCAAGTGTCCTTCATCGGCCCGGTGACCAAGGCGCAGACGTTCAACACCAGCGTCTTGCGCGAGGGCCGATCAGTCACCTCGGTGGCGGTTGATTGCATGTCCGGGGAGGAACTGGCGCTACGCACGACCTTGTTGTTCGCTCATCCGCGGGCCAGTCGGATCCGGCACGACTCATGGGAGTGTCCGTCCGTGGGAGGGCCCTCCGAGCACCAGACGCTGGAGCTGGACAGGCGGGTTGCACCCGCCTGCGCCTACAACTTCGAGATGCGCCCGGCAGGCGGGTCGCTGCCGATGTCGGGGGCCGAAAATCCCGAACTGCTGATGTGGGTGCGTCACCTGGACGCCCGGGATATTGACCCGGCCGTTGCTTTGATCGCACTGGCCGACAGTTTGCCCCCCGCGGCCATGACCTGCTTTACCACGCCGGCCGCCATCAGTTCGGTGTCCTGGACCATCGACCTGCCGCAACCGGCCATGGTCGGTGAATGGTTCCTGATCAACTCGTTCAGCCAACAAACCCAAGAGGGCTATTCCGTCCAGGATATGGAGATCTGGGATGAAAGCGGTCTGCGCGTGCTTTGGGCACGCCAGACCGTGGCGATTTTTGCTTGAAGCCAAAAGAGCTGGAGCCACTGTTTTCCCTGCAACACCTATCTGCGATCACCCTAGAGATCCAATAATGAAAAAAATGATCCTCAAGACTCCACTTGGCCTTGCTGTCGCACTGGCCTCTTCGCAACTGTTCGCCAGCGGCTTTGCGCTCAATGAACAAAGCATCATTGGGATGGGCACCGGTTTTGCCGGTCGTTCCTCTTCCGCCGATGACGCGAGCACCGTTTTCGGTAACCCGGCGGGCATGTCTCGCTTGAAGAGAGAGCAAGTCAGCGTGGGTGCTGCAACGCTTTTCGCCAAATCAGACATCAGCCAGACGCGCAGTACGTTCGGCGGCGAGCAAGACGGCGACATGGTTCCTGTGGTCACGGTGCCCATGGGTTACTACGTCAAACCTATCGATGAGCATTGGGCGTTCGGTGTCGGCTTCTATGCGCCGTTCGGTCTGATAACGGATTACGGCAGCGGGTTCGCCGGTCGTTACTTCACGAACAAAAGCGAGGTCAAGACGCTGACCTTTCAACCGACGGTCAGCTACGCCTTCAATGACAGGGTTTCCATAGGTTTCGGCCCGACGATCAACCGCATCAGTGGTGAGTTGTCGGCAATGGTCCTCAACCCCTTCAGTCCCGGTACCAATGACGGCAAACTCACAAGCAAGGGCGACGACACCGCCCTGGGCTTCAACGCCGGGATCCTGGTGCAGGCCACGGACAGCACCCGGGTGGGTATGACCTACCATTCCAAGGTCAGCTATCACTTGGATAATGCCAAGACCAAAGTCACCGGAGGCGTCTTTTCCCTGCTGGGAGTCAGCGGCGAAAGTTACGATGCTTCGCTGGACGTGGACACGCCCGAGTCCGTGGACTTTTCGGTGACCCATCAACTCAACGACGATTGGACCCTGTACCTGGGCAGCACCTGGACACGTTGGAGTCGCTTCAAAGACATCACCATCGAAAACAGCGGATTGCCTCCGGCGCTGAGCGGCACATTGAGCAGTGTCACTGAAGAGGAGAACTGGCACGACACCTGGGCGCACGCGATTGGCGCTGCGTACCAGCTCAATAAGCAATGGGTGCTGCGCACCGGCTTTTCGGTGGATCAGTCTCCCACCAACAACACCAACCGTTCGCCACGGATTCCAACAGGTGACCGCACAGTGGTCAGTTTGGGAGCCGGGTGGACGCCCGTGGACAATGTCACCGTCGACCTCGCTTACTCCTACCTGTGGGAAGAAAGTGTGAAGGTCAACGACGCTTCAGCCAGCAGAGGCGCCTACAGCTCTAAATACAAGAACAGTGCCAGTGGTTTTGGTACTTCCATTACTTATAAGTTCTGAATCGCGAAGGGTGGAGCGCCTCTGCGAATGGAGCAGGGTTTCGAAGGTGCGGCGTTTACGTTTGCAGCCTTCGAGCCGCGCCGGGTCGTCGTTGAGTTCGACGACCCGCACACCGTGAAGATAGTCGGTCATGGGTTGCCTGCGCAGTGTTTGAAGAACATGCACAGGCGACCTCGTTCGCGCTGGTGTGAGTCGGCGGCTCTGTAGACAGGAGAGTTACGAGGTCCGACTCGGCCTTACGTTACAGGCTGGATGCTAGGCTATGTACGAAATGGCTTGAAACTTGGTTATGCGGCGTTAAAAACCGGCTCGGAATGCTCATTGACAACCAGTCAACTCCGCTTCCTCGCCGGTTTTTGCCTTGCCTAACCTGCGTTTCAAACCATTTCGTACACAGCCTAGCGCGGATCGACGTTATCCAACGCCCGATTTGCCAACAGTTCGCTCAACTCGATGACTTGCTGAATACCCAGCGCAACATGCCGCCGTGACCCTTCAAGGTCGAACGCCAGGTCGTTGATCATGGCGTTGGCCGAGGCCAGGTTTTCGCTTAGGTTGGCGAGCAGACTTTCAGTGTCGATGCCGTCGATGACAGTGAAGAGCTGGCTCGGGGGTGGGTCGGTTTTGGCGTTGGTTTCTTTCGGGTTCAGATAGAAATCCAGCGCCCGATCGGTGGCTTCTTGGACTTTTTTTGGGTCGAGGCCGTTGGAGCTGGGGTCCGTTTGCGGAGGGTTGGGAGTTACTTTGAACATGATGACGCTCCTATGGGGAATGGGAGCCGCCAAGACCTGTCGCTAAACAGAATGGTGGCGACTGCATACAGGTTAGCGAACCGGACATAGGCACCCGGTAGACCCGAAGGTCTCCTGCATACAGCCGCCATAACGTAATTGCAGTTAGATCCCGCAATGAAGCATGGGTGCTTATGTGCCTACGGTTCGGGTCGCTAAACCCGATCACTGATGAGCAGTGACGGAAGCCAAGCTACCGGTACGGCCCGGGGCACACAAGCGGGCGGATTCTGGCTTAGTTGTAGGCAAAGGCGCAAGGCGACGTAGCCTCGGGACTAGGGCTCGGTGTTACGGAAGTGTATGGCTAGAGGACTCGAACCGCCGGATAAGGGGGGCTTAGGGGAAGGCGCAGGCTGACACCTGCGTGGGTGATTACAGGTACCGTCCCAGGCGCGCATCCACCGAATACGCTCCGCCGCCGCGCGCCACGATGTAGAGCGCCAGAACCCCCATCAACACCGGAAACTCGATGCCCCGGTCTATCCAGGGCCATGTCGGTCCCAGCGCATAGCTGATGGCAAGCATTTGAAGGGCGATCAGCAGGGCGACCAACCGGGTGGCGAGGCCTATCGCCAACAGGAGGGCGCCAGCCGTTTCCAGCAGCATGACCAGAAAAGCCAGTTGTGCAGCAAAAGGCAGTCCCATCACGTTCTGGATAAGGTTGATCGACGCGGCCATGGGATCGGCCATCGAGCCGTGGCCGGTGCGAAGCGCCTTGGGCAGTCCGTGGGTCAACAGCACGACAGCGAAGACGGTTCGCAGCAAGGCGTACAGATAAGGTTCGAGATGGGGGGCTCGTGTGCTCAGGGCGGAGCGTAACGGCGACGGATTTTCGAGTGGCATGGGGAGTCCTTGCGCGGTGGCTGATGACGTGGGCCGGGGTGTCGGTTACGTGCTCCGGCCCCCGAGGACACGCTGTACCTCGGCGGGTCTGGAGGGCATTTTTCTTGATGGAGGCGAAGAGATAAATCCTGGGAAGTTGCCATGTGAATTCAATGAAGACGAACAATCCCGTGTCATTTGGATTCGCGCCGGCCGGGGGGCGATGTGCGGGCTTTTCGGTGGCGACAGTCCAGGGGGCGGCTAAGGCAGTGCAGCTTCGACCCACTCGATCCAGTGCCGGACCGGGGTCCGGCCCGCACTGTCGAGATGGGACTGGCAACCGATATTGGCGGTGACAATCACGTCGGGGCGGCCGCTTTCCAGGGCGTTGAGTTTGTTGTCGCGCAGTTGTCGGGATAGTTCGGGTTGGGTGATCGAATAGGTGCCCGCCGAACCGCAGCACAGGTGGCCGTCGGGTACCGGCGTGAGGTTGAAGCCCAGCTGCGTCAGCACCGCCTCAACGGCGCCGCCCAGTTTCTGCGCGTGCTGCAAGGTGCAGGGGCAGTGGAAGGCCAGGCGCTGGTCGCCGTGGATGCTCAGTTTTTCCAGCGGTTCTTCGCGCAGCACTTCAACCAGGTCCTTGGCCAGGGCGCTGACCTTTTTTGCCTTTTCCGCATAGGCCGGGTCGCTGCCCAGCAAGTGCCCGTAATCCTTGATGAACGCGCCGCAACCGCTGGCGGTTTGCACGATGGCTTCGGCACCGTTTTCGATGCCCGGCCACCACGCATCGATGTTGCGACGGGCACGATCCAGGCCCACGGCCTGGGCGTCCAGGTGATAGTCCACGGCGCCGCAGCAGCCGGCTTCGGCTACGGGTGTCACGCTGATCCCCAATCGATCCAGGACCCGGGCGGCGGCCGCGTTGGTATTGGGTGACAGGCTCGGTTGCACGCAGCCTTCGAGCATGAGCACTTGCCGGGCATGGCGGTTCACCGGGCGTGGTTTGGCCGCAGGCACGTGGCGAGGCACCTTGCCGCGCAGGGTGTCGGGCAGCCATGGACGAAACACCCGGCCACCACCGACCACTCCCTTGAATATGCGCGGGTTGGGCACGACCGCCCGCAACCCCTCGCGCAACAGGCGCTGGCCGAGAGGTCGTTCGACCGCCGCATCGACCACGGCGCGGCCAATGTCCAGCAAGTTGTGGTAGTCGACCCCGGAAGGGCAGGTGGTTTCACAGTTGCGGCACGACAGACACCGATCCAGGTGCTGCTGGGTCTTCGCCGTGGCCGGGTTGCCTTCGAGCACTTGCTTGATCAGGTAGATACGCCCTCGTGGGCCATCCAGTTCATCGCCGAGCAACTGGTAGGTCGGGCAGGTGGCATTGCAGAAACCGCAGTGCACGCAGGTGCGCAGGATGCTTTCGGCTTCTTCGGCGCGGGGCAGTTGGCGGGCCTCTTCACTCAAGGTGGTCTGCATGGTTCAAAGCTCCGCGTAGAGGCGACCGGGGTTGAAGATGCCCTGGGGATCGAGCCGTTGCTTCAGGTTCCGGTGATAACGCATCAGCGCCTCAGGCAGCGGTTGGAATGGACTGTCGATCAGGCCATGGCTGTAACAGGTCACATGGCCGCCGACGCCTTCGACGACCCGGCGAATGAAGGCCGCTTCGGCACCGGACTTGAGCCAGCGCTGGGCACCGCCCCAGTCGATCAGTTGCCTGCCGGGCAAGGGCAGCCACGGTGTGTTGTGCGGTACGGACAGGCGCCACAGCGGCAGGTTCTCGTCGAAGAAACTCAAGTGATGTTCGTTGAGATCCTCCCAATACGAGGCGTCCAGCAACTCGCCGCCCAATCGGTCGTGGGCCGCGCTCACAGAGCCTTCTCCGCCCTCGAGCCGCAAGTGCAGGCGTTGGCCGTCGTGGCAGGCGGCGCTGATCGGCAGCGGCTGCTGGCCCCATTCCGCCAGGCGCAGCAAGGCGCGCTCGCTGTCCATTTCCAGGCTGATGCTCAAGGCTTGTCGAGGTTTGGGCAGGACTTTGAGCGACACGTCGGTGATCACCCCAAGGGTGCCGAAGCTGCCGGCCATCAGGCGCGACAGGTCGTAACCGGCAACGTTCTTCATGACTTCGCCACCGAAGCGCAGGCGCTTGCCCTGGCCGGTGATGACCCGCGCGCCGAGGACGAAGTCCCGTACCGAACCGGCCCACGGGCGGCGCGGGCCGCAGAGTCCGCTGGCAATCATGCCGCCCACGGTGGCGTCGCCGAAGGAGGGCGGTTCGAAGGGCAGCATCTGCTGCGAGGCGCTCAGCACCTCGGACAGCTCCCGCAGGGGGGTACCGCAACGCACGGTCACCACCAGTTCCGTCGGGTCGTAGCTGACGATGCCTCGGTGGGCGCGGGTGTCGAGGCGCTGGCCGGTGACCGAACGTCCCAGGAAGGCCTTGCTGTTGCCACCGTGAATCCACAGTGGCGTGGCATTCTTCAGGGCCTGGTTGACCTGTTCGAGCAATGTGTCGCTGGCGTCCCTATCGTGTGTGCTGTGCATCAGAAACGCTCCAGCTCAGGGAAGGGCAACTGCCCCAGGTGTACATGCATGGCGCCAAACTCGGCGCAGCGGTGCAGCGTCGGGATGTTCTTGCCGGGATTGAGCAGGCCACTCGGATCGAAGGCGGCTTTGACGGCGTGGAACACGGTCAATTCGTCGCTGTTGAATTGCGCGCACATCTGATTGATTTTTTCGCGGCCCACGCCGTGTTCGCCGGTGATGCTGCCGCCGACTTTCACGCACAGTTCGAGGATCTTGCCCCCCAGGGCTTCGGCGCGATCGAGTTCGCCCGGTTGGTTGGCATCGAACAGGATCAGCGGGTGCATGTTGCCATCACCGGCATGGAACACGTTGGCGACCCGCAGGCCGTACTCGACCGACAAGGCGGCGATGGCCTGCAACACGCCGGGCAACTCCCGGCGTGGGATGGTACCGTCCATGCAGTAATAGTCCGGCGAGAGGCGGCCCACTGCCGGAAACGCATTCTTGCGCCCGGCCCAGAACCGCACCCGTTCGGCCTCATCGCGGGCCTGACGCACTTCGGTGGCGCCCGCCTGCTCCAGCACCTGGCGCACGCGGTTGCAGTCGTCGTGGACGTCGGCTTCGACACCGTCGAGTTCGCACAGCAGAATGGCTTCGGCCTCCACCGGGTAACCGGCGTGGATGAAGTCTTCGGCGGCGCGGATGGCCAGGTTGTCCATCATCTCCAGTCCGCCGGGAATGATGCCCGCAGCGATGATATCACCCACCGCGCGCCCGGCTTTTTCGACCGAGTCGAACGCCGCCAGCAACACCTTCGCGGTCTGCGGTTTGGGAAGCAGCTTGACGGTGACTTCGGTGATCACCCCGAGCATGCCTTCAGAGCCGGTGAACAGCGCCAGCAGGTCCAGGCCCGGCGAATCGAGCGCGTCGCTGCCCAGGGTCAGGTGTTCGCCTTCGACGGTGAGTATGTCGATCTTGAGCAGGTTGTGCACGGTCAGGCCATATTTGAGGCAATGCACGCCACCGGCATTTTCCGCGACGTTACCGCCGATGGAGCAGGCGATTTGCGAGGACGGATCCGGTGCGTAGTACAAACCAAACGGCGCGGCTGCCTGGGAAATCGCCAGGTTGCGCACCCCGGGCTGGACCCGTGCGGTACGGGCGGCAGGGTCGATGTGCAAAATGTTGTTGAAGCGCGCCATCACCAGCAGCACACCCTTTTCCAACGGCAGCGCACCACCGGATAAACCGGTCCCGGCACCTCGGGCGACAATAGGCACTTGCAGTGCGTGACACAGCGCCAGCACGCCCTGAACCTCGCTGATATGACGGGGCAGCACCACCAGCAACGGCGTGGTGCGATAGGCGGAAAGCCCGTCGCACTCATAGGGCATGAGTTCTTCGCGCTGATGCAGTATCTCGAGATCCGGCAGGCGCGCCTGCAAGGCCTGCAGCAGCGTGGCTTTATCCACGGCGGGCAGGACACCATCAACGCGTTCATCGTAGAGAATGTTCATAGTCGACTGACGGCACTCGGTTGTTTTTATGTGAGGTCAGGTATCCCATTCAGCTGACTTGCATCATTGGTCCGGGGCGTTCTACTGTCTATACATTGTTGAAGTGGTCGAACCAGTTTGTAACAGGTCGTTTTTCTGATGCTTTTAATAATTCATCTAAGAACAATGAGTTGTGCTGATCGCTAAGCATGCTTGAAGCGCACGGCTTGGCTGGTCATACCAGTTGGAGGCTCAATGGACGACACCCAGAACCGTCGCAACCTGCAAGTGGCCGATGTGGTATGCGAGCGCATCGAGCGGCTGATCGTGGACGGTGTCCTCAAGACCGGCCAATTGTTGCCGTCGGAGCGTCGGCTGACGGAAAAGCTCGGTGTTTCACGCACCGCACTGCGCGAGGGGCTGAAGCTGCTGCGTGCCCGCGGGATCATCAAGACGGAGCAGGGCAAGGGCTCGTTCGTCGCCGACCTGTCGGGCAACAGTGCCGCCTCGCCATTGATGCACCTGTTCAGCTCACAACCCCGCACGCTTTACGATCTGTTCGAGGTCCGCAGCCTGCTCGAAGGCGAGTCCGCACGGTTGGCGGCCTTGCGCGGCACCGAGGCCGATTTCGTCCTGATCACCCGCAGCTACGAAGCGCTGCTCGATGCCCAAGCGCGCTCGTTGGAGCCCTCCGAACACGCCCGGCTCGACCATGCGTTTCACCTGGCGATCTGCGAGGCGTCGCACAATCCGGTGCTGGTGCAGACCTTGCGCTCGCTGACGGACTTGCTGCTCACCACGGTGTTCGCCTCGGTCAACAACCTCTACCACCGCGAACCGCAGAAGCGCCAGATCGATCGCCAGCATGCACGGCTCTACAACGCCGTGACCGGACGGCTTCCCGAACAGGCGCGCAAGGCCGCCGTTGCGCATATCCAAAGCATCTGCGACAACCTCAGGGAAATCGAAAGTGAAGAGCAACGCCTGGTGCGTGCCACGTTGCGACTTGAGGGATGGGCATGACGCAGCACCTGGATCATTTGTCCTTGCACCTGTTGAACCTGAACAGCGGCCTCGAAAATAGCCTTCACCAGCTCGCTGGAGCGTGCCTGCTGCAGCTGCTTGCGTGAGGAAATACGGGCGCTCTGGCGCTGGGTCATGGCTGGCTCGGGCGTCGTGGGAAAACGCGAATAGCGAATGAGGCGAATCACTCGCATCATTTAAATGCGACGAATCAGTCGCATTTCATTCTCCCATCGATGGAAGCAATCATGACCACCTTGACCACAGAACCCCTGGCAACCCTGATCGAGCGCCTCTACACCCAAGCCAGCGCAGCCACCAGCCCGGTGCTGGATACGGTGCCGGGCGAAGAACGTGAGCGCCTGATGCGCAGCAAGACCGAATACCTCGAACTGTACGGCATGCTCAAGGACTTGTGGCTGCCGGTCTCCCGCGACACCGGCAAGCTGCTGTACATGCTTGCACGCAGCGCGAAGGCCAGGGCCATCGTCGAGTTCGGCACGTCGTTCGGCTTGTCCACCCTGCACCTGGCGGCGGCGCTACGGGACAATGGCGGCGGTGTGCTGATAGGCAGTGAATTCGAGCCGTCGAAAGTTGCCTTGGCGCGTCGCCACTTCGTTGAAGGCGGGGTCGACGACCTGGTGGAAATCCGCGAAGGCGACGCACTGGTCACCCTGGCCTGCGACCTTCCGGAGGCGGTCGACCTGCTCCTGCTCGACGGCGCCAAGGCGCTGTACGGCGACGTGCTGGGCCTGGTTGAAAAGCACCTGCGCCCAGGCGCTGTGGTGGTGGCGGACAATACCAATTACTGCCCTGAGTACCTGACCTATGTGCGTTCGGCACAAAATGGCTACCTGTCCGTGCCTTTTGCCGATGACATTGAAGTGTCGATGCGCCTGGGGTGATACAGGCCTCTCGAGGGGCTAGCGGGGTCGGTGGGGTTGTTCACCACCGACCGATCGAACCTGTCTTGCCACGGCCGCTTCATTCACCGCCTCATCCCAGGACGGCGTGGCGGGAAACAGTTCAAGCACAAAGGCGATGAAGGCTTTTACGTTGGGACTGCCGCGTCGGCTTTCCGGCCACAAGGCGGTGATGGAGAAGCGTTCCGCGGTGAACTGGGGAAGGACGGGAATCAGTTCCCCCCGGCGGATATAGGACGCAGCAACGTAATGCGGCGTGATACCGATGCCGCCTCCCGCCGCCATGATGGCCGCTACCGCGTCGCTGACATCCACGGTGAATGCGGCGTCGGGATTCCACTCAAGTTGTTTGTCGCCCGCCTGATAGGGCCAGCGCAGACTTTGCCCGGTACTCTGGTAGCGAAAGTTCACGCACTCGTGTTCCGCAAGATCTTCAGCGGTGGCCGGCATGCCTTTGCGTTGGAGGTATTGGGGCGACGCAAACGCGCCGATTCGATGTGGCCCCAGGGGCCGTGAAACCAGGCGCGAATCACTGAGGTTTCCGACGCGAATGGCGACGTCGATTCCTTGCTCGATGATGTCGGAATACTGGTCGCCGAGTCGCAGGTCGATTGCCAGTTTGGGGTATTGCTCACGGAACCTGGGCAATGCCGGCGCCAGGATGTTCACGCCGATGGGCAGCGGCGCCGTGACTTTCAAGACGCCTGCAGGCTCGGCGCGGGAGGCGACGGCGGCCTGATCGATCTCCTCGACTTCCCGCAGGATTCGCAACGCCCGTTCGTAAAGATCCCGCCCTTCGGGGGTGAGGGTCAGGGAACGCGTGGTGCGGGTGAACAGCATCAGCCCGAAGTGCTCTTCAAGCCGCTGCACACTTTTGCTGACGGCGGAAGGGGACACCGAGAGCGCCCGCGCCGCAGCGGTATAGCTGCCCAGGGAGGCGGCGCGCGCGAATGCGATAAGTCCGGTAAGACGGTCTAAACCAATTTGTGCCTTCATGGCACTAGTAAAGCGACTTCAGCCCCAATTATCAATCTGCGTTCACAGCCTTACGCTTGCTCCATCACTCGCCATCCCGGCGTTCACTGGAGACTCGACATGATCATCACCCCAGCACTTGCATCCAATCTCACCGGCCGTACGGTCGTCGTCTTCGGCGGCACATCGGGCATCGGCCTGGCGGCCGCGATACAGGCGAAGGCCGCCGGTGCCAAGGTCGTGGTCATCGGCTCGAATGCGGCCCGTGCCGAGCAGGCGGCGAAGGAACACGGCCTGGATGGATGGCGCGCGGCCGACGTGACCCGCCGTGAGGCGGTCGAGGCCGCGCTGGCGGACATTCCCGTGGTCGATCACCTGGTGCTGCTCGCCGGTACGTTCGTCACCGGAAGCATCCTGACCGCTGATGTCGATCATCTGCGCCGGGCGTTCGATGAGCGAATCTGGGCGTCCATCAACGCGATCCGTATCCTGGGTGACCGGTTGTCCAAGACCGGATCGATCACTTTCATCTCGGGTGCGCTCGCTGATCGACCCAATGCCCATGGTACTGCCGTCATCGGGGCGGCATCGGCCGCCATGGAGTCGCTGGCCCGTGGCCTGGCCCTGGAGTTGGCGCCGATTCGGGTGAACACCCTGTCGCCCGGCCCGATCGATACGCCGATCTTCAGCAAGGCGTTGGGCGAAGGACGTGACGCCTACGTGGCCTCCCTGGAGCAGGCGCTGCCGCTGCGTCGCATCGGTACGGCGGAGGAGGCCGGTGCGGCAACGGTATTCTTGATGACCAACACGTTCATGAACGGTGCCGTGCTCAACGTTGATGGCGGTGCTCGATTGGTTTGATCCTGAAGGAGTGGGCGGGTAACCCTCGGTAGAAAGACAGGATGGCGAGCATCTGCACGACGACGGCGACAGCCACGACGGCGACGATGGCTTGATTCGGTTGGCTGAAGGCAGCGCGCACCAGACCGAAAGATGCAGGGGCGAAGGCGTAGGTGGCCTGGCTGATCGCGACCATCAGCGCGATGACCCTGGCGGTGTGTTCACGGCTGAACTCGGTCTGTGCGATCAGCGGCGGCAAGGAAGTAGCGTTGCCGATGCCGGAGCCGATCAGCACCACCGCCACCCAGGCCACGGACGGATGCAGGTCCAGGCCGAGGAGCATCAGGGTCCCGAGCATCTGGATGGCATAACATAGGCAGGCCAGCAGCCTGCGATTCATGCCTGGGGTCATCAGGCGCGCGGCGATGTAGCGACCGCCCATGGCACTGGCGGTGGCCAGGCCCATGGCGAGTGAGGCGTCGTGGGCTCCCATGCGTCCAACCAGGATCGAGTACAGGTGCGCGATCAGGCCGATCTGGGCGAACAGCCCCAGGGACATGCCGCTGGCCAACGTGCGGAAATTCGCCACCTTGAGCGTCTGCACGGCGGTCCATGGCGTGGCGTTGAAGCCGGGCGTCACGGGGTCCGGTTGGTCGGCATCGTCGGGATGCTGTCCCAGGCTTTGCGGACTCTTGTTAAAGACCAGAAGGGCGAGGGTACCGATGATTAGCACGGCCATGAAGCTGATCACCAGCGCCGCCGTAGTGAAGCCAAAACCCTCGATCAACCACACCCACAGCGGCGAAAAGATGACGCCACCCATGCTGGCGCCGTTGTAGGCCTTGCCCAGGGCCTTGGGCCTTTCCTTGACGTACCACGGCGCGATCAGGGTATTGACGGCCGCCGCTCCCAAGGTCACCCAGCCGATACCCGAGCACACGGCACCGGCATACAACACCCAGAGCAGGTCGGCCTGGGCCCAGATGTTCACGCCGATGCCCAGGACGATGCTGCCCAGCAGGGTGATGATGGGAATGCCGAAGCGTGTGTAGAGCCTTGGCAAGTTGGCGATGACGATCGTGCCGCTGAGAAAGTGCAGAGTGACCGCCGTCGACACCTGGGCGATGGGCCACCCCGTGCGCTCCATGACCGCTTGCATGTAGATCGGCGGCCCATAGAAACCGATTCCCCAACCGATCATTGCCAGGATGAAGGTACAGGTCAGTACGGTTTTTCCAAAAAATCGGTTGTGCGTCATCGCCATCTCCTTCGTGTGGGTTCAGAGAATAGGCGTCGGGCAGATGTCTCACTTCGAGGTGCATCGAACAATGGATGTTTCGTTGCAATTGCTGCGGTTCGGGTAGGGCTGCGATGCGAGGGAGCTTGCACAACGAAGAGCGCCGCTGATCCTGTTTCCCGGGGTGTGCTGTGCAACAAGATGAGCCGGTGCGGGTTGCAGGCGGAAGCGTTTCATTTTGGGGCGTCAATGCCCGGTTCACTGTGGCGAGGGGATAACCCCCCTCGCCACAGGCTCACCTACTTCCTTAAGTGAGCAGCATCATCGAAAAGCCCGTCAGGCCAGACAGATTGTGCTGCATACAGCCCATAAAAAATTTTTCCTGCGATTCCATGGCTTGAAAACGAGGCGGCTTTGCCTGTGATTCATGCGGTAATGGATGACACGAAGCCATGTCCCGTTAATAAGCCCGCGCGCAGGAGAATTCCATGACCCAGCGGATCGCTTTCATCCATACCGTCGGTTTTCTGGTCGAGGAGTTTCGGGCGCGTATGCGTGCGAGATGCCCGCCGTCGACTGCTTCCATATCCTTAACGAAAGCCTGCTGCAGGACCTGTTGCGTGGCGTACCGCAGCCGCAGGTCTACCAGCGCGTGGTTGATCAGATTGTGCTGGCGGCGCAAGCGCAGCCTGACCTGATCGTCGTCACCTGTTCATCGACGTCTCCGGCTGTCGACATCGCGCGCAGCATAGTGTCGCAGCCGATCCTGAAGATCGATGACCCGATGGCCTCGGAAGCGGTGCGCCGTGGCACGCGAATTGGCCTGCTTTGCACGGCGACCAGCACGGTGGAACCGAGCAGCGCGCTATTGCAGGCCCATGCCGCAGGGCAAGGACGCGATGTCACGATCAAGACGGTACTGCGCCCCGAGGCCTACCAGGCACTGATGGCGGGCGATCGGGCGCGGCATGACGAGATACTCCTTGAAGCGGCTGGCGGGATTTCCGACGAGGTGGATGTGCTGGTGCTCGCCCAGGCATCGCTGGCGCATTTGCGCGACAGGCTCGCCGCTGAACTGAAATGCCCGGTATTGGCGAGCCCGTCGTTATTGATGGCGGAAATTGCCAGGCGCTGCGCCGAATGAAGCGATAACGAGGGTACCTGGAGGCTGTGGCAGATTGTGCTGCGCATGCCTCCAAAACAAGTTTTTCTGCGATTTAGTACGGTGAAAACGAGACAGCTCTATAGGCGGTGCATGGCGTAATGATCACCATCAGGTTGTTGGAAAAACGGCCTGCATTGCCCGGCTTGATAACCCCATCCAGATGAGACTCTTGGCATGTCACCCTCGATAAAACGCATCCCCAGCGATGAAAAGCTCCCTTCCCATGCCGATGTGGTGATCATTGGCGGCGGCATCATCGGCACGACTGCCGCTTACTTTTTGGCGAGACGGGGGCTCTCGGTGGCCCTGGTCGAGAAGGGCTATGTCGGCGGCGAACAGTCGAGCCGCAACTGGGGCTGGTGCCGCCAGCAGAATCGCGATGCCCGCGAGCTGCCTCTCTCTGGAATCGCCTTGCGACTGTGGGATGAGCTCACGGCGCAGATTGGCATCGATCTCGGTTTCCGCCGTTGCGGTCTCAAGTACGCCACCGACAACGCCAGGCAACTCGCCGAATGGGAAGCGTGGCTGGATATCGCCCGTCAATTCGACATCAAGACGCGGATACTGAGCCCCGGGGAGGCCACCTCCGCGATCCCGGCTGTCGGTCGGCAATGGCTGGGTGGCGTGCATTCCGTCGATGACGGCAAGGCGGAGCCCGCGCTCGCGGCGCCGGGAATTGCCGAGGGCGCACGTGCGCTTGGTGCCACCCTCCACCAGGACTGCGCTGCCTACGACCTCGATATCACCAATGGCGCGGTGACAGGGGTGATCACCGAAAAAGGTGTCATCCGCACCCAAGCTGTCCTCTGTGCCGCCGGCGCCTGGGCATCGGCGTTCTGTCGACGCCACGGGTTGAACTTTCCCCAGGCGAGTGTGCGCCAGACCGCGCTGCGCACGCGCCCGGCGCCGAATCTCGGGGATGCGCTCTACACCCCGGATTTCGCGCTCACCCGCCGTCTGGATGGCAGTTATACGATCGCCATCAGTGGCAAGGCCCGGCTTGACGTCACGCCCCAGGGCCTGCGCCATGGGAAGGCTTTCATGCCCATGTTCGTCAAGCGGCTGGCCGCCATGGAGTTCGGCATCGGCAAGTCCTTTATCCATGGTCCCGAAGGGTTGGCAGGTTGGGGGGCGGATAAACCCCTGGCGTTCGAGCGCAACCGTGTCCTCGATCCCGAGGCCGGGCCCGAGGCTGTTGCCGAGATCCTGAAGCGGGTCCGGGCGCGTTTCCCGGCGCTGGCGAACATTGAAGTGGCTGAGACCTGGGGCGGGTATGTCGACTTTACCCCCGATGCCGTACCGGTGATTTCTGCCGTGGACGGGCTGTCAGGTTTTGTCCTTGCGGCGGGCTGTTCCGGGCATGGGTTCGGTCTGGGGCCGGGGATCGGTTACCTGGCTGCTGATCTGGTCGCCAACGATACGCCCTGTGTCGATCCCCAACCCTACCGTCTCTCGCGTTTGACCGATGGTTCGAAAATGAATGTGGGCGCGATCTGACCCCTGACGGCCACTCGATTCGAGTGGCCTTTTCATGCTTGGGGCCGTCCGGAGCGCCCCTTGACTTGATCACTTATAAGCTGGGCCAGGATCCGCACCGGTTCGCTCAAGGTTTGTCGCGGTCGATGCACCAGTCCGATATCGCGATGGAACGTGTGGGGACCAAGGTCGAGCGCACGGATGCTTGCCGGCCATTGCCGATGGGACACTGTCTGCGGCACGAGCGCTACGCCTACGCCATTTTCAACCAGCCTGATGATGGCCTCCAGTTCATCCAGCTCACAAACCTCTCGCACGTTGAAGTGCATCTGCCGCAAGAAACGATCGACCTGCCTGCCACCGAAGGACGACCGGTCGTACCGGACGAAGGGGTGGCTGGAGAGCAGTTCCGCCCAGTCTTCCCCCGGTGCATCACGGGGCACGATCAGGCGATAGGGCTCGAGCGCCAGGGTTGTCCAGCGCAGATCGCTCTGGAGCGAGAAGGGCGGGCGAATGATGACCGCCATGTCGATTTCGCCGGCATCCACCAGGTTGACCAACTCCATCGACAAGCCCGGGACGACTCGCGTCCGACACGGTGGGCACTGTTGGTGGAACCGGGCCAGCGCGTCGGGCAGATAGGAGCGCTGGACGGAAGCGATGGCGCCGATATTGACCAAGGTGCTGGCAGGCAGCCCCACGGTGGCGGCGCCCAGATTGTCATAAAGACGAAGCAGTTCCTGCGCCTGCAGGAGTATCTGGTGGCCCATCCGGTTGAGGTGGGCCGAACGGCCTTTCCTGTCGAAGATCTCGAAGCCGAGTTCGGCCTCCAGGCGCTGGATCTGGGCGCTGACCGCCGCCTGGGTGAGGCCGATCCTGTTCCCGGCGGCGGCGAACGTACCCTCCCGGGCTACAGCGACAAGGGTCTTGAGCTCTTTGATCATTCACAAATATTAGTTGTGCTTCTGAAAAATATATATTGATTTTTCTTGATGATTTTCCGGCCTACGCTCGTTCATCCGCAAATATCATTATTGGAGCGCTGATGAACCTTTCGCCTTTCCACCTCGCAATCCCCGTCTATGACCTGGCCGCCGCACGAGCCTTTTATGGTGAAGTCTTTGGCCTGGAGGAGGGGCGTTCCAGCACCCAGTGGGTCGACTTCAATTTCTATGGCCACCAACTGGTCATCCACGAGCACCCCAGGACGGCCTCGCAAGAGGACGTCCACAGCAATCCAGTCGATGGACACGACGTTCCCGTTCCGCATTTCGGGATCATCCTGGGTTGGGAAGCGTGGGAGGCGCTGGCCGAGCGCCTGAAGTCCTTTGGCACCGAGTTCGTGATCGAGCCTTACGTCCGTTTCAAAGGGCAGGTGGGCGAGCAGGCCACCATGTTCCTGTTCGATCCCTGCGGTAACGCCCTGGAGTTCAAGGCATTCAGGGATATGAGCCAAATCTTCGCCAAATAATCAGTCGTTGCCGCGCACTGATAAGCCTGTGAAACAGTCGGCGCCAATACTTTGGCGTCCGTCTGTCTTTTTCTCTATTGGATCCAATAAAAGAGCTTGTTGTTAACAAAATATTGACGATATCATTTCGCCACGCGAATGCACTCGCTTGCCGTTATACGAGCCCGAATGCTACTGACCTCGCCGTGAAGGGCTTATGAATCGGACAAATGATATTGACAACCTGATGAGCAGGTTCGGAGAGAGTGCGGCCAGCTATATCGAGATGGAGAATTCCTTCAATTACAAGGAATTGCCAGAATCTCCGGTACCTGCTGCATCCGACGCTTTCGTGGTGACGGAAAAGCCGCCGGCAGCTGTTGTTCCTGAGTCAATCGAAACTGCGCAGCCGCTGCCTGAGACGATGGCGACGCTAGCTCATCCGCTGGACCGGCGAGTCGAGCCGGTGCTGGATGATCTGCTTGAGGCCATGTCGGCCGACGCGGCGGTATCCGAACCTGTTTCAGTCCCCGCCAGTGCTGGTTCCTTACGCTCCCTGCTGGCTGAAGTCGCGCTTGAGCGTCAGGCCGAGGCACGTGCGCAGAACGAGGAGGCGTTACGCCGGTCGATCCCGAACGGTTCTGTAGCGGTCACTGCGGCCCGGGTCATCGCGGTGGTGTCGCCAAAGGGCGGTGTGGGCAAAAGTACGCTCTGTGCGGCACTGGCGGGCGCGCTGGGTGCCAAGGGGCGCAGGCTGGCCATCGATCTGGATCCGCAAAACGCGTTGCAATATCACCTGGGTGTCAGTCCGGATGTCGCAGGCATGGCCAGCGCCAGCCTGACCGGCGAGTGCTGGAGCGGCTTGCTGCTCGATGGCATCGGCGGAACCCGCGTCCTGCCTTTCGGTCCGGTCTCGGGACAGGAGCGTCGCGCGCTTGAGCGTTTCCTCGAGGACGACACTCATTGGTTGGCGCGGCAGTTGGCGCGCATGGATCTGGCGGCTGACGATGTGGTGATTCTCGACACACCGCCTGGCCGCACTCTGTATCTGGAGCAGGTACTCGATGTCGCCGACCAACTGATCGTCGTCATCACGCCGGACCCGGCCTCGTTCATGACGCTGGACCCCATCGATCGATTGCTCGAAGGACGTGCCCATCAGGCCTGGCGTCGGGACTGTCACTATGTCGTCAGCCAGTTCGATGCCTCGCGCACGTTCTGCCAGGACATGCTGGAAGTGCTCAAGCGTCGTTTCGGCAAACAATTGATCGGTGTCCTGCCGCTCGATCATGCCATCAGCGAAGGCCTCGCTTTTGGTGTCAACCCATTACTGGAAGACGAAGACTCGTCTGCACGGCAGGAAGTCCTGGCCATTGCCGATGCGCTGAAGTCACCTGTCCGGACCTCTGCATTGGCAGGTAGTCGCGCATCATGAGTCAGTCCAACGAACAACATGAAGTGCCCGGCTACCTGCAACGCTGGGCGCAAACCCTGGCTGACGGGTTCGAGAGCCTTTCCCTGGGGGTTCGTCGCACCGTACAGATCGGTGTCCTGCTGATCTCGGTTCTCTTGGCACTGTTCATTATCACGGTGCCTTTCGACCTCCAATCACAGTGCTATTTCGCCGCAGGCTGTTTTGTCGCCGCGCTGATACTGCGCACACAATCCGGCCGGTTCCCGGTGGTGCTGCTGATCGGTCTGTCGCTGACGGCTTCGCTGCGCTACATGTACTGGCGGATCACCTCGACCCTGGGCTTCGACGACTGGCTCGACATACTGTTCGGCTATGGCCTGCTGGCGGCGGAACTCTACGCGCTGATCGTCCTGATCTTCGGTTACCTGCAAACCGCCTGGCCCCTGCGGCGCCAACCGGTGCTGATGAGTACGCCGCCTTCCGAATGGCCAGTGGTGGACGTATTCATTCCGACGTACAACGAAGCACTGGATATCGTGAAGGTGACGATCTTCGCCGCCCAGGCAATCGACTGGCCGAAGGAAAAACTGCGTGTGCACGTGCTCGACGATGGGCGTCGTGAAGATTTCCGAACCTTCTGCGACAGCATTGGCGTAAATTATCTGGCCCGTGACAACAATCGCCATGCCAAGGCCGGTAACCTCAATGAAGCGCTGAAGGTCACCGAGGGAGAGTTCGTCGCGATCTTCGACGCCGACCACGTGCCGACCCGTTCTTTCCTGCAGATCTGCCTCGGCTGGTTCGTCAAGGATCCAAAACTGGCGATGCTGCAGACGCCGCACTTTTTCTTTTCGCCAGACCCGTTCGAGAAAAACCTCAACACGTTCCGCTCCGTCCCGAACGAAGGCGAGCTGTTCTATGGCCTGGTCCAGGACGGCAACGACTTATGGAATGCGACGTTCTTTTGCGGCTCCTGCGCCGTGATGCGCCGTACCGCGCTGATGGAAGTGGGGGGCGTCGCGGTGGAAACCGTGACCGAGGATGCTCACACCGCCTTGAAGATGAACCGTGCTGGCTATAACACCGCCTACCTGGCGATTCCTCAGGCGGCCGGCCTGGCTACCGAGAGCCTTTCGCGTCACATCAGCCAGCGCATCCGCTGGGCACGCGGCATGGCGCAGATCTTCCGGACCGACAACCCGTTGATGGGCCGCGGCCTGAAATTGGGGCAGCGGCTGTGCTACCTCAACGCCATGTTGCACTTCTTTTATGGTCTGCCGCGTCTCGCATTCCTGACGGCACCCTTGGCCTATCTGTTTTTCGGGGCGCAGATTTTCCACGCCTCGGCGTTGATGATCACCGCTTACGTGCTACCGCACATCTTGCATGCCAGCCTGACCAACTCACGGATCCAGGGCCGTTTCCGGCATTCGTTCTGGAACGAGGTCTACGAGACGGTACTGGCCTGGTACATCATGGGCCCGGTGTTCATGGCCCTGGTGAACCCCAGGTTCGGCGGTTTCAACGTGACCGACAAGGGCGGGATCATCGACCGCAAGTTTTTCGAGTGGAAACTGGCGCGTCCCTACATTGTCCTGTTGACCCTCAACGTCGCGGGTATTGCCTTCGGCCTCTGGCAATTGTGCCAGGGTGAGGAGGGCGCGATGACCACGATCCTCATCAACATGGCCTGGACGCTCTACAACGTCATCATTACCAGCGCATCGGTGGCCGTGGCCAGTGAAACGCGCCAGGTACGCAGCGAACCGCGGGTTGCCGCCGAACTGCCGGTGCGCGTTGAACTGGCGGACGGACGCACGTTCGACGCCATCACCCAGGACTTCTCGCAGAAGGGCCTCGGTTTCCGTCTGCCGGATGGTGTTGAAATCGCCCAGGGCGAGCGCCTGCGCATGACGTTGTTTCGCAATCAGCAGGTCAGTGTGTTCCCCGGCACCGTGATGTTCAGTCGCGGGAATCTTCTGGGGGCGCAGTTCGACCCGCTGAGCCTGCGTCAGCAAAGCGAACTGGTGCGCCTGACGTTCTCGCGTGCCGACACCTGGGCATCGACTTGGGGCGGCCGACAGGTGGACACCCCGTTGGCTGCGTTGCGCGACGTCGCTTTCATCGGCATGGGGGGGATCCACGAATTGTTCAAGGCCACCCTCGCCGAGCTGCAAAGATTCCTTTCTGCCCGCCGGCCGTCTTCCCAACCACTCGAAAACCTCATGGACAAGCAATGAACGCTAAGCATTTTTCAGGCGTGGGCCAGCGCGATAACAGGCGCTCGCTGGTCATTTTGGCTTCAACGCTGCTGGCTTTGAGTGGTGGCGTGGTGTTCGCCGATACCGCGCCGGCGGACGCAGGCAATGGCTACACCTTGACGCTGAAGCAGTTGGGGCGCGCCTACCCGATGAACCTGCACGGTGTCGAAGCGACCGATAGCGTCAACTTTGACGTGCGGGCCGATCAGGTGGTGACCGGCGCGCATCTGACGCTGCAATACAGTTATTCGCCGGCGCTGCTGCCCGATCTGTCCCAGATCAACATCATGGTCAACGACGAAGTCGCGGCGAGTGTGCCGTTGCCCAAGGAGAACGCCGGCACGCTGCAGAAGCAGACGGTGGAGATTCCCCCGCAGTTGATCACCGAGTTCAATCGCCTGAGCGTGCAGTTCATCGGTCACTACACCATGAGCTGCGAGGATCCCCAGCACTCGAGCCTGTGGGCCAAGGTCAGCAATGACTCTGTGCTGCAGATCCAGACCTCGCCACTGGCGTTGCCGAACGATCTTTCGCTGATGCCCGTGCCGTTCTTCGATCGGCGTGATGCCCGGCCCCTGGATCTGCCAATCATCTTCAGCGCCGCGCCGGACAATGGCACCCTCGAGGCGGCGGGTGCGCTGTCGTCCTGGTTCGGTGCCCTGGCGAGCTATCGCGGGGCGAGCTTCCGAGCCCAGCTCAATACGCTGCCCGCCCAGGGCAACGGTGTGATCGTGCTCAACGGCGACGTCCCTGCGCAGATTGGCGGATTGTCGATTCCTGCGCCGAAGGGGCCGACCCTGAGCATCCTGACCAACCCGAACGACGCCAACGGCAAGCTGCTGGTGGTGGCGGGGCGCAACGCCGAAGAACTCAAGCTGGCCGCCATTGCGCTGTCGGTCGGCGGCCAGGCGCTGTCGGGCAGCACGGTGGTCATCAACCGACTCGATGTTCTCAAGCCGCGCAAGCCATATGATGCACCGAACTGGCTGCCCACCGATCGCCCGGTCAAGTTGGGTGAGCTGATCGCGAGCAAGCAACTGAATGTTTCCGGGTACAACCCGGGCGACATCACTGTACCGCTGAACTTCCCGCCGGATCTGTTCAACTGGCACCAGGACGGCGCACCGCTGAATCTGAAGTATCGCTATACGCCGCAGCCCAAATCCGTCAATTCGTCATTCATCGTCAGTTTCAACGATGGCCTGATCAAGTCCGAGACCTTGCCTTCGCTGGAGCGTCTGGACAAGAGTCTGTTGAGCGCAATCAAGGACGAAACCCTGGTGCGCGACATGCGCGTGTTGCTGCCGCTCAATGCCGTTGCGTTGAAGTCGCGCCTGCAATTGCGCTACATGTACGACTACATCAAGGAGGGTGAATGCCGCGACATCATCATCGACAACATGCGCGGCGGCATCGACCCTGAGTCGACGCTGGACCTGACCGACTACGACCATTTCATGGCCATGCCCAACCTGGGGGTGTTCAAGGACGCCGGCTTCCCGTTCACCCGCATGGCTGACCTGTCGCAGACCGCCGTGGTGCTGCCGGACAACGCCGGCCTCAATGACGTCAGCGCTTACCTGACCGTACTGGGTCGCTTCGGTGACTCCACCGGTTATCCCGCAACCGGTGTGACGGTCATCCAGGCGGCACAGGCGCCGAGCGTTGCCGACAAGGATCTGCTGGTAATGGCGTCCGGCGCGAACCAGCCTTTGCTGACCCAGTGGGCGGATCGCCTGCCAGCGGTCGGGACCGGCCAGCAGCAACGTTTCGAAGTGTCTGACCTGACCCTGCGTATACAGGACTGGCTCAGTTCCGAGCCTGAAGCGAACCTGCGCAAGAGCCGCCTGGCCATGGCGTTCTCCGGTGGCCAGCCAAACACTTATCTGACCGGTTTCGAGTCGCCGCTCAAGAATGGCCGCAGTGTGGTGGTCATTGCCGGGGGCGACGCTGCCGGCCTGGCCCAGGCCACTGAAGCATTGAGCCGTACGGACCAGGACGCTGGCGCCATTCAGGGCAGCCTGGTAGTCATCCGTGGCAAGTCCATCGAGCCGCTGGTGGCTGACGAGCAGTATTTCGTCGGCAGCCTCTCGCCGGTCAAGTACGTGCAATGGCTGATGTCGCGCCATGTGGGCTGGACGTTGCTGATGACGGCCCTGGGCGTGCTGTTGCTGAGCGGCCTTGCCTATCTGGGGTTGCGTTCCAAAGCCAGGAAGCGACTGAGTGTCTGAGCGTGACCGTGAGACCGTATCGATGAAGCGTCGCGCCTTGCCCAGCGGTTGGCTGCGCAGCACTGCCTGCGCCATGCTGGCTTCCCTCGTGTCATTGACGTGCTTGCCGTCGTTCGCGACGGAGCCGGCGTGTGCCGCCAAGGCTTGGCCCCTGTGGGAGTCCTGGGCCACTCGCTACATCCAGGACGATGGCCGGATGTTGTCTTCCAGCATGGAGGCCAATCACAGCACTTCGGAAGGACAGTCCTACGGCATGCTCTTCGCGCTGATCAGTAACGATCAGGCGCGCTTCGAGCATCTGTGGGCGTGGACTCGCGCCAACCTGCTCGGCTCGGACCCCGCGACCCGCCTGCCGGGCTGGCTGTGGGGGCAGGGCAAGGACGGGCAATGGCAACTCCAGGATGCCAACTCGGCATCCGATGCCGACCTGTGGATCGTCTATTCGCTGCTCGAAGCCGCGCGCCTGTGGCAGCGTCCCGAGTACCGTGTCGATGCGCTGCAGTTGCTCAAGACCATTGAGTCGAAACTGGTCGTCACGTTGCCGGGCCTCGGGAAAATGCTCTTGCCGGGCCCCGAGGGTTTCGTTCAGCCAGATCATCTGTGGCGCCTGAACCCGAGCTATCTGCCTCGGCCATTACTTCTGCGGCTGGCCAAAGAGCAACCGAAAGGGCCATGGAAGGAGATAGCGGACAACACCGTCAAACTGATCCGCAGTGCCAGTCCCAAGGGCTATGTCGGGGATTGGGTGGGCTATCGCGGGACTTCGGCGCAGTCCGGACTGTTCGTGACCGATCCGATCAAGGGTGGGCTGGGCAGTTACGATGCGATTCGCGTCTACCTGTGGGCAGGGATGACGCCCAAGATCGATCCGGCGGCTCCAAAGCTCCTGGAAGCCCTGGATGGCATGGCTCAAAGTACGGCGTCGACGGGTGTCCCGCCAGAAAAAGCCCAAGTGATGTCCGCTGCGGTCGATGGCACGGGGCCGTTCGGCTTTTCGGCGGCGCTGGTGCCGTATTTCATTGCCAAGGGCCACCCATGGTTGGCCGAGCAACAACAACGTCGCGCCCAGGACGGTATTGCTGCGGCATTCGCTAAAGGCAGCGGCCAAGATGCCGATCCTCTCTATTACAACGTCATGCTAAGCCTGTTCGGGTTGGGTTGGGCAGAGAAGCGTTACCAGTTCCGTGATGACGGAACGCTCACTTTGTCCTGGGAGACGTCATGCGCCCGCGCCGTTCCACGCTAGCTGCTGCAGTTTTCATTGCGCTGATCGCCTCCGGTGCTCACGCCGAAGGCACGGACATCAAGGCCCAACTGGTCGAACAAGGCCAGTACTGGCAAGCCCGCTCGAATGCGTCGCGCTCTGCCGAGATCTGGCAGAAAGTCCTGCGCCTGGATCCGAATCAGGTCGATGCCCTCTATGGCATGGGTTTGATCGGCGTCAAGCAGAACAAGCCGCAACAGGCCCAGGAGTATCTGGCGCGCCTGCAGGCGTTGTCGCCGCAGCCGTGGATGGCTCGCCAACTGGAGCAGGACATTGCGCTGGCCAGGCCGGACAACAAGGCGCGCCTGGATGAGGCCCGTCGTCTGGTCGACGCCGGTGAGCGCGACAAGGCGACAGAGGTGTTCCGCAAGATGTTCAACGGCCTGACCCCGGAAGGCACCGTCGGGCGAGAGTATTACAACAACCTGGCCTTCAATGCCGACGGCTGGGCCGAAGCACGCCAGGGTATGGAGCGACTGCTGCGTGAAACCCCCGATGATGCGATCCTGGCGCTGTTCTTTGGCAAGCAACTGATTCGCCACGAAGACAGCCGTGCCGAGGGCGCTCGCGTGCTCGCCAGGCTGACCAAACGCGTGGAAATCGCTGGTGATGCCGATGAAAGCTGGCGTTTGGCGCTGGTCTGGATCGGCCCGCCGACGGCTGCCCAGGTGCCGTTGTTCGAAGAGTTCCTGAAGGTACACCCGGACGACCAGGAAATCCGTGACCAGATGAACAAGGGGCACCAGAAGGCTGCCGCCACCGGTGGCTCCGCCTGGCAACAAGATCCGCTGGTGGCCAGCGGCTTGCGGGCCTTGGAGAAGGGCGATCAGGCCGGCGCGGAAAAGGCCTTCCAGGCGCGCCTCAAGGCCCGTCCGGATGATAGCGATGCCTTGGGTGGCCTGGGTGTGGTCCGTCAGCAGCAGGGCCGTTTCCCGGAAGCCGAGCAATTGCTGACCCGGGCGATCAGCACCGGTGGCAGCCGCTGGAAACCGGCACTGAACGGTGTTCGCTATTGGGCGCTGTTGCAGCAGGGGCGTGACCTGCAGGCCAGAGGACAGACCGCCAAGGCGAGCGAAGCTGTCGCCCAGGCCATGCGCATGAATCCCAATGGCCTGGACGCTCGCCTTACCCTGGCCGATATCCAGGCCCAGGCCGGACAGTTCGACAGCGCAGTCGCCAACTACCGTCAGGTGCTGGCGAGCCAGCCTGGCAACCCGCAGGCCATACGCGGCCTGGTCAATGTGCTGTCGCAAACCGGGCAGGCCGACGAAGCCCTCGGCTTGCTGGACAGCCTGCCTGCCGCTGAACAGGCCAAGCTTGGCAACACCGGCCAGCTGCGTGCATTGCGCTCCACCCAGATGGCCAGTCTGGCCGAGCAACGTGGCGATATCCGCGGTGCCCAGAATGCGTTGGTCGATGCAGTGAACAGCGAGCCGGAGAATGTCTGGACGCGTTTCAGTCTCGCGCGCCTGTATCTGAAAACCGGCGAATCGAAAAAGGCCCGTGACCTGATCGACGCCTTTCTTAAAAGTCACCCGGACAACGTCGATGCGCTGTACACCAGTGCCTTGCTGTCGGTGGAAATGGAGCAGTGGAAAGACGCCCAGGCCACCATCAACCGGATTCCCGTCGACCGCCGCAGCGCGGACATGAACGAGCTGGCGGATCGGGTCACGTTGACCACGCAAATCAATCTGGCGGCGGCCATGGCCAAGCGCGGGCAGCGTCAGGAAGCCCTGGCTTTGCTGGATCGCCTGCAACCGATGGCCAGTCGCAGCCCTGAGCGCACGGCGACCCTGGCATCGGCCTATGTCGACGCCGGCGATGTCGAGCAGGCGCTGTCGATGATGCGTTCGTTGCTGACCCAAGGCAGCGCGCCGTCGGCCGATTTGATGCTGCAATACGCATCCCTGCTGCTCAAGACCGGGGACGATGCCCAGGTCAACTCGATCCTGAACAGCTTGCAGAATCAGCCGCTGAGCGTCGCGACCCGCAAGCGTTATGACGATGTGCTGTACCTGTACCGTATCCGTCAGGCTGACCGGTTGCGCGAAGGCGGTGACCTGGCGGCGGCCTACGACACCTTGGCGCCGGCGTTGGCCCAACGTCCGGGCGATGTCGCCGCCACCTCGGCACTGGCCAGGATGTACACCGCCAATGGCGACAACGCCAAGGCATTCGACCTGTACAAGCCCTTGCTCAAGCGCAACCCGAACGACCCGTTGGTGCTGTTGAACGCAGCCGATGCTGCCGTGCTCGCCCACGACAACGGCTACGCGGAAAATGCCTTGGAACAGTTCATGGCGTTGCAGAACTACGATCCGCAATCATTGACTGAAGTCGCGCGCATTTACCGTGCGATGGGCAACAGCGGCAAGGCAACTGAAGTGCTGCGTAAAGCGGTAGCCATCGAGCAGAGCGAGAAGCAACGCAGCCTGGCCGCCCAGCCTGGTGCGATGAATGTGGCGGCGAACCCATTCGCTGGCGGAGCTGGGCAGCGTCGGCAGGTTTTGCGCGCACCGGCATCGGCCATTCCACCACCGGCAGAGGCCATTCTCAATGGCGGCGTGATGCTCGCCAGTGCCGATGGTGTGCCTGCCGATGCCTATCCAGGCCAGCCGCGAAGCAACGGTCAAACAGCCTCCGTGCGGGGGACTGCGGTCGCGCAGAGCAATCCCTTCAATACACAGCCGCAGCCTCGAACGGTAATGACCGTCGTCGATTCGACAAGCTCGGCCCAGCGGGCCCTTAACGATATTCTTCAGGAGCGCAGCGGTTACGTTACCGAAGGTTTGAGCATTCGCAGCAACAACAGCGAGTCGGGCCTGAGCAAACTGACCGACATTGAAAATCCAATCGAAGTGAACGTGCCGGCCGGCGACAACCGCCTGGCTGTGCGTATCACTCCCGTCGCGCTCACGGCCGGTAGTGTGAAGGGCGAGGCCGCCAGTCGTTTCGGCGGCGCCTCCAGCGCAACCTCCGGTATTGGTTCGCAGCGCGCCGAAGGCGTCGGCGTCGGGGTGGCGTACGAGCGTCCCGATGAAGGCATCAAGGCCGATGTCGGGACCACGCCGATCGGCTTCAAATACGCGACAGCGGTGGGGGGCGTGAGTGTCGATCGCCCACTGAGCGATAACGGCAATGTCCGTTACCGCGTCGCGGCGTCGCGTCGCGCGGTCACCGACAGCCTGACGTCGTTTGCCGGCACCACCGACAAGCGTGCTGGCGGTGGATCGTGGGGCGGGGTGACCGCCAACGGTGTGCGTGGCGAACTGAGCTACGACGACTCGCAGGTCGGTGCCTACGGGTATGGCTCCGTGCACGAACTGGTGGGCCACAATGTCGAATCCAACACCCGGGGTGAACTCGGTGGTGGCGTCTATTGGTATCTGGACAACACGCAGGACCACTCACTCACCGTTGGCCTGAGCGCCACCGCGCTGGGCTACGAAAACAACCAGGACTTCTTCACGTACGGGCACGGCGGCTATTTCAGCCCGCAGAGCTATTTCGCCCTGGGCGTGCCGGTGACCTGGCAGCAGCGCACCGAGCGCTTTACCTATCAGGTCAAGAGTTCGGTGGGCATCCAGCACTTCCAGCAGGACGGCGCCGATTTCTTCCCGAACGACAGTGACCGCCAGGCGGCCAACGACTCGCGCTACGCCGGCCAGAGCAAAACCGGTGTGGGCTACAGCCTGGCGGCAGCCGGCGAGTACAAGTTCGGTTCGCGTTTCTTCCTTGGCGCAACGATCGGCGTGGACAACGCCAGCGACTATCAGCAATTCAATGGTGGCCTGTATGCGCGCTACATGTTCGAGGACATGACGGGCAGCCCGATGGCGCTACCGGTCAGCCCTTACCGCTCACCTTATTCGAACTGATTCCCGGAGATACCTATGCCAGCCTCTGCCCTTGCCGGCCTGACCCTTCTGGTGCTCGGCGAAAGCCATATGAGCCTTGCGGACCACCTGATGGAACCGCTCAACGCCGATCTCACCCGCCAGGGAGCGATCGTTCACTCCATCGGCGCCTGTGGCGCCAGCGCCGGCGACTGGTTGATCAGCAAGAAAGTCGATTGTGGCGCCGAGCAAAAGGGCACCGCCAAGATCGAGATCAAGGGCCGTGACGCGACTACAACGCCTATCGCCGAGCTGATCGCCAGGGACAAGCCCGACCTGGTAGTACTGGTCATCGGCGACACCATGGCGTCCTACGACAAACCGGCATTTCCCAAGGCCTGGGCCTGGCAGAGCGTGACCAGCCTGACCAAGGCCATCGCTGCCACCGGCACCAAATGTGCCTGGGTCGGCCCGGCGTGGGGCAAGGCGGGGGGTATGTACCAGAAGAACGATCCGCGTACCCAGTTGATGTCGCAATTTCTGGCCAGCAACGTCGCGCCTTGCACCTATATCGATTCGCTGACCTTCTCCAAGCCGGGCCAATGGGTCACCACGGACGGTCAGCATTTCACCGTGGCGGGTTACAAGGCCTGGGGCACGGCGATCGGCAATGCACTGGGCAAGCTGCCGCCTGAAGCGCTGAGCAGCAAAGGGGCGAAAAAATGACCAACGCCAAGGTCCTGAGTGCGGCAGCGCTGTTGCTATCGAGCTTGAACGTGGCGGCGGCGGACATCCCGCTGTACCCGACCGGTCCCGCCGAAGATGCTGCGTTCATTCGCTTCGTCAACGGCAGCGCCGAGCCGATGCAGGTTATTGCCCAGGAAGGCCAACCGCCGCTGAAGCTGGACGCGGCGCAGCCGGCTTCGCTGTTTTTCCCGGTCACGGCCAGCAGTGCCATCAAGGGCACCCTGGTCAGCGGCCAGCAGCGCCTGGCGCTGGAAGTAAAAGCCGAGCCCGGCGAATTCACCACCGTGGTCGCGCTTCCGGACGGCAAGGGGCTCAGGCAAGTGACCGTGCATGACATCCCGGACGACTTCAACGGCCTCAAGGCCTCGCTGGGCTTCTTCAATCTGGACAGCAGCTGCGTCGATGCCAGCCTGCGCCCCGCAGGTCGCACGGCCGATCTGTTCAAAGGCGTGACCGAAGGCAACCTGCAACGTCGCTCGATCAACCCGGTGAAGCTCTCGGTGCAACTGGTCTGCGCCAATGCCAATGTCGGCCCTGCACTGGATCTGGGTGAACTGAAGGCAGGCGAGCGCTACAGTGTATTGCTGCTGCCGACCGCCACCGGACCTCGACTCCTGGCCGCCACGGACACGTTGTCCCACTGATCGGATTGCGCTGTCGCCATGGTTTTCGCTTCGCTCGAGTTCCTGACGCTGTTCCTGCCTGCCTTCCTGTTGATCTACGCCCTGGTCCCCCACGGCTGGCGCAACGGGGTGCTGCTGGCAGGCAGTTGGTTGTTCTACGGCTGGCTGAGCCCGCTGTTCCTTTCGTTGCATGTCGTACTGACCATCGTCGCCTGGGTCGGTGGCCTGCTGGTCGACCGTTCCCGCGAGGACTCCCGTGGGCGCCTGCGCCTGCTAGTCGCGTTGATCGTGTTCAACACCGCCGTGCTGTGCTGGTACAAGTACGCGAACATTCTCGCCGGCACATGGAGCGAGCTGATGACCCACTACGGCGCTATGCCGCTTGAGTGGCAGAAGGTCGCGTTGCCGGCCGGGTTGTCGTTCATCGTGTTGCAGGCGATTTCGTATCTGGTGGATGTGCACCGCCACACGGTGCCGGTGGAGCGCAGTTTCCTCAACTACGCCACCTACATTTCCATGTTCGGCCACTCGATTGCCGGCCCGATCATTCGTTATGACTGGGTCCGCCGCGAGCTGGTGCAGCGCTGGTTCAACTGGCAGAACTTCTCCCTCGGTGCCCGTCGCTTCATGGTCGGCATGTGCATGAAGGTATTGGTGGCCGACACCCTGTCGCCGTTGGTGGACGTGGCCTTCCATCTGGAAAACCCTTCCTTCGTCGACGCCTGGATCGGTTGCCTGGCGTACTCGCTGCAGCTGTTCTTCGATTTCGCCGGGTACAGTGCCATGGCGATCGGCCTGGGGCTGATGCTGGGGTTTCATTTCCCGGAAAACTTCAACCGACCGTACCTGGCCAGCAGCATCCAGGACTTCTGGCGGCGCTGGCACTTGTCGCTGTCCAGCTGGCTGCGCGATTACCTGTACATCGGCCTGGGCGGTAACCGTCATGGCGTCTGGAAAACCTATCGCAACCTGTTCCTGACCATGGCCATCGCCGGGCTGTGGCACGGCGGTGATAGCTGGAACTACTTGCTGTGGGGTTCGGCCCATGGCGTGGCGTTGTGTGTCGACCGGGCCTGGTCGCGCTCAAGCCTGCCTGGCGTCCCGCGTGCGCTGTCTCATGTGTTGACGCTGTTGTTCGTTTGCCTGGCCTGGACACTGTTCCGCGCTCCGGACTTCCACTCGGCCATGACCCTGTACGCCGGGCAGTTCGGCCTGCACGGGTTTGCCCTTGGCGACGCGCTGGCGGTGACGTTACGCCCGGTGCATGGCCTGGCGGCGCTGCTGGGGGTGACGTGCGTAATCCTGCCCATCTGGCAGGTACGCTGTGAAAGACGACTGGCGGGCAATGCGTGGTTCGCATTGGCTGTCGCCCTTTGGCCCGTGGCCGGTTTCCTGCTGTCGTTCGCTCTGATCGCCAGCCGTGAAGCAGTGCCTTTTCTGTACTTTCAGTTCTGATGACGACGTCAAAGAAGTCTGCGCCGAGCGCTCCGCCACCCCCCAGCGACCTGGTTACCCGAACCAGCAAAGTCTCCGGCTACACACTGATCGGCTTGCTCGGTGTCGGCTTGATTTCCTGCGGCTGGCTGTTGTTCAGCGGCAAGGTGCAAATGCTGCCGACCAACCTGACCCGCGATGCGGTAATGCATGGAGACGTCACCCACCGTATCGCCAAGCAGCTGTCCAACGCCTGGTTTCCCGAACAGGCCGCCAATCTGGAGCGTGGCGCCAGTTGGCTGCTGTTCCATGACACCGGGCCACGGGTGCGTCCGGGCTGTCAGGGCTGGCTGTTCCTGACCGATGAAATGCGCATCAACCACCACGCCCGGGCCAACGCCGAGACCAAGGCGAAGGCAGTGATCGACGTCCAACGGCGCCTGAGCCAGCGCGGCATTCAATTGCTGGTGGCGGTGGTGCCGGACAAGAGCCGCATCGCCGCCGAGCAATTGTGTGGCCTGGATCGCCCGGCCGAACTGGCCCGGCGGGCGGAGGAGTGGACCGCGACACTGAGCCAGGCGGGGGTACCGGCGCTGAACCTTGCACCCACGTTGCAGCCGTTGGGTGCATCGGCTTACCTGCGTACCGATACACACTGGAGCGAGACCGGCGCCAACGCGGCGGCACGGGCGATTGCGCAACAGGTACAGGCAATGGGCATTCGTGCTACGCCACAAAAAACCTTTGTAACCCACTCCAACGCAGCGGCCTTGCGTGCAGGTGACCTCGTGCACCTGGCCGGCATCGACTGGCTGCCGCTGAGCTGGCAACCCACGCCGGAAACCGTCGCGGCCACCCAAGTCAGCGAGCAGCCGCGAGCTGCCGAGGACGGCGGCGACAACCTCGATGATCTGTTTGGCGATGAAGGCCTGCCCAACGTAGCGTTGATCGGCACCTCGTTCTCGCGCAACTCCAACTTCGTGGGTTTCCTCGAATTGGCACTGGAGGCCCCGGTCGGCAGTTTCGCCAAGGACGGTGGCGAGTTTTCCGGCGGTGCCAACCAGTACTTCAGCAACCCGGCTTTTCGGGAGACGCCCCCCAAGTTGCTGATCTGGGAGATTCCCGAGCGTGACCTGCAGACGCCGTATGAAGTGATCGGGATGTTGAGCGGGAAGGAGTGAGTTTCAATGCGAGTGCCGTGGCTCACCGCTACGGGCAATCACCCGCAGATGCAAGGTGGCGGGTTCCAGGCAGCCTCCCGTGGAAAGTTGCCCAACCAGTTGCCGGTAGAGTTCCTGCCAAGGTGTCTGCGAAGGAGGCATTTGCGGCACCCATTCGAGTCGGCGTCGCTCCATCTCCGCCTCGTCTATCAGCAGGTTGACGGTACGGGTGTTCAAGTCCACTTTCAGGCGATCATTGGTCTTGAGCAATGCCAGGCCACCGCCTACGGCGGCTTCCGGGGACATATTGAGGATCGACGGGCTCGCGGAGGTGCCGCTCTGGCGTCCGTCGCCCAGGCACGGCAGCGAGTCGATGCCGCGTTTGATCAGGGCCGCCGGCGGGGCCATGTTCACCACTTCGGCGCTGCCGGGATAGCCGACGGTGCCGACGCCGCGAACGACGAGGATACAGCGCTCGTCGATGTCCAGTGCCGGGTCGTCGATGCGTGCGTGATAGTCCTCCGGGCCCTCGAACACGATGGCCCGGGCTTCGAAACTGTTCTCGGCGCCGGGTTCGGACAGGTAGGTCTTGCGGAAGGCCTCGCCTACCACCGACATTTTCATGATCGCACTGTCGAAAAAGTTGCCACTGAGCACAATGAATCCGGCGCGATGCTTGAGGGGCGTGTCGAAGGGATGGATGACGTCGACGTCGCTGGTCCGGCTGCTGCTCACTATCTCGCCGATGGTTCGGCCGCTGACCGTGGCACAGTCTGCGTGCAGGCGCCCGGCTTTTTGCAGTTCATGCATGACTGAGGGCACACCTCCAGCTCGGTGGAAGCCTTCGCCCAGGTACTTTCCCGCCGGCATGCAGTTGACCAACAGCGGCACGTCTTCGCCAATCCGTTGCCAATCATCCAGGCTCAATTCGATACCCATGTGCCGGGCAATGGCTATCAGGTGCGGCGGGCAGTTGCTCGAAGCGCCCAATGCCGAAGCGACGGCAATGGCATTTTCGAAAGCCTGGCGGGTCATGATCTGCGAGGGACGAATGTCTTGTCGGACCAATTCGCAGATGCGCTTGCCCGTGGCATAGGCCATTTGCCCGCGCTCGCGGTAGGGCGCCGGGATACTCGCGCAGCCCGGCAGCGACATGCCCAGAGCTTCGGCCAGGGCATTCATCGACAAGGCAGTGCCCATGGTGTTGCAGTGGCCCACCGAAGGCGACGCCGCGGTGGTCATTTCCATGAAGCCTTCGTAGTCGATTTCGCCGGCGGCCATCAGATTGCGTGCGTGCCAGAGTACGGTGCCCGAGCCGATCAGATCGCCCTTGTAGTGACCGTCGAGCATCGGCCCGCCGGACAAGACGATAGCCGGCAGGTCGGTGGTTGCGGCCGCCATCAGGCAGGCCGGGGTCGTCTTGTCGCAACCGGTGGTGAGCACCACGCCGTCCAAGGGATACCCGTGGAGGATTTCCACCAGCCCCAGATAGGCCAGGTTGCGGTCCAGCGCTGCGGTGGGCCGACGCGATTGCTCGGCAATTGGATGCACCGGGAACTCCATGGGAATGCCGCCCGCATCGCGAATACCGGCCTTGACCCGTTGCGCCAGCTCCAGATGATGACGGTTGCAGGGTGTCAGGTCGCTGCCGGTCTGGGCGATACCGATGATCGGGCGTCCCGATTGCAGCTCTTCGCGGGTCATCCCGTAATTCATGTAGCGCTCGACGTACAAGGCCGTCATGTCCGCGTGTGCCGGGTCGTTGAACCACTGTTCGCTGCGCAGGCGGCGTTTGGGCGTGTCACTCATGATTCTTGTCTCTCTTATTGTTGGATGAATCGACAAACCGCATCGGTGTCAGCGTGCGAGCAATCCACGCGCGGCGAGATTACGCAACAGGGCGCTCAAGCCAAACGTCCAGGGAGCGGCTTCACAGCTGTAGGTCACGCGGTTGTGCAGGCTGCCGAGCAATGGGCTGCTGATCCGGACCCGGTCACCCGGTTTATGGGTGAAACCGCTGCCGACGGCGTCTCGGTCTTCGGTCGGGGCAAACAGGGTACCCAGGAACAGCAGGAACCCGTCCGGGTATTGGTGATTGGCGTTGAGTGTCTGGGCCGCCAGGTCCAGCGGATCCCGGCTGATCTGGCTCATGGAGCTCGATCCCCGCATCCGATAACCGTCCTCGCCCAGGACTTCCAGGTCGACCACGCAGGTGCGCACATCGTCCAGGCTGAAGTGCTCATCGAACAGGCGAATGAAAGGGCCGATGGCACAGGACGCATTGTTGTCCTTGGCCTTGCTCAGCAGCAATGCGCTGCGTCCTTCGAAGTCCCGCAGATTGACATCGTTGCCCAAGGTGGTGCCATGGACCTGGCCACGGCTGTTCACCGCCAGCACCACTTCGGGCTCGGGATTGTTCCATTGGGAACCGGGGTGGATACCGATGCAACTGCCGCTACCCACGGCGGCGAGTACCGGGGCCTTGGTGAAGATTTCCGCGTCTGGGCCGATGCCCACTTCCAGATATTGCGACCACATGCCTTGCTCGATCAGCAGGGCTTTCAGGCGCATGGCCTGTTCGGAGCCCGGTACCACCGAGCGCAGGTTGTCGCCGATCACACTGCGTACAGTGGCTCGCACGGCGTCGGCTTTTACCGGATCACCGCCGGCTTGTTCCTCGATCACCCGCTCGATCATGCTGGCGGCGAAGGTCACGCCGGCGGCCTTGATCACTTGCAGATCCAGCGGTGGCAACAACGAAGGCCTGGAAAGATCGGCCTCGGGCCCCGTGTTGGCGAGCAGGGCTTCGACGCTGGCGATGAAGGTGCCCGGCGTTTGCCTCACGGCGGCCAATGGCGATTCTGTTTCCAGCAGATCGCTCAAGGTCGCAAAATGCTCCGACAGATCGAATACGCCGTCATTGCGCAACACGATCGGCGAGGGGCCGGCGATCCGCCCGGGCACCCAGGCACGGCCAATCAGGGTTCCGGCCAGGCCGTCGGCCGGCAATGTATTCTCGGGCGTAAGCAGTAGCGACATGACAGTTCTTCCTGGTCCGTGATGCTTTCACGCTAGGGGCGGCGGACGATAAACTCCAATGAGATATATTCAGTAATCGATAACGAACGGTTATTGCAGGCTCGAGGAGATCTCCATGTCAGATGTATCCTTTTCCAGCTTCTGCGGCTGGTTGAAATTCCGTCATCTGCTGCTGATCGATACCTTGGGCCGTACTTGCAACATGCACCTGGCGGCCCAGCAAATGAACCTCAGCCAGCCGGCCATCAGCAAGATGCTCAAGGAAATCGAGAGCCTGCTCGGCTTTGCGCTGTTCGAGCGGCGACCGCGCAGCATGCCGCCCACGGCGTTGGGCGAACATGTGCTGCGCTATGCGCAGATCGCCTTGAATGACGCGCGCTCGTTCGTCGAGCAGATCAGCAGCCTGCGCGAAGGAGGGCATGGCTACCTCAAGGTCGGCGGTATTTTTGCCGCGACGGCAGTTGCCCTGCCCGAGGCGATTTTGCAGATCAAGGAGCGCTGGCCGTTGTTGTCGATCGAGGTGGTGGAGCAGACCAGTAACCACCTGATGGAGATGCTCGAAGAGAAGAAGCTCGATCTGGCGGTGGCCCGTTTCACCGATCAAAGCCAGCAGCAGCGTTACGACTTCCAGCCCCTGGCCCCGGAACCGTTCTGCATTGTGGTCAACAGCCGCCATCCCCTGGCCGGCACCGGGCCGACTTCCCTACAGCAGTTGGTGGATCTGCCATGGATTCTCTACCCGGTCGGTACACCCATTCGCGCGCGTATGGAGCTGGCCTTCGCCGAGGCTGGGGTAGGCATGCCACGCAACACCATCGACACCATTTCCATGCAGACATTCCTTCAGGTCCTGCAGCGTGGCCCAATGATCGGGATGCTGCCCAATGCCATGGTCGATCCATTGATCGAGAGCGGCCAACTGATAACCCTCGACACCCCGCTGCACCTGGTGCCCCAGGATTACGGCATTCTCACGCGCAGAGGCGAACCGTTGATGGGCGCGGCGCTGGAGTTTGCACAAATCCTCAAGGACCACGCTCGCCTGGGCGGTGATCCTGCTGTCGGAGCACTGGGAAACGACCATTGATGCGATAACGGAACGTTATCGATTAATCAGAAAATGCCATTGGGAAAGAATCGTTTCACGGTCGTAGAGTGAGCCCCAGCTCCCATCCGATAAAAACAATCAGGCATGTCCACGTGCCCAGGGGTTATCACATGCAAACCGTCTCCGAGCATTTACCTGCCCAGGCGCAAACCGGTGAACTCGATTTCGAAGACCGGACCTACCGCAAAGTCGTCTGGCGTATCCTTCCCGTCCTGCTCCTGTGCTACATGGCGGCTTATCTTGACCGGGTGAACATCGGCTTCGCCAAGCTCGACATGCTCAACGAGCTGCAATTCAGCAACACCGTGTATGCCTTGGGCGCCAGTATGTTTTTCTGGGGCTATTTCATCTTCGAAGTGCCCAGCAACCTGCTGTTGCATCGCTTCGGCGCGCGGTTCTGGATTGCCCGGATCATGCTCAGTTGGGCGCTGATCTCCATGGCCGTGGCCTACACGGTGCCGCTGGCGGGCCTTTTCCATATCGAATCGAGCACAATGTTCTACGTGCTGCGTTTTCTGTTGGGTGTCTGCGAAGCAGGCTTCTTTCCCGGCGTGATCCTGTACCTCAACTACTGGTTCCCGACCCATCGGCAAAGCCGGGTGATGTCCGGCTTCCTGTTGGCGTTGCCGGTCAGCCTGACACTGGGCGGGATACTCTCCGGTTGGCTGATGAGCAGCATGCAAGGGGTGCAGGGGCTGTCCGGCTGGCAATGGATGCTGCTGATCGAAGGCATCCCTTCGATCATCATGGCCTTCGTGGTGATTGTCTGCCTGGCCGATAACATCGATAAGGCTAAATGGCTCTCCGTTGCGGAAAAAAGCCTGCTCAAAGCCAATCTGCAAACGGACAACCAGGGCAAGGCCAGCCGCTTGAGCGAGGTGTTCCTCAACCCTCGGGTGTGGTTGCTGGTACTGATTCTGTTGACCTTCAACACAGGCTTCTATGGCCTGGCGTTCTGGATGCCCTCGATCATCAAGAGCACCGGGATCACCAACAGCTTGCACATTGGCTTGCTGACCGCGATTCCTTACGCGGTGGCTGTCGTGGCAATGTTGCTCAATGCGCGGCACTCCAACCGCACCGGTGAGCGGCGCCTGCACGCCGCCATTCCGGCTTTCATCGGCGGCATTGGCCTGATTCTCAGCGCTTTCTTCGCCAGCAACCTGGTGTTGTCCGTACTGTTCCTCAGCGTTGCCGCTTCGGGCATCCTCAGCCTGATGCCGATTTTCTGGACCCTGCCAGGGACGCTGTTGTCGGGCGTCGCGGCAGCCGCCGGCATCGGCATGATCAACGCCATCGGCAACCTGTCGGGCTTCACCGGTTCGATGATCACCGCGGTAGCGGAAACCCTCACGGGCAACATCAATAACGGCACCTATGTACTGGCCCTGTGTCTGTTGGTCAGCGGTGGACTGATCCTGGCCATCCCCGCCTCGATGCTAGCCCGAACCCCCAAGCCCGCCGTCACGTCAGCAACACTGGAGGCTGCTTGAATCTGCTCAATAAGCGCGTGTTGGTCACGGCCGCGGGGCAGGGCATTGGCCTGGCCAGCGCCATCGCCTTCGCCCGGGCCGGTGCCGAGGTATTCGCCAGTGATATCGATATTGGTGCGCTGGCGGGCATCGAAGGGGTCACAGCCATGACCCTGGATGTGACGTCTGCCGAGGCCATCGACAGGGCCTGCGAACGAATCGGCGGCCTGGACATGCTGTTCAACTGTGCCGGTTATGTGCACAGCGGCAACCTGCTGGAGTGCGACGAATCGGCCTGGGCGCGCTCGATAGAGCTCAATGTCACGGCGATGTATCGGACCATCCGTGCATTCCTGCCGGGCATGCTGGCCCGTGGCGGCGGTTCGATCATCAACATGTCGTCGGTGGCGTCGAGCATCAAGGGGGTGCCGAACCGGTTCGCCTACGCGACCAGCAAGGCCGCGGTTATAGGCCTGACGAAGGCTGTCGCCATTGACTTTGTCGGCCAGGGCATTCGCTGCAACGCGATCTGTCCGGGTACGGTGGACTCGCCCTCATTGCGCCAGCGCATTGCTGCCCAGGCCCTGCAGCAGGGCGTCGATGAGCAACAGATCTATCATCAGTTCCTTGAACGCCAACCCATGGGCCGAATTGGCAGTACCGAGGAGATCGCGCAGTTGGCTGTCTACCTGGGCAGCGATGCGTCGACCTACACCACCGGCGCTGTGCATGTCATCGACGGCGGCATGAGCCTCTGAACCGTCTTTACGTTGGGCTTGAGTGAGGAGTATTCGATGAAATTATTGCGCTATGGCGAAAAAGGCGCGGAAAAACCCGGTCTGCTGGATGCCGATAATCGGATCCGCGACCTGTCGGGGCATGTGCCGGACATCGCGGGACACGCCTTGAGCCCGGAGGGGTTGGCAGCGCTGGCCGACCTCGACCCGCGCAACCTGCCAATCGTCGCCGGGCAGCCACGGCTCGGTGCCTGTGTCGGGAGCGTCGGAAAATTCATCTGCATCGGCCTGAACTACGCTGATCATGCGGCCGAGTCGAATATGGACGTGCCGAAGGAGCCGATCATCTTCGGCAAATGGACCAGCGCCATTTGCGGGCCCAACGACGACATCCAGATCCCCCGCGGCTCGCTCAAGACCGACTGGGAAGTGGAGTTGGGCGTCATCATCGGCAGGGGCGGGCGCAACATCGATGAAGCGAACGCGATGGAGCATGTCGCCGGCTATTGCGTCATCAACGATGTATCCGAGCGGGAGTGGCAGTTGGAGCGGGGCGGTACCTGGGACAAAGGCAAGGGCTTCGATACCTTCGGCCCCCTGGGCCCGTGGCTGGTCACCCGGGACGAAATCGGCGATCCCCATAACCTGGACCTCTGGCTGGAAGTCGACGGGCAGCGCTACCAGAACGGCAATACGCGAACGCTGATCTTTAGCGTACCGCAGCTGATCGCCTACCTGAGCCGGTGCATGAGCCTGCAGCCGGGGGACGTGATTTCGACTGGTACACCACCCGGCGTCGGCTTGGGCATCAAACCGCAACCGGTGTTCCTGCGCCCGGGGCAGACCCTACGCCTGGGCATTACGGGGCTGGGGGAGCAACGCCAGGTCACGGTCCAGGCAGAGTAATATCGGACTTTTATCGCGAGCAGGCTCGCACCACAGGGAGTCCGGCTGGCTGCAAGGTCTGTGGCCGGCGCAGATCCCATGTGGGAGCGAGCCTGCTCGCGATGGCGGTAGCCCGGCTAGCTGACGGGCGTGGCCGCCTGCTGGAGCTTTCTATGCACCCACTGAGCCTCGTCCTTGAACTCAAGAACCTGCCAATGAATGTGTTCCAATGAGGCGTTGTGCCCGACGCTGATCAGAATCGTCTCCGGCAGCGTCTGCTTGAGCAACTGATAGCAGCGCAGCTCGTTGGCCGCATCCAGTGCCGAGCTGCTTTCGTCGAGGAGCAGCACCGTCGGGCGGGCCAGCAGGGCCCGGACGAACGCACAGCGTTGCTGTTCGCCGACGCTGAGGGTCTGGGCCCAGTCTCGCTCCTGATCCAGTTGATCGCGCAGGTGTTGCAGGCCGACTTGCTCCATCACCCGGTGCAATGCGGCATCTTCTTCGGGCCGTGGCGGGTTGGGATACCAGAGCGCCTCGCGCAGGCAGCCCAGCGGCAGGTAGGGTTTTTGCGACAGGGTCAGCGCCCGCTCCCGGTCATAGCGGCTGGTGCCGCGAGCATGGGGCCATAACCCGCTGATTGTGCGAAGCAGGGTCGATTTGCCGTAGCCGGACGGTGCACTGATCATCAGGCTGTCGCCGGGCTTGAGCGACAGGTTGAAGCCCTTGAACAATTGCCGGCCACTCGGCAGCCAGACGTCCAGGTCCTTGATCTCGAGGCCGGCGGCCTGCTGTTCGAGGCGGACCTCGGACTTGATTTCGAGGTGATCCAGGCGTTCCTGGAAACCGTTCAGGCGGTCGATCACCGACTTCCATTCCGACAGTTCCGGAAACACGCTCACCAGGTAGGCGATGGCCGCATGGACTTCGCCGAAGGCTGCGCTGATCTGCGTCAGGCGACCCAAGGGGAACGCGCCGGCAAAGAACTGCGGCGCCATGATGAACATGGGAATGACCGTGGCGCTGCGCAGGTAGAAGGTCGAATAGCCCATGATCAGCTTCTGCTTCTTGACCAGCGCCCAGAAGTTTTCCAGCGCCGCCTCCAGGCGCTGGTTGAAGCGCTCGTTTTCCACCGCTTCGCCGCGGTATTGGGCTACCGAGTCGGCGTTTTCCCGCAGGCGGATGAGAGAGAAGCGAAAATCCGCTTCGCGCCGTTGTTGCATGAAGTTGAGGCCTGGCAATGCGCGCCCCAGCCAGAACGCCAGGCCGGTACCCAGCAGGGCATATACCAGTGCGATCCACACCAGCAGCCCCGGAATGACCACCGACTGATCGTTGAACGGCACGCTGACCAGGTTCGACGCCTGCCAGAGAATATTCAGGAAGGAGAACAGCGACACCACCGACGTCAACAGCCCCAGGCTCAATTTCAGCGACTTGACGATAAACAGGTCGATGTCCTCGGCGATGCGCTGGTCGGGGTTATCGACCTCGGTCTCGCTCAGCTTCAGCTTCTGGTAACGCTGGCTGCCCAGCCATTGGTCGAGCATGTTCCGGGTGGCCCAGCGGCGCCAGCGTATGGTCAGCTTCTGCTGGAAGTGAAACGCGCCCACGGTAAACCCGGCCATGCCGACCTGCAGCAGGATAAATTGCAGGCTGCCGACGAGAAAGCCCTGATAGTCCAGGGCCTGCAACGCGTTGTAGAAATGCAGGTTCCAGAAATTGTTGAGGATGTTGACGCCCACCAGGCACAGGGTCATCAACACTGTGCCCAACAACAGCAACAGGGCCGGGTATTTCTCCTCGGATGTCCAGAACGGCCGCGCGAGACGCCAGAAAGTGCGGAGTGTATGCATGTGGTCCTGGTCGCTGACGACGTTGAGTTTGCAGATGAGGAAGGATAGGATCAGCCAATGCTAATCGTTTGCATTAATTAGGGAAAGGGAGACCCGTCATCGAATTTCCAGAATGGCTCAATCAGGCCTGGCCGCCCATACAGCGGGTGATCCGGCAGGGAGCTGGCGAGCAGCCCTCCGTTGCGTTGAGCCGACTCGCCGACCCTGAGGTCCTGCAACCGCTGCTGGCCCGCTTCGCCCTGCGTTATCCGGGGGTGAACCGCGCCGCCGTGGTGTCGCAATGGTCGATGAACTACATGAGCATCGTCCTGCCAGCGACCCTGGCCTGTGTGTTGACCCGCCAGTGCGCCATCGATTTCTGGGGCGAGGAAGCGCGGTTGCTGCACGATGACGGTCAACCCTCGGCGCTGGGGCTGGCGACCCGACTGCCGGCTTTGGGCCAGGATGAGCGCGCGGCCTACTGGTCGCGGTTGGTTCACGAGCACCTGGCACCGCTGTTCGCGACCCTGGCCGCCGCCGGGGGGCTGGCGCCGAAGATATTGTGGGGCAACATGGTTGCCATCTGGGACGGTGCGTTCGCGCGAATGGACCCCGACCTGTCCCGGGACGGATTCGCCGAGGCGCACCAGTGGCTGGAACCGGTCACGGTGAATGACGGGCGCCTGAAGCTGCGGGGCCTGCAACGCATGGTCGAATCACCCGCGCCGCAGATCTGCCCATGCTTGCCCTTGCGCCGGCATTGCTGCCTGCATTACCAACTGCACGAACCCGTCGAAGGCCAGCCGCCGGTGCTCTGCGAGTCCTGCCCCAAACTGCATCGCCTGCCCCTGGCGGAGCAGGTGAGCTACCTGCATTACATCTATGAAGAGGCGTGAGCCCCGGTAGCAGGGGTAACGCTGATGAGCCTGTGGCGAGGGGATAAATCCCCTCGCCACAGGTTTGTGGTTGTCTTAAACGGACAGCATGGCCGGCGTCTTCATGACAGCCTGGGGCGCAATCTCACTAAGCTGGCCATGCTCGATGCGAATCAACCGGTCAGCCAGGCCGAAGTAGGCATCGTCATGGGAAATGACGATCAGCAGTTTGCCGCGCTCGCGCAGGTCCGGCAGGATCCGGGTGTAGAAAAAGTGCTTGAACACTGGGTCCTGATCCGCCGCCCACTCGTCGAACAGGTAGCACGGGCGATCGTCCAGGTAGGCACTGAGCAGCGCCAGGCGCTTGCGTTGCCCGGTGGACAGCGCCAGTGTCGTCAGCTTGCCTTCCTCGATCTGCACCTTGTGGTCCAGCTGCAGGTGAACCAGGTAATCCTGAGCCTGCTTCACCAGCTGCGGATCATCGCCATCGAACAGGTTCTCGAACAGGCAGAAGTCGGTGAAGATCGCTGAGAAGTGCTGGCGGTAATGGTGGTTATCATTGCTTGAAGACACCTGCTCGTCGAGCATGATGTCGCCGCCTTCCGGTCGGTAGAGGCCTGTCAGCAACAAGGCCAGGGTGGTCTTGCCGCTGCCGTTGCCACCGGTGATGAACACCACCTCGCCGGCATTGAGGGTCAGGTCGATGGGCCCAAGGGTGAAATGCCCGTCTTCGCGCTCGCGGTAGTAGGTATGGCTGACCTGCCGGCACACCAGGCTGCGGACCTGGGTCGGAGAAAGGCTGTCATCCGCCTCGTCGGCGGTCTGCATCTCGCTTTCCAGGGCGCGGATCTTGTTCAGCGCGACGCTGGCCCGGCCCAGGGTCGGCAAGGCGTGCATCAGTTCCGACAGCGGCGTGATCATGTACAGGATCGCCAGGATATAGCCGGTCACCAGGCTGGCGCTCAGGTCGATGAACTGCGGCGCGGCGAACAGCACCACGCCGATCAGCAGGTAGAACACCGCGTTGCCCCAGTTCAGCACCAGGGCATAGATGCTCATACCCCGTACAAAGTCCCGGCGGTACTGCTGGCTCACCGGTATCAGCAGGCGGGTGAAGAAGTGCTGCCGGCGCGGGTGGTTGAGTTGCAGCTCCTTGCTGCCATCGGTGAGCAGGCGGTACTGGTCGAACAACTGGTCTTTGAGCTCCCGCGCACGGGAGATCGAGCTCAAGGCCCGACGCTGCGGCCAGTTGAAACTGAGGCTGCCCAGCACAATCAGTAACAACGTCAGGCCCAGCAGCGGCAGGCTCAGCCAGCCCAGATAGGCCAGGCAGGCGGCGATGATTCCGGCGTTGACCAACAGGATCGGCACCAGCTCCACGGCCTGACTGATGGTCTGGGTATCGTCGGTCAGCATCGCCAGCAGGCGGTGCTTGCCCAGGCGTTGCAACTGCGCATAGGGCGTGTCGATCAGCTTGGCGCTCAGGTGCAGACGCATGTCGTGGACCGCCGCCTGACCCAGGCGCAACAGGCTGACGTCGGAGATCACCCGGGATATCGCCACCAGCACCACCAGCCCACCGAAGTACAGGCCGTCCATCGGACGCAACCGATCGAACACCGCCAGGCTGTGGTTGATGTTGGCGATCAGCCCGGCCGCCGCGAGGCCGCAGATCAGGCCCGTCAGGGTCGCCACCAGCAGTGCGCGCCATGAGCGTTTAGCCATGAGTAACAACAGATCCATTTCAAACCACTCCGTGCGTAGCCAATGCCTCGAGACGCGCCGCCAATTGTTGGTGCAGGGCGCCTTGCTCGAGAATAGTGAGGTGCTGCGCCTGGATGACCTCGCGGGTCAGCGGCCCGCTGCTCAGGCGTTCCCAATGCGGGTCGACGAACTCGGCCTGGGCCAGGGTGTCGCTGGCCCACCAGACATGAACCGGGCAGCTTAGCTGCGCCGGCTTGAAGCTGGCTAGCAGGTGCTGTGTGTGCTGCTGATAGCGTAGTCGCGTTTGCAGGTGTTCCCAACTGTCGCCGTCGAGTTGCAGGCCTTGTTGGCGGGCCCACTGCACCAGTTCCGCCAGGCGTTTCGCTGGGGGCAGGGCGCCCAGTTGCTCGGTCAGCGCGGCCATGACCGGTGGCGGCAATTGACGCATCAGCGCCTGGCTGTCCAGGGTCAACGCCTGCGCAGCCGACTCCAGCAGCGCCTCGACACTGTCTTCCGGTGCCTGATGCTGGTACTGCGAGTCGATGATGCCGAGAAAGGCCACTTGCTCGCCCTGGCTTTGCAGGCGGGCGGCCGCGGCAATCGCCAGCAGTCCACCGAGGGAGAAGCCCAGCAGGTGATAGGGGCCTTGGGGTTGCTGTTGGCGCAGGTGCTCGACGTAGAGCGCGGCGAGACTTTCGATATCACCGTCCAGCGTGGTGCTGTCCTCGGCCAGGTAGGCTGCCTGCAAACCCCAGAGGTTCCAGGATTGCAGCGGGGCCAGCAGCGTGCGGTAGTCCTGCACATGACCGGTGGACGGGTGAAAGCAGAACAGATTGGCGGCCTCGGCATTGGGCGCGGACAGCCTGACCAGGGGCGAGAGCTTGAGCTCGGCCTGCACCAGCGCCGCAAAGGCCGAGACGCTGGGGGCGTTGAACACCGCATTGACCGTCACCGGTGCCGACAGCGCGGTCTGCAGGCGACTGGCAAGCGTCACCGCCGCCAGGGAGTGGCCGCCCAGTTCGAAGAAGTCATCGTCGATGCCCACCCGTTCCAGGCCCAGCACTTGCGCCCAGACGTCGGCGAGCAGGGCTTCCAGCGGTGTGCGTGGCAAGGCACTGCCGACCGTATCGAGCACCTTGTCCGCCCATTGCTGCAAGGTCTTGCGGTCGAGCTTGCCGTTACCCATCAGCGGTAGAGCCTCGACGATCCGCAGGGTCGGTAGCATGTAGTCCGGCAGGCAATCCTGGGCCTGGCCATGCAGCCGGGCGACGCTGGTCGAGTGCCCGGGTGTCAGGGTCATGAAGGCGAACAGTTGCTGGCCGAGTTCACCCCGAGGGATGCACTCCACGGCGGCCTGGGCCACACCGGGCAGGCCGGTCAGTTGCGCTTGTATCTCGTCGAGTTCCACGCGGAAACCGCGAATCTTCACCTGGCGGTCCGCACGCCCGGTGATTTCCAGGCTGCCATCAGGAAGATAACGGCCCATGTCGCCGGTGCGATACAGGCGCTCGCCGGGCCGTTGGGCCAGTTCGATAAAGCGATCGACGCTTTGTTGCGCGTCCAGATAACCCCGCGCCAGTTGCGGACCACCGATGTACAACTCGGCGCTTTGGCCGGGAGCGGCCAGGGCCTGTTGGTCGTCGAGCAGGTACAAACGCATGCCGTCGAGACAGTCGCTGAGGGGCAGGCGACGATAATCCACCGCCGGTTCGACCGCGTGCATCACCACCCCGACCGTGGTTTCGGTGGGGCCATAATGGTTGAAGATCATCAGCGCCGGCGCGTGACTGCGAATGCTCTGCAACAGGCGTCGCGAGCAGGTTTCACCGCCGAGGATCAATTGCTTGCGCGGCAGCACGGCAGCGCTTTGGGCGTGGATCAACCAGGCGTCGAGCAGCGACGGCACGATCTTCAGGTGATCGATCGGGTATTGCGCCTGCCACGCAGCCCACGCTTGGGCGTCCATGGCGGTTTCCTTGTCCAGCAGGTGCAATTCGCCGCCGCTGAGCAGCGCCGGGAACAGCAGGGTGTAGCCCAGGTCCGCCGCCAGCGACGTGACTACCGCGCTGCGCTCACCCGCCGCCAGTTCCAAGCGTCGGGAGACACTGGCGACATAACTGCCAAGCTGCCGGTGTTCGACGATGACGCCTTTGGGCGTGCCGGTGCTGCCCGAGGTGAACAGCACGTAGGCCGCGTCCTCGGGCTGGATAGTGACGTCCGGTGCGTTGGTCGGCCCTTGCTGCCAGGCGGCTTCATCACGTAGGTCGAGGCTGCCCACGGACGGCAGGGCGGGGGCGCCGCCGGCCGCGCCGCTGAGAACGAAGGTCGGCTGCGCCTGTTGCAGGATCGCCAGGGAGCGTTGCGCGGGCTGCTGCACGTCCAGCGGGATGAACGCTGCGCCGCTCTTGAGCACGCCCAGCATCGCCAGCACCATCTGTACCGAGCGATCCAGGTACAACGCCACGCGGTCCTCGCGGCCGACACCTTGGGCGCGCAGGTAATGGGCCAGTTGATTGCTGCGGGCGTCCAGTTCGGCATAGCTCAAGTGCCCGTTGTGGTCGCGCAGGGCCAGGTGCCCAGGGAACAGCGCGGCACATTCGCTGAAACGCGCCGGCACGCTGGCAAACGCTGGCGGCACGTCGCGCGGTGCGTGCAGGGCGGCCAGCGTTGCCGCGAAGCCCGGCGCCTGCAATGACAGTTCCGACAGCGGTTTGCCCGGGTTGGCCAGTGCATCGAGCAGCAGCGATTGCAACTGTTCCAGCAGCGTCGTGGCGGCTTGTTCGCTGTAGCGGCTCGGCGGATGAGACAGGTTCAGGCGATAGTCGCCGCCGAGGGTTTCGGCCACCAGCAGCAGCTCCATGCCCGACGGGATGGCTTGGAGGTCCCGCACGGTAAGCGTCGATGCGGCGCTGCCCAGAAGGCCAAGTGGCCCAGGCAGGTGCGCGCCCCATTGGAAGCCGTAATGCGAAGCCTCGACCGTCTGCGCAGTGCCGGCGCCGCAATACTCTTGCCATTCGGTGGCGTGTTCGCAGAGCGTCTGCAGGTTCGCCAGCGCCTGGGCAAACGAATGCTCGGGAGCCGCTTCCCAGCGCAAGGGCAGGGGCTTGGCGAACAGGCCCCAGCAGTCGGCGAGTTCTTCGTAGTCGTCGCGGCAGTCGTGCACCCAGTTCAGGGTCAACGCCGGGCTGTCGCCGCTGCTCAAGCGCTGCAACAGCACACCCCAGGCGGCCATCAGCACCTGCTCGGGGGAGGCCCCTTGACGCTGGCAAAAACTGTCCAGGGCCATGCCCAACTGCGGGGTGGCGATCAGGCGGGTGGTCACCGGTGCATCGGCGCGATCGGTGCGTACCTGGCGGTAGAGCAATTCACCCGTGGCCGAATCGTCCAGCGCCTGGGTAGCCCAGAAGCGCCGGCCATGCTCGGCATCTTCATCGGTTTGCAATTCGTAGAGCCAGGCGCTGTATTGGGTATAGGTCATGGCGTCGTCGTCGAACGACGGGGCCTCCACCGACGCCAGTGCCTGTGCCAGACGCAGCAAGGTCCCGCGGTCCGCGCTCAGCGCGGGCAGTTGCAACACGACCCGGTGCCGGTCGGCATCCACCAATTGCACATCGACGCCGATCCCATCGGCGGCGCTGGTGGAAGACTCAATGACTTGCAACGGCGTCAGCAATCCCGGCTCCGGCCGTACCCGCAGACGCAGGGCCTCGTGGCAAGCGTTCAACGCGGCGAGCCGTTGTTGCAGGCGCTCCAGCGTCAACGCACCGCGAATCTCCAGCTCCAGCCGCACCGGTGGCAACCCGCCCAGCCACTGGCTGCGCTGCTGTGGCGAGAGGGCGAAGGCTTCTTCACGCTTTTCGTAAGCGGTCATGCCAGCACCTCCGCCACCGGCAACGCCTGCGCTTCAGGCGAATGCCCGGTCAGCTCTTCGCGGCGCATCATCTGGCCCATGGCGACGCAAATCTTGCGCTCGCCTTCAAAGGGGTCCCGGGCGTGGGCCACCAGCATGTTGTCGAGCATCACCATGTCACCCTTTTGCCAGGTAAATCGCACGGCGCAGTCTTCGTACGCCGCACCGATCACCTCCATCACTGCATCTTCGATCACGCTGCCATCGCCGTAGTAAACGTTGCGCGGCAGGTGCTCCGGGCCGAACAGATCGATCAGGTTGCTACGCACTTCAGGCTCCAGGCAGGCGGTGTGGTGCAGTTGCACCTGGTTGAAGAACGACAGTTCGCCGGTCTCGGGATGCTCGACAATCGCCGGGCAGTGCTGGGCGATACGCAGGTTATCGGCCCCCAGCCATTCCCAACGCATGCCCGACGCCTGGCATTGGCGCTCCACTTCCTCGCGTTGTTCGGTCTTGAAGAAGTCTTGCCAGCGCACGTCCAGCTTGTCGGTAAAGTGCCGTACATAGAGCAGGCCGTGGGTTTTCAGGCGGGTGACGATGTCGTCCGGCAACCGTGCCAGTACCTGCCGGCAATCGACGATGGGCGTGCAGCCGCCCACGGGGGACGGTGTTTCGCAATAGAACCACTGCTTGCGCGGCCACTGCGGCAGGTGCGAGCTCTCGTTGTGGAAGAGAATCATGTGTTGTTCCGGGTACGGCGTGGAGTGGTAGATGTTCTTGCCGGAGGTGTTTTTCGGCAGGTCGCCGTAGGTCCCGTAGAGGTCCGGTTCGATGGCCTGGGCGAACTGTTCGAACGCGGCGGCGTCCGGCAGGTTGAAACCACGGAACAACAGGCCGCCGTGGGTGCGCAATTGCTGGTTGATCCATTCCCGGGCTTGCAGCGCCCAGTGCACCGGATCCAGGTCGCCCAGCAACGGCTCGATCACCAATGGCAGGGGTTGCCCGGCGATGAGGCTGCGGCTGCGCACCTGTTCGTGGGCCAGCTGGCTGACGGCGGTGGCGCGGGTCTGCTTGAGCTTGCTCAGCTTGGAAAGCTTGCGGGCGTTGCGGGTCGTGGCGTCGTCGGCGGGCGCGTCGGCCAGGACGCTGCCCTGGCTGTCCTCGAGGCGCCAGGACCATTGGTCCAGCGCCTGTCCGGAGGCTGAGGCAATCTGCTCGACCAGGCTTGCGAAGCCTTGCTCGAAACGCTGGACGGTCGCCGCCTGCAACACGCTGGTGCGGTACACCCAGCGCACGTTCAGGCCTTGCTCTTCGTCTTCCTCGACAAATACCGCCAGGTCGAACTTGCTGCTCTCCTGGCGCGCTACCAGGTGTTCTACCGCAAGGTCCTGCAGGTTGGCGTTGCCACTCGGCGTGTTCTGCATGACGAACAGCACCTGGACCAACGGATTCACCCCTGGCGTGCGTGGCGGTTGCAGTTCCTCCACCAGCTTGTCGAACGGCACTTGCTGATGCTGGAAGGCTGACAGGCAATCTTCACGCAAGCGTTGCAGGCGAGCGTCGAAGCTGTAGCCTTCGGTCAGGCGTGCGCGGATCGGCAGCACGTTGACGAAGAAACCGATCAGGTGTTCCAGGGCTGGGTGTTCGCGGTTGGCCAGGTCGGTGCCGACGATGAAATCGCTGGCCCCGGTGGCGCGCTGCAGCAGGCTGTTGAAGGCGTTGAGCAGGACCATGAACAGCGTCGCCCGGTGCTCTTGCGCATACGCCTTGAGCACTTGGGTCTGGGCTGGGGTGAAGCGTTGCTCCAGCGCCGCGCCCTGATAGTCGGGACGCGCTGGACGCGGGTAATCCAGGGGCAGCGGGATCAGCGTCGGCGCGCCGTCCAGTTGCCGACGCCAGTAGTCGATGGCTCGTGCCAGCAGACGCTGTTGCGCCTCGCTGCGTTGCCAGTGGGCATAGTCGGCGTACTGGATCGGCAGCACCGGCAGGGCCGGCGTCGAACCGTTGGTGTACGCCTGATAGCCGACGATCAGCTCCTGGACAAGGATGCCCATGGACCAGGCGTCAGTGGCGATGTGATGCAGTACCAACTGCAACACATGATCATCCGTGCCCATTCGCAGCAGGTTGGCGCGCAGCATCGGCGCCAGTTGCAAGTCGAACGGGGTGCCGGCCTGCGCGTCGATCAGGCGTTGCAGGGTGCGTGCCTGCGCCTCGCCGGCCAGCTGACCCAGCTCGGTCGGCGTCAGGTCGACCCGCGGTGCCGGGCTGATCACCTGGCAGGGCTGGTCACCGTTGAGGTGGAAGGCGGTGCGCAACGACTCATGACGCTCCAGCACAGCCTGCAATGCTGCTTGCAATGCCGGAATGTCCAGCGCTCCGCGCAACCTGACCACGGTACTCATGTTATAGGCGGCGCTCGGGCCTTCGAAGCGATCGAGGAACCACAAGCGCTGCTGGGCGTAGGACAACGGCAGCGGCTGGTGACGTGGCGCCAGGGCGATTTCGTTGTCGCCCTCGGACACGACCTGGGTGTCGCGCTGCTGATCGACCGCTGCGGCCAGTTGCTCCAGGGTGCCGTGTTCGAACAGCGTGCGCAGCGGCAGGCTGACATTCAGGCGCCGACGGATCCTCGACAACACTTGGGTGGCCAGCAGCGAGTGGCCGCCGATGGCGAAGAAGTCATCGTGCACACCGACGCTGTCCAGGCCGAGGATCTCCTGCCAGAGTCCCGCCAATACCCGCTCGGTGGCGGTGCGCGGTGCCACGCACGGCTCATCGGCGGTCTCGGCCCGGGGCACGCCGCTGGCGGCGAGGGCACGGCGGTCGACCTTGCCGTTGTCGTTCAGCGGCAATTGTTCCAGCGCCAGCCAGCGGGCCGGGACCATGTAGTTCGCCAGTTGCGTGCCCAGGTAAGCGCTCAACACCTGTTGCGCGGATTCACCGTCCAGGTTGGCAGCGCTGTCGAGCACGTACCAGGCGACCAATTGCAAGGCACCCCGGGCGTCGGGCAGCGCCAGGACGGCGGCGCTGTCCACCGCCGGGTGCTGCATCAGGCGGTTTTCGATCTCGCCCAGTTCGATACGGTGACCACGGATCTTCACTTGCTGGTCGCGACGGCCGAGGTATTCGATCACGCCATCGGCGCGCATCCGGCCGATGTCACCGCTGCGGTACAGGCGCGCATCCGCCTGGAACGGGTGCGGAACAAAGGCTTCGCGGGTGCGCTGCGGGTCACGCAGGTAACCGCGACCCACGCCGACGCCACCGATGCACAACTCACCGGGAACGCCGATGGGCACCATGCGCAGGTCCGAATCCAGCACGAACACCTGGTTGTTGGCGGTCGGCTTGCCGATGGGCATGTGCAGGCAGTCGTCGGTCGGCGCTTCGGTGATCGGGTAGAAGGCAACGTCATCCGAGCATTCCGCCGGACCGTAGGCATTCATCAACGGGATGGCCGGGAAGCGCGCGAACCAATCCCGCACCAGGGCCGGCGGCAGTGCCTCGCCGGTGGGCAGCAACCAGCGCAGGCTCGCCAGGTCGTGATGCGCCTGACGCTCCTGGAGCATGCCACGGATCAGCGCCGGCACGGTTTCCAGCAGCGTCAGCCCATGTTCCTGGACCGCGTCGAGCAAGGCCACCGGGTCGTGGGCCTGGGCATCGGGAAGGATATGCACGGTGGCGCCGAACAGTGGCGCGGCGAGGAACTGCCACACGCTGATGTCGAACGCCGCGGACGCCGTCTGGGCAATCCGGTCGTGCTCGCCCAGGCCCAGGCTCGGCACCTTGCCGAACATGTTGTTGAGCATCCCCCGTTGTTCGACCATGACCCCTTTCGGCGTGCCGGTGGAACCCGAGGTGAAGATCACGTAGGCCAGTTGGTCAGGGTTATGCGAATACGTAACCGGTGTTTGTTCGCCGCCTTGCCAGAGCGCTTGGGCGATCAGGCAGGTGGGTTGCCGGTGCATCTGCGGCAGAACGTTGTCCAGCGTCGCTGTCGCGTGCTCGCAGACCAGCAGCAGCGGGGCTTCGCCGAGGTTCAGCAGTTCCGCCAGGCGAGCGGGCGGTTGCTGGATGTCCAGGGCCTGGAATGCGGCGCCGACCTTGAGCGTGGCGATCATCATCGTCAGCAGGGCCAGGCCACGCTCGGCAAACAGCGCCACCAGGGTTTCCGGACCGGCGCCGGACGCTTGCAGCCCATGGGCGATGGCGTTGGCGCGGCGGTCCAGTTCGGCGTAGGTCAGCGACTGCCCCTGGCAGACTGCGGCAAGGTGTTGCGCACGGCGCTGCACCTGCTCGGCGAACAGCGCCGCATAGCCGCGCTCCAGCGGGAAGTCCACGGCGCTGCGGTTGCACTCGATCTGCAACTGCTGGCGCTCCGTTTCGGGGAGCATGTGCAGGCTGCCCAGCGGCGCTTGTGGCTGGTCGAGCATGCTCGACAGCAGTTGCACCAAATGGCCGAGCATGCGCTGCACGGTGTCGGTGCTGAAGCGCTGGCTGTCATAGGACAGGCGGATGCCCAGGCGGTCGCCGGGGTACAGCACCACCGTCATCGGGAAGTTGGTGTGCACCCGGTCTTCGTAGATGTCGATGCTGAAGGCGTCCAGTTGCACGCTGCTGATGTCCAGCGGGGCGTTCTCGAACACCACCAGGCTGTCGAACAACTGCTGGCCACGGGGTACTTCGCTGCAACGCTGGATGTCCACCAACGATGCGCTTTCATGCTCGCGCAGCTGTGCGTTGTGTGACAGCAGCGCTTGCAGCCAGTCGGCGACCGGCGCTTGCGGATCGACATCGACCCGCAGCGGCAGGCTGTTGATGAACAGCCCGACCATTTCCTCGACGCCGGCCAGATCGGTCGGGCGACCGGCCACGGTGACGCCGAACAGCACGTCGCGGTTGCCGCTGTAGCGCGACAGCAGCAATGCCCAGGCGCCCTGGATCCAGGTGTTCGGCGTCAGTTGGTATTGCTGGCACAGCTGCTGCAAACGCTGGGTCTGGGCGATGCTCAGCGTCTGGTCGAAATCGCCGACTTGCTCCGGCGCCTGCTCGGGACGGGCGACAGGGCTGTCCACGTGCAGCGGCGTCGGCTCGCTGAAGCCGGCCATTTCCGCTTGCCAGAAGGCGTGCGCGGCGGCCATGTCATGACGCTCCAGCCAGCTCATGTAGCCGCGGAACGAACGCAGGCGCGGACGAGCCACGGGCTCCTGGCGCACGAGGGCCTGGTAGATCGCCAGCAGGTCTTCCATCAACAGGCCGAAGCACCAGGCGTCGGTGAGGATGTGGTGGAAGCTGCGCACCACGGCGAAGCGGCGCTCATCGAGTTGGAACACCCGCAAATGGGTCAACGGCGCACAGGCCATGTCGAAGCCTTGCAGGCGTTGCGCTTCCAGGGCCTGGTCCATCGCCAGGCGCTGTTGTTCTTCATCGAGATGGCGCAGGTCCTGCCAGTCGAAGGCCCGATGGGTTTGCCGGTAGACGCATTGCAATGGCTCGTGGTCTTCCTGCCACCAGAACGCAGTGCGCATCATCGGGTGCCGTTGCAGGAACAACTGCCAGGCCGCTTCCATGGCCGGGCGTTGCAACACGCCGTCCCAGCTGTAGCGTTGCTGCATCAGGTAGATACCGCTGTGGGGTTGCAGCAGAGTGTGCAGGAGCATGCCCTGTTGCATCGACGACAACGGGTAGACGTCTTCGATGTTCGACCAGTCCAGAGGCTCGGCCGCCAAGGTCGCCGCTTGCTTGTGGCACAGCGGGAAGGCCTGGCTGGCGGGGCGCAGGTCGGCTGCGCTGTGCAGCCCGGCGAGTTCGACCAGGCGCTGCATGAGCCGTGGTGCCCAACTGGCGGCCAGGGCGCCCTGGCTGCGCAGGTGCAGGCAGTCGTCCTGCCACCAGGCATCGAGTGTCAGCGGGCAGGCCGACGCCGCCAATGGGTTTGCCGCTTCGACCCCGGTGAGGATGCCGTGCTCCTCGCGATGGCTGTCGAGGTTGCCCAACCAGCGAATGGCGACCGCTGCCGCCGGCAGGTCGCGCAGGGGCTCTTGCAGGTAAGTGTTGTCCGACAGATAACGCAGGGCGCCGTAGTCAACACCGTGTTGCGGGTAAGCGCGCATCTGCGCAACCAGGGCCTGCACCCGTTGCAGCAGGCTGTCGCCTTCGGTCTGGAGGAAGTACGGCACGGCCAGATCCAGAGGGCCGAGGATACGTGCCGGTTCGAGGTCGGCTACGGCGATGGGGGCATCGACGGGCAAGCGCTCGGTGGTGGGACGTGTGCCTTGAACCTCCAGTGCAATCAGACCGTCGCCGCACAGCGCCCGGCCTTGTTCGACCACGGCAGCGGCCAGCAGGTTGTTCCAGTCCAGCTGCAGCACCTCGGCCACACGTTTGAGTTCACTGGAGGTGGTGGCTGGCAGGGCTTGCTCGACCACGCTGGTGGGTTGCTCGCTTTCCGGCAGTTGCAGCGGCTCTATCCCGGCGTATTGCAGCCAGTGTTCCCAGGCATCATCCAGGGCGTCGCTTTGTGCATGGGCCTGCTGATGTCGCGTCCATTGGCTGAAATCGCCGCCGGCATAGGACAGGCGGACCGGCCGGTGATACGTCAGTTGTGCCAGCGCCAGGTTGAGGTCGGCAAGCAACAGCGACCAGGACGCCTCGTCCACGCACAGGGGGTGAGCGGCCAACAGCAGGGACGGCTTGCCATCCACGTCCAGCAGGCAGGCGTGCAAGGTCTGGCCGGCGTCGAGTTCAAGCGCGTCGACACCGGCCTGGGCCAGGGCTTGCAAGTGCACCGGGTCGCACACGGTCAGTTTCTCGTGGCTGATCACCGCTGCCTTGGCCGCGCCCAGTACCCGTTGCTGCCATTGCCCGTCGGGCAACGCGTTCAGAGCCAGGCGCAAGGCCTGGTGATGTTGTTGCAAGGCGCTGATCGCTTGGCCCAGCAAGTTGCTGTCGATGGCCTGGGCCAGCGCCACACAGCGCCAGGTGGCCGCGAGCGGGCCTTGTTGCAGCCGCGCCCGTTGGCCGGCGCCCAGTGGCAGCTCGTAGCCATCGGCAAGGTTTTGCGCCACTCCCTGGCCGGCATCGGCACCCAGGACCCGGGCGATGTCGGCGATGGTGCGGTTCTCGAACAACTGCCGAGGCGTGAGCTTGAGCCCTTGCTGGTTGGCGCGGGCGATGATCTGCAAGTTGATGATCGAGTCGCCGCCCAGGGCGAAGAAGTTGTCGTGTACGCCAACCCGCTCCAGCTTGAGCACGTCCTGCCAGATCTCGGCCAGCAGGGTCTCGACTTCATTGCGTGGGGCGACGTGGCTGGCGCTGTCATCGGTGGGTTTTTGCGGGGTCGGCAAACGCTGGACGTCGACTTTGCCATTGCGGGTGAGGGGCAGTTCATCCAGGGTGATGAAATGCGCCGGCACCATGTAATCCGGTACGCGGGCGCTGAGGTCATTGCGCAGCTTGGCGGGGGAAATCGATTGGCTGGCCACCAGCCAGGCCACCAGGCGTGGGCTGCCGTCCAGCTCCACGACGCGCACCAGTGCCTGCTCGATCAGCGGTGACAGGCGCTTGATCTGCGCCTCGACTTCGCCCAGTTCCAGGCGGTTGCCACGGATCTTCACCTGGCTGTCGACGCGGCCAAGGAACGCGATCTGACCGTCGACTTGCCAGCGCACGCGGTCGCCGGTGCGGTACCAGCGTTGGTCGTTGGCATCGAGATGGAAGCGTTCGGCGGTGAGGTCGTCCCGGTGCAGGTAACCCCGGGCCAGGGCGCCGCTGATCAGCAGTTCACCGGACACGCCGATGGCCGCCAGGCGACCGTTGCCATCGACCACCTGCAGTTGACGGTTCGGCAGCGGCCGGCCGAGGGCGATGCTGCGCAGGCCTGCCGGCAGTTCGGTCGCGATGGCGCCGACGGTCGCTTCGCTCGGGCCATAGTGGTTGAACACCTTCAAGTCCGGTGCCAGACGGTTCACTTGCTCCAGCAGCGCCGGGCTGAGGGCGTCGCCACCGAACACCAGCAGCGCGCGCGGCAGCAGGCGCGCATCGGGCAGCGCCTGCAACAGGCCGGCGAGGTGGCTTGGGGTGATTTTCAGTACATCCACCGGATGCTGGTCGAAGAGTTCGGCCAGGGCCAGTGGGCTGAAACCGCTGTCTTCATCCACCAGCAACAGGCTGGCGCCGCTGCACAGCGCACCGAACAGCTGGGTATGGCCGAGGTCGGCGGCGATGCTCGACAGCAAGCCGTAGCGGGCGGCCGCCGGCGGGTTGAGCACGGCTTGTACCGCCGTCAGGTAGTCGACGATGGACCGGTGCTCGACCACCACACCCTTGGGCGTGCCAGTGGAGCCCGAGGTGTAGATCACATAGGCGGCATCGCTCGGGCTGTGGGCCACGACGGGTGGTGTGTCCTGCTGGGCGGCGATGGCCTGGGCCTGTTCGGTCAGCCACAGCGTCGGCGTGTGCTCGGCCAGGCCCTTGAGCAGCGGTGAAGGGCTGGCGCCGATCAGCAGCGCGGCGCGGCTGTCCACCAGCACATCGACCAGGCGGCCGGCGGGCTGCTTGATGTCCAGTGGCAGGTACGCCGCGCCGGCCTTGAGAGTGGCGAGCAGGGCAACGACGAAATCGGCGCTGCGTTCCATGGCCAGGGCGACCACGCTGTCGTGGCCGATGCCTTGGGCGTGCAGGTAGTGGCTGAGGCGGTTGGCCTGTCGATCGAGTTCACGGTAGGTCAGCGCCACTTGGCGATCGCGTACCGCCAGTTGCTCGGGATAGGCGGCCACTTGCTGTTCGAAACGCTGGTGCAGGCCGTCCTGGGGTACCGGCAGTTGCGCGCCAAGCCCCTGTACCATCAATTGCTGGCGTTCTTCCGCGCTCAGCCATTCCAGTTCGTTGACCCGGCACCGGGCTTGCGCGGTCATCGCCAACAGGATCGAGCGTAGCTGTGCGGACAGCACCGCGACCTCGGCGTCGCTGAAGCGGCTGCGGTCGTAGCTGATCAGATAATGCAACTGTTTGTCCGGCATCACGATCAGCGACAGCGGGAAGTGGTTACGGCCCTGGGTCAGGGTGATGCCGTCGGCTTGCTGTTCGCTGGCCGGGGCGCTGAAACTCAAGCCGCCGGTGTCCTGATTCAGCGCATCGGTGACCGGGAAATTCTCGAACACCAGGATCGAATCGAACAGCGCCTGTTCGGCGGCAATGCGCGTCATCGACTTGAGTTTGCCCAGCGGCAGGTAGGCGTGGTGGCGCAGGTCGCTGTTGGCGTGCTGCAACTGCTGCAGCCAATCCACCAGTGTCGGGCTGTCGGCCCACTGTACCCGCAGCGGCAGGGTGTTGATGAACAGCCCGACGGTGCTGTCGACCGCCGCCAGGTTCTCCGGGCGGCCGGCGACGGTGACGCCGTAGACCACGTCATCACGCCCGGCGTGCTGGCCCAGCAGCAACGCCCAGGCGCCCTGGATCAGGGTGTTGATGGTCAGGTCGTGGCGGCGAGCGAACTGCGACAGTTGCTCGGTTTCGCTGGCATCCAGCCGGCTTTCCCGCTCGGCGAAAGGCGCTCCGGCAGGCGCGGCCTCGCGTACGGCGAAGTTGGGCAGCGGGGTCGGTTCGCTCAGGTCCTGCAACTGCTCGCGCCAGAAGCCTTCGGTAGCCGCCATGTCCTGCTCCGCCAGCCAGGCGATGTAGTCGCGGTAGGCACGGGTCGGTGGCAGGTGGGCGGGGCGGCCATGGGCTTGCTCGTAGTAGAGCGCCAACCATTCCTGCACCGCGATGCCGACGCTCCAGCCGTCCATGAGGATGTGATGGAAGGTCCAGATCAGGTGCCAGCGCTCGGGGGCCAGGCGCACCAGGCAGACGCGCATCAGCGGCGATTCATTCAACTCCAGGGGTTGTGCCCGTTGCTCCAGGCCCAATTTTTCCAGGTCGGCCTGTGGGTCGGTACGGTCCTGCCAGTCCAGTTCGGTCAGGGGCAGGTCGACGTCCTGCTGCACCACCTGATAGGCATCGTCCAGCTCTTCCCAGAGAAACGCGCTGCGCAGCACGGCGTGGCGCTGCATCAGCGCCTGCCAGGCGCCGCGAAAGGCATTGAGTTGCAGCGGGCCGTTCATTTCCAGGCTCAATTGCTGGTAGTACACCCGCGAATCCGGTTCAAAGACACTGTGGAACAGCAGGCCGTGCTGGGTCGGCGAAAGGGAGTAGATGTCTTCGATGTTGTTCATGCTTGCTTGGTCCATTTCAAAGGCTTGAAAACAGTGAGTGTCGGGCTGACGCCGCGGTGGTCGGGCGATGACCCCGCGGCGGCTGCGCCACTCACTGGCTTTGGGAGTTCGGTTTGGTCTTGAGCTTGCCCAGCAGTTTGTCCAGGGACTTCTGGTTCAGCGCCTTGGCGAGCGGGAAGTCCGAGGGCATCAGCGCGCCGGCCTGCGGATCGAGGCAGTGCTCGACCAGTGCTTGCAGGTGCTCCAGCAGACGAGCGGGCAAGCGGCTGTCGACCTCCGGCGTGACGCTGTGCCATTCGACACGCAACACGCCGTCCTCCAGCCACGCCACCACTTCGCGAGCGTGGGTCACCCGGTTTGCCGGCGACACGTCCACCGGTGGGGTCAGGCTGCTGGCGCGCAACCAACCCTCGGGCGTCTGCTCGTGTCCCAGATAATTGAACAGCACGTCGCCGTGGCTGGCCGCCAACTGACCGCGTTGACGCAGCAAGCCGTAACCAAGGCCCTGGCCCGGCACTGCACGCAAGGCTTCCTTGGCGTTGCGCACCTGGTCGCCACGGGCGCCACTGGCGTTGACGCGCAGTGGGAACAGCGTGGTGAACCAGCCGACCGTGCGGCTGACGTCCAGGCCATCGAAAGGCGCATCGCGGCCGTGGCGCTCCAGGTCCACGACGATGTCGCTGCGACGTTCGGTTTCCGCCAGGGTCGCGGCGAGGGCGGCGATCAACAGTTCTTCCGGTTGCGTGCGGTACGCTGCGTGGGACTCGGTCAGCCATTGGTGGGTGCGGGTCGCCTCCCAACGGGTCGACAGAGTCCGGCGCTCGGCCACCGTGGCAACTGGCGGCCGGTTTACGCTGATCTGAGTGCTCCAGTAGCGCTGTTCGCCCGCGACCTTGGCGGCGTGGGCATGCAGGTGCTCGGCCCATTGGCGGTAAGAGGTGGTTTTCGCCGGCAAGGTGGTTTGTTCGTCGCGCTCCAGCCCTGAATACAGCTGTTGGAAATCCTCCAGCAGCGGCGCCCAGGACACCGCATCCACCACCAGGTGATGAGCCACCAGATACAGGCGCTGGGGTTCACCTTCCAGCAGGGCTGCGGCAAACAGAGGACCGTGTTGCAGGTCCAGGCTTTGCGCGACCTGCAGCAGTTGGTCCGGGTGCTCGCAGCAAGTCAGTTGCGCCGGCGCCACCGGGGCGATCCGGGCCTGCCACTGTCCATCGACCTCGGCGAAGCGCAAGCGCAGGGCGTCGTGGTGCGCGACCAGGCGATCCAACACCGCCTGCACGATTGTTGGCTCAAGACGCCGGTCGCTGTCGGCCAATACGGACTGGTTCCAGTGCGCGGCCTGGGGTTGCTGTTGGTCGAAGAACCACTGGTGTAACGGCATCAACGGCATCGCACCGGTGACTTCGCCCTGTTCGGCCTGGGTCAGCAGGGCCGTGGTCACCTGGGCCAGCGCCGCCGGGGTGGGCGAGCGGAACAGGTCCCGTGGCGTCAGCGAGTAGCCGTGTTCGCGCAGACGTGAGATCAGCTTCAGACCGAGAATCGAATCACCGCCCAAGGCGAAGAAGCTGTCGCTGGTGCCGACCTCTCGGCCACCGGTCAGACTTTCGCCGAGCAGCTCGCCGAACAGCTGGCACAACAGGCTTTCCAGCGCGTTGCGCGGTGCGGCGTAGTCTTTCTGGGTTTGCGGCAAGGGCAGGGCCGCCAGGGCCTTGCGGTCGATCTTGCCGTTGCTGTTGAGCGGCAGCGTCGGGACGTGGACCCACACCGCCGGCACCATGTAGGCCGGCAATTGGGCGGCGAGCAGGGTGTCGAGGCCCGATTGCGCTGCGCTGCTGCTGTAGAACGCCACCAGACGGTTATCGATGACCAGGGTGCAGGCCCCAGTGATGTCCGGCAGGTTCAACATGGCGGCGTCGATCTCACCAAGCTCGATGCGCTGGCCGCGCAGCTTCACCTGATGATCCAGGCGCCCGAGGTATTCGATGTTGCCATCGGCCAGGAAGCGGCAGCGGTCGCCGGTGCGGTACAGGCGATCACCGTCGATGAACGGGCTGGCGAGGAAGCGTTCCTCTGTCAGGTCGGGACGCTTGAGGTAGCCGCGGGCGACGCCGACACCGCCGATGTACAGCTCGCCAATGCTGCCGATGGGCAGCGGTTGCAGGCTTTCATCGAGGATGTACAGGCGCAGGTTGGCGATGGGTTTACCGATAGGCACGATCACATCGTCCACCGAGCAGCGCCATACCGAGACGTCGATGGCCGCTTCGGTCGGGCCGTACAGGTTGACCAGTGCCGCCGGGTGTCGGCCCATGAAGCGCCGCACCAGATCCACCGGCAGTGCCTCGCCGCTGGCAAACACCTGGCGCAGGCTGTGGCAGTCGACCAGGCTCGGCTCCTCGACAAAGGCGCGCAGCATCGACGGCACGAAGTGCAAGGTGGTGACCTGCTCCTGCTGGATCAACTGGCTGAGATACGCCGGGTCGCGATGACCGTCGGGACGGGCGACCACCAGGGTGGCGCCGGTGATCAGCGGCCAGAAGAACTCCCACACCGAGACGTCGAAGCTGTACGGGGTTTTCTGCAGCACGCGGTCGTTCGGGCCAATCGGGAACGCGTCCTGCATCCAGTACAGACGGTTCATCAAGGCGCCGTGTTCGTTCATCACGCCTTTCGGTTGGCCGGTGGAGCCGGAGGTGTAGAGCACGTAGGCCAGGTCATTGGCCGCGACGCTGATCGGGTCGAACGCCGGTGCCTGGGGCAGGGTGTCGAGGGTCCAGGCCTGATGTCCGGCCGGCAGGCGCGACAGCCACTGGGCCTGGGTCAGGCTGACCTTGGCGTCGGCGTCTTCGATCAGGAAGGCCAGGCGCCCGGCGGGCAGCTCCGGATCCAGCGGCAGCCAGGCGGCGCCGGCGTGGACGATGCCGAGCAGGGCCACGACCATGTCCACCGAGCGCTCCATGCACACCGGCACGATGTCATCGGCGCCAATACCGGTCGCGCGCAGGGCCCGGGCCACGGCTTGTGCCCGTTGGTCCAGCTCGGCGTAAGTCAGGCGTTGGCCTTCGAACACCAGTGCCGGGGCGTTGGGGCTGAGGGCGGCTTGCTGGCTCAGGGCGGTGTGCAGGTTGGTCGGGCCGCTGTAGTGACGCTCGGTGGCGTTCCAACGGTCCAGCTGCTGTTGGTCCTGCTGCTGCGGGAACAGCTCGATCAGCGTTCGCCCAGGCGCCGCCACCAACGCATCCAGCAGTGCACACCATTGTGCGCTCCAGCGTTGCATCGTCGACTCCTCGAACAGCGCCGCTTGATATTCCAGCGCCAGGGTCATGTCGCTGCCGTCGTCCTGGACTTCCCAGCTCTGTTCGAACTTGGCGTCGATCACCGGCAGCACCTGCTCTTCGACCTCCAGTCCCGGCCATTGGCTGCTGTCCACGCGGCCGTAGTTAAGAGAGAACAGCACCTGGAACAGTGGCGTGCGGTTCAGGTCGCGGTGTTGTGCGACAGCGCCGACCAGGGTGGCGAAGGGCAGGTCGGCGTGGGCCTGGGCCGCACGCAGATCGGCTTCGAGACTGGCGAGCAATTGCTCGGCCGGGGCCCGTTGGTCGACTTCGCTGCGGATCACCAGGGTGTTGACCAGGCAGGCCAGCAGCGTCTGGGCTTGCGGCTGATCGCGCTGGTCCGCCGGGGTGCCGAGACGAATCTCGCGCTGACCGCTGTAACGCGCCAGCAGTGCGCTCAGGGCCGAGGCCAGCACCACGTAAGTGGTCGTGCCGCGCTGACGGGCGAACTGGCGGATCGATTCGGCGCGCTGGGCGCCGAGGTTGACGATCAGTTGCCGAGCCCGACGATCGGCTTCGGCGCCCCGTGGATGGTCGATGGGCAGATCGAGCTGGTAATCGTCCTGGTCCAGGTGGTTTTTCCAGTAAGTCAGGCTGGCATTGCGTCGGGCCTGGGTGTCCGGATGCTGTTGCCACAGGGCGAAGTCGACATAGTCGATTTCCAGCGGCGTCCAGGCCGGCGACTGTCCATCGAGGCCGGCGGCGTAGGCCTGGGTCAGCTCGTCGATGAGCAATTGCATGGCCCAACCGTCGGTGGCGCTGTGGTGCAGGCACACCAGCAACAGGTTTTCGTCGCTGTCCTGGCGTTGTAGCAGGTGCGCCCGCCAAGGCGCGGCGGCGGCCAGGTCGAATGGCGCCATCAACTCGGCTTGGGCCGTGGCGCAGGTCGCGCGCCAATCCTGTGTGGCAACGGCAGTGACCGCGAGCGCCGGCCCGTGGTCGTCGATCAGCAGTTGCGGCTCGCCCTGGACTTCGACAATCCGGCTGCGCAGCACCAGGTGACGTTGGCTGACCTGTTCGAAGGCTTCGCGCAAGACGCGGACTTGCAGCTCGCCGCGCAACGTCAGGGCGAACGGCATGTGGTATTCGCGAGAATCCGGAACCAGGCGGCTGAGCATCCAGAAGCGCTTCTGTGCCAGCCCCAAGGGCAGTGCCGCCGGACGCGGCTGCGAGGTGATCGATTCATCCGCTGTCGCCACGCCCAGGTAATCGGCCAGGGCCGCAACTGTCGGTTGTTCGAACACCACTGCCAACGGCAGGGAAACCCCCAGGCGTTCACGGACCCGGCTGACCAGGCGGGTCGCCAATAGGGAGTGGCCGCCGAGCTGGAAGAAGTGCGCTTCGATGCCGACTGACGCGCATTCCAGCACTTCGCTGAACAACTCGCAGAGCGCGCTTTGCATGGCGGTGCGCGGCGCGATGTACGGCCGGTCGCTGTGGTGTTCCGGCAGCGGGGTGGCGGCCAGGGCCTTGCGGTCGAGCTTGCCGTTGCTGTTCAGGGGCAGGCTGTCGAGCTGGACGAAGAAGCTCGGCAGCATGTGCGCGGGCAGGTTGTCGCTCAATGCGCTACGAATGGCAGCCTCGTCGGCGTCACCGCACCAGAAACTCACCAAGCGTTGCTCCAGCAGCAGGGTCGCGGCGTCGCGAACGCCGCTCTGGGCCAGCAGATCGGCGTCGATCTCACCAAGCTCGATGCGCTGGCCGCGCAGCTTCACCTGATGATCCAGGCGCCCGAGGTATTCGATGTTGCCATCGGCCAGGAAGCGGCAGCGGTCGCCGGTGCGGTACAGGCGATCACCGTCGATGAACGGGCTGGCGAGGAAGCGTTCCTCTGTCAGGTCGGGACGCTTGAGGTAGCCGCGGGCGACGCCGACACCGCCGATGTACAGCTCGCCAATGCTGCCGATGGGCAGCGGTTGCTGGCTTTCATCGAGGATGTACAGGCGCAGGTTGGCGATGGGTTTACCGATAGGCACGATCACATCGTCCACCGAGCAGCGCCATACCGAGACGTCGATGGCCGCTTCGGTCGGGCCGTACAGGTTGACCAGTGCCGCCGGGTGTCGGCCCATGAAGCGCCGCACCAGATCCACCGGCAGTGCCTCGCCGCTGGCAAACACCTGGCGCAGGCTGTGGCAGTCGACCAGGCTCGGCTCCTCGACAAAGGCGCGCAGCATCGACGGCACGAAGTGCAAGGTGGTGACCTGCTCCTGCTGGATCAACTGGCTGAGATACGCCGGGTCGCGATGACCATCGGGACGCGCGACCACCAGAGTGGCGCCGGTGATCAGCGGCCAGAAGAACTCCCACACCGAGACGTCGAAGCTGTACGGGGTTTTCTGCAGCACGCGGTCGTTCGGGCCAATCGGGAACGCGTCCTGCATCCAGTACAGACGGTTCATCAAGGCGCCGTGTTCGTTCATCACGCCTTTCGGTTGGCCGGTGGAGCCGGAGGTGTAGAGCATGTAGGCCAGGTCATTGGCAGCGACGCTGAGCGGGTCGAACGCCGGTGCCTGGGGCAGGGTGTCGAGGGTCCAGGCCTGATGTCCGGCCGGCAGGCGCGACAGCCACTGGGCCTGGGTCAGGCTGACCTTGGCGTCGGCGTCTTCGATCAGGAAGGCCAGGCGCCCGGCGGGCAGTTCCGGATCCAGCGGCAGCCAGGCGGCGCCAGCGTGGACGATGCCGAGCAGGGCCACGACCATGTCCACCGAGCGCTCCATGCACACCGGCACGATGTCATCGGCGCCGATGCCGGCCGCGTGCAGCGCCCGGGCCACGGCTTGCGCCCGTTGGTCGAGCTCGGCGTAAGTCAGGCGTTGGCCTTCGAACACCAGTGCCGGGGCGTTGGGGCTGAGGGCGGCTTGCTGGCTGAGGGCGGTGTGCAGGTTGGTCGGGCCGCTGTAGTGACGCTCGGTGGCGTTCCACTCGACCAGTTGGCGCTGGCGCTCTGTTGCCGCCAACGGCGACCAGTCCGCGAGGCGGGTCTGCGGTGCATCGAGCATGGCTTCCAGCAGTTGCTGCCATTGCTCCAGCCAACGCCGGGCGGTGGTTTCGCTGAACAGCGCGGCGCGGTATTCCAACAACACCGACAGTACCTCGCCGTCATACACCTCCCAGTTCAAGTCGTATTTGGTGGCCTGGGCGTTCACGGCGCGCTCGCTGACCTGCAACGACGGCCAGTGCTGGCAGGACGAATCCGCGTTCTGCATGGCGAACAGCACCTGGAACAACGGCGTCTGGCCGAGGCTGCGGGCCGGCTTGAGGTGTTCGACAACCTGGTCGAACGGCACGTCCTGATGCTGCTGGGCGTCCAGTACGCGGTTGCGGACCTGACCCAGCAAGCCTTCGAAGTCCAGGCTCGGATCGAGGTCGGCACGCATGACCACGGTGTTGACGAAGCAGCCGATCAGCGGCTGCAGCTCGGCAAACGGCCGCTGGGCCACCGGACTGCCGACCCGCACGTCGCGCTGGTTGGCGTAGCGCCCCAGCAGCAATTGCGCGGCACTGAGCATCAGCATGTACAGGGTGGCGCCACGTTGTTGGGCGAATTGTCGCAGGCGTCCCACCAGGGCCGGCGGCAGCTGCAATTGCACCGCGCCGGCAGCCGGGGCGAGGTGGTTGGGGCGGCCCTGTTCGGTGGGCAGGTCCAGCAGGTAGTCGCCGTCCTCCAGTTGTCCACGCCAGTATTCCAACTGGCTGCGGAATGCGGTCTGTTGACCGGGCTCGCGCTGCCAGAGGGCGTAGTCGGGGTATTGCAGAACGAGTTCCGGCAGCATGGCCGCCGTGCCCTGGCAATGGGCGCTGTAGCAACGGCCCAGCTCATTCAGCAGGTTCTGGCTGGAGGCATCGTCGGTGGCGCAGTGGTGCACGGTGAGCAGCAGCAGGGCCTGGGCGCGGTCGCTGCGTTGCAGCAGGGTGGCGCGGATCGGCACTTCGCTGGCGAGGTCGAAACGACGTCCGTTTTCTGCCTGGATGGCCTCGTCGGTCAGTTGCTGCCAATGCGTATCACTGGTCGCTTCCAGGGTTGTCAACTGCAGGGTGAAGTCGACTTGCGGCTCGATGACCAGCGCCAACTCGCCGTCGCTCTCGCGCACGATACGGCTGCGCAGGATTTCGTGACGTTGGACCACGCTGTTCAGGGCCGCTTGCAGGGCCCGGGTATCGAGTTCACCGTCCAGTTGCACGGCGCTGACCACGTTGTATTCGCCACCGCCGGCACTCAGTTGTTCCAGGAACCACAGGCGTTGTTGTTCGAACGACAACGGCAGGCGCGCCGGGCGTGGCGCCGCCACGAAGGTCGCGGCGGGGGCTTGCAGCGGCTCGCCCAGCAGCGCGGCCAGGGCCTCCAGGGTCGGGTGTTCGAACACGGAGCGCAGCGGCGGCACTGTGGCGAACTGTTGGCGCAGGCGGGCAAACAGCGCTGCCGCCAGCAGCGAATGACCGCCGAGGTAGAAGAAATGGCTGTCGCGACCGATCTGTGTCGACGGCACCTTCAGCAACTCCGACCACAGCGCGGCGAGTTGTCGTTCGGCGCTGCTGCGCGGCGGATCGAGGGCGTCCGGCGCGGCTTGGATGTCCGGGGCCGGCAGGGCCTTGCGATTGAGTTTGCCGTTGTCGGTCAGCGGCAGTTCATCGAGCAGCACGAACGCCGAAGGCACCATGTAGTCGGGCAGGGCGGCGCCGATGGTCTTGCGCCAGGCGTTGACATCGGCCTGTCCATCACAGGTCACGTAGGCCACCAGGCGCTTGTCGCCGGGTACGTCCTCCCGGGCCAGCACCACGGCCTGGCGTACGCCGGGCTGGGCGCCGATCAGGCTTTCGATTTCCCCCAGTTCGACGCGGAAGCCACGGATCTTCACCTGATGGTCCATGCGCCCGAGGTATTCGAGCTGGCCGTCGGGCAGCCAACGCACCAGGTCGCCGGATTTGTACATCCGCGCGCCTTCCTGCGGTGAGAAGGGGTCCTCGATGAACACCTTCGCGGTCTGCTCGGCCCGGTTGAGGTAGCCCAGGGTCACCCCGGCGCCACCGATGTGCAGTTCGCCTGGCACACCCACCGGCAGCGGGTTGAGGAAGCCATCGAGGACATAGGTGCGCACGTTGGCGATCGGCCGTCCGATGATAGGCCGGGCCGGGAAATCATCGACCGCGCAGCCGGTGGCGTCCACCGTGCACTCGGTCGGGCCGTAGGTGTTGAAGAAGCGGCTGCCGGCAATCGACGGCAGGCGTTGCCACAACTGCGCGTCCACGGCGTCGCCACCGAACAGCACGAAGCGTGGCAGGTACACCTCGCCCCGGCGCACGCCGTCGCTTTCCAGCAGGGCCTTGAGTTGCGCTGGGGTGCACTCGAAGGCGTCCAGGCGGGTTTGCGCGAAGAACTGCGCCAGCGCTTGTGGGTCGTAGCGCACGTCTTCCGGGGTCAGGTACAGGCTGTGGCCATCGAGCAGCAGGATGAGTTCGGCCACCGAGCTGTCGAAGGCAAACGAGTAGTTGAAGCTGGTGCGCAGCGGCTGGTCGGTATAGCGACGGTACAGGCCATGGATCCGCGCCCAGGCCAGGTTGACCACCGAACCGTTGGTGACCAGGGTGCCCTTGGGCTTACCGGTCGAGCCGGAGGTGTACATGATGTAGGCCAGGTCCTGCGGCCCGGCGAGCGGCGGCAGGTTGTCGTCTGGCTGATCGGCGAACAGCGCCGCGTCGCTGTCCAGGCGCAGGCGTGGCAGGTCGGCGCCCAACTGTTCCAACAGGCCCTGTTGGCCGAGGAACAGCACCGGTTGCGCGTCTTCGAGCATGTAGGCGAGGCGATCCACCGGGTAGGTCGGGTCCAGCGGCACATAGGCGCCACCGGCCTTGAGGATCCCCAGCAAGCCGACCAACAGTTCCAGCGAGCGCTCGACACACAGCGCCACGGGACGATTGGCGACCACGCCACGGCTGCGCAGGTAATGCGCTACCTGGTTGGCCCGCCGGTTCAACTCGCTGTAGCTCAGGCGACGGCCCTCGAAGCACAACGCGTCACGCTCGGGGGTGTGCTCGGCCTGTTGTTCGAACAGCTGGGCGAAGGTCAGGTGGGTGGGCACCGTCATCTCGGTACGGTTCCATTCCACCACCGTGCGCTGCCATTCCGCGTCCATCAGCAGCGGCAGGGCTGCCACCGGGCGTTGCGGTTCGGCGAGCATCTGTTCGAGCAGGTACTCCAGGCGGGCCAGGGTCTGGCGGGCGCTGTCGGCGACGAACAGGTCCAGGGCGAACATCAGCTCCAGCTGGATCGGGGCATTGGCCGGGCACAACACGTGCAGGTCCAGGTCGCATTCCGAATGCCGGAGCGGGGTGTCCAGGGCTTCGAATTCCAGCCCGGGGAAGCGCAAGCGCGATTCCATGGCCAATTGCTGGGCCACCATCACTTGGTACAGCGGCGCGTGGCTGAGGCTGCGGGGCAGTTGCAGACTGTCCACCAGTTGCTCGAAAGGCAGGTCCTGGTGCTGCAGGCCGCTGCGCAGGCGCTCGGCCACCTGTTGCACCAGTGCGGTGAAATCCGCTTGCGGCGCAAAGTCGGCGCGGATCGCCAGGTTGTTCAGCAAGATGCCGAGCAGGCCTTCGGTGCCCGGTTGTTCGCGGTGAGTGACCGGGGTGCCGACCAGCACGGTGGCATCGCCGCTCAAGCGGTGCATCAACACGGCGAAACCGGCGAACAGTACGGTGAACGGGGTGGTGCCAAGGCGACTGGCAAAGGCTTGCACCCGGCCACTGAGGTCGGCACTGAGTTCGCGCTGGACGATGCCGGCGCGGTAGCTCTGCATCGATGGCCGTGGATGGTCGGTGGGCAGCGCCAGCAGCGGACTGCCTTCGCTGTCGCGACGGTCCAGGGTGCTGGTCCAGTAATCCAACTGACGCTTGAGTTCGGCGCCTTGCAGGTGTTCGCGCTGCCAGAGGGCGAAGTCGGCGTATTGCACCGGCAATGCCGGCAGTTCGGCGGCGGCGCCGTTGCAGCGGGCCTCGTAACCCAGGGCCAGTTCCCGCAGGGCGATGGTGGCCGACCAGGCGTCCGACACCAGGTGATGCAGGGCGATGCCCAGCACGTGCTCTCCTGGCGCCAGGCGCAGCAGGCGGGCACGCAGCAACGGCGGGCAGGTCAGGTCGAACGGCTGCTCGAAGGTGTCTTGCAGGGCAGTGAACTGCGCGCCTTCGCGGGCGGTGGCGGTCAGGCCGGACAGGTCTTCGAAAGGCAGCGCGATGTCCAGCGACTCGCTGATGCGCTGGCAAGGCACGCCATCGGTGCTGTGGATGCCGGTGCGCAGGATCTCATGGCGCGCCAGCAGGTCATTCAGGCTGGCATGCAGCGCCTCGACATCCAGTTCGCCTTTGAGGTGCAGGGCGAACGGGATGTTGAACAGCGTCGTGCCCGGGGTCAGTTGCTCGATGAACCACAGGCGTTGTTGCGAGAACGACAGCGGCAACAGGGCCGGGCGCGGTATGGCTTTCGGTGCCTTGAGGGCGGCGGCTTGTGGCGCGGCGGCGTCGGCCTGGCGGGCGGCGATGTTTACCGCCAGCAAGGCCACGGTGGGTTGTTCGAACAGCGTGCGCAGCGGCAGATCGAGTTTGAAATGGCTGCGCAGTCGCGCCACGATCTGGGTCGCCAGCAACGAGTGGCCGCCGAGGGTGAAGAAATTGTCTTCCACGCCCACGGTGTCGCGCCCCAGGACCTCGGCCCAGATCGCCGCCACGGCGGTTTCCAATGGGTTGCGCGGGGCTATGCTTTGCTGGGCGTCGGCCTGCCAGTCCAGTTCCCGGGCGGCCAGAGTCTTGCGATCGACCTTGCCGTTGTTGTTCAGCGGCAGGCTGTCCAGGCAGACGAAGGCGGCCGGGACCATGTACGGCGGCAGTTGCGCCCGCAGGTGCTCGCCCAGGCCGTCGCTGCCCAGGGTGTCGTCATGGGCCGACCAGTACGCCACCAGCCAGGCTTCACCCACGCTGTTTTCCCGCAGCAGGACGGCGGCTTCGCGCACGTTCGGGTGCTGTGCGAGGCGGTGTTCGATTTCGGTCAGTTCGATCCGGTGGCCGCGCAGTTTTACCTGCTGGTCGCGGCGGCCGAGGTATTCGATCACCCCGTCTGCGCGCCAGCGGCCCAGGTCACCGGTGCGATACACGCGACCTTCCAGTTGCGGATGTTCGATGAACGCATCAGCAGTGCGCTGCGGATCGTGCAGGTAGCCACGGCCGACGCCGACGCCACCGACACAGATTTCCCCGGCGACACCCACGGGCACCGGACGCAGGGCTTCGTCCAGCACATACAGGCGGTTATTGGCGGTCGGCTGGCCGATGGGCATGTGGCTGATGTGCGCGGCCGGGGCTTCGTAGATCGGCTGGAACGCCACGTCGTCGGCGCATTCGGCCGGCCCGTAGGCATTCATCAAGGCGATGTCGGGGAAGCGCGCGAACCAGTCCCGGGCCACGGTCGGCGGCAGGGCTTCACCGGTGGGCAGCACCCAGCGCAGGTCCGGCAGTTGCAGGTCGCATGGGCACAGGGCGAGCAGGGTGCGCATCAGGCTCGGGACAATTTCCAGCACGCTCAGGCGTTCGCTGGCGAGCACCTGCAACAGACGCTGCGGGTCGTGGGCGACTTCATCCGGGAGGATGTGCACGGTGGCACCGAGCACCGGCGCGGCGAGGAACTGCCACACGGAAATGTCGAACGCCACGGAGGCGGTCTGCGGAATCCGGTCCTCGGCGCCGAGCCCCAGGGCGGGGACTTTGCCGAAGATGTTGTTGAGCATGCTCCGTTGTTCGATCATCACGCCCTTCGGCGTACCGGTCGAGCCCGAGGTGAAGAGGACGTAGGCGAGGCTGTCCGGGCGGCCGAGAGCAGGCAGCGGCGAGTCGTTGCCAGTCCTCCAGCAGGCTTCGGCGAACAGCGCCTCGGGGGCCTGTTCCAGACCGCTGAACAACGGATCGAGCAGGGCGCTGCAACTTTCACTAGCGACTAGCAACGGCGCGCGGGACAGGCTGAGGATCTCCCGCAGGCGCTCGGGCGGATGACTGACTTCCAGGGGCAGCATCGCCGCGCCGGTCTTGAACACGGCAATCATCATGGTCAGCAGCGCCAGGCCACGGGGGGCGGCCAGGGCGACCAACTGATCTTCACCGGCACCAGCCTCGCGCAAGGCATGGGCCAGGCGTGTGGAGCGCTGGTCCAGCTCGGCGTAGGTCAGCGACTCACCGTCGCAGATCGCCGCGACCTGCCCGCCGCGTTGGGCGACCTGGTGGGCAAACAACTGCGCGTAGCTTTGGTCCAGCGGGAAGTCGTGTGGATTGACCGCCCAATCGCCCAACAGCTGTTGGCGTTCCTCGGCAGCCAGGAGCTCCAAACTGCCCAACGGCGCATCTGGCGCTGCCAGCATGTCTGCCACGAGGCTGGCGATATGGCCCAGCAGACGCTCGACGGTGGCGGCCTCAAAACGTTCGCGGTCATAGGACACACGGATGCCCAGTTGCTCGCCGGGCAGGATGACTACGGTCAAGCCGTAGTGGGTGTGCACGCTGTGGTCCATGCCTTCGAGGCTGAACTGGAAACCGCCTTCGAGGATTTGCTCGTCGATTGGGGCGTTTTCGAATACCAGGATGCTGTCGAACAGGGTTTCGCCCCGGGGGAAGTCGCTCCAGCCCTGGATATCCGTCAGGGGCGTGTGTTCAAAGTCGCGCATGTCGACGTTGAGCCCTTGCAGGTCACTCAGCCAACTGCCGAGGGAGGCCTCCGGGTCCACCGACACCCGCAGCGGCAACGTATTGATGAACAAGCCGATCATTTCCGCGACGCCGGTCAGGTCCGCCGGACGGCCGGCCACGGTGACACCGAAGACCACGTCCCGTTGGCCGCTGTAGCGCGACAGCAACAATGACCAGACGCCCTGGAAGAACGTGTTCGGGGTGATCCGACGGCTACGGCAGAACGCGGCCAGTGCCTGGGTTTGCTGTTCGCTCAGGTGGATCAGTTGATCGTTCACCAGCACCGCGTCGGTGTAGCGATCATGGGTCACGCCGTTGTCCACGGTCAGCGGCGTCGGCGCATTGAGGCCCTGCAGTTGGCCGCGCCAGAATTGCTCGGCCTTGCCCGCATCCTGGCGTTGCAGCCACTGGATGTAGTCGCGAAACGGCCGTGGGCTTTTCAGCTCCGGGGTGCGGTCGTTGCACAGCGCCTCGTAGACCTTGAGGAAGTCCACCGTCACCAGGGAGATGCACCAGGCATCCATCAGGATGTGATGGAAGCTGCGAATGAATTCGTAAGACTCATCGGCCAGGCGCACCAGCCGGAAGTGGATCAGCGGCGGCTTCGACAGGTTGAAGCCGACTTTCTGTTCGTCTTCCAGCAGGCTGCGGATGCGCGCCTCCTGCTCATGGGCGGCAAGCCCGCGCAGGTCGAGGGTGTCCAGCGGGACCTTGACCTCACGGTGGATCACCTGCACCGGTTGCTTCTGGCTTTTCCATTGGAAACTGGCGCGCAGGGATGGGTGCAGCGCCACCACCTGGCGCCATGACTCCAGGAAAGCCACTTCATCGATGGCGCCGCCGATGCGATAGCGGTCCTGCATCAGATAGACACCGGAGTCTTCGTGGAGCAGGGAGTGGAAGAGCATCCCTTGCTGCAATGGCGACAGCGGGTAAACGTCTTCGATTGGATTGCCGGTGGTTTTTTCGGTGGTCATTGAAAGCGTCCTGCGTAAAAGGGGGCAACGTTGATGGCCTGGTAGCGGGAGGAACGACTCACAGGTCGGCCTCGTCCAGTTCGGCCATCAGCGCTTGCATTTCGTCGTCGGACAGGCCCGAGGCGCTGAACTCGGCACTGTCTGCCAGCGGCTCGGCGGCGGATTCGGCCAGGGGCTGTGCGACCTCGGCCATGGCGGCGATGGTCTGGCGTTCGAAGACTTGTTTGGTCGAAAGCGCGATCCCTTGCTCATGGGCCTGGGCCACCACTTGCAGGCTCAGGATCGAGTCACCGCCGATGGCGAAGAAGTTGTCGGTGACGCTCACGCTCGCCAGTTTCAGGACCTTGGCGACGATGGCTTGCAAGGTGGTTTCCATGGCGTTACGCGGCGCGACATGGGTGCTTTCGTCGAACTGGTCCGGGTCGGGCAACTGACGGGTGTCGAGTTTGCCGTTGGGGGTGCGCGGGAAGGTCGCCAGGGTCAGCACCCGGGCCGGAACCATGTACGACGGCAGGCGCTCGCCGAGGAAACGCTTGATCGCTTCGGAGTCCGGTGCATAGCCATGTGCGGCGAGGACGTAGGCCAGCAGACGTTTGCCGGCAGCGTGTTCCTGCACGATCACCGCGGCTTCGCGCACGTCGCTGTGGCTGCACAATTGCCGTTCGATTTCCCCGAGTTCGATGCGGTAACCGCGCACTTTGACCTGGTGGTCCTTGCGGCCGAGGAATGCCACGCGGCCGTCGGCCAGCCAGCACGCCAGGTCACCGGTACGGTAGGCACGGGTGCCGTCGGCCAGGGTGACGAAGGCTTTGGCGGTTTCCTCCGGTTTGTTGCGGTAGCCCCGCGCCAGGGTCGAGCCGGCGAGGACGATCTCACCCGGTTCACCGACGCCGCAGGCCTGGTCGAATTCGTTCAGCAGGCGCAGGTCCATGCCGGCAATCGGGCGGCCGATGCTGACGCTGCGGCTCGGCTCCAGTACCTCGTGACTGGCCCAGACCGTGGCCTCGGTAGGGCCGTATTCATTCACCAGGCGGGCGTGGGGCAAGGTCTTGCTGTGTTGGGCGACCAGGGCCGGCGGACAGGCTTCACCGGCGACGATCCAGCACTCGAGGCTGTCGGTGCTGGTGCTGCGCTGCAATTGATCGAGCAGGGCCTGATACAGCGATGGCAGCGACAGGCCGTGACTGACCTTGTGCTGGGCAACCAGCCGCGCCAGGCGCGCCATCTCCAGTTCTTCTCCAGGTGCCGGCAGCACCAACCGACCACCTTGAGCCAGCGTCCAGAAGATCCCGGCGACCGAGCTGTCGAAGGCAAACGACGACAACAGCAGGTAGGCGCGCACCGGCGTCTCATAGGTCGCCATGCGTACCTGGGTCGAGAAACTCAGGGCGCCATGGCTGATTTCCACGGCTTTCGGTGCGCCGGTGGAGCCTGAGGTGTAGATCAGGTAGGCAAGGGCGTTGGCGTCCGGCAAGGGCAGCGGCGGCAGGTCGCTCGTGTCGCGTGCGCTCAGGTCATCCAGCACGAAACGTTGCAGGGTGGCCGGCAGGCTGTCGGCCAGGTCGGCGCTGACCACGATATGGGCGATGCCGCTGTCGGCCAGCATGTAGGCGCGGCGGTCGGCCGGGTAGGTCGGGTCGATCGGCACATAGGCACCACCGGCTTTCAACACCGCGAGCATGGCGACGATGGCAGCATTGCTGCGCGGGAAGAGAATGCCGACGGGCACGTCGCGGCCGATGCCGGCGGCCACCAGTCGATGAGCCAGACGGGTAGCGCAGGCGTCGAGGCCGGCGTAGCTCAGGTCACCGTCCTGATCGCTGAGGGCGATGGCGTCCGGTTGCTGACGCACCTGACGGGCGATCAGTTCCACCAAGGTCAGCGCTTCGATGGACGGCGAGCTTGGCGTGTTCGCGATAATCGCCGATTGCAACGGTCCGCCGAGCGGCAGGTGGGACCAGGCCTGTTGCGGTTCGGCCAGGGCGCCTTGCAGCAGTTGCAGCCACTGTTCGCCAAGGCAGCGTGCGGCTTCGGCGCTCAGGGTGTGGCAATCGTAGCTCACGCTGGCGTGCAGGCTGTCCGGCAACTGGCGGACATTCAGGCAGGCTTTCACCGGGCCCGTCAGCGCGTCGGCGTAGCGTTCCCGGGCATCACCCGAGCGCCAGGCGAAGGCGTAGCCCGTGGTGAGGTCCTGGGTGTAATAGTCTTGCCAGCCGGTGGTGCGTTCCACCGAAGCGGCCAATTGTTGGCTCTGCTGGAGCAAGGTCGCCTGGGGATCCAGGTCGATGTTCAGCGGCAGGCATTGCTCGAAGACCCCCAGGACGTTGTCCAGTTCCGGTCCGCGGCTTTCGTGGATCAAGGTCAGCGGGACCTGCTGCTGGCCTGCCAGCCGGCCGAGTACCGCCGTCCAGGCGGCCAGCATCAACGCCGAGGTCAGGGCCGGGTGACGGGCAAGCTCGGCGGGGAGGGCCAGTGCCTGTCGGGCCGGGGCGAAACCGGCACCGCTGGGCGCTTCGAGGGACAGTTGCAAGGTGGGCTGCTCGGCCTCGCCCCAAGCTTTCCAGAAACGCACGCCCGGATGGTCGGGTTCGTCTTCCACCAGGTTCCAGCGCCATTCGGCGTAGTCGGCGTACTGCAGGGCTTCGGACAGATCCGCCGGGGTATCTTGCAACAGGGCGTCGGCCAGCAGCCTGAGGCTGGCGAGGTCGAAATGGCTGCCCGCGCCGGCCAGGTCCAGCACCGCTGTTTGATCCGACAGACGCACCAGGGTCACGGCCAGCGGCGCGGTCCAGTCCCGGGTTTGCGAAACGAGACGCGCCAGTTCGGCATCCTGGTCGGCGTTGTTGTGCTGGCGCAGGTCCAGCTGGGCCACCGTCACTGTGCCTGTCTCGTCGATGACCTGTACCGGATGACGCAGGCCCGGTGCCGGCATCAGGCGAGTCCGCAGGATTTCACTGGCAGCCAGCAACGCTTGCAGGCGGCTGTTCAGCGCTTCGACGTCGGTCGGGCCGGACAGCGACCATTGCAAGTGACAACCGAACGGGTGCTCGGCAGCGCCCTTGATGTGGGGATACAGCGCTGCCTGTTGCGGCGAAATACGAAAACCTTGAAGTCCGCTCATGTTCAACTCGACTGGAAATGGGGTTGGATCTGCGGCAGCGTCGGCCCCGGGGCTCACTGACTGAATGTCACGGGAGCCGCTGGCGGACGACGGGTGCCGCCGTTGAAAGTCAAATAGCGACGTCGCTCGACAGCAGGGCTTCGGCCATGCCGGTCATGATTGCGCGCCTGCCGGTAAAGGGTTCGCGTCCGTGGACTGCGAGCATGTTGTCGATGAACAACACGTCGCCCTGTTGCCAACTGAAACGCACCAGCGAGTCGAGGTAGGCCGCTCGCAGCGCCTCCAGGACCTGCGGCTCGATGGGTTCGCCGTCGCCATAAAAGGTGTTGGTGGGCAGGTCGAGGTCGGTGAAGTTGCTCTGCAGCGAATCGCGGATGTGCGGTGGCAGGGTGCTGATGTGAAAGAAGGTGGCGTGGTTGAACCAGACCTCTTCACCGGTGCGTGGATGGCGCACCACGGCGGGTCCGCGCTGACGGGTGCGCAGGCGATTGTTGTCTTTCCATTCCACTTCGATGCCGACGCTGGCGCAGTAGGCTTCGACTTCGCTGCGGTCTTCGGACTGGAACACCGACTGCCACGGCAGGCCGAAACCGTCGCCGTAGTTGCGCACGTACATCACGCCTTTTTCCCTGAAGCGTGCTTCGATCTCCGGGCTGATGGCGGCCTTGACCGCTCGGGTCGAGCCAATCGGGGTTTCGCCACCGGTCTCGGAGGGGAGCTGGCAATAGAAGAACAGTCGCAGCGGGAAACGTGGCGAGTAGGAATGTTCGTTGTGGGGAAAAATCATCTGGTCGGCCGGGTAGTCGGTCGAGGTGTAGATGTTGCCGCCGACCCGGGTCCGGGGCGACGCTCGGAACATGTATTCCAGGGCACCGGGGGAGAGGGTGGCGATCACCTGGTCGAACTGCTCGACGGACGTCACGTTGAACCCGCGAAACAGCAGGGCACCGTATTGCAGCAGTTTTCTCTCGATGGACTCGCGCTCGCCAGTGGCCCAGGCCGCCAGGTCGACGCCACTGACCGCCGGCTCGATCACCAGCGGCAGGGCATGCTCCGGGCTGAGCAGGCGCTCGGTGACCAGTTGCTGTTCCGAGACGTTCATGGCTTTGCGGCGCACGGCGCCAAGGGCGCGGGGCGATGGGGGCATGATAGACATAACGGCATCCGACTCGGTTAAAGGGACATTGAGCGACGTTTGGCTTGCAGCATCTGGCTGCGACCGGCCAGCGCCCGGGCCTGTTGCCGCTCGCGCTGGAAAGCCTGGTCCCAGGCATCGATGCGCTCGGCCAGGGCCGGCAACGGTTCGTCCAGCAGGAGGCGGGTTTCTTCCAGCAGGCGCATCCACAGGTGTTGCAGGCGCAAGGCGCGGTCCTGATCGAAGTATTCGCCGCGGTACTTGAGGGTCGCGGCGAGCCCCTCGGTGCTGTGCACCAGATCGAGCACCAGATGGAAGTCTCCTGGTGCCTGGGCCACCTCCAGCGCCTGCAGGTGCGCGCCGGCGATGGTGGTCGGCGTGACTCGTGACGGCTGATAGTTGAGCTTCACCTGGAACAGCGGCGAGTGACCGGGCAGGCGCTGCGGCGCCAGGGCCGACACCACCAGGTCGAAAGGCAGGCCCTGGTGGGCATAGGCCAGACGCGACTCATCGCGAACTCGCTCCAGGAAACCGGCCAGGGTTGGTTCGCCCTGCAGGTCGCAGCGCAACGTCAGCTGGTTGACGAAGAAACCGATGACGTCGTTGTGCTCCGCCAGTGGACGGCCGCTGACGTCAGTGCCCAACAGGAAGCGTTGTTGGCCGCCCAGTTGCTTGAGCACCAGCTGATAGCTGGCCAGCAACAGCATGAACAAGGTCATGCCCCGTTCGCGGGCCAGCGTCGAAAGTGGCTCGCAGAAGGCCTGGGGCACCTTGAAATCCAGGCTGTGTTCACCCGGGACCTGACCGCTGCCGCCCAATTCGAGGGTCTGTGGCAGGCCGGCCAGATGCTCACGCCAGAAGCCCTGCTCGGTGGCGATCCGCTGTTCGCTCCAGTGCGCGGCTTCCCACTGGGCGAAGTCGAGGTACTGCATCGGCCATTCAGTGCTTGCCGAGCCGGCCAGTTCCGCCAGCAGCACCTGCGCCGAGCGACCGTCAAAAGCGATGTGGTGCACGGTCAGCACCAGATCGTGTTGCTGGTCCGTTTGACTCAGCAACTGCGCCCGCAGTATGGGGCCGTTGACCAGATCCACCGGCGTGGCGTGTTCGCTCGCCAGGCAGTCGTGCAGCGCTTGCTGTTCGGTCTGCCCGTGCCAGTTCAACGGCACCGGCGTGGCGGGCAGAACCTGTTGCTGCGGGCCGTCCACACCGTCGCGATAGACCGTGCGCAGCACGCTGTGACGGTTGACGAGGCTGTTCAAGCGCTCTGCCAACCCCTCGACGTCCAATGGACCTTGCAGGCGCAGGTGCAGCACCAGGTTGTGGCGAGTGTCGTCCGGGTTCAACTGGCGCAGGAACCACAGCCGGCGCTGGGCGAAGGACTGGCGGGTTTCGCTGCCGTCCGTACGTTCGGCCGAAGGGCTGGCCGCGGTAGATGGCGCACTGAGTAACGCCAGCAGGTCTTGCGCCCATTGCCCCAGGGTCTGCTCACCGAACAGGCGCTGGGTGTCAAGGCTCCAGCCCAGGTCCCGGTGCAGGCGAGCGGCGAAATCGGCGACGCCGATGGAGTCCAGGCCTTGTCCGATCAGACTCCGTTCGAAGTCTGGAAGCAGATACGGATTCACCTCGCGCAGGGTCTGCTGGAGCCATTGCCGGCAGGCGGCCTGGGCGTCTTGCGCCGAAGCCTGGACAAGATTCTTGAGTTGGTCGAGGCCAAGGGTTTCGCCGCTGGAGACGAGCTCTCCGCCGCTCTGGGCGATGATGCTCAGCGTCCCTGCCGCCAGTTGCTTGCGCGCGCCTTGGCGGGCGATCTTGCCGCTGGTAGTCATCGGGATCGTGCCAGCTTCCACCAGCACAATCTGGTCGATGCCACAGTCGGCGGCTTCGCGCACGGCGTTCTGCATCGAGGCAAACAACGCCGGGTGGCGCGCCGGGTCGACAAATTTGCGCTGCGGCTCGGCGACGATCACCAGCTTCTCCCGACCCAGGGCCGGGTCCATTTCCGAGAACGCGGCGATGCGCCCGGTGCGGATGCCCGGTTCGGCATCGGTGATGGCGAACTCGATGTCGTGGGGATACAGGTTGCGCCCGTTGAGAATCAGCAGGTCCTTGAGCCGCCCGCAGATCACCACCTGGCCTTCGTGCATGAAGCCCAGGTCGCCGGAGCGCAGGTAATGGTCGGTCGAGCCGACAATGCGCGCTTCAAAGGCTTCGCGGGTGGCCTCGGGGTTTTTCCAATAGGACTCGGCGTTGCTCGGACCCTTCAGCCACACTTCACCGATACGATCGGCAGCGCAGCGTTCATGGGTTTGCGGGTCGACGATGGCAATGCTGTGCAAGGCCTGGGGGAAGCCACAGGCAACGAATTCGACCGCGGCGGCATCGGCGGCCGCCAGGGCCACGCGACCGGTTTCCAGCACTGCTTTGTCCAGGCGCAGTGTCACCGGCAATGCATCTTCCGGCGTGGCACTGACACACAGCGTTGCCTCGGCCTGGCCGTAACCGGGGCTGATCGCCAAGGGGCTGAGGCCGCAGGCGGCGAAGCGCTGGGCGAAGGCTTGCAGGGTGCCGGGATGGATCGGCTCGGCGCCGTTGATCGCGTGTTTCCAGGCGCTCAGGTCCAGTTGGGCGATCAGGTTGTCGCTGACCACCCGGTTGCACAGGGCGTAGGCGAAATTCGGCGCGAAACTGACGGTGCCACGGTAGCGACTTAACGCCTGCAACCAGGTCGACGGCGCGTTAACGAAGGTCTGCGAAGCCATCAGGTAGCAGGGCATGCCGCTGTAGATCGGTGCAAGCAGGCCACCGATCAGGCCCATGTCGTGGTACAGCGGCAGCCAGTTGACCATGGCGCCGTGTTCATCGAAACCGTAGGCCTGGCGCATCAGCTCGACGTTGGCGATCAGGTTGCGCTGCCGCACCTCGACGCCTTTGGGCGAACCGGTAGAGCCCGAGGTGTATTGCAGGAAGGCCACGGTCGCACCGTCAATGGCCGGACGCTGCCACTGGCTGGCCGGTGGTGTGCCCAGGTGCTGGACGGTGAGCACGTCGACACGGCCCTCCACCAGTTCCAGCAAACCTTCGCAGTGATCCGCCGGGGCAAGAATCAGTGCCGGCTCGGCGTCCACCACCACATTGCGCACGCGTTCAAGGTGCCGCGGTTTGCGCGACGGCGGCGGAAACAACGGCACGGCGATCATGCCGGCATATACGCAAGCGCAGAAAGCCCGGGCGTAGTCGAGGCTGCTGGGCAGCATCAGCAACACGCGGTCGCCTGGCGCATAGCGCGATTGCAACGCCGCCGCCAGGGACTGGGACTGCTCGTGCAATTGAGAGAAAGTCAGGGTTTCGCCGATCGTGACGCCGTCCGGCAAAAAGTGCAGGGCGGCACGTTCTGGAAAGCGCCGGGCATTGGTTTCCAGCACTTCGATCCATTGTTCGAATGAAGACATTTTGCAATTCACGCCATGGCCACGATGACCTTGCGGTCACCGGTGTAAGGATTGCGACCGTGTGCGACCAGTCGGTTGTCGAGCATCAGCACGTCGCCGGGTTGCCAGGGGAAGCTGACGGCGGTCTGGCGGTAGACCTCGCGCACGCGGTCGAGCATCTCGTCGGGGATGGCCGAGCCGTCGCCGAAATACACATGGCGCGGCAGGTTCTCTTCTCCCACGGCGGCCAGCAGACTGGCGCGTACGCTCGGTTCGATGGCCGATACATGGAACAAATGGGCCTGGTTGAACCAGACCCATTCGCCGGTCTCGGGATGCTGCTGCACCGCCGCGCAACGCTGGCGGGTGCGCAGGTCACCGTCGGCTTTCCATTCCCACTCGATGTCGTTGTCCCGGCAATAACGTTCGACCTGGGCGCGGTCCTCGGTGTTGAAGACTTTCTGCCAGGGCAGGTCCAGGGCGCCGCTGTAGTTGCGCACGTAAAGCAGCTCGCGGCTGGCGAACAGCTCGCGGATCTCGCTGGGCATGCGCTGGTAGATCAGGCGACTGTCGGCAATCGGCGTCTCGCCGCCGGTTTCACTGGCCTTGATGCAGTGGAACCAGATGCGCGAAGGCCAGGGCCGGGTATAGGCCTGCTCGTTGTGCAGAGGGATGAACTGATGGGCCGGGTATTCCGTGGAGCTGTACACCCCGGCGAAGACTTTGCTGCGCGGCGTGGAGCCGAACTCATAGCTGGCCAGCGGTGCACCGAAGCTGGCGGCGAAGCGCTTGAAGTCGATCGGGGTCGCCACGTTGAAGCCGCGAAACAAGACTCCGCCCACGGTGTTCAGCACGTGGGGCAGGCTGTCGCGCAGCGATGCGTCCAGATCGTGAATCGACTGCCCAGGCGTCGCCTGCACCCACACGGGCAACGAGTGTTCACCGCCGTCCGTGGAAGTCATTGAAAAAGGCTCGGAACGCCTGTCCAGGTGTTCGATTGAGGTCATCCTTGCACATCCTCTTCTATCTTTTTCGACCCGTTACAAGACCTGAAGATGGCGCGCCAGGCGCCTCTGTAGGACTCGTCTGTAGTGTTTTGGATCTAATACAGGACGACATACTAGGTACAAATGAGAGAGATTATCAATACTATTTATTTAATTTTTTTTTTGGATTAGACTCCGCTCCGCTGGCGCCAAACAGCGTCCGGCCAGCTCAAAAAAACCAAAAATATCTGTCGCAGGGGTGCGGGGCTTGAATTTCAAAAAGAATACAATTGCGTTGGCTGTGGGGTCGGCAATCGGCCTTGGCAACTGTGCATGGGCAGCGGAAGAGTCCACTGCCGTGGAGATCGCTCCTATCACTGTGACGGGTGAGAAAATCAACCGTACGCTGGAGCAGACCCAGTCGAGTGTGGTGGTGGTTACTGAAGAGAAGCTGCGTGAGCACAACGATAAGAACCTAGTGGACCTGTTCGCTCGTACACCGGGTGTCTATAGCCAGGCGGACAATGAAACCTGGGGGATTCGTGGTGTGCCGGTGTCGGGGTTTGACGACCAAGGGCCGGCAACCATCAATGGACCAATCTCGGTGTATGTCGACGGTGCCGTGCAACCGAGTCGGGCGCTAACCTTAAGCCCGGTACCGCTCTGGGATGCCGAGCAGGTCGAAGTCTTCCTCGGCCCGCAATCCACTACCCAAGGCCGTAACTCCCTGGCTGGTGCAGTGGTGATCGAGACCAAGAAACCGACGTTCCAGCCCAGCTTCTCGGCGCAAACCAGTATGGGGAACTATGGTGAGCATGGGGCGGCCGTAGCAGGTGGTGGCGCGATCGTCGATGACAAGATCGCCGGCCGGATTGCTGTGGACTATACCGACGGCGACGGCTACATCCGCAACACCGCGCTCAATAAGGACGCCAACCCGCATCGCACCAGCAACACTCGTGGCAAATTGCTGATCTTGCCCAATGATGATACGGATGTTTTGCTGACCTACGCCCATAGCGAACATCGCCAGGGCGACCGCTCGACGATGCGCGGTGCTGATGGCAAACCCAGCTATTACGATATCTCCTCCAACACCGAGGCTTTCGACAATCTCAAGCAGGACACCCTCAGCGCCAAGGTGGACTATCGTCTGAATGATGCCTGGACGTTGACGAGCCTAACGGCCAATACCAGCTCTGACTACAGTAACCGTCTGGACTCTGATCAGACCGCTCTGAGTAATGACGTAATTCTGCGTAAGCACGAGGGTGGTCTGTTCAGTCAGGAGCTGCGTCTGAATTACGCCTCGGACACACTGAAAAGTGTCGTTGGTGCCTACTATGGGCATAACACGAACAAGTTCCACGATCGGTTACTTGCTACTGATCCCGTTGACAATGGCAGCGTCAAAGGTGAGACCAAAATCGAGAACAAGGCGGTGTTCGGTGAAGTCAACTGGACGTTCGCCCCGCGCTGGACATTGATTACCGGCCTGCGCTACGACCACGAGACGAATGATACCGACGTCGAAGAAGATACCTTTTCCAGCGCAGCCCAAGTTAAGAAGTCGTTTGACGCTTTGCTACCTAAACTCGGTATCGACTACGAACTGGCCACGGATCAGTACCTCGGTTTCACTGTTCAAAAAGGCTATCGCGGCGGAGGCGTCAACGTACGCGCCGGTAGCGGTCACCAGGCCTATGACCCGGAGTACACCACCAACTATGAGCTGTCTTACCGTGGTTCGTTCTTTGACAAGACGCTACGTACCCGCGCCAATCTGTACTACACCGACTGGAAGGATCAACAGGTCAGCGTGCGGCGCACCGGCAGTCAGTTCATTGATGTCTTCAACGCCGGTCGCAGTGACATCAAAGGTCTGGAGGTATTCGTCGAGAAAGATGTCACCGAACAGCTGACGCTGAACATGGGTGGTTCTATCACCGATGGCAAGTACAAAGACTTCGTCACCGGCAGGGGGCAGGACATGAGCGGCGAATCGTTCCTCGCTTCGCCCAAGTACAAGATGTCGGTGGGCGGTGTCTATCACTACGACGACCGCCTGATGTTCGGCACGGATGTTACCTATCAGAGTTCCGCACCTTCGGAATACCAGTTCGATACCAGCGGCAAGGTCATCGGCGAGCGCAGGAGCGACAACTACGTGCTGGTGAATTTCAACACCGAGTACAAACTCACCAAGAACGTCGCCGTATCCGCCTACGTCAAGAACGCGTTCGACAAGGAATATGTCACCAACAACCGCAGCGACGACATCATTGACGTTGGCGCACCGCGCACGTTGGGCATGATCCTGCGCTACGACATGTAAGCCCAGGGGCGCGGGAAGGCAATCTTCCCGCGCCCGGCTTGCAGCGTCACGGAAGTTTGTTTCCAGGCTGTTGTTCCCTTCCAAACCCAGCCTCCATGGAGGAAATCATGAACGCTTTTTCAAATGCCACGACAGGTGGCGCGCCACAGCTACGCCTGTTGCATACCGGTCTTTCGAGCCCTTACTGCCTGGATCCGACGCCGTTGCTGGAGCGTCAGCAACAGCAGGAATCCAATGCACGCAGCTATCCTCGGCGCATTCCCCTGGTGCTCGAACGGGCCCACGGTATTTATGTGCAGGACAGTCGCGGGCAGGTGTTCGTCGACTGCCTGGCGGGTGCCGGCACCCTGGCCCTGGGTCACAACCACCCGGTGATCGTCGAAGCCATCAGTCAGGTCATGGCGGCCGGCGTGCCCATGCACACCCTCGACCTCATGACCCCGGTCAAGGACGCCTTCGTCCAGGAAATCTTCGCCTGCCTGCCCAGCGAGTTCGCTCGTAACGCCCGCATCCAGTTCTGCGGCCCGAGCGGTGCCGATGCGGTCGAAGCGGCGCTCAAACTCACCCGCACCGCCACCGGTCGCCACTCGGTACTGGCGTTCGAAGGCGCTTATCACGGCATGACCCTGGGCACGCTGGCCATCAGCGGCAACCTGTCGCCGAAAAACGCCCTCGGTGCGTTGACGCCAGGGGTGCAGCGCTTGCCGTACCCCCATGATTTCCGTTGCCCGTTCGGGGTGGCCGGGGAGCAGGGCGTGACGTTGAACGTGCGTTATCTCGAGCATCTGCTCAATGACCCGGAAAGCGGCGTGACCGCCCCGGCGGCGATGATCCTGGAGCCGATCCAGGGCGAGGGCGGGGTGATCGCCGCGCCGGACCGCTGGCTCCAGGAACTGCGCCGCTTGACCCAGGCCCATGGCATTCCGCTGATCGTCGACGAGATCCAGTGCGGTATCGGCCGCAGTGGCCGGATGTTCGGCTTCGAGCAGTCGGGTATCACTCCGGACGTCATTACCCTGTCCAAGGCCATCGGCGGAGGCCTGCCGCTGGCGGTGATGGTCTACAACGATTCGCTGGACACCTGGCAACCGGGGGCCCACGCCGGCACGTTCCGCGGCAATCAACTGGCCATGGCAGCCGGCACCGCGACCTTGCGCTTCATACGCGATGAAGGCCTGGTCAAGCACGCCGAAACCGTGGGCGCTCACCTGCGCAAACAGCTCCAGGCGCTGCAAAGCGAATTCGCCTGGATCGGTGACGTGCGCGGTCGCGGCCTGATGCTGGGCATGGAAATCGTCGACCCACAAGGCACCCTCGACGTGCAGGGACATCCTCCGGCGGATACCGCCCGGGCCAAGGCCTTCCAGCAGGCCTGCCTGAAGCATGGCTTGATCGTCGAGCTGGGCGGACGCCACGGCGCGACCGTGCGCTTCTTGCCGCCGCTGATCATCACCGAACAGGAAATCGATTTCGTCGCGCAAATCCTGTTTCAAGCGGCCAGCACGATCAACGAGCGTCCCGTTCGTTAACGAATCCCCCCAGGGGCTTGCCGACAGGAACGGCAAGCCCCTCGGTTGGGAAGCGGTACCAGACTTTTGATACCCGTACATTTTGAAAAGGACTATTCGCATGTACAGACATTCAGCATCGGCGTCTCCCGCAACGCAAAAACCAGGCGAGACGGCGACCACTCGACAACCGCCCGAAGACGACCGTCACAGCATCCTTGAATTGCTGCGACATTACGGGCTGCGCACCAGCCTGATCCGCCTCAAGGTCATCGATGCCTTGCTCGTTGCCGCCAGGGATGGGCGTTCCATAAACGTGCGCGGGGTGCACCGCTACCTGGAGCTGTTTGCGGCCGAGTTGTCGGTCGTCAGCGTGCGTGAAGTGCTCAGGCGCCTGTGCGAGGAGGGCGTCATTCTTTTTCAGGTCGACAAGAGCTACTGCTTTACCAGCGAGGCTCGTTCAATACTGGAACAGTACGCGGGGGGCTGAGGCTGGCGGCGTTCTGTTATCGCTCTTCTTTGGTGAAGTTAGCCAGAGGGTATGGTCTGTCGTTGCACAGATGAAGCATCGAATCAGTCAGGCGACACCATTCGATCGACAATTGCGTGCAGGGTCCTTTCCAGCTCCTGATTCTCCAGCATTGTCTCCGCAACTTTTTTCGATATGTTGCCGAATTCAGGATGCTCCAGAATGTTTTCACCAAACTCCCAACGCAATATCTCTTGAACTGTTATCACTGTTGCCGCTTCATGAAAATCTGTGGTGTTTCTTTTGAGGTCCTGAAGACGGTTTTGCAGTCGTATGCGCAGTGCTTCAAGGTCTTTTGAGCCCTTTCCGTTCTTCACTGCGCTTGCACTGTTTGCGGTGCTCGATGTAACCCGGTCTTTAGGTTTGGCTAGCGCAGCGAGGACCAGGGATAAGCGAGTCTGATCGATTCTACTCATCAGGAAGTCTCGAGGGTGTCGCGATAAGCGCCAAGGAAAACGGCGGGCTCGGCTATATTGGCGCTGGGAGCGGATGGAACGTCTGAGAGGCTTGCCAATACCCGCTGCATATCGGCCTTCAATGCCGGGTTGGAGCAATCTGGCAGGCCTTGGGTCAACCGGGTAACTGCGCCCTGGGTGTTTTCGTTGAGCAACTCCAGATACGCCCCGGAAAACTCCCGCAAACTTGAGTCTTTCGAGGTCGCTTGAAGCAAGTTAAAGGCCTTTCGAGCTTCATCCGTTTTGGATAGCTGAAGACTCAGCAAGCCAAATTGGAATCGTGCGATGTCCATCCCGGGGGCGAGCTCCAGCGCCTCGATCATTTCCGAGTGCGCCCGTTCCAACAGACCAAGTTCCGCGTGTTCGGCGGCACGAAAATAATGCACGGCAGCATTTTTCGGTTCCAGCTCGAGCGCCGTATTTAGATAGTTCAGTGCCGCGTGATGGTCACCGTTCTGACTGGCATTGATGGCCAGATGTAGATATTCCGATGCGTCCAGCATGTTGAGCTTCCCCGTGTGCGATGACTTAGTGTTGATCCGGATGACGATCTGGAATTTTGTTCTGATGGGTTTTCAGCCAGTTTTCCATCAGCATTCGGCCAGTGTCGCTGCTATCAGGCCGGGTTCGATCAAGTACTTGATCGATCAACTGAGCGGCTTTTTCTGGTTGACCGGCTTCTTGAAGTAGAAGTGCTTCAGCATACCGTGCAGACAAACCGTCGGACTTCAGCTTGAGGGCGCGGCGTATGCCTTTTTGGGCGCGCTCTTTCTGCCCCTCCATGATGTCGACGATTGCCAATCCTCCGTGGGTTTCGCCAAAGGTACGGTCCAGCGCATAAGAACGCTCGAGCGCCTGGCGAGCTTGAGTGCTGTCCTTGCGCAGAATGTAGATCCAGGCCAGAAGATGCCAGGTACCAATATGGTCCGGCATGAACTGGACGGCTGTTTTCAGGTGCTCTTCAGCTTCGTCGAATTCCAGCTCGTTGAATTCCAGTCGTGCCAGCCCGGACCATGCTCGGCCGCATTCCGGATGCACGTTGACAGTGTGAAGCCAGGCGTTGCGGGATGCGATGATGTTGTTTTGTTCGAAGTGGACCGAGGCACAGGCGATGAGTGCATCGAGCTGGTCAGGATCTTCCGCCAGTGTCTCGTGGGCAGTGATCAATGCTGGGGAGTAGTTGTCGTTCTCGTATTGCAGCAGTGCGAGTAAACCACGTATGTCGTTGTTTTCCGGCTCTTGCAGTCGAGCCCTGGTAACCAGCACCTCGGCTTCCTCGGTTTCTTCCAGTTGATGCAATGCTCGGGCATGCATCATCAGAAGATGAGCGGGGGCCTGCGGATCGTTGCTCAGGCGTGAAAGCAATGCATGAGTAGAGGCATAGTCGCCACTGTGAAAATGACCGAAAGCAGTATTGAAAAGAACAGCCGGGTGCTCGATTCCGCCTTCGATTGCCTTGTCACCAAAGGCTCCCGCCGCCGCATATTGCCCAGCTTGTAGTGATGCATGAGCCGCCAGTGCACAAACGTTGGGTGCTTCGATCCCTTGGGCTTTTATATGGTCGACCAACTGTTGCCCGTGAATGATGTCACCCAGATCGATGGCCAATGACAGGGCATCAACCAAAAGCGCCAAGTTGGTGGGATCATGCTCCAGAAAGGTCAGCAAGCGCCCCAGGCGATTGTGTTCAGCGGACGTGTCGTCGATGGCCATTGGAATGGGTTCTTTATGAGCGGTCGTAAGGGAAAGAGCGTCTTCTATCGGTCGATTATTGCCTCGATGACAGCCGGCTGTCATGCGTTAGAGACGGATTTCGACGCTTCATAAAATATTTTCCATACCCCCTAAACTTTTTCTGAAATCCCGGCATAAGCACTGTCAGTAGCGCCGCTTGGCCGTTCGGTCAGTGGTAGTTTTTTGAGCCGTTCGGTCGGCTCGGCTTCGTCGGGGGAGTTAAGGGATATGGTCGCCATCGTTGCCGGTAATGGACTAGGGCTGTTCAACACATCGCTGAATTCGCTGGGGGGTGTAGGCGGTCAGGCTAACCTGGGGCAGGCCGGTGGCCAGGCGCTGGTCAATGTCAGCAATGGCAACCTCGTGCTGCGCTTCACCGACGAGCAGTTGTCCGGCCTGGGCCAGGATCTGCTGCACACCCGCACCTACAACACCCAAGGCGGCTTGAGCGACGGCGATGCCGACGGCTGGCGCTGGGATGGCGAGCGCAGCCTGGTCCTGACTGGCACCGTGAACACGGTCGGTAGCCAGGTGACGCGGACGACGGGGGATGGTCACCAGACGGTTTACCAGTGGAACGGCAGCCAATATCAATCGACCGAAGGTGATGGCGCTCATGACACGGTGGTTTGGGATGCCGACACCGCGCAAATGGTCTGGACCGACGGCTCGCGTCGTGTCGTCGAGCGCTACGACGGCAATGGCCGGCTGCTGTCCACCACCGATGCCCACGGCACCCAGATCAGCTACGGCTATGATGCCAATGGGCGTTTGAGTAGCGTCGAGGACAGCTCCGGTCAGGCCTTGGTGCTGAATTACAATGCGGCGGGCAAGCTGGAGCGCGTCGATACCCGCAGCATCGCGGGTGGCGCGCTGACCCAGCAGGTCTATTACGGCTATGACGCTCAGGGGCGGCTGATCAATGTCAGTACGGACCTGAGCCCGGAAGACAACAGCATTGCCGACGGCAATGTCTATCGCACCGACTACAGCTATGACGCGGACAGTTTCCGCATCGCCAGTGTCAAGCAGAGTGACGGCACCGCGGCCAGCTTCACGTATCAGTTGCTGGACGGTGAGTACCGGGTCAAGACGGTGACCGATGGTGCGGGCACCACGACCTTCAACTACGACCTGACCAACAACCGTACCGATGTGCTCAATGGCCTGGGCCAGCAGTGGAGCTATTTCTACGATGCCGATGACCGTCTGATTGAAGTTCAGACTCCAGCAGTCAACGGCCAGCGCCAGTCCACGCGCTATGCCTATGATCTGGACGGCAACGTCATCCGCATCACGGATGGTCGCGGCAACGCCATCACCTATCAGTACGATGCGAACGGCAATGCGCTGCTGGAGCGGGATGCGACGGGTACCACCGTTGCGCGTACCTACAGCGCCGCTAACCAATTGCTCAATGAAATTCGTTACAGCTCGACTGAACCATCCACCGGTACTGCCCAGGTCACTCGGCTAGCCTACGACAGTGATAACCGAGTGCGCTTCATGGTCGACGGCCGTGGGCAGGTCACGGAATACCGCTATAACGCCCAGGGACTGAAGACCCAGGAAATCAGCTACGGGGATGCGCTGTTCGCGGTGAACGGGCTGGCCCCCGAGTCCGTATTGACAGAAGCGCAGTTGGCAACATGGGCAGATGCACGAGACAAAACCCGTTCAACCCTGACCGAACTGAGCTACGACTATCGCGGCAACCTGAGTCGCCGAACCACTTACGGTGTGGTCAACGCCAGCGGTGTCGGAACCCAGGACAGCAGCGCCAGCGTCACCGAGTACATCTACAGCCAGTACGGCCAACTCTTGCAGACGCTCGTGGCACGAGGAGCGGACCGTAGCCAGAAAACCACCCTGAGTTCGGTCGTTTACGACGGCCTGGGCCGTGTGATCAGCCAGACCGATTCGGCCGGTACACGCACGACCGCCTATAACGGGACCAACCGTACGGTGGCGGTTACCAACAGTGCGGGAATGACCGTTACGCAGACCTACAACGGCCAGGGGCAGTTGATCGGCCTGACGCAAACAGCCGCAGGCCAAACACCGCGTTCCACTTCCTATGTCTATGACGCCGCCGGTCGGCAGGTCATGGTCCAGGATGCCACGGGCGCGCGCAGCTATACCTTCTACGACGAGGCCGGGCGAGTCAGTGCCCAGGTTGATGGCGTTGGTGCGGTGACCGAGTACAGCTACAACGCGGCTGGACAGCGAGTTCAGGAAAAACGCTACGCCACGCTGGTCGATACATCGACCTGGTACAACGGAACCGCCGTCGTCGGTGACTTGAACCCGGTCACTCATTCCGCAGACCGCCTGACGACCCTGTCTTATGACGATGCGGGCCGGTTGAGCACCCGCACGGATGCCATCGGTACACTGACCACCTTCACTTACGACGGACAAGGACGGCTGATCCAGCAGCAGACCGGCGACCGCACGACACGATTCTTCTACGACGCCAGCGGCCACCAGAGCGGCCAGTTGGACGCCGAAGGTTACCTGCGGGAAAACCGTTATGACGCTACGGGCCGTTTGATCCAAAGCATTCGCTATGCCAGCCAGACCTTGGCCGATAATCGAGCCGATGGCACCCTCGACCAGCTGCGCCAATCCTCGGCCAATGACCTGTCGAGTTGGTATTTCTACGACACGGCCGGTCGGCAGATTGGCAGCGTCGATGAGAAACAGTTCGTCACCGAAACGGTGTACGACGAAGCGGGCAATACCCAGCAAACGATTCGTTACGCCACGGCTTACACGGCTACGATTTCTGACACGACGGCATTTGACACAATCAAAACCGCAGCAAGTGTGGGCCCCGCACAGACCACGACCACGGCTTTTGACGAACAGGGACGGATAGCCCAACGTGTCGCCACCGATGGCACGATCACCGCCTATGAATACGACTCAGCCGGTCGGCTGGTGCGCGAAACCCAGGCCCAGGGAACGACCGAGGAGCGTAGCGTCCGCACCCGCTATGACGCCTTCGGACAAACCATCGGCAAGCTGCTGGGAGAAGCGTCGGCGCGCATAACGGCGGGCATGAGCGACACCGAAGTCGCCGCGATTTATGCGCAGTACGGCCTGACTTACCAATATGACGAGATGGGCAGGGTAGCCAGCGCCAGCGACGCGCTGGGCAATCGAACCCTGTCCTACTATGACGCGGCAGGTCGGCTGACCCACGTGGTCAACGCACTGGGCGAAGTCAGCGAGACGGTCTACAGCGCCTTCGGCGAGGTTCGCGAGCGCACGGCGTTCACTGGTCGATTGGCCGACACGGACACGGCCGCGCTCTCGGGCGGGGTGCTGAATGCCCAACTGAAAACCCTGGTGCAAGCGATCCGCAACGCGAACAGCGATAACCGACGCACCTACGACTATGACACCCGCGGCCTGCTGACCTCCACGACTGACGCACTCGGGTACGTGACCCGTTATGGATACAACGCCTTCGGCAATCAGACCTCCGTCACTCGAACCGTCTCGGCGGGCAACACGGTCACCAGCAGCACAACCTATAACAACCGGGGAGAGCAGATCGGCCGTGTTGACGATGTAGGCGGGCTCGCCCGCAGCACTGCGATCAGCTACGACGCCTTTGGAAGAGTACTGACCACTACCGACGGCCGCGGATTGGTCAGCGCCACGAGCTATGACCAGAGTGGGCGGATCATCACGACCACCAACGCACTGGGGCAACGTCGCAGCAGTGAATATGACGCCTTCGGCCGGGTGTTCAAGCAAACCGATGCCTTGGGAAACATCACCACCTACAGCTACAACGACAGTGACCGCAGCCTGACCGTGACTACGCCGGATGGCGTCAGTGTGATCACCGTCAATACCCGCCATGGTCAGACGTTGACCTTCACCGATGGCAGCGGCAACACCACCCGTTATGCATACGACAAGAATGGTCAGGTCATCAGCGTTCTGGATGGCTTGGGCCGTGAAACAAGCAATGCCTACGACGAAGCGGGCAACCTGCTGAGTGTGACCGATGCCTTGGGGCACACGACCCGGTACGGCTATGACGCCGCCAACCGCATGGTGACCCGCACCGATGCCGCCGGCACCATCACCCGCTACACCTTCGACGGTCAGGGGCGACGCATTCAAGTGGTTGAGGCCGAAGGGAGTGCGACGCCAAAAGTCACTGCCTATGCCTACGACCGTAACGGTCAAACACTGGTCGTTACCCAGGACCCGGCGGGCCTCCAGCTCACCACGACCTACAGCTATGACGGTCTTGGTAACCAGGTCCAGGTGGCCCGAGGCACCGTAGCCAACCCAAACCAGCAAAATACCCTGTACGAGTTCGACAAGCTGGGCCGCCGCATCAGTGAGCGCCAGGATCCGAGCGGACTGAACCTGACCACCCAATATCGCTACAACGGCAATGACCAGGTTACGCGCAAGATCGATGCCGGGGGCAACAGCACCTGGTACGTTTACGACAACGCAGGGCGCTTGAGCGAGACGGTCAATGCGTTGGGGGGCGTGACCCGTAATCGCTACGACGCGGCCGGTAATCTGCTCAGTACCACGCGTTATGCCACCGCACTGGATTTGAATGCGCTGGCCAGTTTTGGTGATGCGGTACTCAGCGTCGTCGTGACACTCGATGCCGCGCGCGACCAGACAACGACCTACGTCTACGACGACGTTGGCCGAGTGCGCTATAGCATCAACGCGTTGAACCAGATCAGCGAAACGATCTACGACGCCAATGGCCGTGTCAGCGAAACCCGCCAGTACGACAAGGCCATCGCCGCCAATGCCCCTAGAACCTTGGTTGGTACCGCTACTGCCTTAGCCGCCTCCGGCGCGCAAGCGCGCAGTACGCGCTCGGTTTACGATGCAGCCGGCCAGCTCCTGAGCATCACCGACGCGGCTGGAAAGGTTGAGTCCTACACCTACGATGCCGTAGGCAACCGCCTGACCCTGACCAACAAGAACGGCTCGGTCTGGAACTACCGCTACGACAGCCTCAATCGCCTGGTGCTGGAGATTGCACCGGCGATCAGTGTCGCCAGCATGGATGCCAACGGTGCGGTGACCACCAAGACGGCGCTGCCCATCACCGTCATCACCTACGACGCCTTGGGCAATATCAGCACGCGTACCGTGGGACGCTTGCGCAGCAGCCTGGATGCCGCTGCATCAACGGATGACCTGAGTCAGGCGCGCACGACCCGCTACGCCTACGATGCGGTGGGGCATCAGGTGCTGATCACATCGCCCGGCTGGTACAACAAAACCACCGGCGCCTTCCAACAGGCCGCCGACGGTAGCGCCAACACCTTCCAGATCACTACGGAAGTCACCTACGATGCCCTCGGCAACGCCGTGCGCAATCGAGTGCGCGTCAACAATACCGGCGTGGCCGCCACTGATTTTGTCGACAGCTACAAGGTCTACGACAGCCTTGGCCGATTGACTCACGACATCGATGCCCTCAAGGGTGTTACGGCGTATACCTACGATGCCCAGGGTAATCGTCTGACCACCAGGCGCTACGTCAATGCGTTGAACCTGGCCGTCCCTACGACCGGTTATTACACCGGTACGAATCTGACGGCGACGACCTTGGTGCCTAACGCAACCCAGGACCGGACGCTGATCACCCGCTATGACGCGTTGGGTCGCAAAATCTCGGTGCAGCAGGATCAGGTCAGCCTTTACAGCTTCACGGGGGTGGTGAGCACTTCAACCCTGATAACCGCAGCCCCGACCACTGTCTATACCTACGATGCGTTCGGCCAGCTGATCCGGGAAACACAAATTGCACGCAACGCCAGCGGTGCGATCGTGATGACCGGTGCCAGCAGCGTCCATTATTACGATCAGGTCGGCAACCGCATCGGCAGCGTGGATGCGCTGGGCAATTACACTCGCATGGAATACGACGCCCAGGGCAAGCTCAGCCGTCAGGTGGAGTACGCCAATGCGCTGACCGCCTGGAATGAAAATAGCGTCCCAAGCGCGCCGGTCGCCAGTGCCAATGATCGTAGTACTCGCTACGACTACGATGCGATGGGCCGCCTGAGTCAGGTCACCCAGGAGGGTGTGCGTTATTGGCAGCAGTCCATCAACGCCACGAACGGCGTCGTCTCGGCGACTGCGGTGGTTGGCAACCTGGTGGTCAGTCGCTTGACCTACGACGGTGTGGGCAACACCCGCACGGTCACCGACGCTGCCGGCAACGTGACCACCACCGATTACAATGCGCTGGGGCAGGTCAGCAAGGTCACCGAGCCGGCGCGGGTAACTGCAAAAAGTGGTGCGGTCGATCCATTCGCTTCGGCCGTGGTGCTGGCTTCGCCGGTGACGACCTATGCGGTCAATGCCTTTGGTCAGGTGCTGAGTGAGACGCGTACTGCAGGGAGTACAGGCGATGCCGTCCAGGCTGGGCTGACACAGATTACCCGCACTCGCTATGACGCCGCCGGTTATGAGGTTCAGGAAATTGACGCTGCCGGCTCCGCGCAGAACTATAAGGTCGATGTTGCTGGTCGTCGTTTGGAAGAAAGCCGTCAGGTTAGCGCCACCTTGAATGCCTGGACCTCTGGTGGGACGGCCGTCAGCTATAACCAGACCTTGAAGCGTACTTTCGAGTACGACGCCCTCGGGCAGCAGACTGCCACTGTCGACTGGTATACCGCTGCCGATGGTGCGGCGCAGGGTACCCGTAACAGTGTGCTCTATAATCGCTTCGGCGAAGTCACACAGAAACTGCTCAACGGCAGCCTGCTCACCCGCTATGACTACGATCAGGCCGGGCGTGTCATCCAGCAACAAGATGCCCAAGGCATCAGCCAGTTGGCCTACGACCTGTCCGGCAAGGCCAGTCGCAGCATCCAGCTCGGCGATGCCGCAACCGCGGCCGATCACCGTATTAGCTACGTGCGCAACGATGTGCTCGGCCGCGCGCTCGAACTGCACCTGCCGGCCTTTGAGGCGAACCTCAATGCCGACACACTGAACAACGTCACGTTGACCTTGACCACCCCTATCATCCGGCAGGCATACGACCGTTGGGGCAACTTGCTCAGCCGCACGGATGCGCGGGGTTACCTCACCACCTACACCTACGATCACAACAATAAACAACTGTCCGAAACGTTGCCGGTTACCGACATTCTGCGTGAAAACGGCACCAGCTACCGCGCCAGTCTGATCCATGAAAAACGCTACGACGGTTTGGGTCAGTTGATTCAGGAAACCGATTTGATGGGGCCTTACGCGGGTGTTGCTACCAGCACTGAACTGCGTACTCGCCAGCACGTATACAACCAGGCTGGAGAGCTGATCCAAGATGTCGATGCTTTGGGTTATTCGCGCAATTATCGGGTCGACAGCAACGGTAATCGGGTGGCGACCCAGGATGCGTTGGGTACGGTGCTGGTGGATGCTTATGACGCCATGGATCGTCAGTTGAGCCACGGCATCATCCGCAGTGGTGCGGCGGTGACGTTGTTGACCAACCAGTACGATCAGGCCGGGCGCTTGTATGGCGAAATCAGCGGGGCCAGTGCCGTCGAGGAAACCCTCAACAGCGTCGCAAACGCCAACTGGTCCAGTACCACCACCGGTGTTGCGGGCAACACCAGGTACACCTTGTACGACGAGCGCGGCAATATCGTTAAAACGCGCAACGAGTCGAAAATTGAGAAAACCATCGAGTACGACGTCGATAACCGTAAGGTCAAAGAGATCGATGGACTAGGTGGAGTCTTGACCTGGGCCTACGACACTGAGAATTTTGGTCGCCTCAGCAGTCGTAAGGACTTGGGCGGGCGGGTGTACAGCTTTACTTATAACGGCTTCGGACAACTCATCAGAGAAAGCCTCATCACTGCCAACGGGGCAGGGCCGGACAAGGTTTACAGCTACTACGGCAATGGGTTGGCCAACAGCATCGTCGAGGGCTCGGTCACCAGGAATGCTGCGGGGACAGTGATTGGAGAGGATTCGCGCACCTCGAGCTATGCCTATGACCTGAGCGGGAATCGAATAAGGGAGGTCAACAGCGGGCGTTATCTGAACGGGGCTGTTTCTCAAGTAAGCAGCAACGAGGTGCGCAGTAAGTTTGATGAGCAGGGGCGGCTGAAGGAGCTTAAGGCGCCTGTAGGTAATCAACTTGTAGGGGCACTCGGTACCCAATACACATTGGTCAGCACGGCGCGGCTGGATTCGTTGAAGTATGACTATGACGAAATGGGTAACCGTCGTCGGGTATATATGGATACGACGAGTCAGTCTGGCACTCGCAAGATTGTCGATGACTGGTACAAGTTTGATCTGGAAGATCGGGTGTTGATTGCTGAAGGCTATCTGAAAAATGGCAAAATTGTCGCCGGTACGTTGCGCGGTCAAAGTTCTGTTGTAAAGGAGCTCACTGTGAGTGTCGCAGCAAAAGGCTACGCCATCAGTTATGACGTGCTTGGAAGACGACAAAGCTCCGAGCGTTGGCAGGCGGCTATATATGAGGAAAAGAGAGTCGGGCCTAAGCCTGGAGAATGGACATACTGGCAGGAATATAGCGGCGATGCCTATTTGCGTTCGACCTATATCTATAACGATCTGGGTCAGGTTTCAACTATCGCCGGTGCGCAAGTGGCCCGCGCAGGTCTGTCCGATACTACCATGGCTACTAAAAGTATAGTCGGAGGCCCATTCAATAAAAAAGCCACCTACGCTCCTCTCGGCAGGGCGTATACTCTTTTTTCAGCATCTTATGATGAGCGCGGCAATCGTGCCCGACAAGCTGATTACTCCTATAGCTGGAAAGGAAGCAACACCTCACTTGCGAGTAGTACCAGTAATGTCTATAACTATCGCGGCGACGCTCAGGCGCTTAGCGAATTGAAATATAGTGGTGGCGTATTAACTCAGGCAAATTATTTCAATGAGCTTGGTATGTTGGATGCCGTAGGCAATCAGCGGGCCTATCGTTACGTTGCCTATAATGCCAATGGCACCATTAACCACCGAGGAAACTTCAGCGCCGCGCAGGTCCTGTTCGATGGCTATAAGGAAGGCCAGGCCACGGCCACCCGCACCAATGGTGGCTCGCCAGGCACCACAACCAACACATACTCCGTTCGCGGCGAACTGCTACAGGCCGTTGGCACCGGCGGTAACGTCTTTACCCGCGGACTAGCAACCAACGCCGAAGGTCGGCTGATTGTGCGCCGGGAATCTTCCGGGGTGGCCCAGAGCTACCTGTACTATCAAGGCGCCGCTCTGGCGAACATCGGCAATGCCTCCGCCCCGGAAGTCAGCGATACCTTCACCCCAATCTCTCCTGACTACCCAGGGCGCACCCCCAGCAATTACGTCGTCAATCAGGGCGACACGCTGGAAAGCATTGCCCAGAGCGTCTGGGGTGATTCCGGTATGTGGTACCTGATCGCCGACGCCAACGGCCTGGACGTGAGCAAGGCACTTACGCCCGGCGACAATCTGAAAATCCCTAACGTAGTCAGCAGTACGCACAACGACGCGACCACGTTCAAGCCATACGACCCCGATGATGTCATCGGCAACATCAACCCCAGCCCGAAAGCACCACCACCGCCCAAGCCCAAGAAAAAGAAAAGCGGAGGGCTGGCAACTATTGTGATGGTGGTGGTGGCCGTGGTTGCAACGGTGTTTACGGCGGGGGCTGCCACCGCGGTGCTCAGCGGAGCAGCCACAACCCTTGGCGGCGCGGCCGCCGCAGGTACTGCTGCACTGTCTGCCGCCGCGGCAGGAACGGCTGCCACTATTAGTCTTGGCGGTGCAATCATCGGGGCTGCCGTGGGTAGCGCGGTTTCCCAGGCGGTTGGCATGGGCATGGGCGCGGTGGATAAATTCTCCTGGGGGCAGGTAGCCGTCAGCGGGATTACCGGGGGCCTCACTTACGGAATCACATCTGGCATCAATACATTGGCACAAGGCGCTCAGCCAGGTTCCGGGGCCCTAACCGCGGCCGCCAGAACCTATCCAGCTCAAGGCGTCTTTAACTACGCCACCAGCCAAGTCGCCAATCGCATCGCTGGTCTTGATACCTCATTCAGTTGGCGAAGCGTCGCCGCGTCGGCTGCGGGGGCAACTGTCGCAGGGTATGTAGGGGGCGGCGATCGAGGCTTGTTGAATTCAACCGTGCGTGGGCAGGTGAGTGCCTACGCTTCGGCGGCCATCAAAGACAAATGGTTTGGCGGTGGACGGCCTGATTACGGTCAGGTTGCGGCAGATGCTTTTGGGAATACCCTAGCCAACGACATGATCGATAGATTAGCTGCTGCTCAGAAAAATGAATCTCCATTATATGCATCCGTAGGGAGCAATTTATTTGACCAAATGCTTCAAAATGGAGAGCAGCCGGACACGATGACCCGGTCCGATCTTGCTAGATTGGCAAGGGAGTCACTGAATAATGGCAATATCCTTCCTACCGATTTGTACGAAAGGGTTTTTGGGGGGAGGACAACATATTTAGAGCGTGAAACGGTCCGTCCGTCAGTCTATGATTATCAGATTTCGATTCGAGATTCGGACGTTCCCCTAGAAAATGTGAGTGCTGTTAAACCGTATGCTCCTGAAGTGTCGCTGTCCGAAAGTGTTTTGGATTATTTGAATAGTAATTCTGTGATTCCTCGTGAGCCGATGAATGGTGATTTTGTACATGATAACTTGGCAACTGTCAGTAATGTGTTCAATGCTCCGCTGAATTTTACTTTTGGGGTCGCTCCCGCGTTATTGGCAGATGCCGCTGACTCCACGGTCGGCAGGGTTCTTTATGACGTCACTTTAAATAATGCGGTTGGGCACGGTATAGGGGGAGGGGCGTCTGCTGTTTCGCAGCTTTTTAGGGAGGGAGCAGTTGAAGTTTTTGGACTAGGTGCCAAGATGATTGCTGAGCGCGTTACCTCTGCTGTAGATGGAGCCAGGCAGTATGTAGTGCAGATGAGTGGTAAGGGTGTTGCAAACAGTGAGTTGACAATAGCCGCAAATCCAGCTAGCGGCCAGCCTGCTGCTATTTCCCGAGGATTTGGCATGCTCAATTCGCGTCAAGCGTCAATACTTGAGGAGTTGCCAGAATTCGGCTCCAGCACAATTGCTCATAAGGCATTTGGGCAGAGGGACTTGGCTGCGTTGACTGCGGCAACCGGTGATGAGTTTGCCATGTTCTCGACTGGTGGACGACGTTTAATTTTCCGAGGCGATGTCGGCTCAGTGCCGATTAGTCCAGAAATGGCGTCCCAACTATCTGATCGAGGCTGGCGCTGGTCTTCACATACGCATCCGGGATTTGAAGCTGGCGTGCTGCGCTCGTCACCTGGTGACCAAGCAGTTCTTCGTGCGACGGGTCGCAATCAGAGTGCCATCTTCAATTCGATGGGGCAACGAGGCATATTTACGCCGAACGGTGATAGCTTGAATGGGTGGAAGCCATGGTGACGAAGAAGTTGATGAGCTTGGATGAAATGGAGCCAATCGCTAAGGAGGCTACGCGTCTGGCGTTAAGTGAGTATCCGGAACCGTCAAAAGAGGATCAGTCCAATTGGACGCTGGGGAAATTCGAAACCGAGGGCGAGGGCGTGTTTGAAATATACATACCTTCCGAGCAGCCGTTGAACGCAAAGGTGATTAGTCGAGCCCGAGTTGATCGCAAGACTGGGGCGGTAAACGTCGAGGTCTTCCTGAAGAGTTAGGCACTGTACGAAAAGGAATGTCGTAAACAGCGCATAGCACAAGCTAACGAGACCATCGCTGCATAACTTTTCGCGAGCTTATCGACGCGTGTGTCGATGCGGCGGCTTTCCTTCAGCCAGCCGAACATGCGTTCGATGATGTTTCGCAGCCGCTATTTTGTTTTGGCCGATCAAACAAGCGAGGCAAGCCGGGCTTGGGTTTGCGCAGATCCCTCAGGGACAGACCCTGAGAGATCCCTCCTGAGTGAAGATAAACGGGGACAGACCCTGAGGAATCCCCGAATTTTCTTACGAAAAATCAAGAAGTTGGAATATTGAAGAGACCTGCATGAGTCGGCAGCTTGTGTTGCACCACACAAAA